>JBMOGR010000011.1:0-133824 GCA_049318265.1 Bacteriovoracaceae bacterium
CTCTTGCCATACATCTAGTAATTCTTGGACTGACTTAGTTTCTTTTATAGGTGGTTTTAAGCGTATTTCACCACCATCAAATTGAAATTTATTTTCTTTTGCTTCTTTATGAGCAAAGTCCTTTAAAGAGTCCAGAATGTGCTTTTTTTCTGGCGAAACTTCTTCCACCACAATAGTTGGCTTAGCAGTCTCAACCCCAGTGTAGGACCAACCAGTCGATGCAAACAAGGCATCAATGTAGGTGCTTTTCAAAACATCTTTGTTGGTTTTTTTTAATGGGTCCATAGGGGCACTTTAACACAAAGTAATCCATCACTAAAAGCACTATTTAAGATTGAATACACCGGACCAAAGCACTTTTAGGTAAAGTTCCCAATACGACTTCCGAAAAATAGTGTGATTCGAATAAAAGCACGGAGGGTGTCATGTCAACAGAATCTTCAAATGATTATAAATTTGCTTGCTACGAGGAATACGTTGGTGGAGCGGAAGATGTTAAGAAACATATGAATGAATGTAAGGTTTGTGGCTCTAAGCTCATGCTCTCTCACCTTCCAGACTACAAAAATCTTTTAGTTCAAGAAACAGCACGCTGTTTAGACTGTGGTTCCGGAAATAGACGAGTGATCCACGTCCTCAATTAATGCTCCTTTCAATTGACTTAAATGAGTAAAAAAAGAGGGCCAACCCTCTTTTTTTTTGGCTTTTTAAAAATATAGCTCCTAGTCATCAAAAATTACCTAGCCTGGTCCTAAAGCATCACCATGTATAATAAAGTTCTATGAAAATTCACTCAATGAACTGCGCCACATTTTGTCCTCCAGGCTTTTCTCAATTAAAACGAGAAGTGGAAAAATTTGAAGATTCAAAGTTTTCTCAGAAGGCAAAATCTTTTTTTGAAAAGACAGGCATTTTAGAAAAAATTTCATCTATACCTTCACTCAAAGAAAAATTAGAAAACCTAAAAAATCTTGGTCAAGACTATCTGCAAGTCGATTTAGAAAAAGAGAAAATTTTCTCAGAAGAATTTAAAGAACTGGTTACCAATGTAATCTTAATAGAAACAAAAAATCGCTTAATCATGCTGGACACAGGTATAGGAAAAAAACAAATATCCAGCAAAAACGATTCTTTACGAAACATCATGTCTGGGTTCTTAACAGGCTTGAAATATGATGAATCTGAAACTGCTCATGAACAAATAAAAAAACTGGGTTTTTCCCCCACTGATGTAAGCGATGTCATTCTTACTCATATGGACATTGACCACGTCGGGGGCCTGTCCGATTTTCCTCAAGCACGTGCACATCTTTTTCAAGCTGAACTTGACAGTGCTAATAACCCCTCAACGACCTATGAAAAAAAACGCTTCATGACAGAATTATGGCAAAGCCATAAAGATTTTTGTCTGTATCAAAACAAGGGTGATGATTTTCACGGTTTTCACTTAACACCGCTTAAAGACATCCAAGAAGAGCTCTATCTATTGGACCTATTTGGTCACACTAAAGGACAGGCAGGGCTTTTTATCAAAGAAAAAAATACAGTCTTTGCTGGTGACAGTTTTATCAATCAAATACAAATGGAAGAAGACTACTCACCTTTATCAATTAGATTTTATAAAAAAATGACTACTACAGATGAAGCAGGATTAAATAGAACTCTCAATGGACTCAAAAAACTTTGTGCCGAAGGAATTCATGTCTGCTGTTCACATGACAAGAATCATTTCCTAGCAATGAAAGATTACCTAGAAGCTGAGGTTTAAAAGATGTCGAAACATCCTCCAGGGCCTAGAGGCTTTCTCCAAATTTATCGTCTCATCCAAGGTCGAAAAAAAGATGTACTAGGACTCACTCGCACTCTTTTTAAAACCTATGGAGACTTTCTTTATTTTAAGATAGGACAATCAAAAGTTGCAGTTGTTAATGATCCAGAAATCGCTCAACTTATCATGCAAACAAACGCTAAATCATTTAGCAAAGGCATCGGCTACAATCGTTTTAAATTTCTCTTAGGTGACGGGCTTCTTACAAGTGAAGGCTCTCAATGGAGAAGACAACGATTACTTTGTGCTCCAGCTTTTACCCGCGCTAGTATTGAAAAGAATTTTCCTGAAATCTTAGAATTAGTCGAAGAGATGAAGAATGAATGGAAAGAAAAAATTAAGCAGAATGGCCCAATAGAAATAGATCTTGCCAGTGAAATGAACACACTGGCTTTGTCATTAATAAGCCAAATTATGTTTGGTTCAAATCGCAAAAAAGAAGCTGAGCAAATTAAAAACTCCCTTCAAAAGGCTATGAAGTTTCTTGATATTTCTGGCAAAGTTTGGGTCAGGTTACTACTTACTAATATAACTTTCAATGGCAAGCCATTACTCGTTCATTGGGAAAAAAGATTTCCATCAAAAACAACTAGAAATTTCATGCAAGCAGTTCAAGAATTAAATCAGGTTGTTGAATCCTTGATTGAAGAGAGACAAAAGTCAGAAACGACTGATCAATCGAACGATGATCTTTTAGGCCGATTAATGGCGGCAACGGATGAAGAAGGAAAAATGAACAAGACTCAGTTGAAAGATGAAGTCATGACCATTTTACTTGCTGGCCATGAAACAACTGCGCTTGCTCTGGCTTGGACCTGGTCACTTTTAGGAACACATCCTGAGGCAAAAAATAAAATAGATGCAGAATTAGCTAGTGTCATATCTCAAGGAGAAACTTTACAATTTTCTCAACTTGATCAATTAAAATATACCAAAAAAGTTTTTGAAGAATCCATGCGCTTGCATCCACCTTTTTGGCGAGTTTCTCGGAGAAGTTTAGAAGAAGTGAAATTGGGTAACTACACACTTCCTAAACATACAGATATTGTTATCAGTACTTACACTCTTCATCGCCATGAAAAATACTGGGAGAATCCAGATAGTTTTAATCCAGAACGGATGAATGAGGAAGAAAAGAAAAAACGTCACGCTTTTACATATATCCCATTCGGAGCTGGTCCCAGAGTGTGCTTAGGGGAACTGTTTGCATACACCGAAGCCTTAACTGCACTTGCTATGATTAGCAGAGATTTTGATTTTACTCCACTTAAAGAATCTATAGAGCCTGAGCTCTCCATTACCATGAAACCCAAAGGTGGTTATCCAGTCAGATTAAAGCTGAAAGGTAATCCATGAATACAATTGACCGTGTTTTTGAAAGAGTTAAAGATCACCCCAACAAAATGGCCTTGTGGACAATGAAGAGCGGTGAATTAACCTTCAAAGACATGTGGGATTTAACGAAAAGAGCCCAAGCCTTATTCCATCATCACGGTGTCACCATTAATACTCCTGTTTTGGTTGCCGTTCCACCTTCTGTAGAATTGTACGCAGGATTAATGGCACTCATGGGTCTTGGAGCAAAGATACTTTTTATTGAACCATGGTTAAAGCTAGACCGTATCGATCACGTCATCAAAACAGTCCAGCCTGCAATATACTACACTTCATTTTTAGGCAAAATTTGGGGAATGAGATCAAAAGAAATTAGAAAAATCAAAACATGGTTAACGCCATCAATGTTTAAAAATGAACTGGGCCTGGAAATGATCATCGAATCGCTGCCTCCGGAACAACCAGTTTTTGTTGCCTTTTCATCGGGCACAACTGGTACACCGAAAGGCGCTATTAGAACAGGCCAATATCTCTCTGATATCCAAGAAATTTTAATGAAGTCTCACCCCTACGAATACACTTCGCCAGATTTAGTGGTTTTTCCCAATGTAGTCCTGCTCAATCTTGGCAACGGTCGAGGTGCCGTTTGCGCCCCTCACGGCTGGAAGCAAAATGACCTTAAAAAGGTAGTTACTGCCTGTGAAAAATATAAACCAGAAACCGTTTCTGCTGGTCCTGCTTTTTTTCAGGAAGTTTTTAAACTTAAAAACCGTCAACCACTTCAATGCTTAAAAGAAATTATTGTCGGAGGGGCATTAACAGATTGCCACTTATTTGAAAAAATTTTTGATCAATTTCCAGATCGAAAATTTCTTCATATTTATGGAGGTAGCGAAGCTGAGCCAGTGTCTTTTGGAGAAGCGAAACTTTTGGTGAAACAAAGTCGTGAGCGAGGATATTTTCAAACCTTGTCTTTAGGCAGACCTATAGCCGCCATTAAGACCAAAATTGAAAATAATATTTTGTGGGTTGCAGGTCCAAACGTCGCTCCTGAATATATTGGAAACCATCAAGATAATATTGGGGTCAAAAAAAGAGATGAAGAAGGAATCCTCTGGCACTGTATGGGTGACAGAATTGCTGAAGATGATCAGGGACTTTGGTATATGGGAAAACAAAATCAAACTCAAGATGATTTTCTGGTAGAGCAAAAAATCTATCATGTCATCGGCCATTCAGCAGCCTTCCTTCACCGCACACCTTCAGGACAACTAATACTGATGGGCGAAAATATTCGCACATATGAAGAAAAACTAAAAAGTGAATTTCCACAAATTGATCAATTCATCAATCGGGCCATCAAACGTGACCGCAGACATCGTGCGCGAATTGACCGAAAAGCCAGTTTACCGAAAAAGGATAGAGTATGATTCAGATTCAAAAATGGAACACGTATATTAAGGAACGCTCTCCTCTACCAGCTCTTTTTATTATCTCAGCGGCAGCCGCCATCACTCCATTGGCAATGTTGCATACCTTTGACTTAAAAGTGTTAATAGGGAGTCTGATCTTTACCACTTTGATGTTAATCCAAATGAGATTAGGGGATGAAATTAAGGATTTCGAAAAAGATAAAATCATTCATCCGGAAAGACCACTTCCGAGAGGCTTACTGAGTATCAAAGAGGTGACTCAAGCTCTCTATGCCATTTTCTTTTTAACTTTAATAGTAGGTACTGCGATCGCTTTTTCGATCTCAATGATTGGCGGAATTTCACTGGCTTTAACTTCACTATTTGCATGGCTCATGTATAAAGAATTTTTTATAGGCCATGCCTTGGCCAAAGAACCAATGACTTATGCTCTTACTCATCAAGTGATTGTCTTCCCACTCTACGCTTGGGTGGCGCTTACCTTTGATCCAACACTATTTAACAATACTCTCTTTCAAGGCTGGCTTCTGGCAAGTTTTGGTGCATCCTTTACTTTCGAGATCTGTCGCAAGCTTGATCCTAATGCTCATTCACTAGCAGCTACCTATGCTCATCATTATGGAAGACCCCTCACTGTTTTTTTCGTTTGTCTGTTTTTGGCGTTGGCTTATTATGGATCGCTTACAGGTGGTTTTCTTTCTTGGTCTGGACCAATTTTAGTTTTAGTTTTTCTTAGTCTTCTCGCTTTTTTAGCCAAACCAAAACTTTATAAAGCAGTTGAGGGGACATCGGTTTTACTTTCTCTCATCATCATGTGGGCTCCAACATTTCAATGGCTCGCTTCGCTTTGGGGTAAAAAATGACAGAAAAAATTCTCCTTTGGGGAAAAGATGATCTAAGTATTCTTGAAAAAAATGCCGGTGGTAAAGCGACCAACATGGCCCGACTTGAAAAATGTGGCGTTAGCGTTCCACCTTGGTTTTGCGTTTCTAATAATGCTTTTGAACATTTTTTGCTCAGTATTGAAAATACTTATGATAAACCTAAACTTTGGAATTTAAGCCATGAACAAGTAGAAAAAATATTTATTGAAGCTCCCCTTCCTGAAGAAATAAAAAAGGCAGTGGTTGATGGCCTGGCCCAAATGAATCTACCTTCAGGAGTTAGTTATGCCGTTAGATCAAGTGGCGTCGGAGAAGATTCAGCAGAACATTCTTTTGCCGGGCAATTCTCGAGTTATCTTCATCAAAAAAATATTGATCAAATATTAGCTAGCTTAAAACTTTGCTGGGCCTCTGCCTTTACAGAACGAGCCCGAGTTTATCGCCAAGAAAGAAAAATTTCAACCACTCACTTTAAAATGGGGGTCGTGATTCAAAAAATGCTTCACGCCGATGTAGCCGGTGTTGCTTTTAGCCGTGACCCCATTCATCCTATGGACCGAGATCAATTAGTGGTCAGCTCTGTATGGGGCCTTGGAGAAGGATTAGTTTCAGGAGAACTTGATGCTGACCATTTTCACGTCCATCGGGAAAACTTTGCCATCTTACCCCAGTTAGTACAAAAAGATTTCATGTATGTAGGAGAAAGCAATGGCGGAATAAAAAAAATCGCTGTCCCCGATTTGAGAAAGAATCAAAGCTCACTTACCGATTCTGAAGTTAAAGTTGTTGCTCAAAATGTTCTTCTTCTCGAAAAAAGTCTGGGCCTGGCCCAAGATATGGAATTCGTTTTTGAAGCGGACAAGTTTTACTGCGTCCAAACCAGACCGATTACATCCTTGCCTCCAGATTCTTTTTTCAATAATAAACTCAAAGGCGACCGCTACATTCTTTGGGATAATTCCAATATCACAGAATCCTATAATGGAGTCACAAGTCCACTAACCTTTAGTTATATTAGTCGCTCTTATCGACAAGTGTATGTTCAATTTTGTCTTCTTCTATCGGTGCCACCACAAATTGTGGAAGAACACGAACCTACTTTCAGAAATATGCTTGGACATATTCGTGGACGAGTTTATTACAATCTTGGTAACTGGTACCAAATGCTTTATCTCTTTCCTTTTGCTGCTACTTCCAAGGGCATGATGGAAACAATGATGGGGGTAAAACAAGGTTTAAAACCTGAAATTGCAAAGCTCTTTGAATTCACTAATGCTCCTGAATATAGCTTCAAGAAAAAAGTGGTGCACTTATTTAGAATGCTCTATCGCATTTTCTACATCAAAAAAATTGTTGATGAATTTAAAGTCGATTTTTACAAAATATATAATAAAGCGAAGAAAGAAGATTTCAGTCAATACTCCATGGGAGAACTGATAGATTACTTAAACTATCTTGATAATAATCTTCTCTTTAAATGGAAAGCTCCCATCATCAGCGATACTCGCTGTATGATTTTTTTTGGAACGCTTAAGTCCCTTACAGGTAAATGGGTAAACGCTAAAGAAGCTGGTTCTATCTATAACGATCTTTTAAGTGGGCAAGAAGATATTCCTAGTACTGAACCTACCAAACGTTTAATGAGAATCGCTGGCCGTGTGGTCAAGGGTGACCCTAAAATAAAAAATTGGATAATCTCTACTCCTTGTGCAGAAGTTTGGGAAAAACTTCAAAAAGGATTTGCTCCAGATCTTTATAAAGATTTAATGGAGTATTTAGATCTTTACGGTTTTCGCTGTATTGATGAACTTAAATTTGAAGCTCGAGACCTGCATGATGATCCACGTTTCACCATCGAAGCCATTATAAGTTTTGTACGAATGAATAATGTTGATGTTGAAGGTATGGTCGCCAGAGAAAAAGCCGGCAGAGAAAAAGCAGAAGTGCAAATTAGAAAAGAACTTAAAGGTCTAAAACTTAAATTTTATATGTTTATCCTTCGCCATGCTCGCTTGGCGGTTAAAGATCGTGAAGATCTTAGATTTTTACGAACTAACATTTTTGGAATTGTCAGACGAATTTTTCGGGCCATGGGGAAAAATTTAAAAGCCTTAGACGTTATCAATGATGCTGAAGATGTTTTTTATCTCACCATCGAAGAGATTGTGGCCTATTCTGAAGGTCGCTCAGCACTGGCCAATTTAAAAGAAACCATCAGAATTCGCAGCGAAGAATATAATCTCTACCGTGAAACGGCAGCTCCACCTGATCGTTTTGTGTCTCAAGGGATGGCGAGCTTAACTTCAATGCATCTACAAGTTTTAGCTGACTCTGATATCTTGGCCAAGGAAGCGCCTAAATCAGATGATCCTAATGTTTTACTCGGCACTTCTTGCTGTCCAGGAATCGTGGAAGGAATTGTACGAGTCATTCGTAATGCCGAAGATGCAGTGGGATTAAATGGAGAAATCATGGTTTCAGAAAGAACTGATCCAGGCTGGGTACCGTTATTTCCATCAACTTCAGGTCTATTAATTGAGCGAGGAAGCTTACTCTCCCACTCTGCTGTTGTGGCCAGAGAACTAGGAATACCTACCATTGTTGGAATTCATGGTGGATTAATGAAAAGACTAAAAACGGGAATGAGAGTTCGAATGGATGCGGCCAGAGGCGAAGTTAGGATTTTGGACTAATATGAAACTAACCATTAAAATTCTTTCTCAAAATCCAAATCTGCTTTCAGAGTTTTGTGATTTTGGGGAAAAGTGCAGAGCTAATGAAACTAAAATTGGAGTCATGCCAGCTGCAAGAGTACAGGCTTTGGTCAGCTTTGGATTAACTCAAAATTGTGAGTATTGGATTGTTTATGATGATGAAGGAAAAATAGTCACACGCTTAGGAGCTCATGTTTCTCCTCATCGACCGGGCGAAGGGACGATTGGATTCTTTGAAGCAAATCTCACTCATCTATCGTGTAAGGAAGCTGTGGCATTGGCAATATCAACAGCAGAATCTTGGCTCCAACTACAAAATGTAAAAAAAATCCAAGCACCTGTTGATATTAATACTTGGTTTCAATATCGCTTTTCGAAACCTTCCAAAAAAGGGCCTCGCTTTAAATTTGAACCTACGACACCTCTCGAATATGAACAATTATTTCGAAATTTAGGATATACTGATCATTCTTATTATCACTCTATCGCTTTCCCCTATATTAAAATCCTCTTCTTTTACCTGGGGCTTCGTGGCTTTGAAAAAACCTATAAACATTTTTTAAAAACTGGTTTTACTCATCGACCAATGAATTTTGAAAAATTCGAAGAAATTGAGTTGCCTTTTATTTATGATCTCGTGATAAAAGAATTTAGTGATACCGTTTTATTCGAACCCATTACTTTTGATGTTTTTAAAATGCTCTATGCAAGTGCTCTGAAGACTTATGATTTTAGCCCTTCATGTATTTTAATCGACCCCAATCAAAAGCCAGCTGGTTTTTTATTCGCCTTCTACGACAATCAGCACTTAGTGATTAAATCCATTGCTATTAAAAAAGAATACCAAGGTTTAAAGCTCGCCAGTGGACTCATTTTTCAAGCGGTAAAAAAATCAATGGCCATACCCGGCATGAAAGCTTGCGTATCGGCTCTTGTACGTTCTGGAATTCAAAGTGAGAAAATAGAAAATAACCGCACTAAAAATATAGGTCTGGCGTGGAAACATGAATACATACTATTAAAAAAGGAACTGTGATGGCCCATCAATATTTTGAAGATTTTAACTATAGCTTAGCCAATGAAGACACTTGGGTTGAACTAAAAAGTGCACCAGAGAATTGCGATTCAATTTTTGCCGTCTGTGGTTCAGGTTCAAGGTCAGTTCCCTTACTCGCTTTAAATGCTAAAGAACTTCATGTAACAGATTTATCTATCAACCAACTACGCCTTTTTCAATTACGTCTTGCTGCCATAAAGAGCTTAGACTATGAAGAGTATTTATTTTTTCTGGGTTATCAAAAAAAATGGAAAGATCAAGACCCACTTAAAACGAGACTGGAATTCTTCAATCGAATGTCACTAAACTCAGAAGAGAAGTTTTATTGGGAAGAAAGAAAAGTTTTATGGATGCCGAACGGGGTTATATATCTCGGTAAATGGGAAAAGCATTTCATGATGCTCGGTCGACTTTTTCAAAAAATAACTTTTTCTAACTTAGATCCTATATTTGCTGCGAAATCTCTTGAAGAGCAAAAACCTTTGGTAAAAAAATATTGGGCACGCAATGCCTTTAAATTTTATACTCAAATTGTACTCAACGCTTATGTCTCTAATAAACTTCTCTATAAAGGTTTTTATGCCGGCAGCGATGAGTTGAGAACATCTTCTCTTACCCCCGCAGAACTTATTTTTCAGGAGTTTAATCACGTCTTCGATCATACCTGGGCGAGATCCAATTATTTTCTACAACTGATTTTTTTAAACGAAGTTCGTTATCCTGAGGCCTTTCCGGCAGAAGCCACCAAAGAAATTTTCAACAAAGTAAAAATGAGCCAAACGAAGGTGATCTATCATCAAAAAAATCTTTTACAATTAGCGAAAGAACAAGCTCATGACTTCTACTCACTCTCCGACACTTTTTCTTATTTGACTGATACCGAAGCGCAGGAGTTTTTTCGTGATCTTCCCATTTTGAAATCTGGTTCAAAAGTTTTCATTCGCTCATTTATGAGAAATCCTCGAGTCAAATTTGATGGGCCTTGGAAAACGCTCGAGCAAGAAATTGAATGGGCTAAGAAAACGGACTCTACCAGAATGTATGAGTTTAAGATTTTGCAGAAGCTTTAGATTTTTTTCGAAGCTTTTTCATTTTATCGCCGAAAATTCTTTTTTCTTCAGTCTTGTGATGAAGCTTCCTTGAAAACCTGTGCGCTTCATCTCGCATCTGAACAATAATTCTAAACAGTGCCGGTGCCTTATGGAGGATATATGGATTAACTCTTCCAGGAATGACCAGTCTTTCTTCTGACTTTGTTACTTTCGCATCTTGGAAACTTTCGTCATCACCTAACGTTTTGCTTTTTGCGATTCCCACCACGGGCACATGGATGTTGTTATCTTTTAAAACCGCCATCACAGTATTGACCTGGCCTATTCCACCATCAATCACAAAAACATCGGGAAAATCACCATGAACGATTCTTCGCAAAAATAACTCTCTCATCATGGCAAAGTCATTGTTACCTTCAGGGCGCTCTTCAAGATGATAATGACGGTATCTTTTCTTTTCTGCTTTTCCTTCGTGAAAATAAACCAAAGCAGCAGTTGGACTCTTTCCCTGCCAAATGGCCACATCATAACATTCAAGACTCATAGGTCTCTCTGTCAGCTCCAAAAGTTCTTTCAATTTGTTTAAACCAACATACAAGCTTTCTTGATTGGAAAGACGAATACGCTGTGATTCACTGGAATGTTTTTTGGTCAATTCGTAGAGAGATTTATATTTTCTCTTAGGGGACTCGACTTCTATTTTTAGTTCTAAACTTAAATTCATGGCCTTCTGCCAATCAGCTAATTTATCTTCTGGATAGTCAGCCACCACTAAGTCTGGAAGGCTTTCAAAAGTGGTGGTGTAGTATTGAAGCATGTAAACCAAAACTTCTTCACTGACGTCTTCCATCATATCCGCCACTGCAAAATGAAACGTTTTATGTCCTAATAAAATCCCATTTCTTATCATATAGAGACTGATATCGACTTCGATATCGCCAACATGATAAGCAAGGACATCGACATTTACCGCTTCACCATGAAGTTCTGTATTTTTCTGGCCAGCGTGATTGACGAATTCTTTTAATAAAATAAGTTGATCGCGAAGAATAGCAGCATGCTCAAAATCTTCCTGCATAGCTGCTTTCATCATTCTTTGTTCTAAAACTTTTAAAGACTCTTGGGCTCTTTCTGGTGATTTAAAAAAATTTAAAGCTAAGTCTAAATTTTGATCATACTCCTCTTCTCCAATTAATTTCACGCAAGGAGCGGAACATTGTTTCATTTGAAAAAGCAGACAAGGCTCTTTTCTTGAAAGAAATTCTCGTAATGTGCAGTCTCTGAGGCCAAAAGATTTAATGATCACTTTCATCACTTGCCAGATGTTACTTCCGGTGACGAATGGCCCAAAAATGATTTTATTTTTCTTTCTTTCAGGGCGTCTTACATATTCTAGGCGTGGAAAAGGCTCTTCTTTATCAATAACCACATAGGGGTAAGTTTTATCGTCCCTGAGTCGGATGTTATATTTGGGAGCATGCTTCTTTATGAGGTTATTCTCGAGCACGAAAGCTTCAGTGTCATTGGCGGTCATGAGGAATTCAAAATCCACAATATGAGAGACAAGAATCTCCGTTTTGGCATTTTTGACGGACTGGTTAAAATAGGAGGTTACTCGCGATTTGAGGTTCTTCGCTTTCCCCACATAGATCACTTTTCCCTCTTTGTTCTTCATCAGATAGCAGCCAGAACTGGTGGGTAGGGTGTTGGCTTTTTCTAAATTTTTAGTCACATAAGTTGTCATGGATTTTCATCTGCTTTCAAGATAGCTTTCTTTGACTAAGCACACACAATAGTCTATACTCAGTTGTTTCCTCGTTATTTCTTTGAAAAGGATCCTTCATGTCTACAGTCTCAGTTGGCAAAGATATCTTATCTTATTGCTCAAAATGTAAACTCACTTTATCACACATTATTGTCTCAATGAAAGATGCTCGCACTATCTCTAAAGTTAAGTGCAACACTTGTGGATCAGTCCACCAATATAAAGATCCGTCGACTGCTATTACGAAAGGCAAGTCAGTGAGTAAGAAAACGGCGACCAAAACTGCTATGGCAGCAAAAACTCAACCGATTTCTGAAATTTGGATGGATGCTCTAAATAAGTCAAACCGTAAATCTCAGCCTTACAGCCCAATGTCGAAATTTACTGTAGGTGATATTATCGATCATACTAAGTTTGGCCCGGGGATCGTTCAGTCGATTTTGGACAACACTAAGATTGAAGTAGTCTTCAGACACGAAATAAAAACATTAGTTCACGGAATTAAGTCATAAAAAAAAGGGAGCTTGTTGCTCCCTTTTTTTTTTCAATATTACTTTTTTTAAAGATTAATAGAATCCGCCACCAAGACCACCACCAAAGTTAAAGCCTGCTGAAAGACCGTAACCTAAGTTACCTGGGTTGAAGCCAGCATTTCCGAAACCTGAGTTATACATACTACCGTATAAGTCTTGTTGAGCTCCATTAAAGTTACGTTGTAGCGATTGTTGCTGATACTGTGATCCGTACATGTTCGATTGCATACGTGCGTAGTAAGATTGATTTGGATCTCCAAAACCACCTTGGCCAAAACCGCCATTGCCCCATCCGCCGTTACCATTTCCATTGAATCCACCTGAACCGTTGAAATATCCACCGCCACCTGTGTTCCAAGGAACTGTTCCTGCCCCAACACCGAAGCCATTTGGGTTACCGTAATAGCTGCCACCCCAAGGGTTATTGCCGCCAAAACCTCCGCCTATATTAATTCCACCGTTGCCACCCCATCCGCCATTGCCGCCAGGAAATCCACCGTTGCCGCCCCATCCGCCATTGCCGCCAGGAAATCCAACGTTGCCGCCCCATCCGCCATTGCCGCCAGGGAATCCACCGTTGCCGCCCCATCCGCCATTGCCGCCAGGAAATCCACCGTTGCCGCCCCATCCGCCACCAATGTTTATCCCAGCACCGATGCCAGGAAAACCACCGTTACCATAAAGTCCGCCACCGATACCATATTGACCACCGATATTACCGCCATAAGGACTAATCATTCCACCAATGAAGCCAGGAGAATATCCCGCTGATAACAAGGGGTTTCCGAAACCACCGTAACCATTACCTTGAAACCCACCACCGTATCCAGCGAATTGGTTCATGGCATAACCGTTACAGTTTAACTTTCCATAACTATCAGGAGTTAATCCTGGAAGTGAATCTTTTGATAAATAGTCCAAGTAGTTTTGGTGACCAAGTCGACATTGTTCGTAACCAGCTTTTTGTGCATCGGCTGCAGCTTGATTGGAACCTAGGTAGGCATTCGCCCACATGGCATTTGATCCAAAGCTTGCCAGTGAAGGCATAACTGCTCCGAAAATTTCAGCCACACCACTTGTCCAATGTTGTTTATTCGCACTACACTCTGGACAGTCAACACCAGAATTACTGTGGATGTTATAATAATTATCGTCACCAATACAAATTCTTACATCAGTAGAGTAATCACAATTTGCTCCACCTCCGCCACCACCACGAATGATAACGCTTCCTCCGCCACCAGTGGTTGTACCACCGCCACCACCACCACTGATCACAATATCGTCAGCACATGAAGCGCGACACTCTTTACGTTTTCTTATTTGACGGCTACTTGTTCCGTCCCAACGATCGTTACATTTTTGTAAACAAGCTCCTACTCCACCGTCACCACCACCACTTGTTGTCGTTGTCGTCGTTGAGGTAGAACCTGGAGTTGTAGCGCCACCTTTCACTGAAGGAAATTGAGAACCAAAAATACCACCAATGTTGCCATTTCCGTTTCCATTTCCAATAACAGTTCCGGTTGTGATAATCACAGACCAATCACCATCAATTTTTTTATATGTAGCTGGATCTTTACTACCGTTGATTCCGCCACCAGTGAGGATATAGATTGTTCCATCATCACATTTCACATAGCGACCTTGCGTAGAATTTTCGACTACCTCAACCACCTTGGCTCCGCCGGGACAAAGATCTCCGACTCCCGCAAAGACTGGTAAAGCCATAGAGAGCAAAAACACTCCCATGCTTAATTGTTTTAGTAATCCGTTAAACATTTTCATAATCCTCTCCGCCATGGAATAAGATAGACTTTTATACTTCTCTTCTATTTTATCGGTGTTGTTTGAGATATTCTTAAGATAAATAGTGAACCTCACACGTATCATAATAATCATTAGGGGTTAGAAGCTTATGCTTACCCAAATTTTTTCCTGGTCCATTTTACTCTTGGGTCTAGTTTGGGCCGTTTACACCCTGAACGTAATCAAGAGGGAAAAAACCCAATTCAAATATCATAGCAAAACTTTTTGCCTGCTCCACTATAGGCTATTTGTGCCTCATTGGTGGTCAGCTACCATTGAAGAAACAACAAAACTTCGCTTTGAAAGGACTGATACCAGATACGATTGGTATGCTATTTTTACTTGGAAAGAAAATCCTGAGAACTTAAGTCTCGAATCATTGGCCCAAAATTGGATGAACGAACAAGAAATTGAAATTGATCCTGACCGCAAAGAAACCAGTGAAAACTATTGTGAAGCTTTAAAAGAAAATATTGAATTTTTTTATCGAGTGGAAGGTACTGCTACGGAAAAAGAATCAGAAAGAATTTATTACGATCTATGCTTCATAAAAGATAAACGTTTTCCGCAATTTTTCTTTGCGGAAAACAAATCATCTGTTTTAAATGGATTGGTAGAGGGTCCCTACTTCGAAGAAGTGCTAAAGCACCTTGAAAGTATGAACTAGCGCTTAAGTGAAAAGCCGCGAATTTTCTCAACTAAGAAAGTCACTAACTCATCATCTGAAGCAAATACATCATCCACAAGATCAGAACTCATTAAAAATTCTGCAACTCTGTGGGCAACATGATTCAGTGATTCAACTAAATACAAACCAGAGATGGTTTCACCGTTGAATGATTTGATAATTTCTTTACGAGCATGATTGAACATTTCTGTTTCAGTCACATCTTCTGGAAGATCTTCACCTAACTTGTCTTCCACTTCTTCAATTGCTTGAGACTTAATGTCTTCATCAGTTGAAAAGCTAACATTGTATTCGGTGGCCATCGCCTCGATAAGCTCAATTCTTTTATCAATGGCAAAATCAATCAACTGACTGTCTTTAAGATGGTTGATCGTGTAAGAAGCAAGGGCCTTCAGCGTTTCAAAATCTGTTCTCATGAAACTTTATCCTCTGGGATTTTGGAATATACAAATTAATTGTAACGTAAAACTTGAGTTAGGTACAAGAAAACTATGCGAAATCTTAAGATTTTTTCTTAAATCTTCGAAGTAGTGGTTCCATGAATGATCCTTCACCCATAAAAATCAGCGCAAAAACATAAGTAAAAATCACCAATCCGCTCTCGAGAGAAAGCAAAAAAAGCTTACTCATTAGAGGTAAATGAATCACCGGGTAACGGCTAGCAACATAAATAAGCACAAGATAAGAAAGTAATCCCGCAGAGAGAATTTTCAACATTCTTTTTCCGACAAAGAAGCTCAGACTTAGATCAAGTTCCTTCTTTATAATGAAAGATTGGAATGTTGAATTCAAAAACATGGAAAGTGTTGTGCCTAGGGCCAGAATCTTAAAGCCGTATCTGGGAACCAACAAAAGACAAAATCCAATGTTAATCAATATAGAGATGATTGAGGTGTAAACTGGAACTCTTTGGCGATCAAGTGCATAGAAGGTAGGTACAAAAATTTTATAAACGCCGTAAAAAGGAAGTCCTATGGCATAGAGTTCAAGCGCCGTTGCCGTCATAAGACTATCATTGGGGTCAAATCTTCCACGTTCGAAAATTAAATTCACATATTCTTGGGCAAAACCAAAGAGCAAAACCATACAAGGAATAATGACAAAATAAGAAGTGTCATAACTGGTCTTTAAAAAATTCTTAGCTTCTTCTTTCTGCCCTTGTTTCCACTGCTCCGAAAAATGCACCAAATTTGAATTACCTATTGAGACTGAAAGTATACCCACTGGAAATTGAAATAAGCGAAAAGCAAATGTTAACCAAGAAACTGCACCTTCGACAGTAGAGGTAGCAAGAATAGTATTTACCAACAGATTGACCTGAGAAGCCGCAAACCCAATCAGCCCAGGTCCAAGCGCTATAAAAACTTTTTTGGATTTAACGGTCAAAATTTTCTTTGGCCACAAGGGTTTATAATTATGCTTATAAAGAAGTGGAATCATCACTGCCGCTTGAGCCACGCCACCAATCATTACCCCTATGCCCAAAGCATAGACGGGTTCATAACCATGGGCACCCAAATATGCTGGAAAACCAATCATGGAAAGAATGGAAGCAATGTTAAAAAAAGTAGGAGCAAGTGACGGAACAAAAAAGACTTTTAAACTATTAAGAGCTCCCATAAAAAGAGCAGCCAGAGAAACACATAATAAAAATGGTGACATTATTTTAGTCAACACCACAGTCACTTCAAATTTATGCGGATTAGAAACGTAGTTAGGAGCAAATTGAGAAACAATAGTGGGTGCAAAGAGAAAAGTAAAAAGACCAATTAATCCGGTGATGATAGAGAGAAGAAAAAAAAGTGACCATAATAACTCTCTCGCTTCTTCATGATTATTATTTTTTGCTTCAGTGAAAGTTGGAACAAAAGCACTTGAGAAAGCTCCCTCTGCAAAAAGATCTCTTAATAAATTAGGGATGCGAAATGCCACCTGAAAAGCATCAGTGAGTCCGCTGGCGCCAAAATAGGCTGCTAATACTTGCTCACGCACGAGTCCAAACACCCTCGAGAGGAAAGTTGCGATAGCCATTTTGATACTAGAAAGTAGAACTGCCTTTTTAGTGGAGTCTGACATTTTATTTTTTTCCTTACAAAATATTTCCATAGTGTAAGTCACGGACTGCACTCTGTTAATGACTTTTTTGCACAAGGCCTTTGAAGTGCAGTAAATCTCATGACACTACACTTTAAGTTCGTAATCTAATTCATTTACAGCGCCGCCTTGGCCTTTCCAGAGCGGTTTTTCAGAGGCATTTTGTCCCCGAACTTTCTTACAATGGCTCTCCTACGCGTGAGCCGATGTTAGACAAAAGATAGTGTATTGTGAGTTTGGAATTACTAAACTGATAAAGAGCAGGACGCTTAAAGCCCCGAAGTACCAGTCCTCCTTCTAGGATGGATAGAGGACGGGAAATTACTAGAGGCTTTGTTCTACACACACACAAGGAGAGACGTATGAAAATGGCAATTGCTTGTGAGACCACCAAAAATCCCAAATCTCAAAACGATTACAGAGTTTGGTATCTAGAGATAGATGACCTTCATCGCGTCGTAGGAGTCGGCGTTAAAACAAAGGATGAATTAATCAGTGATCTATTTGCTAACTACGCTAAAAATGGAAAGTCGAACTGGAAAGCTTTCAAGAAGGGCGCAGAGCAGTCTACAGTGATTGAAATTTATGACTTTATTTCCAAAAACATTTATGAGAATACTCATTTTGGAAATCTACCTACTCTAGCAGAATTTCAAAACACTCTAGAATCCCTCCAAATGAATCTAGAGCTACGTTCTATCGCCTAACTAAAATTTGGGGCGCCTGAACGAATAAAACATGCCGAGGACTCCGAAAGGGGTCCTTTTTTTATTTAAACTTTCCAAACTTTCTAATAATGATAAACTATCAAAAAATTTTACCCAACTTTTAAAAAAGGAAATATGCATGAAACCGTTGATCGTGGTGCCTGATGGATTAGATAAGGAACTATTTAATGGCTTAAAGTTAGACCAAAACTTTGAAGTCTATCCAGAATCTAAAGTTTCTCGTGACCAACTAAAATCGATGGCCTCTAAAGTTAATGGCCTTATCATTCGTTCTGCCACAACTGTTGACCAAGAGTTAATAGATCTTATGCCTAATTTAAAATTAGTTATTCGTGCTGGAGAAGGAACCGATAATATTGATAAAAAATATGCCGCAACTAAAGGTGTAAAAGTAGCGAATACCCCTGGAGCTAATAATAACTCAGCCGCAGAACATGCCATTGCTCTAATGTTTTCTGTTTTACGCAAAACTGCTCAAGCCGATGCTTCCATGAAACGCGGAGAATGGGATAAAAATTCTTTTACTGGCAATGAACTTTCAGGAAAAACATTAGGTGTAGTTGGATTTGGCCGAATTGGTCAAATTGTAGCGAAGAGACTGACAGGCTTCGACCTAAATGTTCTTTTCTTTGATCCAATGATTGATAAAGCGGAAGTAAATGGTGCTAAAAAAGCGGCTACTCTTGAAGAACTTTTTCAAAAGTCTGATGTCATTACTGTGCATGTTCCTCTAATGGATCAAACAAAAAATATGATCAATGCCAAGATGCTTTCTTTGATGAAACCTAATGCCATCATCGTCAATGCTGCTCGTGGAAAGATCGTCGATGAAGAGGCGTTATTTGATGTTCTCTCTCAAAAGAAAATCTTAGGTGCAGGATTTGATGTTTTTGCTGAAGAGCCATTAAAAAGCTCAAAGCTCACGACACTTAGTAATATCGTTTTAACTCCCCACCTTGGCGCTTCTACCGTAGAAGCTCAGGAAAGAGTAGGAATCATGGCCGTTCATCAATTAAAAGAATTTTTTGTGAACAATAATATGATGAATGAAGTCAAAGCATAATCATTTAAAAAGCCCAGCTTCAAGCTGGGCTTTTTTTTGACAGCGATAATTAAAACCATCAATTATTTATACCATACCTAATTATTCCCCCAAAAAAAGTTTGATACCCCATCATCGTTAGTGCAACTTTGTGGCATTAGTTTTTTTTGCTCTATCAATATTAAATAGCTTGATGAACTTATAATTAAAGTGACTCGTTCTGAAACTTAGGCATAAGTTTCTCCAGAACAACTTCTGCTTAGATTTCAAAGGCATTGCACGAAAACGAAAACTGTACTACCTCCTCTGGCAAAATAGGTCTGCTGAGCACTGAGAATGAAACCAGCCTCGAGTGCCCATTCATAATGAGGTGTAGCGTACATAGTGCTACAGTAATCAATTCAGAATATTGCGCCACGCACTATTTCGATTTATATTTGCCTCACAAAGAAAATCGACTCAATAACAAAGTCGTAAACATTAATAACCCCAGGAGGTTCATATGAATTTTTTAACTACACTCATGATGAAGGGGGTAAGTTTTTTACTTATCCTAGCGATCATTCTCCCTAATTTGGCTCTCGCACAGAATCATCAAGAGGGGCAGACAGAAGAAGTGGAAGTTTTGGCCAGGGAGCTCGATGACCAAGAGACCCCGACCAGCCAACTCACGGGCAAGCTTTATGCAAAACTGCATAAGAATATGTCTCGGTTAAAGCAACAAATCTTGAACATGTCAGAGAAGAAGGCCATGAAAGTTTTCCTCGCTCAGCAGGAGAATATTCTTAAGAAGTTCCCAGGTTATAAATTCCCTGAAGATAATCGCAGTTATAAAGAAAGACTTATGGATGTGACTTCATATAAGACTATCGCCACCCTTAAAAATATCGTCAGTGATGGAATAAAAAAACACTGTGGACAGATAGACCGCGCTTCTGAGTGCCTTCGTCAAATAATTTCCTTGAAGTCCGATAAAATGGTCCAAACAGACACCGTAACTAAAGTTTCACGTATGCCAGCTTCCAATGGCTGCATCGGGTTTTTTGTTGCTGTCGGAGTGATAGGCATAAGTGCAGCGGTTCTGATGATTCTTGTTCCTGGGGCAGCGATCTTTGGCGCAATGATGCTGATTACTGGCATGTTTGTCTTAGCTGCTGCAATGGAATGCGTCGATCCTTATTAGGCCAGGTGATTTCTTCTGGACTCCTCCTTGCATAGCAAATGAAGTCAAAGCATAATCATTAAAAAAGCCCAGCTGGAAGCTGGGCTTTTTTTTGACAACGATACTTAAAAACCATCAATTATTTATACAATCCCTAATAAAAGTTTGAATCATTTCATCACCACTTAAATAGAGTAGTTCTTAGATGACAATCAGACCGATGTAGTTAGAGATAAGAACATAGATTCCACACCCTATTAAGCCGATGGTTAAAAGAACAAATGTCACTATAACCCAAACTGGCGGATTGTAATGATGATGTTCAATCTGATATTTTCCGTACATGCCTAGCAAATGCATGATTACTCCAATCGCAAGAAAGGCAGCTATTAGTTCGGCCAATTGTAAATGGAAATGAGCTCCTAATCCAACTCCAACAAGACATAGCCCTGCCATGGAAAACATATCAGCAATTTTTAACTGAGGGACGAAGATTGATTTATTCATATTGATCCTTTGATAAAGACAGCATAAAACAATTTATTCAAAAAAATATGATGAAGATCAGCTATTATGAGGTCCACGTAGGCACTAAAAATAACTTTGCTGAAGCCCTAATCGGGACATTCGATTTAGAAAAACGTGCAGAGAGAAGAGCCAATAGATGTATGAAAGAATATCTACCTAATTGCATTGTTGAGTAAAATTCTAGTAAAGAAAATCGAATCAAAAACGAAGTCGAAGATATTAAAAAAATAATCGTTGTCGCTTTTTTAACTTTAAGGAAAAACTGTAATCATAACTTTTAAAACTAAGCCGATACTAGACGTCAGTTTTGATTTAAACCATGAAGAAAATTCTTCTCCAATTGAAATATAATTTCATTTAATACTTTAATCAAAGTTAAATGATCTAAGGCCCGAGATGTTTGGGTCTTTTTATTTTCTAAAAACAAAAGCTCCGCTATTTTATTCAAACATCAAGGCTTAGCCTATTGTTCCTGAGCTAAAAGAAGCTGCTGAGCTGCCTCCCCAATTTAGCTCAAGGAAGCTTTTATTTTTTTGTGAATATCAGCCCATAATAACCTGACCACCTCTAAAAAATCGTCAAAAGTTTAGACAGCCTGTTAAATAATTAAACTCCTATAGGAGTCATCTCCTCTTAAATCCATTAATAGCAGCTCAATAGCTGGCTTTAAAATTGCTCTAAAGGCTATTAATGAAAAGGCTCATTGCTCTAATTTCTATTTTCATATCCTTGGGAAGTGTCGCTCAAATGGTGACCCCCACTCCTATTCCAACTCCAAAAGTTGATCTTCCTAAAGTAGATGAAATCATCATTGAAACCGAAATCGATGAAAACGATCAAATAGCAATTCAAGACCATGTCGCCGAACTCAAAAATTATTTTGAAAAAGAAATTCGCTATCATTTTTCCCCCAGTCTGGTTACGGTTCAAACCTTTACTCACGGTGAAAATAAAGTTGGATTTAAGACTAGAATTGAATGGGAAAAGAATGATTCCACATTTGATCTATTGGCTTTCAATTATGGAATTCAGAAATCCATGGATAACTTTAAACAAAGTGATCCTACGCTTTATCTTATAACGAGAAGTCAGCCTTCGACTAAGCTTCCAGGCTTGCAAATTGGTGAAAATTTTTCAGTGAACATTTACGGAACTCCTATTTCTTACCTTGATCGAACCACTGGATACTCCTTACATAATACGAGTTATGCTGGAAAAAACTTTACCTATAACAATACTGATTGGTGGGAAGGGAGTGCTCGCCTACAAATTTTCATGAATCTTTCAAATGTTCTCAACATGAAAAATAATTCTAAGATTTTGCTAACAGCAGGCTATTACATGAGCTTTCTCAACGTAAAAGAACAGAAAGACTTTTATGGTTATGTTAACAACATCAATCCTGAATCTTTACAGTTTCATAATCCGAATCACGGAGAAGTAAATGTGGGGATTAAGATTATCCTTGATCGGAAAAAAAGAAATCGTTCTCTTTTATTTTCACCTTAGAGTCGTTTAGTGAATCAGCGTCCCAAAAATTACGCCATCCTTCACTTCTTCCATTTTCACAGAAAGTATTTTGTTTTTTAAATCATCATCTGACTTTACTTTCACCCGTATATAATTACTTGATAATCCCGACCAGTAACCATTTTTGTCCTGCTCTTCGAAGAGAACTTCTGAAGTTCGACCAATGTTTTCATGCATAAAATGATCTAACTTCGCTTCACCTAACATAATCAATCTTCGTACACGATCTTTTTTTACTCCGTGTTGAATATGACCTTCCATTGCCGCTGCTGTCGTATTTTTTCTTTTTGAATATGGAAAGACATGAAAATGAGTAATGGGAAGTTCGCGAGCAAGATTAAAAGTATTTAAATACTGCTCTTCTGTTTCACCAGGAAAGCCAGTAATCATATCAGCACCAATCGCAGCATTAGGATAAAACTGTTTGATGGTCTCAATTACTTTTTTATAGTCAGCGACAGTATATTTACGGCGCATATTTTTAAGAGTCGTATCATCGCCGGCTTGCATTGGGATATGAAAGTGATCCAAAAATTTTGGACTCGATTTCATCACTTCGAGTAGCTCTTTTGTTATAGTATTTGGTTCAACCGATGACATACGAAGACGCTCTAATCCAGGTATTGCTAAAAGTTTTTCAACCATATGAGACAATTTCTCACCAGAGGAGGATTCATACTCTCCGATATTAACACCGGTAAGAACAATTTCTTTAAATCCACGATCAATTAGATTTTGTGCTTCTTTAAGTGCATCCTCGATCGAAATGGCGCGAGAGCGGCCACGAGCAAAGGGGATGATACAAAAAGAGCAAACGTAATTGCATCCATCCTGAATTTTTAAAAAGGCTCGAGTATGCGTATCCGCGGTAGTTGTAGCAGCTCCCCAAAAATCAAACGACTTATCAACTTTGATCGTTTGTTCATCATCTTCATGAAGATATTCAAAAACTTTATATTTTTCAGAGTTTCCAAGAATAAGGTCTACGCCTGTCATCTTGGAAATTTTCTCAGCTTCCATTTGAGCGTAACAACCGGCTACAACAATCTTCCCTTCAGGAGAAGTTTTCTGAGCTTTTCTAATTAAATTTCTACAGGTTGAATCTGCTGAGTCGGTAACCGTGCAAGTATTTAAAAAAACCACATCGGCAGTTTCTCCAAATTCAACAATATCGTATCCCCGATCAACAAAGCCTTGAGCGATAGAGCCCGTTTCAGACATGTTTAAGCGACATCCGAGAGTGTGAAATGATACTTTTTTATTTGTTAATTCTTGCTTCATAAAATGGAATTTGTTCATAGCATAAGGCGAATAAAAAAGTAATTTTTTTCAAAATTATATTTGACAGGTGTAGTAATTCCCCATACTCTGAACCACGTTTTCAAAATACGGTCTCGTAGCTCAGTTGGTTAGAGCATCTCACTTTTAATGAGAGGGTCGCGTGTTCGAGTCACGCCGAGATCACCATTTTTTGAAACACCGGTACCAGGCAAAATTAACAAGTTAAACAAGTTTTGCCCCCATCGTCTAGCCCGGTCTAGGACACCGCCTTTTCACGGCGATAACAGGGGTTCGAATCCCCTTGGGGGTGCCAAATTTTTCTCTTTAAAAAAAGCACCTTAGGGTGCTTTTTTTTTGCCTAAAATTTATTTACCATTTTCTTTCTTCATTTTTTCTCATCGTCATAAGCTTCAAGCAATTAGACATCAATCTTGAATTCCACATATCGATTCATTGGGCCTCTAAGTAGTGCATATTTTACCACTTTCGAGGCCTTCATTTTTAACTCCATCCCCCCAATATCACACCAATTCCTAAAACAAATACATGCATCTGCACAATAATTTCCTTTTCTTTCATTGAGCGTGGTATGCTGGGTTTGAGATTGTTACTGTTTCTGATAAGTTTTTAGTTTCTGGTATTTTTTTAAAGTGAATTTGTTCTGTGTATCTTCATCTTTTCAAGTCCGGTCCTTCTAAATTTCATTCGATTCCAATTCAATTTCAATATTACAAACACTCTTCTTAGGAGAAGAAAAAATGGGTTCATCAAAAAAATTATTCATCGGCGGTCTATCTTGGAACACAACAAATGAGTCTTTATTAGACGCATTTTCTAAGTACGGTGAAACAACTGAATGTAAAGTTGTTATGGACAGAGTAACTGGCAAATCTAAAGGATTTGGCTTTGTTGCTTTCGAATCTCAATCAGCAGCTGATGCTGGTTTAGAAGGTATGGCAAATCAAATGCTTGATGGCCGTACAATTAAAGTTGACTACGCTACTGAAAAACCAGCTAGCGAAAGAGCTCCACGTTCAAACAATTTCTCTGGAAGATACTAATCTTTAGAAGAAAGCCCCACTTTTAGTGGGGCTTTTTTTTTGCCCTTTTTTCAGCCTGTCTTACTTCTTTTTCAGCTTTATTAAGATATCTTAAAAATGGACTGTATTCTTCTAGGGCTTCGGTGAGTCTTGGTAAAGATTTTATCATACACTCCTTACTATTTTTTTTCTGTCCACACTCAGTATTCATTTCATGGGCTTTCGTGAGGCATGCCTTTAAAAATGGTTGGGCATTTTTCATAAAAAAAGAACTTTCCCAATCAGCAAAAGCGTCTCCTAACTTTTCATGATTTGTTTTATGTTCCAAATCAAGCGCTTGATTGAGTACAAAAGGAACATTTTCCTTTGGCATCGATGGGTTTTTTAGTCCTGCTTTTTTTAAGGTAGTGACCGCTTGAGTTTGCCCAAGTTCAATTTCATGAAGCATTTCATCTCGCTCTTGATAAAGATGAGATAAATTGGCTTGGCAATTGAGCATTAACGTTTCAGTGTATTGCAATTGAGCTTTTGTTAGATTTGTTGATGGTGTTTGAGCCAGAGTTAATCCTGCCCACAAAATGATAGGTAACATTATTTTTTTCCTTTTATTTTGGGGGCCCGGTCTGCAACTCTCCACATAAGTAAAGTGACTATACTTTGATACGGTGAACGCTTCATTTGCGGGGAGAAATCTAATTGGATTTCTTCAACCGTATCCCCTACAATAAATTGCTATCAGCCTATTCTAGGAGAATCTTGATGAAAAAACAGTTCTTTTTGATTTTACTCTTTAGCTTTTTAGGTTTTGCCCTTGGACGATATACTAAAACTTCCAATAACAACCTGAAGAGCTCAGAAATAAATCCTGTCCTTCAACAAAAAATATATACCATTGCCGACCATGAACTGAGAAATTATGCCATGGCTCAAGAAGCAAAAGAAAAACTCCAAGCAGCTGATGAATTATATGGAAAAGTTGTTTTGCTTTTCTTGGCTGACCTAAATCTCCATATGGATCTTCCGCAAACAGCCAAAGAAACAGTTTGGAAAGAAGATGAACAAGAAAAGATTGAAGAAGAAAAAGCTAAACCGATTGTGGTCGGAGCACTCGACACCTCACCGCTTGCGGGACTAAAAAAAATGTCCCAAACAGTGAGAGAAGAATTAGCTCCTGAATCAAAATTAACTGGTCCTAAAAAAACGGTCGAGAATTTTAAACTCTCAGCTTACTCCAATAAAATGAATCCCATGGTGAGAAGACTGATGGGAGATTTTCGAGGCCAACTCAAACTTGAATCAGGAAAAAAGAAAGGGCAAACTCATGGAGTTCATTTAAACTTTGATTTTTTAATGAAAGACAAAAAACTTGATGGCATGGCCCTTGTTGAACTAATCGATAATAAAGGTGAAGTCTACTCAACTTCGTCTGGAGACGGCAGTAATCGTAACATTCGACAATCAGCCGATGATCCTAATCTATTCTTTATAGAATGTTCTCCGGATTCTTTTTTTACAGTCAATATGAAGTCCTATCCTAAACTGCGCGGACAATTTTTTGAGTCAGATGAGTATCGTGGAACTGTCTTTCTGCAGAGGACAAACTAATGAATAATGAACTCTATTCCGAAAAAACCTTAGCTACTATTTTATCGCTCTTAAAAGATAAGCTTCCTGAATATTTAAAACAGTGCCAAGAGCATCCTAAAGATGTTCATCAATATGCTAAGCCGTCAGAACTTTTTCACCTGACCGATTTTTACTTAAAAAATCCAAGCCTTGATATAAGCAAAAGAATTGAAGAAATCCTGAAAGAACTTTTTCTCTATTCAAGACCAATTCAATCTCCTCATTATATTGGTCATCAAGTAGCCGCTCCTATTCCGTGGGCTGGAGCGCTTGAAGCTGCCACAGGAGTGCTTAATCAAGGAGCCGCCGTCTTTGAAATGGGGCCATATGTTTTAGCAGCAGAGAGATCGATGCTACAGTTTTTGGCCAAATTCATATCCGAGGAAGAGGCATTTGAAGGAATCGTTACTCATGGGGGAACCCTTGCTAATCTGACAGCTTTGTTAGCGGCTAGAAACACTCACTACCAAAATAGTTTTAATCAAGGCATTACTAATGCTGTTGGAAAGCCAGCGATCATTGCCTCTGCGGATGCCCATTATTGTTTGGCTCGAGCACTTGGAGTCATGGGGCTTGGAAGTGACCAAGTTTTAAAAGCCCCTATTGATGCTCTAACACGTAAGATAGATGAAAATAAATTTAAAAGTTTTTATCATGAAAAAATTCAAGCGGGATATGATATATTTGCGTTAGTGGGCTCTGCTTGTTCAACACCAACAGGTGCCATCGATAACTTAGAATTTCTTGGACAATTTTGTGAACAAAACAATCTTTGGTTTCATGTCGATGCTGCTCACGGAGGGGGATTTTTACTTTCACAAGAGTTACGCCCACTTTTTAAGGGAATTGAGCGAGCAGACTCTATCGTTTGGGATGCTCACAAAATGATGTTTGTTCCTGCATTATGTACCTTTGTCTTTTATAAAGACAAAAAACATTCTTACCAGACCTTTTCCCAAGATGCTCCCTACTTATTTGATCCTTCCATGAGTGATCTTGATTTTGAAGGTGGACTGAGAACTTTCGAATGCACTAAAGGCAGCCTCATTGTACCGCTTTTTACTCTACTCTCTACTATTGGAGCAGCTGGAATAAGTGATTTATTAGAAAAACTTGTGAGTGAAACGAAAGGCTTCCATCAGCTATTAAATAAGGCCCCTGACTTTGAACCACTCCATGTGCCAGAAGCCAATATACTTTGTTTTCGTTATCTTCCTTTGGGAGAGAAGGAAGAAAACTTAGACAAAATACAAGACGATGTCCGTATCTCACTCATGCGTGAAGGAGATTTCTATATCACAGGGACATTGCTTCAATCGAAGCGTTGTCTACGAGTTACGGTGATGAACCCACTCACCGCTGAAAAGGACTTTAACCAATTGCTTGAGAGGATACGCTCATTATATCAAGTAAGATCTAAATAGAGATTTTTGAAACCAGAAAAAGAAAGTGAGTAATGGTCTCTTTCTGTTGCTAAATCTTGATTAAGTTCCATTTTTTGAAATGTAGTTAGTAGAGCTTCAAAAAGAAGCTTCATTTGCATTCTTCCTAACTTTGCACCTAAACAGTAGTGAGGCCCATGCCCATAAGCAAAGTGGTTAGCTCCTTTGCGTTCAATATTAAGTTCAAAAGGGCAATTAAGTTTAGCATCACGATTTAAAGCATGAGTAGAGAGAAATAAAGTTTCTCCAGCTTTTACAAACTGACCACCAAGATAATGATCTTCCTTGGCCACACGAAATAAAAATGTGACTGCAGGATCGAAGCGTTTAAACTCTTCAATAGCATTTGGCACTTTACTTAAGTCTTGACGAAGGGACGTTTGAAGTTCTGGATGCAAAGCCAAAAGATACATATTGTTATTGATTTGGTCCGTAGTTGTCACCTGACCTGCCACTAACATCATCACGGCCTGAGCTACCAATTCGCCTTCTGTTAAAGAGAAGATTTCACCCATTTTTAAAAGCAGTGAAACATAGTCTTCGCCAGGATTCTTTTTTCTTTCAACGAATAGTTCTTTAAAATATGTGGTTAAGGCCTTTGCCGCAGCATTCACTTCGATTCCATCTTCATTTCTATATTGTGAAGCTCCACCAAAAAAAGCTGTCATGGTATTAGACCAAACATAAAAGTCGGCTCTATCTTTAACAGGGATAGAAAAAAGATCGGCCAGGACAGTTGAAGGTAACTTCTTGGCCAAATCATTGGCGAAATCAAAAGGCTTAGAAGTGTCAATCGAAGTTACAAGATTAGTGATTGTCTCTTTAACTCGAGCTTCAAAGCGATTCAGCACATGGTCTTCAAAACCTTGGGCAGCGGCTTTACGGCGGCTATCGTGTTCAGCGCCATCACTCATCACCATCATTTTACGAACAACTCCAAAAAAATCGCCAATAAGAGATAAATCCATATTGGGCATTCTTGAAATAAAGAAAGCTCCTCGATCCGCACTGTAACTTGGACTGGTCAAAACTGCTTTAGCTAAATCAACAGAAGTCACAACGTGAAATCCTCCTTTTGGCCAATAGTAGATTTCTCCCATGCTCATAATATATTTTGAGAAAAGGTGAGGAAACTCAGAAGTTTCAGATTCTCTTTTGAAATCCAAAAAAGATTTCCCCTCTTTTACAATTCTTGTTTCTTGTGTCGTTTGCATAATTTCTCCTACATGATTTGAATACGTTTAAATTCTCTTGTTTCATTAAGACCTAGAGCAAGCCTTCCATGAAGTAGCGAAAAATTATCCGCTAAAAGCAAGTCACCTTTTTTCCATTGATGGGCATAACAAAATTGAGGTTCATAGAGCCTTTGCTGAAGCTTTCTAATCAGTTCACTATTTCCTTTTATATTTAATTCAACCGGATTTTTTTCACTCTTCACTTCTTCAGCGATACGAAGAATGTTTGTACCCTTAACAGGATGAGTGGTGAGCGCTGGAAAAGTTACTTCGCCACCATAGTGCGCTAGCTTTTCTGTTTTATAAGTCATTGTAGTCTCACGCAAACTTTGAATTTCATCTTTACTAAGTGTTTTTGCAAGTCTTTCAGTATTGGAAAATAGTGTCTCTCCACCTTCACCTTCAGAAGAAACACAATAAAAAAGTAAAAAAGAAGGTTCTTTAAAAAAAGCACCATCCCAATGAAAGGGCACGGGCTCTTGGCTAAAAAGATAATTAGGATGGTTTTGCACATATTTCATCGACATGACCTTGCCAAAATTCCACTCCAGAATTTTTTCCTCTTTTTTTAGACTCAAAGACTCAGCAAAGCTCAACAACTTTTCTTCTGTCATTTGGAGGTCATTCAAGAGAACTAAAGAATGATCATGAATATGTTTGGTCGTAGTATGCATATAATCCTAAATGATGACGTAAAATACCTTTGCTCTTGGCTTCTTTATTTTTAACGAGAGTAAAGCCTTCATTTGTTTTTAAGACAGCATTATGCCAGGGAGTCGCCCATGAAGAATTGGAGTCCACTAATTTTAAGCCAAATTTGTGATGCTTAACTGGGTATGGGTGTATTGATAGCCGTAATGCTTCAGGGAAAAATGAAAGCAATAATCGATCCCAAGCTTTAGAACGATTCATCACCTGAAAAGTGACTAACTTAGATTCTTTAGAAATTTGATTCTTACTTTTATCTGGGATTAAAGCTAAACGATCCTCGGTTATAAAACGGTGAATACCGTTAAAAAGTGAAAGCTCATGGGGATCTTTTCCTACTCTTTGTTTTAAAATGTCTAATTCCTCTCCAAAGAGCCTCATAAATTTAACTCTCATCGCCTCAAAAGAAATATCACCAAAACATTCATCAAGACTAAAAGTCTTCAAGTGATTAAATTGGTGATCTGCTATCATGGCCTTTATCGCCGATTGATATTGCATTAAATCTTCGTCAGGAACTAAGACTAAATCGTTGAACACTCTTCCATCTGAGCAAATTAATACTTCTGCACCTGGTTCATAAATCCTTTGAATTTTCTGACAAAGATTTTGAAGTCTAGTTAGACCAAGAAATTCTCCTAAATCAGGAAGAATGCCGATTGTTTTTTCGCGATTAGAACTTTTGGCAGGAAAAGCGGGAAGAATAAATTGCAGCTTTTCACCGCGTTCGACATATTGAAAAATCTTATTATAAAGTGGTAGAGAGCCTAAATCGATCTCTTTGTGCCCTTCTGGATGAAAAGCCAAAAGCTCTATCAGTATAGTTTGAGTTAAAAGTGCACTTGAATTTGAAATAGCGAGAGAAGTCATAACATCCATCCTTTAGAATGTTATAGCTCCCCTCAACTATTAATAAAAATCAATATTTCCGATAATAGCTATAAGTTTTTCCTATAGGTCTAGATTTTTGCAAACATAGGCTCCCTATTACTCACCCAAATTTTTAACTTTATTCCTTAACTCTTCCACATTTAGTTCTTGGGGTCTTATAACATCACCTACAACTACCGATATGTTTGACCAAATTCGTTTAAATGGTTTAGTCATGGCCTTTCCACTTTTGCGACTAAAAAAACTACCCCACATTCCATTTAAAGAAAGCGGTATTATCGCAACAGGAGTTTCCTTAATTATTCTTTCTATACCGTGCTTAAATACACCTAGCTCACCATTTTCAGTAATGGCTCCCTCGGGAAATATACAAACTAATTCTCCTTCATCGAGATATCTTTTAATTTCTTTAAAAGCATTTTCCATGATCTCTGGGTCTTCTTTCATTCCTGCTATTGGAATCACTTTTCCATCCTTAAAAAACTTTCCAGCGACTGGAATTTTCATGAAAGAATAGTGCATCACAAATTTAATTGGTCTTGGTGTTATACTGGCAAGAATCATCCAATCAACCCAAGAAACATGATTACATACAAGTACAGCTGGACCAGACACTGGAATACGATCTCGATTCACAATTTTCAAGCGATAACAAATATTAGTTAAGCACCACAAAACAAAACGATACATAAACTCTGGAACTACTGTGTAAATGTATACCGCTGCTAAGCCATTTAAAAATGCTAGCAGCAAAAAGATTTGAGGTATTGACATCTTCATCGCATAGAGCCCCATCAACATGACAGAAGCCACCACCATAAAAAGAGAATTTAAAATATTATTTCCAGCAATCACTTGAGAACGTGTTTCACGATCACTCCGGCTTTGTATAAAAGTGTAGAGAGGCACCGTAAAAAAACCACTAAAGATGGAGAAACTAAGCATATCAAAAATAATACGTAGTCCTTCTCCTGTCGTTAGAAAAATCATTGGTGTTGTAGCTGTGAGAGAAAATCCTCGGCTAGAAAAAAAGAGATCGGCTAAAAATATACTCATTCCAATAGAACCTATAGGAACAAGACCAAGTTCTAATTGACCAAAAGAAAGTTTTTCGCAAAGAACAGCTCCAAGGCCTACCCCAATAGAGAAGATGGCCAGAAACATTGTTACCACATGCTCAGACCCATGAAGGACATTTTTACAAAAGGGAGGCAATACAGAAAGAAAAATGGCTCCCACGAACCAAAACCACGAAATTCCTAAAATGGATAAGAAAACACTTTTCGTTTTTCTTGTTAAACGAATGATTTCTACCGTTGGTTTAAAAATATCTTTTTCTATCTTCAAATTCGGATTCACTGGCTCTAGCTCATTCATTTTAAAACTAGTCCAAGTTCCCAAAATAGCCGTGATGATAATTCCTATTCCGGTAATCATCGTTCCACTTCCAGGAATAGTTATAGTCATGCCACCGATCAAAGTCCCCATCAAAATAGCAAGAAATGTTCCTGATTCTATGTAGGCATTTCCAGCAACCAATTCATCTTCATTTAAAATCTCAGGTAAAGCTGAATATTTCACCGGTCCAAAAATAGTCGAGTGAAGCCCCATCAAAAAGAGTGTCACTAAAAGAAGTACTAAATGTTCTGTCATGAATCCAATAGCAGCAATGACCATGATGACGATCTCAGCCACTTTCACAGCAGTGACTATTTTTTGTTTTGGATATTTGTCAGCTAGTTGCCCGGCCAGGGCAGAGAAAAGAAAGAAAGGGAGAATAAAAATTCCACCACATAAGGCGACCATCTGTTCAGAATTTAAAACTCCAATGGAATAAGCTTTATATGTGATAAGAATGACCAAGGCATTCTTAAAAAAGTTATCGTTAAAGGCACCAAGAAACTGTGTCCAAAAAAGCGGCCAATAACGACGATCCGCCATTAAATTTCCATGCTTGCCTGCTGAGTGTGACATAAGCCTCCAATAGATTTTTAGTAACTCTATTATAGCGGTCTTATGACACAAGGGAAGAAGGTAAAGTAATGGTTGAGTAAAGAGAATGTGAAAGGGAGCGTAAAGCTCCCTCAAATATTAAATAGCTTTTAAAGCATTTTGGTAACCTTCGGCGTGGATTTTTTCCGCTTTCGCTAACCCAGAGAAGATTTTAGAGATTTTCTCTAAGTTTTTTTGAAAGAAAAGAGCATGTTCTTTTGATTCTAATATTTGTTCTTTGAATTCCATGACAGCCAACTCTTGGCCTTCAGCTCGTGCCGTTTTTTCAAAGCCTGGATACATTTCTGTGTACTCATAAGTTTCTCCTTCGATAGCAAGCTTAAGAAGATCCTCTACAGTTAGTTGCTCTTCAGGGTAGAGAAAACGAAGATGTCCTTCAGCGTGTCCAATTTCATGTTTAGCGGTATCTTCAAAAACCTTTGCAACAGCCTCATTACCTTTTTTTCTCGCTAGTTTGGCGAAATAAAGATATTTTTGGTAAGCCATGGATTCACCCGCAAAGGCAGATTCTAAATTTTTAACGGTCTTAATTTCTAATTTCTTATTCATACATACTCCTGGTTAATAAGTAACATTTGATCAAGCATCTTTACTTGTTCTTTACCAGTATCGCTCTTTTCTTAGTATTTACAAAATCGATTGATCTTATAAAGCCATAGATATATCCTATAATTAACTTTTAAGGAGTTAGTATGGTTTCCATTACCCAATTAGAATATGCCTTGGCCGTTTATAAGATGAAGAATTTCGTCGCTGCTGCCAAAGCATGCAATATCAGTCAGCCCACTCTTAGTATGCAGCTTAAAAAGTTAGAGGAGGATATTGGATATAACCTTTTTGATCGTTCCAAAGCGCCCGTACTTGTCACTGACCAAGGTCAGAAGTTTATCAACCAGGCTTTGATTGTGGTTCATGAATTTAAAAAATTATCTCATATTGAAGAAGGACCGCTACTTACAGGGGAACTCAAGATTGGAATCATTCCCACACTTGCTCCGTACTTGATTCCCCTTTTTCTGAAAAATTTTTTAAAAACATACCCAAAAGTAAAACTGACGCTTGAAGAGCTTCAAACAGAACATCTTTTGGAAAAACTCAATCGCGATGAACTTGATGGAGGTTTGCTTGCCACTCCATTAAAAGACCAAAGACTCATTGAACGAGTTCTTTTTTATGAACCCTTTTATCCTTATATTTCCACGGGCCACGAACTCTATAAAAAGAAAAAAATTCATCCCAGTGAAATAGATACTAAAGACCTGTGGCTTTTAGATCAGGGTCATTGTTTAAGAACTCAAATTCTCCACTTGTGCTCTTTGTCCCCGGAAAACCGAAATGTGCAATTTTCTGGAGGCAGCTTAGAGACGCTTGTAAAGCTGGTCGACGAAGGTTTGGGAATGACTATTTTACCTTATCTTGCAACTCTCAGAGTGAAGAAAGACCGATTAAAAGAATTTACTCCAGAGATGCCTACAAGAGAAATCAGCCTAGTAGCGGCAAGATCTTTTTATAAAGAAAAACTATTGGATGCTTTTGAGTCATCTATCCTAGAAACTCTTCCAGAGGAATTACCTTCCCCTAAAAAAGGTCGACTCAAAATTCTAGCACCAGTGTAGAATAACCTAGCAGTCACCACGATGGATGATCTGACTGTTCTTTTCCAATTACGGAGGTCCTTATGACACAAGCTAAAGTTGTGCGAATGTCTGGTTATCTCTATCTAGCAAAGGGCAAGAAAAAGTCCTTTAAACTGGTATCTCCAATTGAGGATGTAGTTGAACTTTCAGTCAAAGAAAAAGATGTGAATGTGTGCCAAGGACTTATCTGGGAAGAAGTCGATGTTATAGGCGAACAAGAAGGAAAAGTTATTCATTTGATCAGTATCGCACTAAGATCGAGACCTCTAGCTGGTTAATCTAAATAATAGGGTGGGAGTATTAATAACAACAAGCACTACTGGCGTGGCGAGTTAGAACTTCTTTATCTCATTGCTCATAAGCGGCAATATGACTCGAAAAATAGTAGAAGACTGTTGCTTTTTGTAGGCATTTTCGATACTCAAAGTCACTATGCATAAGACTCTTTTTTTCATCATTTTCTTTGCAATGACAGAAGCCCTTTTTGCTTCAACTCAAGACCTAACGTTGAACAAAATTGGATTGAGTAAAGCTCAAAAAAGGCTAAAGACAGATGAATCGGAATTGATCCCCACACCGTTAATAAGAAGTTCTCTCATAAAACAAATTCTTGAACCTGAAGTAACAAATGATCCGATGGTAATTCGCCCAAGAATTGAATACGACGATTACTTGAGAATTCGTACCCTCCCAAAAGTTTTGGGCATTAATTTATTATTGAACTATTAAAAAAGCTGGTCACTGGATTAAGCAGTGCTGTCTTAGTCTTAATCTCTCTCTAACTTCTCGGTACTAAGTAATAGAGTTTCGCTTTTTCCTTCACTACTCCAGCATGGGCTTTTGCTCCCTCGCCTTCTCCCCAAAATAAATCCACTCTGCCGGAGCCTTTAATGGCAGAACCAGTATCTTGATCAAGAACAAATCTTGATGTGGGAATAAACTCAACTTTTCCCGTTTCATCGAAGATCGGTTTTCCAAATTCCATATAACCAAGAAGTCCTTTAGAAAAGAGAGCGCCATCTGTGGCAATGGTACGCCCAGGGTTGGCTTCATTACCTAGTGTGGTTAAACTTTTCTTTTCTGAAATTTTAAAGAAGATATAGCTCTCATTTAAATTAAGCGTTTTTTCTAGTTCGGCTGGAGTTAAAGACCGGAGGTAGGTTTCAAGGCTTGCCAGGGTTACCTTATCTTTTTCTAATATTCCCTGTTCCGCTAAGCTCTTACCCAAAGATTGATAAGGACGACCGTTGTTACCATCAAAAACTAAATTGAATGTCTCTCCATTTTCAAACTCAACCATTCCAGAGCCCTGAACATGGAGAAAGAAGGCTTCAATTGGATCAAGGTAACATATTTCTAACTTTTGATTTTGGTAAGGATTCTTGGCCGAAATTTCTGAGCGCGAATAATTCACATTCTCAGGTTTTTTTAAAATAGCGAATGAATACTTTTCACTTTTTGTTTTGCTTCCTTTGATCATAGGAGAATAGTATGAGGTTAAAAGGATTTCTTTATTGTCTCGATCGCTTTGTACTTCTACAACTTTAAATAATTTTGCGATCAATTGATTCACAAGAATTTTATCGCTATTAGTTTCCATAAAAAGATTGAGCAGGCGGAGCTTCGCTAAGTAATCCTTTTTATCTATTTCAATTGTTCCTAATTTAAGTTTTTGTTGGGGACTTCCCTCTAATTGGCGAATATTGTCGGCCAGAGGTTGGATCAGATTCTTAAGTCCTAAATCATCTACGTAATAATCAATTTGGGCTTCTTTGACGGGTCCATGGGAGCAACTTATTACAGTCGCCAACAGGCAAAATAGTAGGCTTTGAGCTTTCATAGAAATCCTAATCAGTGGTTTAGGCTACATTATAGCTTGGCTCCCTGTAAAAGCTACAGGGGGAAAGCAATTTCCTAGAACCACCTGCCAAAATTTGTTAAGGTTCATCCATTATGAAGATCAAAAAATTTACCATCTTGAACCCTAAAGAATCGAACGTTGAAGGCACATCAGAAACTGATATGTTGATCAATCTGGATCATATCGTTTCGGTAAAACCAATTAGAATAATCGGTAAAGACACGATCATTCAAGGTCACTGGCTTCGCCTCACCAACGGCAAGAAATACCGCGCTATCCAAATACCAAGTGAACTTGAAAACGTTCTTTACGATGGAGCAAAACCACAAAATATTGCTTACATAGAAATGGATAGTAACCTTGGGAATATGGCCCAATAACTAATTCTATATATGAATCTTCCTCGCAAAGCCACAGGACGAGCTTATATCCGTGATGGACTTTACTATAATCCACGTTTTTTATTAGGATCTGAAAGAGATGCCATTTTAAAATGGCTTAAAACCATTCATCCCATTTGGGAAGAAAGGTTCTCTGAACATAATCCACCTCCTGCTGGAGATGAACAAAGAAGTTTATTAAGACCAGTCTATTGGTTAGGAAATTGGCAATTTGCTTGTCTTGATTATTACCATCCACCGAAAGGAATTACTAATCGCTGTATTGAGGCAGAGGCCTACCCATTGGCCCTTTCACCTCTGGTAAAAAAAATCGAATTGATGACAAGAAAAATATATCATCCGTCAGATATACCTAAAGGCTGGCAGCTCAATACCTGTCTTATTAATTTTTATGGAAGTAAAATTGAAAAAGATGGGAAAAAAAATGATACTGCTCGTGTAGGTGAACATAAAGACTTTGAACCTGGCCCGGTTGCCTCGCTTTCACTTGGTGAAAGAGCAATGTTTCAGTTCACGACGGGACAAGCGACAGGACAAAATATTTTATTGGAGCAGTGGCTTGATGATTCTTCTTTGCAAATTTTTGGAGGAGAGAAGTGGAAATCTCGCGCCTTTCATCGTGTTCAAAGAGTGGATAAAAAAGAAGGATATCAATTTGATTTAAATGTTGAGAACTTTGAAACAAGAAGAATCAATTTTACCTTTCGTTATGTGCCTAAAGAACACATTATACCTTATCGTTCACTTCCTCCTGAACAAAAGGCAGATACCTTATGTTATATGGAGAACTTAAGCCAGTACTCCCCATTTTTCAAAAAAGCTTTGAGTTAATAAGCCGGCGGTACGTACTTCCAGATTTTTTTTGTTAAAAAGTTGGGCACAAAGAAAGAGAATATTCCATTAACTCTTTTTAAGACTGCAAAACTCTTCATTCCCCATGGGTAATGTGAAAGAATGATTGTCGAATCAAGCACACGAAAAAAATAATCTAAGACAATAGAGAGAATAATTATATCATCGAGCATTCCCAAAATAGGAATCCAGTCGGGGATAATATCGATAGGCGAAACTAGTAGAACAATCATCGCCAATAGAACTTTTTTATCCCTTTCGGGTATACGCTCATCATTGGCAACATCTTTCAAAAACTGAATAAGTTTTTTTAAAAAATTCATTAAAGCGACATCTCCATTTTGATCCCAGGAATATCAACTCCACCAATACTTAAATTGATTTCTTCCGATAAAATAGTAGCTCCCATTTTTAAATAAAAGTCTTTTGCTGTTTTAGTCGACACAATCGTAATTTTTCTCGTATTGGTTTCGAAGCATTTTTCTTTCATTAAATTCATTAAAATTTTTCCGTAACCCTGCTTCGAAAAGTTACTTGTAAGGTAAAGAGCTACTAATTTAGCCACACCATCACTTGGCTCAATTTTTAGTTCTAAGTAACCTTCAACTCTACCCATGGCTTCTAAAACCCAAACATCATTATTTAAAATACTACTATGTCTTTGTTCCTGGTTATATTGACGAAAGCCCCAAGCGGCGATTTGTTCTTCGCTATAATCTGGTGCACATAACTCCTGTATCGATTTCATGTGAGCCTCATGGATAGCATAGCTATCAGTTAATGAAGCACGACGAATGAGAATGTCTCTGCCGCCAAGATAAGTAGGAATAACTTGTTTTTCACTAACTCCACCAGCAGCATCTCTTGATAAACGATAGGCTTTTGCGTCTGGATGTGAAGAAACAACTCTCTCTAGGTGACCATCAACGTAGTGAAGACCAACTCCATCATCTGTCGCAATTCCACCTAAGATTTTATTTTCGCCCACCATTTTTAAATAGCTCGGACGTCTTTGTAGTTCACTATTGTAATGAGGACAATTACTTCCTCGGATAAGACCCAAACAATTTAATTTTGTAATGGAGCCCGGAATAGAGTCCGTCATCCCTTGTTCAAACCAACAGATTGAGCCAGCACTTAGTCCCGCGAGAACAATTCCCTTTTCATAAGCTGTGGTCAAAACTTTATCTAGCCCCCACTCTTTCCAAAGCACCAACATATTTTTAGTATTCCCACCACCAACATAAATAATGTCTTGAGATAGAAGAAATTGACTAAAATCCAGGATCTGAGTTTTAAAAAGTGAAAGATGCGAAGGTTCGCAATTAAAATGCTTAAAAGCATTATAGAAGCGATCAATGTAACCTTGTGCATCTCCACTCGCAGTCGCCAAAAAACAAATTTTGGGTTTTGACTTGGAAGATAGCGATAGAACATATTTATCTAAAAGAGGGTTATCGCGTTCCATTGAGAATCCCCCGCCACCCATTGCAAAAATCTGCTTATTCATTTTTATCCTTTTGAGTCTTGTCCCTTTCAAATTTTAGAGAGAAGATTTGAAGGAATTCTACTCCAAATACAATTGGATTAAAATACTTGTTAGTAAAGTATTAAAGGGAAAAGATGAAAGAAGAAATATTGAGAGCAGGAGTTGGTTGTCCTTGGCATCCAATGAGAGAATCTTGGGGATATCCAAATCTAAAGTGGTGCGAAGAATCATTATGCCAATGGATCGAAGAACCTGCTAATACTTGGTCAAATCTTGGATACATAGCAGTGGCTATTTATATTTTTATGAAAGGAAAAAAATCTGGCTCCATTCCTATGACGCTTCTAGGTTTAGCCGTCTTCTTTATGGGTTTATTTTCTCTTATCTATCATGCGACCAATAATTGGCCGACTCAAATTCTCGACTTTGCGGGTATGTATTTTTACACTTCCGCCATAATTCTATTTAATTTGCGAAGATTGGGTTGGGTCAAAGAAAACCATTCAGCCCCCACTTATCTTATTCTTCTCCTTGCCAATTTCTTATTGATTCCACTTTTTAATAATGTTCTCCACATTCATATTCAATTTATTATTTTAGTGAATGTCATAACCATGATGGCATTAGAATTTTTAGTTCCAAAAGACGACAGCAAATTTAATCGTCGTTATTTCTATATGTGCCTAGGAACGTTTGCGATAGCAGAAACTTTTTCTTTATTGGATGTCAAAAGAATCATGTGCGATCCAACAATGCATGTTTTTCAAGGACACGCATTGTGGCATTGGATCGGAGCCTTGGCGGTTTTCTATTCCTACAAACACTACAGTCAATTTGACAGTTTAATGAAAGAGCAAAAATGATTTTGAGAAAAATACTTTTCTCATTTTTCCTTAATCTCTTCTTTTTTAATACTCAAGCGACCATACTTGAAGTTAATGAACAGCATTCGATGGTCAAGTTCAGTATCGATTATATGACAGTGACTTCGGTAGAAGGTCAGTTTCTAAAATACCGAGGTCAACTGGACTTAGATCAAGAAAAAAATTATTTGAAAAATGCTGATCTTCAAATTGTCGTCAAATCTATTTCCACCAATGATGAGAAAAGAGACAACCACCTTAAAAGCAAAGACTTTTTTTCGACACAAAAGTTTCCAGACATTCTGATTCACGTTGAAAAAATCCAGCTTCCTTTAAATAAGTTCGTTACAGTCCCCTTCTCTATAACCATTCGAGATGTGACAAAGACTGAAATGTTTAAAGTTATCAATAAAGGCCAAGTGAAAGATCCATGGGGGAAAGCTAGTCAATTTATAGAAACTGAAGGACAAATTTCAAGAAAAGCATACGGTCTACTTTGGAATAGAACTATTGAAAAAGGTGGATTACTTCTTGGTGACACAGTTCGTATTACTGGACGTTTTGAATTCCAAGAAACTGGCAAAAAAACGCCCTTCTCCCGTTACTATGTTCCCGCCACTGAAGCCATTGATCAGATGGCAAAAATAAAAAGAGGTGAATCTGAATCGAGAGAACAGCCTTTAATCGTAGTTCCAGAGAAAGAAGTGGAACTTCTAGATGAAAAAAAAGCACCAATCATTGTCGCAGAGAAAACCACTGTTCCGACTAATATCGGTTTTAAATTAGTGATCGGATTTATCGGTTTTATTTTAGTGAGCTTATTATGTATTTGGATGAAGATTAAGCTTTTAAAGAAAATGAAAGACGCTCATCCTGGTCAGAATTTATTTTGGGAAATTTTAGGTGATAGCGCGGTTTTACTGTCGGTCTTTATTTACAGTGTCGTATTTTATCAGATTCTGTACCCTTAGTTTGAAAAGCGACACAGATAGTAAGTGCTCTCAACTTTGGTCTTTTTCATTTCTTTTTTTGATAATTCATTTGATAGACCGCGCTTTAACCATGTGTTTTCAACACGACCAATATGAATATAATTTGCATGCTTGGCGCAAGTAGAACGAACTAAATCACTAATAACATCATCAGTAAGAGTATCTGCTTCTTGTGATGCCCAATGTTTTGTTTCAACTGTATCAGAACCTAAATTTTCACAAGTCCCAATAGGAGCCTTATAAGATACAGTAATCTTATTTTCTGGTTTGTAATTTGAATGAGAACAAGCTGTTAACGCTAAAATCAGAAGTAAAAAAGGTATTTTGGCCATTGGAATCTCCTAGTCATTATTCTAAACAGGTCAGCGTTAAGAACAAGAGAGAAATTCCTGCTTTATTTAAGCAAGCGTTTTGCTCGGTCATTTTTGTTTGAAACAGAACTTGATCTTTAAATTCCCTTTCTTATAATGACTACATACCAATTTAGGTAGTTTTAATAACACGGAGATAAGAATGAAAAAAATTCTTGGTTTTGTAGCGCTTTCTACACTTTCAGTTTCGGCTTTCGCTGGCTACGGCGCTGCTGGTTGCGGTCTTGGTTCTTTAGTATTCCAAGATAAAGGTGCAGTTCAACAAGTTCTAGCTGCTACAACAAACGGAACTTCTGGATCACAAACTTTTGGTATCACAACTGGTACTTCTAACTGTGATTCTCCAAACGGTATGAAATCTTCAAAAATTGAGTCATTTGTTGAAGCTAACATGGTAGCTGTAAACAACGATATCGCTAAAGGTTCTGGCGACACAATCGCTTCAATCTCTAACGTTTACGGCTGTAACGACAGCAAAAAAGTTGGCGCTACTCTTCAAAAGAACTACAAGTCAATCTTCCCAAGCAACGCTGCATCTGCAAAAGATGTTTCAGCTAACCTTGAAAGCGTAATGAGAGCTGATCTAGCTTCTACTTGTACTGCTTCATTAAAATAATTAGTACCACAAGACAGGGGAGGACCTTGGTCCTCCCTTTTTTTAATTAGGCTGCCTTTGTTATCACTAGTCCTTATAATCCTAACTACTATCTCACTTCATGCCCAAACACCTGCAGATTTAGAGCAATTAAAAACTCTTTCTGAAAGCAAAGCTTGGCATAAACTTGTGCACTACCAAGAATCAGTTTTTGGTAACTTCACTAGTAATGCAGATACAAAAGAATTTTTCCTCTCAGAAGAAGGAAGAAAAAATCCACTAAAAGAATTAGAAGCTACTTATCAAGCTTTTCAAAAGATTCAAGACTATAAAAAAGAAAGCATCCTTTGTCGTTTTCCAGCTCGCTATCTTTGGCTGAAAAAAAACATATCACTTCCTCAATACAATTTAGCAAAATGTACTGAATATGAAGCCTTTAGAGAAAAAATTAATCCAGAAAAAGCTTACGTCGTTTTTTCTTCTTACTTTATAAATACTCCTGCCTCGGCATTTGGCCATACTCTTTTACGCTTTCAAAGAAAAGACGAAGGAGAAAAAAATCATTCAGAATTATTAGACTATGGAGTGAACTACGCTGCGGTAGTAACAACAGAAAACGCCTTGGTCTATGCCGTTATGGGAATGGCCGGCGGGTTTAATGGAGTTTTTGCAGCTATTCCTTATTACTATAAAATTCGTGAATATAATGATTATGAATCAAGAGATCTTTATAGCTATGAACTTAGTTTAAATGCTGAAGAATTAAATTTTATGCTGGCCCATTTATGGGAACTTGGTCAGACGAGCTTTGATTACTATTACCTCACCCAAAATTGTTCGTATCATGTATTAAATTTAATTGATGTGGCCAGACCAGAGCTTGAAATAATGAAAGCGCTGCCTTTCTATGTCATTCCAGTAGATACCATAAAAGCACTTTATTCAGCTCCCGGACTTGTGACAAAAGTTGATTATAGGCCATCACTTCGTAACAAACTTTATAGTGCTACAAAAGATTTTGATCGTGCTGATGTTAAGAAAATAGAAAAGCTTGCAGAGCATGGAGATGACTCTTACATGCATAATTTTACTAAGGAAGAAAAGGCTCGTGACTATGATCTTGCAATAGACTACTACGATTATGTCCATGCTAAACAAGTACTTTTTAATGCTGGCATTCCAGAGGCAAAAAGAAACTTACTGATTAAGAGAAGTGAACTTGAAATCTCATCTCCTCCTACTAATGTTAAAATGGATGAAAAACAATTTCCCCACCTTTCTCATGCACCAGAAAGAGCAATGTATGGCTTTGGTAGTCTTAATGATTCTACTTATTCTTCCCTCGAATATCGTTTTGCCCTTCATGATCTTTTGGACAGCACTATAGGTGAACCACCAAACCTTCATATCGATTTTGCCAAACTTCGCTTTAATTATTTTCACCAAACCCATAAATTAAAGTTTGATGACTTTACTTTATTTCAAGTATTGAATCTCTCCCCTATTTCTAAATTCGACACTCCATTTTCCTGGAGAGCTAATTTAGGAGCGAAAACTATTTATGACCGAAGTTGTAATGGTTGTTTTGCTGCAAATACTGAACTTGCTGGAGGAGCTTCTTTTACCTTGGACCACAAAGAAAAAGTTCGCCTGTTTACTTTTTTAGACGGTGAAATTAATGCCGGTAAATTTTTAAAAAACAATTTTCGCGTTGGCGCTGGCCCACTTGCCGGCCTCTATACAGAATTTACCCCCAAGCTTCTTATGATCAACCAAGTGGGATATAAATATTATTTTTTTGTTCCTGAGATGGGAAATGTCTTTTATAAAAACGAACTACGCCTAACTCTGACTCAAGATATTGCTATCGGGGTTCAGACTCTAAATCAAACTTTTTACGACCAATATCAAGGTAACTTCTACTGGTACTTCTAAATGTTTCACTTTAATCCCAAAAACATTCGTAATATTGTCATCCTTACTGGTGCAGGAATTTCAGCTGAATCAGGCATTCAAACTTTTAGGGCCTCAGATGGCCTATGGGAAAATCATCGTATCGAAGATGTAGCTACACCAGAGGGTTTTAGAAAAAATCCTAAACTTGTCTATGAATTTTATAATGAACGCAGAAAAAAACTTTTAAGCCCTGATGTGAGCCCAAATATTGCTCATACCTCCCTCGCCCATTTAGAAAGAGAATTTGCGGGAACAGTGACTATTATTACCCAAAATGTCGATGATCTTCATGAGCGAGCTGGCAGTAAAAATATTATTCATATGCACGGCGAACTGTTAAAAATGCGTTGTCAGAAAACGCAGATAGTTTATCAAATAAAAGAAAATTTTGATTCTGATACAAAATGCCTTTGTTGCGATAGAAAAGGAACACTTAGGCCGCACATCGTTTGGTTTAATGAAATACCTTTTGCTTTAGACCAAATCGATCTCGAATTATCCCATGCCAATCTTTTTATCTCTATTGGAACCTCTGGTAAAGTCTATCCAGCGGCTCAATTTGTATCCATGGCCAAACAAAGAAACCAGTCTTATTGCATTGAAATCAACCCTACTTCAACTGATATTGAACATTCTTTTGATGAATTACATCGTGAACTCGCAAGTTTGACTGTACCCAAACTAGTCAAATTCCTACTAACAAAGTAGAGCATTAATTTTAAGGAACTTTTGGAGAAGTAACTGGTGCAACCGCTGGCGCAATTGGCGTTTGTCCCTCTTCACTATTTTCTGGCATTGGCTGTTCTTCTATAACTTGCTTCTTCACTAAATTCATTCTTACTAATTCAAGCTGAATGTCTTTATCACATTCTACGGCATAGGCTCTTAAATTTTCTGGATGAGTAGTGTTAGCATGATATTCAGCAAGTGCTTCACGTCTTTCTTTGAAAATGCTTATTTTTTGCTCTATTTCAAAATGCTTATCGACCATATGAGCAAATGCACAAAAGTTTTCTTTTTTCTTGGAAAAATAAAGTTCCAATGTTTTTGGCAACATGTAATCTAAGCCAGTGGCCAAGATATAGGCGGCAGCTTCCTGATTAGCCCCTTGAAGATTAATATATGCGGCAATAACAATATCCATGGCATCAGCATTGGTATCTTGGATGAGAGGAGCAAATTTTGTCAGAGAGGAAATTAGTTCACTGTCATCATTTTTAAAAGTAAATGATGCTCTTTGAAATTCAGCGACTAATAAATTTTTTATGGATGTTTCAGGCGTGGTTAAAAATCCATTGATTAAATTATAAACTTTTTTCTGTGGTGTAATTAGAGCAATTGCTTCCCCTTCTTTTTTATAATCTTTTACTTCTGGAACAGCGGTGACTTCAGGAGTTGGTTCCTCTAAAGGCTTCCCTAAAATATAATGACGAGTATACATCTTGGCCTTACGAATAGGTTCGCAGCCTACTAAAAGTAAGGATAAAAAAAAGAGAGGCACAAGGTATTTCACCATTGTTAAATTATAGAGTATAATTTGTCACAAGCAAGTATTTGCCCAATTATCTGGGGAGCCATAAGGCTGAGAGGCGATTTCAAATTTTAGAAATTGCGACCCATGAACTTGATCCAGTTAACACTGGCGTAAGGAGATAAAGATGTCTGGTCCTATCCTTCAAAACTCCATTTCCTATGATCAAATTCTTACCCCATTAGACTGGGTAGTTTTTACCTTAGTTCTTCTCTCCACTTATCTTTTTGTTTATCTCGGACACAAACTAAGAAAAAAAACGGCAGATAAGGAGAAAGCTGAAAGTGTGGTGGAAATTCTCCTGATGGGACGACAACTAACACTGCCTTTTTTCATCGCCACTTTAGTCGCTACTTGGTACGGCGGAATTTTTGGAGTGACCCAAATAAGTTTTGAAAAAGGTATTTTTAATTTCATCACTCAAGGTGCTTTTTGGTATTTGACTTATATTATCTTTGCACTATTTTTAGTAAAAAAAATTAATGCTTACGAAGCTATGACTTTACCTGAGTTAGTGGGAAAAATGTTTGGACCTAAGTCGCAAAAGCTTTCTTCCTGGTTTAATTTATTGAACGTATTACCTATCGCTTATGTCATCAGTGTTGGTCTCTTTCTACAAACGCTTTTTGGAGGAAACCTCACCGTCATGAGTGCGCTTGGTGTGCTTTTTGTTATGACCTATTCTATTGGTGGTGGCTTTCGTGCCATTGTTTTCTCTGATTTCTTTCAATTCTTTATTATGTGTTCAAGTGTTGCTTTGGTAGTCATTGTTTCCGCTTTTAAATTTGGAACACTTGATTATTTGTATGCCCATTTACCTGCGACCCACTTTGATCCAATGGGTGGTGAAAGTTTATTAACAACCATGGTTTGGGGTTTTATCGCTCTCTCAACATTAGTCGATCCAAATTTTTATCATCGCTGTTTTGCCGCTGAATCTTCGGAAGTGGCTAAAAAAGGAATTCTTCTTTCAACTGTTGTGTGGTTTTTATTTGATATCTGCACCACTGCTGGCGGGCTGTATGCTAAAGCCGCAATTCCAGATGCTCCATCAAACAAAGCCTATCTCATTTACGCTCTACAAATTTTACCGGAAGGACTTCGTGGATTTATGATGGCGGGACTTCTCACGACCGTTATTTCCACCATCGATTCTTTTCTTTTTATTGCAGGCACAACTGTTTCTTATGATATCTTGCCTTCAAAATGGAAAAATAAACCAGTAGTCCATCATATGGGAGTGGCCGTCGTAGGCGCGATCTCAATTCTTATTTCTTACTTCTTCGAAGGAAATATTAAAGAAGTGTGGAAAACTCTTGGCTCTTTTGCTGCTGCTTGCCTTCTAATTCCCATGGTCATGGGTCACATCTTACCTAAACGAATATCTGATAATGATTTTGTTTTCTCCTCGATACTGGCCGTTATTACTATGACATATTGGAGACACACCGAGCACACAGGAGTCTGGCTAGAACTTGATGCGCTTTATATCGGTCTCTTTACCAGTCTTTCAACACTCTTATTGCTACAGGCCAAAAAACGAATGTTTTCTTAAAGCAAATCCTTCATTTTGAGAGTGAATATTGTTAAACTAACCACCTAGTTTCAACACTCTTTTTTAAAGGACTTTTGTGAAAACAAGTAATCAAGAAGAACGTAATAAACTCGCCCTCGAATATCACGCCATGGGACGTCCAGGGAAAATCGAAGTGATCGCCACTAAACCTTGTACTACTCAATGGGATCTTTCCCTTGCATACTCTCCAGGTGTGGCCCAACCATGTCTTGAAATAGCAAGAGATCCAGAACTTGCTTATAAATATACTGCCAAAGGAAATTTGGTTGCCGTTATCTCAAACGGAACAGCAGTTCTAGGATTAGGAGATATCGGTGCTCAAGCTGGTAAACCAGTCATGGAAGGTAAAGGCGTTCTTTTTAAACGTTTTGCTGACATCGACGTTTTCGATATTGAAGTCAATGAGACAGACGTTGATAAATTTTGTCAAATCGTCAAAGCACTAGAGCCTACTTTTGGTGGTGTTAACCTTGAAGATATTAAGGCACCAGAATGTTTTGAAATCGAAACACGTTTGAAAGAAGAAATGTCTATACCTGTTTTTCATGACGATCAACATGGGACAGCCATCATAGCGACGGCTGCTTTCATCAACGCTTTAGAAGTCACAAACCGTGATATCAAGACAGTAAAAGTTGTTTTCTCAGGAGCGGGAGCTGCGGCTATTGCTTGCGCCAACATGTTTATTAAACTTGGTGTAAAAAAAGAGAATCTAACTCTTTGTGACTCTAAAGGCGCAGTCTTTAAAGGTCGTAAAGATGGGATGAATAAATATAAAGAAGCTTTTGCCATAGATACAAAATCAAGAACTCTTGCTGATGCTATGGTAAATGCAGATGCTTTCATTGGCTGTTCAGCGAAAGGTGTTGTTTCAAAAGATATGGTAAAATCAATGGCCAAAAATCCGATTATTTTTGCCATGGCCAATCCTGATCCAGAAATTACTCCTGAAGAAGTTAAATCAGTACGAGATGACGCTATTATGGCCACAGGTCGCTCAGATTATCCAAATCAAGTAAACAATGTTCTTGGCTTTCCTTTCTTATTCCGTGGAGCTCTTGATGTTAGGGCCACAAAAATTAATGAAGAAATGAAATTAGCTGCAGCCTACGCACTTTCTAATCTTGCCAAAGAAGATGTTCCGGAATCAGTCAAAGAAGCTTACGGCAATGCGAATTTTACTTTTGGTCGTGAATACTTAATTCCAAAGCCATTTGATAAAAGAGTTCTCACTCGTGTATCCCCAGCAGTAGCAAAAGCGGCTATGGACTCAGGTGTTGCAAAGGTAATAATTGAAGACTTAAATGCTTATGCTCAATCACTTGAAGCAAGACTTGGACCTGCTGCAAGCTTTATGCGTTCAATCCGTGATCGAATTAACAATAAAACAAAACCAAAAATTATTTTTGTTGAAGGATTACACTCACGTGTTCTTAAAGCTGTTGCCATCCTCGCTGATGAAGGAAAAATTGAACCAATCATTCTTGGAAATGTAAAAGAAGTTAAAGAGAAGATGGAAGAACTACACCTATCAAGTGTTTTAAAAGATATTGAAATCATAACTCCTTCTGAGCATCCACAATTTAAAAACTTCTTTGAAGATTATTTTACTGTCCGTCAAAGAAAAGGTGTTTCTTACCAGTACGCTCGCGACATAATGGCCAGAGAAAACTATTTTGGCGCCATGATGGTGAAAAAAGGTTACGCGGATGGAATGATCACTGGAGCAGCTCATACTTATCCAGAATGTATTAAGCCTGTGATGAGAGTTGTTGGCACTGCCAACCATGCGAAAGCTGCTGGTGTTATCATTCTTATTTTCAAGAACAGAGTTTTATTTTTAGCAGACTGTACTGTGCAAATTGAACCAACAGCAGAGGACCTTTCTGATATTGCTCTAGCGACAGCTGATCTCTACCGAGAAATGATGAACAAAGAACCTCGCGTAGGTTTCTTGTCTTATTCAAACTTTGGCTCAAACGACGCGATGTCTGCCAATAAAGTAAGAAAAGCGGTCGCCCTAACGAAGAAAGCTGATCCAAAACTGATTTGTGATGGTGAATTGCAAGCGGATGTTGCGGTTAATGATGAACTTCTGAAAAAACTTTTCGGTTTTTCTTCTTTAGATCAAGCAGCCGACATTCTTGTTTTCCCAGGCTTAAATTCAGCGAACATTTCTTACAAACTACTTACTCAATTAGCGCAAGCTACAGCCGTTGGCCCAATCCTTGTTCCAATGGAACATTCAATTAACATCGCTCAAAGAACTTCTAATGTTGATGAGCTTGTTAACATGGCCTATGTGACCGCTCTACAAGCCCAACACAGGCAAATTAAAAAGAAAGGAAAAAAATAATGAAAAAAATTATTTCTACTGACTTAGCTCCAGCTGCTGTAGGAACCTATTCTCAAGGCGTCGAAGTCAATGGCACTTTTTATTTCTCTGGGCAGATTGGTTTAGACCCAAAGACAATGGAGATGAGACCTGATTTTAAAACTCAGATTGAGCAAATTTTTCAAAATATTGATGGTCTATTAAAAAGCCAAAATCTTAATCGTGAAAATATCGTTAAGAGTACGGTTTTTGTTACAAGTCTTACCAATTTCCCAATGGTCAACGAAGCTTTTGAAACTTTCTTTAAGCCACCATATCCGGCAAGAAGCACAGTTGAACTTTCAAAGCTCCCTAAAGACGGTTTAGTGGAAATTGAGATCATTGCTGTAAGATAGATGTTCGCACGCAAATACATTTTCGAAACAAAAAGAACTAAGTTTATACGCCTACTACTCAATGTAATGGTAGGCGTGTTTTCACTTTTCATTCTCACCATCTTTGTCGGTTTTTATATTCCGATGGTTTCGACTAATGAATCTGAAAATGCCGATCAATCTTTCTACAAAAAAGATCCTGATCTCATCGCTGTTTATACCGGTGACTCAGGCCGTATTGAATATGCCATGACCTTGGCCATGAAATATAAAACATCCAAAGTATTAATATCCGGTGTCTATTCGTCTACTTCTATTCAAACTGTCTTGGCTCAACAAGGTGTTAGTCCAGATCACGAAGCACTTGATCTTAACCGTATTGAAATTGATCATGTTGCTAAAAATACCATTGAAAATGTTATTTCTACTTTTCACTATCTGAGAAACAACCCGACATACAAAAAAGTCCTTATTATTTCAAATGACTATCACATCATGAGGATCCGATTGATCGTTGATGAAATAAAAACGCAGAAGGATCAGTTTGAATTTTTCTACAAAGGAATTCCAACAGATTACTGGAGTGTTCGAAATATTAAAATTTTATACACTGAAGTGTTAAAATATTTTAAAGCCTGGGGATTTCTTCTCTTGTGGGATAAGGAAGCGATAGGTTCCAGCGCTGTAGTGGACAGTATTTAAATACTTATAATGAATACTTGTCTATGGCGAGCCAGAAGACATCAATAGTCTGCCAGTCAGTCAAAAGCGAATCTTTCACTAAACGCGGGTAACGCTGATGACTTCATCCATCGATTCAATGGAAGAAATAACTTTCAACAATTCACTATAATCTTTTACTTCAACCTCAAAAATGAATGATCCCTTTTGGTCTGGCATAGATTTAGCAATAGCACTTCGAATGTTGATATTTTGATTATTAATCGATTTAGAAATCAAAGACAAAATACCTGGTTTATCGTGAGTCATCACGCGAATGTTCACAGGATGCTTGAATGAGTAATCCGAGTTCCACTCAACACGAATCATACGAGAACGTTCTTCATCGTTGATACGAGGGCAACCCGAAGTATGGATGGTAATACCACGACCTCTCGTAATAAAACCTGAAATCTGGTCACCAGGAATTGGATTACAACAACGGGCCATACGGACATAAACATCATCAACACCATCTACAATCACAGCATTATCTTTGCTGGTTGTCTTTTTGGCCGTTTTCGAGATTTGATTATAGAGAGTTTCAATCTCTGGAATAACTTCCTCTTTACCAGAAGACTGAGCAAGACCTGGAATGAGAGCAATTACTTCATTCACTTTAGGTTTTCCTGCTCCAATATTAACCACTAGTTCATCAAAGTTTTTATATTTAAAGAAGTCGAGAGCTTTTCCAAACTTTCCATCTTTCTCTAAGGACTTAATGCTTGTTCCAAACATTTTGAGGGCTTTTTCCAAAACGTCGACACCAGCTTCTTTATTTTTATCGCGCTCAACTTTTAATAACCATTGATTGATTTTAGTTTTGGCACGAGAAGTTTTGACAATCTTTAACCAATCTTTAGTTGGAGTCTGAGTTTTAGAAGTAAGAACTTCTACTGTATCACCCGATTTTAAACGGTATTTAAGTGGTACCATTCTTCCATTCACTTTAGCGCCGACACAACGGTTACCAACTTCAGTGTGAACAGTGTAAGCAAAGTCTAAAGGAGTAGCGCCGTACTTTAATTCAAAGACGTCACCTTTAGGAGTGAAGATAAAAATGCCACCGATATCGAGTTCATTTTTTACAACTTCTAAAACTTCCGTATTACTTTTAGCAGACTGGTCAAACTCAAGAAGATCTTCCACCCATTGAAGTTTATTTGAATTGGCTCCACCTTCTTTATATTTCCAGTGAGCTGCCACCCCTTTTTCTGCCACTTCATGCATGTCAAAAGTACGAATCTGCATTTCAATTCGTTCAGCTTGAGGGCCAACAACGGTAGTATGCAGAGATTGATAGTTATTCACTTTGGGAATGGCAATATAGTCCTTAAAACGACCGGGAATCGGAGTAAAAGCAGAATGGATGACACCAAGAGTTTTATAGCACTCTGTGATGTTATCAACCACTATTCTGAAGGCCAGTAGATCTTGAATTTGTTCAAAGTCCACACCACGAGAATTCATTTTTTTATAGATTGAGTAAAAATGCTTAGAACGGCCTTTGACTTCTGCGTTGACAGAATATTCATGAAGTTTTTCATGCACCAATTCGATGACTTCATTAATGTAAGCTTCACGTTCCGTTTTTTTCATCGCTACTTTTTCAGCGAGCTTGTAGTAAATCTCAGGCTTAGTAAAACGTAGACATAAATCTTCTAGTTCTGCTTTGACCGAGTTAATACCCAGACGACTAGCAAGTGGAACATAAATATCAAGTGTCTCTTGAGCAATTCTGGCTTGTTTTTCAAGTGAAACATATTGGAGGGTACGCATGTTATGCATACGATCTCCAAGCTTAACAATGATCACGCGAAGATCTTTGGCCATGGCCACAATCATTTTACGAAAATTCTCAGCTTGAGTTTCTTCTTTTGATTTAAATTTAATTTTAGAAATTTTAGTCAAAGCGGCGACAATCTGTGCCACATTTGAATTGAATTCTTTCTCAATCGTCTCAGGAGAAACATCGCAATCTTCGACTACGTCATGGAGTAATCCAGAAATAATCGAATCTAAGTCCATTCTAAGCTTCGCCAGCGTTGCCGCTACATTCAGAGGATGAATTATATAGGGTTCGCCAGAACTACGCTTTTGAGTAGCATGGGCTTTAGCTGCAAACTCATAGGCTTTTTTAAGCATGACTATATCTGCATCAGGAATATAAGAAAGAACTCTCTTCACTAATTCATCAATAGTGAGATCTCTTTCATGTCCAAAATCCAAACGGTCAATCACGTTAATTTCCTATTATCTTGGTAAAAATTGTATGTAGTTTTTTATAAGCCAGATCCATATCGTCATTCATTACTAAGTGATCAAAGTCACCTTTACGTTCTAACTCTTTAACCGCATTATTCACGCGTTCTTCGATAATATGAAGTGGGTCAGTCGCTCTCTTTAATAAACGTGCCTTTAATTCATCAACCGATGGTGGCTCAATGAAAATAACGTGAGCATTATGACCAAAAGCCTTTTTAATATTATCTGCACCCTGAACATCGATATCAAAAAGCAAGTGAAGACCTTGGTCTAAACCTGCTTGAACAAAAGCTTTTGAGGTTCCGTAATAATTTGAATGAACTAAAGCCCATTCAACAAACTCATCTTTTTTTATTCTATGTTCAAAATCTTCTTTGGTAATGAAATGATAGTTCACTCCATTCACTTCACCAGGTCGCATATTACGGGTGGTACAAGATACTGACCATGAGAGCATTGGAAAATCAGACTTCAAGCGTTCGATCAATGTCGATTTGCCTGTGCCCGAAGGTGCAACAATAACAATTAATTTACCTTTTTTCATTTGTTTCTTATTTACTCTACGTTCAATGCCTGTTCACGAATTTTTTCTAACTGTACTTTCATTTGCACGACGGATTCAGAAATCTCATTTCTTTGAGCTTTAGAACCAATGGTATTGGTTTCACGACCAAACTCTTGAAGCAAGAAATCCATTTGTTTACCTACATCACCACCATCTTTTAAAAGTTTTTTCATTTTCGAAAGGTGAATTTCAATGCGGCTAATTTCTTCATCGATATCTAATTTTTCAAGATAATAAACAACCTCTTGCATAAAACGAGTTTCGTCCATTTTGACATCTTTGAACTCTTCCTTGAAACGCTTTTCAAGTTTTTCTCTGACGACTGTTTGATAAGTATTTTTTTGTGCAATAATACTTTGATAATGAGTTTGATAAATATTCAAACAAGACATCATAACATCAAGTAATTTATTCCCTTCAACTTCACGAACACTTTTCAATTCTTTCACAGCATCGTTGAAACACGATTCGAGTAACAAGTATAGTTCACCTTCAATCTCTTCATCGCGCTCTAGATAAAACTCTGAACGAAGAAAGTCGGTTGGCTTAATCTCTAATGGGATACCAGATAATTTAGTGACTTCTTTTATTTTCTCAAGATAGTTTTTAATTTTTATCGAATCTAAATGACTGAAGCCAGCTTCGACATCTTTTCTTTTGTAGTTAATGTAGATATCAAAACTTCCACGTTTAAATTCGCTTTCTAACTTTTTCTTTAGTTCCATTTCTTTACTATTGAATAAGGACCCCATCTTGAAACGGAAGTCCTTGAAACGATTATTGACCGTTTTAATTTCACAAGTAACAGTATAATTTGTACCTGAAGCTTCACCTTTTCCGTATCCAGTCATGGAATAGATCGACATAGTTTACTCTTTTATTAAATCGTTAAGGGTTTTATTTCCCATTTGTCTAAATTTTTGGAAACGCTCTTCCAACAATTGCTCTTTTGGCATGGCCATTAAAAGTACAAGTTCTTTAAGAACATAGTCTCTTACCATTTTTATTGCTTCATCCGGTTTACGGTGAGCTCCACCTTCTGGTTCAAGAATAACAGCATCGATTACACCTAACTCAGTGGCTTTATTTGGAGACAACTGAAGTGCATTGGCTGCTGTCTCGGCTTTTTTTGGATCAGACCAAAGAATTGAAGCGCATGATTCTGGAGAAATAACAGAATAGGTTGAATACTCCATCATGAAAACTCGGTCGGCGATAGCAATTCCAAGAGCACCACCGGATCCACCTTCACCAATGATAATAGAAATAATAGGAACTTTGATATCAAACATCTCTGCTAAATTGTTAGCGATGGCAAAAGCTTGTCCCCTTTCTTCAGCCCCAATACCAGGATAGGCTCCAGGAGTATCAACGAAAGTAATGACCGGAATATTAAACTGATGAGCAAGTTTCATCACTCGCAAGGCTTTTTTGTAGCCTTCTGGATTCGGCATACCAAAGTTGCGTTGAATTTTATCTTTAGTTTTACGACCTTTTTCAATTCCAATAACAAAAACTTTTTGACCAGCGAGAAATCCCATCCCTGTCACCATCGATAGATCATCTGAAAAAGATCGGTCTCCATGAATTTCATGAAAATCATAAATCATCTTTTCAACGTAATCTAAAGTGTGCGGGCGGCTGGGGTGACGACAAAGTTGAACACGTTCCCACGGAGTAAGGTTTTCATAAATATTTTTGATAAGTTCAGATACTTTACTTTGTAGCGCTTCGATTTCCATCGAAAGATCAATGTTAGGGCGATCAGATGTTTGTTGTAATTCACGGATCTGATTTTCAAGTTCAGAAACGGGTTTTTCAAAGTCTAAGGTATAATCCATAAGCACTCCACATCACAGGGAAAATCCCCATAAAATTAAGCTTTTAAAAGTGAGTGGATTATACTGAATAAGATCCTATAAGTTAACGATTTTTCTTCCAACCATCGACTTTCCCAGACTCAAAATAGACGTAGTCCATTTGTCCTCTTCGCTTATAGATCCAGCGTTCATTTTCATACTTTGGATTTCCAGCGACTTCAACACTGTAGGGTTGTCCCCAAATGCCAGCAACTTCGCTTTTACTCATGCCCTGCACTATACTGCGTTGACCAATTGAGCTTTCTGAACTTGCTAATGAGCGAGAGGCTGAAGCAACAATCCCCTTACTCTCGAGATATTCTTCACGTTCACTCATATTATCCAACTTTAAAAAATAGATCTTTTCAGATGTAGTGGCCAACTTATATTCATAAAGTCGGTAATGATCCTTCATTTCTTCAGACTGCTCTTCAACTAAACGTTCAAGTTCATCTTCAAGTGATACCTCTTGATAGTATTTTTCACGTTCTGAACCTGTAGCGGGAGTTCGTTTTAAAATTTGACGACGACTTCTAAAAGCAGAACCTGTATCGCCAGCGACAATTGGAAAATCTTCTCCAGGAACCATGAATTCACTGTCTTCATCGTCTCCCATCTGACTTGAATAGGTGCGATCTGGCATTAAAGCGCAGGACGAGAAAAGTACCGTCGAGATAACGAGGGTTGTACCGAAGGTCAAAACTTTCTTTTTCATAGACGTGCGCCTCCAAGCGCTGTCTAGTTTTTCGACAGATTGAAAGAGAAACTTAACAATTATTTGACAGTCTCCTAACCTTCTTAAGGGGTTAAATTCCCTTGAATAAAAGACTTAATGAATCGGGAAATTCTCCGATAAGTCTAATCAGAGATAGGAGTATTAGTGAATCTTTGGATAAAAATTGAAAACTTTCTTAACCGAATCCTTGGCTTCCTATTTGGGGGACTGGGTAAATTTTTATCAAAACTCACTCCTAAACAGATCCCTCTTTTTATAGCGCAAAGTAAACGTCTGATATCAAAATTTTTTACCCTCTTTAAAAAGACCTGTACCACTGCTTTCAACAAAGTTCGTGAAAATTCTAAGAGTGGACTTCAAGGATTGAAAAAAATTGATGTCAGTAGTGTTGCTACAAACATAAAAAATGAAATGCAGAATATGAAGGGCAAGAGCCCTGCTAGCCTTGCAGTAAGACCATTTCAGCTTTTTTTTCAAAAGCTGTCATCGATGGAGCCAAAGAAAGCTTTAGGTTTTCTTGCTCTTGGATCTTTTACTGCACTTTCACTCTTTAGCATTATCTTTTCCAGCTCTCGTATTTATGATAAAATCCGTACACCCAGCAGTATTGAAGAAGTGAAAATTCCACCGAGACCGGTCTATTATAAAATTGATCAGAAACAAGTAAATTTTTCCACGGTAAAAGTCCCTATCTACGCTCAAGGAAAAAACGATATCAAGTTTATGACTGCTGATTTCGAGTTACAAATGAGTAATCGACTTTCAGTTATCTATTTTCGTGAACATGAAACAATGATCCGCGACCATCTTATCAACCATGTTGAACCAATGGACCCTATTTTCACTATGGAGAAAGAAGGAAAAACCATCATCAAAGACAAGCTCAAAAAAGAAATAAATGTCTTTTTAGAGAAATCAAAAGTTGAAGGAAAAGTTGACGAAGTCAATCTCATTTACCTATTAGGGACTTGAAATAATCCTACGTAATCTTCGAGGGGAAATCCCTAAACTTTTTGAAGCCTTACCAAGGTCTTGACCTAAACTTTGGTAAACTCTCCACGAATAACTTTTTTGAATTTTTCTTAAAGGCAAATACTCATTTTCTTCTGGATCAAGCTTCATCAGCGAGCTACTTTGGGTGATCAGCTCTTCATCCAATTCATCAAAATCAATTTTTCGAGAAGGACTTAAAGCCTTTTTCTTTTCAAGATGACCTCTCAAGTGACGAATGTTTCCTGGCCACGGAAGTGTTTGATAAAACTCTAGCAGCTTGGTGGTAAAACTAACATCTTGCTCAAGTGAAAATTGAAGGCAGAAATTTTTGATTGCCTCTGGGTGATTGCGAAGAGGAGCCAACTCGATTTTGTGTCCTGAGCTAAGCCTAAAATAAAAATCCTCACGCATTAGTTTTTTCTCAACCTGACCGGATAAATTCCGAGCTCCAGCAAAAATAAGTCTAGTGGGACACTCTATTATACGATTACCACCGACTGGTCTAATTTGTTTATTGTCTAAAAATAATAAAAGCTTTGTTTGAATTTCAAGAGGAAGAGAATCTATTTCATCTAAAAAAAGTGTTCCATCACGAGCTTCTAAAAAAGCTCCCTTCTTATCCACAAGAGCTCCAGTAAAGGCTCCTTTGACGTGTCCAAACAATTCAGATTCAACAATTGAGGGAGAAAAAGCACTTAAGTTAACATGCACTAGTGGGCCCTTTCTACCACTGTACTTATGAATTAATTTTGCCAAATGAGTTTTGCCGCTTCCTGTTTGACCTTGGATTAAAATATTTAAATCAGATTCAAGAAGTTTTTTATTACGTAAAATATCATGGGTAAGAATCTCCTGATTTTTAGATTCAACGATTGGTCTCATCTCAAGCAAATTGTATCCTAATTGAATTTTATCCCCCCTCTCAACAAAAGCTTCAAAAGAATAACTCCCATTAATTTTAAAAGGACGGTCCAAGTTTGAGCGAAGTAAATAGCGAGCTCTATTTTCACTTTCCGTTCCTCCATCAGCGCAAAGTAAAAGTGAATAAGACAATTCTTCATCAGCCAAAGTTGGAAGTAAGATTGGATGGGCTTCTAGACTAGAGTGATCGTCTGTAGAAAGAAAATGAATGTGAGTTCGGTGCAATTTGATCACTTTTCTTCGACCGCTTATCGGGTTGACCAAGATTTCATCACCAAGGCGTAATCCCTTTTCAGATAGTCCAGGAAATGTTCTTGGTGAAAAATTTCGCTTTTGAATTGATACCGCTAATGACATTTGGGCTCCTTTTCGCTCTCATCGTGCTATGAACGCACATACTTTTGCTCAAGACATTTCAAGCCCTGTGCCATATAATAAAGCCATACATTCTTCCAAACGGTTTACTTTTTAGACTAAGGTCCAAATATGATTACTCTTCCCCGTGGCAAAGCTGAATTCATTATGGGAATCAATGATCCCGTGCAATTGGATTTATTTTTAAAGCAAAACTCACATATTATTGGTGTAGCTTTTGTTGGTAGATCAAATGTTGGCAAGTCTTCTTTGATTAATTCCCTTTGGGGAAATAAAACGGCCAGAGTTAGTAACACTCCTGGACGTACTCGGGAAATTAATATCTTTAAATTTCGCTTAGAAGGAGCTCCTGAAGTTTCTCTTCCAGATTATTATTTATTCGATTTACCAGGCTATGGTTTTGCTGAAGCTTCCAAACAAACCTTAAAAGTTTGGAATAATTTGATGGCTGTCTTCTTTTCATTTGCTTCTATGAATATTGGGTTGATCAGTATTCAAGATGCTCGCCACCCGGACCAAGAAACGGATAAGACTTTTTATAAATTTATGAAAGACTTTGATTACGAATGTATTTTGGCTTTGAATAAAATTGATAAGCTCAAAACGCAGAAAGAAAAGAATGCATTAAAAAACAGTATGCCTGAGTTTTTAGCCAAATATAAAGAAGTAAAACAGGTATTCTATCTTTCTGCCGAGAAACAAACTGGCGTAAAAGAATTTCACGACACTATTGTTGCTTTCCTCTTGAAAAAAACTGAAATTAATTACAAAGTTTAAGTATGCAATTGAATATCGTGGGATTATTTTTCTGGGCCATAGGACTTTATGTCTTGATGCTAAATCTTGCTCTCGTCTTCATTGTTGAGCCAAAATTTTTGGCCAAGTACTACAATAAATCGGAATTCTATCTCAAAATTAAAGAGCCTGCTGCGGCAATTTTTTTAATCCTTGTCTTTGTCTCAAGTTTTTTTCTGGGGATGATGGCTTTATTACTGAAACTGTTTAATCAGTTATTGGTTTTTTGAGTTCCGTGAAATATCTTCTGGACCAGAAGCGACTTTGATCTTTCGAACTTCTTCCTCAATCATTTTTAACTCTTCTTCCAGCATATCAATTCTCTTAACAAGATCTCTTGCTTTAGCGCCAGTCAAGTTTAAGGAATCTTCTTTAAGACCTTTGTAGACGAGCGTTCCTAGCTCTTCATAGGTTTCATGAAGCTCAGAATTGGTACGTGAAGCCGTCAGCATTTTTTTGCCAAGAGTCGTGGTCTTTTCGAACTCCTGTTTACAGGAGTGGAGGAGAATTTTGACTTTGCTTCGAAAGCGATTTTTTCCAGACATGCTGCCAGTATAACTTATTGCCTAGGCCTTTGGGAAGGTACAGGCAAGAGTATACTAGAAGCAAGATTACTACCACTTAAGGACCACCCCATGCTCGAAAAGTTGAGAGAAACATTTTCTCCTCCAGAGAAATTGCAAGGCGTTTTAGAAGAACTGAGAGGACGTTACAAAGATAATAATGACCCATGGGGATTCAATTTAGAAGCATGTGAACTTGCGGTTAAATTATTTTGGCCGCTATACCAGAATTACTTTCGAGTCAAAGTTCATGGCATCGAAAACGTCAAAGATCAGCCATACATGGTTGTGTCTAATCATTCAGGACAAATTGCCATTGATGGTGTCCTAATTACAATGGCTTTCGCCTTAGATGTTCTTCCTCCAAGAATTTTACGAGGAATGGTTGAAAGATTTCTTTCGGGCATGCCATTTTTAGGAGATTTCGTCGCCCAGACTGGTTCAATTTTAGGTGATAGAAAAAATTGCCAATACCTACTTGATAAGGGCGAATCTATTCTAGTTTTTCCAGAGGGCGTTCGCGGAGTTTCAAAATCAACTCCTGATTTTTATAAATTGCAATCCTTCACTAAAGGTTTCTACCGGATTGCTTTGCAAACAAGAACTCCTATCCTTCCCATTTGTGTTATTGGTGCTGAGGAATTTTATCCCTATGTCTTGCAAATGAAAAAATTGGCCCAGATTTTAAAAATGCCGGCCATACCTCTGACTCCAACTTTTCCTTTACTTGGACCATTGGGGATTTTACCTATGCCTTCCCCGGTTGATATTTATATTGGAAAGCCTATTCCTATTCCAGAAAATCTATCTCCTGAAGCCAATGAAAAGGAATTAAATGAGCATGTTTACCAAATAGAATCTCAAATAAAAGCGATGATCAAAGAAGGCCTAAAAAATCGTCGCACAATGGTTCCAACCGTAAGCAAAGACAAATTAGAACAAGTGAAAGAATTGGTAAAAATGTATGTCAAAAAATGAAGTAAAAAAAATTCTTATCATCGGTGCTGGAGGAGGACTTGCTAGAATTACAAGCCGACTTCTTTTAAGGCAATTTCCTGATGTAGAGATCATCGGTATTGATAACCGTGATGTCGCTAAATTTGAAAGTTTACCAAATCTCACATTGATGCGGATGAAATATACCCGTGGAAATTTTGAAAACTTATTTAGAGATCATCAATTCGATTTAGTTTATCATCTTGCTCGAATTTCTCATTCTTCTGGCCAAGATAATTTAGCCAAAAGACTCGATTTATCAGTGATGGGAACTTCTCGAATTTTAGATCTTTGTTTAAAATTCAATGTTAAAAAAGTTGTCGTTCTCTCTACTCACCACGTTTATGGTGCTTTTCCCGATAACTCGGTTTTCCTTCAAGAAGATGCACCATTAAGGGCTTCGATCCGTTTCCCTGAACTTCGCGACGTTGTAGAGATGGATCAAATCGCCACCAATTGGATGTGGAAAAATCAAAAAAATATTTCCACCATTGTTCTTAGACCTTGTAATATCATTGGCGCTCAAATTAACAATACCATGAGCCAATATTTAACGAATCCTTACTCCCCTTACCCTATCGACTTCAATCCTAAATTTCAATTCATCCATGAATTTGACATGGCCAACATTCTCGTTTCTTGCCTGGATAAAATCCCAGTAGGTATTTATAACGTAGCCACGGATGAATTTATCGCCATCAGAGAAGCTATGAATACTCTCGGCACCAGAGGAATTCCTTTTCCTATGACCATTGGAAGTATGATCGCCAAATATATTAATGTGCCTGAATATTTAGTGGAATATTTGAAATTTTCTTGCCTCATCGATAATAGTGAAATCAAAAAATATCTTGGTGAAGATTTTTTCCGTTTCAAAATCCAAGAAACGCTTAAACTTATCCGGCTTTCTTAAATGAAACTTTTCTTCACTTGAGTTCTGATACGGAAGTATTAACCCTTCATGGCAAAATTGTCCCTGGAACCTGCGGAAGCAAGGTCAGTGTCAATAAAAAATGGGCTAAACGACATGGAAAAAGGGTACAAATGGTGTGCAAGGAGCTCAACTGTATTGATATAACCAGTGCAGGGACAAAGCTTAGCTGTGAGTCGAATTTTTGCACAATCCACTAGACGAAGCCCCTTCATCTGACTATTCTTAAAATTCAAAAAAAGCCCGGTTGGCGGAATGGTAGACGCAGTTGATTCAAAATCAACCGACCTTAAAATCGTGGGGGTTCGAGTCCCTTACCGGGCACCATCTCTATACAAAAATTTTAACTTAAATTAAAATCTAGTTATGAAAAATATAACTCTTCACAAAACAGTCAAAATTCAAAAGCATTTAAAGTTTCCAGTGCATAAAGTATTTAAAGCATTTTCAGAAGTTAAAGAAAGGGTAAAATGGACTGTTCCAAAAGGTGATGCTGTCATTTATTTAAAGTCTGATTTTAAAATTGACGGTAAAGATGTATTCAAATGTGGCCCAATTGGATCGCTGCACTTCACAGGTAAAGTTCATTACGAATATATTGTAAAAAACGAAAAGATTATTTCGACAGAGACAATTAAATATCAAAAAAAAATACTTTCATCTGCTTTAACATCTCTAGAACTGATTCCAACTCTACAAGGCACAAAGCTTATCATGACCGCTCAGATTGCTTCTTTTACAGGTTCTGATATGTCTAAAGGGTATAAACAAGGGTGGACATCTGTACTTAGAAATTTAGATGAGTTTTTAAAAAAATAGTTCGATTTCCTTCAACTTGTAACTCTACATATTTCAAAAATAAAATAAACCTCATGTTAGAGGGTTTTAAGGCAATCAGAGTCTCTCTCTACGGCCTAGCAAACCGTTTGACCGAGGGAAGTTTTATTTAAACTAGCATTTCTATAAAAAAGAGCAAATCAATTATAATGATGGATATTGGATAGCTCTCCCTTTATAACCTAGACTTAGATGAAAATCCTCCCCTTACAATGGGGCTATTTTCATGGCCAAAAGCCCCTCTCTATACTAATTATCTACTCATGATCAACCCTCCAAAAAATTATGACTGGCTGGCCACCGAAGATGGGAGTTATTCCCTCTTTTCCAAAGCTTTTGAAGAAGGTTGTCATTCAACCAGCGGAGCGAAATTAGAGACCATCACTCACTATATAAAAGGGTGTGATGTTTTAGAAAAAGCCAAAGCTGAAACACTCAGTATTTTAGAAGTTGGTTGGGGTCTGGGACTTGGTTATCAAACAACAATTGAAGAATTAAAAAAGCATCAACTAACTCCAAATCTTCATTTTCTTTCTCTTGAAATTGATCCTGAACTGATTCATTGGGTACGCGATCAACTTTCATTTGAGACGGCAGGTTATCCCGCTTTCTCTCAACTTCAAAAAATTGAGCTAAATGACCTAACTTACTATGAAGCCAAGAGTGAATTAGGAACTTTGACCATTCTTTGCGGGGATGCAAGAGTAACTCTTCCTCGATTTCAAAAACTTTTTCCAGAATTTAAAGCTCAAGTTATCTACCAAGATGCTTTCTCTCCAAAGAAAAATCCTACATTATGGACGGTTGAATGGTTTTTAGATTTAAAAAACATTTCTTCTCCGGATGTGCGTCTCTCAACTTATAGTGCTTCAAATTCTATTCGCAAAAGTATGATTGAAGCAGGTTGGAATTTATTTAAAGGTGAGCGCTTTGGAAAAAAGAAAACTTCTACCAGAGCAAAGCTTGTTGGTACTACCGATAGTGATATTTTAGAGCTATTAGCTCGCTCTCCCATCACAAGCCTCAGAGATGGAGTAGAGCATGTTTAAAAAAGTTTATATTGAAATTAGCAACATCTGTAACCTTCAGTGCACCTTCTGTCCTGAAGTGAAGCGTGACAAAAAAATTATGTCACCAGCACTCTTCCAATCTATTTTAAAACAAGTCGTACCAATTACAGAACAAGTCTGTTTGCATTTAATGGGAGAACCTCTTGCCCATCCTGAATTTGTCCAAATCATGAAGATTTGTGAGGAAGAAAAGGCCAAGATAAATCTTACCAGTAACGCTATTCTCCTTAATAAACATCGAGAACTACTGCTAAGCCATCCGACTCTTCAACAGGTGAATTTTTCCCTTCATAGTTTTAGAGATAACTTTCCTGGAAAATCCATGGATGAATACTTAAACGATGTTTTTACTTTTTCTCAAGAAATGTCTGATAGAAAACCTGAGACCTACATCAACTACCGGCTGTGGAATCAAGAACACACTCATGAACTTAATTTTACAAACCAAGAAATTCTTCAAGGGATAGAGAGTTTCTTTAAGGTTGAAGTTAATTCCAATCTAGCTCTTAACTGGAAAAAAAGTAAAAAGATTATCAATCGACTTTACCTTCATTTTGATACTGAATTTGAATGGCCTAGTTTACAAAATAAATTTCGTACCACTAAAGGCTTTTGCCATGCACTTTCCACTCATATAGGAATTCATGCCGATGGAACCGTCGTCCCATGTTGCCTTGATAAAGAAGCTGGTGTGAATTTAGGCAAATGCTCTGAAAAATCGTTAGAGGAAATCTTGAATTCCAAAAGAGTTCAAGAAATGAGACAAGGTTTTAAAAATCAAAAGCTATTAGAAGATTTGTGTCAACGCTGTACTTATATTGAGCGCTTTGATCGAAAAAAAATAACTGGCCTTAAATCTGAAGAAATAACACTTTAAAATTTTGGACAAAAAAAAGGAGAACTTTCGTTCTCCTCTATTGATCACAAGTAACTGTTGTGATTAGCGAGTACATTCACGGCATGAACGGTTCATCGTTCCTGCATCTTGCACTTGAGTAGCAGCGTAAGAAGCACTTACAGCTAAAACTAAAAGGGCAACGGCGAAAAATTTCTTCATATAAAACTCCTGGTTAAAAATGTTATTTCTAAAGTTATACACCCATGCTTTGATTTTTCCTAGGAGTCTGTCTTAAGTATAATTGCAGAGCGAAAATTTTTAAAAAGATTAATTACTTAGAAATGAGTGCGCGTCGCACTATGAAATATATTAAAGACGCTTTAAATGGTTTTGTTTGGTTCTATTCAGGGGCTCCAAAAAAGATGTGCCAACTACCACAACGATAGACTTTTTTGGCTTCGTTTGAATTTAAAAATTCAGTGACGGGTTCTTGATTCCATAAAAGTTTTTTTACTTTATTTGATCGAACATGAATTTTATAATATCGGATCCAGTCAAGCTGAGTTCCCCAAAGCCATTCTTTTTCCGTCATCATCGTTGCGTAAATTTTTTTTCACGAAACGATTTGCATGTTTCAATCGGATTTTCTTTTCAGCATAAGCCAATTGAATACTAGAGAAGGTAATAAGAATGGTTAACAATAAATTAAGCTTGGGTTTGTCTAAGCATGATGCAAACAATGCGACCATTTCAGAGGAAAAAAGTGAGCTCTCTGTGTTAAATTTGTCTAAAGAGCCTCGAACTGTCAAAGATTTGCAACGTTGCTTTTCAGATAGGTCATTTTAAGTTACATTTTTCACTCAGGCGCCATAGTTAAGTAGGATATAACGGCTCTTTCCTAAAGAGCAGTTGGGGGTTCGAATCCCTCTGGGGCCACCAGTAATTCGATGGAGTGCACATGAAATACTTTAAAAGTTCAATTATACTTTCTTTCTTCGGAGCGATTGCTGCTTATTTGATAGGACATTACTATACTGGAACTATTGAAGGAGGCCTCAAGGCGCTTTTTCTTGCCATCATCTTAAGCGTCTTAGAAATCTCACTTTCTTTTGATAACGCCGTCGTCAATGCTATCGTTCTTAAAAAAATGACTCCTTTATGGCAGCATCGCTTTTTGACCTGGGGTATTTTTATTGCCGTATTCATGATGAGATTATTATTTCCACTGATCCTGGTTGGATTTATGGCGCATATTAATCCTATCGATGCCCTTGTGCTCGCGGCAACGAAGCCACAAGAATATGCAGCGATTATGCTTTCCGCCCACGTTAGTATTTCTGCTTACGGTGGCTCTTTTCTCTTTATGGTCGCTCTTAAATATTTTTTTGATGAAAGTAAAGAGGTTCACTGGATCAAAATTATTGAGCAACCAATTTCTAAGCTTGGGCGCCTAGAGGCCATTGAAATCGCCATTGTCCTCATGTTTATTTATTTTTTCTCACGTTATCAACTTGCCAGTGAACAAATGAACTTTTTATTTGCAGGAATATGGGGGCTTATTACCTTTATCGCAGTTGATGGAATAGGTGCATTCTTAAAAACTCCTGAAGAGGGAGCAAACATCGATATTCATAAAGCCAGTCTAGGAATGTTTTTATACCTAGAAGTTCTGGATGCCTCATTTTCTTTTGATGGAGTTGTAGGAGCTTTTGCCATTACCAATAATCTCTTTATAATTATGATTGGTCTTGGAGTTGGAGCCATGTTTGTAAGAAGTTTAACTATTCTTCTTGTGGATAAGGGAACACTATCCGAGTACCGCTACTTAGAGCATGGGGCCTTCTATGCTATTGGTGCCCTGGCTGTCATTATGTTTGCGGGAACAGTTAAACACATTCCAGAAGTCTTTACTGGGCTTTTAGGAGCTTTTTGCATTGGTGTCGCGCTCTTTTCTTCGATCAAATATAATAGAAGCGTTATAGGCTAAAAAACTTAGTAATTTCTACGCTGTTTTCCCCTATTTTTGCCTAATATGGTAAAAAACCGGCCAATGAAGAAGATCACGATTGCTCTACTTTTAGCTTTACTCTCAGCGAACGCTTTCGCTACCGACGACGGAGTCGCTTCTGTCGTCAATGGTAAGCCCAATCCTAGTTTTTTTCCTCAAGTTAAAACTTTTTTAAATATCGATGCACAAAGCTTATCGCCTCAAGAAATTTACTCACGCACACAAGCAGTTTGGGAACATTTTGGAGTTATTGCTGATGTACCGAATGACCAATTGGTTAAACTCTATGATGGAAAACAAAGTGCCGCTGAGTTTAACCGTATTCTCTCCATTCTCGATGGCAAAAATCAATTTTCTCGTTTCGCTCAAATGGATAAAGATGGACTTAAGTTTTACTTTGATCGTGATAGCAAATCAGATCTTGATTTAGACGCCCAATTTGCAGGCTCCTCTACTTACCTTAGTCAGGCCATTAGTCGTTTAAAAGCAGCTAAAACAAATCCTAAAGAGCTTCCATTAAAAGGTCTTAAAGTGGCCATTGACCCTGGACACATGAGTACTAAAGAGTGGGATAAAAGAACGGGGAAATTTGTTCATGATAAAAAAGGCAACATTATTTCTGAGGGGCTTATTAATCTACAAACTAGCTTAGTGTTAAAAACTGAACTGGAAAAATTAGGAGCCAAGGTTTTTGTTACACGTGAAAACCACAATCCTATCTCTACACTTTCTCTAGAAAACCTAAACATTGAAGAGTATGGCAAAAAAGCCCTTAAAAATAAAAGTTTTAACGCTTGGTTTTTAAATCTCTTGGCCACAGCCCCAGCTGGTGAAGAATTATTTAAAAACTTTTCCAATAATGCTGATTTTAAAAATCTATTTGCTGCCACTGCTAGAAATAATTATTTTATTATTGGAGCTGATCTTCAAGCCAGAGTTGATACTATCGAAGCTTTTGACCCTGATATCTCTTTGGTCATTCATTATGACAGTCATGACCCAGCAAATGATCCAAATGGACTCAACAGCTCAAACTACTCTAGAGTTAAAACCTATGTTCATGGTTCAGTTGATGCAGAAGAATGGTCTGGAGCTGTTGAAAGATCATTTGCTCTTCATCACATGTTTGATAGTGCTTCCTATGATGCTTCAAAACTTTTAGCTGAAGAAGTGGTTAAAGGTTTAAAAGATGGTTTAAAGTTGGCTTATGATGTTTCAGGAGCTGGTTCAAGCAACCAAGTTTCTCCTGGAGTCTTTGCCAGAAACCTTTTTATTACCAAAAAGTTGCATGGTCATGCTCATACTTATATTGAGTGCCTACACTACAATGACCCTTCAGAATTTAAAGCTTTTTTAAAGAAAGACTTTAGCTTAATGATCGATGGTAAGACTACTTACTATTCTAAACGCTTGAGAGATGTTGCCTATTCAATTCGTAATGGTGTTTTAAATTTTATGACAAAAATCTGATAACTCTCGTTCCATTTTTTTATAATCTCGGGCAAAGCCCAAATAAGGAATAAACGGGTCCCCGATCATATCGATCATAGATTTATTTCCATAGATAAGTGTTTCATCACCGATGTTATAAATTTGAGTCACTACTTTAAGAGGAAAATTAGAATCGACAACATACATTTCATAACCAGTTTCAGTCTTTATCATATCTAATAAAAGGTAGGCATGAGCAACGACTGAAGGCATCTGCAACATTAAAAAATAAGGTTTACGTTTTTTTTGAAATTGATCAAAGATTTGGTTCATGTGTGCATGCAATTTGTCGGCATCCATGTGAACAGAGCCTTTTAATCCGCGAGTCCAAGCTTGGTTTATAAAGGCGTCTCTTGCTTGCCAGTGATTGAGAATTTTCTGAAATAAAGGGACGTTTTCCGAACTCACTTCAAAAAGATTGCTATAGCCTGGAATTGTTACCGGCTTCATTAGTGTAATATCTCTAAGTAAATCGTACAATTCACTCTTAGTAGGTTTGGCCAGGCTTGGGTCGAAGGCTGCTAAGTAAGAAGCTGCTCTTTCAAAGCGAGAATGCCACCAACAAACTCCACCGTTTCCAAGGCCGCCTTTATTTTTAAAAGAAAGACGATTTCCTGGATTTTTGAGTAGCTGAATAACACCTTCATCAGTTCGTTTGCATTGAATCGGTTCAGCTTTGAGGAAAGGTGAGAGTGTTAAGAGCAAGAGAGCTATAAAAATTTTAATCATGATTAACCTATTTAGGGTTAATCATAAGGGAAATGAAGAAAAGTTACTTGGTACATTGAAGCAATTTCTTAGCTGTAAAATTGTAAAAAAAAAAGGGCAGGAAAAATCCCTGCCCTTCTAACCCCGAAAAATGAACTTTTAGTATTATCGACAAGCTCTTAGAGCATAGTGGAAAATCAATCCAGCTTGCATATCGATAGAGTCTACGCTTGCTAAAGCATCGCCTGAACCTGTGTTTCTCACCATCATACTAGTGTTAACACGGATATTTGTATCAGCTCCACATGGTGACCAAACCAGAGCTTGAACTCCAACGGCATTTTGGAATAAATAATCAGCCTCTGAAGGACCAAACCAGTTACGTTGGAATCTTGGTCCTACCATACCAGCAAAGAAATATTCTGTATTGAAAGTAGCTACCGCTCTAGAATTTGGTAATGAAACAAATCCACGATAATCGATTCCAATAATTGAAACAGAAAATCCGTTTGGAACGTGTATAGGGATTGCAAGGTTACAAGATTTACGATCGATAGTTTTCTTTGAACTCTTACCAGCTTCAGCCAGAAATTGATCAAAAAGAATAGTAAGTGATTTTGAATCTGGGCTTAAAGTAACAGAAGCAGTTCCAATTGGACAACCGTTACCACCGTAGCCAGGAACTCCAAGAGCAACATCATCAGCATGAGCATTTGTTAGAACTGTTAAAGCTAAAGTAACAGCAACCATAGAAACATTTAATAAATTTTTGAAACCCATACTTTCTCTCCCGGTTTAGTTTGGTTTGTTCGTTAAACTAAATTTCTCTTTTTAAAATCTCTTTGAAAAGTTTCAATCAAGTTCCATTTCGCATTTGTTCGTCAGGTGACGACACTCATTCGTCAAATGACGAACAAACTTCATTCAAAGTTATTTCTCATATAGTCAAAATAATGTGTGAAGTTTATCTTAAAAAAAGAAAGACTTTCTTTTAGGAGAAAAAAAGATGAACAAAATATTACTAACAACTATCTTTATTATAAGTGCAAAAACTTTTGCAGCAGATCCACTCTTTCAAGGCGTAATGGCAAAAGGTATTGGATGTCCTGCAGGAAAAGCTTCCATCGTGATGGCACCTGACAATAATAGTTTTACTATTTTATTTGATCAGTTCACTGCCGGTTTACCAAAGACTTCAACACTTAATGATAATAAAGAGGCCGTGTCCATCGGCGCTCTACCCGCGGCATTCGCCAACTCACCAATGGTGGAACTAAAAATGTGCACAATTAGTTTCACCTTAAATCTTCCTGGAAGAACCAGAAATCATGAAATGGAAGTTTCCTATGATTATCGCGGACATTTATATCTTGATCAAAACCTAGGAGCATTTTTTAAATCTCTGATGTTTCAAGTGGCCCTTAACCCACACGGAACAGGTCCATCGACACACGTACACTCACCTGTCGAAAATAATATTTATAGCGCACCAACATCAAATATCGATCAAGATTTAACAATCTCCAATAAACGTCGAGTACGATTTACGTCAACACCAAGAGTAAAAGCGGTTAACGGCCAACAGGTTTATATCAATCAACTTTTTATGGGTTTTAAAAATGTAACAGGTGTTCATGCTTTAAATCCTCGCTTAAACAGCAATTTAACCGGACAGATAACGATTGACTCTTCTGACATGACGGGAAAGATGACCGTAAGATTAGTCAGCTCGAACTAAGGTGCAGTCTCATGTTGACACTACCGGGGTCAAATTGGCCCCGGATTTAGTGAAAAAGTGAGAGATTATTTGTTACACGAAACTGGGTATCCAATGAATCTCCCTTTGCTTTACATTAAAAGAGTAACCAGCAAAAGGAAAACAATTGGATTTAAATTCCAGCCTTCAACATTTGATCGATGACTATTTAGAGAAGCACCCTTCTCTATCTTTAAATGCGATAGCAAAGCGTTCAGGAGTTTCGGAAGCCACGCTGAGAAGACTTATGGGAGCCAAAAAAGGTGATAGCAAACAAGCACCTGCTCCTAATATTGTTCTTCAACTTGTGAGCTTCCTGAAAAAAGAAAATAGAATTTCAGTTCTTCTTTCTAAAACTGAAGGTCCCGTTGGGGATTATTTAAGAAAGTCATTTGATCAATTTATTTTTGATCGTGAAGAAATTGAGATGCACTTTGATCTTAATAAACTTTTTTTGGATAAAGATCTTTATATGATCTACAAGCTAGCTGCCAACAGTAATGGCGTAGCCTTAAAAGAGATTGAAAAAATTCTTGGGATAACAGGAAAAAATAAATTACTGGAATTAGCAGCAAAAAATGTTGTTGAAAAGAGAGCAGATAATCATTATCACGCTTTAAATAAAAATTTTTCGGTTGATATCCAAGTAGCAAAAAACTTTCTTCCAGAGCTCATTAGGTTTTTTAAACCAGAACTAGCTCATGAAGGAAAAACGCTTTTTTATTCGTTATCTGAGTCGATGAATGAAGAAGGAATTAAAAAGATCAAAGAGATTCAGGTAGAAGCGGTTAAGGCCATGTATGCTGTCATGTGCGATGAAAAAAACCAAGGAACTATTCCTTATTTTAGTGTTTCTCTTTTAGATACTCTGACCTTGAATGAAAACTTAGGAGGCCTGCAATGAAAAATCTATTAATCCTTATCACTATTTTCCTCTCCATTGGTTCAATGAACCTGAAAGCAGAAGTCGAATCAGAGATGATTGATGATGAAATTTTATCAGTACTCTCTAATTCGGGGCAATTTATCTCCTTTGGAGAGATTAGTGGTATTGGTGGAAAGATTGCCATGAATAAAGTTGATAGTTTTGTCACAATTAAAAATGAAATAATCCCACTGGCTCAAGCCAAAGTGCTTATCCCAGCGGGTAAAACGCAAACAGTTGATAACGTTCTCTCTGTACATCATGGGGACCGAACACTGAAACGCGATGAACTCTTAGGCGTGATTCTCAAATAGACGAAAACTCGCCACAAATAAGAAGGCCACTTCACGGTGGCCTTTTTTATTAAATTTTTTCTAAAAGACAACTTTGTGTATTCCAGGCTCCAGAAGAGCCCCCTTTCATTACACGAACACAAGAAGCAGGGTGAGCTCTGCCAGATTCTTCATGGTATCCCCTTGAAATTTCTTAAGATTACAACGAAGACGCCTTGAAGCATAAGGTCCACTTTGGATGCAAACGGCTTTGTCTTTTTAACTCTCTAAAAAAGACCCGATCATGCCTCATCTTAATGGGTAATTCCTCAAGAGTTTCATTTACTTATTGCATAAATCTGGGTACAAATTGGGATCAAATTTAAACGCTTAAACCTTCATAGTTGGAGTTGACGATGATGCCTGAAAACTGGTCCATGTGGCTTTATTCCCCCGTGTTCATTGGAATAATTGGATTAATGATTGCGGTTTATTTTTATATCCGCGTAGTAAACCTACCTGCTGGTAACGAAGTTATGAACCGCATTGCCGGTTACATTCGTGAAGGCGCAATGGCCTATCTAAAGCGCCAGTACGCGACTCTCGCTGTTTATGGCCTGGTCGTTTTTGTTGCTGTTGGTTTTATGTTGGGTTGGATTGCTGGTGCAGCTTTTCTCTTGGGATGTGCCCTTTCTTTACTTGCTGGTTTCGTAGGAATGAAGGCTGCTACTTACGCCAACGTTCGTACTACTGAGGCTGCTCGTTCAGGAGTTAAAGCTAATGCCTTACTGACTGCCTTAGATGGTGGAGCGGTAATGGGGCTTTCTGTAGCAGCTCTAGGGTTAATTGGCTTAGGTCTTCTTTATACAACTTTTAAAAATGATGTTCACCTTTCACCTATCCTTCACGCTTTTGCTGTAGGAGCTTCATCAATTGCACTTTTTGCTCGTATTGGTGGTGGTATCTACACTAAGGCTGCTGACGTTGGTTCAGACATCGCAGGAAAAGTAATCGAAAACATTCCTGAAGATGATCCAAGAAACCCAGGAGTGATCGCTGATAACGTCGGCGATAACGTTGGTGACGTTGCTGGTATGGGCGCAGATATTTATGAGTCGATGGTAGCAGCGATTGTTGCGGCGATGGCGATTGCCATTACTGCTAATCCAGAACAACTTCCAGCGCTCATGACTTCAAATGACAACGCAGAAACAAGTCGTAATATGGCGATCGGTCTTCCTTTAGTTCTTTCAGGACTTGGATTAGCGGTTTCAATCATTACTATTTTCTTAGCTCGTTTGATGAAAAATATGAATCCAGCAGCTCTACTACGTGGCTCTCTCATTATGCCACCAGTGATTCTTGCTATCGTTTCATTCATCGTGATGAACATTTTAGGTGTTACTCAATCGGTAACTTACATCATGGCCATTGGAGCTATTGGTGGAGCGATTATTGGTTTAGTGACAGACTACTATACTTCAATGAGCCCAGTTTCTAAAATTGCCAATGCTGCTAAGACTGGTGCAGGTACAAATCTTATTCATGGTCTTGCAGTAGGAATGGAATCAACTGCAGTGCCAATGTTAATCGTTGCGATCGTAGCTTACTTAGGAAATCACTTCCTAGGTCTTTACGGTATCGCTCTTTCAGCAGTAGGTATGCTTGGTGGAACAGCAGTTGTTATGACTGTTGATGCTTACGGACCAATCTCTGATAATGCCGGTGGTATTTCAGAAATGTCTGGATTAGGAAAAGATGTTCGCGCCATTACTGATGAACTAGATTCAGTAGGAAATACAACGGCAGCGATCGGAAAAGGTTTTGCTATCGGTTCTGCAATCCTAACGGTGCTTGCCCTTTTCTCAGCTTACAATATGGAAGTGAATCACTACCGTATTGAAAATGGCCTTCCAGAGCTAGCTTTAATCTTAACTGATCCAAAAATCTTAATTGGTATTTTAATTGGTTCAGTTCTTCCATATCTCGTTGGCGCTGCAACCATGCTTGCTGTTGGTCGCGCTGCTGGTGCAATCGTAGATGAAATTCGTCGTCAGTTTAAAGAAATCCCAGGACTAATGGAACTTAAAGCTGAACCAGAACCGAAGAAGATTGTTGATATCGCCACTAAAGCGGCTCTTAAAGAAATGCTTTACCCAGGTGCTGTTGCGATCGTTGCTCCAGTTCTTGTAGGCTTTTTCCTAGGACCAGCATCTTTAGCAGGTGTTCTTGCTGGATCTCTTGCAGTTGGTGCGACTATGTCACTCTTTATGGCAAACGCTGGTGGAGCTTGGGATAATGCTAAAAAATTCATCGAAAAAGGTGGAATTCCAGGGCATCCAAAAGGTTCAGACACTCATAAAGCCGCTGTTGTTGGCGATATGGTTGGTGACCCTTTCAAAGATACGTCAGGCCCAGGCGTTGCCATCTTAATCAAAGTTATGAGCGTGGTATCTCTCCTTATTGCTCCTTTGATTGCTTTAAAATAATCAAATATTTTTTAATTTATCGAAAGCCCGCTGAAAAGCGGGCTTTCTTTTTAGCTTAAAATGAATTTATGAAAGATGCCAAATTAGTTTATAGCGATGATCCTAAGCTCAGTGCTCGTTGTCCAAAGTGCAAAGAGCTGATGGTGGAATGTGAGTGCCAGACTGAAGATGTCGTGGTGAAAAATCAAATTGTGGCCAAGATTCGGATGGAGAATAATGGTCGCGGCGGTAAAACTGTTTCAGTGATCGACAATCTACCTCGTAACAATCAATTCTTAAAAGATCTCTGTGCCTTACTCAAAAAGAAGTGTGGCACAGGTGGAACTTTTTTGATTAAGAATAATGTTGGTGTGATTGAAATCCAAGGTGAGAAAAGAGATACTATTAAGAAGATCCTCGAGAGCGAACAAATCAAGTTCAAAGGATAATTCATAAAAGTCATTTTCCTCAATGCCGAAAATCTTTTTCTTTCACTGGAAAAATATTCCGATGAAGATTTTCAATCATTATCGGAAGACTCGTGGCAAGCGCTGAAGCTTGGGCTTGTCCCAAATAAACCCCTACATAAAACACTCAAGCTTGCTTACTTATTAAACGAGCACAACCCAGATGTTGTTCTACTGACAGAAGTAGGCGGTCTTCATAGTTTAGAAGCATTCAACTACTATTTTTTAGGAGACGAGTACATTGTCATTTGTCCACCAAGTAATTCCAATCGTGGAATTGACTTAGGGATTTTGATAAAAAAAAATCTTCCTTACCAACATACAGTGACCAATATTTTGCAATTTGAAAAAGAAGGGAAGAAAAAGGATTTTAATCGAAACCTTTTACAATTAAGTCTCATTAGTAATGGTGTCGTCTTATTAAATTTCTTCGTGGTCCACTTAAAATCCAAATTAGATTTTGAGCGAAAAGATTTCTGGGGATTAAAGGCACGTACCGCAGAAGTGAATGGTTTAATTAAAATTTTAAATCAACAGAAAACTCCATTTATTTTAGGGGGGGACTTTAACGGTAATGCCTCACTTTATAATACAGACTTTGAATTTCTTCCGCTTTATCTTGCGGAAAATCAATTTGTGATGAAAGACGTTTTAGAGCTGGCTGAAATTCCTTTAGAAGAACGCTTTACTCACCACTATTTTAAAAGTGGATATCGTCGAAGCTCTCAACTCGATTATTTATTTTTATCTGAGGCACTTTGGGAAAAAATGGATAAAAAGAGCAGCTACGCTATTCGATATTTAGGAGAATACGGCGAAAAGATTGATCCACCGGCCACTCTTCAGGAAAAACAATCTTTCCCTTCAGACCATAATCCACTCATGGTAAACTTAAACTTATGAAAGAACTGATTGGCGATCATAATCTATTTTTAAATAAACTCATGAAGCACTTAGACCAAGCTCAAATTGAAGTGAAAGACTTCATGATTGATCATCTTTGTTACCGGGTGCAAAGTCTGAGCGAATACGAGGAAATGAAAGAGAAACTTTCTCAATACGGAAAGCTACTGACTGAAGAAGAAGTGGGAGGAAGGCCAATTGCCAGTTTTAAATTATTTAATCCCCTCTCCTATTTTGAAAAAAAAATTCCTTTAATAGAGCTTCCTGCGCCTAAGAAAAACTCTGTTCACAAAAGCGGACTTGAACATGCGGAAATGGTGATTCCACATACATTTGAACAAATGATGGCTATTTACCCTCATGTTTCATTTGTGACCAAAGGTTTAGAGAAAAAATTTAATCCTGAATTAGAAATTGAATTTTCTGATATGGCAGTAAAGTTTCATCATCTTCCTCTTGAATCAGTGATTGCCATTGAGCAAGAAAAAATTCCACCAGAATTTTGTAATCTAAAAATGGAAATTCCTCATTTAATTTACAGAGCGGATTATTATGGACCTGAAAACTTTATTGGAATGCCAGTAGAAGGCTACTATAACCCTTATCCACTCCTCACCAGAGTTGCAGCGAAGATGCTTAAAGCCGCGGCTCTTGAACTTGAACAGCACAAACTTGGATTCATGCTATTTGATTCTTATCGTCCACAAATGGCGGTAGATCACTTTTATCGATGGTCGCAAGAACCAGGTCCCGATCACCATCCACTATATTTTCCTGAGATCAAAAAGAGAGATCTTTTTGAAGAAGGATATTTGGCTAAAAAATCTTCTCATAGTCGGGGCAGTACCGTTGATTTAACTCTTTATGATCTTGTGACCAAAAAAGAATTAGATATGGGATCGATCTTTGATTATTTTCACGATACTTCTCATACAGAATGCCCAAAACTTTCTGACGAAATAAAAGAGCGAAGAAAATTTTTCGTCGATATCATGAAGAAACATAGTTTTAAAAATTATCGTCAAGAATGGTGGCACTTCACTATGATGAGTGAACCTTACCCTTCGATCTATTTTAATTTTCCGATTAGAGATTTTTGGAATTCTTAATTACTGAAGTTTGCATCCAGTATCTCCACCTTGCAGGCTAAAGCCCTGTGGTTCAACTTTCTTTTCATCTTTTTTGAATGGATCTTGCGCTTTCGGTGTGGGAGTAAGACAAGGCCCTGGTGTTTGTGTAACTTTGGCTTTTTCATTTTTCGTCTCAGAGCTTTTCTTCTTTGTAGAAGCAGCTAGAGCTGAAAGTGAGAGAACAAAAGTTAAACAAACAACCAGGGCCTTCATATCTTGTACCTATTTAATAGTTACAGATTAGTGAGCTGGTGCAGCTTCAGCAGGTGCAGCTTCAGCAGGAGCAGCTTCAGCTGGAGCAGCTTCAACAGGAGCAGCAGGAGCAGCTTCAACAGGAGCAGCAGCTTCTGTAGCAACAGGAGCAGCTTCAGTAGTAGTTTCAGTTTTCTTGTTGCAAGCAGCAGCTACAACAAGAAGAGCAGCGATTACGAGTAAATTCTTCATAGTCCTTCCTTCTTTGTTAGTTAGAGTTAATTGTTAATTAACTACTATAGTTGAATATCTTTAAAGACATTATCATTCTGTAAAAGTAACGCGGTATAACTGATAATATAAAGCAAATTAAATACATTCGCAAAGGGAAAACATAGAATTTTTTTTTCCCATCAATTGCCGACTTCATAAGTTGCCCAGCTCGGGCCGCCGACATCAAAAAAGGCATGGAGTGATTATTGATTTTGGTGAAGGCGGTATCAACAAATCCCGGACACAAACAGCTTACTGTAATACCAAATCTCTTCCAGTCCAAAGCATAAGATTCGCACATTTTTATTACGGCAGCCTTAGAACCAGAGTAAGGCGCTACTCCTGGCAGACCATTCATGCCCGCCACCGAGGCTACGGCAACGATTTGACCACCACTGTTTTTCATCTCTTGAAAGGCTACATCGAAACTGTTCAATGTTCCCAACACATTAATATTAATCAGATCACGCGCTTTGTCAAAATCAGGCATCGAAGATTTTTTTCCGGTTGGAATTCCAGCGTTAGCAATAAAGATATCAAGCTTCTGCCCATTTAAAAAACTTTTTACAGCAAGTTCTAGTTCTGTACGGTTGGATATATCGGCCACAAAAAATTCTAAGCGAGAAAGCATTTTTGGATCAAGGGAATGAAAAACTTCGGTCAAAGCCGTTATATATTTTCCTGAATCCCGTCCACAAATTCCAACACGGCAACCCTGCAAAAGGTAGATTTTGGCCAGTTCTGCCCCCATGCCCGATGCTCCACCGGTAATAAAAATGTTCATTTTTGCCTCTTCTTTCAATTAAATTGAAAGTTTCCTTGACTTAAATCCTGACAACTCTTATATTTTTGTCACTTTTCAAAGTACTCGGGGGAGTAGTTAAGTTGGTTATAACGTCTGCCTGTCACGCAGAAGGCCGCGGGTTCGAGTCCCGTCTCTCCCGCCATTCTTTTTCAAATTCGATTTCATTCATATTACACGTGTTCTAAAAAAAATCAGTCAGAATTTTTGATGTTTCGGGATCGGTATGTTCGAGCGTCTTAAGTGAGTGGTCTGATTTTATTCTTAAGGCTAGAATTTACTAATATGAGCAAAGTTCAAAAAATAGATCCTCAAAATATTAATCAGGAAGATAATCTTCTTCTTCGCAATTTGTCTTTGACCCCTGAAGAAAGAATCATCAATCATCAAAAAGCCCTTAATCTCTTAAATGAATTAAAAAAAATAACAAAAGGTAATGATGCAAAAAGATCTTAACTATCTTTTAAAAACATTGCTTGATCACGACATTGAATTTATTTTAATCGGCGGGTTTGCGAGTGTTGTTCATGGCTCTAATCTTGTAACCCAAGACCTCGACATCTGCGCTATCATCTCAAAAGAACAAATAGAAAAACTTCGACTAGCTTTAAAAGAATTACGTCCCACTCATCGAATGAATCTGGACAAGATCATTTCATTTAATGATAAGCCCCTACCAAACGAACAAGTTCAAAACATTTACCTACAAACAGACGCAGGTGTATTAGATATCTTTATCAATGTTACTGGTGTTGGAAATTTTGATGAATTAAAAAAGAATGCTATCTCGATTCCATTATTTGGTAAAAGTTGTTTGGTTATTTCATTAGATGACTTAATAAAAGCGAAAGCAGCCATGCCACGAGCGAAAGATAAATTTGTCTTGGAGGAATTGCTGAAAATAAAAAAGCTTCAAAAAAGAAATTGAACTTTATTTTGGAGATATACCAGGAATAATTGAACTAAAAATACTGTCTTCTGACAGAGAGCACCTCTCAATCTTGGAATAACTGAGAGAGAGTAAGTTGATGGTTCTGTCCCCTTCAACTTTTGCCTCAAGCCCAACTTCATCAGCGATACGTTTGAAATAGGAAAAGCACTCACGAGGCTCAATGACTTTTACATTTTTGGCAATGTAGTTGAACGTCTTACCATTCTTGAATGTGACTTCGTACTTGTCCCCCATGGGACGATAACCTAGTTCGTCTTCAGTCTTCTCTTCTTTCTCCTTTAAGATATATGCGAATTTGTTTCATTGAATTGTCGCTCAAAGCTTATAGAACACATATTTAATAGCTTACTCACTTAGTCACAGAAGTACTAATTTGCAATAAAACATATTAAAAACAAGCCCTTGAGTAATTTATCTCACTTCCATTATTATGTATATTTAAATAAATATATCATATAATATTATGTAAAAAAACACTATTTTATGCCATTATTTTATGTATAAGAACACAAGGATTTCATTATGTTGGATAAACTTACCATTAGAAATGCCCAGAAGAGACGAAAAGAACTTCTTAAAGCCGTTCCACATATGAAAGTAAGACCTGGATGGATAAAATACACTCGTTCGGTCTTCGGTATGACTTTGAAAGAGCTGGCTAAGCTTGCGGGGCTTTCTCTTCCCACTGTGGCTCAAGCAGAAAAAAGAGAAGCAGAAGGTAAGATCACTATCGACACTCTTAAAAACCTTGCTGAGGCCATGGAATGTGAATTTGTATATGCCTTCGTTCCAAGGGACGATATTCCTGATTTACTTCATAAGAAAGCTTTTGAAAAAGCAAAGAGAACAATTCTAAAAGCAGACACGCACATGAGTTTGGAAGATCAAAAAGTGAAAGAAGACCTTAAGTTTAGAATTGAGACTTTGGCAGTGAAACTTTTAGAAAAAGGAAAAATCTGGTGAGTAATTTTCTCTTTAAGGACAGAGATGGCCAAACACCATTGCCACCTGATCTTTTAAAAGGACTTAAACCCAAAAATATTCAAACGATGGGTGAACTTGACCAGTATGAAGAACAAAATATTGCTGAAGGTTTGGCTTGGCTTGAAAACACCAGTGTGAAAAGTTTAGATTACAGCTTTTGGCTAGATCTTCATAAAAAGTTACTCGGAAATGTTTGGAGTTGGGCAGGAGATATTAGAACTCATGAACTTGCCAATCCAGATTTTTTATTTCCTTGTGGAGTGAGAACGGAACTTATGCAACTACTTGGTGACTCAGAATACTGGTTTACTTATAACACATATTCTAAGAAAGAGATCATCGCCAGAATACATGAGAAGCTTTTAACGATTCATCCTTTTGCAAATGGAAACGGAAGATGGAGCAGAATTTTGACCGAGTATATCTGCAAACAATATGAAATTGAAACACCGACATGGAATATAAAGTCTAAAGAGAATCCACAAAAGAGAAGAAAAGAATATATTGAAGCGGTAGAAACTGCCAGACATAAGAAGCAATTTCAAAATCTGGTTGAAACAATTTTTGGGTGAAAGTGATGTATTTTTCTGTGACTAATCCATGTCTACCGTTAGACATGAGTACATTTAGCCTCTACTCTTAAAAGAAAAGCTGCTATCGATCAAACAATCCTTGGTCTAACTAAATAAACTTGTGAGGTCGAAATCGTTCCAACTTCTATGTTTTTGTTAGTAAGCATTTTTTATTAAAAATAATCCTTATTTTTCCGCAACCCAATACTTTGAAAGAAAGTTAACATCCGAAGCAATATCTCTAAAACCTACCAAGCTTAGTGCCTCTTTGGCATTCCAAAGTGTGTAGTCTTTATAAAATGGTTCGTGATAATCCACTGGAAAATTCTCCAGTACCCCATTTATCTTTGGATCATCATCAATTTGAATTGAATCACATATACCCATAATTCCTTGAGGAGCAAGTACTCGATAAGATTCAATTAAAACTTTCTCGCGAACTGAGCGAGGTAATTCATGAAAAAGAAAAACTGAAAAAACTAAATCAAATTGGTTATCTAAAGAAGGAATTTTCTCGGCCGGAGCTTGAACAAAATGCAAATTCTTACCAGTCAATCGAGCTTGGGCAACATCAAGATAGGGCTTTGAAATATCTAAGAGAGTGTATGATTCAAATTGAAAACTATGCGCGAAATCAATACTAGCGGAACCAACTCCAGCTCCTAACTCTAAAATTCGAAGTGGTTTCCCGGTTTTTATTTTTTCTTTAATAAGCTTAATAAGCATTCTTCGCATGGGTGCAGCAGTGCCAGAAAACAGCACTTCCACTTGATGCTCATAAATCATCGCCGACTTTTCTGAAAAATAACCATCCGTTTGGAAGTGATAGTTTCGTTTTAAATAATCTGGCACATCTTGCGGTTCAACTTTAAAATCTTTTTTTAAATTTAATTTTCTGCGCCGTGAAACTTTTAATGAATCTAACAAGAGGTAAGGCAAATTCATTAAATGATCTTTGGGTGACTTTGGCTTGATGACCTCTAATGGATAGTAACCATCTGAAATATTTTGAGCATCTTGCTGATGGAGAGAAAGTATTTTTTGGCGAAGATGTTTTACGATTTCCTGATTTTTTTCCTTAAGGGGAGCTTTAACAAACCAAGAAAGAGAATTCGAAAGCTGGTAAAGCAAACGGTATTCTAACGAATAGACAAGTGTTTTTGAAAGGTTTGAGAAAAATACAGAGGTATTAATAATCTTTTTCATAACGTTATTTATCTATGAATTATGGATAGTGTCAAAGGCTGTCTATATAGTTGACCTTTCTATTCATCTTTTTAATCGATATTTTAACTTAAAATCCCCATTACAACTTCCCCTTTAACTAATATCCTATCTTTGGAATTTTGAAATCTTCAGCGAGGTTTATATGGGTAGTTTAAAAGAACAATTACTTAAAAAGGGCTTAAAGCCAACAGAAGCACCGAAATCACCAAACTTACGTGAACAAATTCCACGTAAAAAAGTGACCGAAGAAATTACTCATCAAGTGCAAAGAAATTTTTGTGAAGCCTGTGAAGGAACTTATCCAGATGTTGAACTTTATCACCATAACAATCCAACAACTGAAGCCGAATGGATTTGTGTACGTTGTGCTGATCGCTTGAAAATTTTTGATACTTGCAGACAGACTGCACAGAGTGACACATCTATACGTAAAATGTTTCGTCGTGAACATGGAGCAACTTTAAACGCTAGTGATATTAAATTTCAAAAAAACTTTAAACCCTCTGGGCCAGTGGATGGCAATCGATAAAAACCTCCTGCTCATTCTAGGGCTTGAATTTCTTTTCATAATTTAAGCCCTCACCTAATTATTCGAACAAACTAAGTATTTATACGTACCAACTAAGCAAGGGTACGTATGGAACTAAAATATAGATCGAATAGAATGAGTTAAGAGGTCATAATGGAAAAATTATCTTTAATTATTCTTCTCTCAATTTCTTTCAACTGTTTTGCCACAGATGATAAGACCGAAGAACTACTATCTCTCGATATCGATTCTCTGGAGGCCATTGAACAAAATTTCCCTGAGCTGATCGAAACCAGTTATGTAAAAAAATCCACTCAAATTGGTGCTGACAAGAAAGCGAAAACAATTAAAACAACTCAAATCAATTATAATAGATTGGTTCCCAATTTAGTGAAGCTTGTACAGGCTCAACAAAAGCAAATTGATAGCTTAACAAATAACATTGATATAAAATCAAAAAATGAAAAAGTTAGAGGAAAAGCTAAGTAAAAACGAGAAGGATCTTAGAAAAAGTTTTTTCTTTAGATTGGTCTTAAGCTACGTAATCATTTTTGTACCTTTACTTACTTTAACGCCCTATATTTTTTTTCAAAAAGCAAAAGAAGTACTACTCGAAAGATCTTTTGAGCAACTTATTACGGTGCGAGAGAATTCCAAGGAAAAGCTCAAACTCTATTTTGATTTAAGAGAAAATCAACTGCTCGAAAACGAAAGTAAAATATATAAAAATCTTAAAACCAAGTCATTTAACAAAGATCAAATAATTTTAAACATCATCCTACTTCAAAGGATCAAGAATGAGTGGAAAACTATTTATCAAGCAAATTTGCTAAATCAGACCATCAAAGAAAAATTGATCAACAACATAGCAATCGATAGTTTGTTTACGGTTGAAAATGATACTAGTTATATGCTTTGCAAAAAAAGAGATAGTGATTGGATTTTTTGTCATGAAGAAAGTTTTAATAGTATCAATACGATTCTCTCCCTTAGATCTGGTCTTGGGAAAACAGGAGAAGTTTATTTAGCGAATGAAGATTCCAGGCTTCGTACAAAGTCTCGTTTCAATGGATTTTGGTACAAAAACAAGTTTGAACATCAGGCAATTCAGAAAGCGTTTTCGGGAATAACAAGCCAAGAAATACTAGATGACTATCGAAAACAAAAAGTTTTATCCGCTTTTGATCTTTTTGATTTTAGAAACTTTCAATGGGCTATTCTTGCTGAAATTGATATTGACGAGGTACTTGAACCATTAAGAAATTTTTTACCTACGATTATTTCCATCTATTTAATAATTACCATCGCTATATTGATATTCATTTTTAAATTTAGTGAAAGTATCTTTCAAAAAGCACTCTCACTAAATAATCAAGTAGCGCGATTAAAGGACCAGCAAGTCGAGCTCACTCTACTTAGTCAGGAAAAGGAAAGATCAAAAATTGCCATGCATTTACATGATTCAATCGGACAAAACTTAACCTATTTAAAAATGAAAATCATTGAATTAAAAAATACCGAAATGCTAGAAGTATGTGATCAAATTTTAATTGAGTTGAAAGAAATTAGCCAGAACATCATGCCGTCAGTTTTAGTTAATCTTGGCCTCATCGCTGGCGTAAGACAACTTACAGAAAGAACTAATTTAAAGCATGATCGTAAACTTGAACTAACTTATTCTCAAAACATGGATACGGTACGTCTTAAAGACTTTGTAGAAATCAATGTATTCCGTATAATACAGGAACTGTTACACAACTCTATCAAACACACTCAGAATAAATTATTAAAATTAAATTTGGAAATTCAAGGCGATATATTGGCGATTAACTATCAAGAACCAAACAATGGAGAAGACCCTAATAAAATAATACAACTTACAGTGAACAACCGAATCGAATTACTTAATGGAACGATCGAATATCTGAAAGAAAAGGATTTTTTGAAATGCCAAATTCTAATTCCAATAAAGGATAAATTCTATGTCGCAAATTAAAATCTATATACTCGATGACCACACATTAGTAAGAAATGGAATAGAATCATTGCTTTCAAAAAATACTGAGTTTCACATTGTTGGCTCAAGTGGTACTGTCGATAAACTTGAGGACTTTTTAAAATACAATAATGAATTCGACATCCTATTACTTGATATTTCGCTAAAAGAAACGACAAGTTTTGAACTCATTTCCAAATTAAAAAAAGAGCATCCTGCTATTAAAATAATTATCCTCTCTATGCATGATCATCCTGAATACATTGTTAAAAGCATCAATCTTGGCTCAAATGCCTATTTGATTAAAGACAGCGAAATGGAAGATCTAGTGCTCGTCATCAATAGAGTCTATGCAGAAGGAACTTATTTTTTACCCAAAACGCTGAATTTAATTATTAATTACAAAAAAAATACTGATGAAAAAAACCCGGATACCTTTAGCTCATTAACAGAGCGAGAAAAAGAAATTATACAATTCATTGTTGAAGGTTTAAGTGCGAAAGAAATTGCAGTTAAGCTTGATATTAGTCACAGGACGGTAGAAACTCACCGCTTTAATTTAATGAAAAAACTTTCCATCAATAATACCGTTGATTTGGTCAAAATGGTCATTGGATCAAAGGCAAATTTAGATATTTAGCTGGCTTTTTTAATTTTTTTACAATTATAAATTTCGACCATCTTACTGGGTATAGATTTCAATTCAATTATGTGGCAATGAGCTTCTAGATTGATTGCTTCTCTAGGCATACCAAAAACGATACAACCTTTTTCTGACTGGGCAATAGTCGTTGCTCCCGCCTTTTTTAATTTTAATAGACCTTGAGCACCATCTTTCCCCATTCCAGTAAGAATGAATGCAACAAGATTCTTTTCCTTTAAATCGACAAGAGAATTGAATAAATAATCAACCGAAGGGATAAATCGATTTACAGGAGCATCGTTTGTAATAACAACTCGCTTTATACTTCCTTCTTTTCTAAGTTTAAATTGTTTTCCACCTGGGGCTATATAAACGGTATTTGGTTTAAGTATTTCTCCATCTTCGGCTTCTTTAACTAAAAAAGGACAAAGCGAATTAAGGCGATCGGCTAAAGCTTTTGAAAAAACAGGAGGAATATGTTGAGTAACAACTATAGGAGGAATTTGAGCAGGTAGCTGAGTAAAAATCTCTTGTAAAGCCTGAGTACCACCAGTTGATGAACCAATCGCGATTAATCCATCTGTGTCTTGAAAACGAATTACCGGCTTAGAAGTTAATAAATTCTTGGATTGAAAATCAACTTTTATCCGAGATAAAGTTTCAAGCTTTTGAATAATCAGTGGGGCAACGACATCAAGCGAATCAAAAGAAGGTTTTTGTATATAATCGAGTGCTCCACTCGAAAGTGCATCAATAATTTGAGGACCTTCGCTCAAACTAACTGATGATATCATGACCACAGGAATATGTTTGCCGTTTAGATAACCCTTAAGAAATTCAAGTCCTGTTTGTTTTGGCATATGAAGATCAAGGGTAATAATATCCGGCCGCATTTGATCGATAATTTGGATGGCCTCTTCGGGATCGTTGGCAATAGCCATTACTTCTAGTTCAGAAGAAGTCGAAATAATTTTACTAATCAATTTTTGAATTGTTTTACTATCATCGACAATAAGTACTTTCCGTTTTTTTTCTATCTTAGCAGCTTCTTTTGATACCTTGATCTGGCCATTTTGAGAGTTGAAAAGTATCTCTAATTCATTTATGGGGAACAAACTTTTTTCAATTTTAACTTTTAACTGGGGAAATGACTGAATGAGAGAATCAAGGACAAAAGACTGACCAATAAATTTAAACGTTTTAATCTTTGTTATTTGAGAAGAAAGATCTTTAAAATTTGAATTCTCAATTAAGAAATGAAAAAAATGACCATTTGCCTCTTGTATAAAGAGGCAACTTTGATTTTTCTGTAAAATAATACAGTCAAAGTCTTTCAAATTAGTATTCCTTTTTCGCTAGATATTCAGTTCCAATATGCGAAAAACTTGTCCACGGAAATAAATCAGTGGCCAGTGCAATCGCTTTTGAATTTTGACCCTTTAGATCTTCAATCATTATCTGAGTTTTTGATCCCTTTAAACGGGTGAGCGCTTCTACTGTTTTAGGAGGACAAAATCCAAGTGCACTAATAGATAGATTACCGATCAAAAATCTTCTCGTTAAGTGTTCTAGGTTTGAATCAAGATTACAAAAGTAGATATTTCCAATTCGGATGTCCATATTATTTTCGTATAAATAGCCTTTTATCCCCTTACTGCTTAAGTCGTTCACAAAAGTTTCTAGAACTATTGAATTTAAATCAAAAAAAACAAAAATGGGGGGTGCCGAAGAAGTCTGCTCTTTTAATATCAGTTCTAGCTTTTTGATATCGGAGCTATTACTGAAAAATAAGCGATTATGCTTTTCCGGTTGAGTAACCACGAAGTCTTTTTTAATTTGTGCATCAAAGATTTTTTTCTCAACGACCTTATCACTCATCATCGCTGTTTTAATTTTCATCTTAAGTTCTTCAGCTTTTTCATCAATTTTATTCATCGCAGGTTTTTCAATAAAATCGATGGCCCCAAGGGCTAGACTTTTTTGTGCATAACGTGCATCTTCTCGACTAGCGCTTGAGCACATGATGACTTTTGGATGCATCGTTGAAAAGTTTTTCTCAAGATACTCTATACCGTCCATTTCAGGCATATGAATGTCTAAGATCATTACATCAACTCGGTTTTTCTTGAGAAACTCCGTGGCCTCAATACCATTGCCAGCCGTTCCCAAAACCTCAAAATCAGGATCAGAAGAAAAAATTCTGGTTAAGATTTTTAAAACACTGACACTATCATCAACCAGTAACAATTTTATTTTATTTCTTGTCATAGGTTGAGAAATGACAGTTTCAGCTTTTGTAGCTATCTTTGGCTCTAAGTTGAAGGAATAAACATTGGGCCCTACGACCCTTACTTTTTCATTGAGAGCAGAAAGTGATTCACTTAAACCTGTTATGACTAAACCATCATGAAAAAGATGATTTCTGAATTGAGACAAGACATTTGAAATAGTCTTAGGATCAAAATATATAAATACATTTCGACAAAAGATGATATCAAATTTTTCATTTCCTAGTTTTGATTTTAGATCAAGTAAATTCAAAACTTCAAAACGACACTTCTTTTTCAAATCATTCTTAACTTTTGCAAATTCTGAAATCTCACCGGTGCCTTTTTGCCAATGGTTACCTAAATAAGTAACAGGAATTGATCCAACTTCCTTTATAGGGTAGACAGCATTTTTAGAGAACTGAACACTTACAGGGTCAATATCAGATCCCAAGATTTCAAAATCAATGCCTGGATATTTTCCAACTACATGCTTTTGTAAAAACATGGCGATCGAGTAGACCTCTTGGCCTCTACTACATGCTGCTGAATAAATTCTTAACTTATTATCTTTTCTGGCCTTAACGTTTGCAACTAATGTATCAAGATTTTTAAGCAAAAATTCAAAATGAGGAAACTCACGAAAGAAAAAAGTATGATGTGTCGTTAGCAAACTAACAATGGCATTAATTTCTTGATCGTAGTTTCTTTCAAAATAGGTGACATAGTCTTCTGGATTTGTGATTTCTAGGTCGCCTAGATGTTTTCTCAGACGGCTTTTCACCATACTAACTTGAGCTGGTCCTAATATATTTCCCGTAACTTTAGTTACAATGGGACAAAGGTAAGCTGACAGATCATCAAGATCTTTTATGAAGACTTTTTTGAGTGCAGTCACTTAAGCCGCCCTTTTAGTTATTTTCGATAATTCAGTGAAACTTAAAATACCTTTAAGATCGAGTAAAACAGTTAAACTATTTTCGGAACGATAAACGCCCATAATATATTGAGCATTATTTTGTGATTTCACTTCAGGAATCTCTGATACTTTATCGAGAGAGAAGCTAAGTACATGGTTGATCGAATCAACGATAAGACCAATATTATATCCATCAACATCAACGATAATAACAGCTTCTTCTACGTGCTCATTTTTCTTGGTATTTATTCCAAGTTTAGCCCGTAAATCAATAATAGAAATAATAAGGCCTCTCAAGTTCATTATTCCTTTAAAGTAGTTTGGCGAATTTGGTACAACAGTCGTTTGAGGAACAGGTATAACTTCTTTTACTCTAAGAAGAGGAATGGCATAGTTTTCTGTTCCCAATGAAAATTCTAAATACTTTTCCATATTAAGAGACCTCTTTTAGCTTTGAATAAGCTTTACTTTGTTTTAAGTCATCAATAAACAATTCAACCAGATCAAGAATTAAAGCCGGCTTACCATTAGGTAGGATGGCAGACCCCATAAACCCAGAATTTTTCTCTAACTCTTTACCTAAAGGCTTTATAACAATTTGCTGACGGTGTGAGACATCATCAATTTGTATCCCAAAAGGATATTTACCTGATCTCACGATAAGAATAATCGATTGAGATATATCAACCTTATTAAGACCTAATTTTTGGGATAATTGGAAAAATGGAATTGTTTCTCCACGTAAATTGAGGAAACTTCCAGCACTAGAGAGATGATGAATGTCTTTTTGATCAGCTCTAATTAGCTCATGAATCTGATTTAACGGTAAAACATATAAGTTTTCCCGTGAATTGATCACCATTCCATCAATGATCGCCATGGTTAAAGGCAGAGTTATTCTAAAATTTGACCCTATGCCTACCTTGCTTTGAATGACAACTTCGCCACCTAGGTTTTGAATGTTTGTTTTTACTACATCCATTCCTACGCCACGACCACTCACTTCAGTGACTTGTTCTTTGGTAGAAAATCCTGGATGAAATATTAAATTAATAATTTCGGTGTCAGACATTCTAATATCGGGCGTGATAATATTCTTTTCGATAGCTTTTTTACGGATGACTTCTGGATTAATTCCTTTGCCATCATCTGTAATTTGAATAACTAAATTACTGCCTTCATGAAATGCATTTATTTCAACAACACCTTCGATCGATTTGTTCGCTTTTAGACGATCTTCTTTTGATTCAAGACCGTGATCAATGGCGTTTCTGACAATATGGACAAGGGGGTCACCTAATTGTTCTAAGACAGTCTTATCAACATCGGTATCTTCACCAATTATTTGCAGATTAACTTTTTTATCAAGAGCGCTCGAAGTATCTCTAACAATGCGAGACAATTTTTGAAAAGTAGATTTTAATGAGAGCATTCTGAGTGAAATGGAAATTTCTTGAACCTCTTTAAAAAGTTTTCCCATTTGAGCTATTGATTTATTGGCGATTTCATCTTGAATATGAATATAGCGTCTTTGATCAAGCACCGTTTGCATGATGATTAACTCACCCATCATATTATTGAGTTTATCAATTCTTGAGAGCTTTACTCGAATAGTATCATCTTCTGATGATGCAGCAGTTGTTGCAGCTTTTTTGCTTTTAATAGGTTGAGTTTGTTCAACACTAATATCGGTGTTTAAATTTTCTATAACGGGAGACTCGACAACAGTTTCTTCGATGGCAGCTACGGCTTGAACAGAAGGTTCAATAACTACTTCCTGAGGGACAACTTCTTGCTTAAATGTTCCTGACGTAACTTCTATTAACTTTTCTTTTATATCGTTAACATCAAATTCACGACTTATATCTTCATTTAACCCTCGTACCATTTCATTGACTCGGTCATTAAATGCAAGTAAAACGGAGATAACAGTATTATTAACCGGTATTACTTTTTCTTTTATTTTAAGAATTAAGTTTTCTGCCACATGTGTGAAGCCAGAAAGCTGATCAAAACCAACTGCCTTAGATGTACCCTTGAGGTTATGGGCAAGACGAAATATTTCATCAATAAGTGCCGGGTTTTCTCTTTCACTTTCTAAACGCATAAAAGCATTTTCAGCTTTTATCAGTAAATCTAAAGCTTCTACCAGAAAATCTTTCTTAATTTCTAATTCAAAATCGTCCATAAAATCTCTGTAAGCTTAAAAGTCTTCAAAACGTGGGTCTTCAGATTGAGGAGTAACATCACTTCCAACCACTTTTTTCTCTACAATCTGAACTTCTTTCTTTTTACTGTGTAATTTAATCACTTTGTTTTGATCATATTCATGAACTTCGGGAGTTGTGTTTACAGAAATTCGTTTTGTAGTTTCATGTAAACTAGAGTTGCCTTCTATAAGCCCCATTAATTCTGTAACCATTCCAGATAAATTTCTCGATTGAATTTTTAAGTCATTACCATATTTAGCTGAATCTTGGGCCATTGTGGAATTAAATTGTGTAACTTCATCAAGCTGATTCATCGCTTTATTAATTTCAGATACGCCTTGTGCTTGCTCACTCGATGCAGTGGCAATTTCTACGACCATACTATCGACTTCAATCACTGAGGCGATAATTTTTTCAAGTGTTTGGTGGCATGCTCTTGCCGTTGCCGTTCCCGTTTCAATTTTACCCTTTCCATCAATAATTAATCTTTCAACATTTGATTTAGTATCTTTCACAATGTTTTCAACTTTATTAATACTCTCAGTAAGCATTTCAGAGATTTCTTTTGCTGCCTTACCTGACATTTGAGCCAAGTTACCAACTTCTTCTGCAACTACAGCAAAGCCTTTTCCGTGTTCGCCCGCTCTGGCAGCTTCAACCGAAGCATTAAAAGAAAGTAGCTTTGTTTGAAAAACAATATCGTTAATCACTTTTGTCTTGTTTCCTATTTCAGAAATGACTTTGACGATTTCAGAAATTTGTCTATTACTATCTTCTACCTGTTGCATAATAGTAATATTGCTTTTGCTGATATCATCGATTGCAACCAACATATCTTCTACAGCCTGTTTACCTTCTTCCGCAGTATTTCTACCTTGGTTAGAAGTTTTTTGAGACTGAAGGGCATTATCAGAATTTTTCTTAATCATGGCGCTTACTTCATCAACTGAAGCAGCAGTTTCTTGAATTGCAGCAGCTTGCTCCACTGCACCTTCAGAGAGTTTACTTGAAATAACAGAGAGATCTTCAGCCGCTTTGGACAATCCTCCAGAACCCTCATTTAAATTTTCTACGATGAAATTTAATTTATTAGTCAATGTTCTGGCAAAGAAGAGTGCAAGAATACATGACAGGATCGCTAATCCTGCAAAGATGGAATAAAAAATTATCGACATGTGATTAATTTCACTAAAAGCACTTTCTTGATCTAGGCGAATCATGATTCCCCACCCAAGAGACTCTGTGAACTTATTACTTCTTACAGGAGTGTATGCACCGAGCATTTGACGGTCAGTTATTGTATCTAAACCTGCTCCTACTCCATTTTTTCCTGCAACGAGTTCTTCCACTAGATTATTTTTCTTTTCAACTAAGTTAAGCTTATTTAATACTTTGTCGTCGCGATTAATCATGTTGGCTTGATCTTTAGAGGTGTCAAATTCAGAAAGAACTGTTCCTTTTTTATCAAACAAGTTGATGGTGATATCTTTGAATCCCGATTTTTCCATGATCCCTGAAAGTATGGTAAATTCAGCTTCGACCCATCTAAATCCAGCTCTGTTGGTAAGGACACCAATCACTTCACCTTTTTTATTTTTAATTTGAGTAGAAAATCCATTACCGTAAAGTTTTTGACCGTAAGCCAATGTTGAAAGAGCGTCAAATGCAGGTTGATCAACATAAGTTCCAAGAAGCCCCTTATCTTTATCGTCTGTAAATTGCCCGTTAAGGGTATGAATAAACCATTCTTCTTGGGCATAGTTTTTTTCGTACAGCTTAGTTGTACTAATTGCTACACCATCAGGCTTAACTTCGTTCGTTGCAATTAATCTTCCATCTTTATCAACTACAGCAATCAAGTCATAAATTTGATACAGGGTAACAAAATTATTTAAGGTCTTAATTATTTCATCTTTGTTTTCAGACTGCAGACTTGGATTTAAAGCAAAGGCCTGAACATCCCCATAGCGTTCGTAGTATTGAGCTGCAATGGAAGCTTCAAGACCCTTGACATAGGCGCCTATGGTATTGGACATTAACTCTTTTTTGGAGCTATTGAGGTTATCCATAACGTAAAAACTCATAGAAGCCAGTACGACAACAATCCCGAGAGAAAGAGTCAGGATTTTGCTTTTCAAAGATAAATTTACTTTCATTTTTGTCTCGCTTTTCATCTAGTAGCCACTTAAAATTTTACGTATTTCTACTTAGTTAAAGTTTCTAATTTCAGGAGATCACTATGTTTTATCGGTTAAGGTTTAATTTATCTTTAGTATTATTTCGAATTTTCTCGGTACTTCTTCTTAGCAATTTGGTCATCCAAAGCGCACAAGCTTCCACATGTGCTCAAATTGAGGAAATTAAAGGAGAAACTTGTGAGAATATTGCAGTCAAACTAGATTTTTCTAGTTGTCCAAAAAATGAAAGGAAAACTCAAACTTCTATCAATTGCCAACCAAACAAGGCAATTGTGACAGGAAAAAATGATCACTATGAATATAAATTAGAACTTGTTCAATCAGACGGTGCGTGGGGAAAAAAGGAGTGGAAAGCTGAAGGCGCCATTAAAAGAGTTGGTCTACGCCATAAAAAAACACTTTTAGAAAAAGTGAATGAAGATCCTGCAAAACCAAGTTTGAATGATAGTTATGATGCTCCAGTCATCTTACAAGAAAATAGCTCTAACAAAAGTGAGTTTATTATTGGTGGATATTTTGATGGGTATTACAGCTATAATTTCAATAAACCTGATTCAAATTTGTCTGCTGAATCAACCATGGGCAACCAACTTCATACTCAACAAACTCAAGACCGTTATTATGATCGATACACAGATCAGTTTTTAATTAATTTGATGCAAATTAATTTTCAGAAAAAGACTGATGAAATTTCTATGTATGCAGGAATTGATTTCGGACAAGTCGCAGATCTAAATGATCCAGGTGACGAAATCGGTAAACACTTAGGTTTAGGTTACATAAGTTACACTCCTAAAAAAAATGACCGCTTTAGATTTTCAATGGGTAAAATGGCTACCATTATTGGAATTGAATTGTACCGCTCACAAGATAACTGGAACTACTCTAGAACGACTTACTACGGCCTTGGAATTCCATTTTGGTATACTGGAGCAGAAGCAGAATATAAGGTTATCCCAGATGCATTAACGGTTAAATTAGTGACAGCTAATAATTGGGGACCAGTGGTTACAGTTCCAGCTTCAAGTTATGACAGTAACAAGTCAAAAATTTATGGATTTGCCGCTAATTATGTAGGATTTAAAAATTTAAATTTAAACTATTCTGTTTTATCAGGACCAGAATTTTTACCACATCCAGGAAACTCAACTTATGTCTCTTTAAAAACAAGAACCATTCAAAACATCAATGCCATTTATGAATTTAACGAAAAAATTTCACTCGCTTTCGACGCCATTTATGCCCATCAGGATGCTAGACATTATGAGGGCGCTTCGTTAATGGCGAAATACTCAATCAACGAAGATTGGTGGGTATCTCCACGCTATGAATATTTTAACGATTCACAGGCTCTTGCTGGCGCTGGCTCACCAGCGGCAGTTCTCCCTACTTCTGCCATGTGTGCATCTGCAGTAGGAAGCCCATGTCAAACTCAAAACAATTTTACTTTTACCAACACATTTAACTTATCTGAAGGATTGGAGTTTAGAACCGAGTATCGCAGAGATCATTCAAACCAAGCCTATTTCATGAAAAGAAGTAATGCTGGAAACCTATCAAAAACTCAAGAAAACGTAACATTTGCAATTTTGTATAAATTTTAGAAATTCTATTAAGTTTCATTCAATATACTCCGATCATAAAAGGGTCGGAGTATATTATGGATTATGGACCTAGAAAATTACTAGTTGTTGAAGATGATGAGCTTGTTAGAGAAACTATTGTAACTTTACTCAAAGACGAAAATATCGATTTTGTCGAAGCTGCCAGTGGTAATCAAGCACTAAAAATGTTAGAACAACATCAAATTACTGCCATTTTGTCAGATATTAATATGCCTGATGGTGATGGTATCATGCTACTTGATGAGCTTCGTAAAAAAGGGATTCTTTGTCCTTTTATCTTTCTGACAGCAAATGAATCAAATAAAGCCATGTTAGCCGCCATCAAAAATAGTGTATTTGAATTTATTCCGAAACCTTTTAATGTCGATTTTCTGATCAAGGTCGTTTTTAGTGCCCTGGAATTGGGAACTAAAATTCAAAAAGCAAGTGATCTTGAAAATGGGGATAAGGATCAACTAAAACTACTTCGTCAAATGCAAGGCTACAAAAGTTTAAATTCTAAAAAATAATTAAGGTTGAGAATACAAAGTGTATTTTCTTAGCTTCAAATTTCATTATTTCAAAATCATTATCTCAACATTTAATAACTAAAATTTGGTAAAGAATATATGACAAAGTTCCATTCTCATTTCTTCGGGCTTACCACCGACTTCACTTTTTAAAAGGCCATTATGCATAAACAGATTTTACCTATCAAACAACACATTAGTGCAAAAAAATTTTTTGAATCAAAAGATTCCTATGATCAAAGGCTAAAAGAATTACAACATAAACTCATTTCTCTCCAGCAAAAAGTCCGTCAAAAAAATTTAAAAGTGATCATACTTTTTGAAGGGCCAGATGCCGCCGGAAAAGGTGGAGTCATAAAACGCTTAACGGAACAGCTAGATCCACGAGGCATTCAAGTGCATTCAATTGGAAAACCCACTGAGGAAGAATTAAAAGAATTCTATATGGAAAGATTCTGGCGAAGACTTCCGAAGCCAGGAATGATTTCTTTTTTTGATAGGAGTTGGTACGGCAGAGTTCTGGTAGAGCCTGTCGAAGGCTTGATTTCAGCAAAACAAAACAAAAGGTCATTTCAAGAAATAAATCATTTTGAAAAAATGCTCACTGATGATGGCATAATTATTTTAAAATATTTTCTGGATTTATCTTACGATGAACAAGAGATTCGATTTTCGGAACGCAAAAATAATCCTTTTAAGGCTTGGAAATTAACCTCCGAAGATTTAAGAAATCGTCAAAAATGGAATCTATATTATGTTGCCTTCAAAAAAATGTTAGTTGAGACTGATACAAAAAATTGTCCGTGGACCGTGGTTGCTGGAGACAGTAAGTGGTACGCTCGTTTTTTTACCATGAAAGACATTTTAAAAAGAATATCATAGGAAATAAATCAACTGTATTCCTTCACTTTTGTCCTAAAATTTTACTAACTTAGACCGAATAGTCGGTTATGAAGAAAGCTCATTTCACCAAATCATTTTTATTGCCCACTTTAATCCTTTTTTGTGTCAACACACAGGCATCAGGCATTCACCAATATTGTGATGCCTTAGTATTGCCTGAAATTCCGATTGAACAAAGAGTGGCTGGACTAGATCCTGAGGGTGCGGCTGTCTTTGAAAAATATCAGGGCCTAAATAATACTCATAATCTTGGTCCATTCATGACCAGAGAGGAAGCAGTTGAGTTAGCATCAGAAGCTGATATTAAAATCTATCGAACAACCTTTGATACGCTTTTACAAAAAATTAGCGAAAAGCCAGCAGAAGAAACAGTTCAGCATGTTATCGAACATTTTTCTCGCGAGCGCCTTCAAGCAATGCATTTTTCTGAAGCTGAAATAAATGGACGTCTCCAAGCTTGGCATCAAGGCGGAGAAGACAGACTCATACGTCTTATGGGTGACAGAACTTTGGCTGAAGTTCGAAAACTTTATATGGGAAGCGAGCTTGGAGCTATTTCAGCCGATTCTCTCATTGGAAAATATATAGAAGAAACTGGAGCAAAAACAAAAGTTATTCAATACAAAGTAAAACCTGATTCAGAAATGGTTGGCCCTCCAAAAGTAGTAGTAGCTGTTAGTGCAGCTTCATTTGAAGCCTTTAAAAAAATCGTGAAGCAAGATTACGCCATGTCCGTCTTGGGTCACGCCAATGTAATGTTTAGAGGCGATTTAATCACTTTTGGTGCTCAAAAAGCAGAATTTAGATTACCTGGAAATAATACCCCTTTACCTTTTTTAATGATGAAAAGCTCTGAATCAGAGCGTTTTAGCCGTTATATGAACTTAGTGGTACAACGCTCAGATGAAAGTTGGAATGGAACAACAAAGGTGCCATGGAGACTTCCTGGCTATTGCGCTCAAGGTGGATATCAATGCTGTACACATTGGCTAGGAAACGTTCCTATTGGTGATTTATATGTTAACGAGTATAAGTTTCCTGGTCGTTTTGAAAATAACCAGCCTGCACAGATTCAGCCATTGGCTCCTTATGAGAGCGCAGATGCAGAGATCAAGACAATATGGAAAGTGCCGGGTCATCAGCAGCTTGCTTCGGCGATTGGAGAAGAGAGATCAAATCTTCAAGGACAATTTGCCAGTCCAGGATGGGTGATTCAAACTCTCCTTGGAAAAACGGATAATAAAAGAGTGCCAGTTATTTTTTGGGTTACGCCAGACCACACGGTGGATATTCCCGACAACTATAATTTTAATTTTGAAAACCCTAGGTAGTCATAACACTCTATAAGCTATGGTTATCTTTAAATGAAACTTGAAACTAATTTATAATTAAACTTATTGTTGATAACTAACGATAGGGTTTTGAACCGGAAAAGAAAGATGACTATTTTAATGTTTTTGAGTCTTCAGAGATTTTCCTTGGCATAAGTAAATTTACTCACTAGACTCTGAATATTCTCTTCTTTTTTACGAACCTCTTCTTTTTCCATTAATTAGTCCTGGAACTTGTGCTGATCTCGTCACATTAAACCTTATCGAGGATTTGTATGAGTCAACAAACTAAAAAGAACCTAACTATTTCTCGTTCATCAGTCGGTCATGTCATTACTTCTCGTGCTCGTTTTGCTCGTTCTGATACTGATTTGAATTTTGCGTATTTTCATTCAATGGATATTTGGCAGAAAACGGAACTAGATCTTAGGCGCCAGATAAAAAAAATTAGGGTTCAAGAAAAAATTAAGAAGAGTTAGTTCATGAACTTAAAAAGTGAACTTCGAGATGACAAAATCTTCTCGAAGTTCACTCTCATTAAAAATCTCGATCCATCAAAGTTTTTCTTCCATCTCTCTTAGCATTTTCACATGCTTTATCTGTTAGCCTTCTTACTTCATTGGAAAGTGCATCCATCACTGAAGCGGCAGTGTTCATATCATATTTATCTTTTACATACTGTTTGAGTTTCGAAGCCACTATTAAGATCTCAGTTTCCATCGGAGATGATGGTAAACTTGGAATTGAAGTTGCTCCCGGTTTAGAACTTACAATAAATCGTCTAGGGGCTTCCACTTTCTCCGGAGTTGCAAGTTCCTTCTTGGGTGAAATTTCTTCTTCTGCCCAACTACTTTTATGATTCATCACAGGGTTATGAAGATTCCAGCAATCAACAGAGCAAAAAGCAAACTGCTTACATGAACTAACACTACAAACTTGATAGGCTGTATTAAAACCAATTTCTTTTTTGCAACTTCCACATTTACGCCAATAGGTCATTTCCATCTATACTCCTAAATCGAAATCATTCTTATGAATATCTTATGAGTTTACAAGACTCTTAGAATTTTACTATTATTTGTTATTAAAAATCACTTTAGATAGATTCCTTTCTTGGAGGCTTTTCATGTCAACTCATCAGACGGATTCTACCCATCAAACTAAGAGCTACCATTTTCTCTTGGCCTTAAGTGCCTTAGGAGTCGTTTATGGTGATATCGGGACAAGCCCACTCTATGCATTAAAAGAATCCTTTCATCATGGTCATAATATTTCGATTTCAACCACTAGTATCTATGGTGTTCTCTCATTAATTTTTTGGTCTCTAATTACCGTAATTTCAATTAAATATTTGCGATATGTATTGCGCGCAGATAACCGCGGAGAAGGTGGGATATTAGCCTTAACTGCACTGATCAGCCCAAAGGAAGGTAGGAATTCACGTATCCGAGAAAAACTTGTTCTCTTTGGATTATTCGGAACAGCTCTTCTCTATGGCGACGGAATGATCACTCCAGCAATCTCAGTCTTGTCAGCAGTCGAAGGTTTAGAATTAATTACACCCGTTTTTACTCCCTATATTATTCCCATAACGATCGCTATTTTAATTGCTCTATTTTCAGTTCAAAAACATGGGACAAGTGTGATGGGAAAAGTTTTTGGACCAGTCACTCTTATTTGGTTTTTAACTTTAGGTGCTCTTGGATTCTACAATATTCTGAAAGCCCCTGCAGTCTTAATGGCCTTCAACCCCTACTATGCTTATCAATTTTTTGCTCAAAATGGACTGAATGGTTTTATGGTTTTGGGTTCAGTTTTTTTAGTTGTCACAGGGGGTGAAGCTCTCTACTCCGACCTTGGACATTTTGGAAAAAAACCGATTGAGACAGCGTGGTTCTATGTAGCACTTCCCTGCTTGCTCTTAAATTATTTTGGACAAGGAGCTTTGCTGACTCATACACCAGCAGCAGTCAAAAACCCATTCTTCTTAATGGCTCCAAACTGGATGCTTACTCCTCTTGTTATTTTGGCAACTATTGCCACTGTGATAGCATCTCAAGCTTTGATTACCGGCGTTTTTTCAATTACGATGCACGCTGTACACTTGGGATATATTCCTCGTGTCTTGATCAAACATACTTCGACTAAAGAATACGGACAAATTTTTGTTAAAAGTATGAATACTATGTTGATGCTTGCATGTATTTCGCTTGTATTAACTTTTAAAACATCCAGTAATTTAGCAGCGGCTTATGGAATCGCAGTGACCGCTACTATGGCCATAACCAGTATGCTTTTCTATGTTGTTGCGAGAGAAAACTGGAGATGGAGTTTACTGAAAGCTGGATCATTATGTGGCTTTTTTCTCCTAATCGACTTTTGTTTTCTGGGAGCCAATCTAGCAAAAATAATTGACGGCGGTTGGGTTCCATTAGTTGTCGGTATTATCATCTTCACTATCATGACAACTTGGAAGAGAGGAAGACAATTATTAGAAGCCAGAAATAGAGAAAAGCTTGTCCCTTTAAAACAATTCATTCAATTACTAGATGATGAAAAAATTCACCGAAATCCAGGGTCTGCTATTTACATGAGCGGAGGTTTGGTTAATACACCCTATGCCTTAGTAAATACTTTTGAACATTTTAGAATTGTGCATGAACAATTAATATTTTTATGTGTAATCACTGTAGAAATGCCTCATGTCGATAAATCAAAACGCATCACTTTAGAATGTATCGGCAGAGGTTGTTACTCCATTATAATTCGTTATGGTTTTATGGATGAGCCCAATATCCCTGAAGAAATTGAAGGATTGAAAGTTGGTGAGACAATTATTCGTTCTAAGGAAATTTCTTATTTTATTGGAAAGGAAAATCTTTTTGCCACTGACTTACCAGGAATGGCAATCTGGCGTGAAAAAATATTTGCTATTCAGTCTGCCAATGCACAAGATGCGACAACATATTTTAAACTTCCAAAACATAGAGTGATGGAAATTGGTGTTCAAGTTGAGCTATAAAGCTTAAATACTATTTTCTTTTGTCTTTGCTAGACAGAAATTAATATTTAGCAGAAGTTCATCTAATTGAATTGGCTTTTTTAGATAGGCTGACATGTTTAAACTTTTGCCATTTATTTGGTCATCGGCAGTCATCAATATCGTAGGTATTTGGACCCATCGAGAATTTTCAAGTTGAAGATGGCGAAAAGTTTCACCATCCATTTGTGGCATTCTCAAATCCATTAAAATAAGATCTGGTATTGGCCCCCTTTTTAAAATGTTCATTCCATCCATACCATCAGTTGCCGACATTAGTTCGTAACCTTCATTTTGTAGAACCTCGACTAAGAGCTCTCTAACAGAGTCATCATCATCGATTACCAGAATTTTTTTGGCAGATTTCCCCATAATAAATCCTTTTAATATGGATAGTGATTAGAATGAATGGCTGTAAACAACCTCAGCTCTAGATTCTGGAAGTGTTCCAATTGTCTTAGAAATACGTCCAACAACATGTTCTGTTAGATTTTTATCCAAAGAAGTTACAGTCGTCTGGTTATCAAAGCGGTAGCTTACTCTTGTCGTTAAGCCAAATTCACTTAGTGTATGTGAAGAAGCTAGTTCTTTTTTTCCAACAGCCTGAACATTCGCTTCAGTTTCAAAACTCTTATATTGAGCACGTAAGCGTCCTCTTAATTTTTCTGGTTGAATTTTCCAGTTAAAGCTTACTTTATCTTCTTCCTTGCTAGCAGTTCCTTTTGCCGCAATTGAAGATTTTCCAGATAACTTACGATCTTGGATTGTCTCCAATAAAGTTGCATTTGAATTGTTTAAGCTATTTTTCAAACCATCGTTAAGTGGGCTTGTTAAACTCTTAATCATATTTTTTATCGCCACTTTTTCTTGGTTTGATTCAGAGTTAACCGCAATATTTCCTGGGGTTGTATTCCAGAGCTGTTGTTGTTCTTTTTGTAATAACCAAGCATCGTTGCTTGCTTTAATATTACGTACATTTTGGTTTTTCTCAGAATCACCCTTAAAGAAAGTGACAATGCGAGCTTCCATTCCAACTGGAGCTAACTGAGCTTGAACTTTCGTACAAACAATAGACATTAAAATGACTAAAAGTTTTACAGTTATTTTTAAGTTATTGTTTTGTTGCATGCATCCCTCAAGTTCCGTTGCTATTACAGTTATATAAAGCAAGGTGGATGCCACTTTAGGTAGGTGAGCTAAGCACTTATTTTTGAGTCCAGAGTAAGGAAAGAGTCGACGCTGATTGTCTGCTTAAACTTCACTCCAACTCTGAAGAACTGGTTGGAGAAACGAGAACCTTCATAGTAGGGTGAAATATGCTTTATACTAGCTTCTAGTGAAAGATCAGTGGGCTTGGAATAAGGCCCTTTAATACTCGCTCGATCGTCAATATAGAACTTTCCAAGAGATCCTCTCGGAATAATAAAAGAGGCTCCATTTTGACTAATATCGACTAATCGGTAGCTCTCATCACCATTTAAAAAAATAAGAGGAGCATTAAACTCATTTTTAAAATTCATCCTCGCCTCGGTTCGAAATTCACTAACCTTCATTTCTTGTGGAGTGGTCATTTGTAACTGCATTTTGGTCAGTACAAAATCGGTACATTTAAAAAGCATCGACTTTTGTTCTGTATGAAAATAAATGGGATGAGTTTGTTGAAAAAAGGAAAAGTTTTTCTTGAAAGGAATAATGACTACTTTCTTCTCCAGAAATATAATCTCGCGCAAAAGCCCTTCTGCTGTAATTCTTTGTCCATTCACATTTTGCCATAAAGTTATAACTGTTTTACTCATCAGTAATTCACGCAAGAGCGTGCTTATCATTTGGGAATCATTTTCTTGGCGAAGAACTTGTTTCATTCTTCTATTTTACCAATGCGCATCGCTCTTCATGGGATAGTAAATAATGCCCATAAATAAAAATTCATCGTCACAGTTGGTAGTCAAAGGCAGAAAATAAAATTAATATATGCTATGCAATTTCACCATTTTACTCCAAGTGATCTACCTAAACTCAAGCAGATGATGCAAGACTTCTACTTGAGTGAACATATTTCGTTTCATCCTGAAGAAGCCTCTAGATGCCTTCTTGAACTCGCAGCAAAAAAAAATCTAGGTGAAATTTTTTTACTTGAAGATGAAAACGAAACAATCGGATATGTCATTCTTTGTTATACCTATAGTTTGGAATTTCATGGCATTTACGGATTTTTAGATGAGATCTATCTGAAAGAAAATTTTCGAGGTCTTGGAATTGGAAGTTTAGTGATGGAAGAGTTAGTGTTGCATGCAAAAAAAAGAGGATGTACACATTTGCGCTTAGAAGTTGAAACAGAAAATTCACAGGCCATACATTTTTATACTAAGCGAGGATTTCATTCACACGCTAGATATTTAATGACTAGAAAAATTTGAGGGCCAAATTAATGACCCCCAAACCCGTTTGAAGTTTTTTAGAACCTAAAAAGCTCTAAGCTGCTTTCTTATTCTTATACTGATCAAATTGAATCACATTTGATTGTTCACTGGATGTTTGTGGAGTAGATCCTCCACCACCTTTATGCGACATCAACTTCGCGTGATTTTGTGCTTTAAGTTCTTTTTTCGTTAGTTTCTTTTTCTGCTTGTCACTCATACGTACCTCCATTAATAGACTTGTGGTGCTTTACCATCCATCAACGTATCGGCTATTATATCACGATACTTGAGCAATATTCTCAAACAAGGAATTCCCATGCAAAATAAAGGACTTACACTTATTGGCTCCTATCCATCTCCTTATGTTAGAAGCCTGAGACTCTTTCTTTATAAACGTGTGCCCTTTACCTTCAAAAGTATCGATTACCTAAACCCCGAAGAAGGGGCTTATCTCGCGAGACTTAATCCAATTCATAAAATTCCCGTCCTCCTTCATGACGACAAAATTATTTTTGAATCGCGAATTATTTATCAATATGTGAAAAAAGAATTTCTTCTTTACGAGACTTTAAGCATCGAAGAAGAAAATCTTCTCTCGGCAATTTACGGTGTCATGGATACTACCATTAATCTTTTTATGATGAGACGTTTTGGAAATGATATTCATGCTGATAACAATTATTTCCATCGCAATCATACTCGTATCAAAAGCCTTCATGCTTATCTCACATCTCAATTGTATCACCTTTCTAGCTGGAAATTTCCCGCGATGCTCCTCTACAGTTACTTAGATTGGGCAAATATGAGAGAGATGATTAAGTTAGATGAACTTCCAGAATTAAAGAAGTTTCATCAAGAATGGCAAGATCTTGAAAGTGTTCAAGCGACGAAGATTCCAATTTAAAATATTTTTTGGCTCCCCTTGACTGTCAATTTTTTGGTATTATCCTATAAGAGAAGAACCCGGGCTTCTTCGTTTGACCTTTGAAAATTTCTTTTTCAAATTTAACGATTAAAAGGAGCTATTCATGTCTATTCAAGTTGTATTCAAAAATCTCGATCGATCGGACTCGCTTGTCCAATTTATTGAAAAACAAAGCGCAAAAATAATGAAATTCGTTAAGCCGAGTGCTCGAATTACATATTATATAGAAAAACTTTCAAACGGTCTCAAGGTGTCTTTGCAGCTTGATGAGTATGGAAAGCACTTTGAAGCTCAAGCCATCAATAGCAATGCCTATGCCGGAATTGATGGGGCCCTTAAGCGAATGAATAGGCAATTGCGTGAAGGACACAGCCTCGTTACAGATAAAATTCACCGCTAACAAAATCTAGAGAATAAAAACCCCCATTTGAATGGGGGTTTTTTATTAATTCAACTCGCTAAACCCTTCTAACTACAACATTTCCAACTTAGCTTTATTGAATAAATTACATACCCTCAGTCATTCTTACACAAGCCCTTCTGAAAAAGTAAGCACAGATCTAAAATAGTGTATAGAGAGACTCTAGTTTATAGAGAGTAAGCTAGAGACAGAGAGTTACCTAAGAAGGGAAATAGCACATGAAAACAACATTGAAAATTTTGAGCCTTGGACTATTAAGCTTTACCTTATTTGGGGCAAGACATGCCCAGGCAAGCACTCTTAGTCAGAAAGAAATTAAATGTCATACACAAAACGGTGAAAAGGTTTTCACTTTGAGTGAAAAATTTTTAACTTTTCAAGATCATAGTGAAAATAATAGTTTCCTTCCAAAACGTATTATCTCTTCTTCCAATGCAGTTAGAACTAAAGTTCAAGGCAGTGGCATTGTTCAGACTTTAAACTATGAGGGAAACAATCATAAGGTTGTTATTAAAGATTTAAAAGGAATGAACGAGCTCTCTGATTATCTTTCAATTACAAGTCCAAAAGGACATGAGATGACTTACCCCATTACTTGCTCTTACGTAGAGTAATAGTTAGTAACTTTTGTCAAAGTTACTTAAAACGAAATTCTTTTAATTTTTCTTTGTGTTCATAATCCGGAGTAGGAACAATAAAGTTATCACAGACTTTGACTTCTTTCTCCTGTTCACTGGTAATTTTTACTTTATTCCCAACTGAAAAGAAATCAGAATAAAGTACTTTCGATGTTGATTGATAAAGTGCTATTTCAACGCCATATTCCCCTATCAGACTCATATCACCATTAAATACTTCAGGTAGTATTTCAGATGGAACAGGTGTTTCTGGAAGAATATTAGAGAAACTAAAAACCATTTTACTTGGCCCCTCGGACTTAACAATCTCCCAATCATCAATCACTTTTCTGTGATTCATGGCAGGGCATTTTAAATTTTCTAACCTTCCAGAAAGAGCGGCTGCTGCATAATAAATATTAACGTAGATGGCATCTTGCTTATTGAGACGACTACTACCATTGGGTGAATGATGAACAAAAGGAACGTACACCGTTCCCAAGATTCGCGTACTATTATCTGTTTTTTTGGTAAAGCGAAGTACCCAAGAATCAACTTGTGAGTGAGTTGTTAATTTTTTTATTTGATCATCAGATAAATGAGGAAGATTGGTCATGAGTATGAAACCTTTACTCACGATATGAGCTCGGTAGTCTCCAATTTTCCAATCAATCACCTTAATATTATCTATTTGTGCATTAGTATTTTCTATTCCTATAACGTGATCTTTATCCATCATTAATTCAGTATTTTTTGAACAAGAAATGAGGATAAAGGCAATTACCCCCCAAAAAAGAATATTTTTCATTATCTCACCACCAAAAGAAAAGAATTTTCAATGGCGTTCAATTGAAGTTTTCCCGATGTCCCAGGACTCATCATGATAGTTTCATAGATTGAAAAGTCACATTGATTTTCTCCTAAGTGGAGTTTTACCTTACCTGCTAAATTAATTAGTGAATAATTTTTTTCTTCTGCTAAATGAAAAGAGAAAGTTTCCCCTTTCTCAATCTTCACCAAACTAATATGAAAATCAGCATGTCTTAAAAAATCTAAGTCAGCTGTTGAAAAAACATGTTCTTGAAATCGAAAATAGGAAGCAACATTACTTTCTTCATGAAAATTTAAAACATCTAAAGCCTTCTCTACATCAAGGGTACGCGGTTTTCCATTCTCTAAACGATTCCAATCCCATACACGGTAAGTGATTCCAGAGTTTTGTTGAACTTCAATTAATGTCACTCCTTTACCGATGGCATGAATGCTTCCCGCCGGAACATAAAAGAAATCCCCTTCTTTGACTGGGTGAAAACGCAGGTACGGAGTAAGATCTTCTTTTTCAAAAATAGCTTTGGCAAAAGTTTCTTTAGTCACGCCAGCTTGAAAACCAAGATAAATTCCAGCGTTGGGCTCAGCACTCATAATAAACCAGCACTCAGTTTTACCTTGTGAGTTTTCGAATTCTTGCGCGTATTCATCATGAGGATGAACTTGTACAGAAAGATAGTCACTGGTATCGATAAATTTAATTAGATACTTTAAGTCAGGTATAATCTCACTGAGAGGCTTGCCTTGGAACGAGGAAGAGCCAGATTTTAGACATGAAACTTCCCAGGTTTCTCCAATGGGCTCACCACTCTTTAAACCCTTCATAGGAGCCAGTTTGTGGCCTCCCCAAAGTTTTTCGACGACGAATGGCGCAAGGTGCATAAAGGGATTGGTTATGTTTGTCATATAGTAATCATTATAGGGCACGATTAGGCTTTTGCAAATGAAGGAGCTTTGTTAGGATTAGGACCAAATAAAGAGGGAGATTATCCAGTGGAAAACGTCGAAAACAACAAGATCTACGATTTTCGTTCAATTGAAAAAAAATGGCAAAAATTTTGGGACGACCATCTAACTTTCAAATCAGAAATCGATCACAAAAAACCCAAATATTATGTTCTTGATATGTTTCCCTATCCGTCAGGTGCAGGACTCCATGTAGGCCACCCGGAAGGTTATACTGCTACTGATATCATGGCCCGCTACAAAAGAATGAAAGGCTTCAATGTTCTTCACCCAATGGGCTGGGACTCATTTGGTTTACCGGCGGAAAACTATGCCATTAAAACTGGTATCCACCCTGCCATCATTACTGAACAAAATATTGCTACTTTCAAAAGACAGCTAAAAGAAATTGGTTTCTCTTATGATTGGAATCGTGAAGTTGCCACATCAAGTGAGGATTACTATCGCTGGACCCAGTGGTTGTTTGTTCAAATTTATAATAAGGGTTTAGCCTACGAAGGTGAAATCAATGTTAACTGGTGCCCAGCTTTAAAAACAGTTCTCGCTAATGAAGAAATTGTTGATGGTAAATCTGAGGTTGGTGGTCACCCTGTTATTAGAAAACCTATGAAGCAATGGGTACTTAAAATTACAGATTATGCTGATCGTTTGCTCAATGATCTTGAAGACCCTACTCTTGATTGGCCAGAATCCATCAAACAAATGCAAAGAGAATGGATAGGACGCTCTGAGGGTGCCAACATTACTTTTGGGATTGATGGATTTAGCGAAAAACTAGAAATCTTCACTTCAAGACCTGATACCCTTTTCGGTGTCACTTATATGGTTATTAGTCCCGAACATCCTTTAGTTAAAAAATTAACAACGGCAGAATACCAAAAAGCGGTTGAAGAATTTGTTCATCAAACTTCTTTGAAATCTGAATTAGAAAGAACGGAATTAAATAAAGATAAAAAAGGTGTTTTTACAGGTGCCTATGCAACTCATCCAATCACCCAAAAGAAAGTTCCTATTTGGATTTCTGATTATGTTCTTATGAGTTATGGAACTGGCGCCATCATGTCTGTGCCTGCTCATGATGAAAGAGATTATGAATTTGCGAAAAAATATGATTTACCTATCATCCAAGTTCTGGAAGGTGGAAATGTTGCCGAAGCTGCTTATACAGGTGACGGAAAACATATCAATTCTGACTTTCTAGATCATCTTGGTAAGGATGAAGCAATCAGTAAAATGATTACGCACTTAGAAAAAAATAAACAAGGTACAAAAAAAGTTAATTATAAATTGCGTGATTGGATTTTTTCTCGTCAACGTTATTGGGGAGAACCATTTCCAATTTTAAAATATGAGGATGGAACAATTCGCTGTTTGGATGCAGATGAACTTCCAGTCGTCCTTCCCCAAGTTGAAAAGTATGAACCATCTGGAACTGGAGAATCTCCTCTGGCCACTATTGATTCGTGGCTTTGGGTAACTTGTCCAAAAACGGGAAAGAAAGCCAGAAGAGAAACCAATACTATGCCTCAGTGGGCGGGTTCTTGTTGGTACTACTTACGTTTTTGTGATCCAAAAAATAATAAAGAACCTTTTTCTAAAGAAGCAGAAAATTACTGGATGCCCGTTGACCTCTATATTGGGGGCGCTGAACACGCAGTGATGCATCTTCTCTATGCTCGTTTCTGGCATAAAATCTTTTTTGACCTAGGTTTTGTTCATACAAAAGAGCCATTCAAAAAATTAGTAAATCAAGGAATGATTCTTGGTGAAGACGGCGAAAAAATGAGTAAGTCACGTGGTAACGTGATTAATCCAGATTCAATTGTTTTAGAATACGGAGCAGATACACTTCGTCTTTACGAAATGTTTATGGGCCCTTTGGATAAAACCAAACCTTGGTCGATGAACGGCGTGAAAGGCGTTTACGGCTTCATTGCTCGGGCCTATAAATTCATGAGTGACTCAAATAACTGGTCCATGGGTGAAGAAAATCCTGAGACTGTAAAACTTCTTCATAAGACTATTAAAAAAGTCACAGAAGACATTGAACTGTTTAAATTTAATACCGCTATTTCTCAAATGATGATTTTTAATAATCACATTCATAAAGTAGGAAAAGTGACAAAAGAAACTGTTAAAGCTTTTGCTTTGATCGTTTCTCCTTATGCCCCTCACGTGGCAGAAGATTTATGGCAAGTTTTAGGAAACCAAGAAAGTATCGCTTACGTTTCATGGCCTAAGTTTGATGAAAATCTAGCCAAAGATGATCAAATTGAAATGGCAGTTCAAATCAATGGCAAAATGAGAGGCACCATTGTTGTCACTCCTGATGTTACCAAAGATCAAGTCATGGCCATAGTTAAAAACGAAGAGCGTTTTACTAAATTCATTACCGGCGAGATTGTTAAAGAAATTTTTGTGCCAGGAAAGATTATGAATCTCATCGTGAAAGGTTAAAATCCATCTTTAAGAAATAAAAAGGGAGCTTACTGCTCCCTTTTTTTTATGATCAAAAGGAAAATTATAAAATATGAAAGAACATATTTAAGCCAGTTAAGCCTAAACCTGATACTACCGGAATCGTTAAATTGTCATCCACCATCACTGAGAATAGTTCTGAGATTGCTCCAACGGCACCAGCTAATAAAGCAAAAAGCAATAAATCAAAAGAAACATTACCTAGGCAAATTCCATAAACTAAAGTGATTAAGTAACAAGTACAAAATCCTGCTGTTGTTCCTTGAAGGGATTTATTAGGAAGAATTTTTTCTTTCCCATATTTAACGCCAAAGTATGACGAGATTGGATCTGAGAAAACTAAAAATAAAACAGAGATCACAGCAATATTTGAACTATAAAGTAGTAGTGCCAGTCCACAGCCCAAAGAATAAAAAGGAAGACCAGAGTAGTCGTTTCTTTCGCTCTCTCTCATGAAAATACCCATGAACTTGATAGCGAACTCATTTGCTTTTGGATAACGAAGACGGATAAAGTCAGCGGAGAAACCAAGGAAGGCTAAGCCTAAAGCTACCCAACCCCATGTTTGTTGATCCTGTCCGCTCAAAAAGAACAGAGCCACAGCGACTGACCCTGTGGCCATGTGCCATATTTTTCTCAATAAATGCATATCTGTGCGTGATGGTAATAGTGATACTTTCAGGTTTTCTAATGTGAAAATTGCCATGTATGAGTTTCCTCCTAAGGCTTAAGTAGTTAAAAACGCGTTGAAAAACCAAGTTTATCAACTATAAAGCCAAACTGAACTGGTGTCCACCTTTTTGAAATTTTTATCAATCTGACAAGAGATTGAACCACCCAAAAATTCCTCCAAGATTCAACTATATGGCCTTTCTTTTCCTTTCCATAGAGGGGACATTTTATTTATAATATTGAGAGACTTTCATTCTTTTTGCAAGGAAGCATTTTGATAAATCCCCATCCGGCTCTTTTACGCTCAGAATTTAGCGAACTAGAAACTTCTGGTCTTCGTCACAATTCCAATAAAAAAATCTTCGCTATTGGTGGTGGTAAAGGTGGCGTAGGAAAAAGTCTAGTTACAGCCAATGTTGGAATTTGTTTGGCTCTTATGGGTTATAAAGTTACTGCCATTGATCTCGATCTTGGTGGTGCGAATCTCCATACATGTCTAGGTGTTGCAATCCCTGAATATACGCTTTCCGATTATCTTTCTAAAAAAGTTAAAAGCCTTCGTGATCTCGTTACTCCGACTTCTATCCCTAATCTAACAATGATTAGTGGGGCACAAGATGATCTTGGTGTGGCCAATTTAAAACAAATGCAAAAGACACGGATTCTTTCTCATCTACATGAATTGGATGCAGACTATATTTTATTCGATCTTGGTGCTGGGACAACTTTTAACACCCTTGATTTTTTCATCACCGCGGACAAAGGTATTCTAGTTGTGCTCCCAGAGCCTACCTCAATCGAAAATACTTATCGTTTTATTAAGTCAGTTTATTACCGCCGATTAAAAATGATTGAAGAGCTTTTAGATATTCAGCCATTAATAAATCAAGCGATGAATGCAAAGTTAAATACTGCTCAAAGCACTCCCAATGATTTAGTCAAAAGAGTAATTGAAATCAATCCAGAAATGGGTATGAAACTGAAAACTGAATTAGCTAGATTTTCACCGAAGCTCATTATGAACCAAGTTAGAAGCCAAGCAGATATTGATATTGGTTTTTCCATTCAAAGTATTTGTAAACGTTACTTTGGAATTGATTTAGATTACGTTGGATATTTAGATTACGATGCAACAGTTTGGCAAAGTGTGAAGAAGAGAAAACCTCTTCTTATGGAATACCCTAACTCAAGACTCGTTACAAACTTTGATCGAATGGTTCATCGTTTACTCGATATAACTTAATACCTATAACAAAAAAGAGTATATGGATAAAGACACTAAAAATTATTATGAAGTTCTAGAAATCCCTACTGATGCAAGCTCGGATGAAATCCAACAAGCTTATCACAGATCCAAGAATGCTTATTCTGGTGATTCTGTAGCATTGTATTCTCTTATGACTGAAGACGAATGCAAACAAGTCTTAGAATCAATTCAAGAGGCCTACGATATTCTTAGCCAAAACGATAAAAGAAGAGAATATGATAAAGCGAGAGGCCTAAATCAAGTCGCAGCTAGATCTGGCTCAAACACCAATAAAAGTGTGACTTTCTTTGAAGAAAAGAAAAATCCATTTGATTCCTTCTTTGAAAGAAAAGATCTACCTAGAGACTCTTCAAATGAAAAAACACAAAACGATTTCTCAAATCAGCGCTATCAAGCCAAGGACGCTGATGATCACTTTAATATCAATCGTAAAGAAACTGTCGTTGCCAAAGTGACAGCACAAAATCGTTTTGCCTTGAGCTATAATTCGAATGCTCAATTTGACCAAGAAATCGAAAATATTACTAACTGGAATGGGGAAATGATTAAAAAAGTACGTGAGTACAAAAAAGTCGATATGGCCCGTATGGTAGAAATGACGAAAATTTCAAAAACTTATATCAACAATATTGAAAATGATGAATTTGAAAAACTACCAGCTGCCGTTTATACTCGCGGTTTCGTTTATCAAATCGCCAAAGTATTAAAACTGAATCCAGATGTAGTTGCATCTTCATATGTGTCGCATTTCAAGCAAAACAAAAAGTAAGAACGTGGACAACATTGATAGTCCGATTGAAGATAGTGGTGATAGCGAGGATCTGGAGTTAACCATCACTTCTGAGGATAAAGCTCAGTTCAAGCGTCTCGATCTGCTCCTGACCCATAAATTCCCACAATTCTCTCGTACTTTTTTGAAAAATCTTTTCGAAGATGGAATGATTACCAAAGAAGAAGAAGGTTCTTTATCATTAAATAAAGTTCCCGCAGTAGGCACAAAAATCATCATCGATGTTCCTCCCCCAATACCTGACCAGGCCATCGCTGAAAATCTTCCACTAGATATTCTTTATCAAGATGACGACATTATAATCGTCAATAAAGCTGCAGGAATGGTCACCCACCCAGCACCAGGAAACTACACTGGAACTTTGGTAAATGCTGTCCTTTTTCATTGTCCAGATCTAAAAGGAATTGGAAATGTGAAAAGACCGGGAATTGTTCATCGTTTAGATAAAGGCACAAGTGGAGTCATGGTCGTGGCCAAAAGCCAAGCAGCTCACGAAAAATTAGTTTCAATGTTTAGTAAGCATGACTTAACAAGATTATATGAATGCATTACTTTTATGAAGCCTACCTTGCTTTCAGGAAAAGTTGATAGCACAATTGGAAGAAGCCCCAACAATCGATTGAAAATGGGAGCGAACGTAAAGAATGGAAAAAAATCTTTAACATTTTATAAAGTCATAAAAAGTTTTCATCATCATGCTCATATTGAATGCAAACTTGAGACAGGTAGAACACATCAAATAAGAGTACACATGAGCCAGATACTTCATTGCCCTATTTTGGGAGATGAAACTTATGGCAATATTTCTTCTCATAAAAAAACAGCTCCTGAAGCATTAAAAAAGATTCTCGATATTCACCCCTACCCTTTTTTACACGCCAAAGTCTTAAAGTTTAACCATCCAATTACCGGTAAATTGATGGATTTTGAAGTTCCTCCTCCGCCACTTTTCAGAGAAGCACTGGCCATTTTGGAAAGCGAATGAAAGCAATTCACTCTCATATGACTCCTTTGGGAGAAGTTTCAGTTTATACAGAAAAACCCCATTTCCCTTTTTTGCACTTAATGCAAACACATAGCTGTCTCCTTCTCCCTGAGGAAGTGAGTCACTTTGGATTACTTGAAGGCGACGGTTTTCTTTTAGAGAAAAAAGCTCAGTTGCCACTTTCCATTAAAACAGCAGATTGTATGCCCATTTTGGTTATTGGAAATTTGGGTTTTACCTTCCTACATGCAGGTTGGAAGGGTCTCGCCAATGGAATTCTTACTCAGGGAGTGGTGAAAAAGCTAGAGCCTACTTACGCTTACATTGGGCCATCTATTAGACAAGATGCCTTTGAAGTAACTGAAGAATTTTATCAACATTTTGGCTCATACTCCCACCGATTCATGCGTAAGGATGGAAAACATTTTTTTGATCTGCAAAATACCGCAAGAGATATGTTAAGAAGACTCAATCCCCAGATGATAGTTGAAGATTCCGGAGTCTGTACTTATCATAATAAGATCTTTAATAGTTATAGAAGAGACCATAATCAAGAACGAAATTGGAATATATTGCAATTTAGTTAGGAGTTCCCATGCAAGAGAAAAAAAGCCTTACCCAAAATGGATTAAATCTTTCCCATACATTTCTCATTCTGATTGCTTTAACAATGATTGGAACATGTATTTATTTAACCAAGCACTATTTTGATTTACATTTTGCGACTGCAGACCTCACAGAGAGTAGTTCACTTTGTAACATCAATTCTTTTTTTACTTGTGATAGTGCGACTTTATCAAAGATGTCGAATATCGCTGGTGTTCCAATCGCTTTTTTTGGAATGATGTTAGGAGTAAGTTTTTTACTAGGAAGTATTTTTCCTTCAGAAACTTTTGAACGCACCAATAAGGGCTTAGCAATCGCCAATGGAATTGGTTGTGCCCTTCTCTTTATCTTCTCACTTGCTGTTTTAAAAACACTTTGTCCTTTTTGTACTTTTTATTATGTCCTTTCATGGCTTTCACTTTTTCTCTTCATTCGTTTTGGAATTCAAGGCTCTCTCATACCAGACATAAAAATCATTTCTTTACTTGGTGTAATCACACTAGTGGGCGCATTTTTGTTTTATAATAAATCGAAAGAACTGACGGTTAAAAAGAACGCACTTTCAAATTCTGTGATTGACCAATTTTATAAACTGCCAAATTTGGGCCTTCCCGCGATTGAGTCTCCCTTTACACTGGCTAAAGCAGCGGATTTTGGTAAAGCTCCTCTCAATGTCATGATCTACTCTGACTTTCAATGCCCATACTGCAAACTAGTGCATGAAATCTGGAACAAATTAGCACAACACTATGCTGGTAAAATTAATATTCATTATTATTTTTACCCACTCGATATGAACTGTAATGCCAAGATGACAAGACCTATGCACCAGTTTGCTTGCCAAGCTTCTTATATCGCAGCCTGTAGTCCAAATTTTAAAGAAGCTCATGATGATTTATTTAAGAATCAAGATAATCTAAGTAATGCATGGTTAGATGAGAAAATAAAAAGTCTTAAAATTGAAGCTTGTGTGAAGGATCCTGCAACCAAAGAAAAAGTTGTTCAGGTCCTTACAACTGGTGAAAAATTTAACATTCAATCAACACCAACAATTATTTTAAACGGTGTTAAAATTGAAGGAAGTCTTCCTGAAGCTCAGTTTATAGGATTGATGGATGAAATCGTTCGTCGTCATCATTAAAAAATATGAGATTAGTTGAAACTCATTGCCACTTAGATTACTTAAAGTCTTATCCAATGGAAGAGATTCTGAATCTTTGTCAAACTAACGGTGTGGAAAAAATTGTTACAATATCTGTTGAGCCCGATAATTTAGACTCCGTTTTGGCTATTGCCGAAGCTCATTCCCATATTTACTGCACTCAAGGAGTTCATCCACACGATGCAGATAAAATAACAGAAGAGTGTTTAGAAAAAATTCGCTCACGGACGAAACATCCTAAAGTTGTTGCGGTTGGAGAAATAGGCTTAGATTTTCATTACAATCATTCTGTTCGCGAAACACAAATCAAACGTTTTGAAGAACAGATGCAAATTGCTCACGATTCTAATCTTCCTGTTGTTATCCATACCCGTGACGCAGATCCAGAAACCATGAGCATACTTAGAAATTTTAGTGGAAAACTTCCTAGGAAGGGAGTTCTCCACAGCTTTACCTCTGGAAAAGCACTCGCTGAATATGCTTTATCTGAAGGATTTGTCTTGGGTTTTAACGGCATCATTACATTTCCCAAAGCCGAAGATGTTCGAGAAGTTTTACGCTTAACTCCAGTCAATCAAATTTTGTTTGAAACTGATTCTCCTTTTCTCACACCAGTTCCCCATCGTGGAAAAGAAAATGGTCCTTATTTTCTAGCCCATGTGATGAAGAAGATTGCTGAAATCAAAGGTATTTCTGAGGATGAGCTTTGCCGAATTGTCTGGGATACAACTCATCACTTATTCAATTTAAAGTAATAATTTCCGCAAGACTAATTTCGCCCACCACTTGGAAATCTTTATTCCTTGAAGATCCACTAATCCATAAACTATCGCCGAAAGAATTAAAAGAATACCTAAAGTGAATAAGCCGTTAACCCAAAGAGGCAATGAAGACAAATAGACGGAGAGCGAAGAAAGAATTGGATAATGAAGTATATAAAGAGCAAATGACCATTTCCCTAGCCAAGTTATAGGCCACCATGAAAAAGCTGATTCTAATTTTGAACTTTTCATTAAGGAGAAAATAACCAAAGCAGCCCCAAGAGATTTGAATGGCAGAAAGGTTACGGTTGAAAGAATTAATCCCAAAGGCAAGGTACCCCAAAAGAAAAATTTTGGAATTTTTTGCCACCAATCACTGATGTACAATTCACAAAGAATCATGCCCCATAAAAACGCATGAGCATGACTATTGGGAGGAGAGAAAAAGAGAGCCAAAGGGTAAAGAAAAAATCTCCATTTCCAAACTCCAAAAACCAATAAAGAGATATAAAGGGCGTAGGACAAAGTTAATTCTATTCCAATTGTCCATAAAACAGGATTGTAAGTTGTGGCACTTTTAAAGTTGGTATAAGTTGAGTAGAAAGCTTGTTTTGTGGCTTCTAGAAGGTCAGGAGAGAATCGATAGTATGCCCCAAACCAAGAATTGTGAGTTAGTTCACCGTAATGAACTGACTGAATCCAACCTGCTTTCAAAAGTATGTAAGCAAAATAAACTGAAAAAGCTAAGGGAATGGTTAAGCGTAAATATCTTTTAAGTAATGCCGAATAAAGAATCTTTCGATCCTTTTTTTTGAGAAAACTATAACTTAAAACAAAACCACTGTGGGTGAAAAATATCTCGACTGCATATGGCCCATTGATTAGATACTGACCCATTCCTTCTGAGGCAATAAGCGGAGCAAAAGCTAAAAAAAAGTGATGGAATATAACATTTAAACTAGCAAGTCCTCTTAGACCATCAAGGTAATCGAGTTTCGAAGGTAATTCTCTCATTTGTCTATTTTTAGACCTTCTAACATTTTTCCTAAATTCTGCTTCAAGGGCGGAGCCTCATTTCTTCTACTTTTATTTTCATGCCTAGTTTCAGCTTTTACTGACGTCTGGATATTTTCTTTTTCAGGTTCTGCATCTAAGAACTTAGAGAAAGTAGGAAGCGAATCTTTGTAAACAATTCGATCTAAATGCTTAACGAATCCTGACCAGTGCCCAGTGTGATTATCAGTGCGTTTAACCATTTCCATGGAATTCATTTTTGAATCCATCAGATCAATAAGATGAACTAAATAGGCTTCAGAGGTTTGAGGAATTTTAGGTGATCCATATTCATACTCTCCATGATGGGAAAGAAGAATATGTTTTAAATGCATTTTCATTTCATAGGGGAAATGACGAATTTTATAACTAAAACGGTCAACGATTTCTAATCCCTTGGTGAGATGGCCTACTAGTTTTCCTTCTTCGGTATAATCAACATTATGCCCGTTAGATAACTCATAAATTTTACACAAGTCATGTAAAACACAACCGGCTACAACGTAACTGACGTTTACTTGATAATGGGGAGCAAGCTTCAAAGCCAATTCAGTACAGCTTAAAATATGTTCCAACAAACCTGACTGATAGGCATGATGTATGGTTTTTCCTGCTTGCCATGTTTTTAATCTTCGCGAAATTTCAGCATCATGCAAAGTCATGAGCAAAAGTTCTTTGATATAGACATCTTCTAGTTGATTCACAATGGTGAGCAATCTCTCCAACATAATCTCGGGATTTTCTTTGGCTTTCATCATGTAATCGTCTGAATTGACAGTTTGAGCTGAGATCTTTTCAATGGCGGAAAGAATGAATTGTTTTTTTCCTTGGTAAAGATTGAGTTTACCACTGACTTGCACAAAGTCTCCTTTGGCGACACTATCGGCAGTAGCCTGAGCGTTGTTCCACAGCCTTGCTTCAATTTCTCCTGTACCGTCGGCTAAAATCACGTTCAGATAAGCCTTTCCGTCCCTCGATTCTTGGACAGCAATATGCTTGACCAAAAAACTGGAACTTAGTTCTTCTTTTAAATGTAGGGCAGATACGCTAATTCTTGACATATTTTACCTTTGGGCGGACGCAGCATCTCGAATGAAAGTTCAAGAAAATTCTCTACAAAACGCTGGAACTAGCCTATGTTAGGGATCACAAAAACCTACTCATTCTCGCCTTAAAATATACTAGGAGTAAATATGAAAAAAGTACGCATTGGCATTAACGGTATGGGTCGTATCGGACGCACTATCTTACGTGAATGGTATTCACATAAACGTGATTGTTTTGATTTAGTTGCAGTTAACAATCCTGGTAATATTTCTACCTACGCTCATCTTCTTAAATACGACTCACTACACGGAACATTTAAGGCTGAAGTAAAAGTCGACGGAAGTGCATTAATTGTCGATCAAACTAAAATAAATTTTTATACATCAATGGATCCAACAGAAATACCTTGGGACAAAGATCAAGTGGATATCGTTATCGATTGTACTGGTCGTTTCAAAGACAAACCAGGCCTAGGCAAACACATGAAAGGCTCAGTGAAAAAAGTGATTATGTGTGCTCCAGGGAAAGACCTTGATGGAACTTTCGTGATGGGTATCAATCACAATAATTACGATCCATCGAAGCACAATATCATTTCCAATGCTAGTTGTACTACGAATTGCTTAGCTCCATTGGTAAAAGTATTGGATGAAAAATTTGGAATTGAAAATGGATTCATGACTACTATTCATGCTTACACTTCAGATCAAAATTTACTTGATGGTTCACATGATGATTTAAGAAGAGCTCGCGCTGCTGCTGTATCAATGATCCCAACTTCGACTGGGGCTGCCAAAGCACTTGGTGAAGTGATCCCGGCCATGAAAGGCAAGCTCGATGGATACGCCGTTCGTGTTCCAACTTCTGACGTTTCAATGGTTGATTTCACTGTGACTCTCAAAAATAAAACAACGAAAGAAGAAATTAATAAAGCGATGAAAGAAGCGGCAGAGACATATTTGAAAGGTGTCCTTGGTTATACAGATCTTGAATTAGTTTCTAATGACTTCAGAGGAAATCCAAATTCTTCGATTTTTGATTCAAAACTGACTAATGTCATTGGTGGCAACGTTGCAAAAGTTGTTTCTTGGTATGATAACGAAGTTGGGTTTTCAAGCCGAGTAATTGATCTAGCGAAATTCGTGGGAGATAAATTCTAATGGGTGTTCAATATATTGATGAAATAGAACTGAAAGGAAAAAAAGTCATCGCTCGCTTTGACTTTAACGTTCCTCTCTCAAAAGATGGAAAAGGAACGATCACCGATACAACACGTATTGATGAAGCTCTTCAGACCATCAAATATATTTTGGAAAAGGGTGCCACCAAACTAATTATGATGAGCCACTTAGGTCGTCCTGATGGGCAACCTAATCAGAAATATACCTTGGAGCCTGTTGCAACTTATCTGGCAGATAAACTTGGCCTTGATGTGGTGCTAACAGAAAAAGCCGTGGATGCAGGAATTGAAACGCTTCTTTCTTTAAAAGAAACGAAAATTGTTCTTCTGGAGAACCTTCGTTTTCATAAAGAAGAAGAGGGTAATGACCACGACTTTGCTAAGAAACTTTCAAACTACGCCGACATATATGTGAATGATGCTTTTGGTGTTTCTCATCGTAAGCATGCCTCCGTTTATGAAATCAACGCTTTTTTCAAAGACCGCGCCGTAGGCGGCTTTCTTATGAAAAAAGAAATTCTTGCTCTCCAAAAAGTTTCTGAGCATCCGACCAAACCTTTTATGGGAATTATTGGGGGAGCGAAGATCTCCGATAAAATCAAAACTATTGAAAAACTATTGGTTGGAGTTGAAGCACTCTTTATTGGTGGAGCGATGGCTTACCCATTTTTAAAAGCCAAAGGTTTCTCCGTTGGAAAATCCCTTTGTGCTGATGAAGATGTAGATTTAGCAAAATCTATTTTGGCTCAAGATAAATCGGGTAAAATTCAATTGCCACAAGACCATATCATTGCTGATTCAATTGATGGAGAAGCAAAAGTTTGTACAGATATCAATATTCCAGAAACTAAAATGGGTCTTGATATTGGACCCAAAACACTTGAAGCCTATGGTAATAAATTAAAAAAAGCGCAAACAGTTTTCTGGAATGGCCCGATGGGATTATTCGAAAATAAAAATTTTGCTGCAGGAACTTTTGGAATAGCTCAAATCCTTTCTGAGACCAAAGCTTTTACTTTGGTTGGCGGTGGAGACTCTGTCGCCGCCGTTAATAAATCAGGCTTAGCAGAAAAATTTTCCCACGTTTCAACTGGTGGTGGTGCTAGCTTAGAGTATATCGAAAAAGGTGATCTACCAGGAATCTTCGCTCTTAAGTATGGAGTGCCTTCATGAAATTTGTCGTTGGTAATTGGAAAATGAATCAAAACTTGGAGGGGATAAAATCCTTCTTCATGGCGATGGATAAATTGAAGTTTGATTTAAAATGTGAAGCCTGGATTGCTCCGCAAGCAGTTCATATTCCAATTTTAAAAGATCTTGCCTTTAGCTTAGGACGTATCAAAGTTGGAGCTCAGACTTGCTCTGAACATGACAATGGTGCATTCACCGGTGAAGTGTCGGCAGCTACTTTGGCCGATATGGGTGTTGAATTTGTTATCTTAGGTCACTCTGAAAGAAGAACCATTTTTCAAGAAAGTAACACTGCTATTAATTTGAAAATGAAAAAAGCTCTTTCACAAGACCTGACCACTATTTTTTGCATTGGGGAAACTCTGGCAGAAAGAGAAGCCAATCAAACTTTTGATGTTGTGAAAAAACAAATAATCGAAGGCCTTAAAGAAATCAATTTTTCTGATAGTATCCTTGTTGCTTATGAACCTGTGTGGGCCATAGGAACAGGAAAAACAGCCACTCCCGATCAAGCTCAAGAAGTTCACGCTTTCATTAGATCTGAACTCAAAAAACTTTGGGGTGAACAAGGAAGCCTAGTCCCGATACTTTATGGGGGAAGCGTCAAACCTTCTAACTTTGCTGAATTATTAAGTAAACCAGACATTGATGGTGGATTAGTTGGTGGAGCGAGCCTTGTTGCCTCTGACTTCAGAGAACTTTGTCTTGCCGCTAGCCAGAACTTATGAATTTTGTTAGATTCTTGGTTCAATTTGTCTCTGATTGTCTCATTTAGGAGTTAATATTTTATGGTTACGACCTTAATCGTATTTCAAGTGTTCATCTGTGTTTCATTAGTTGTTTTAGTTCTTCTTCAATTTGGTAAGGGAGCTGAAATGGGTGCAGTGATGGGACAAGGTAGCTCACAAGCTATTTTCTCTAGTTCACAAGGCGGAAATATTATGACGAAAGCAACTACTGCTTGTGCCATTTTATTCATGCTGAACTCAGTTACACTCACGACCATTAAATCTCGTGAAGCTAAGAAATCAATTTTTGATAACATGGCACCTGTAGCAGCACCATTAAACAATGATGCCGCAAATACTGCAGTTCCAGCTACCACCACAACAACTGGTGCAGCAACAACGACTACAGCAACTGCAACAACTTCGGCTCAAGCGACAACAACAAACACTGCTGCTAGCGCAACAACGAAAGAAGTTAAGAATGAAGCTACAATGCAAGCTGCTCCGTCTGAAAAGGCAGCAGCGCCAGTTGAAGCCCCAAAAAAATAATTTTCTGATTCATTGCTAAAGCCCCCTTTTTAGGGGGCTTTTTTTTGCTCCATTTGCCACCTAACTTAAGCTTACAAACTACTCGAAGTGCCATTTCGAGAGTAGAATAAAGATATCTCTTGAAACTTATAACAAGTAGGAACGATGAAAAAATTCATGACACTGATAACTACTATTATGTTTTTAACTTTGCTTGCATCTCAGACTGCGATTGCCAGTGATAGCAAAATGTCAGGACACAAAAATTTTCTGGAAAATTATCCAGCACTAGGTTCTGAAGAATCAAATGCTGATTTTAAAACTCTCCATTACTTTCAAGCAACAAGAACGGAAGCTGATTGTGCTGCTGCCGGTGCTGAGGTCAAGGCCAATCTAAAGAATTTTTACGGCTCAATGCTTTCAGCTTCAGAACTAAAAGAAATTCAGGCTTTTTTCTTAGCACTTAAAATTGATGTTGGTCTAAAAGCCGTCATCACTAAATATAAATTCAAAAGACCGCGTCCATATTTAATTGATCCAACACTTAAGCCATGTATTAAATTAGAAAAGACTTACGCCTACCCAAGCGGTCACGCTACCATGGCAAGGCTTTACGCCAGAGTTCTTGCCCACATGTATCCAGAAAGAGCTGAAGCATTCCTGGAACACGGTGAAGAGATTGCATTACATCGAGTTTTAGGCGGAGTTCACCATCCTTCTGATATAGTCGCCGGTAGAAAACTTGGTGACCTTTTAGCGAATGACGTCCTTGAATAGACAAAGAAGAAGTAGCTTAAGATACTTAAACCATTTACAGTAATTTATTTTTTCTTCGTCTCGGGAATTTTTTGGATAATTTTACCAAAATCAGAAGGTGTCGTATCAAGTGTCACAGGAACTAAAGGTAATACGGCAAAGGGAATTGTTGGATCAAAGGAATTATCTAATTCGAATTTGATAGTATCTTTTAAAATAATTTTCTTCGTCTGCTGAGTAAATACAGAAAAAATATCTCCATCAATTTTTATACCTACTGTTCGACTCATTATTTTTAATGCTTCATCTAAATCTAATACTTGGGTATAGGATCGTTTAGTTGTTATGGCATCAAAGAAATCGGCAATAGCTACAACTTTAGAATAAAGACTAATTGCAGGTGCCTTAAGTCCTCGCGGATATCCTGATCCATCAATATTTTCATGATGTTCGTGAATCACACGCGAAATAGCTTTGAGATCGAGATCGGCAGAAACATCACAATGTCCCGACATGATTAAATCAAGACCAAAGTCAGGATGCTTTTTTATTTCTTTATATTCTAATTCAGACAGTTTTCCCGGATTATTTAATATGTCAGTGGGAATTTTGACTTTCCCTAAATCATGAAGAAGTCCTCCTAGTCCCACATGAACCAATTCTAATCTTGTGGCCATAGGACGATAGGCTTTATAGATGGTGATACTATACATGGCGACATTGATGGAATGATCAAAAGTATAAAAATCATGGAAAGAAAGATTTCCGATCATCCTTCTTAGGTCATCAATTTTATAGTCATGGAGTACATCCACCATCGATTCCACTGCTTCACGCGAATCGCGAATCGTCTGTGATAGGACTTCAGTAGAAAATTCTTTTTTCTTATTAAATAGTTCGTCGAGATAAGAAATGGCAGATTCTTTTATGAAGTTGGCTTTTCCTACTTTGTCTGCTCCCTTAGAGTTCACAAGTGAGCGCATATATTTGTTGCGCTGTTTTTCAGGAACATAAAGGCGTAAATATTTGTGAATGAATTCGTCTAACATTTCTTGAGAGAGAATTTCGCCTTCTGGAAAAATTCTGACGAATTTTTCTTTGTTAGAAAGGCTAGAAGAATTAATGTACATGTCATAAGGCATAGGTTCACCAATGACGATGAAGTCCTGTCCAATGGAAAAAAAACTATGTCCTATATCTTGACTGTGACTCATGTTTAGAATGGTAGCATAAAACCAAAAAAAAGGGCCCTTTTCAGGGCCCTCAATAATCAAATGATGAAGAGTTGATTAAAATGGAATGTCATCAGCAGCAAAACTTGCATCAGAGGTCACATTGAATGACTGGTCCATGTTGTTTGCTGGAGCATTTTGAGCATAGTCTTTATCCATGCCAGTATTGTTTGAAGCAACTGCTTGACCGCCAATAAATTGAACAGTGTTGGCCATTACTTCCGTAGAGTATCTCTTCGTTCCGTCTTTATCGTCCCATGAACGAGTTTGTAATTTTCCTTCAACGAAAGCTTGGCGGCCTTTTGTTAAATATTGATTACAAAGTTCAGCAAGTTTTCCCCAAACAACAATTCTATGCCATTCAGTTTTTTCTTGTTTTGCTCCAGACTTGTCAGTCCATGATTCAGAAGTTGCTAGTGAGAAATTGCAAACTGCCGTACCAGATGGTGTGTACTTTAATTCTGGATCTTGACCTAGGCGACCGAGGATGATGACTTTGTTAACGCTCATGAGTGCTCCTTAAAAACGACGACCTTCGAACTACATCGTTTAAACAAAAAAAGATTGATGATGGTTTGATCTTACAACAAAGATTTCTAGAAGGTAAAAGAGAATCCTTGCACTCAGAAAAATAGTGCAAGAACATATTTTATTTAGAAATTTCTAAGGGCTTTAAAAGATTAAGCTCGAGTTTGACCTGATTCTTTTTTATCCCAAAACTCTTTTACCAAACGGCGTGCAATCTTCACATCTTTTTTGTACCAAGTAGCATCGAAGCCACAATGTGGGCATGCATGCTCTTTACGATAAAGAGCTTTGTTTAATAGTTCGAAAGAAGGCCAAAGAATAAAAAATGAGAAAACGGCTTTAGCTCCGATGAAAGGAAATAATCCGTAGGTCATGAGTGCTGTTGTAAAGGCCAATTGACCGTATTGAATTGGTTGCAGGTTCTTCCGATACTTCATTTGGCGAGGAGTGGCACATAGGGGACAAAAACATTCGTAGCTGGCTTTTTTCTGTTTGTAAGTTCTTTGGTCCATTAGCATGTGAGTGCCTCCTAATCAACATTCTCTCAGAGAAGACATTTTTTTTCTATTGGGCATAAATGTGCCAAGGGGCCCCCCGCGGGGCCCCTGGATTGGTGGGTAGTTTGTGAAATGATCAAGATATGACACGTTTGAATGGACGGCTGCTATGGTGCTTAAACGTTCTGCTACCCTGGTTCAGCCAAGCCAAGGATGTCTTTACTATCTACAAGAGTCATACCAAAATTGAAGACGACTAAAACAAACTAAAATCACGGATTTATGATCAAATACCTGAGCAAAATGGCCCTTCTATTCCCTTCTGGTAGCAGAAGGGCCCCAAAAAAAGTGGCCCCACCCTTACTTCCAAAGCTTTTTGGAAGGCTGGTTCGAAACAGTGATGGTCAGCTAACGATCTTTTTTGCCGTCACTTTAGTGATGGTTATTACTGTCACAGCTTTCATCATTAATGTGGGAATGTACGTCAAAGCGAAGATCAATTTACAAAACGCCGTAGACGCTGCTGCATGGTCGGGAGCCGCAGTTCAGGCCCGACAGCTGACTGATATTGGTTATCTTAACTGGGAAATGAGAAACGTCTATAAAGAGTGGCTTTTTAAGTATTACGTTTTAGGTGGCATTTCCCTTGAGCAAGTTCAAAATCCGCCTGGCAGTGGGTCCATCAATTTTCGAATGAAACAATTCGATGCTGGTAACCCCAAAGATCCGTTTGGTTTTCCTTCAGTTTGTCTCGATCTTTCGGATAACTCAAATATTTGTAAAATTTATGTGGTCCCCGGTTTACCACGCTTTCCCCCTACGGGAAATATTGGTACTGATCAAACATCCACTGCTTTTCTCGATGCCATAGCTTCTAAAAAAAGTCAGGACTGCTCACAACGTTCTCGTTTAAATTTTGCCAGTCTGGCGCAATGGACTTATTCCGCAGAAGGGGCTGAGCTGTCCGCTGCTCCACTGCTCGTTGGTAAGCGTCCTGGTGCTTATTTAAAAGCGATTGAAATCGCCATGAGAATTAGAAACTTAGAAAGAATTGTGAATGAAGCTCCAGAGCCTCAACCTCTATCCTTACAAAATCCTCCTATGGGGGGAATTGGTCCACACAAAGAAAGAGTGATTAAATCTTTTTGGGCGGCGATTAGGAATTTAGGTTTGCCTGATGAGCAAAACGAAGCTCCTCAAAATTTTAAGCTGACTGAAATTCCTCCCAATATTTCTAATCCTATTAACCAAAAAAATGAATTTTCCCTCAGTTATTTATTAATTCCATCGAATAAATTTAATGATTTTCAAAAATATTATTTAGATTTAAAAATTTACTTATTAAATTTAGCCCCCTTTTATACTGCCTTTGTAGCCAACGAAAATAAAACAGCAGGCGTTCCTCTTTCTGCAGAATGTGCTGCCACTAAAATGGCGATGCCCGTTCCAGGTTATCCTTTAGGGTTTGAGAAAAATCCGGAAATTATGACCTACTATGCTGTGAAAGGTGAAATTGATTTTTATGGATTATTAAATCCTTTTCGTGATCCACCGAAGTTGGTTGCTTATGCTGCCGCGAAACCCTTTGGCGGAAGAATTGGGCCAAGACTTTTTAAAACGTTTAATAATCAAGGTGGGGATGGAGTTCTATCAGTGAGAACAGTTCCTCCTCGTAGTAATCAATATGTGATCGGTATGAAATTAAAAACCATGGCGGTGGGAAAACCTTTTAAACCAGGGGACGCCATTCCTTTTAATGATGCTGATCCTTTTTGGGTCGATGATCCTTCAGGACAAAATCAAGCCATCGGTGGCTGGACTGCCGGCGATAGTCGTTTTGTTTTACCAAATATGATTTATGAATATTTTCCTGGAACAATGCCCTCTGTTTCAGGAGGAAATCCGGTGCAAGTGATCGAGTCCATCGCTGCCAATGATTATAAAAATCCTGAGGGTGGTTTATTTGATGCTCAACAATTTTCGGCATTGAAGGGAAATCTTCCAGCTGTACCAGGTGGTTACAACTCTAATGAAATTTTAGCGGCCATCGAATCTGTCCGTGGGCCAACTCGCTATGATGCTTACAACTACCTCGTTCCCACCGACATCCAAAAAGATATTGATTCCTTTCAAATTGTAAGCCCAAACGTGAATGGTGCCATTGGTTCAACTCCACCATCATTGCATGACTTTAGTATCTATGCTCCTTTCTACGCCGAAGGTGATCATTTTCTTTATAATAACCAGGCTGAGGTGACAGAGGCGGTGAAGGCCTTTATTAAAGCCAATGAACCTGCCATTGATAAATACCGAAAAGCGATGAAAGATGTTTCAACTGCTATTTTAGATTCTGGAATTGGAACTGGTGGCGGAAGTAATATTTATACCGAAGCGGCCCAACAGATTTATGGAACGACAGCTGATGGAAAAATTGCCTGCCAAAGTGTGGCGGGTGATTTTATCAGTTTTTATTTGGGTGGTGTCACCAACACTGTTGGTGGAGTGCCCTTTAATGTTTTTTCATCGGACTTTCCGGATGCTGATCGTAACCCTTTAGACTGCCCACCACCCTTGATACTTAGTTTTACCGATTATTTGGCCAAATTTAGCAAAGATGACCAAATATTTTATCGTGGACAATTTCGTTATCCTGCCTACAGTCATGGTTGGGGCGGCGCCAATAGTCCACAAGATTACCTGACTGCTTGGATGCCAGGTGTTCGCCAAGGCGCCAATGATAATAATTCAGGCCGAGTCAATAATCCGTTTTCCAATAACCCCGGTGAAGTTATTGCAAAACGTAACTTTTATTCAACGAAGTTTATTGCCATGGATTCGATTACAAGCAGTGGGCACTACGTTAATGGGGGCTTTGCCCATTATAGTGAGGGTAGTGAAACAAAAGCCAAGGCCAAGACTGAGGGCGATGATAAAGTGCTTAATTTTATACAACTAGAGTCAGGTAATATTAATCAATAAAATTACACAAACTCCCTCTTGAAAAATACCCATTCCCTAGAAATAATAGAGACACTTTATATCTAAAACCATTTAACCAAGGATATACCCGTGGCAAAGAAAGTAGCAAAGAAGCCAGCGAAAAAAGCTGCCGCCAAAAAAGCGTCGAAACCAGTAAAAAAAGCCGCTCCTGCAAAAAAAGCAGCGAAGCCAGCAAAACCAGCTAAGAAAGCTGCTCCTGCAAAAAAAGCAGCGAAGCCAGTAAAACCAGCTAAGAAAGCTGCTCCTGCAAAAAAAGCAGCGAAGCCAGTAAAAAAAGCAGCTCCTGCTAAAAAAGCAGCAGCTCCTAAAGCATCTCCAGTAAAAGCTTCTTCGAAACCAGCAGCAAAAGCTCCAACGAAAAAAGAAGTTAAGATAGAAATTTTAAAACCTTCTATGAACGACATGATGTTCGCTAAAAATAATAAGGGAATTATCAAAGATAAGTCTGAAGACTATGACATGGATGCAGATCTTGATGATGACTTCGATGATGTAGATGAAGATATTGACGACGAAGAAGGTGGCCCTGCCAAGAAGACCAAAGAGGAAACACCTAATCGTCTTTCTGATGAATTCGTCGCAGATGATGAAGAAGGCGAAGAAGAGAAATATGGATGGGGTTATGATGATGACCTTGATGACGAAGACGAATTAGACGAAAGCGATGAAGACGTTAAGTACGCTAAAGGTCCGAAAGGCGATGAAGAGGAAGACGACGAAGATTACTAAAAGCGACTCCGAATATTGATAAAACGCTCTAAGCGTGAGACAAGAGGTGACCCAGTGTCACCTCTTCTTTTTTTTATTTAGGGAGTCAGTTATGTCTCAAGCCAATTTAGCTTTATATTATTTTGATGAATGTCCTTACTGCCAACGAGTGATGAAAGTGATCAAAGATCTTCATTTAAAAATTGAAATGAAAAATACCAAAACAGATTCAGCCAATAGAGACTTTCATATGAAGACAACTGGTATGACTCAAGTTCCATGCCTTTATATAGACGGCAAGCCTATGTTTGAATCTTCAGACATTATGAATTGGTTAAAAGATAACGAAAAAAATTTAGCCAAATCGGCTTAAGGAAATTCCATGGAAGTTCGCGATCCCGTCCACGGCTCGATTGCTATTCACGACGAAGAAATACCTATTATTGAACATGCTTTCTTTCAACGTTTGAGAAACATTAAGCAACTAGGTTTCGCAGAATATATTTTTCCTGGTGCAACTCATACAAGATATCTTCATTCTATTGGAGTGATGTATGTTTCAAGTCAGGCGTTTAACAAAATCTTTCAAAATAAAATAAGTGGTGCTGACTATGACCGTTTAAAGGCGACTCTTCGTCTAGGATGTCTTCTCCATGACATCGGTCACGCTCCATTGTCTCATTCAACCGAATCGGTGATGCCTAAAGTTAGCGAATTAAAACTTCCACAAGGTTTTGTCATTGGTAGTGATTCTCGCCAAGCAACTCATGAAGATTATACTTTGAAGTCGATTGTCGATAGCACTTTTACTGATAGTTTTAAATTAGTGAATGAAAAGTATGGTGTAAAACCGACGGCCGTTGCTGAATTAATTTTAGGAAAAAATTTAGACCCTGATTTTTTCACCGTAGGCGGAACCAATTATTTTCCTATTCTTCATCAATTGGTTTCAAGTGAGATTGATTGTGATCGTATGGATTACCTTCTTCGTGATTCGTATTTTTGTGGTGTGAGCTATGGTAAACACGATCTTGATTGGGTGATAGAAAATCTAGAAGCCTGTCCAATTGACGGAAAAGCCTATTTAGGAATTTCAGAAAGAGCCATTTCTACTTTTGATGACTTTCTTCTTTCTCGTTTTCATATGTTCATGATGGTGTACTTTCACTACCGAGCAGTTTGTTTAGAGCAAATGCTGATGTACTATTTTAAAGAAGCAGTTGATGAATATGTTATTCCTGCTGACATCGAAGCCTATCAAATTCACGATGATCACATGTTAATGAAAGTTCTTCGTAAATCGGAAAACCGTTGGGCCAAAAGGATTGTCTCAAATAATATACCTAAAAAAATCTTTGAATCGTTTACTGCCAAAGATAATGAAAAACTTGTGATGATTGAAGAATTCTTAAAGGAAAATAAGATTGAGTATATTAAATGCTCATCTTCTGGACGCCTTTCCAAGTATTCAGGAGAAACCAATAAATTTCCGGTGAAGGTTTCAAAGAATCATTTTGGTCACCGAGAAATTCGCTACAGTAATATTGAAGAGGCTACCGACTTATTTGATAAATATTCAAAAGCTCACCAAGTAGTTAGAATTCATTGTGACTTCCAAGATTTAGCTCCTCATTTACAACAAAGTATTTTGGGTATTATCCAAGCATGAGCCTTCAAGTGAACAATTTTTTCACTCTAGAATGTTTTCTAAGGCTCCTAGATAATAGTCTGACCGTCAGTGATCAAATTGACTGGTAGGAGCTTATGATGAAACTATTTTCTTCAGTCAGTTTACTCATTTTGTCGCAACTTTTTATTTCTTGTGGAAGTCCGAGTATTAACGCTGAAATGGATAAAGCCGACAAAATTGTCACCAACCAAGCAGCTCCTTTAACTCTTAAAGCAAAACTAATGGCGAGAGAAGGCAGTACCATTCGTACACCGGCGGCCTTAAGCTCGAGTGAAATTGATGCTAACAATGATGCTAACTATGATTTAATTTCATCTGTGACAGGCTATAAAGCAGCAGGTAAATTAAAAACTCATGACGTAAGTTACGATCTAGGAATTTTATCCATAGCCATAGGTCCTGATTTAAATCCTCAAGCACTAGCGCTGATTGTAAACGGTGGTTCCTATGATTCGATGGCATTTGCTTTGCCAGTTCATGCGATTGAAGTCAAAAAAGTTACAATCAAAAAGAATGTAGTCAAAGCCAAAATTTATCAGCGCTCAGAAACTGATAAATCTCCTTTTTATAAAGACTCCCCCCTTTGTTTTTCGGTTAAATTAACGGAAAAAGAAATTGATCATCAAGTGACAATTAGTCGCAAAGCAAATTTTACCATTGGCGATTGCAAAGAGTTTTAAGAAACTTTCTTTTTTCCCGTAGAAATCATTAAATGGATTTCATCGGCCAGTTTCATCAGTGTGCTTTTCTCAGAGCCTATAGAAAATAAATCAAGTTGTGTTTCATTCTCAGGCTCAAAATCCATCAGACATACCCCACATTTTTTATACTCTAAGCCTTCCTTGTAAAGAGTATCAAGGAGGGTAAGCGCTGCTTTTAAAATCTCTCCTGAATTGCTGGTGGCAGAAGAGAATTTAAAAGAAGCGCTCTCATGGTGTTGAGGCAGATCTTTGAAGGGATTAGTGCGGATAGAGGCGGTAATCATACGGCAAACTTGTTTTTCCTCCCTTAGCTTCCTTGAAGCATTCATGGTGTGTTTTGTTATGGCCTCAATCATTTCTTTTTTCTCTTTTACCTGATGATCAAAAGAGCGGGAGACGAGGATGCTTTTCTTTGCAGTGGACGGACTCAAAGAAAAGCAAACCTCGCCTCTAAGTTCATCCTGCATCTGCCGACCCGGCTTGTGCAAATATTTCTGAATGAGGGAGTCGTTCTTATAATCACGGAAATCTCTCGCTGTTTTAATTCCTAACGAATTTAGCTTAATGGCAGTTTGTCGTCCCACTCCCCAAATATCTCCCACGGGAGTTCCCGCAAGCACAAGGTCGAGCAAAACAGAATCTCTCAAATCTACCACACCCTTAAAAGCGGGATTTTTTTTGGCCCAATTATTTCCTAACTTCGCGAGAACTTTGGTTGGCGCAAGTCCAACTGAGACTGGAATGGAGGTTTCTCTAAGAACCTTCGCTCGAAGCTCATGACAGTGATTTTGTAAGTCAAAATGATCAAACCCATCAAGCAACAAAAAAGCTTCATCAATGGAATAAACCTCCATCGTTGGAGTAAATTCAGAAAGAATCTTCATTACTCTGTCCGACATATTTCCATAGAGCGCGAAGTTTGAAGAAAAGACATTCACACCATGGAATTTACATTTATCTTTTATTTTAAAAAAAACATCGCCCATTTTTATCCCAACTTTTTTGGCTTCAGGTGTGAGGCTCACGACACAACCATCGTTGTTAGAGAGCACCACCACTGGTTTATCATTGAGATGAGGACGGTAAACTCTTTCGCACGAACAAAAGAAAGAATTACAATCCACCAAGGCGAAAAGTCGGGTCACTTCATTTTTCCTAGAACATGAGTGACCACTCCCCAAACCTCAAAAGGAATGCCAGGACTAAGATGATAACTCCGGTATTTTTCTTGATCAGCCATGAGTTCAACATGAATCTCTCCTTGATTATTATCGTGTGGGAAAAAACGTCTTACACAAAATTGTCCATGGACTAAGGCCACCACAATATCACCAGACTTGGCCTTAATACTTCGATTCACTACCATGACATCCCCACTATGAATTCTGGGTTGCATGGCCTCGCCTTTTTGGCGAATCATATAAATAGCTGGGTTATCAACTTCTAAGTATTCATCCAGGGAAAAATCCTGTGACAGAAAATCAAAAAGGGATTGGCTTAGACCTTCAGGCTCTTGATTGAATAAACCGGTGGCTTGCTTCAAAGTTCTCACTTGGCGGGGTACAAATTCTAACTTAGGTCTCATATTTTTTCTCCTGTTAAATTCATTATACGTAAGTTTTCCGTAACTCAAAGAACTTTTTTTACTATTTAAGTACATGAATTTACTCATTATTTAATTTAACGCATCGAGAGAGCAAAGGTTGCCCGGACTCGGAAGCCAAAAGATTTGTTGGTATTCTAGAGGCAGGATCTAATTTTACAGAGGTAAGACCATGCACAAAATTTTAGAAAGCTTAGAAACAATGAATGCACGTCTAGCCAATATTGAAACCAATCTTGCACGCATTGAAGAGAAATCAGATTTGTCTCTCGCCATTCAGAGAAATCATCTTATTCGCATTAAAAACGGAGAAGAACTTTCTGATGAAATGGTTTTAATGGGAAGACCTTACAATGATCTTTCACCTGAAAAAGCATTTCGCATTTATCAAAATCCCGATGTGGATTTTATGGTGCTCGATGTATGTGAAAAAGGTTACACACCATTTAAAAATTTAGAGAGCGTTGTGAAAATTCCCATCTCTGATTTTGCAGTGAGAATAGCTGAAATTAAATCAAAGACAACTCCCATCTTAGTGATCTCCGAAGACGGCGTGAATTCAATTCATGCTTGTGAAATGTTAATTAAGAGAGGATTTTTTAATATTAATAATGTTTCTGGTGGATATAAATTCTGGCCAGAATTCAGACTAAAAGAAATTAGCAAATCGGCTTAAATGATGAAATTTATATTAACCTTTAGTCTTTTTCTTTTTTCAACTTTTTCATTTTCAAATGAAGTCAATCCATGTGCTCAGGAAAAAAAGAAAGTCACCACCCATACAAAAAAAGCTACTAATCGACATCATTTTTCAAAAAACGAAAAAGAAACTCTGGCAAAAATAAAATTAGAAATTCTGAAAATCAAAAACATCGATACACTTCGAGAACAATCAATTTCGATTCTTCATTCATTAGCTGAAGGAAAGAACATTGACCAAGATATTGATAAAGCGTTTAAAGGTCCACCCTGCATCGTTCTTAGACCGTAAAACGCAGCGCATTGCCTTCATATGGACTCATTTTTACATTAAGTAAAATTTCATTTGCTGAAACGCACAACTGTGTATATACAGCTCACACTAACATTTTTTTGGGAGCTGATGATGAAAATACTAATGATATTAATCCTAACAACCTACTCTGTTTTAGCCTTAGCTACCCCTCATAAAGACTGTCAAATACAAAGCTTGATAAAAAACCCAAAATTCCTCAACGCTGTTGAAGAAAAAGCCATTTTGGAAATTGAAAAAGGATTAAAAAAATCAGGGCTTATTTTAGAAGAGCGAGAAAATTTTCAAGCGGCTGAGGGTTTTCTGTCGAAGAAAGCAGAAGCTTACACTGTTCAAGGTGAAGCGATCTTACTTAGCTACTCTTTTCAATCACAAGATTTTGTATCGACTAATATCTTTGATTCAAATGGACAAGAACTTGATTATTGCTTGGTTAAAAGTAGCAACACTGCTACTTCATCACACAATCTTTTCATTACGAACGAAAAGAAACAAAAGTTGTGGGCTGATCAATTAAACTTAGAAATAATGTTTAAATAAGTTTCTAACTTTTTAAAGACAGCATTGCGGACAGTTGCCTTCATCACAAATTTTGCCGGGGCGAATTTCAACAGTATCTAAGATAATTCCAGCCCCAATGCCCAATGATAGCCCCGCCAAAAAACAAGGCCCTTTGCCTTTTTCATAGTATACGCCGGCCCGAGCTCCGACCAGAGGGACTGCTTCCAAGCGAATTCCTGAAGCATATAAATCAGCCAATTCAGATTTTTTCATCAAAGGACAACTTAGAGCAAGTGCTGAACTTGTGTAGCGAAAACTTAATCCACCTCCTGCCAAAATCATTGCAAAGGGTTTCCCCTTAATGGTTTTGCAATTGAGCCAAGCTTCGTCAAAGATAAACCCTCCGTCCTGAGCACTTCCACCAGGGAGGAGAAATTTAGAATGGCAAAAGAGCGTGGCGGAGGCAAATCCGTTCAAGCTGGAGAGGAGTAAGGATAAGAAAAGTGCTAAGGAAAAAAAATTTTTCATTATAAGCTCCATAAGTTTATTGACACATATTTCAAACTTCATTGTTAATAAATCTCTTTTAGACTGTTACAATTTGTCGATTTTTCAAATTAGAGACGAAGGCACGGACCAAAAAGAGCACCTGTACCTAGTACTTCTTTCTGATTTAGCTCAATATGATCTCCCGATTCTAAGCTCATTTAATTGGTTTTAACCCATTAGTTGTTTAAAAATTCTTACTCATAATGTTACTGGCAATTCTTATGTGAAAATACGGTTAATGAAATTTTTACTGACCGCCCCCCAATTTTTCAGAGTGTCTAATCTTTGGGGCTCATTCCCACTTTAAAACTGGGCCACTGTTCACAAACTAGCGCTTTAAAAACCAACACTCAGGCCTTGAACCAACAGTGTCAGTGCAAACTCCTATACTAACGTCCTCATTCAATGGCATTACTGATTTGTCTGAGGTACATAAGGAACCTTGGAAATACGTATCTAAGCGACATTGTGTGCTTGCGTAGCTTTGCAGAGGCTTTACGACTTTTTTTGGATCTGGAGTTTCGAATGAATACTCTTTTCCGGTCCAGATCTTGAGAAGTTGCCTACCAGCAAGGGAACTTCTTATACAGATTGCTGAATCTTTTGGATCCTTCCACTGTTTCTCACATTGTTCTCTTAAAAACAGCGGAACTGTAAGACCTTGAATGTACTCTTCATTATTTTGATCTTCAAAATACTCTCTTAAACATTTGGTGGCTGCGAAATAATCAGCTGCTCCTTCACTAGAAGATCCCCAACCCATATTCCACAGGTCTGAACCGTAATAGGGAGAATAGCCACCCAAGTGATGTCCATACTCATGACAAAGAACTGCTGCGAGAGAATCCTCGCTTGACCATTCTGACCGTGCCATGCCTCCCATAATTCTAATCCATCTTATATTCGAATTATCCAGATCAGCCAGTGTATAGGCATTAGCATCATTGTTTAGCCAGTCCCTATTAATTTTCAAAACAATTCCGGAAATTGCCAAATAAGGAGAATATATGGATTCGATTTTAGTGATAACTTTATCCCACTGATCTCTAGTCAAACCAACATTCGTAGCTTTTAAATTACCGCTCTGGCGAGCTAAAGCTGAAAGAGATATAGTCATTAAAAAACTTATAAATATTATTTTCATAGAAACACTTGCCTTAAATCAATGCTAAACATTCTCTGCATATGCAGAGACTCTTCTTTTCAATATTATTAGTTTCGGAGTCCGTGAAATGATAGGCTATCATTCGTGATCGGCCATATTTTGTATCATCAAGCCCAAGCCTTTAGTCCCTGAGATTTTGTCGGTAACTAGATTTTTGGGCCAAGGTAGAGAAGCCAAGGGCACTCAGAAGAGTGCTCTTGGCATTATGAGGTCTATTACTCTGGTTTAATCACAAATTGAAA
>JBMOGR010000012.1:0-123846 GCA_049318265.1 Bacteriovoracaceae bacterium
TGAAAATTCATGGCCGACTAAAACTCTGTCCCCACGCAAGTGGGGCAGTTTAAAAAAGTTTAACATTACTTATTTTTAAGATCTTCAATCTCTTTTTTAGCATTGGCCAAAGCGATAGTTGTATCACTTAAGCGACCTACAACTGTATGAAGGAGAACTTTTAACCATTTAGGCATCCCGTGGATGACATCATGGAGCTTACTCTCTGGGATCTTCATTAAAAAACAATCCTCATTGGCAATAGCAGTTGCCGAGCGTTTGGCTCCCATAAGTGGTGAGAGTTCACCAACTATTTCCCCAGTGTTAATAGTGGTAATTTGAACATTGCTTCCATTGACAAATTTAAAAAGATCAAGACTACCACTTTTAATGAAGTACATTTCATCACCTTTATCGCCTTCTTTAAAAAGTGTCTGTCCCTTCTTAATTACTTTTTCATCCAAGACAGGTTCAGCCGTTTGATCTTTCTTGGCCGCAATTAAAAGTCCTTCTAGCTTTTCTTCTAACTGCTTTAAAGTAAAGGGCTTACTTAAAGTCGCTGAATGATCAAAAGTTTGAATTTCTTTTTCATGATCTGATAAATAAGCGCTGATAAATAAAATCGGAATGGAGTTGTCTAATTTTCTGGCAGTAGTAGCTAATTGAATACCATCTACTTTGGGCATTTTTAGATCTGTAACAAGGAGACTGAATCGTTCGTTATTCATCTTCTGGATCGCTTCTTGTCCATCTTTGGCAGCAACAACTCGGCCAACAATGTCTCTTAAATGCTCTCCCATTAAGGCAAGAAGATCCTTTTCATCATCTACAACTAGTACTTTTACACTTCTATCCTCTAACTTTCTCATCGTTTTAAATTCTAAGCGAAGTGGTAAAAGTAGTCGAGAAGAAATAAAACTGTTGAAAAATAATACATACCCTATCCTTTTTTCAACTCCCCTCCTAAATTCTTCATTTTCAATTATGATAAAAAATAAATTTTTGTAAAAGATCAAATCCAGACATAAAGGAAAACAGATGAAAAGCACACTTATTATTGCCGGTCTTATGGTTTATTCAAGCCTTAGCTTCGCTCATTGCCTTGATCGATTCTGTACAGGGGACACAATCATCGATAAAACCGATAATATTGGAATTGTTACAGGGTTTGATAAAGGCAACATTCAATATAAAATTGGCTATTCAACTTATAGTAATGTCCCTTCATATTTATCCAAAAAAATTGACAATCCAACTTTCCCCGCCGGAAAAGTTGTTTTAGATATTCGTGACAACTCTGGAGTAGTTGTGAATGCATTTGAAGATGGAAGGGTGAATTATAAAGTTGGCTATTCTACATTTGTTTCCAAAGATGTGTCACCGGAAGTTGTAAGCTTGGGTGAATTCAAAATTGATAAGAAAGTCCTCGATAAAAAAGAAAATATTGGTATTGTTCGCCATGTATTTGCCAATGGCCGAATCGAATACAAAGTTGGTTATTCTACCTATTTTGCAAACGATTTAAGCTATGAAGTTGACAAGCTTGGTAGTTACCAAGCCGAGAAGGTGGTGCTCGATAAAAATGATAACGTGGGTGTTATTCAATCAGTTTTTAATAACGGTATTGCCAGTTATAAGGTTGGCTACTCCACTTTTTTTAGTAATCAGTTAGCAGTAGAAGTTAAAAGTCATAAGAGTTTTCAAAAAGATGTCCTGTTGATTGATGCCCTTAATAATGTGGGTGTCGTGACCTACGTTTTCGATAATGGCCGAATGGAATACAAGGTTGGCTATACTACGTACTATAAAAATGCTGATGAAGTCGCAGCAGAGATAGCTTCAATTGGGGCTTTCAAAATTGGCCGTAATGTTATCGACGCCAATGATAATATAGGTATTGTTCTACATACTTTCGCTAATAAAAAAGTTGAATATAAAGTTGGTTACACTACTAACTTTAAAGAAGCAGATCTATTAAGCATTGAAGTATTAACCCATCCTCAATATTCAAAAACGAAACTTTATGCCTACCAAAGCCGTGTGGGTAACCCCACTAAGTTTTTTGAAAATGGCAAAGTTGAATTCACTTCAAATTATGGAATATTCGTTGTGACCAAACTCAGTGAGGAAGTAGAAAGCTTTGGCCGCGCACAAAAAGGCAGCGCCATACTTACTAGTTTTCGCGACTCAGGAACAATTTTAAATCTATTTGATAATGGAACGGTTAAAGCCAATATCACTTTTTCTCAAAATGGAAAAAAAGTCGAAATTGACACAAGTTTTAAACTTCTTGCTGATCTAGGACAATTGAAGGAACAAGACAAGTTACAATTTTTACAAGAGTTAGGAGATAGTTTTGGTCAACGTTTTTACGCCGTGGGAACAGTTGGAATTTTGAGTGATGATTTAGCTCAATTAAAACCCATACTAGCTCAAGCCTTTGTAGGATTAGACCTTAACCAAACTAACTATAGCAAAGAACAAATTAAAGCGATCAAAGAATATCTAGATGTAACGAGTGTTGTGCCTGCTCCTACACCAGGCTCTCCAACAGCCCCGACCAAACCATCTGAGCCAACATCAGGTCCTATTGATGAAACAGTTCTTCATGTATCTCTCAATAATAAATTCTATGAGTCCTTGGTAAAGTCAGTACTTTTTGGAAAAAAAATCAAATTTTTAATCGATGATCAATCAGCGTCACAGACTTTAAAGATTAATGTTATAAGTGAGAAGAAATTTTTAAGTACTGGTTGCAGCCTTTCAATGGAACTAAAAAAAGGTAAGTACACAGCCACAAGTAGCAAAACGAAAAGAGCCATTGGCCACTCTAATGATGCTTGCAAAAAAATTATGACTAAAATGCTTAAGGAAATTCTATGAAGTGTTGGGCTCTGACACTTTTTCTAATCTCCTCAGTGGTTTTTGCTAAAACGCCAAGTTCTTTTAAAAAAGTGAAAACTCTGACTGAAGATCAGATGATTGCTTTAATGCTTAAATACCGTCCAGTATTTGAAAATTATCAAGTTGGTGATCAACGTGAGGAAATTGCGGAATATCCCAGAGACTGTAAGGGAGTCAATGGTAGTGAAATCACTAAAACCATCATGACCACCTTAAAGTTAATTAAAGATCAAATGATCGTTTTAGAAGAAGGAACGAAAAGTAGCTGTGGTCAGGAATTGACGAGCAGAAACCTAGTGGTAAGGCCTATCCCCTACTTGCGCTATAAGGATTTATCCGGCCCTCATAAAAGTACCAAGAATAGCATTTTTACTCAATTGGGCCCAATGAAAGTAGAATCTAAGCGATCAGACCGTAGGCAAGTGGTAGACTTTTCCCAACCTGGTCTAGGGGTTGAAGGAAGTTTTAAAGACACCAAATTCTCTTCTAAATACGTTGCCCTAGTCGATACAACAAAAATTGATGTAACGGGCTTAAAAATCAAAATTGTCTTCCCTAAGGGAGATTATGACACTGACTTATTAGAGACGACTAAAGAGCTTAAAGACATAAATTAGTATCCAATCCAGGCCCTTTTCGCTATATTGCGGCTATGAAAAAACGTTGCACCTTCGCCATTATTTCCCACCCCGATGCGGGTAAAACGACTGTCACTGAAAAACTTCTTTGGTTTGGTGGTGTCGTCCGTAAAGTGGGTATGGTTAAAAGTAAGACGGGAGATTTCGCTAAGTCAGACTGGATGGAATTAGAAAAACAACGTGGGATTTCCATCACATCTTCTGTGATGAGCTTTGAATACGAAGACCGCATGCTTCATTTGTTAGATACTCCCGGACACAAAGACTTCTCAGAAGATACATACCGTACGCTCACCGCCGTTGAATCAGTGCTGATGATGATTGACTCTGCCAAAGGTGTTGAGGCCCAGACCATCAAGCTCATGGATGTCTGCCGTATGCGTGACACTCCTATTGTGACCTTCATGAACAAATATGACCGTGATGCCATGGACCCTTTTGAGTTATTAGATAATATTGAATCCATTTTAAAAATCCAGTGCGTTCCTCTCACCTGGCCAATTGGATCAGGGGTTGATTTTAAGGGTGTAATTGACCTTACAAACCGCCAGATTCGATCATTTAAGGACAGTGCTGACCCTTTCAGCCCAAGTGTCATTGATGGCACAAATTTAGATGCTCCTGAAGTGAAGGCTTTTTTAGGAGAAGTTCTTTTAGAAAAACTAAAACATGAATTGGAAATGGTTGAGAGTCTTATTCCTCCCTTTCAAATTGACGAATATTTAGCAGGAATCCAAACTCCTGTGTTCTTTGGATCGGCCCTTTCCAATTTTGGTGTTAAAGAAGTTCTTGATAAAATTTGTGAAGTGGCTCCAGGGCCAAGAGCAAGAAATGCGAAACTTCCTCCCTATGACTCCCACGCTAATCTCATCACGGTAGAGCCTCAAGCGCCTAAATTCTCTGGCTTTATTTTTAAGATTCAGGCCAACATGGATAAAAATCACCGTGATAGAATTTCTTTCATGCGCGTTTGTTCAGGACAGTTTGAACGAAATGCCAAAATTTTTCATGTGAGAACGGAAAAAGATATTAAGATCGCGACCCCACTCATGTTCCAAGCAAGAGACCGTGACATTGTTGAAGTCGCTGTGGCAGGAGATATTATTGGTCTGCATGATACGGGCAAATACCAAATTGGTGATACTTTTACTGAAGGTGAAAAATTTCAGTACACAGGGATTCCAAACTTTGCTCCAGAACTTTTTAATAAAGTGGTGCTCAAAGATCCTCTTAAAGGAAAGCAGTTAGACAAAGGTCTTGACCAGCTTTCGGAAGAAGGAGCGACTCAGTTATTTTCTAAGACTTATGGTAATGAAAAAATCTTAGGTGCCGTTGGGGCGCTTCAATTTGAAGTGGTTAAATTTCGGCTCGAAGATGAGTATGGAGTTTTAGCAGACTACCAATCAGTCCCCTTTCAAGGTGTCCGTTGGTTGAAGTTTGAAAATGAAAAAGACCAAATTAAATTTACTCAAGACTACTCATCAAATATTTTAATCGATAAAGCCAACCGAGTCTGCTACGGAGTGAAGTCTGAGTGGGATCTTAAACTTTGTCAGGAAAAGAACCCCACTGTAAAATTTTATAAAAATTCAGACTATATCGAATAAAGATTAATAGGAATGAGCAGTAAAGAGTAATTTAGAAAGATCATACTCTTGTTCTTTTAAGCGCTCAAAAATTCCCGCTAAAACTTCTTCATCCATTTTAGGTGTACGAGATAAAATCCAAAGGGTTGATCTCTTAGGATCACTGACCACCGCATATTGGTAATTAGGATCTAAATCGATGATCCAATATTTACCGTAAAATGGTCCAAAGAAAGAAACTTTTAACTTAGAGTTTGTTTCTTGGTCTACGATTTTTGCTTTTCCGACAGATACTTTTTCTTTACCAGTGACTGAATCTTTGTTGCAACTATTGGTCACTTTCAAATCGCCATTATGCTTTAATTGGTAAAGTGCGCGAGTATTTGTACAGCCTTTTTGGAACCACTGTGGGTAGCTAGCGATATCATACCAAGTTCCTAAATAGCGGTTTACATCGACATAATCAACGGTCGTAACTTCTTTTGCCGATAGTGATTGAAGAAAAGCGAGACTAGTCATAACAGCAATTAACAAAATTTTTTTCATATTGGACCTTTGCTAAAATTGAGTAACATTTCATTACTTCTATCAAACAAAAATCTAAAAAGGGAATCTGTCTAGCTTTTGTCTAAGCAGCGACAAAATATGCTATTTTTGCTTTAACTTTTTTACCAGGTTACGGTAATCAGAACTGATATCGAAGAACTCGATTCCAATAATTTTATCTTTGATACGAACAACTCTTCCTCTAATTTTGGCCTTTTCAGACATGAAAATTTCTATCTCACCATGGAAGTCCTGGCCAATGATCCAATTCATTTGACCTTGATCCATAATCCCAATTCCATTAGAAGAAATATTAGCAACGTGAAAACTTTTTCCCATGAAAAAAACTAAAACGTTTTTTATCTTCTTAGGAGCATCTCTATTCGCTTTCCTTTTATCCGAGAGAAAAATCACTTTGAGTAATTTTTTAATCATTTTTCAAAGCTCTTTATTGATGGAAGTATAGACTTCATATCTATCCTTCTTGGCAAAGGAGAATTTCTTCTCCCTCGCTCATAATTTATAAATCCATTAAAAAAACGACTAGGTAAAGACTAAACGTTATTCAAATCTTCAAAAGCAGTGGTGAGACGCTTGATCAGAGTTTCTTCACCTTTTCTTAGCCAAGATCTTGGATCATAATATTTTTTATTTGGCTTTTCTTCACCTTCAGGATTTCCAATTTGACCTTGAAGGTAGGCTTTCTTCGATTCGTAATTTTCTTTCACACCTTCCCAAAATGCCCACTGCATATCAGTATCGATGTTCATTTTAATGACACCGTAAGAAATCGCTTCACGAATTTCTTCGCGGGTAGAACCTGAACCACCATGGAAAACAAAGTTCACTGGATTGGTTCCAGTTTTGTATTTATTGACGATGTATTCTTGAGAGTTTTTCAAAATCTTTGGCGTTAGTTGAACGTTACCTGGTTTATAAACTCCATGAACATTTCCAAAGGAAGCCGCAATAGTAAAAGCAGGTGAAATTTCTTTCAGGTGCTCATAAGCGTAAGCCACATCTTCTGGTTGAGTATAGAGCTTCGAATTATCGACGTTGGTATTATCGACTCCATCTTCTTCCCCACCAGTCACTCCTAGTTCCATCTCTAGCGCGATGCCCATTTTGCTCATTCGTTTTAGATACTTTTGACAAATTTCCACGTTCTCATGAAGTGGCTCTTCAGATAGGTCAAGCATGTGAGAAGAGAAAAGTGGGTAACCATTTTTCTTAAAGCATTCTTCCGAAGCATCTAACAGGCCGTCGATCCAACCCAACAGTTTCTTGGCAGCGTGATCGGTATGGATGACCACAGGAACACCGTAGGCCTTGGCCATTTGATGAATGTGTTGGGCCCCAGAAATGGCACCTAAAATAGAAGCTTGGTCTAAATCATTGGATAAACCCTTCCCTGCAAAAAATTGAGCTCCTCCATGAGAGAACTGAATTATCACCGGACGGTTTAATTTTTTGGCCGTTTCTAACACAGCATTCACAGAATTTGTTCCCACTACGTTCACTGCTGGAAGAGCAAAATGATTCGTGTTCGCGAATTTATAGAGATTTAAAAGTTCTTCACCGTAAACGACACCAGCTTTAAAGTTCATACACACCCCTTTTTGACACCGGTCAGCCTAAGTAGCTAAAAATGCACCTCCTAAATTATAGAAAATCAAGCATTTAGGCAAGCGTTGATTTGGCATGATTGTTGGAAGAGAAGTCTATGAAACCATTAAGACAAGGAGTCTTTTATGAACACACAATCAACTTTATCAGCTTTAAAAATCCTAGGTCTTTTCTTAAGTGTTATTCTTTTTTGCGCTTAAGTTCATTATACTTTAGGCTCACTAATAGACGGAGCCTAAAAAATGATGACCGACCAGCAGCTCTCAAGAGATCAACTTACAAACTATCTTAACTCACTACTAAAACCAGAAAATTACGACGACTACGGACCTAACGGACTTCAAATAGAAGGAAAAACGGCAATCTCAAAGATTGCTTTTGCTGTTTCTGCCACACAGGATTCAATACAAAAAGCAATTTTGGAAAAAGCAGATGCACTGGTCGTTCACCATGGATTGTTTTGGAAATTCCATGGACCAAGAACGATCACTGGCCCCTTCGCTCAAAGAATCAAACCTATCATTGAAAATAATCTCAATCTGTTTGGCTATCATTTGCCTCTGGATGGACACCTGGAAGTTGGTAATGCAGCTTCATTGGCCGATAAGTTGGTAATGAAAAATGTGAAACCTTTTGGTGAAGGGAAAATGCGTGGTTCTTATACTGGTGTTAAAGGCGAATTAAATCTATCAGTTCAAGATTTAGAAGTAGCTTTAAGTAAAATCCTTAATCACACTGTTATGACTTCAACCCTCAATAAAAAAGCCGTCATCAAAAGTCTCGGCATCATTACTGGTGGGGCAAACTCAGAATGGAAATTAGCTTTAAAAGAAGGACTAGATGCCTACTTAACTGGTGAGATGAGTGAGCATGACTGGCATGAAGCCAAAGAATCTGGAATGACTATGTTCGCTGGCGGCCATCATGCCACTGAACAATTTGGCATCCAGTCCTTAATGAAGAAAGTTCAAGAGCATTTTAAAATTAATTGTGTTTATATCGATTCTGAAAATCCCGCTTAATATTTAGCCAGAACTCTTTTTTTTCAGGTATAAACTAAGAATGAGAGAGATAGAACTTCATTCCATTTTGAAAGAGCGCTTTGGTTATCAAAGCTTTCGTTTTGAACAAAAAAATGCCATCAATGCTGTGCTCGATGGCAAAGACACTCTGGCCATCATGCCTACTGGTGGCGGTAAATCACTTTGTTATCAAATCCCAGCGCTTTATTTAGAAGGCGTGACTTTAGTCATCTCTCCCTTGATCTCGCTCATGCAAGATCAAGTGATGAACTTAAAAGAAAACGGTATTGAAGCGGTTTTTTTAAATTCTTCTCAAACATTTGCTGAAAGTGAAAAAGCTAAAAAGAAAATTTTAGCGGGAAAAATTAAACTCATTTATGTTTCACCGGAAGGAATTTTAGCTCCAGTCCTCAGAGAATTTTTTACTCAGATAAAAATATCCCTGATCGCCATTGATGAAGCTCACTGTGTTTCTCAATGGGGCCATGAATTTAGAAAAGACTATACTCGTTTGGGAGAATTAAAATCTCAGTTTCCAGATGTTCCTGTAATCGCTCTCACTGCCACAGCGGATGAAAAAACCAGACTGGATATTTCTGAACAGCTTAAAATGAAGAATCCAGAAATTTATGTTTCTTCTTTTGATCGCCCCAACATCAAATACCTCATTCAAGAAAGAAGTGATGAGTTAAAACAACTAGACCAATTTATTAAAACCAATCATCCTGATGATACCGGTATTGTTTATTGCCTTTCTAGAGATAAAGTTGAAAGAGTGGCTGCTTCCTTGAAAAAATTAGGATATCCGGCAGTTCCCTACCACGCAGGACTTTCTGCGGAAGTACGTTCTAAGAATCAACATTTATTTAATACTGAAGACCAAATCATCGTGGTAGCGACCATCGCTTTTGGGATGGGAATAGATCGACCTGATGTTCGTTTTGTCGCTCACTTGGATTTACCGAAAAGCATTGAAAGCTACTACCAGGAAACTGGTCGTGCTGGTCGTGACGGGAAAGCTGCCACCGCTTGGATGATCTATGGTCTACAAGACGTTGTGAAGCTCTCTCAGATGTTGGAAACAACCGATGCAGCCGAAAGCTACAAAAAGGTAGCGCGATTTAAACTAGACTGCATGCTGGCCCTTTGTGAAGGTGCCAACTGCCGCCGTCATCATCTACTTTCCTATTTTGGTCAAAAACAAATCGCGTCTCAATGTAACTATTGTGACTGTTGTTTAGAGCCACCTGTCCTTTGGGATGCCACTATTGACGCTCAAAAAATTCTCTCCACTATTTATCGAACAGGTCAAAGTTTTGGAGCGGGCCATATCATTGATGTCATTAGAGGTAGCAAGAATGCCAAAATCAGTGAAAGAAATCATGATACGCTCTCCGTTTATGGCATCGGAAAAGACAAACCTAAGGAGCATTGGAATAGTGTTTTAAGACAACTTCTAAACTTAAATTACATCACTATTAAAAATTGGGAATATCGAAGTTTGGGTCTTACCGCCAAAACAATGGAAATTCTGACGGGGGGACAAAAACTCAATTTGAGAAAACAAGAATTAATTATAGGCAAAAAAGAAAAAAGCAAAACCCGCGGGCCAGAGACTGCCCATGGTAGAAACGATTTATTTTCTCATTTAAAAGATCTTCGAAACTCACTGGCTAAAGAGAAGGGTCTGCCGTCTTATATTGTTTTTAACGACAAATCGCTACATGATATGTGTGCCTTGTTACCACAAACTCCTGATGACTTCTTAATGGTTCATGGTGTGGGACAAAGCAAACTTGAAAATTATGGGGCGCTTTTTTTAAAAGCTATCAAAAAACATGGACGTGTTTAAGTTTTTTCCGCTTTAATTTTGGCAAGGTCTCAAAGCGAATAGATCAACTATAAATTATTATATCTCTAAGGTTGCTAAAACAGCGCTATGACTTGTTAATTCACAGTTTTGACCAGACCAATCTCCCATTAACTTAAAAGCTTTCATCTCTTTAATATGGGTATGCTCATCCAAATTTTTCTCTAAGATAAAATCTACCCAAACAAGCTTTGGATCGAATGAATTAACTTTAAAACAATTGACAGGATAACCACGGGTGTAATTAAGCTCGCCAGACAACATCGGAGTCAACAGTTTATTTTTCTGCAAAAACTGCTGAAAACCTGAATCATGAAAATCTTCAAACAAACTTCCGACCAAAAAGACAGCATCAGCTCCCTTAGATAGTTGATTCATAAATTTGACCAGCTCAGCTTTTTGATAAGTTCGGCTTTGTACTTGAGATGCCTTGTTACCTTGCTGAAAATGGGTTTGAAAAAAAATCACTTTTTTCTTTTCAATTTCTACCTGAATGGCCTGAATCCCTTTACTACTTAAACAATCAATGCCGTTGCATGCATCATAAATATGAGTATCCAAAACTTTCAAAGGGATTTTGGAGCGAATGACCAAACCAGAATTCAGAAGTTTTAATTTTTTTCGTTTTAAAAATGTTTCGTAGGGATAAATTTTTTGCAAGGTCTCTGCCATCGTCTTTCTAGCTTTACCATCGAAGGCTTCTTGTAAAAAAAGCAAGTCAGCTCCAGAAGCAAGTAAGGCTTTGGCAATTAGAGGTGCTCTTTTTCTCTGGGCAGTTATGGCAATGGGTTCTTCCATTAAATTAGTATTTAGAGTAATAACCTTTATTTCCCTCGACCATGAGGTGAAAGAAAAAAGTAGGATTAAAAGAAAAAGAGTCTTCTGCATAGAACAAGTGTAAAATAAAATGAAAATTAAACTATACTGGAAAAATTCGACTCAAATAACCATTTATATAACTCGGATAAAGCCATGGACTTATCATTTTCAAATGTCGCAGCAGGAATCATCTTTGGGTCTTTTGGACTCTATCTTTTAAAGCGGGCCAAAAAATACTCGCGCATCCTCGATGGACTCTTAGGCTTTAGTTTAATGGTCTTCCCCTACTTCATCGACAATCCTTGGATTAATTGGGGACTAGGTCTGGCCATGCTTTTTACCGCTTACTACTATCGTCATTAATTAAGCGAATGCCTTAGACAAATATGATACTTTGTTATTCCAAAAACGCTCCTTGCCACTTAAAATAATCTCATGTCAGTTTTGCCATTATTTCCTCTAATCATCATGATCTTTACTTCCATTTTTACCTCTGCGCTTTCTGCAGCAACAGGAATGGGTGGTGGGGTTTTACTTTTTACTGTCATGACTCTTTATTTCCCCATGTCGACTTTAATCCCCATTCACGGCATCATTCAATTTTTTAATAACTTTTTCATCCTCATTTTTTTAAAGTCTCATTTAAAAAAATCTTTGCTCAAACCATTTTTGATAGGCTCTATTTTAGGTATTTCTGCAGGTGCATTTTTAGTCTCAAAAATCATCCAAACCAAATACCCTCAAATTATTATTGTGCTTCTTATTGCTTACACCCTTTTTCGTCCAAAAAAACTTCCCAATCTTGAACTAAAGCATAAGAATTTTTTCTGGGTGGGAATCTTGACTGGTTTCCTTGGAATCATTGCAGGAGCCATTGATCCAGTTCTTGGGCCATTTTTTGTGAGAAAAGATCTTAATAAAGAAGAAATCATTGCTAACAAAGCATTTATGCAAGCAATTGTGCACTTAGCGAAAGTACCTGTCTTTCTTCTCTTAGGATTTGATTACCTTCCTTATTTAAGTTTCTGTATAATAACGAACATTGCCTGTATCTTTGGAACAAAATTCGGAATCGTTCTTTTGCAAAAAATGAATGAAAAAATATTTTTATTGGTTTTTAAATTGGCTCTCATTAGTACCGGATTACGGTTAGTTTACAAAATTTTCTTCTAAGGAGTTCTATGTCTAGTTATAAAATTATTAATCCTTATACAGGCCAGTCCATTAAAGAAATTGAATACACCTCGAGGGAGCAAACATTTAAAGCGCTTGAAATGGTCGATAAAGGCCGCAAAACTCAATCCAACATGGTTCCTTTTGAACGAGCGCAAATTCTTTCAAAACTTGCTACCCTCATGAAAAGAGATAAAGAAAAAATCGCGGCTCAGATTACGGAAGAGATGGGAAAAACAATTGGCGATAGCTTTGTTGAAATGGACCGTGCCATTATGACCATAACTCTATCGGTGGAAGAATCCACTAGAATCAATGGTGAGGTTATGCACTCTGATGCTTTTGCACCAAAGCGTGACAAAAGAGGAATGACGGAACATTTTCCTTTAGGTGTCGTTCTTGCCATTACCCCCTTTAACTTTCCTATCAATTTGTCAGCTCATAAAATAGGGCCTGCTTTTGCCGCAGGAAATACCATCCTCTTCAAACCAGGCCCACAAAATTATCTCTCAGCCAAACTTCTGACAGAACTTTGTTATGAAGCAGGTATGACTGAAGAAATGTTTCAATTAATCAATCCTGACATTCCTGTCATGACTGAACTGAGCCTTGACGATCGTATTCAATGTATTAGCTTTACCGGAGGTGTTGTTGCCGCCAAAGCTATTGCCAAAAACGCAGGAATGAAAAAACTACTTTTTGAACTTGGCGGAAATGATCCCTTAATCGTCATGCCTGATGCTGATTTAGATTTAGCTGTAAAAACCGCTATCAATCAGCGCTTCGGAACTGCTGGACAAAGATGTACCGCTTGTAAAAAACTATTTATCCATGAAGCAGTTTATGAAACATTTAAAAATAAATTAGTCTCTGAATCTCAAAAACTGGTCATTGGTGACCCAATGGATAAGGCAACTTTCGTTGGCCCTGTAGTTAATTCTCGTGCCGCTGATGAAATCATGAAACGTTTAGATGAGGCGGTAGAAAAAGGAGCTAAGATTTTGCTCGGGCACAAGCGTGTTGGCAATATCATTTCTCCCACTATTTTAGAAAATGTTGATGATCAATGTATGTTAGTTAAAGATGAAACTTTTGGTCCTGTTATGCCGCTTAAGAAATTTTCACAAATTGATACAGTCATTGATTTACTTTCTCAATCAAGCTTTGGTTTACAAGCCGGAGTTTTTACTCATGATCTGCGAGTAATTAAAAAACTTTTTAAAGAATTAGAAGTTGGTGCTTTGGCTGTTAATGATGGCCCGGGATTTAGAGCAGAACACTTTCCCTTTGGAGGAATGAAACTTTCTGGGCTAGGTCGCGAAGGCGTGTCGTACGCCATTCGCGAAATGAGCGCTATCAAAACATTAATTTTTTAATGAACTCTAGAAAGTAAATAGTGGTAATCTTTCCATCGACGGCTGAGGACCTTGATTATTCGTCGTGGTTGGAGTTACTACTGGTACAAGGGTTGGAACAGGTGTCGGCTCAACTTTCACTAATTTTTCGATCAAGAAGTAAATGTCACCATAAGTTGTCATGTTTCCTGCTGCCAATTCTGCTTCAGCACCAAAACCAAAATAGATATCTGCCCGGGCCTTACCTTTAATTGCACCACCTGTGTCTTGGTCTAAAAAAAAGCGAGAGAAAGGAATATATTTAATAGCCCCAGTACTTGTTAAAATAGGTCTTTTAGCAACGATGTAAGAAAGTAATCCCTTCTGAGCATAAAGCTTACTATCAGTTGCGATAGAACGGTTATCTGTTAATATGGTATTGTTCATTCCTAGTGGCGGATGTCCTGTCACAGAAAAGAAAATGTAATTTTCACATTGACTGAATATTTCTCTCATTTTCTCTGGGTGAAGATTGAGGTAAGCACGAATGGCACTGTTAGATGCCTTACCTGGTTTTAAATAACCCATTTGTACCATGATGGATGAAATAAATTTATTCGGCTTACCGTTAGTTCCAGCAAAACTTAAATAGTAAGAAGTATTTTTACCTTTATCATCTTTGACTGTTACACGGCCACCACCTTCAATATGCATAAGGTATAAGTCGTAAAGATTTTCTACATAAAAGAGAGCCAGCCCTTTATTTTCTAAGGCACCTTCAAAGTCAATTTGATCTCGGGTTTTTGTTCTAAGAGTTGCTTCTTTAGGAAGTGAATAGATTCCATATTGATATTTTTCGGTCTTCGTTTTTGAACCAACGAAGTCAGGACTATAATAAGCTGTAAACATAGCAGGTTTTGGTCTTGAAGCTTCAGGATCTTTTTCGTTCCAGTTTGGAGTATAAAGATCAAAATTGTTTTCAATTTTTTGGTTTAAATCATCCATACACCCTGGTTTTTCCAGAGGAGAATTCATAATACAAGCTTTAGCATCATTAATAAATTCTTTAAATAATTTCACTGAAGTAACTAATTTCTGACGAGGATAAACAGTGTCACCAAGCTTGATAGTGCCTACTAAAGCTTTTTTTCCAAGGGAAGTAATCTGGCGATCAATGGCTAAATCCAAAGAATAAAAATCAAGATCATCTTCAAATGTCATGGGATCAGTAACTAATTTTGTAGGAGTTGTGTAATCCACCGCTAAAACATGAAAGCTTGAAAGCAATAATAAAGAAAGAAAAAAACGACTCATATCAGATCCCCTTAAGTGATGAGGCGCGATCCTAGGCCGTCTAAATCTTTCAGTCTAGCAGTTAGCGAAACACGAGGTAAAAACTACAGGGGCAGAAGCTTTAAATGGACGTAAAGCTTTATTAAGGATGTGTAAGTTTCAGGAATCTTGTGAGACTTCATCAACTTCCTGGCCTCATCTTGCCCCCTTAAATGCTCCAATTCAAGAGAGTTTAAAAGTTCGATCTCAACTTTTGAAAGGCCAAAATGGAGATCTTTACCTTTTAGTTTATGACTTAGTTCCTTCAATTCCAAAAGTAATAAAAGGGCCGGATCATGAAGGGCTTCTTTCTCACTTTTCATACGCAATATTTTTAGATCAATCAATTTTAATATTTTAATGTGGTCATAAAAAGAAAGTAGAATTTTAAGTTTACTCTCGGACAACTGAAAATAATTTATTAAGGTTTTAAATTGGTCCTTGGAAAGGGGTTTTTTTAAATGGCAACTAATCACCCATTCTTCCAAAGTTAATATTCGTTCTTCACCAACTTCTAAGGAAAATAAATTTTTAAGATCAGTTGCTAATGGGGTATTAAATTCTAAGCATAGCTTTTTAAAATAGCTCCAGAAACGAGCCGCATCTGGAGATTTCATCATTTCTGTTTTGATGTAATACGGAGTTATGCGACTTAAATCCATCAACTTCATTTCTTGCTGTAATTCCGAACCAAGCTCTAAGTTCAATTGAAAATGAAAGCGAATGGCCCGTAAAAATCTAACTGGATCTTGAATAAAGTCATGAGAAATAGGTCGAAGAATTTTTTGCTCTAAATCTTTCACTCCTTCAAAAGGATCAATGACTAGAGCTACACTATTTTTGAGCTCGACACCAATAGCGTTTATAGTAAAGTCACGACGACAAAAACTATCGATATAAGAACTCTCCCCCATCAAAGTTACTTCAAAATTTTTATGATCTACTCTTCCCGAAATAAAAGTTTCTTTGCGAGGAGAAGAAAATTCTAAATCATAGCCTTGATAAGAAAAACGATAGATCGAATATGGTAATTTTTCTACTTTCTTTTGAAAAGGCCAATCTTTGAATAAATGACTAAGCTCTAGGGCCCACTCGTGACCATGAATATTTTTGGTATTTCTAATTTCAAAATCAAGATCGTGAGAAAGTTTTCCAAAAAGAAAATAATCACGTACAGCCCCACCAACAAGGGTCACGTAATAGTCCTTATGCCAGAGATATTTTAGAATAGGTCCTAACTCTTTTTCTAATTCAGATTGAAGATCTTGAAGTTTATACATAGAAGAATGGTATCATAGGGTCAGCGGTTTTTCCTTAGAAAGATAATCGACAAAAGCAGCATAGCGTTCATGGTCTAGTTGGTTTTTATGGCAAACAAAGTAAAATTTATTATTAAAAACTTCGAATTTTTTTCCTAAGTTTAAAACTTTATCCTTTGAAGAAGAGCGCTTAAAAACATGCGTCGGAAGTACAGCCATACCGAGGCCTTCAGCTACCGCTTTGATCATGGTTCCATGAGAATTTATGACTAATCTCTTATTCAATTTTTTAGGAACGCTTCCAAATTTTTCACGACACCAACGGGTAAAAAGTGGATCTTTTTCATCAAAGAGAATGACAGGATAAGAGGCTAAAGTAGCAAGGTCAATGTCAGCTTTTATGGGAAAATCTTTTGAATCAGGAAAAAGCAGAGTCAGGTATTCATTAAAAATATGGCGTTTCTCCGCTCCTTGAGGAAGATGATGCTCACTAACGATAATGACGTCTAGTTCATGATTTTCAAACATATCCATTAATTCTTCTGAATTGGCATATTTGGTTTGAAAAACAACTTTGGGATTTAGTTTAGTGAATTCAACAATTCTTTGGGAAAGCCAAGACTTCCCAAGCCCCATCAACGTACCGATGCGAATCTTTCCTGTCATTGAATCTTTTTCTTCTTGAATTTCAGAGACAACATTTTCCATTTTATTGAGAAAATCTCTAGCAACGGTATAAAGTTTCTCGCCTTCATCAGTTAAATTTACTGTTCTTCCATTTCTGGAAAAAAGCTGAGCCCCAACTTTAGTCTCAAGACTCTTAATATTCTGAGAAATAGCTGATTGAGTAACAGAAAGATCTTCAGCAGCCTTGGAAAAACTTTTGGCCCTGGCTACAGCAACTAATGTTTGGAGATGGGATGTTTCAATCATAACAATTCATTTAAAATAAATTCTAGTCTTTGACTAGTTTAATATTAGTAAAACTAATGGCAAATTCTCCTCTCAGAGGATAAAAAAACATCACTCTTTCGCCATGCGCATCAAGATTCAACTAATTTGTCCTTGTAGATGGGAAGAGGCTCTTGCTAAGATTTTATTCATTATTACTATTTTTAACCATTGCTCAACATATGCAAGGAGTCCTTCATGGGAACGAACGCAGTCCTCATTAAAAAAAATTTTGGAAAACTAGCGAATTGGATCGGTGGTAAAAAAGTTGAAAGCCACGCAAAAATTTATGATCCTATTTATACCCCTTACACTGGTGAAGTGATTGGCGAGGTACCAATGGGTACATCGGCAGATGTTGATCAAGCAGTGAAGAATGCCAAAGAAGCTTTTAAAACATGGAGTAATGTAAATATAAAAGAACGCTCTCAAGTCATGTATCGCTTGAAAGCTTTAATGGAGAGAGACTTTGAGGAACTAAAACAATTAGTCTCCTTAGAAAATGGTAAAACATTGGCTGAAGCCCATGGTGATGTGGCCAAGGCGATTGAAGTTTTAGAGTTTGGCTGTTCTCTTCCCAATAAAATACAAAGTAAAACATTGGAAGTATCGAACGGAATTTATTGCCAGACGATTAAAGAACCAATCGGTGTTGTAGCTTCTATTGTTCCATTTAACTTTCCGATCATGTGTCCAATGTGGACAATTCCCCTCGCTCTGACAGTTGGAAATACCATGGTGTTAAAACCAAGTGAGCAAGTTCCTCTGGGGTCGATGAAGCTGGCTGAGCTTTTAAAAGAAGCTGGATTGCCTGATGGTGTTTTAAATATCGTTCACGGTGGAGTGGATGTTGTAAATGCAATCTGTGATAACACAGATATTAAGGCCCTCTCTTTTGTAGGATCAACCAAAGTTGCCAAAATTGTTTATGGTAGAGCAGCGATGTCAGGAAAAAGAGTGCTCGCTCTTGGTGGAGCGAAAAATCACTTAATCTTGATGCCAGATGCGAATATTGAAACAGCCCCAGCGCAAATTGTTGATTCGGCCATGGGCTGTTCAGGTCAACGCTGTATGGCCGCTTCAGTGATGGTGGCCGTTGGAGATTGTCAAAAACACATTGATGCCATGGTAGCCTATACAAAATCAATTAAGCTGGGTGAAAAACAAGGTTCAGTCATAAATAAAGCTTCTGTCGAAAGAATTAATAATGCCATTACTAAAGCTGAAAGCATGGGCGCTAAGGTTTTAGTCGATGGAAGAAATCAAAAAGCAACGAACACAGATATTCAAGGTCTAGAAAATGGATACTGGGTTGGGCCAACACTACTTGATAACGTTGAACCCCACTTCCCTGCAGGATGTGACGAAATTTTTGGGCCAGTTCTCTCTATCATTCGTGTCAAGACACTTGAAGAAGCACTAAAAATTGAAAACTCCAATGCCTACGGAAATGCCGCTTCTATTTTTACCACCAACGGTGCCAGTGCTCATTATTTAACAAGAAATGCCAATGCCGGAATGAATGGTATCAATGTTGGTGTTCCTGTTCCACGTGAGCCGTTTGGTTTCGGTGGCTGGAATGATTCTCGTTTCGGTCATGGTGATATTACTGGGGATCAAGGTGTAGACTTCTGGACCCAAGACAGAAAAATCACCACGAAATTTATGGAACCACAAACCAGAAATTGGATGTCTTAATTTAAGGAGCCTACAATGAGTTCATTATTAATTAAAAATGGTGAGATTATTACTGCAACTGATCGCTACTTCTCTGACATCTATATCGAAGATGGAGTGATCAAAAATGTGGGAAGCAATTTAGAGAAAGTGAAGACAGATACTCGTGTCATCGATGCTAAGGGACACTTTATTTTTCCTGGTGCTATCGACGCTCACGTTCATATGGAACTTCCCTTTATGGGTGAAGTTTCTGCTGATGACTTTGAAACAGGAACAGCAGCAGGTGTTGCTGGTGGAACAACCACCATTATCGATTTCGTTATTCCGGCACGAAATCAACCATTGTTAGATGGTTTAAAGATGTGGCAAGAAAAAGCCAAAAAATCAGTTTCAGATTATGCCTTTCATATGGCGGTCACTTGGTTTGGTGATAATACCGCAAAAGAAATGGAACACTGTGTACGCCATGAAGGAATCACTTCATTCAAAACATTTATGGCCTATAGAGGAGCTATTGGTGTTGATGATACAGAAATGATTAATGTTATGGAGACCGCAAAAAAATTAAACGCGCTTGTCACCGCTCATTGTGAAAATGGTGAAATGGTCGTGGCTCTTCAAAATAAACTTCACCGTGAAGGAAAGATCGAACCTAAGTATCACGCACAATCTCGTCCGGCTCCACTAGAAGGTGAAGCCACTAATAGGGCCATCATGTTGGCGCGTATGACTGGGATACCTCTTTATATCGTTCACGTAACAGCTAAAGACGCACTCGATGCTATCGACGAAGCAAGAAGAAGAGGACAAGTTGTTTTCGGAGAAACTTGCCCACAATATCTTTTATTAGACGACTCAGTTTATGACCGCCCTGATTTTGAAGGGGCAGCCTATGTTATGAGTCCACCTATACGTCCGCTCGGTCATCAAGAAGCCTTATGGGCTGCTTTAAAATCAGGCATCATTCAAACAGTGGCCACCGATCATTGTCCATTTCATCAAAAAGGACAAAAAGAATTGGGTATAAAAGATTTCAGAAAAATTCCTAATGGTGCTGCTGGAATCCAAAATAGACTTTCACTTATGTACACTTACGGCGTACTGGAAGGAAGAATTGACCTTCACCAATTCGTCGAAGTGAACTGTACTCGTCCAGCCAAAATTTTTGGAATGTATCCACGTAAAGGGGCCATCATGGTTGGTTCTGATGCAGATATAGTCATTTGGAATCCAAACAAGGAAGATGTGATCTCAGCCAAAACACATTTACATAAATGTGATCGCAATATCTTTGAAGGTTATAAAACAAAGGGCGCTCCTACTTGGGTTGTGGCCAACGGAAAAGTTCAATACGACAATGGAATTTTAAATGTAGAACGTGGTGCCGGTCGATATATTCCACGCACGGCCGGTTTATAGGAGTTATTATGAAAAAAGATTTATCAGTTACCGTTAACGGTCTTCATTTTTCCAATCCCTTTGTCATTGGATCTGGCCCTCCAGGAACCAACAAAGCGACTATCCTTAAAGCCTTCAAAGAAGGATGGGGAGGAGTTGTAGCAAAAACGGTTTCTCTTGATTGCTCAAAAGTTCATAATGTGGCTCCTCGCTATGGAAAACTATATTCTAGAGAAACGAAAGAAGTGATTGGCTTTCAAAATATCGAACTTATTTCTGATCGCCCGATTGATGATTGGTTAAAAGACTTTAAAGAAATCAAAAAAGAAGCTCCTGAAGGAATGCTCATTGCTTCCATCATGGAGGAATATAATAAGAAGAACTGGCAAGACTTGGTTATTGCCTGCCAAGATGCGGGAGCCGATGCTTTTGAATTAAACTTCTCTTGTCCTCACGGTCTTCCTGAAAGAAAAATGGGAGCGGCCATGGGAGAAAATCCAGAGATCGTAGCGGAAGTGACTAAGTGGGTTTCGGAAGTTGCTAAAATCCCAGTTTGGGCCAAGATGACTCCCAATATTACCGACATTACAGTCCCTGCTTATCATGCCATTCAAAATGGTGCTCATGGAATCTCTGCCATTAATACTATTTTGGCCATTATTGGTGTGGACTTAAAAACTCTTCGCCCGATGCCAACGGTGAAAGGTTATTCTACTCCTGGTGGTTACTCTGCTCAGGCGGTAAGACCAATTGCCCTTCGCCATGTAATGAAACTTGCGACCATGTTGCGCGAACATAATCTCTCTAAGAAAATATCTATTTCTGGAATGGGCGGAGTTGAAAACGCTCACGATGCCATTGAATTCTTGCTCCTAGGATCTAACACAGTTCAGAGCTGTACTGGGCCTATGCTACAAGGATACAAAATGGTTCATGAAATGAAAGATGGTTTAGAAAAATTCATGGACGAGCATGGCTTTAACAAAGTAGAAGACTTTATTGGACACTCACTTCAGTATTTTACAACTCATTCCCATTTGAATGAATTAAAACAAGGTAAATTCGACGATAAAGAACTATCTAAAGATATTCAGTGGTCAGGTGATAACATCGATAAACAAACTAATGACATGGCCTCTAATTAAACGAGCAAAATCAAAGAAAAAACCGACACCAATATTATTTTAGTGGAGTTAGATGGTCATGAATATTTTAACAGAGGGACAAGATTCTATACGTGAAAAGTTAAAACTGTATTTGGAAGAAATCAAAAAGAGAAATCCCTCATATTCTTTAAGAGCTTTAGCAGTAAAGCTTGATATTAATGCTGGAGGACTTTCTAGTTTCCTTAATCGAAAAAAAGATTTTTCGCCAGAATTAATCGAAAAACTAGTTAGTCAAATAATAGAAAACCCGGAAGAAAGAAAAGATATATTAAATAGCTATAACGAAAGCTTAATTGAAAAAATAAAAAGCAAAGCCCAAACCTCTCATTATGAATATGTGGTCCTTCAAAATGATGAACTAGAGGTTATTAAAAACCCTCTTCACTATGCCCTCCTATCTCTCATTGAAACACGTGATTTCCATTTTGATCTTTTATGGATCTCCAAAAAACTCGATATCGAGGTGACTGAGTTAGAACAGATGGTTAATCGTTTAATCAAACTCAAATTAGTAGAACTAACCGCCAATAATAGACTTCTAAGAACGGTAAAAAGAATTAAAACTTCTGACGACCAACTAAGCAATGCTCTACAAACGATGCATGAGCAGATGCTAGACCATTCAAAAAAGTCTTTAAAATCCAATAACGTTATCGAGCGAGACATCACTTCTTTAACCCTTCCAGTGAATATCGATAATCTACCCAAGGCCAAAGAGCTTATTCGTAAATTACAGGATGATCTTATGGCCATACTTGAAGACGGAGAAAAAACCGAAGTTTATCAATTGTTGGTATGTCTTACTCCAGTCACCAAAAAATCAGTTTAAATTTTTATTTATTCTCGCTCTTCTAAAGCACCTATCTCCAGTTCAAGCTGAAAATAAAGAAAAACTCATAAAACAGCAACTAGAGCCAATTCGCATCACTTAAGCGGCTCCATCTCAGAGTCAAATTGATCCTAAACTTGATTTATATCAATTGAAGTATATCGCACCTCATTGAAATACCATTTCTTAACCTTGGTTCAAAATTTGCTTTCCTTAACTACATCTGGTCCTGGGATTTGGGCGTTTCACGACCTTACTTTTGTTTTGGAGCTTGTATGTATAAGGTCATTTTTATCTGCGCCCTTTTTCCAATGATATCTCTTTGGGCCCAGTCGGAAATTATTGGAAGGGTAACTCAAACAAAAGGAAACGTTTTTCGTGATAGTAACGAAAATAAAAAGGCAGTTAAAAAATTATTTAAGGATGAAACATTTTTAGATCATAAAACAGAGGAACCAATGAAAACAGGAGACCAACTTTTCTCAGGGGATAAAATCACTACCCGAGAAAAGTCTTTTGCCCAAATGACTCTCTTGGGAAAAACGGTTTTTACCCTGGGTCCCGAGAGCAGTCTAGTGCTTAACTCTCGGGACTTTTATCAAGAAAATGGTCTACTCCATACTATCGTTCCACACGGTAATCCTGATCAGATAAAAGTACGTACCCCTCATGTAGCAATGGGAATAAGAGGAACAGAATTCATGACCCAAGTTAAAGTAGATCATACCAATGTTGCCTTGTTATCTGGACTTTTAGCAATTAAAACTGACGAAGTGAGTTCTATTCTAAGTCCAAAAAATATTCAACAAATCGCAAAGCATACGGTTAAGGAAGCTATTGCAATAAATGACTCCATCATTTTTCAACTACTCAAAAACTCAGTTAAGGAAGGGTTAGATTTAGATCCAAATCTCTATATAAATGAAACAACAAATGAGCCAGAATCAAACAATGTTCCAAAAGAAGAAGGTACTCTCCGAAAAACTTTTAAAGCAAAAACATGGCAAGAAATTTTAGAGGCTAATCAGAATAAGAGATAAAGAGATAATCGGTGAACATTTATTCATAAAAAAGGGAGCCTAATGATCATAAGCTCCCTTAATTTATTTTAGTGACAAGCTTTATCAGTAATTTCTAGGGCCTTTGTATAAATTTCAAGCCCCTCATCCAATTGCTTCTCTGTAATACAAAGAGGTGGATTAATGTAAAGATGATTCCATCGAATGAAGGCTGAAATTCCGTTATTTTTCAAGAATCCCGAAAGCTCCATCATCGGCTTTGAAAGACCTTTATTCCATTCACTCATTTCTTCTTTGGTCTTTCTATTTTTAACTAATTCGATACACCATTGAAGACCTTTTCCACGTACATCGCCAATCGAAACATGTTTGTCTTTTAAGACAGAAAGTTTTTTCTCTAGTCCTGCTCCTAAGTTAGCAGCATTCTCAATTAATTTATCTTCTTTATAAACATTGATGGTAGCGATACCAGCGGCACAAGCGACGGCATGAGCAGAGTATGTTAATCCACAATAAAGCATTTTATCATCAAAGTGGCGGGCGATTTTCTCATTCGTTATAGCTGCACCAAGAGGGAGATAACCAGATGTTAATCCTTTTGCCACCACCATAATATCTGGAGTAACACCGTAATGATCTATACCAAACCATTTACCTGTACGTCCAAATCCACTCATCACTTCATCGACGATTAAAACGATATTGTACTTGTCACAAAGTTCGCGAACTCTTTTCCAATAAGCTGCCGAAGAGGGAGCAATAATACCAGAAGATCCAGAATACCCTTCAAGCATAATTCCAGCGATGGTATTTTCTCCTTCCAGTTTTATTGTTTCTTCAAGTAAATCACAAAGGATCATATCCCCTTCTTCCGCCGATACATTTTTATAGATTGGGCTGCGGTAGGGATATGGATCTTGAATATGAATGATACCTGGAATACCTGGTTCAACCACAACACGTCTTGGATCTCCACCAGCAGTAGCAGTTGCAAAAGTTCCACCATGGTAAGAACGGTAGCGTGCTAGAATTTTATGTTTACCAGTATACATTCTTGCCATTTTCATAGCGTTTTCGTTGGCTTCTGCTCCACCAAGTGTAAAAAATGTTTTACATAAATCCCCTGGAGTCACTTCTGCTAACAACTTTCCTAACTCTCCACGAGCTTTTGTGGCGTGAGTTGGATTGACGTAATGAACTTGGTTCATTTGCTCAATGATCGCCTTATTTACGCGCTCATCACCATGACCGATATTGGTTAATACTAATTGTGACGAAAAATCGGCATACTGTTTTCCGTTATAATCCCAAAAGTGAATACCTTTGGCTTTTTCAATAGGAATAGGATTCACGGCGCCTTGAACTGACCAAGAAAAGTAAGTGTATTTTTTATTAAGTTCAATGATGTCTTCTTGCTGACCCATAAAGTTCTCCTTCAATTTTTAGATGGAGATAGTTTAAGGTAGAGAGCACCAGTTGGGCAAATACTTAGAGCGGCGTCAAAGTTATATCCGACGATTAAACTTCCTTAATGAACTGATGTGTTGGAAAGCGTACACGTGGTCCGTAGACACCTACTTTGGCTCTCTTTCCACCACTCATAACCATTGTTACTCGAGCACGATGAGGAAGCTTTAAAAGCTTTTTAACCGCCACTTCATCAAAGCCTTCCATAGGACATGAGTCATAACCTTCGGAGGATAAGGAAAGCATAAAATTTTCGCAACCAAGGGCCACAGTTTTATGGGCCCAAGCTTCTAGATCACTATTTGAATGTGGTCCTCTCGGAACCTTTTTAAAAAAACCTATAAAAAAGAAAGCTACTTTTTTTAAATAACCAAACAAACTAAGAAAGCCTTGTGTGTATAAAAGTGGAGCTAATTTTTGATAATAAGCACGAGCAGAATCTGGAACTCGAAAAGTTGATTGATCAAAAACACTGATCATCTGCTTCGCGTGTTTTTTCCAATGATCAGGTCTTGCCACTGCCACAACCAGCACTGGAGCCGTTTTCGCAGCTGGTTGTCCAAAACACGCTTCTACTAACAATGACTTTTTCTCAGGAGATTTAACCCAATAAAATTCCCAGGCTTGAAGGTTAGAAGAATTTGGAGCTAAGAGAGCATGTTCTAAAGCTTTTTTTACCACAGTCTCAGGAACAACTTCATCGGTATAAACCCGGACGCTGCGACGATTTTTAATCACATGATCAAAATTGACTCCGTCAACCGGAAGCAGATCTTCTGTATATTCTGTTTTTGGTATTTTAGAAAATATTTCTGTTCCCTTGGCCATGACTTAAATCTCTTTTAAAAATTGGCTTAAAACCTTTGCTCTACTTTCAATCGATTTTAAATCAATCCATTCTCGTTCTGTGTGAACTTCACCACCAATTGGCCCTAGTCCATCGATAATAACTATACCTTCTCGTGAGAAATGATTGCAATCCCCTGTTCCCCCAGAAGCATGGGCAAGAGGTTTTACCCCTTCAACTTTTTTGATAGTTTCTAAATACTGCTCAACATATTTCTTTGAAAGTTTATTCATTGAAAAAGGTTTTGTTTCGTCATCGATGATGTAACTAATGCGAGGATCTTTTAAAATTTTGTCAATTTTTGCCACCAGTTCATTTCTTTTTTCCCAAGAAGGAGATCTAGTATCAACTTTGGCTTTCGCTGTTCCACAAACGATATTAAATTTATCTTGTCCACCTTCCATATGCCCAACAGAAACTGTGACTTCTTTTTTATAATCAGTAAGTTTTGATATTTCCACTAACTTCTCGGCTAAAATACGGCAGGCATTGATACCATCTTGGTGATGTCTTCCAGCGTGAGCTTCTTTTCCGACAACTGTAATTTCAATCCAACGATTTCCTTTTCTCGAATGGACAATCCCATTTTCATGGGATGGTTCAAGGCCTAAAACCATCCAAGAATCTTTCGAAAATTCTTCAAACATTTCCCAGAAGCCTATGGCTCCCACTTCTTCATTAGGAGTGACTAAAACGCGAAGTGAATACTTAGGTTTTTTATTTTTTACTAAATAATCTTTTAAAGCTAAATACATGACCACAAGGCCACCTTTATCGTCGATCACGCCTGGTCCGTTCCACTTATTGTTATCGACTTTGTTAATTTTTTGAAAAGGTGAACTTGGTTCAAAAACAGTGTCTGCGTGCATACTGAAAGTAATATATTTTTCTGACTCGCCTTGAAGAGTGGCAGAAAGAATTTTGCCTGATTTCTCTGCTCCATTAGGATTTGCGATCAGTTCAACTTTAAAACCAAGTTCTTCCAACCAAGGTTTAAAGGTTTCTTGAACTTTATTAACTCCAGCAATATTTTCTGATCCCGAGTTAATTGAAACTAAGGTTTCGAGTCTTTCACTAGGTGTTTGGGCCAATAGATTGATTGAAATAAAAAAGAGAAAAAAAACGGTTCTGTAATACATGTCTTATCCTTGAAAACTTTTAGAATCCAAGGATAAGACAAATAAATCTATAGCAGTAGCTTTTCTTTTATTCGCAGGGTAACAAAGCGTACTTTAGTTCTAGGCCGGAACCTTTAGTCAAATCAATGCTGGCCGGACTAGACTTGTCGCTGTTTTTGATAATGGCGCTGGTATTTAAACGTAAAGTTGTTTTAGCTCCGCAGTCTGAGACTAAAGCATTTTTGCCACTTAAATCTTCTTTTAAATAAATGTTGGTGATAAGTGGACCTTTCATCACCTCATCTTTGCTAAGGCCAGATTGTCCCATCAAAAAAACGTCACTGTGAATTCTCACCGAAGCCTTTTTTGTCTGTAAAGCAATTTTACCTTTGATTTCTAAGCTAGAGATAACTAGCTTAAGTCCTTCTGGAACTGAAACGGGGATGGCGATGGAACAGTTTACTCTCCCTAAACTCTTCTTTAAAACTTCAGTTTTGTAACTCTCCAGTTTAAAACCTAAAGCTACTCCTTCCAAATTTTCAACTTCCAAAGAACCTTGGGGACATCCAAGACCTGCGTAACCTATTTTTCCTATTTGTAGCTCAGAAGCATTGGCGTAACTAATCAAAGTCGCGAAGCTCATAAGCGTACTTAGGATGAATGTTGATTGGCGTTTCATGGCTTTTCCCTCTTCTCTAAATTCTCTTAAAGTGGGTCTTTCGAACAGACTGTTTTTATCAAGAAAGATTGAATTTTCGTCAGGTGACGGAGGAGTGTTCGTCAAATGACGAGGGAGGCCTTTTGGGCCTCCCTCGTATTCTAAACTATGAGAATTTAAGAATTAATCACGTTCAGTAAGTTTCTCAGCTCTATCTTTCATTACTTTTTCAGTGATGTGAGATGGGCATGGAGCGTATCTTGCGAATTCCATTGTAAAGCCCGCTTTACCAGCAGTTGCAGAACGAAGTGAAGTCGAATAACCAAACATTTCAGAAAGAGGAACTAGAGCGTTGATGATCGCGTCCCCTGACTCGTTAGCTTCAGACCCTTGAATAATACCACGGCGTGAAGATAAATCTCCGATGACCGAACCTTGATATTGATCTGGAGATTCAACTTCAACTTTCATTAGAGGCTCTAATAAAACTGGTTGCGCATTCTTGATCGCTTGTTTCATTCCGTTACGAGCGGCAATTCTAAAGGCTAGATCTGATGAATCCACATCGTGGGCCTGTCCGTCTTGAAGCTTCACTTGAATGTTAATCAATGGGAATGCAGCAAGAGGTCCTTTCCCCATAACGTCTTCAAAACCTTTCTGGCATGAAGGAATAAATTCTGAAGGAATAACCCCACCTTTAATTTCATTGATGAATTTAAAGTTTTGTTCTTCGTTTTCTTTTTTATCGTCAGCAAGAAGTGAAACTTCTCCAGCAACTTTAGCAAATTGTCCTGAACCACCCGATTGTTTTTTGTGAGTGTATTCAAACTTAGCTGTTCCCATGATTGTTTCACGGTAGTTAACTTGAGGAGCACCAACTTCAACTTCAACTTTATATTCACGTTTTAAACGTTCAACATAAATTTCAAGGTGGAGTTCTCCCATCCCTGCAATACGTGTTTCACCTGATTCTTCATCAGTGTAAACGTGGAAAGTAGGATCTTCTTTAATGAAACGTTGAAGACCTTTACCCATTCTTGCTTGGTTATCTTTATCTTTCGTCTTAATTGAAAGTTCGATAACTGCTACTGGAACGTGCATTCCTTCACAAGCAATATGGTCCATATTGTCGTCGAAAACAAATGTATCCCCTGAAGCACAGTCTACACCGATCATAGCGATAATATCTCCAGCTGAAGCTGAATCAATATTTTCGCGGTCGTTAGAACTCATGCGCACGATACGGCCAATACGAACTCTCTTTTTAGTACGAGTGTTGATGAGCGTATCACCTTTATTTAAAGTTCCTTGATAGATACGTGTATAAGTTAACTGACCAAATTGTTCGTCAGTAATCTTAAACGCCATACATACTAAAGGCATCTTTGCGTCTGGAATTAACTCTACTACTTCATCTTTATCCGTCTTAGCTTTAGATCTCTCAGCGCTAAGTGGAGATGGAAGGTAACGAGCAATCGCGTTCAAGAGAAGTTGAACACCTTTATTTTTGAAAGCTGATCCCATAAATACTGGAACAAGTTTCAAGCTTTGCGTTCCTTTCTTAATAGCAGCGTGAACAGTTTCTTCACTGATTTCTTTTCCTTCAAGAAGATCTTCCATCATCTTGTCATCAAATTCAGAAAGTTTATCAAGCATCTCTTCACGAGCTGCTTGTGCTTTTTCTAAATAGTCAGCAGGAATTTCTGTTTCACGAACGTCTTCACCGTTATCGCCGTCGAAGAAATAAGCTTTCATGACGTTTAAGTCGATAACACCGTTAAATTGATCTTCTGAACCAATCGCTAATTGTACTAGAACTGAATTTAGACCAAGTTTTTCACGAAGAGCTTTTTGTCCTCTTTCAGCAGATGCACCCATACGGTCCATCTTATTCATAAAAGCTAAACGTGGAACACGGTAACGCTTCATCTGACGGTCAACTGTGATTGACTGAGATTGAACACCAGCAACAGAACAAATAACCAGAATCGCTCCGTCTAATACGCGCAGAGATCTTTCCACTTCAACTGTAAAGTCAACGTGTCCTGGAGTATCGATAAGATTGATCTTGATGTCTTTACCGTCACCTTCAGCATATTTAATTCCACCCTTGTTCAAACCAGTCCAGTGAACTGTGGTTGCAGCAGAAGTAATTGTGATCCCTTTTTCTTTTTCTAGTTCCATGTGGTCCATGGTTGCTCCTGCACCACCACCACGTACTTCTTCAATCTTGTGAATCTTTGCACAGTAAAAAAGAATACGTTCAGAAAGAGTCGTCTTTCCAGAGTCAATGTGAGCAGAAATCCCGATGTTACGGGTTTTGTGTAATGGATTCATAAATCTCCCAATTCATAAGAGGCTAGTTAATAATCATGTTTAGCGGGTGAACTATAACCGATAGGCGGGGAATGCGTCAATTAAGGCACGCATTTTTTTTGCAAAAATCTTGAATAATGAGGGAAGGTGCGTATACTGGCCCTCTATGGCTTCACCAGATCTAAAAAAAGAACTTCTCTATGAGTCTGTTAAAACGCTTTTGGAATGCGATGCTCCTCATATTCATTTATTCCAGCAGAAGCTCTTTACACTCTATTCTTTGGCCTTTCAGTACCTACTTTTCATGTCCACTAAAGAAAAAGGCCACTACATCATTCGCATTGAAGACTCTTTTTTAGCTGATAAGCTGGCAAAAAAGTCGAAAGATGAGATGACCCGTAAATTTATGGATAAATTAATCATTCCTAGACGACTGCGTTACGGGGATTCGACCTTCCATTTGGATTATTTCAACCTCACCACTTGGTCAAATACTAATGATCTGCCGAAAGACAAAGTAAAGGCGGCTTTAATAGTCAAAAACACCTCTAATAACCCTGTTATTGAAGAGGGAGATTTCCGTCATCTTGAAGAGAATATGCAAGCTGAAGGGGCTGAAGCGCTTCCAAAAAACTACTATCTCACAAGTCTACAAAGCTTTTGTCCTAAAACAATTGTCATTGCCTTTGATCATGAATTTGAAGATTTCACTCGTATTGGGTTTCCCTTCATTAAAGATAAAGATCAAGAGACTGTTTCTGGCGTGAAAATTTCTCAAGAAATCGATTTTTCAAAATTTAAAGATTAAAAAAGAATTAAATTTTTTCCTGCATAAAACTCATAAGCGACAAATAGTCGCCTTGGTCAGCTAAACGCAATGCCTTAATGTACTCTTCTCTTCTTTTTCTTGGATCTTCTTTAAGTGAAGCTTTCCAACTGGTCATTTTTTGTCCGAATCTCTTTTGTATATACTCAGTATAGATTCTAGTCGTTCTACCATTTCCATTAGGATAAGGATGAATACTGACGAGTCGATGGTGAAATTCCGCTGACCATTCTTCCCAATTCACATTACTGGACTCTGACCAAGTTTTAAAATCGAGAAACATAACTTTAAGGGCTCCACTCACTTCTGCAGGATGGAGTTTAGAGAGATTGACATTCACCAGACGATATTTACCTGCCCACTTCCAGACATCTCCAAAAAGTTTTGTATGAAGTTTATTCATAAAATCCACAGACAAAAAATCACTTCCCTTATAGGCATAAAGCCAATCTAAACCCTTTTGAATATTTCGATCCTCAAGTTCATCTAATTCAGCCATGGTCGTTACATGCTTGAATTTAAGACCACGAGCTTGCTCAGAGTCGAGTGGAGTTGATCCATCTCGATCTTGGAAGTAATGATGACTCATTCTTCCTCCCATAAATACTTGGAATATATTTTCTCTTCTATTAATTCTTGCATCCTCTCTGCTTTTGACACTTTAACTTTTTGATCTTCCAACTCCATGTGAGTTTCTGCTTTGGTCATGGTTGTTGAAACTTTTTTTCGGGCCTGATTCAAAATGGTTTGCTCTAAACTAACTTTCGGAACAAAGGCATAGACAAAATCACAGTCCATCGCCTCTGCCATTTTTTTCAATGTGTTGAGATTGATCTTCCCCTCCACTTCATTTTTCTCTATTTGACTGATGGTATTTTGTGACAGCTTGGCCCGAGCTGCTAATTGAGAAACACTCATTCCTAAAGCTAGTCTGATATAACGAGTCCAGGAAGGAATTCCCTTCGTGATTTTTTTAAAAGGAGTCAGTTCTTCCAACTTTTTTCCTACTTGTCGTCTCATCATTTTTAAATCAGCAATTGTTTTCATGTAATAAGTATCGTCTTTTTACGATAATAATCAAATTATTTATCTATTATTACAGATTTTACCTTAATTAATTATCTGCTTTTATAGATATATACTCATAAGCTACTGTAAACTCATAAAGGACTAAAGTCAGGCCAGAGACCGACCGAAAAGGTCTAATAAGGAGAATCTCAATGAAAAAATTCAGCGCCCCTCTTATGCTTAGTTTATTGGCCATTAGTTGTTCCAATCTTAGTAGTAGAGGGCCAGCAAGTGGTTTAACTCCACCTTCTTTTCAAGACGGTTTCTTAAAAGCCGGAGAAGAAATCCTAGATGATGTGAAGAAGAAAGAATTCGATTCAGACGTTTGTGTAACTTACCTCAAAGATGTTGAGCAGGAATTAGATGCAACCGATATGAAGAAACTTCCCAAAGAAGAACTAAAACGTGACGGCAAAAAGATCGCTGATATATCTTGGGACATTCGCGATGCTCTTCACCAGCGACTTTCAGAATTTAATAAAGATTGTGTTATTCAAATTCAATCGAACTTTAGACAATTACGTTTTGTGGAAGATTACTTGTTAGAAAAAGTCACCGGAGTGACGAATCTTGGGCCGGAAGAAATTTCTTTAATGGATGCAGATGGAAAAATAAATTCAGACCTAAAGAAAAAAGAAATCGCTCAATTAACAAAAGAAAATAAAATTGGATTTCAAGCTCAGGCAATTCCGATGAAAGAAGCCAAGCCTTACTATGTTTTCCGTCAGAAAAATGGCTCAATAGAGCCACTCGAATTAAAAGGTGGAGACTTATTAATCACCAGAGGTCTGTCCTTTCTATCGGCCATGATTGCCAGACTTGGTCAGCGCGGAACTCAATTTTCACACGTGGTTATGGTTAACCAAAATGAAAAAACAAAAGAACTACAAACAATCGAATCTTATGTTGGAGCCGGCGTAGGCTTTTATAACATGGACTTCGCCCTAAAGAATGAGAACGCTCGTATACTTTGGCTAAGACCAAAAGATAAAGAGATCGGTGCCAAGGCCAACAGAATTATGGGCAAGTATGTTAAAGATAGAATCGATAATGGGAACCCAATTCATTATGACTATGCTTTAGACTTTAATGACCATAGTACCATGTCTTGTGCTGAGGTTTCACAGGTAGCCTATGAAAAAGCCACAGACGGAGAAATGAGCTTACCCTTTTATAAAAATGAAGTGACTGGTGCGCAACCGCTTTTAGACCATATGGGTATTAAAGGTGGAGAAACTTATGAACCTGGAGATATGGAAATTGATCCACGCTTTGAACTCATGGGAGAATTCCAAGATTTACGTTTAACTAGAGATTCTCGTCAGAAAGACGCCATCATGACCATGATGTTTAAATGGATGGACGAAGAAAACTATGTTTTAAAAGATAGCTTTAATTCAAAATTGGCTGGCGGAATTATTTTTAATGCCCGACATAGTATCTTTTGGCCTTTAGTAAAGGCTGCTTTCGGTTTAGACGATTTCTCAAAAGAAATCCCTAAAGCAATGCTTCGTACGGTAACACTACTAAAAGATATCGGTGGCGTAATGTTGAAAGAAGTGAAAGAAAAAGACTTAGCTTTTGAAAAAGAGCACGGTATGCCAATGAACTATATGGAACTTTATAAAGTCTTAGAAGATTTCAGGAAGAGAGATTTATCTCTTTATCAAAACAAAAAGACCAAGAAAGAAGCTCTGTTTCATCCTTGGTTTCATCCCAAAAAATAAATCGAAAGAGTCTTCAGCAATGGGCAGTTATAACTGCTCATTTGCATGAATCTTTTAATTTAAAACGATTTAACAAACTTAAAAATAATTCTGCCTTTTCGGGTGTCTTTAAACCAAGGCCACATGCACAGGTCAACAAAGTTTCATTTTGATGCTTTTCCCATGGCCTTAAAAGTTCTTCAGGATTAACTTCAGCTTCACCTTGATCAAACATTTGAGTCGGTAATAGTCCAAGAGATAGCTTTCCACCACCTTTTAAAAAATTGTTCACAGAGTCCTCTTCCTGCAAAACTTGAGTAGTCGAAAGTTTGCAATCAAAAGAGAGATAATCCAAAGGTAGATCTAAAACATTTTTCCAAAGTGCATTTCCACACGAATGCATCCCCACAACCGCTCCATTTTTTCTAAAGCAAAGGGCCAGCATTGTTAGCTCAGAAATACCTGTTATAAATAAAGGGTCAGAGGAAGATTTAAAAATAGTAAGAATTGGCTCATCAATAAAAATGACTGGTTTTATAGCTTTCTTTTTTAGCACTTGAATCAAAGCAAGCCCTTTCACCATCGTCCATTTAAAGATATCACTTAAAATTTGAGGATAGTCTTTTAAGCTTTCACCATCTTCCAGAGAAAGAACTAAGCTATTGGTAAGATGTCCTGAAATTTGTACCTTTGCTTCTTTACTGTTTCTTTCCTGTAATTCAAAAATAAAAGGTGCGAAGGCTGAATACTCTGTCGGGGTAGGAAGAAAAGCTTCATAATTATCATCATGCAAAGACTTTTCAAGAAGTTCCATTGAAGCATTTCTGGTCTTTACATACTTCTTGAGATTTAAAATTGGTTTATCATGAATAAGTTCTAAGCCAGGAAAACCAAACAATGTTTGAAAAACCATCATCTCTGCTGGGTTCTTTAACGGTAGTTGAGGCAAAAAAGGTAAATCATGCCGAAAACTATAATTAAGTGCACTATCTACATTATGATGTGGAAGACTACCGATCCCAGTGGTCTTCATTAGAAATCTCCTCTGTCCCCTACACTGTAATAAGTTGCGTCTGGATGATGAAAAACGATGGCAGATACGGAGGCTTCAGGATCCATCATAAAGCCATCTGTTAGTTCAACATTGATTTCTTTTTTGGGGTTTAATAATTGAAAGAGTATTTCTTGATCATCAAGACGAGGACAAGCAGGATACCCAAATGAATATCTCTTACCATGATACTTTGCTTGAAATCGTTCCATCATGGTCATATCCATTGGATCAACAAAACCCCAGATTGAACGAATATGGCCATGCAAGTACTCGGCATAGGCTTCAGCTGATTCTAAAGCGAGTGCGGCTATAGCATGTGATTCAAGATAGTGACCTTTTATCTTTAATGATTCTGAAAGCTCTCTAATTCCCTCTCCCACTGTGACCACAAACATGGCTATGGAATCTTCAACATTCACAGACTTTGGGGTGACATAGTCTGAAAGACATAGTCCATCGATTTTTGCTTGTCGTGGAAAAGTAAAATGACCTACTTCTAAATTGGCTTTGTTCGAAAGATAAAGATTATTTTTTTCTGATTTAGCTTTAAAAAACTGATAGAGAGCCTTAGGCTTCAAGTGACTCAGCTTATATTCATTCTTGAGCGCTTCTACTTTTTGATAAATGTCGTAAGCTTTCTCTCCGCCTTCTTCAGCGCGAAGAGCTTTCCAATCTTCTTTTTCAATCAGGCGAACTAACTTACCGTTGATTCCCAGATGACGACCATAAAGCATTAATGGATTTATATATTTAAGGATCAAATCAATCGGAGTATTTTTGATCACATGTAAATCGTAATCAGGAGGTAATGCAGGTTTTTCTAATAATCCGATTGTGTTTGAACGAGTTTCAAAAATAGTTTTATCTTTTTCAGGGACTACTTCTGCCGTATCAATGTTGGCCCTTTCTTTCTTAAGCTCTTCTCTTAATTCATGAAATGAAGTGGGATGAGTAATGGTGTTCGCCAGATCAAGACCACTCATGGCGTCTTTAGCGTACATCACTTCACCTTTATATGAAGGAGCAATTTTTTTATTCACAAAATTACGGGAGAGCGCAGCTCCACCAACCATAATAGGGATATCGATATTAGCGAGGCTTAAATCTTCTGCCGATAAAACCATTTGCTGGGCCGATTTTACCAATAATCCAGACAAACCTAATATATCTGGTTTGTGCTGCTTAATAGCCTTTATTAAATCTTCGCTAGGAATTTTAATTCCAAGGTTAATCACTTCATAACCATTATTAGAAAGTACGATATCAACTAGATTCTTACCAATATCATGGACGTCACCTTTCACTGTCGCTAAAACAATTTTTCCTTTTTTAGCTGAATCTTTTTTCTCCATAAACTGTTCAAGGTGAGTTACTGCTGCTTTCATCGCTTCAGCACTTTGTAAAACTTCGGCTACAATGAGTTTGTTATCGTTAAAAAGTTTTCCAACGGTTCCCATTCCTTGCATCAGAGGTCCATTAATGATCTCTAGGGGTGGCATCGTTTTGAGTAATTCATTAAGATCATTGACTAGCCCATCTTTGGAGCCTTCAATAATGTAACGTGGAAGTCTTTCCATGAGAGGAAGATCGACGTGTTCAACTATTTCTTTTTTCTTTCCACGATAAAAGTTTGCGTATTTCCCAACTGGATCTTCGCCTCGATTATAAAGTAAATTGGTAGCCAATAATTTTTCTTCTTCCGAAATTAAGGCATAACGCTTTAACTTTTCGGTATTAACAATGGCCAGATCTAATCCTGCTTCTGTACAGAGATAGAGAAAAATGGCATTTAATACTTCTCTTCCAGCCTCAGGTAATCCAAAACTCACATTGGAAATACCCAATACTGTTTTTGTTTCAGGAAATTCTTTCTTTAAAAGTCTAATTCCTTCAATCGTCTCCGCTGCTGAACCAATATAGTTTTCATCTCCCGTCGCACATGGAAAAACTAAAGGGTCCCAATAAATATCTGCGGGTTTAATACCATACTTGTTTACTAGTAAGTCATAAGAGCGTTTGGCAATTGACAGCTTTCGTTCTCTCGTAACTCCCATCCCTTGCAATTTATCATCATCAATTGTTCCAACCACAAGTGCGGCCCCATATTTTTTGGCCAGCGGAACAACTTTCTCAAAACGCTCTTCACCATCTTCTAAATTGATAGAGTTAATAATTGCCTTGCCTTGAGAATAGGTAAGTGAGAGCTCAATCACATCTTCATCAGTTGAATCAATCATTAAAGGTACTTTTATCTTTTTCACTAAAAGTTCTAAAAAGCGTTTCATGTCTTCAGCTTCGTCACGGTCTGGATTGGCCAGACAGACATCAATTAAATGAGCTCCTTTCTTTACCTGATTTTTGGCAATCTCTGTCGCTTCATCAAATTTATTTTCAACAATTAATTCTTTGAATTTTTTTGAACCAATAACATTGGTTCGCTCACCTACGAAGAAAGGTCGATCAGATTCAGTGACTTCTAAAACATCGACACCCGATAATCTTGAAACGGCTTTAAATTCATGAGGAACGGGAGAATATTTTTCAGCCAAAGCTGCCATTTCCTTGATGTGTCCACTATGAGTTCCACAACAACCACCAATGACACTCACCCAACCTTTTTGTAAAAAACGAGATAGTGATGTAGCAAGCATTTGAGGGGTTTCTAAGTATTGTCCATTTTCATCTGGTAAACCGGCATTAGGTACACATGAAACAGGAACACTAGTCATTCCCGCCAATGTTCGCACATGATCAGTCATAAACTCAGGGCCAGTAGCGCAATTTAAACCGATATAAAGAAGATCGACGTGTTCTAAAGATGTCGCGAGGGAATCGACCGCTTGACCTGCCAGCATTGTTCCCATAGGTTCAATCGTTCCTGAAACTGCCAGTGGTAATTTAACATCAACTTCTTTTAAAAAACGGTTAATGCCTAAGATCCCTGCTTTTATATTTCTGGTGTCCTGACAAGTTTCTAACAAAAAATAATCGACTCCACCTTCGTAAAGTGCACGAGCCTGTTCATAAAAATTCTTTTCTAATTCTTCAAATGTCACTCCACCGGTGACAGAGATAGCTTTCGTCGTAGGACCAATAGATCCTGCAACAAAGCGAGGCTTATGAGGAGTTATTGCGCTATACTCGTCAGCAGCCTTTCGAGCAAGTTTAGCCGCCACAACATTTATTTCATGTGCCCTTGAAGCTAAATCATACTCCGCTAAAACAAGCGGAGTAGCTCCAAAAGTGTTGGTTTCAACAATATCGGCTCCAGCTTCTAAATAGGCCATATGAATGTCAAAGATAACTTGGGGCTTAGTGATCACGAGATATTCGTTACATCCTTCATACTGAGGACCACCGAAATCTGCGGCAATTAAATTTTTATCCTGAATGGCAGTCCCCATAGCGCCATCCAAAACAAGTATTCTGCTTTTAATTAAGCTCTTTAACAGTGAAACTCTTGTTTGTTTTTCCATAAATCCTTATAAAGTTAGTCAAAATAAATAAAATACAATGATGTTAGAAAGTTTTAGAACATGCCAATAGACGCTTCGGATAAATTTACCAACAATGAGTCTATCGCAAAAATTTCGTGAGGGACACAGGGATCAGGTTGCTTAAGAAAGAACAAGATGTTTAGACTTTAGATTACAGCCTTTTCCCTTCTTCATAATTGCAACTAGATTCTTTTCCTTCTTGATCAAATTCTTTCCAAACCCCATGTTTTGAATCGTTCTTAAAAATGCCTGTCGATTTGATGTTTCCATTCACGTACCAAAAAGACCAAGGACCAATCTTTTGCCCTTGATCATAATCACCTTTGGCCATTAACTTTCCATTATCAAAAAAATGTTCCCATTCACCGTCTCTTAAATTTTTAACGATAGGCCCTTTGGCAGCAAGAGTTCCATTTTCAAATTTAATTTCAGTCAAACCTGTAAAAGATTTCATCTTATCTTCTTTCATTAACTCCACTGGAGGAAGAAACCAGAAAGGCCCATAAATATCTTCTTTTGCTTGAAGATCTCTAGCCATTTTCATAATCAAAAACTGACAGCCTTCATGCTCAGCTTTTTTCAATCCTTTAACTTTTTGAAGACATTCCTCAAACTCAGACAACATGTACCTAGAAAGAACCTGCGTTTTTATGTATTCAATTTCTGGTTGGTTGTAGAAAGCTTTAGCCAAAACGAAGACACCATTTGGTAAAGCCTTTAATATTTTCTCTATTTGGTCACTAGAAAGCTTAATAATCTCCTTGGCACTTGAGATATTTTTTAAAACCCAACTCATATAAATTGGATCTTCAAGCGTTGCGATTTGAATAATTTCTTTGCGTCGACTCTCAGTCGTTGTTTCAAGGCTAGTGACGAATTCTTTGAATCCCTCAAGCTCTCTTCGTTTAATGCGACTTAATATTCCCATTGGCAATATAACCTTCCAAATAAGAATATTGTAGACTGAGTGAAAAACTTTATAAAGACTGAAATACAGAGAGAATTTGATGGGCGTATTTTTCTGCTTGTTCTTGGTTCATTTGTGGCGAGAAGGAAAACCTTAATCCATGTCCTTTTTCATGATGAAAGCCCATGGCATCTAGTACGTGACTATCCTTCAGTCTTCCTGAAGAACAGGCTGAACCTGCAGAGATATCCATTCCGGCCAGATCAAAGTGTATTAGCGTCTGATCGCTAGGGCCAGATTTCCAAATGAGGTCCATAGTGTTCACATTTCTAGGCGCATTAAAACCGACAATTATGATCTTATCACTTAGAGAAGACAACAAATGGGTTTCAATAAGTTTCTTAGGGAGATCTGTAAGTGAGTCTTTGTACGAGTAGATCTCTTCTAAGGCACTGGCCATGGTGACAACACCCAAAACATTCTCTGTTCCTCCGCGAAGACCGTCTTGTTGACCACCACCATAGATCAAAGGAAGAAGACTATTTTTATTTTTTAAAAAAGTTAGCCCTACTCCCATAAGGCCACCAAACTTGTGAGCAGAAAAAGTAAAAGCATCAATTCCTTCGGGTAATTGATCCCACCCATTTATTTTATTGGGAGCTTGTGCTCCATCAACATGGATATAAACTGGATATTTATCGCAGATATCTTTTATTTGATGAAGATCTTGAACCACACCTGATTCATTATTGACCCAAGTTAGATTTAAAACAAAATGAAAACCACTATTTTGTCTTAAGAAATCATCCAGAACTTCAAGGTCACAAAGACCATTTGGTAGAACAGGAAGAATTTGGAAGGGATAAGCTGATAAACCTTTTATGGTAGCTAGAACCGCTGAATGATCAGTGCTCATCGCTATTAAAAAAGGCTTCTTTCCTTCTTCTGTGAGCTTTTTTACTCTTCCTTGTAAAACGAGATTGATTCCTTCGGTGGCCCCCGAATGAAAGAGTGGAAAATATTGAGTATGAAAAATATTTTTTATTTTTTCTGTAGCGAGAAGAATTTCTTTTTTACTTTTTTTACCCGTGGAATGGGTAGAGGAAGGATTAAAATAAAAATCCCCTCTAGCAAGGATCTCTTTAACAGAGTTTGCTAGAGGGGAATTTGCATTAAAATCAAAATACAGTCTATTGATTAATTTCACCGATAGACGATCTAATTGATGATGTAGAAGAAGAAGCAGAAGCACTGTTTACGCTAGCATTGTTTTCGCTAGCATTGACATTAGATGCACCTGTAGTGCGACCTTTTGCTTTTCTCAATAAATCACCAAGAGTAGTTGTTTGTAGGTAATCTTGCATTAACACACCCAAATTTTGGAAGTATGTCTTAGAAAGATTGAATTCAACTGTATCAGCAGCTTCATCAGCAGCACCGATAATATCGCGAGCTGGATTGATGTTTTCGCCTACACAATCAAGAATGTCTTTAATAGAAATTTCGTCCATTGAACGAGCAAGAACGTATCCACCACCTGGGCCTCTTACAGACTTAACAGACTTTCCAGTACGTAGTTTGCGGAAAAGTTGTTCTAGGTAATGAAGGCTAATGCCTTGTCTTGAAGAAATTTCCTGTAAACGAACAGGGTTTCCATTTGAGTTGAAAGTTAAATCCAACATAGCTCTGACGGCGTAACGCCCTTTTGATGTAAGTCTCATGCATCCTCCATAAATCCGATTAGACCCATTTAATAATTTTTTTTGGGTAACATTCCTTGTTTTGAGATTCAACTTATCAGTCTTTCCATCAGACTCTTTCGTTTTTCTTTATCAGATTTGATCCTGATAAATTTCCTCTCCTAAATAGTATGACCTTAATGGGGAGTTCAAGTCAACCTTTTTAAAAAAAGTTTTTTTAATCAAAAAATGATCATCATTTTTTAGGGTCATAATGACTCTAAAAACCTTACTAGCAAAGGATGTTAACGTAATTTTTCAAGCAGTTAATGGAGCGCGGGATAGCTTTGACACCATAGATTTTTTTCACAGCGTAGCGCTGCCCCCACGGCAATTCTTGCCTATCTTAGTCTGTCTTTTAGGAGTCTTTGTTAGTCCAGCTTCAGAGAAGAAAGAAAAAAATTACGAGCTGGGTTTTCTTCATTGGTATGAACTGTAGAAACAGTCTCATTGATTAAGATATCGAGAGAATAAATATTAAAGTCTTCAGGTAATTCTCTAGCAATCGACTTCAAATACTTCTCTCCCCATTCAACTAAAAAAAACTTTTTTCCTTCTAAATAAAGTGAAAGTTCTAAAGCGGAAATCTCACTGGCATCAGTTAACCGATAAAAATCGGCATAAACCATATCAATGGTTTCGTTTACAATAGAATAAGTTGGGCTTGTTGCTTTCTTGTCTTCGAGAAATTGTTTCACAAAAGTCGTTTTCCCAGCACCCATTTCTCCATTTAAAAGAATAAGAGCCGGCTTCTCGACAGTCTCTTTCATTTCGAAAGCGACATAAGAAAGATCATCTAAATAAACTTTTTTCCACTGGCGCAGTTCTTTTTTCATCATTCAGATTCTAATTCCATAAAAGCTTCAGGGAGTGCATCTATAATTGAAAGGGCACTCATACTTCGAACCCCCCACTTCTTAGCAGCATGTTTACCGGCCATGGAGTGAACCATGACTCCCATCGCGGTGATTTTATCAAATGTCTTATAATCTTTTGAAAGAGACTTAGAGTCTTTGTGAGAAAAATGTTGAGCAAAAAGCCCTCCAATAATCCCTGCCAGAACATCCCCACTACCTGCCTTGGCCATGCCATCATTGGGAGAATAGTTAAAGTAGATATTTCCATTGGTCGAGCCCAAAAAAGTACATGGACCTTTTAGGATCACTGAACAGTTTATGGTTTCCACTAACTCGCGAAGATGTTCCACTGGCTTCTCTAAAACACTTTTAATACTCATTCCTGTAAATCGAGAAAACTCACCATAATGAGGAGTTAAAACAGTTGGTGCATTTCTCATAGCAAAAATACGGTGATCATCTTTGAGTGAAAGTACGTTAATAGCATCAGCATCAAGAACTACTGGTCCATTAAAGTTGTTCAAAACTTCAATCACCAAGCGGCGACTTCTTTCACTTTTGCCTAAACCAGGACCAATAACAATGGCATCGTATTTGATCAAATTTTTGGCTTCTACAGCCCATCTAGTTTCATCTTTAGGAACAAAGCCCGTCATAATTTCCGGAGTGAGACGTACCAACAAATCATGGTAGTATTTTTCCCATGTAACAGCAGTTACTAAGCCTGCACCTACTCTCAAGGAAGCAGTCGCAGCCATGTGAAGTGCTCCTGTCATACCAAATGATCCACCTAATACTAGAGTATGACCGAAATTATATTTGTGAGAAAATTTAGACCGTTTTTTTTCTGACAGTGCTTGTAAATGATCTGTGGTTAGAAGGAATTTATCGCCTTTGGCTAACAGTTCATTGGGAAATCCCACATCAAGTGTAACCACTTCTCCAGAAAGTTTAGCTCCATCACCTACGTAATGCCCCATTTTAGGAAGTGCTATAGCGAGAGTAAGATGAGCTGCAATTGCGTTCCCTTGTATGGCTCCTGTATCACAAAGCACTCCTGTCGGAATATCAACTGAGACGGTGATATGAGACATTTCATTGACCATTTTAATAACGTCATAAAGAAAATTTGGAAGTGGAAGCCTTACCCCAGTGCCAAAAATAGCATCAATGATTAAAGATTCTCCATTTTGAGAAAAATAACTCTCTAATTCTTCAAGGTGACTATAAGGCTGAATTTTAACCCCAAATGCTTCCGCCAGATATACTTGGTTGGAAAGTTCTGTGGTCCATTCTTTTTTAGGAAAAAGCATGAATGCACGAACGGGGTGATCATATTTTCGAATATGTCTGGCCAAAGAAAGCCCATCAGAACCATTACTACCATTTCCTACTAATACGACTATTTCTTGGTGAAAATCCTGAAGATATTTTTGCTGCAAAAAGTCCGCGCCACGAAGACCTAAATTTTCGATCACCAGGTTTTCAGTAAAATGATATTCTTTTTGCGCAATATTTTCGATTTCACGCATTTCTTTTTGATTAACGATTCTCATGAAAGAGTCCTTTTAAGTCAGCCACCACAGGTCCTAATCCCTTGAAGACTGCTTCGCAAATGATCCAATGACCAATATTGTATTCTTCAAAGAGTCCAGCCTGTAACAGCGGCATCATATTTTTGAGAGTCAAACCATGACCTGCGTGGAAGCCCCATTTTTTATCTTTGATCATCTGATGACCAATTTTATAGTCACGAAGAAAAGCTTCAACACTTTCTCCTTCATTAAAAGCGCGAGCAAAATCTCCAGTGTGGATTTCTACAGCGTCAGCAGGAAGCTTCAAGGCTTCTGTTAAAACTTTTTGGCTGCCTTCCACAAAAAGAGAAATTTTCACATGAGGAATACCAGCTTTTAATCGTTCACATGTGCTCATTACTTTTTTAAAGTTGGCAACAGTGATCAAATCCAGCCCACCTTCGGTAGTTCGCTCTTCTCTTTTTTCTGGGACCAAACAAATCCATGCCGGCTTAGTATTAAGAGCAACTTCAAGAATATCCTGATTGCACCCCATTTCTAAATTGAGTGGCTTTTGAAATTCTTCCGTTACCAATTTTATACTGCCAACGTCTGTATCTTGAATATGACGACGATCTTCTCTTAAGTGAATGGTAATTTGGTCAGCACCTTCGGTTAAACAAACTTTCGCGGCCTGCACTAAACTTGGGTAATTTTCCCCTCTAGCCTGTCGCAAAGTTGCCACGTGATCGATATTAACACCAAGCCTAGGGATGATTAAATTTTGACTCATCCTATTTCCTTTTCTAAAACCTTGGCCATGTGGTCACAGATTGTGTGAACCATATTTTTATCTTTTCCTTCAACCATCACTCTTGCTAAGTTTTCTGTTCCAGAATAACGAAGTAAAACTCTTCCGGTACTTCCTAATTGGGCTTCAGCTTTCTTAAGTTCTGCCTGAATGCCTTTGTGTTCGTCAAAAGGAATTTTATTTTTTACTTTGACGTTTTTAAGTACTTGCGGAAAGAGTTCAACTTCTTTCGCTAATTCAGCCAGCGTCTTATTAAAATATTTCATACATTCAATCACTTTAAGTGCCGCAAGAATACCATCACCAGTGGTTGAATATTTTTTAAAGATAATGTGTCCAGATGGCTCTCCACCTAAAAGTGAAGAAGAATTCAACATACTCTCAACAATATAACGGTCCCCTACTTGTGTACGTGTAAATTTTATTCCTTCTTGGGTTAGAAAATATTCTAATCCAGCGTTACTCATTACAGTACCAACAACTTCATTGGCTGGGCCCAATTCTCCCGTAGCCTTTAAGAATTTAGCACAAATACCGATCACGATATCACCGTCAATGACAGTTCCCTTATGATCAATCATCACTATGCGGTCGGCATCTCCATCAAGGCAGACTCCAATATCGGCACGATACTTAATGACGTTTTCCGAACAAGATTCCGGATGAAGCGCACCACATTTAGTATTTATGTTTGTTCCATTAGGAGTCACCCCTATAGGTATGACTTCTGCCCCTAGTTCTTCAAAAATAGCAGGTCCTAATTTATAAGCAGCACCATTAGCGCAATCGATAGCAATCCTCATTCCATCAAGGCTGTAATTAGAATTAAAGGCAGCTTTGGTTTTAACAACATAACGGCCGATAACTTCTTCTAAACGTTTAGCATTACCGAGTTCTGCATCAAGCTTTACTGGAATTAGGCTCGGATCCAAAATCATTTTTTCTAATTCTAGCTCCACATTATCAGGAAGTTTGTGTCCCGTGCGATCAAAGATTTTTATTCCATTATCATAATAGGGATTGTGGCTGGCTGAGATCATCACACCTACGTCTGCACGAAGTGATTGAGTGACAAATGCAACCCCTGGTGTAGGCAAAGGACCAGTTAAAATGGCTCGACCACCTTGTGAACAAACACCGGCGGCAAAAGCTTGTTCTAACATATAACATGAAAGTCTAGTGTCCTTTCCAATTATAATTAAAGGCATTTTGCCTGAATTTTTTCCCTGAAAATAGCTTGTGACAGCACGCCCCAAAGAAAAAGCCACTTCACCAGTCATCGGAAAAATATTGGCCTGCCCTCTAATACCATCAGTTCCAAACAAACTTCTTTTTTTCATTCTAATGTCACCTTAATTGTCTCTGGTTGAACTTTAAAAACTTCTGCTTTATCAGATACCTTAACATTCAATTTGATTATGTGCTCTCCCGGAGTGGTTGGAAGAATAGCCTCAATTTTAAGATCACTTTTTGTTACTTTTTCTGCATTTGCTTCTTCTTGGTAGAGAAAGACTTCAGCTTCAGTGGCACTAACTTTTTTAATTTTTAGTTTTGATAATAGATTAATCGGAATGTGTTTTAGTACCATGTTCGAGCGCAGTGGAAGCACTTCATAAATTAATTCAGGTAGTGTATCACTAGTGAGTCCTATACGATCAGAGAGGCCTAGTACTGGTAGGGAGCGCTTCCCCGAACCACGAAGGGCACTTAAATCCACCGGCCCCACACCTAATTCTTTTAAATTGGCTAATTCTTTCTTTGGGCCATAGACCTCAACATGCGTAGGTAAAAGTTTAGTTTGTACCAGCCTATAACGGCTATTAATACTACCTACTGTTTGTAAAGTTAGAGGCAAACTCTTTTTCATCTTCTCATCGAAAGTTAACTCAATGTTTTGTGGAAGTATTTTTAAGACCTGAACACCAATTGGCAAATCTATGTCTGAGGATTTAAAATTGAAAAAATGTCGATGATGGGCATCTACTTTTTGGTTTCGAAGATCGATAGTTAACTTCTCTTCACGATCTAAAATCAAGCGCACGATTGCTCTAGGACCTTTTAAAGAATAGACAATTTCTTTTGGAGTTTCATTAGTAAGTGAAACATTACTAGGATAAAGAATTTCTAACTCAATATTTTTATCGATAGAAATATGTTCGGAGTTAGAAACATAAACCCATAAGAGCAGTGATATAAATACTGACAATATTTTAAGTAAAAAGCGGCTATTAGTCGTTCGTTTTAAAACCATTAGCTTTGCACCTTTGCTTCAAGTGGTACAAGCTTCGTTTCTTCTAATAAAAACTTTTTCAAAAAGCGGCGAAGCTTTTCTTCATTTTCCATTAGGGTAAATGTTCCATTATAACAAATATTAATTTTAGAGGTTTCTTCTGAAACAATCACAACTACAGCATCTGAAACTTCTGTAATTCCTAAAGCGGCACGGTGACGAGTTCCATAATGTCGGTCAATTTCCACGTTTTTAGAAAGCGGTAAAAAACAACCCGCTGCCTGTATACGGCCATCGACTAAAATCATGGCGCCATCATGAAGAGGAGAAATTTTTTGAAAAATGGAATAAATAATATCTGAATGAATTTTACAAACTAAAGTTGTACCTGTTGAAGAGTAAGTAGCAAGACCATTATCTTTTTCAAAAACAATCAGAGCTCCCGTTTTTTCACGCGATAAAGCTCCGCAGGCAAGAACCACTTCCTCGATAGCTTTTTCATACTTCGATAAATCTTTTTTGGAAAAAAAACTGGTTCCACCAAATGAAGCCAAAGCATTTTTAATTTGATCTTGAAAAAGAACGATCAAAATAAAAATAGAATAATCAAAGAAGTGACTTAAAATCCAGTTTACGGCATAGAGTTTGTAATAAATTGATAACCAAAATAAAACAGCAAGAATAATAATCCCAGAGATAATTTGAACAGCTCTGGTTCCACGAATAATTAAAAGGGTATTGTAAGTAATAAGACTGACAATGGTTATATCAACCATGTCTGAAAGGGTCATGTGCTCAAAAAAAAGCCAGAGGTTCCGCAATGAATTTATCCTAGTTTAGTATAGTAGTTGCTATATCGTCTAAATTCTTGAAATCTTGAGACATTAGAGCAATAAAAAGAGGCCCTGTGAAGGGCCTCTAAAGAGTTTTTTGTGAATGATAAATTTCGTTTTAAGCAGCAACTTTTAAAGGTTCGTCATTTTTCGCCAAGCCATCAATGATTTCATCACTCATTAAAAGTTTTTTACGAAGTGCTTCGCGGCTCATACCCATGGCCTTTGCCGCCTTTGATTTATTGCCATTATGACGTTTAATTTCGCTTAAGATCATTTCACGTTCAATCAGTGCCACACGGTCTTTCAAAGGCACTTCTGGATCATTTGCATGGGGAATATCCGCCAGCATTTTAAGCCCTGAAGCAAACTTATTAATAATAGGAATGACTGTACTAGCTATTGAATTGATGACATGGCTCTTAGGATTATAGAGCACTGCTTTCTCAATTGAACGCTTGAGCTCATTAATATTTCCCGGCCAGTCATGCTTGGTAAATTCTTCTAAAACTTGTGGTGAAAAGACTTTTAATAAGAAGCCTTGTTTCTTACATTCTTTACTCAAAAAGTAACTAATGAGCTCTGGTAGATCCATACTTCTTTTACGTAAAGCTGGAACAACCAACGCCGTTGTGCCAATAAAATCTAAAAATTCTTTATTAAATTTCCCTTCAACCACCATTTCATCAAGATCAATTGATGAAGATGAAATAAGACGTATATCGATTGCCATTTTGGAACCTTCGATTCGTTTATTTTTTAAAACATCTAATAACTTATTTTGCATTTCCAGTGACAAGTGGCAAACTTCACGAAGAAAAACTGTACCGCCAGCACACTTTTCTAATTTACTCATTTGGCCATCGTGACCAAAAAGTTCAGAGTTAAGAGTAGCCAGATCATTGCCACCGCAATTAATGTTTTCCAGTGGGTTTAATCCACGCTTACCTTCGTTATGAATAATTTTGGCCATCAGGGCCTTTCCAGTTCCAAGCTCACCTGTAATTAATAATGGGGTGTCCACATCTTTCAGTTTTACCACTGATGACCGAAGTTCAATCGCCACTGGTGACTTTCCTATCAAAGCATATTCTCTATCTTTGGGCCCTGAAAAGCGGCGAATCGCCGACTTCTCCGAAATAGGATTGTAGTTATGAAACACTGATGAGAAGACCAAGCCTAGAACCTTCATCGTTTTTTCATCTTCAATGGTAAATCTGTCTTCATTTCGTTTATTTAAAATCTCCACCACACCAATAATTTTGTCTTCACGGTTATGAATGGGAGAACAAAGAATAGATTTGGTAATAAAACCAGTTAAACGATCGATGTCTTCAGAGAAGCGAATCTTATCGTTCTTTGCATCAATGTTTAATGATAATCCTGTGGTAAAAACTGATCCTGCAATTCCTTTTCGATAATCAAATTTTAATAGATCTTTTTCTACACCAAGAGCTGCAACAGCTTCTAATTCATTGGTATTTGGGTTAATAAGAAAAATGCTAGCACGTTGTGCATTCATAATCCTTGTCACTTCTTCTAGCATCGAACCAATAAATTCCTCGCGGTTTCCAAAATTCGTCATGTCTTTAAAAAGTGATAATAGCAGTGAGAACATCTCAAAGCCTTCTGTCGGATTGGTGTATTTTTCCAATAATGCTGATTGCACTAAGCAATCGCGCATTCTTTCCGGACTAAAACTATAGATGTAGTTCTCTATGAACTTTCTCATTTGCCCAATATCTTCTTCATCTACTTCTGTCCCATAGATGATATCTTCTTCTGTGACACCGGCTGAAAAAGCTCGCACCACAGAAGCCGTAATATCAAGATGCAAACGTTTAAATTGTAAAGAAATAGTAAGACTTTTTCCCACAGAGAGTCGTTCTTTTGTTTTAAAACCAATTCCAGTGACACTGATGTCTAACAGTTTGGCATCTTCAAGATAGATTTTTTTCCCATCACTTTCGATTTCCAAAAGAAAACGAAGATCATCTTTGGACTCAACCGGAATTCGAAAAGACTGATAGTACTTTAATTCCGATAAACTATTTTGCATAAGTAACTCCTTTAATCATCAGCTCAAAAGCTAACGGTTTATCGGTTGTTTCTTGAAATTGTTTAAGGGAATGGCAAAAATGTTGGGCATTTAGTTGCCTAAAATACTTCTTACTTTGATATCCGAGAAAGCACTAATTGGGCAAAATTTAGACCGCTAACAAGTTCAAATTGTTCGAAACCGGTGACCGAGTTCACTTCTAACAAATACACCCCTGCCTCACTTTCAAGTAGGTCTATACTGCCATAAAAGAGACCACAAACCTGAATCGTTTTCTCTACTATTTTTTCAATTTCAGGAGATATCGCCTTCAACAGTCGAGCTGTCGATTCTTGGGCAAAGTTCGCCTTAAAACCTCCAGCTTTGCATATTCGCTCCATTATTCCGACCACTTCTCCTTTTACAAAATAGACTCGGTATTCTTTTTTGTCTCTTATATAGGGCTGGATCATAACGTTATGTACGCCTACCAAATGAAAAGTTTCAAGCAATGAATAAAGCGCTTCTCTGGTATGAACAAGGTTCACGCCATGCCCCTGGTTACCCTTCTCCAGTTTTAAAACATAAGTATCGGTTCCTAGTTCATCAATACTCAAATCTAGGGTTTCACGCTTAGGCATGCCACGAAAGATAATAGTAGGAACAAATGGAATATTAAAACGCTTAAAATAAAGAAACTGACGAACTTTATCACGATGAGATTCTAATGATGAAAGTGAGTTAATGACTTGTACTCCAGGATGAGAGAGTGACTCTACTGCACGTAAGTCAAAGTCATCCAATCTTGCTCCAGTAATCCGGTGAAGAATGATATCAAAACGTGGCCACAATTCCGAAAGGTGATGGAGCGGCATCACCGAAGTTAAAGGATTAAGTAAGGCTACATTATGAGATAACTTGGCAGCTTCTTCCATAAACCTGACTATAGAATAAATTTTTGGCTGGGTAGTAGTAATAACGAAATTCACAAAAGACAAAACCTCAAACTTTGATTATGATGGACACTCATGAAAAAATACTGGGTCACCTTTATATTATTACTGAATGTAGGTCTACTAAAGCAAGTTTTCTGTGCAGAAAATAGCAAGGTAGTCTTAAGCTATTGTGGCAAAATCGAAAACGAATTCAAAAAATATCGTTGGGACAGTGCGAACTGCAATGAAACTTCATGGCAGCATGTAAGAAATTCGGTAAACGGTGACCCTCTCATTTGGGTAAGTTTTGGAGATGAGACCTTTAAAAAAAATCCAGCCAAAAATATCACTCTACTCATGTGTGGAGTTCATGGAGATGAAATCACGCCGATCAAATTTTGTTTCGACGTCATTAAAGAGTTAAAACAAAAACCAGAAATGAGCGAAGGTAAATTGGTAGTGGTCGCCCCTATCGTTAATCCAGATTCCTTTTTTACTGAAAAACCCACTCGCACTAACGCTCAAGGTGTCGATGTAAACAGAAATTTCCCCACTGAAGATTGGAAGAAACTTGCTCTATCACTGTGGAAAAAAAATTATAAATCAGATATCAGAAGATTTCCTGGGACTAAACCAATGAGCGAACCAGAAGTGGTTTTTCAAGTGAACTTGATCAAATTGTACGCACCTGGGAAAATTATTTCTGTTCATGCACCTCTTACTTTACTAGATTATGATGGGCCAGATGATTTAAAACATGTCAAAAACCAAGGCAAGAAAGGCTACGAACTATTAGTGCAAATGAGCCAAAAGGCATCAAGTTATCAGGTTAAAAAGTTTCCTTATTATCCCGGCAGTTTAGGTAACTATGCTGGCCAGGAAAGAAAAATTCCGACCTACACCATCGAACTGCCGTCTACCGATCCGGCTCAATCCAAAGCTTATTGGGAATTATTTAGAGAAGCTATTTCTCATGCCCTCAATAGTGACCTAACCGCTGAAAATCCCTCAGAGTCCGATAAAAAAACTCAAGAATAACTCAGGGCTTCCGATACGAATCAAGTTCCCTGAATATTTAAACTGGAGGTAGGAATGCTATTCCGAACGTATTCTCGATTTCTCACAATGGTATTATCAGTGTGTATCATCACAACGACGACCCCTGTAGTTGCTAGTCAACCTGAACTGGACTTAGGCATTGACCAAGAGGAATTGTCTGATCACTTAGATCTGGCAGAGAACCAATTGGAACAAGTAGAAAATCACAAAGCTTCAAAGATTGACATTAAAATGTTCGAAAAGAATCTTGGGCGAACTTTGGATCAAATGCAAAAAAGAACGGAAAAGAAAATTGATCATGCTAACGATAAAAAAGTTGAGCAGCAATATAATCGCTTGAAAGAGGTTTATCTAAGCAGTTCTGATGAAGGAATGAAAAATAAGATTTTTGATATTGATAAAAAAGATATTTCAACTCGTGAAAAATTAAAAGAGTTGAATTCTGATAATTTCAAAAACAATGTCAAAGAACACATGGTTGCTCAAGTTAAAGAAGCCGGTTCTGTAAGAGCTTATATTAAAGAAGTACGAATGGCCCTTAAAGAGCAACGTAAAATCTATAAAGAAAACCATAAACAAGATGAAGCTTCGCTTAAAATGAAAACTAATGAGATCCAAAAAGAAGGAACTCGTTTACCAGCTCAAAGCGGTCAAGCTAGCGGTATTAGTTTAGGTTCACTATTATTAATCACAGGGATTATTTTAGTAGTGCTCGGGCCAGCAGTGGTGGGGGCAACTTGGGTTACAGTAGGATGGGTTTTTATCGCAGTCTTTGGTATTGTTCCTCTGGCTATTATATTAGTCATTTTGATTATCGCTCTAGTAGCGGTTATTGTTGGTGAAAATAAAAGCAGTGGAAAAGATGGTGAATTTAAACCTTGGAATCCTAGCTTGATTCCTCCGATGACTACTTAAGAGACTTTATTGAAGGATTGATGACTTTGAAAAATTTGAAACTAGAAACATTTTTGGTGGGATCCTTTGGTTGTAACTGTACTGTGCTTTCAAGTACCACAACGAAAGAGGCCATCATCATCGATCCGGGTAATGATGCTGATAAATTGTTAAAGAAGATTAATGAGCAGGGGCTTCAAGTGAAGCTCCTGCTTCATACCCATGCCCACTTTGATCACATCGGGCAATCAAAACAGATTCACGAAAAAACGGGAGCCAAAATTTGTCTCCATCAAGGAGACCAATTTCTCTACGATGCGCTCGAAGAGCAAGGTTCTTGGTTTGGAATGAAATTGGGAGCCCCTGGAAAAATTGATCATTATTTAAATCATGAAGAAGAATTTGGGATTGAAGACGAGGGCATGAATAAGATGCTTAAAACTCTGCATACTCCTGGCCATACTCCAGGCTCATGCTGCTTTCATTTAGATTCGAATGATGGACCAATTCTTTTCTCTGGGGACACCCTATTTAGAAGTTCTATTGGCCGCACTGACCTTCCTGGAGGCGACTTTGAACTTATTAAGAAATCGATCAAAGAAAGGCTTTATAACCTAGCTCCTGAGACCATTGTGGTCTCAGGACATGGCCCCAATACCGTTTTAGGGCAGGAAATGAAAAGCAATCCTTTTGTTAAAAAATAGCTTTCACTATTATTTATAATTAACCTTTTTTAGATGTTTACCAAATGAATGCATGACCCATAAATGAACTAGAGCCTGGGTCATTCTATAGATTGGCCATGGCAAATAAGGTTCAAAGTCATGGATAGCTGTAATAATAAATTTTTTATCTAAAGTCTCTCGAAACTCCAATCTCCCCTTGGGATTCATTCTGGCGAGTAGACCACCAACAACATAAAACAATGCTCTATCCTTCGTACTGCGAGATTCTGAATATTTTAAATGAAGTAATTCTAGTTTTGGAGAGAAAATAGAAAAGACCACATTATCATCCAAGACTTTGACGAAAAAAATGGGAGAGAAAAATGTAGGCAACCAGGACATATAATCATGGGCCACATCCATAGCGTTCATACCTTGAGGTAAAATGAGTCTTTGAATAGAACGAACATGAGGATTTTTCCTGCGGAAGAAAAAAGGCTTACTTGTTCTTTTAACCGGCAAGGATTCAACGCTGATTGATTGTTCAAAACTTTTTAGTTCACCGTCATAGGGAAATTGTTTTTCAAAATCCGTTTCCATAGAGTGCTTCAGTGAATCTAAAAGTGGATAGACTAATTCCTTCGAACTCTGTGTCACTAGTCTTACCCATAATTTTGAAAATCCCACAAAGTTCACAGGGACTAAAATAAAAAGTCTTAAAAGCTTTCTCCTCTTCGCCATGATTTTCATCATCTGCAAATAAGTATAACGACTTGGGCCCGAAACATCATAAATTTTAGCGTAATGAACTGGGTGAAGTAGACATTCAACCAAAATTTTCGTTATGTCAGTAATATCGATGGGGGACATTTTGTTTTGAGTCCATTGTGGGCAAACAAGCACTGGCAGTCTACCTATAAGCTTATCCATAATCTGAAAGGATGAGCCCTCTACCCCGATTATGAGTCCAGCCCTCAAGGCGGTAAAATTGATTCCCGTTTTAATAAAAACATTTTCAACTTCTAAACGACTTTTTAAGTGCCAAGATAGTTTTTCCACGTGGGGGATGATTCCCCCAAGATAAATGACTTGTTCAATTTTATTTTTTTTACAAGCTCTTGCAAAATTATCGGCTAAGAGCAAATCATAGTCATAAAAATGTCCCTGGTCCAAATTGGCTGAGGGAAGCATTGAATGAACGAGGTAATAAGCAGCGGTACTACCTTCCAAAACTTTTTCAACCTCCAACAAAGAAAATAAATCACATTGAACAAAAATTAAACGAGGATGTGTGGATTCTTTTTTAGTACGAGTGAGTCCAACGATGTTATAGTCTGTATTTTGTAATAAAGACTCGATTAAGTGACGACCTACAAAACCAGTGGCACCAGCAATAACGATGTATTTTTTTTGATTATCCATTCCCTATTATAACTTTTTTCTTACATTCTTTACTAGAACTTCCATTAGTTAAAGGTTAGACATGACTATTTAGTTAATTGAGATCCCCCTTCCAATTGTAGTCTTGGCAAAGATATATACTTTCTGAGTATTCTCAAGGTAACAATTTTCTCTTTCAATTTTAAGGTCAAACTCTTCTGTAAATAGATAGTTACCCTTAATCCTCGAATCATAATGGTCAAGTATAAAAAATAAAGAAGAGAGGGCTTAAAACCGATATTAAACTTATGAAAATTCAAAAACTATTTTCGCTAACATTACCAATCCTCACCACTGTATTTTCGATCCTAGTTGGATGTCAATCTGGTGAAGGTTTTCGCAAAATAGCCAATGAGAATAGAAACGTCCTCTGGGTAGATTCCATGGACCCCAAAAATATATATTCAGTAAGTTCAGATGATCATGAAATTGACTCTGAATTTTCTCGTACAAAATTAAGCTACGTAGGAGAAAAATTTAACCCCTATAGCTCTGAATATAAACCAATTACAGTCATTCAATATAAAACCACCCCTTGCTTAGAAGATAAATTAAAAACATGGGAACTTGAGGGCTTAAAAGAACATGAAGTAGTTCAAGTTGGTACGATGACTTACCAATCTTGTCAGATTGAAATCAAATTCAAAACAAAATACTTAGATCTTGAATCCCCATTTAAGGTTGATGGATGAGAAAAGTCATTTCACTTGTTCTCTTTTTTATATCTTTTTTCTCTTTTCCTCGCTTGGCTCAGTCTCAGCGAATTGGAGAATTAGATTTATCTCCATCTCCATGGTGGTCCCGGAAACCGATACTTAAAGGTTCTCCAGAATATACCAATTTAGATAAATCAAATTTTAATAATAATGTTCAAGTGCAAAGAGTTAAAGATAGAATTCTTCTACAAGGAAAGGATTGTAAGCTATTAATAGAAGAGTCTAAGGCCATTAAAGAATGGACTAAAAAATTAGAAGAAAATTTTGTTGAGCAGAATTGCACCAATGTTGCAGGGGAATATAATCTTGATATTACAGATCTAGTTCCAAACTTTGTCAAAGAACATCAGAGCGTATGCCCTAAAAATTCTGGGCCAAATTGCTGGAATGGGGCACTCGTTGGTTCAAAAATTCTCGACAATCTTCGTTACACAACTCCCGAAGAAATGAATTTTTGGATGACTTCACCTCTTTGCCATGAGGTCGACACATCAAAAGAACCGTTAAAACCAGGTGATGTCATCGCTGTCCGAAATAATCCTTCTAGCGAAGTTCATGGATTCATCCATATTTCAGAGAATCTTGTATTTTCTAAAAATGGATTTTACAAAGGATCACCTTATTCCTTTCAATCGCCAGAAAACGTATTTAACGTTTATCAAGTAAAACCAGAATGTCGAGTGGCCTTCCATCAACCACCACCTGAAAAAGACTGTCCACTTTATGCAAATTATTTTCGTTGTGAATCGTTTGATAACTTTGAGAAAAAACAAAAATCAAAAAACGAAAACTTTGATAGCATCAACAAAATTCTTTCTGGGTTAGAATGCCAAATATCTGAGTATACTTTTAACTCAGGCGTAGATAAAAAAATTATGGATTTCATTATTTCTGGCTTAAAAACATTATTAGCAGAATCAGAAGCCAAACTTCTTATACAGGGACAAACATCTCAGTACTATTTTGAATGGAAAAGCGTCAAAATGAGAGTCCAGGCAATTCAAGTGCAAGCAGGAATGATTAGTGATGGAAGATGAATGAATGTCATTATTCCAGTCTTTAATCGTCCTCAATATATAGAGAGGGCCATTCAATCTGTATTACAACAAACCTATCAACAACTGACATTAACCATTGTGGATGATGGTTCAACTGATGAAACAGTCGACATACTAAAAAAATATATAGGGCATCCAAAAGTGAATATACTGACTCAAACTAATAGCGGTGTCAGCAGTGCTCGAAATAAAGGTGTGATGAGTTTAGATACACGCTGGATTAGCTTCCTTGATTCAGACGATGAATGGCTTCCGCGAAAACTAGAAAAGCAAATGAAATATTTAGAAGAATATCCACATTTCCGTTTTATTCATTCAGAAGAAAATTGGTTTAGAAACGGGGTTAAGGTCAATCCGAAACTCAAACACAGTAAATCTGCTCCCAACCTCTTTTCACGCTCGCTAGAAGGCTGTCTAATCTCTCCTTCAACCGTTGTTATGAGAAAGGATTTATTTTTAGAGAAAGGCTCTTTCAATGAAAGTTTTGTGGTTTGCGAAGATTATGACTTGTGGCTAAAAGTCATGGCTACCGAAAAAATTGCCTTTCACCCAGAATATCTTGTCAATAAATACGGAGGACATGCAGACCAACTGTCTATGAAATATCCTGCCATGGACTATTGGCGTATCAAATCATTGGTCAATCTTCTCACCTTGTCGATTGATGAAAATAGAAGATCGTTAATCATAAAAGAAATTGAAAAAAAAACCCCTATTCTTCTTAGGGGTTTTCAAAAACATGAAAATAAAATTCAGCATGATGAAATACTTGAACTCACAAGAGACTTGTTTAAAGCATAAGAAGCTTAAAGCGAGTTATTGAAAATTCTTTTCATCGAAAAAAGAGAAAAGATATCAATCTATATACCAACAAGATGGTCTTGCTTTAAGGTTTAGTCCATCCATTAATGTATCATAACGACATTGAATTCCCGGATAACCATAATTTATCCTAACTACAGAGGATTCATCACATTGATCAATTGAGGGTGGAGCTTTATTTGAAGCTTCAGCATAAATTGAAACCAATTGATAAGCAGCCTGGCTAATTTCCTCAATACTATAATCAAATTCCTTGACACAAACCATGGTTGAATAATAGTCAGCTTGGCCCTCAGTAGAAGACCAACCATTGATCGACTTGTAAGGCGTTCCTCCAAAAAGATGACCCAACTCGTGACACAAAAGAAGCGTCATCACGACGGGGTTCATTTTTTTATGGCGAACCATACCTCCCCAAACAGAAATATTTAGGATAGGATCTTTTTTTACTATTTCAGCATTAATCTTTGGATTTAAAACTTCCAGATTAATATTTAAATCTAGCCTAAAATCAGTCTTTATCTTCGGTGTAAATTTGGTCACAAATTTATTTGCAATGTCTTCCACCGCTAAAACTGAACTATCATTCTTCAGAGTCGTTTTAATTTTAAGTGCAGAGTCAGGCAAACACAATGCCTGACTCTGTAATGAATAGGAGAAAAGAGGAATTAACCAAATCATCTCGAATCTCCCAAATCGACAATACTGTTCACTGATTTTCCGTCAATTGTTCTAATATGAAGAAGAGCTTTATCAACTTTCATATTGGCAAAATCAACTTTTACAGGATATTCCACAAGACTTCCTTTGAATGGACAAAGTTTCTTAACCTTTTTCATGATTGGTAAAATGGAAACAGTATCTTTGCCATTATCAAAATATTCAATGCGGTCAAGGGCATAACAATCACTGTATTGAACAGTTTTGAGTACAAATTCATTAGAACTTTCTTTGCGCTCAATTTGATTTACAGCCGCATAAACATGATCATTTATGGCATTGGAAGCAGATTCTTGAATGGTTATCTCATCTGATAAAAAATTAGCAGACTCATTATTCACTAAAATTTTATATGTACCACCTTGAAGATTTCCAACGCTCACTGTTTCAGTATAAGGAACGACCATCTCTGGGCACCATTTAAATTTTTCATCGCTGATCAGAGCGGTTACTTTTATGGTAACAACATCTTTTTTTACATCAACATTAACTGTATTTCTTGAATAGCAAGGAGTTGGGAAGTAGCCTGAAACAACAACTTCAACTGAATCGTTATTATCAAAACCTTTTGGGACATAAAGATGATCTAATGGAGCCCAAATCATTTTTGTTTCGGCCATACTGAAAGCACTTAAAAGTAAACTAGACACTAAAATAATTTTTTTCATAGAACCTCCTAACGTTTTCCGTTTCTTATAAGAAGACAATAGTTCTCTCGATATGGACTGAAGATGAGGTATATTCCGAAGAAAGCTGATAATTATTAGGTTTCTAGCATTTAATTCTAGGCATTTAGCCCAAGTCTAAGACTCTATCTAATTTACCATTTTTAAACCTATTCTTTGCTTTTCTCCAATGAAAAAGCTAAAAAGCCAGCTATGAAAAAACTCATCTTTAGCCTACTTATTTTAAGTTCACTCTCTGCCTATGCCGTCGACTGGTCTCAGCCCCAGATTGCCTGTTTAGAAGATCTCATGCCTAAAGGAGCGAATTGCTTAGATTTATCGACGGTAAAAAATCCCTTTACTGATTTTCCCGCCAATATCACTGCCGATGAGAAAAAATTGTGGACCACGGATAAAGTTTTAGATCTCGCAGTCTGTCGTTCACAAGAAGTACTAAAAAGACAAGTTGATGGGACTCAAAATTTTACTCCCTCACAAATAGAACTTGCATGGATGCGTGTTAATGGCACGGAGGAAAAAGAGTCAAAACTTTCATCTATTTATCAAGCGGCTTTAGAAAATAATATGCCACCAAATATTCTCTTTGGAGCTTTAACTCAAGAGTCACTATTGGCCAATTTATCGATCACACCAGATGGAGATAATTACTCATGTGGAATGGCACAAATTAATATTGCGGAATTCTGTCGTGGTATTAACTCTCTGCCTTTAGAAGAAAGAAAGTCATTAGGATGGCCTGTTATTAGTTGTGATGAGGAAACTCTTCCCACAACAATTGTAAAACCACTCTATTTAGTAGCAACAAAAAACAATGCGAAACCTGATTATCAATTAACAGTGGCAGATTACGCCAAAGTTACTTTCGAAGATGTAAAAGCGTCCATCCCAGACCCAATCAAATTCCAAGCCGTTCAAGCGTTTACCCGTTTATGCCTAGATATTAGACTCTCTATAAAATTTAAAGCGAAAGAATTAAATCGTCTCTATAAAATGGTTCCAGAGGGTCTTCGCAAAATTGAACAGTACCAAGAAGGTGAAAGCTTTAACCTTACCTGTGCACAACCTTATAAAGCTTCGACCTACCCACTTCAAACAGCATGGCTTCTGGCTGTGGCCATGTATAATGCTGGACCGAACGAAATAAAACTACTTCAGCATTATAACCAAATGACAAAAGAGACATCTGCTGATGGTAGTGCATGGAAAGATTTCACACCAAAAGATTTAATAGAAGGATTACATTGGGGTGGTAAATGGAAGGATGGAACAACATCCGTTTTCTATAAAGACTTTCAAGGCAAAGAATATTCTCAGCGTTGGTATAAAAGCTGTGTCGTGCAGAGGCACGTGGCCCGAGTGGTTCAGCATGTAACGGCGAAAGGAACTTCTATTGTTAAATCAATTGAACAAGAACCCTGTGCTCCCAATGTCATTCCTGCCTACAGACAGCAGTCTAGTGGTTTGAAAAATTAGCAACTTAGAAAGTTCAAAAATGTCATAATATTTATTCCTGTGATTTTCTCTTTTTTATTAAAATTGGAAAAAAGGGAGAAAATTATGTTTAAGAACACACTAAAATCATTATCAAAAATTGCACTTCTATCAACGTTAGTTGGTTGTACAGGTTGGTCTGAAGGTCTTGTTGGTCAACTTAAAATTAAAGATAACCTATTTTTTTATGTGGGTAAAGATGCTCATAAGGAATATTTAAAATCAGGCTCAACTCAAATTTCTTTTAATTATGGAGTCTACGGAATTTCAGATCCAAGTGTTGTGATCAAACAAAATGAAAAAGAAGTTAAAGTCTATATCCCTAGAGAATTAATTAAAGATGAAACTATGGAAGCAAGTTCTCATGAACTACATCAATACTTCGGGGTCAAAGCTGAAAGAGTTAAAACACTTTTAAAAAAATGGGAAGCTGAAGAATTTATTAACTGTACGGACTACGGCTATTGTAGCAAATTAGTCTCCAATACTGATTCAAATGGCAAAACAACCTCAGGTTACGAATACGGTTACCATTATGACTGCCCAGGAAAAAGAAAGGCACTTGTGGAACATAAAAAATTTAGCGAAAAAATTAACATCCACTTTATTGATGTCTTTCATAAAGAACAAGCAACCTTTGTGAACGACAATGAATTCATCTTTGAGAAAAGTAAAAGTCTTGAATACTTATCTAGCTGTGAGACCTAACACCTAAAAATTAGGTCTTCTTAAGCTCAGGCAATTTTGTAATCATCCAAATTGGGATAAGTAAAAAAGCCGCTCCTAAAAGATACGGATAAGTACCACCTAGCTTCCAATAAATTAAACTAGCAAGTATTGGCCCAATCACACGGGCCAGACTTCCTAGTGATCTAAAAACACCAATAACATGTCCTTGGACCTCTGACGGAGCATAGATAGACACCGCTGATGTTTGGCAAGGAATAACCATGGCGCTGCCGATAGCTAAGAATCCTAGACCAGCATAAAGCATGAATGAATTTTGTGTAAAAGCAATCAAGATCAAACCCGGTATGATCACCATTAAACCTTGCTTTGCCATTTTATTCTCACCTACTTGGTTGGCTTTTCTTCTGACATAGCCACCTTGAACCATGGCTATTAAAAACCCAATATAGATAAACATGTAAGCGTTATCCATTGAAGTGTAGTGAAGTCTTTCTACCGCTAAAAAAGTTAGCGTGAATTCCATTCCAGAAAATGCAGTCAAGAAAAGAAAATGGGAAATATTGGTTCCATTCACTCCAGGATAAGGAGCGGGACTAAACAGTTTAAAAATATTGGCTGTTCTTTCCACTGTGCCCTTCCCTCTTTTATCTTCAGGAAGTGTCTCATGGAAGTTCCTCCAGATTGATAAGAAGTTAAAGAGTGAAAGTACGGCAGCTATTAAAGCGGGAGTTGAAAATGGATTTACACCCATACCAACAAGATTTGGATAATGTTTCGTTAAATCAACTTGAGAGAAAATTCCTCCCATGGCAGGCCCAAGAATAAACCCAAGGGCAAAAGCAATTCCGATGAAGGCCATGCCTTTCGAACGATTCTCTCTGGTTGTTACGTCTGCAACTACAGCAGAAGCCGTTGAAATATTTCCTCCCATCATCCCCCCGATCAAACGAGCAAGAATTAAAGTGGTAAAGGAACCTGAGAAAAACCAAAGGACATAACTTAAAAATAATCCAAAAACGGAAATCATCAACACGGGCTTTCTACCAATACGGTCTGAAATAGTTCCCCAAATGGGTGCTCCAATAAATTGCAGCATGGAATACATCGCCCCTAAAATACCTCCAAAGAGAACAATATTAGCGGCATCATTGGTCACTCCACCAATCGTGGTGAAAGAGGTAATGGTTCCAAAAATCATTTTTAAAAAGACATTTTCACTATCAACTGTGAGGTAGTGTCTCGCCATAGCTGGAAACATAGGAAAAATTATGGAGAAGCCAATCAAATCAATAAAGAGAGTCAAGAAAACAATCTTTAACACCTTCTTCGCTTGTGGATCTAAAGGGGCTGAAGACATTTTTTGCTCTGGCATTTCCATGGCGATTTCCTTGTCATTGATAGCGTAAAATAATTGATTTAAATCTTGTTCGTTTCCTTCTGTTTTTACTTTGATGAAATGAGCGAAGGCTTCCGCCCAATCCTCATCATCATTTAAACAGGCAATAGCAGTCATCTCACAACCATGCTCATGAAGACTGTGTTTCAGCTCATGGCCAATTTCGTCCGTAGTCTCTAAACAATCCGCCACAAAACTTGGACAATAGACTGACATGGTTTTCACACCATTCTTAACCAATTTCTCGCAATATTCATCAGTGGCCGGTTTTAACCATTCCTCTGATCCAAAACGTGATTGAAAAGTAATATGAATTTTGTCTTGTGAAATTCCCTTTACTCTTTCTTTTATTAATTTATAAGTTTCAAAGCAGTGGCGATAATAAACATCTTTTTTGGTCAACACTCTTCTGGTTGGGATTCCATGAAAAGAAATGACTAAAGCATCGGCCGGATTCTGTTTCAAGCTTTCTTCTATTTTTTTGACGGAAAGATCAATAAAAGCTTTCAGCGTATGATAGCTATTCACAAATTCGATTTCAGGAATATTGACTCGTTTTTTAAGCGCTCCCCCTAAAATATCAAAGACTGAGGCAGTAGTAGATTCTGAGTATTGAGGGAATTGAGGAATGAGGAGGAGCTTTCTTGGACGCTCTTCATAAGATAGGGCTTCCCAATCATCCAAAACAGTATCAAATCTAGGTTCACAGACTAAAAAGCCATAACGGACACGGTAATCTTGTCCAAGAAAATTGGCCAATTTATGGGTGAATTGGATGGTGTTATCTACCAAAGGAAAGGACTTCCCGTTCCAGATCCTAGAATAGGCCTGGGCGGACTTCTTGGGTCTAAAAGGAAGGACAAAAAGATACAGGATGATCTTCCACAGCAGTGGATTTATATCCACAACCCTTGGGTCACCAAGAAACTCTTTCAGGAATCGACGAACATCGCCCGTTTTGGGGGAATCAGGGGATCCCAACTGAGCGATAACCACTTGCACTTTAGCTTTCATATTGCTAACAGTTCTACACCTTTAAAAATAACTTGGATAGATTTATGAAGCTAAACAAAGCACGGACAAAATCTGAATTAAAAGGCGTGACTAAGCTAGGTCAAGCCCACACTGAATACCCTACAACCTATGATCCGAAGATATTAGAATCATTTCCCAATAAAAATCCGACCAAGGAAGCTTGGACCACATTCATTTGCACTGAATTCACTTCATTATGTCCTAAAACCAATCAACCAGATTTTGCCAAAATTTTTATTAATTACATTGCCGACAAGACGATGGTGGAATCTAAGTCACTGAAGCTCTATCTCTTTAGCTTTAGAAATCATGGAGACTTCCATGAAGATTGCGTACAAAAAATCTGTGATGATCTAGTTAAACTGATGAACCCTAAATACATCGAAGTGATTGGTGAGTTTACTCCAAGAGGCGGAATTGCTATTTTCCCTTTTGCGAGTGCCGCTTCTGCCAAATTTCAAAAACTTAAGGATGAGAGATTCATCCATTATGCTCCAGGCAAATATTCAATGGAGCTGGCCAAGCTCTATTAATTGACACTATGAGACGTCTCGAATTAGAATGACGACTCATCACCTTTGAAGGAGAACTTTATGTTCGGATTAGGAATTGGCGAATTATTAGTTGTAGGTCTTTTAGTTTTATTATTTTTCGGTGGAAATCGTTTACCAAAGCTTGGATCATCTTTAGGAATGGCGTTACATAATTTCAAAGCTGGATTAAAAGCCGGCGGAGAAAACGCAAAAATCACAACTGTTACTGATAACAAAAAAGACTCTTAAAATTATTTTAATCTTTTCACAGTGGTGAGCACAATGGACTCAGTTTCAGGAAGCTCATCAACTGTGGCAAAGAGTTCAAAAACAATCTGTTCATAAGTTTTACTGACTTTCAAATCTTGTAATAAATAATCCACATATCTTGCAGCTCGATCAATCAACTTATTATTGGTTGGTTTTACCCAAGTCATGATGTTGCCCTGATAGCGATTGAGCTTTCCCATGACCAAAGTGGAATGAGTATTTAACAGAACCTTTAAGACCACCTGTTTAAACAAGTAGCTCCCCCCTAACAGTTCCCAGTTAATATTTTGGCCCATAAAAGAAAAATGAAGGCCGTCCACAGTTTCACTTAATATAAACTTTTGCTGGTGATGAAGATTATGACGAGGACTAGTGGCACTAATATCAAATCCAAGAAGTCGGTTAAATCCAGTTCGATTAACAGAGTGTTCCCATTCTAGGCAACGAGGTTTGCGGTAAAGAATATTTTCCCAAGCTGCTAGGGTATCTTTAGTACCATCTACCGTTAAATAGGCTAAGGACAATTGAGAATTTTGGTCATGACCATTTTCAAAAGCCGCAAGGCTAAAAGTAGGAGAACGTTCTGTTGTATCGGTTAAGACCGCTAACCCCAAACGTTTTGGTGTTTGATAGAGAAGATAATGTCCTTTCTGATAAAGCTCTGCTTCTTGTTCGATGAAAAATGCCAGATTGGCATAAGACAATTTTCGAAACAACTCTACTTCTTTTTGTATTTTTGATTTCAGTTCAGCTTCTGAATGAAATTTTTCTAGCAACGCTAAACCAGCTCCATACATCAAAACGGTTGAAGCCTGCATACGGGTAGAACCCGAAATACTCATTGGCCCTACAAATAAGCAAATCTTCTTAATCTCAGGATGATGAATAACATCATGAGAGCGCTTAATATTTTTTAGGGATTCATCAGGGTTGCAATAGATGAAGTAAGGATAGTTTTTGGAAACGGTTGAAAGTTTTGCCGCTAACTGACAAGCTCCAATAACAAAAGGAGTTTCTCCCCCTTCCGTAATGGCCAATAATAAATCCCCGTCTTTAAATCCTAGTTCTAATAATTGTCTTTCTCCGTATTCAGGATGATCTTCAAAACTTTCGATGGATTTAATGAGGGCCACATCACCGCCCGCCATAAAAGAAATCACTCTTTCACTATCATGAGGGTAAAGCTCTCGATAGAAACTTTCCAAGGCCAAGGACAATCTTCCTGTGGCGCCACAACCGCAGAGATAAATATTATGACCTTTTTTAAGCGTAGTCTGAATGTCTTGGTGAAGTGAAAAAATTTTAGCGGTGTAGTCGAGCATTTTAGAAAGAGCTGCCTCATCTACTTTATGCATGATCGTGAGGGCTTCCGTTAAGTGATCTTTGACCAAAGTGGAAAGATCCATGGTTAATGGATGACGACTCTCGGTAGGTAAATGTCCCAAATGAAAATCATTTGAAATTTTTAAAAATTCTTGGGCATGAACTTTTGAATCTTTTATTTGAGATGGCATGCTTTAGAGAATAATGAAGTGAAGTAGAGATGTCACGATTTAGTTGTTGTTGGTGAGTGAGAAAAAATTTGATGGTGAAAAAAATAAGGCCTAAAAAAAAGGAAGGGAGCCTCCTGCATGGCTCCCCTCTTTTTGGCATCCTGCCTAGAATAAGTAACATCCTGTCACTTATATATTTTAATTATAAGCACAAAACTAATTTTATGAAAGGGTTCTTCAACATAGGTAATCTTTTCCTAGAAAAGACTGGTATTACTTATAAGATTCCATTGCAAAGTTTCGACATGGGATTAGAATAGAGTGACCATCCCTTATATTTATTAATGGTTTAAGACTATGATCCGATCCATTCACTCCACCTTTAGGGCTCTTTTCAAACCAAAGAAATACTATCAGACTTTTACTTACTACGTTCCTGCCCCCCCTAAAAGAAACACCGGATACCGTGAAAAAGAGCTTGATAAGTACATTTCTGGACTATTTAAGGATTACCAAATCGAATCCTTAACCACAGAAAGCCATCAAGGTAGCTCCGCCGGTATGTGGGTCATCGTTCTGCTCTCGACGATGGATAAAAAATTGAGTGAATGTAATTTAAATTATCCTGATTCTATTCAAGAGGATTCTCACTCTGAAATAGAAATCATTCTCGAGAGAGATTAGATGATTTTCATTTTACCTTTTCTCCTGATATTTAGTTCATGTGGCTCCTTTATCAAGAGAATCGATGAACAGCAAAATAACTTCGTTACTATTCCTCAAGTAGAAAAAACATACTGTGCCCCTACCAATCACAAACTCATTCTAATGAACTCTGAGCCTACATCTCAAGCTGAATTTGAACGCATGATCAAAGATCGAGGTTATTCTCCAGTTGAACAATTCGTTCTTTGGTCTTTAGTACAAATGGCAGGAAGACCAGATGTAAATTCACCAGAATCCCAGTTTGAAGTTTTTGTCGATGGGCCTAAATCAACTCGCTACTTTCGTTTTACTTTAGAGCAATACAAATATCCGATGATTGAAGGGCTGGCGGTTATTCTCAAATCGTATTCAGCAAAACGCACACTACGTGAATTGATTCAAAGAATGGAAAGTGATTTTCCCTCTCTCGCAGTAATCGATAATGATCTAGAAATTTTTATCAATAAATATGAAGAAGCCATTAAACTCAATCCAGCTTTAAAAGAAGTTTTTATGCGAGCAGGAGAAACACTCAAGGCTGGCGAAAAATTTAAACGAAATTCATATTTAAAATTGCTCCCCTTAATCCCTAAAACTGAAGAAAATGCGACTTCTATTCCTTTACTTGCCAATGAGCAAAGCAAAGTACCTCTCACTTGCAACTTCTCTCTGCAATCCTATGACGAGTCACTTTATTCGGTACAAGAAAAAATTAATCCCAACTATACTTTTGGCCTCTCTAACGACACTTTTACTTTCATGGCTTCTACTAGCCTGGCTTTTAAAACGGTGGAAACTCTCCCTGGTTTAATCTGGCTCAAAGCAGATCCCGATTCACACCATGGACGTTTTGATGTGGCTGCATGTCTCTATGAAGATCCCATCAATAAGAAAAAAATGGCGCTACTCTCTACTGATTCCAGAGATCCGGGGCAGCACCTTTATCATCTATTTCAATATGACATGGGCAAGATTAAGTCAGCGCAAGAGATGGATTCTTTATTAAAATTTTCTCGTCACTTGTTTCTCACTGATCCACTTCGATTAATTTATGAATCCCATCGAGGAACAGAAAAACAATTAACCGAACTACTAAAACTCAATATTCCCATCTACAATGCTAACCTTCTTGGTCACATTACTATTTTTCTCCACACCCCTGAAGAAAAAACCTTCATCCTCGATAATCGTCACAAGGCCTCACTTACATGCCATTAAGCTTAACTGTTTATGGAAAAGCCTCAGGAAAAAGCTGGACTTTGACCGTCTCCGATTCAGAACAAAATATGACGCTAATGGATTTTCTTATTTCTAGAGATATTAGAATTGCCTCTTCATGCAGCGGAGAAGGCTTTTGCAAGAAATGTATGGTCAATGAAGATTTGATAAGTTGCCAAATCACCGTTACAAAATTTTTAGACTTTAACCAAGTTGTATCAGTAGGGTATCTTTAACTAGAATACTAAAAAAAGGAGCCGCATTAAGCGACCCCTTCTCACATTTAACAATCGCACTAACACTTTTATTTTAAGTTTACATTTGTCCCATTTGACCGTCACCTTGGATGAAGTAAGAAACATTGTTTCTATCCTCTTTAAGATTTGATGAGACATTATATGAAATTTGAAGAATGGCAGCAGCTAGTGGATTTGTTTTTTTACCGCGATTCATAACTCCAACCAGTTTCATGCTAGCATCAAAAGTAAACCCCCAGGCGACAGAGACGTTTTCAGGAACAATTTCTGCTGCTGTTAGGTATCTACCTTTTCCATTGTAACTTCCGCCGTAGCTAAAATTCACACTGTAAGTGAAGTCCACAACATTCTTGTTGAACCCATTCACATAAGTGATGCGATATTTCTTGGATTTGGGAAATGCCCAATCTTCCAGATCCAAGGGATCGATTTCTTTTCCAGCTTCACGAGGTAGGACAGAAACTGGTGCCCAAGTGAGATTGACTACCGGTTTTCCCTTTTTCACAATGTCATAGATTTTTTCCCCAAATGCGATAAGTTGATCGGCAACGGCTAAAACTTGCCCAAGCTCTCCTCCACCCACGAAGATTGAATGCAAGGGATTGGTTTTGTTGCTCACTGCTGTACTTTGAATTTCCTCAACTTTCATCGATTTGATTTGAAAATAAGGATTGCTAGCCAAATCAGATCTTTCAGACAAAGTTGTCGAAGCCAGACTAGAGAACGCTAGGGTCGCTGTTAAGGCTCCAATAAGACATTTCTTCAAGTTCATAGGTTCCCCCCAAGGAAATTAGTGATCATGTGAGTGGTAGATATCTTGATCTTTACCAAACCGTCAAAAAGCCCTTATAAACCTCTCAAACTAGGTTGATCCCCCTATCCTTTTGCTATTTTGTCCTATAAAATTTACTCGAGATAACATCCCCCTTTCCAACACTCCAGGAAATGGGATAAAAGGGAACTTATGCGTTACTTGTCAATTGACCTCGAAGCTACAGGACTCAAAGAAAATTGCCTTATTATTGAAATCGGTATGGTGCCGTTCGATACTGAAACAAGAACCATTGCCGAAGAATTGGCCTATGGACATCTTGTAACCTGCCCCACTTTTGAAAGTCTTAAACCAACTTTGGATCCTTGGGTAATAGATCATAATCGTAAACTTATAGAACGTGCTAATAAAGATGGAAAAACTATTCCAGAATTCAAAGAGAAGCTAACCGCTTACTTAGAGTCATCAAGTGTTAAGAGATATTTTAATCAACAAAAAATTGTGGTTTTTGGAAAATCTCTTAATGCCATCGATCTTCCTTTCTTAAATCGCGACCTCGGTTGGGATTACGTGAGAAAATATTTTCATCACCGGGTGATGGATCTCTCTTCTCATACTCTTGGACTGGTAGACATGGGATTATTGCCCCCTGGCTCTGATTCTGGCTCTCAATTGATGAAGTATTTAAATATGGGTTCTGTTAGCCATACAGCAATGGAAGATGCCCGTAACACCGCTCTTATGTACCTAAAGTTGTTGGATAAATTCAGAGTCAAAAATCAAGATTTTTAAGCGACAGACTAATTACTAGCAATAATTCTTTTTTTCTCTTTGCTCATGAAGGCAATGGGGTTCAAAGCATTTGATTTCTTTCTGATTTCAAAGTGTAAATGGGGACCACTTGATCGACCAGTGTTTCCCATAAGCGCAATCAATTCTCCACGTTTAACTTTATCACCTTTTGCTTTTAAGTTTTTGCTCGCGTGAGCATATACCGAGAAGTAATTATCCTTGTGAGAAACGATAGTTAAATTCCCGTAGCCGCGAATACCTGATCCTGAATAGACCACTTTTCCTGACTCACTGGCGACGATTTCCGTGCCAATGGGGCCTGGAATATCAATACCATCGTGATTTTTTCCACCACGACGTCCAAATTCAGAACTAATTTTTTGGCGAGTGGGAACAGGCCACATAAATTCACCATCACCACCAAAGAAGTCTGCATATTCAGCCTTAAAATACATTTGTGGAATAACACCAACATGAGCAGGAATAAAAAGCCAAGCACCAGGCACTAATTTTCTTCCATTATTGGCCAAACGAAGTTCTTCTAAAGTCACGCCATATTTTTTAGCTAATTTAGATAGTGTATCGCCGTTATTAAAATAGACGTAGCTTCCACTCTGGATGGAAGAACATCCAGTTAAGAGAGTGAGAAAAACAGTGACGAAGAGGAGCCCTTTCATCATAACTTAAAATTCTCCACATATGATTGTAACTCTGAAGTGGAGATATCCATGGCATCGATTACTTTATGAGGAGTTAAGGCCACATAATTCTCATGAACAGCTACACAATCTGTCCCTGGTATATCCAAATGCCCACTATAAGTGCCAGCTATCCAAAAATACTCTCTATTGCGACAATCAACACGAGCAGAAATATCGTCTGAGTATTTTCTGAAACCAATTTTGGTGTACTTTACACCCTTCACTTCTTCATCAGTTACATTAGGTACATTGACGTTTAAAAGAGTATAAGGCGGAATTTTTTGATGAATGTTATCTTTTACCAAGCGAACAATCATGTTGGTCGCAGTTTGATAATAAGCTTTTTCTTCAAGATTATTAAAGGGCAAATTTAAACTTACACCAATGGAAGGAACTCCATGGAAAGTGGCTTCCCTGGCTGCTGCCAGCGTTCCCGAATAGTATAAATCTTGCCCCATATTAGCACCTCGATTAATTCCCGAGATCACTAGGTCAGGACGTTTGCCTTTCATTAAATGTCCAAGTCCCATCAAGATACAGTCTGCAGGAAAACCGCTACAACCATAAACCCCTTCTGACACTTTTTCTAAGCGAAGAACAGAAGACAAATGAATACTGTGACCAGTGGTTGAACGCTCTTCAAGGGGAGCGACCACAGTCACCTCTGCAATCTTTTGTAATTCTTGATACAGAGCTTTGATTCCAGGTGCATAAACCCCATCATCATTGGAGATCAAAATTCTCATACTCACCCTTTTCGTCTGCTAAAACTCAGAAGCCATCAAACTCATTTCTTTTTCAAGTAGAGGTAAATTGACATTTCTGTAACAGACTTCAACTTTGCGATTGATCGTTAATTCTTTATGGTCGAACGGAAAAAAGTCAAATAAGGAAGGAGTCGCTCCACCGTCCCATGGGACTTTGATGTCAAGCTGTAGACTGTATTTCCTTTTTAAAAGAAAAAGCGCATTCAAAAAATGATAGGCTTCTTCTTGCTTATGCTCCAAATCGAGATCGCCATAATCGACAACTAAACCCTTTACCATGCTAGCTTTAGCCAGCGATTGAATATCGCTGCCCTTATTAATCTTAAGCATTGTAGGAAGAGATAAACTTTGTGTAGTCGATAATTCAGCCTCAGGAATTTCAATCAAAAGGTTTGTCATGAAATTACGATCCATTCCAGATGCCATTAAAAAATCATTAAGTGTATGCTCTAAATTTAAGGGAGTGGTCGCACGAAAATTTAAAGTATAGAAATCAATGGGAGAATAAAACTCATGAATCATTTCTCGAAAATTTTGGCCTTGAAGATAGTTAAAACTTTTAGGATCAAAATCGAATGAAAAAGAAGTTAGTCCCTTCTCTTTCAAGAACTTTAAGGTGCGACGGTCATAGATTCCCGAAATTTTGAATTGAGTTGTCATCACCTTAATTATAGAAGAAATTTTTCCAGAGGCTTAAAAAAGAGAGAACGGTAAGAAGTACCCACTGATTCCGGATGAAACTGGTAGGTTAAAAATTGAGAGGAAGAAGTTAAAAAAAGTTCGTTATCTTGCCATGCAAGTTTTAAGTCGGTGGGTGAATTTCTAAATAATTTTTTTTTTTTTGAAAGTAAACTCAGGGAATTATACCTCTGTACCTGAATCTTTTTTCCCTGAAATTTAGGGGGAAAAACAGACCAAAGTGGTATTTCCATTTCGACTCTTTGTCCATGCATGGGGTGGTTCGATCGCTCCACTTTCCCACCCCAAAGGGTACAGAAAATTTGGTGCCCTAAACATAAACCAACTTGGTAAACATTTTTGAGTAAAAAACTTTTTTTAATGGCCGGGAAAAGATCTCTGTAATCTTCTGGATGACCAGGACCTGGGCCGTGAATAAAAACGACTTTTTCTTTGGTCGTTTCAAAATTTGTTAAGAAGTTTTTAATTTCTGAAAAAGGAATAACCAGGACATTAAATTCAAGCATTCTTAATTCAGAGGCTATGTTATGAGTAAAGCTGTCTTCATAATCAAATAAATAACACTGCCTCATTGATTAGGCTTTTTGGTTTTAACATCGGGAGAGCCTGTATACTGGCTAGAAGCCCCACTAGGCAAAGTATTGGTGGTTGAACTGTTAAGTGGAGTAAAAGTATTGTCACTGAAATTCACTAGAATATTAAAGGCAATTCTTTGTTCAACCACACTTCTATTTAAATTTAAATTTAAACGCCAACAATTACTTCGTGGAATATAATCCACACCATATAAGGCATTTATGGGTTCTTTCGAGTTGTAGTTATAATCGTATTTAGTATAAAAATTTAATATATCAATTGGACGAATATTTCCCCCAACCATCACAATTTCTGTCGCTGGAGTATCGAACATATTGACATTTAAAGAAGTGAAAACATTCATGCGATCAAAACCTTGCATCACAGTTGTTTGTAAAATATGGTTAGAACTGGTATAAAAATAATAGTCAGAAAAGCTTAAAGTTGTTTTATTCATAACATAACCAGTGGTCATCAAAAGTCTTGTTAGATTTTCATTAAAATGAGTTCGATCTGTATTAAGTTCATATCCTTGTGAGACATTGAAGTAACCAAGGCGTCTGTATTCAAAGTTATCTCTGAGATATCTGCCATCTTGAAATGTATTAAAAGTACGAGATGTCTTTTTCACCAGAGTATTATTCCACTGCAATTCAACAGTATTCGAGGGTGAAATAATTGTTCTAGTTAAGTTTGACCCTAGATTATTTTCTTTCGTACGAATTGAATCATTGTAGTCAAAAAGTCCCTTCACATCTTGTATTTGATTATAAAAGCGACCATTCCCCTTAGTAGTACTTTCAGTTGTATAAAAATGCTTCATTTTAAATTCTTGTGAATGTCGGTAAGAATTTCTTGATTGAAGAACAAAATCTTCAGTTAAAGAATCATTAAATGAAGGCAAGGCTCCGATTAAATTATTATTTTTCTCATAAGGCTTAACCGTTTGTTCTGAAATTTTCTTTTCTTCCATTCGTTTTAGATCATTGGGATTAATACGTTCGATATCAACTTTTTCATTGTAAGAAAGCCCAAAAATTCGATCCACTTCGAAATTGGCCTCACTAACAATTGTTCCTGCTTGCTTTTGAAAGCTTGGATTATTATCGGTTTTAAATTCGTAATGTTGGTAATCCATCCCATAACGAGTTTTTAAATGAACAGGGCCAACATCGGCTAAATTCCAATCCAAATAAGGCGTAAAATTCACTCGATCTGCATTACGTAGGAATGTATTTTCTTCCGGAGCTTGCTGTCTAAACATAGTGTGGCTGACCTCTCCACCAACCGCAATATTTTGCAACATCGGCACAGAGGAAGTGTAGAGAGTCCAAGGAATCATTGAAAGGTTTGTACTTGGTAAAACCTGAACATAAGATTTATCAAAAAGCAGTGGATCAGAAACTAATTGATTTTGGTTATAATCACCTTGTACAGAAAGTGAAAGTCTATTAGCAATTCTGCCGTCAAAAAATCCACTAAAGCCAACTTCACTTCCTTGAATTTTTGGATCTGTGTAGGCCCTAAAAACTTTGACTAAGTCCAAATCTTTCATCGTGGTGTAACGAGAATGATGTGTCCCCCAGTTCGCAAATTGAAAGTGATGTTCATATTCACCAAATTGTCGAAATGTTGCTGTGGTACTTTGTTCTGTTGTCGCTTTATTGGGTTGGTAAATTTTATCTTGTAGCACGCGTGCGTTGTAGTTCACCCATTTTTCTTGACCAAATAATTGTCGATATTCAAAATCAGTTCCGTAACCTCGACGTCCCCAAGTTGAAGGAGTTAGAGTCATATCCGCTGATTTAGAAACAGCCCAGAAAAATGGTTGCTGATAAGAAACCCCTTCTCGGTTGAAAAGAGAAAAACTTGGAAAAAGTAATCCTGTTTGCCTTTCATTTTTGATGGGAAGTAAAAGATAAGGAAGATAAATAATATTAACGCCATTTATTTTAATCATGGCCCCTTTTACATGCACATATTCATTCACATTAATTTTTACGTTTTTACCATAAACGCTCCAAGATTCGGGGCAATCCTTACATGTTGTGTACTCTGCCTCTTCGGCAATAAAAACGCTTTCAGAGATCCGCGAGAGGCTTTTTCCAACAAGACTATAGGTCTCAGCAATAACCCGAGCATTTTCGATAATGATTTTTTGCGTTTTCATGTCATAGGAAAGTTTTGATCCATAAACGGTCATAATATCGCTTACAAGTCTAATATTTCCTTCAACTTCAATATGGCCGTTGGCTAAATCGATAGTTGCTGACTCACCATAGAGTGTCTCTTCACCATGAGTGATTACGACGTTTCCAACTAACTTATTGATTGTTTCCATCTTATAAGCTTTATCAGAGTAAACATTTACCTCATCCCCTACTTGGAATGACATAGCTTCACGAGCAAAAACAATTTGAGGTAAAAAAAATAGAATTGAAGGAAGCAGTAGGCTTCCTATTATGAGCTTAGAATTGTAAAAGAAGAAATTTTTTAACTTCGCCAACAAAATAGTACGACCCTGTCACTAAAATGTTTTTTCCCTCTAGTTTTTCCTTCATCAGATAGTCTTCCCATTTGACCTCTTGAAGTGAAGAAAAAGAAACCGTTTTTAAATCTCCGTTCCATGCTTTGGGATGCTGAAACTTCGTCACCAAAATATTGGGAAATATTTTTGGTTCTTCTTGAAGACTTTTCATCATGCATTCTATGTCCTTAAGCGGGCGCTTAGAGAACGAAAGCAAAACGTCATCAAAACAAACTTCTTTTCTAGAGCTGAAATAATGCACTAATTTTCGCATACCATCTATGTTATGGGAACCAAGGAATTGTAACTTTCCTCCTCGAAAATTCACTTCATCTCCACGGTGAGGCATGGGAGGAAATCGTCGCTTTTGTAGATCTTCCCTAACATCAGTCTTAATCCCTAGTAAGTGGTGAAATAAAGTTAGGGCCATCAGCTGATTGCGAGTAAAAAAATGATCATGATCTTTCATGACTCCTAGTTCCACTAAATCTTTCCAAAGTACTTGCTCATGATCGGACCACTTTTTGGTCATATCTCGCAGGTAGTTAAGGGTAAAAGCGGTAAAGATAGGCTTATGAGCTCTAGAGATTCCCCATTTTTCTTTCAAAATTGCAGCATAGCTGTTACCCAGAATTTCTTCGTGGTCTCTTGAAATGGAAGTGATTGCCATGACATCACTATCAAGAGCATTGACCGCATCCAATCTTCCACCTAAACCAACTTCCAAAATAATAATTTGTGGTGAAAGTTGTTGGCTAAATTCCATAAAAAGATAAAAAAGAAATTCAAAATAACTCAAGCTCTTGGTCAACTCCTGATGCTTTAAGCAATGTTGAAGTAGCCAGTCTTCGCCAACATCTCCCTTCTCGGAACTCATTCGTTCAGTTATGGAAACAATATGCGGTGAGGTCCAGAGTGTGTAAGAAATTTTATTATCTTTTAAAAGATGAGCAAGCGTATGAGCTGTTTGTCCTTTGCCGTTCGTCCCTGCAATAGTGACAAAACGAGTGCCTTTTGATTTCAATTGAAGAAAAAGTGGACGAACATGGTCTCTGATTCGCTCTAATCCGGGACTAAAAATCTCTTTTCCCAAGTGGAGATCAATCCAATCTTGCACATTCTTCATGTCAATTAATTATGAGCAGACTGAGTCACGCCACTATGAAAAAACTTAAGAAAAAATCCAATTTCTTTCTTCATTTTATGACGGTGAAGTATGATGTCGATAAATCCATGCTCTAATAAAAACTCAGATCTTTGAAATCCTTGAGGTAATGTTTGTCTGATTGATTGCTCAATCACTCGTGGTCCCGCAAAACCTATAAGGGCCTTAGGTTCAGCGATATTGATATCACCAAGCATGGCAAAACTAGCGGCACAGCCACCCGTTGTAGGGTCGGTTAAGACAGAAATATAAGGTAGTCCGGCTTCTTTTAATTTTTGACGAGCACCAGAGGTTTTCGCCATCTGCATAAGTGATAAAATCCCTTCCTGCATACGAGCACCACCTGAACAACTTATCACTAAGGCAGGAATTTTTTTTATCAGCGCTTGATCAAAAACATGCGCCACTTTTTCACCCGTAACAACACCCATTGAACCGCCCATAAAACGGAAATCCATAATGGCGAAAGCAACATCTTGACCATTAATCTTCCCCAGTCCACAGACTGTTCCATCATAAAGATTGGTCGCGGTGTATGCATCTTCTAAACGATCCTTGTAATTCTTTTTATCGGTGAAAATGAGGGGATCATTGGAAACTAAACCTTCACCATGAATCTCAACAGTATCAGCATCAAATAAAAGTTCGATTCGATCTATCGCCGACAAACGAAAATGGTGATCACAGTAGGGACAAACTTGGGCGTTTTCTTCTAATTTTGAAGTTTGAGCAATTTCATTACAACTAACACATTTTTTCCAAAGTCCAGTTGGTGTATTACTTACAGATTTTTTAATATTTTTTAATTTCGGGCTTTTAACGGAATTAAACCATCCCATAAAATTCTCCTTAGGTAGTCCAGCAAAATGGACATAAATGGCTGTTTTGCCATTACTTTTGGGCACTTAGTTTTAGAGATTAAGCCTAACAAATTAAGCACTTAAAGGCAATTTTTTGAAACTTTCGCTAAAACTAAAGGAAAAGGTCCAATCTGACGATAATAGTAAGGTATGAAAAAGAATATTAGTACTCTCATGCTCTTCGTCTTCTTTTCCTTCAGTGGCTACGCCTATGGCATTGTTGAATGGAACACGTTTCGAAAAATGAGTTATTCCGACCAAGTTGAAGTTGTCGACAAACTTCAAGAGCTAGCCGTTTCTATCGAATCGACCCAGCAAAAATTAATGGATTACAAGACCACTTCAGTTGAAAGAAAAAATCTCCAAACTCGTTTAACAGAACTAACAGCGCTCTTGGCAAAATTGATTTTTATAGATTCTGCAGAAGCCGCCGAGAATGCCAAAATGTGTATGTTTGCTGGATGGTTAGCAAACTATGAAAATGATAATGGGCACGTCTATTGTAAAATTTCGAATATCAAAAATGATAGTAAAAATTACAGCACTGGATTTAATCCTAAACCCATTAACAACTGTTATGGACCGACTCAAGTGCCATGCCAACCAATGTTATTCGGCGTCGATAAAAGTAAAAAACTATTTTGCGTCGATAAAGTAACAACACAAACAAATTACAAGAATGCTTCTAGTGAATGTCGTCGATTAAGTAAAAATGCTAATAATCGCGGCCTGATCATCAAAAATATGATGGACCACCCTCTCGAGTTTATGAAGCTTGTCAGTTCATTTGAGCAATTATGTTTATGTGATATTGATAAGAAACAAACGAATAATGAGTACCGCAAAATCATCCAAAAAGATGGCACATGCCGTGCCCTTACACTTGAACTACATGACCTTTTTGAATTGAAAGCCAAAGAACAAGAAAACTGGGTTTGTGCCAATCCCAAATTTCTAACACCAGGTTTTAATCTAAAAGAAACAGTGCCTCTAGTTAATAAACTTTATGCTGAATCAAGTTTTGATGATGCAAGAAAACAACTTTGTAAAGCGAAGCCCGTTGACCCAATTGTGGTAATACCTACTCCAATACCTACTCCTATTGTTGTTCAGAAGCCTATCTTATCGATCAAATTGGAATGGGTTGATGCTGCTGATAAAATTTCTGGAACATTCAAGGTGAAAAGTTTTGAATGTATGTTAGATGGGAAAACAGCTAGTAAAGATTGTCTTTTGAATTACCAGCTAGCAAAAGAAAAAGCTCAGGACATGAAGCTAGACGGTGAAACACAAGTTTTCAAAAAGCTTGATGATAAAACGAAGCAATCAATAGTGTTTACAATAGTCTCAAGCAAAGATCCAAAAGTTAAAGCTGAAGTTAATCAAGATGTACCTGCTTTACAAGCAGGCGAAGGTCAATTACTCCTCGTTATGAAGGAAGTTATAGCAGATAAAACAGCAACCTACTCTGTGGAATCAGCAAAATGTTATGACGTGAAAGAAGTTAAAGAGATAAAAGATTGTGTCCTTACTTATACCTTAGAAGGAAAAAGCCCAGAAGTCATGGATCTTACAGCTAGTAAGGAATTCCCAAAAGCAGAAAAAGAAACTCCAGTGACTTTTACATTATCTCCTAAAGATCCGGCCAAGAAAGATCCACCAGCAGAAGATAAAAAAATCATTCCTGCCATAGGAAATAGCACAGCCGATGTTAAAGTTTCTCTTACAGACTTTGAAATTACCATCGATAGCGGTGAAGTGAAAATTTCTTCTGCCGTATGCCCTGGGATTAAAGAATTCATTGAACTACCTACTAAGGATTGTACTCTAACTTGGTATGTGAAAGAAGAGAAGAAAGAAGAGAAGAAAGAAGAGAAGAAAGAAGAGAAGAAAGAAGAAAAGAAAGAAGAAAAGAAAGAAGAGAAGAAAGAAGAAAAGAAAAACGAAAAAAAGGACGAGAAAAAGGACGAAGAAGAGAATGATGATGAAAAAGAGAATAGCCAATTCGGTACTCCCGCAGGAAGCTCAGGATTAAATCTAACTCTTAAGCAAAAAGATGTAGATCAAGTGGTAACAGTTGTCTTAAAACACGTTCCATCTGGTATTTCAGCAACGGACACAAAAACTTTAGCAAAAAAAGCTGCTGATGACGTTCCACCTAAAAAAGATGAACTTTTAAAGGATGATGAAGAAGAAGACAATACGAATGATATAGCACCACAAATTCAGCCACAGCAAATGCCTCAAAGCATTCCTATGCAGCCAATGATTTTAGATGGTGTGTTTTAAAAAAGATAACTGTGATTAGAAGAGCCTAAGCAGACTAGGCGATCACTACCGATCTGGTCAATTTCATGAAACAATTGCTCTTGGAAATTGGGCTTTAAATGGCCCAAAAAGATAGGAATATCTTTGGGCATTTTTTCGATTTCTTTTTTCATAGAACTTGGAGTGTGATGCAAACTTGCAGTAGCAATCTTTTCCATGTGATTTGGAAAACTCACTTCAGTAAAAATGGCAGAAAGATTATTGTACTTATGAGCAAGTTCCCAAATACGGTCAGTTGGACCAGTATCTTGAGTGAAGAGCACAGATTTATTTTTTCTGGTCACGATAAAACCAAATGCCCCACCCTGATGATTCACAGGCACTGGTAGTATGTCATAATCACCTAGCGTGATTGATTGCTCAGCTTCTAAACGATGAAAGCGGATGGTTGGGTTTTCTCTTGTTGGGAGCACTGAAAAATCCGGCCAAATTAAATCATTCATTAAATGATTATTGATGGCATCTTTTACTGTTTGACTGGAATAAACTTCAAAAGGATTTGGTCTTAAGCCAAAGCAGTTATCACACATGAAAGCTAAATCTTTGATGTGATCTAAATGAGGATGAGAAATTAAAATATGATCAACGAGTGTTTGCTCGGAGATATGCAAACCCTCCGCCACAGAACCGGCGTCGATTAATAACTTTCCATCAATAAGATATGATGTGGCTTTAAATCCTGGAGAAACTCCTCCATGGCCACCGATAACTCTAACAAGCATGGTAATAGTTTAGCCGACTTTCTTGTAAATAGTGGAGGAAAATTTATCTTCCTCAGGCTTATACATACGGGTTTTTCTGAATGCACGAGCAAATGCTTCCACTACTACATCGTCAAACTGTGTTCCAGAGTGCTTCATGATCTCTTCATAAGCGACCATAGGCGGTAAACCTTTGCGATAAGGTCTTGTACTTATCATAGCGTCAAAAGTATCTGCCACAGAAATGATCATTGCAATGACAGGAATTTCACTTCCCTTAAGTCCAAAAGGATAACCTTTTCCATCTGGTCTTTCATGATGGTAGCGCATACCATCGGTCACATTTTTTAAACTTTCAATATGCTGTAAAATTTCATAACCTAATCGTGGATGGTCTTTCATAACAGCAAACTCTTCATCAGTTAAAGGAGCTGCTTTTTTTAAGATACTGTCTTCAATTCCAATCTTACCCACATCATGCAGGACTGCGGCTAATTTCAATTCTTGAAGTTCTTTAAAAGGTAATTCCATTTCAGAGGCAATCATGTCGGAGAATACAGCAACTCGCTTAGTATGCCCACCAGTGTACTTATCTTTTTTTCCAATGGCATCGGCCATCGATTCACAAATTTGTAAAAATTGTTTTTCTTGGGCCATAAACAAGCGAACATTGTCGATGGCAATAGTCATTTGTCCTGCAGCTGCTTGAAGAAAATAAACATCATCTTTGTGAAAACTTCCACCCTTCTTATTCACTGCTACAATCACACCCATAAATTCATCACCGGTCATCATAGGAGAAAGCAGGAGATTTTTCATTTGTAATTTTAAATGAATCGAAGGCTCTTTTTTCATTCGAGCGTCTTTGAATGCTTCTTTCACTAAAGTGTTGGTACGATGTTGGGCGCACGCACCAGCAAAATTTGAATCATCGGCAGGAACTTTAATTTCTTGTCCGTTCAATTCGTAAAATAGTTCATTTGATACTTTATTGTATTGATAGATAAGTACGTTCTCGCATTCCATCAGTTCAGCCACTTTGCTACATGCCGCTTTGTGGATTTTATTGTAATCTATAGAATGTGCAATCACTTGAGTTAACTCAATCACACATTCATATCTTTTAATCTGTGATTCGAGTGAAGTAAGATCAATCAGAGAAGTCGCCGACTCTGTTTTCATCTTATTCATTAGTTCGTTAATTTTAGTAACTTGTGTTTTTGTCGACATACAAGAGCTTTTCGGTCATTGCTCCAGTCTTTTTAAGGAAAAAATTAAATAAAGTGCTATACTCGGTTATTCTCGTTCATTTTTACCTAAAAGCTCGTAAATTTCCTTAGTTGGCTTACCTAAGAGACTCGAGAGAAGCTTGGCGACAACTTTAGGTTTGTTCCCGAGCTTAAGTATATCTTCAGCTAAAGCTTTGACCTCTTCCTCATTAATGCTCGATTCTTTTTTCTTTTCAACATAGAGGAGAATGACAAATTCACCTTTGAACATGAAATCTTTTTGAATGTCTTTAAACTGATTCCCTTTAAAGCGATAAATGCTTTGAAATTTTTTAGTAAGCTCTCGTCCTACTGCCATTTCAAAATCAGGAAAGGCACTGGAAAGTTCCTCTAAGGTCTCCTCTACTCTACTGGCACCTTCAAAAAAAAGATGAGTTCCGGCCTCAAGAGAAATTTTTTGATAAAAAAGTTTTCTATCTTTTTTTTCACGTCCTAAAAAACCATGAAAAGTAAAAGGAGAAGATGGCAAACCAGATAGCTCTAAGGCCAAAATAACAGCACTCGCCCCAGGACATGAATCCACTTCGATTCCTAACTCTATGGCTTTTTTTACCAAAGGATAGGCAGGGTCACTCACCATAGGACTTCCAGCGTCTGATACTAAAACAAAACTTTTTCCCTTCTCTAGCTCTTCTAAGATTCGCTCAGTTGCCGAATCACCTGAATGATCGTGGTAAGCATAGAAGTTCTTTCCCTCAAGGCTAATTCCTAATAAGGAAAATAGGCTTTTAGTATTTCTAGTATCCTCACAAAGAAAATCTTTACCTTCCCTTAAGGCCTTTTCAGCTCTTGCGGTAATATCTCCCAAATTTCCAATAGGAGTTGTTACGAGTAAAAGCCTTGACCTTAATTCCGACATATCTTCTCCGTTAATTAAACAACTAAACAGTACAAACTTGCCGCACTCCAGAGGAGCAGCCTCCCATGATAAAGTAATCAAGAGATTCGTTAATCTAGTGTAAAGCAAGGGGTGAACTAATGACAATTAAATCCAAAATCTCTATTGATGTGAATGGCAATGTAACGGTTGAAATGACGGGCGGTTTTAACTATGAATATGGTTTACCTTTAAATAAGGAATTGGCCCGCATTGCAAATAAGCACCAAAATATAAATATCATGATCGATTTGAATAAAATGGAATTTGTTGGCTCTTCAGGCATCGGTGATTTTGTAGCGACTCTAAATCAATTACAAAATGTGAATAACAACTCCATTAAGCTGATCAATGTTCATTCTGAATTTCAAAAGGTTTTTAAACTCTATAATCTAGATACATCCTTTTCTCTTTCAGCAGAAATACAAAACGAATTGATTAATGAGTTTGATAACGATGAAACTGATGTCCTAGCACCTCATGGTAAAAGAACGTTCCAGAATTAATTTTAGTCTCTAAGAAAAATAGTAAGGGCTCCGTAAGGAGCCCTTTTTTTATGGGGAAAAATAAAATTTTAAATTAGAAAGTATAACGAATGATTTCAAGATACATCGGTGGTACTTGGTGAGAAGACTTGAAATTTAATTTCATTTCATTGATTTGAAAGGCCCTTTCATGAAGCTGTGGTTGCTGCTCTTCAGGAGCAGCATTTAAACTCTTTTTTGAGTCATAAGGAGCTCCATCGCCACTTTCGTATGGCGAATCTGAATCTTCGTAGGGGGTTTCATACTGAGGACGGTAATAATGAGAAACAATAATATAAGTTCCAAAGATAATACCAGCATAAAGTCCAAGCGATGCACCTTTTGCAATGGCTCTTGCAGAAGTTCCAAAGGCCATAGAGGCAAAACCTAAAAGAGCTCCACCACTTGCACCATAGACAGAGGTAGAGGCAAGAACCTTAATCTTTGAATCAAGAGCATAGGCCGATTTGGAATAACTCATCACCCCAAGAGTAAAGACAAAACAAAGGATGAAACTAGTGAAAGTTTTAATCATACTGATAGGTTAAAGGAGTGAGCCATTTTTGGCCAGAGATTTTAGTCTATTGGCTGATAGGGTTCCAACTCTCGTGGTCCGAAAGCTATATTTTAGCTCAACCGGTAGTTTTAAAACGATACCAATAAATTGAGCAGCGATTTTAAGTCGATTTCGCTGACTAAAACTAATCCCGTCCCCTGCTTTTACTTCTTGAATTTGCACCCACTTGGTGTGCCCTTTTCTCATGACTCTCGCCAAATCTACTTGTCCTGCATTTCTTCTTCTTAAAATAATCGGAGTGATAAGAAGAGGTATTCCTTCTTGATGAAACTCATAGCTTAGAGTTTTTTCAAGATTTCGGCCTTTTTGCAATCGCAGGTTTAACACCATTCACCTTCTTCTTTAAATTTTTAGGTTTCGTACTTTTCTTTATAACACCTGCAAAACTCAATCGATGAATGGGGGTTGGCCCATGTAATATGAGGCTATTTCGGTGAGCCAGGCTGGGATATCCCATATTAGTAACAAATCCATAGCTAGGATAAAGAGTATCAAAGGTAACCATTAAAGAGTCCCGGTACTCTTTGGCGATAATCGAAGCAAGGCCAATAAAAAAAGAATTAGCATCACCTTTAATGATGGGAAAAAGCTCAGCTTTAAGATCCGACTTAAAAGATCTATTTCCATCAATGAGAACCACACAGTTCATATGGTTTTTTTCTTTGAATAAAATTTCAAAGGAAGTCTTCATCGCCTTGAGGGATGCTTGCAAGATATTGATTTGATCAATTTCGTAATTATCGATTTCTTCAAGAGCAAAGGAAAAAGAAAAACCATTATGACTATTTTGATAAGCTCTTTTGGCACTAAGTTTAGTCCAATCGATTGATAACTTTTCTAAAATATTTCGACGGTCTAAACTTTTTAATTTTTTAGAATCGGTGACAGATAAATTCTGCAAAAAAATTAAAAACTTTTTGAGTTCAGCTTCTGAAAGGATATCAATTTTTATACAAGCAGCAACAACAGGACCAGCTAATGGACCACGCCCAACTTCATCACAAGCAAAGATTGTCAGGGGAAATTTTATTTTATTTTTTTGAAGAAATTTAAGGTCGAACATAGGATAGAGCCACCCAAATATTAAAAAAGCCCTCTTTCGAGGGCTTTTTGATTTTTTAGATTTCTCTTGTGTAATCGATATCGATACGAGCAGCTTTACCTTCACGAGTACGTAGGTAATAGTGCTTCGAGCGGCGTGATTTACCACGAGCTACGATTTCAATTTTTGCAATGTTTGGTGAGTGGAAAGGGAATACTCTTTCTACTCCAGTTCCTGATGAAACTTTTCTTACAACAAAGTGACCATTGATAGATGATTGGTTTTTAATGTCAATCACAACACCTTGGTAAGCTTGAACTCTGTGCTTAATTTTAGCTTCTTCTTTAGCGCCCTTCGCGTTTTTTGATCCTTTCTTTTCTTGAACTTCAATTTCCACGATTTTTACGTGTACGTTGACAGTGTCACCAGTTTTGAATTCTGGGAAAGTCTTAACGTTAGGATTCATGTGCTCTAGATTGACCTTGTCGATCAAATTCATACGGACTCCAAATTGTTTATCTTTTAAATCAGAGAGGCCTCTTTTCAGGCATCGAAGTAAAAGTCCACCGAAAATAAACTTAAGAGATCAGAGGCTTCCCCATAGACGATCACAATAAATCGCTACAGCGGATCTTACAGACAGGTGGTTGTAACCGTCTTTATTGTGCCCAAAAATGGGTACAAGACGGAAGTCCGCAAGATTTAAAACAGAAGCAGATAATCCCCAACCTGTACCAAATAACAATAAAAGCGGTGTGTTGTCAACGGAAAGCCTATTTTTTAAATCTTTTGGCGTTCCGTCATATTCTTTGAAGTTTGCCCCAGTCACCGCGATTAGTGGTTTTTTTCCTTCAAATTCAGTTATTTTTTGGATGGTTTCTTCCACAGAATTTTGCATTTTGATAAAAGAAAGCGCATCAGAGCGGTCTGGATTGTACTCAGTCCCTTGCTCGGTCTCCCAATGCCCCAGGATCTTTCCCACCATCTCATGTTGAGCAAGGATCGGAGTAATAAGAAAGTATTGTTTAAAGCCAAATGTGCGACAAGTTCTGGCGATATCATGAATATCTAAATTTGTGACTGACGTAGTCACTTCATCACCTTTTTTATTTAAGACGGGGCCATGAACTAAACCAAGATAGAGATTCGAACTCACTTCTTTATTCCTTTTAAATATTTCTCCCAAAGATCTGGACGATGAAGTTTGGTCAACCTTTCCCGTTCTTTCAATTGATATTTTAAAATATTTTCATGATGTCCCGAAACTAACTCTTCAGGAACTGGTAAAGATTCAAATTCACGAGGCTTAGTATACTGGGGTTGCTCTAAAAGGAAATTTTCAAAGGATTCCTCTTGTGCCCCTAACTTATTACCCAAAACTCCAGGAACATATCGAAGTGAGGAATCCAGTATGGAAAGAACAGCGAGCTCTCCACCTGTTAATATAAAATCCCCCACGCTCATCTGTTCATCGACATAGTTTTGAATGAAGCGCTCATCAATACCTTCATAACGTCCACAAATGAAAACTAAATCTTTTTCAGCTTCTTTGAATTGATAAAACCTAGTGGCGAAGTCTTTACAATATTCATTAGTCCAAGTTTTACCTCGCGGAGAGGGAAAAACTACATGGAGCTTTTTTTTATAATCTTCACCATAAGCGCCTGCTTCAATGACACCTTTAAAAAGTGCATTTTTTAAAACATCGGGCAACATTACCATGCCAGCGCCCCCTCCATAAGAGGTGTCATCAACACTTTTATATTTATTTAGAGCAAAATCTCTCAGATTTAACAATTTAAGTTCAAAAGTATTTTCATCTTTGACAGCCCTTTCATTACGAAGAGCTTTGCCGGCAACACCGTGCTCAAGAAAAGGAATGAAGTATTCGGGAAATAAAGTAATGATCCAGATACGTTTAAGCATTTAAGAAAAGTTCCAATCAGGCAAAGTGACTATAATTTTACCCTCTTCAATATTTACTTCATGGATAAAATGGTCGACGTAAGGAATATCAACTTTTTCACCACTCTCTTTTTTAAGAGTTAAAATCATTTGATATCCGTTATCGTAAGCTTCCATCACTTCACCTACGAAATTTCCATCGAGGTCAATCGCCTTTAGCCCAAATATATCTTTCAAATAAATTTCATCTTCATCCACTGCTGGCAATAAATGTTCTTCGATTTTTAAGTCAAAGGGAAGAATTGCCTCTGCAGAGTCCATATTATTAATATTTTCAAGATAGAGAATAACTTTGTGACCAAGAGTAATATTTTGAATTTGAAACTTTATTCCTTGTTTAGGAAGTGTACTGGTTTTATGAACATGAGTTCGAGGAAATAGCCAAACAGTAGGCTTAGTTTTTAAAAAACTTTCTTCATGATTATATAGTTCAAGAGTAAAGCCACCTTTTATTCCGTGAGTTCTTTCAGCATGTCCCATTGATACAAGTTTATCTTTCATAAATTAATGTCGATAAAAGCTTGATAATGAAAAGCTTTATCCCCTTTATCTTTGGCCAGTTTTTCTTGAGCAGCCTCATCTAAAATCGTTACAACTGATCCTTTGACTTTTTTTCCATTTACTGTAACGCGAATCTTTTGCTTCAAGTCCACCATTTCTTCAAAGAGATAAGCACGAAGTGTTTTTAAATTATGATCAGCGGAAATGACCACTGTTAGTTCATTCTCTTCTAACTTAACTTGAAAATCTGCACGAGCACTCTTAATGTTTGGCAACCAAATAGCTTCTAGCCAAAAATAGTCAGAGGTTGCGGTACGATTATAAAAGCGGATCGGTCCGTTTGGATCTTGATTATCTTGGCCAATTTCATTCACGAAGAAAAAAGAACCAAATAGATATTTTTGATACATATCACGAGGAATCTCAAACAAAGTTTTCATTCTTTTAATGACTAGAGGCAAATTAAGTTTGTGATCTCCAGGATGAAACTCAAGAGTATAACCAGACTTCTTACCGTATTTTTCCTCTAATAATTTCATCGCCTTTTGTTCATTTAAAGCGCGAATTAGAAAAATATCAAAATGATCTTTTTCACCATTGATATGATAATAACGGGTATTAAAATTGGTCAAAAGGTTGTTTTCAGTTTGAATGCCTTCATCCATGCCTGCGGCTAAGGGCATAATAAAGTTATATTCACTGGCCAACCAATGACCAGCACGTGTGATTCCCATTCCTCCCATTGAATGCCCAGAAAGAGCAATACGATTAGTATCGACGTTAACTCGTTTTTTAATTTCACGGTTTAAATCTTTAAGCATTCCCCTCATATGGTCGCTCCAGTTAAGACCACTGGCTGAAGGAAAAACGACAATTAAGCCTAGTTCGTCGGCTAAGGTCATCATATCTCGAGCATATTTCTTAACTGCTTTAATTGACCCCTCACGGCTTACAGTAGTTTCTCCTCCACCATGAAGAAAAACTAAAACCTTGTTAGGCTGGTTGAGGTCAAGTGACGCAGGAATGTAGTAAGCTACGTCATAATAAAAGCCTGTTGTGTAATAGCTCGGAGTAAACTTTGACCAAGACAGTGACCCTACTTCCGTTAAAAAAGGTTTGTATTCTTCGCTTTGAGAGACAATTTTTTTCTCTTCCATAATTGGAGAAGATTCAATTTCTTTATTTTTTTTGATCTGAACCACTTCACATGAAACAAAGCTTATAGTCATGATCAAAAAAATGATTTTTTTAAAAAAATTATTTATCACCTAAAGTCTCCTACTATTGCCATAAAACGTTCATACCAATAGGCGAATGAAACATTCCATGTTGAGTATGACCGACACCAGGAACGACGTAGAGCTGGTGGCGATGGGAAAATTGTTTATTAAGCATTTCATAAAACGATTGAGCCCTTTCTAGCCTAGTTTCACCTTGAACCCGGGCTGGACAAGTTTGATCGAGTTCTTTGGTAAGAACATCCATTGCACCAACCAGATAGATAACTTCTTTCCTTAAATAATTTTTAATCATTAAAGACTTTTCAGTTTGAGACAGATAGAAATTTAAGTTATCAAGACCATATTTATATTCGTTAAAAAGGCAGTTTTCCTGAACGGCATAAGGACGAAAGTGCGACAAATAAACATAGGAGCCTGGATTCACAACGATATAACGAAAGCTCACCTCTGAATGATTATATTCCTCATTACTCCCTACAGCGTATCTTTGAGTCAATTGCCCACCAGCAGAATGACCAGTAATCACGACACTTTTCAGATGCGGAAATTTACTTTTATCGGTGACTTTGGAAATGAAGGAATCAATTATTGAGAAAGAGGAAACTTTGTTGTCAATGAGGGAGGAATCGCCTGAAAGCCATCCTTCTTCGGTCCAAGTATATTCATTAGCTAAAAGTTTATCGTTCGATAACTTAAAATGAGGAGCAATGATGATTGTTTTTTCGAGCTGCCCTTTAATACGGGCCACATTGGACATAGAATTAAAATAGGTAATGGCGTTTCTCTCTGAACCATGAACATCAATAATGGCAGTTTCTATTTTGCTTGATTCAGAATCTAAATCTTGATTTGTAAAATACGAAAAAAGATGCCCTTGAATTTTCATACTGCTTTCAGAAGGCAAGGCCCATGAGGCTTCTGAAATAAGCATAACGGTAAGAAAAATTAGAGTGCTTTTCAGCATAGAATTGGCCTTATAAAATTTTGCCAATCCTAACAGCGCCACTCAAAAATTTCCATCAAAAAAAAGGAGTCCAGGTAAAAGGGAAATGCTTCTAGAATTTAGAATGAAAAAGCCTCCAAATGGGAGGCTTTTTCTTATTCGATAATTTCTAAAACAGAGCGTTTTCTAAGTTTGGTGGAAGCTGCATTCAAAATCGTTCTGAGTGCTTTGGCGGTACGACCTTGTTTACCAATGACTTTTCCTAGGTCACTCTTATCGACCTTAAGTTCAAGCACAGTAGTCTGCTCGCCAGTGATTTCTTTCACTTCTACATGCTCAGGAAGATCAACTAGGGATTTACTGACGTACTCAATTAGATCTTTTAACTCGCTCATACATACCTCTTACGTTCTTCAGAAAAGAGAAAAGGGCACGGAAAACCGCGCCCTAAAAGCAAGTTTATTGTATCACAAAATTAAGCTAATTTAACTGAATGTTTTTTAAGTAAAGAACTTACAGTATCACTTAGTTTCGCACCTTTATTCACCCAGTTAGAAATTCCTTCTACGTTTACGTATTTAAGAACTTCTTTATCACTTGGATTGTACTGTCCAAGTTTCTCGATGAATTTACCATCACGAGCTGAACGTGAGTTCGTTGCTACGATTGTGTAAACTGGTTTTTTCGTTCTGCCATTTCTGGTCAATCTGATCATAATCATTTGAAATTACTCCTAAAAGTACCCTTAACTTAAAATTAGACCTCTGTATTTAACGAAATCTAAGCACTTCGTCAACCAAAGTCCCCTTATTTCTTAAAAAAAGCCCCCGCCAAACGGTCCTTTGCGCTTTCCTTTTTTCTTGGTTTTAAGATTCTGTCCAGGTGCCTGCCTAAAGCCTTTCATTGGGCCTTCAGGTCCCCCCATTCCCGGCATTCCTGGGAATTCTCCTCCGCCCATACCTGGCATCCCGGGAAATCCACCGCCCTTCATCATCCCCATCATCCCTGTCATCATTTTTTGCATTTGATTGAATTTTTCAATGAATTGATTAACATCCTGAACCGTTCGACCAGCACCCTTTGCAATACGTTCACGACGAGATCCATTCAAAACTTTGTGATTGTCTCGTTCTTCTTTAGTCATCGACTGAATGATCACTTTCATTTTTTTCATTTCATTTTCTGCAGGAGAAAGATCTCCTAACTGTCGTACCAATCCCCCCATACCAGGAATCATTTTCATGATATCCCCCATAGAGCCAAATTTATTCATGGTTTCCATTTGATTTAAAAAATCATCGACTGTGAAACGATTTTTCTCTAAATTCTTCATCATTCTTTCGGCGTCTTTAACGTCGATAATATCTTGCGCTTTCTCAACTAAAGAAAGAACATCGCCCATATCTAATAAGCGCTTTGCTAAACGATCTGGATAAAACAATTCCAGATCTTTCATTTTTTCGCCCATGGAAACAAATCGAATCGGCACACCAGTTACATAACGAATGGAAAGAGCAGCTCCACCTCTCGTATCAGAGTCCATTTTAGAAAGTACGCAACCTGTTAGTCCCACTTTTTCATGGAAGGTCTTGGCCACATTAACGGCTTCCTGCCCTGTCATGGCATCGGCGACTAAAAGTACTTCTGGGTTATCAAAAAGTTTTCTAACATCCACTAATTCTTGCATCAGTACTTCATCAACTTGCAAACGACCGGCGGTATCGATAAGAACAATCTCTTTGCGAAGAATTTTAGCTTGTTCCATCCCTGCTTTCACAATGTCGACCGGCTTCATGGAAAGATCAGAATCAAAATAATCAATTCCAATATTTTTCGCCAAAGTAATTAATTGATCTTTGGCAGCTGGACGAAAATTATCGGCTGGAATGAGGTAAACTTCTTTTTTCTTTTTCGTTCTCATCCATAGGGCAAACTTTCCTGAAAATGTTGTTTTCCCTGCTCCATTTAAACCTACGATCATAAATGGAATTGGCGCCGGACGATTAAGATTGATTTCATTTTCAGGCTTCTCTGGATCGTCCCCCATAAGCTTGGTAAGCTCATCGTGCATGATCTTTACAAATTGCTCTCCTGGCTCAACACCAGAAATAACTTTTTGTCCGACAGCGGCTTCCTTTACTTTCGAAACGAACTCTTTCGCCACTTTAAAGTTTACATCTGCTTCTAATAAAGCAGTTCTAATTTCTTTCAGTGTCTCTTCAATATTTTCTTCAGTGATGGAACTTTTTCCACGAAGATGTTTAAAAGCCCCTGCAAATTTCTCACTTAATGAATCGAGCATATTTCTTCCTTAGATAATTACTTTAAAAGTTCTTGAATTATTTTCAAACAATCCATGGGAGTCTCAACAATAGTATCAGCGCCATATTCTATTAAAACGGCGTCATTTAACTCAGGATTCCAACCAGCGCCCAAGGCCCAAGCACCAAATTTTTTAGCGCCAATTATATCAGCATTTGAATCACCAATCATCACCACTTTTTTCTTTTCTACTGTTTGCAACATCATGATTAGTCCATCAGGACTTGGCTTGGGAGTACAATCAGTGGGTGTTGAAATTTCGGTAAAAAAACTTTTCACACCAAGTTCTTCCAAAATTCTGGTCATGGAATAACGTTCGCGGGCAGTCCAAAGATAAATTAAATAACCTTGGACCGAAAGAGTTTGTAATAACTCTCTTATCCCTGGAAACAAATGATACTGACGGTCAGCTTGTAATTGGGCCAAAGTACCATCCCAATCAAAAACAATATATCCACGCACTTCCACAGTTCAGACTCCTGAAGCTTTTCAATTTTCGCCCTAGTCTAATCTATGCTGCTCCAGATGTTAAAAGAAAAAGCCATTGACTGAGTGCCCCGAAAAGCGATATTCACCACTCATATGAAAGAACCTAAAGCCTTTTCAATTGGGCTTCAAAATAAACTAACCACGCTTAAAAATCGCCGTGAAAAAACCAAGCTTGGTAGAATTGATTTTGACTCAAAATTGATTCTCGCACCCATGGCAGGTATTTGTAATGCTCCTTACCGATTATTAATGGAAGATTTAGGTGCAGGATTTACTGTATCAGAGCTCATTTCATGTCATGGTATTAATTACAAAAATTCCAAAACTCTGGAAATGCTGAAACTTCATCCTTTAGAAAAAAATGTCGGCATTCAACTCTTTGGTGAAGATCCTCACGCCATGGCCGAAGCTGCTTTAATTGCTGAATCTTTTGGTCCAAAGTTGATTGATATAAATATGGGTTGCCCGGTAAAAAAAGTTGTCGGTAAGGGGGCTGGCTCAGCTCTTCTTCGTGATAGTAAATCTCTTGGTCCCTATATTTCCACCATAAAAAAAGGACTCAAAGTTCCGCTCACCATTAAAATTCGTATGGGCTGGGATGCGGACGAAATCAATGCCGATGAAATTATTAAAGTGGCTCAAGATAATGGCGTAGAATTTGTTGCTATACACGGAAGAACACGTGCGCAACAATATACAGGAAAAGCTGATTGGAGTTATCTCGAAAAAATGGCGCAAATTTCAGCTTTACCTGTAATCGGTAACGGCGATCTTCATACCCCATACTTAGTTAAAGAGCGCTATCAGAATACAAATTGTGATGCTCTTATGATTGCCAGAGGAGCGCTAAGAAATCCTTTTATCTTTCTCGAATCATTTACTGAAACAAACGATGGAATAAAATTTGATGGCCCTGATTATTTTGAAGTCATCAAAAGACTTTATGAATACACCATTGAAACATTTCCGGATGAAAGAGGTGCTCTGGTGCAAATCAGAAAATTAGTGGTTTGGTTTGCAGCAGGATTCCCTTATACGGCAAAATTTAGAGGCCAAATGTTTGCCACCAACACATTAGAAGAAGCCATGACTCTCGCTGAGGATTATTTTTTAAACTTAGGATTATCTGGCAAACAAATTGATCTCACCGAAACATTCATGACATCAGGCCATGGTTAACGAGAAAAATTAAAAGCATTATTGTTGTTGGTACTTGAATTCGTAGAAGTTGTAGAAGCTTTCAAAGGGTCATAAGTGTTATAATAAAAAGCATTGTTATTATAATTAAAATTGGTTGAGAATGGATTCGAATAACCTAATGGCATTCCTGTACTAAAAGTTCTTTGATTATAGGAATTAGGTGACTGCGGATTTCTTGATAAAGTTCCTCCATACAATTGTGCATTTTTTACCATCAGTTGTCTCTGCATCCACTGCTGATTATTATAATTATTTTGAGAGGTATTATTCATGATCTGCATTCCGTAAGGAATTAATCCCAACAAACCACTTAAGATATTTGATCCAACAGATTCCTTTCCCGAATCAGAATTATTATTTTGGCGCCCCCCCCTCCCTTGAGAATGTCCATTTTTATGTCTACCACCAGTATTAATGTCTTCCGTGGCTCCAATGTCGGCAACCTTCTTTTCTTCAACTTTCTTTCCAGGAAAATTTGTATTTGGGGAGTCATCGGTTTCTTCGTTTGAAGAAGACTTTCCATAGGTATTTCCATCAAATTTAAAATCATCCTTACAAAACTGACTTAATTTTGAATTTTCTTTAGGCATATAATTTACATTGCAAAAAGTTTTATTATTTAATTTATAATGAGTTTTAATAGTTCCATCATTGTTCATTTCATGAAAGTCTTGGTCCTGACTGTATTTTGAGCTAGTTAATAAAAGTATTTTTCCATTTGCATCAACAAATTGGCTTATATTATCAAGTTGTCTGTGATTTGGATCACAGCTATTGAAGCCAACTTGCTCATGGATTTCAGAATAACTTTGATTGCCACAAGCTTTATCTTTATTCCATGCTTTTAAAATTTGTTTTTTCAGGAAGCTTGTGTCTTTATACTCAGGTATTTTATAAAATTCATCCAAGCTTGCTTTTAGAGCTTGGATTTCATTACGATTATTGTCCCATTTTTTTGTTAGGTCTTGTTTATCGATCGAGTTAACACACTTATTTACTTTTAAATGAGATGAGGGAATATCTTCAGCGGATAATTTCGAATTAGTAAGTCCGCAAAGACTATTTAATTCGATGGCGACTTGCTCATAATAACATTTTACTTGATCTGCTTTTGGGCATTCAACACCTTTTTTATCTAAAAAAATTTTCATATTATTATATTTATTGAAATCTTCCACGCTTTCATTATTTGCAAGGCCTAAATGATTATAGTAATTTTTGTAGTCTTCCTCTTTATCAGTAGTCATTTCTTCTTTCGACAACCCTTCAATACTTCCGCAGCCTTTAGAAAAGCAAACATTACTACTATCGAGTTTCCAGATTTTTTTATCAACCATTGGAGTTTCACCAGAAGCCAATAAATCAAAAACTTTTATTTCCGCCGATTTGGTATCCGTAATTTTCTTTGATTCAACAGAGAGAGTATCTTGATAGCTTTTTAAATTTAATTTGAAATTGTTTTTCGCATCTTCTAGAGACACATTAAGATCACACTCACTTAAAGCATTCAAATCATTTGGATTACTTGGATTAAATATAAAAACAGGCTTACTCAATTTAGCATCTTTAGATGGCAATTGAGTCCCCGTACCAATCTTCGATTCATCACTACGTTTCTTAATACAAGAAAGTTCATTTGATAATTGAAGAGCGTTTGTTTTTAAAGAAGCTATTCTCTCCAAGGGGATAGAGTTAAACATAACTTGATTTTCATTTAATATCTTTTTGACATTCACCCCGACTTTACTTCGAGTTTGAGGTGCAAGCTTTGTATAGTTTCGAACATAACTCAAAACTGAATCGAGGGCAGGATTTTGCTCGCCGTCAGTACTTGGAGGAGAAGCTAAAACGGCGCAAAGCCTATGATCTTTTTCATCGGTATTCTCCTTAGGATCTTTGCAAAACTTGGTCTTTAAGGCTGAGGTTAGGGCCATGTTATCAAAACTTTTTTCGCTTTCTGAATTTGGAAATAACTCATTTAATTTTGTTTCGTTTTCGACAAATGACTGAATTGAGCTATAAATCTTAGCTCCCGATTCGATATCTCCCAAATTGGAAACTTGGTCTTTGAGAAGTTTATCGGCATCTGACAAGGTTCTTATTTTATGAGACATAGTAGAAATGAGATTGAGAACACCGGCATAAATGACATTTTGTGCTTGAAGAGAATCATATCGCTGCTGCATCTCTCTTAAAGAGCAACTCTTTTGTTTCCCATCAATCTTGCATTTTCCAACTAAGCTTAACTCCCTTTCCTGAACTTCAATCATGAGAGCAGTCAGATCATTACATCGATTTTTACCTTCATCATTTGTTGCTTGAGCATGTGATTGCTTCGACATCATCGAAATTAAAAGCATAAGAAAGAGGCTATTTATTTTATAATTCATTTTCATAGTCTACTGTCCTTGTCGGTTTTTTCCAAAAATACTTTAAATACCTAATTCCGACTAATTTTACTGACCATAATTTGTGCTAATGAATAGCAGATTGAAAAGTTTCAACACCCCTTAAGTAACGAGAATGTCGTTTTAAAAAGTAAGCGACTAAAGAGAGCAAGTATAATGAATTATTAAGTATAAACCATTAAAACCCGAAGAGTTATTGAGGATTTCAAGAAAATCGAAAATGATGAAAATACTTTTGAGCTTATGCTTCATTCTTCTGTTCACTAGCTGTGTGCCACAAAGTGGAGGCAGTGGAGGATCACGTCAAACTGCTTCAGTGGGAACAAACACAACAACTAATACAACTCCAACTTTCGTCAATACTTCAGAGCTTTATTGGTATGGCAATAACACCAACACGCTCACTCTAAACATCAATGCTAACAACATCATCAATTTTTACTTAAGAGGAAAACGAGTTGAATCTTTCCTCGGTTATAAAAATACCTTAGGAATCATGGATAATTTTAATTCCCTTTATTGCTTAGAAATTATTTTTAACTCTCCCTTGAAAACAATGAGAACCAGAGCAGTTCCTATTGTTTATAATGATTATGCTACTGGAAAAGTAGAAAGACTCTTTAGAGTTGATATCGATAACCCAACCAACTCTAGCTATTCTTGTGCTGGAACCCCTACTCCGGCCACCGTTGTTTTTGATGCCACTCAAATTTGTCCGACTTGCGTTTCTTCTCAATCGGCAACAGGTATTAAAATTTATAAATCTGTTGGCACGGCCATGGGAGCGCAAGTAGCAAGTTCAGGTGCCAGTTCATTGGATATTTCGGGATTACTTTTAAGACTAGATCCTACTAATTCCTCAACTTCCAATAATGGATCCTGCTCCCAATCAGCTTGTCAGACTCAAGGATATGATTGTTGTTCAGGAGGCCAGTGTGTACTTGATGGTTCAATCAAACCAGCTTCTTTATCAGACACAAATTTTTTAACAATTATTAAGCCTTCAGTAGATAATCAGTTTAGCTCTTTTACTAACTGGCCTCAGTACTATAACGTCTGCCCAAGAATTCCAGATCCACAAGTAACTCCCACTCCAACTGCTACTCCAGATCCAGGAGTCGTCAGTGCTGCTCAATTAGCTTCTTTAAAAAATGACTTTTACTGTACACAAGAGTTAGCAGCAAGATCACCTACTACTCCCTATAACTTAAATGATTTCAGTTCCACGACCTTTCCTGCGGCACTTTGTACAGGAACTTCAACACAAATAGATGCTTGTCTAAAAGGCTATCGTCAAAATTTTGCAACCAATGGAAGTATCTGTAATGCGACAACAACCTTAAATTATCTTGAAGTGATGAAACGTGTTTATAGCATGTGTGGTTGCGCTAATACCAATTGGACTCTTTCTATTTTTAATTCCAATCATCCAGTTAATACTTGTCCTTATTTTTCACTGAAGGCGCTAACAAGTATTGGGATTGAAACTTCTACTGAAGCCCTAATTGCCAATGTACAATGTACGGTTGGAGATCCGAATCCAACGGTGACCCCATTCCAAAATTTAGAAGTCAACGTTCCTGCAAGATCTGCTCCTCACCGTTTTTTTAAAACAACTGATGGTGCAGCTCTTGATGATATAACAACAGCGTTTAACTCATCTACTACTCCCGAGGGAACTGCTTTTAGTTATTTAGATCCCGGTACAAATACTATACCTAACAATGGTTCATTTAATATGAACTCCGTGCTGGGACAATTTTCGGTCGACCTTACAGGCGCCTATCCAGCCAAAATGATCAAAATCACATACGATTCGACTTATGTCATCTCTGCTATTTCTGGTTACTACACTCCTTGTCCAAATTGTATGAGAGATTCGTGGTTTCAAACTTTCAGCGCTCACCCTGCTTCTCAAGGTGGCCTTGGTGTTGGAGCGGTTGGTTTTTCAACCAGTCGAGATACTTTCGATGGAAATACTAGTGCTGCAAACTATGAAGATAATATTTGGGGACGCGCTTGTTTCGTACCACCAACCATGCTTCCATTTTCTCATAAGAGCTATGGAACAACAGCGGCACAAAGACAAAATAGGTTAACGGCTCAAGCTGCTATGTATATTAATGGTTATCAAAGAGACTGGTACGGATTTAATAAGGGTGCTCTGATCGGATCTTTTGATGGTGTTACCTGGTTTGCCATTGGAAAAAATAGAAGAGTACGCGCTACTTCAAGCAAATTATTTTTAGCCATCAACGCTCCCTTTGCTGATTTGGCGACTCCTTCAACGATAGTGGCTAGCGTCCGTGAAGATGAAGGTATTGCAACCGCTTCAGCTTTTGATTACGACTTTAGTATTTCCGCTAATGACTCTCGTCAAAATGATGGTGGATCATGCCAGAAATATCATATTTGTGATAAAGATTCAGATTGTATTACCAGACTTGGATGGGAATATGTTTGTGGTGATATTACCGGAATAAAAACGGCATGGCCGCGTTTTGATTCTAACGCTGTTGAGATTGCTAATTCTACAGCTAACCTATCAATCACAGGAATACTCCAAGGTGGAGCAATTTCCGGAGCAAGTACAAAACGATGTATCTATCGAGGAGCGGGAGCTCCTTGTAGTGTTAATTATTCAGTGAGCGGTAACGGTGGATCAAATGATCCCAATCTTCGTCGACTCCTTTCTTGTGCTCCCAATTTTTATTGTGCTGATAAAGGGGTCAGTGCTTTTAACTCTGAAGTAGCCCGATTTGCCACTCAGTTAGAAGATATTCCCTTGGCTGCCAACCATTTATATGGAATGGATGCAAACGTTTTAGGTAGACCTCTTCATTATGTAACAGCAATTGCTTCTTTACCGACAGTGGCGAAAGATGCCCTTGTGACAAGTGCAAACTTATGGGGGATCACCGGATTAAATAATAATATTGGTCTTTGTCGTCCAGGACGTCAGCTTAATACAACAAACTCAACCTCAGCTGACATTGCCAATAATCACAGTTTAAAAAACCCTGGAAACCGTACAGATTACGTGAACCAAATAGCAAGTTGTGATAGTAACTCCTACTATGCTAAAGGCCGTTATTCTAATTGCCCAGTTTTAGATGCAATTGATAGCAATACTTTAACTACTAATGATGGGAACTATCGAATATTTGCTTCTTCAGGTTTAGCACAAATAAATTTCCAATCGGATGGTCTTAGCCAAAATGCATGTGGTAAAGAATCACAAGATACTTCTGGTGTGAATCCATTTTATTATATTGAATCTGGAATCTTAACTGGAACTAATATCGTCGATAAGACTCTTACTAAAGATGCATGCTTTCGCCGTCCTGGAGCAGTTTGCCACTCAGATTTAGATTGCTCGCCTAATAAATTGCATGCTGAACAAGTCGATAACTATGCCGTAAGTTACTTTGGTGGAACAGCGGCAGAACAATCTTATTGGAGAGAATCTTTAATCTGTGGTCAAGCTTCTCCCAAGCCTGCCATCGGAACTTCAACTTATGATTCTTATGATTTAACACAAAACCGTTGTTGCCGTGCCATTGGAAAAGATCTTACCATTTATACTCAAAATTCCACTACTGGAACACTTAATGTAAGTTTAATTCCTTCAACAACCGCGAACTGGAATAAAACGAATGGCCGCTACTCTAGATATTTAACTTTATCAGGCTATCCAAATGCAACTTACCCTAAGCCAGATGTCAGTTCAACTGCGGCACTCCTTACTGGGATGCAGTGGAAAACAGTTAGTGCAGCCGCACAAAATACTTGTTGTGGTGGTGGATGGATAAGAAAATTTGCCGATGGAACTCATACTTGGCCGATTGGTTCAAGACTCAATATGGACATTAATAATTTTAAATGTCTAAACTATCCTACTGACCTTGCTTACCAAAAACCGTCAGATGTCCCTACTCCAAATTATAGTGCAGACTACGGAGCTTTTTGTATGGCTCCTACTGCAACAACTTCTAATGGTTGTATTCAGATGGCTTTGGCTACAAACTCAGGGTCATCGGTGACTGCTCCTACTCTCTTATCGCCTTACGATGCTACTCTTTTTTATGAATATATTACCAATCCAACTGCAGCATGGGGATCGTTCCCTGCTATTAACCGCCAACGCAATTTTTCTGCAGGGGTTTTTAGTGCAGCACCAACAGAGCACATGCTTTTTCCTCCTCAATTTGTTTCATACACTGATGGCCTCGGAAATGCTCCAAGTGGCTGGAGTAAACCTGAATTTCATACTGGTGATGCTAGAGGTGATGTGGTTTCTTTTTATTTGCCAAGTTTCATTTTTAGTCGAACAACTCCAGTGACCTCCCCACCTCGTAATATTAGTGGCGTTTTTCTAGTGATTGCCGACGGTTCATTGGGTTTTCAATGTGTTCTACCTGGAGGATGTCGCCAAGAACCTGGTGGAGCATTTTTCAGCACGAATTCGACTAAAAACTGGATAGAATGTAAATACAATGGAACGTCAGATGATCCATGTCAATATAGTTACGATTCTTCTTCAGGAGTTATGACCGTAAGCCATGATTGGGACTGGCAAGAAACGGTTGGGAAAAAAGCAGAAATTCTTATTCGTTATGTTCCAACTTCCATTAGAACTGGTGTCGCCACCCTAGGAAATGATCTCTATTACGCAAATAAACTTGGAAAATTTGAACTCCTAGGAATTCCACAAATTGCTTTTGAACCACTCTACTGTAGTACTGATACAAATACTTTAGTGCCTGAGTTATATAAACAACAAACTCGTACTAACTTTGAAAATCTTTCTAACAGCTTTGTTGACACTTTAAATCAAGTCACAATGGCTGGAGATACACTTAATACTTCTAAATGGGCGACAACAGCTGCTCAAATTAATAAGTCCGCGGTATTTTCAGAGAGTGAAGTTTCATGTTGTTTGAAGCTTGGAAGTGTCACTACCACAGCAAATAATTGTTGTTCGGGTTTTGCAAAAGACGGAACCTGTATGCTTCCAGCGAAAACAGATCTTCATGTTTATTTCAACCGATTTATTTCAGGCGATGGAATTGATCCAGCAGGACCTGGGGGGGGACTGGTTGATGCTGATTTTGATACTAACACCGGTGAACCTAAAATTAGTGCAAACTCTAAGCTATACTCTTTGGGTACAATCTACTGTTCTGATGGAGTAAGACAAGGTGCTGCTTTTGGTAAATATAAAATTGAACCAACTCCCCCAATTACCGTTACAGATAATTTGTTCTACAGTATTGTCGACTCGTACTCAGATATTGACTCTGACCAAGATGATGAACGTGGTGCTGCTGAATTTGTCGCAGGTTTTCGTTGGAACCATCATTTATATTGTAAATAAGCCTTTTTTGCTTTAAAACATTCTGATGCTAGCACTTCTTTTTTTTAGTTTTTTTTCCCATGCCCAAATCGTTTGTACTCATCCTCAAGTTTGTAATTTAGCGCAAGAAATATTAGTCACTCAAAGTAAGATGAAAAATGTTCTGCCTATGAATGTTGACCCCCACCACTTTGAGCCGGGCATCGGACAAGTAAAAGAATCATTATCAGCGAAAATTCTGATAACTGCACCAATCGAACTTCAGCCTTGGTTAAAAAATATATTAGAAACAAGAAAGAAAAAAAATCTTCCCACGTTTGTTTTAAAAACATTGGGGCAAACAGATACTTTAAATGCTCAAGCCCATTTTTGGATGTATCCCGAGGTCGTTTGTTTTAATTGGATGAACCTAAGAATGTTTTTAGCTGACCAAAAATTGGCGGTTAAAAGCGATGACTGTGTTAGTCCGGCTAAACCTTCTCATTCAGTGGACCGAATCTTTATTTTAAGTCATGATGCCTTAAAGCCTCTCCTTTCTAAGTATGCTGGCCAGGTGATTGCGCTCAAAACATCGGACCACCATGCAGAGATCTTACCTTCTACCTTAAAACTTCTCACCACACTTCCTGATAGTGAAAAAGTAGTTTGGGTGATGGAAAAAAATATCATAATACCTGATCAAATCATCAAGTCTTACCGCAAACCTCACCAGAGTTTTCTCACTTTTGATTTAGATGGTATAATAGGTGAAAGACCTCATGGCCGTTTTTTAGATTTAATGAAAAAAATCGGCTTATAAAACTTTCCCTTGGAAAGCCATGAAAAAAAGTCTCTTAAAATTAGACAACATCCACTTTTCTTACGGAGACAATCTAGTCTTAAAAGAAATCAATCTTGAACTTTTTCAAGGTCAAGCTTTAGGTATTGTTGGACCTAATGGTGGTGGAAAATCAACACTATTAAAACTCATCATTGGTAATCTGACCCAAACAAAAGGCACCATCTATTATGGAAACTCACCTTTCATGGGATATGTACCTCAGCATTTAAGTCTTAATTCCACCATGCCCATTTCCGTGGAAGAACTTATTTCCATGAATCAGATTAAAAAAAGTCCCAAGAACATGGATCTAAAAGAGCTTTTAAAATTAACAGGTTTGAGTGAAAAAAAAGATCAACTGGTACGAAGACTTTCAGGTGGAGAAAGGCAGAGGGCTCTCATTGCCAGGGCCTTAATTAATGCTCCTGAACTACTCGTCCTTGATGAACCTACGACAGGGCTCGATTCTACTGGGCAAGATCAACTTTATTCCCTTCTCTCTAAAATTAAAAATGAATTAGACACTGGAATTGTGGTGGTTGACCATAACCTAAGCCAAGTGCTCAAGCATTGTGATAAAATTTTATGCCTCAATAAAACCAGCCACTGGCATAATGAAAAAGAACTATTAACCAACGATATTTTAAACAGCATTTATCATTGTGAATTTGAGCATATACTCATTCATGAAGGTGGACATGCCCATGAATCTCACGATGAATGTAAAGATCCTAATCACCATCACGAAAAAAGTCCTGCCTCCCACCCCTTTTTAAGGCCTAAGAACTAATGAATTTTCTATTAAGCCTACAAGACTTTTGGACTTTTGATTTTCTCTTTTATGCCTTGGGGGCCGCCCTCATTCTTTCGCTGCTAACTGGACTTATGTCGCCTTTAGTGGTGGCCAAAAGATATGCCTTCATCGGTGAGAGTATTTCTCATTCGACACTTTTAGGACTCAATCTTTCATTATGGTTATCGACAGGCGATCCACTAACTCTTTTTTTTCTCACTCTTCTTTTTACCAGTATTCTGGTGATGGGATTGGCCAGGTCAACTCATCGTACCGCTCTCCCTTCTGATTCTTTGATTGGCATTTTTTTAACTGGAACATTGGCCTTAGGGGTTTTGATCCATTTTCTTTTTGTCAAAGAAAAGGCAGACATGACCAGTCAGCTTTTTGGAAATATTTTAACCGTTACTTCCAGCGATTTTACCATTTTAATCCCTATCGCTCTTATTATTCTTTCTCTCTTTTTCTTTAGGTATCGTTCGTGGTTGTATTTTATTCTGGATGAAGAAGGTGCACGGATTCATGGTATTAAGACCTCTTTTTTCCATTATATTTTCTTTTTTCTCCTTACTCTTTTGATTGTTGGAACAGCCAAATTAGCGGGAACGATCCTAATCAATGCTTTTTTACTGATTCCAGGAATTTTTGCTTACCGGATAATGAAGTCCATGAAGATGGTTTTTGCCGCTTCTGTGATTTTTTCATTGTTTTCTACCTTGCTTGGCTTAGCTCTTTGTAATTATCTTGAAACGCCCCCGGGGGCAACGCTGGCCTTAGTGCAATTTACCCTACTGATAGTGGCCGTTGGCCTTCATAAATTAAGGAAGATCATATGACATCAAATTCTCAAGAACCTCGCTCACCTAGGGAATCTCTGGTTGAAATGCGTGAAATGGTCATGCCTAACCATACCAACCCTCAAAACACTATTTTTGGTGGTGTAGTGATGAGTTGGATCGATATAGCGGCAGCAATGTGCGCTTCAAGGCACTGTGCCCGTCCAGTTGTTACTGTTCACATCGATTCTATTACTTTTAAAGAGCCCATTAAGATCGGCCATCACGTTCATATCGTTGCTCGCGTCACCTATGTAGGAAAAACATCGATGGAAATTGAAGTGATTGTGAAAAGTGAAAACCCATATACAGGCGATTCTCGCGTAACGACCACTGCCTTTTTAACTTTTGTAGCCGTTAATGAATTTGGAAAATCTGTACTTGTCACTCCCATGAAAATTGAAACGATGGATGAAAAAAAACGATACAATGATGGGAAGAAAAGAGCACTTCTTAGAAAAAAACACTTAAAAAACTCGAAAAGTAAAAAAAAGACTAAATAATTTTCGAAAACTATACGAAAATAGAAGTATCCAGTTTCAAAACAAAGTTTTTCTTATCTCTTTGTCGAATTTGAAACATTAACCTTTGGAGGATTTTATGGCTAAGAAAGCAGCAAAGAAAAAAGTAGCGAAGAAAGTAGCGAAAAAGAAAGTTGCTAAGAAGTAGTACTTCTTAGAACGAGAAAGGGCCCTTAAGTGGGCCCTTTTTTTTTTACTTTATATCACAAGCAGCACTTTCCGTTCTGAATAACAAACCTAACGGGCCATAATCTCTAACCTTCACAGAAACCTTTCTATCCTTAATCTTCACTGTCACAACGTCTTTCCCTGCATAACCATCATTAGGATGCTGAACAAATTTTAAAGTTAAATTCTTTTCAACTAACTTACTTGTTTTTACATCATCAAAGTGACTAAAAGCGTGCCCTGCTAATCTCCTTTCTTGATCATCAAAGATTTCAATATTGAAGGAATCATCACGTATGGCAACTTTCACGACACAACCTTGTCCTTTATAGGAACCGGTCGGAAGGACTTCGGAAAGATCTTCGATCGGACCCGCAAAGACAGAACACATAAAAGAGAAGCTAAGAATAGTGAGCAAAGTTTTCATTAGAGACCCCTTTCAATAGATTTCTGTATAGATATCCAGTAATTCATTTAAAAGCTAGTGGCTGTGAAAAAAAGAAAGCCCTCTTTCGAGGGCCTTCAGCTTTTTATTGGAAAATAGATTGATTAAAATCTAGAACAACCAGTCGTTGAACCACACTTTGTCGAAAAATCGCAAAGCGATTTTACTATGAAAGAAGCTTTTATCTGCGATGAGCCTCTTTCAGAGAGATCGACAAAGCACACAGATATCAAGAACAACCAGTCGTTGAACCACAAGAATCACACTTCAAACATGAACCATTTCTCACAAGTGTAAAGCTTTGGCACTCAGGGCATGAATCCCCTTCGTATCCTTTCATCTTAGCCACTTGGCGTTTTTTCGCTTCAACAACCATTTTTGAATCTGCTTCTTTGGTAAAAACAGCTTGTGTTTGAACACTTACTTGCCCATCAGCGTGAATCACTTTCGTTTCTTCCATCATGGCCAATAACGGTTCTTCTTCAGATTGATCTTCATCTTGGATTGAACTTGGCTTCAGGTCACTTGGCTTCACGTGAACTAGATCGTGGCGACCTAGGTAACGGCAAGCAAGATCACGGAAAATATAATCAATCACAGATGTCGCCATCTTAATGTTATCGTGACCAGTTACCACACCGTTTGGTTCAAAACGTGTAAAAGTGAAGGCATCAACGAACTCTTCAAGAGGTACTCCGTATTGAAGGCCTAAAGAGATTGCTATAGAGAAACAGTTCATTAATGAACGATAAGCTGCTCCTTCCTTATGCATATCAATGAAGATTTCTCCAACAGATCCGTCTTCGTATTGTCCGGTACGAAGGTAAACCTTGTGGCCAGCGATGTTGGCTTTTTGAGTATAACCAATACGGCGGTTTGGAAGGCTCTTTCTCTTCGACTGTTCTTTGTAGATAATTCTCTCAACAAGCTTTTCAGCTACGCGAGTAATTTTTTCCGTTTGTGGCATCTCATCCATGTCCATCAGGGCAAGGTCTTCAAAGGCAGCTGCATTTAAAGGTTGAGAAAGTTTTGAACCATCACGGTAAATGGCATTGGCTTTTGTCATGAGTTTCCAAGAAAGCTCATAAGCTGCTGCGATTTCTTTTACTGAACACTCATTAGGCATATTGATCGTTTTAGAGATCGCGCCTGAAAGGTATGGTTGAGCAGCGGCCATCATACGAATGTGCCCTTCTCCACCAATCACTCTTGTACCGTAACGACCACACTTGTTAGCACAATCAAAAACAGCAAGATCCGTTTCTTTTAGGTGAGGTGCACCTTCAACAGACATTGTCCCGCAAACATAGTCTGTCGCTTTTCTAATTTCGTCTTCAGTAAAACCAATTTCTTTTAAAACGTTTAAGCTAGGATCATTCAACTTCGCTTCAGAAATTTTAAGGGTCTTAGTTAAAAACTCATCCCCTAAGCCGTAACGAGTGAAAGCGAAAGTGATGTCAAAGGCTGAAGCCAGGTTCGCTTCAACAAAAGAAATCTTTTCATCAGTAAAGCCTTTTGCGCGCAATTGCTCATGAGTAATGACTGGAGAACCTACGAGAGTCGAATGTCCTACTGCATACTTTGAGATAGCGTCGATTTGAGCATCTTTGTATCCAAGATTTTTAAGCGCTCTTGGAACTGATTGATTGATAATTTTAAAGTATCCACCACCAGCTAGTTTTTTAAATTTAACAAGTGAGAAATCTGGTTCAATACCAGTTGTATCACAGTCCATCACTAGACCAATTGTTCCTGTTGGAGCAATCACTGTGGTCTGAGCATTTCTGTATCCATACTTCTCACCAAGCTCAAGAGCTTCATCCCAAGCCTTTTTAGCAGCATCCATCAAGAATGAATCAACATACTTGCTGTTCAATGGTTGTGGAGTAATTGTTAGGCCTTCATACTCAGCTTCTTTGACAGCGTAAACTGCACGACGGTGATTTCTCATCACTTTAAGCATGTGCTCTTTGTTTTTCTTGTAACCTTGAAAAGGGCCGTGTTCTTTCGCTAACAATGCAGACGTCTTATAAGAGATTCCTCCCATAATGGCGGTGAGAGCAGCGGCAATGTTACGACCTTTTTCAGAGTCATAAGGGATCCCTTGGATCATCAGTAATGCACCAATATTGGCATAACCTAAGCCTAGAGTTCTAAACTTGAACGAAAGCTCTGCAATTTCTTTTGATGGAAATTGTGCCATCAAAACTGAAATTTCAAGAACCATAGTCCAAAGTTCGCAGGCATGAATGTACTTTTCCACATCAAACATGTTGGTGACAGGATCCAAAAAGGTGACGAGGTTAAGTGAAGCTAGGTTACAAGCTGTATCATCTAAAAACATATATTCAGAACAAGGGTTAGAAGCGTTGATTCTTCCATCTTCTGGACATGTATGCCATTCATTGATGGTGTCATCAAACTGCACACCTGGATCAGCACATTGCCAAGCCGCTTCGTTAATTTGATTCCAAAGATCACGAGCTTTTAATTTCTTCGCAACTTTTTTATCCATACGGTTAATAAGTTCCCAATCACTGTCAGTTTCGAGAGCTTTGAAAAATTTATTTGGGATACGAACTGAGTTGTTTGAATTTTGACCAGAAACTGTATTGTAAGCTTCTGAGTTCCAGTCAGTATCGTAAACTTCGAATTCTAAAGTTTCGAACCCTTGCTTCGCTAGATCGATAGCGCGAGCAATATAATTCATAGGAACAAGATCTTTATTTGCTTCCTTAAGCGCCAGTTTTAAAACTGGGTTAGTTTTCGCTGAATATTTATCGTCACCTTTGATCGCTGTAGTTGTAATCGCCTTAAAGATAGCGTCTAAATGTTTTTTACAAATTTTTGAACCAGTCACTAAAGAAGCAACTTTACGTTCTTCTTTCACTTTCCACATGATGAATTCTTCGACGTCTGGATGATCTAGATCGATCGTTACCATTTTCGCCGCTCTTCTTGTTGTCCCACCTGACTTAATTGCGCCAGCTGCACGGTCACCAATTTTTAAGAATGACATAAGACCTGAAGAGTTTCCTCCTCCTGAAAGTCTTTCTCCGCTACCACGAATGTTAGAGAAGTTCGTACCTGTTCCTGAACCGTATTTGAAAAGACGAGCTTCACGGTTCCAAAGATCCATGATTCCACCCTCATTCACTAAATCATCTTTAATTGATTGAATGAAACAAGCATGTGGTTGAGGACGTTCATAAGCTGAAGTTGATTTCATTAATTTTTCAGTTTTAGGATCCATGTAATAGTGGCCTTGAGCTCCGCCACTTAATCCATAAGCTGTGAAAAGACCCGTATTGAACCATTGAGGAGAATTTGGTGCAGCCATTTGATTAGATAACATGAAAGCTAATTCATCATTGAAGCTAGAAGCATCTTCTTTTGAATCGAAGTAACCATACTTCTCACCCCAAGAAGTCCAACAACCAGCAAGGCGACTGAAAACTTGGCGAGCGTCAGTTTCACTTCCTAAAACCGGTTGACCCTTTTCATCAAGGATTGTCTGACCTTTTTCGTCAAGTTGAGGCACTCCTCTTTTTCTAAAATATTTCTGAGCAATTATGTCGGCTGCTACTTGTGACCATGTGTTAGGAACTGTAACTTCCATGGCCATTTTTTTTGAACCATCCACACTTCTTACTTCACTTGTTCTCTTTTCAAAAACTTGTGAAGAGTAAGGACCTTTACCTTTCTTAGTAAATACACGTTTAATCTTCATTGATATTTCTCCTTCTGTATCGTGGGTGGTTTTGCGAACTATAAACCAATCAAAGTAGTTATTCTTATAAATTAATGATTTCCCGAAAAGGAATTTACGTCAACACAATATATAGCTTTTTTCACGTCAGTTATTTGACGAGAGCACTACATATAGTATCACATTTATTTAAGTGCACTGCTTCCAATGCGGACCATTTTTGTTTACTAATAGAGGTAAGTCTCAGTGCTTATTGGGATGTTAATGTTTGTAAGTTTTTAGACGTTGGAAATGACCAAAAAAGTAGATCAAAAATGGCAAACAAAAAGGCCCCATCAGGAGCCTTTTAAGGAGAACTACAGTTTTTTAGCTGTTTTTGCTTTTTTCTTTCTATGTTTCCCAGGATGGTTAGTAAGAAGTTTTTTCTTACGAGCGATTCTCTTAAGCTTTACTCCGCTCTTCTTCTTCTTTTTAGCTGGCTTAGCTGCACGTGATTTTTTTAACTTCTTCATTTTCTCTCCTGTGTGTCTATTGAAGTATAATCGGTAGTAATAGTATTATAATAAATAAAGTACGATTTATGAAAACAAAATTGCTTATCTTACCTATTCTCTTATTCTCAACCTACGTTTTAGCTGAAAAACTCACGCCTGAACAGAGAGTTGAGCAATTAAAAAAGAAAAAAGACCTTTCTCTCGAAGATTTTGAACACGAAAACCCAGGTTGCCCTGAAAATTCTGACTGCACCATGGATATGGGTAAGCACCGTAAGAACTGGTTGGAGCTCATTAAAAAATTAGAAAAAGAAAAGGCCAAAGAAAACGAATTAGTCACAAAAATTGAGGAATTCAGAAAAACAAATGGAATTCCAGTCGAATTTTATAGCAACGGACAGGCTTTTGCTCGTTTTGCACCGATTGTTTTTGAGTCACCTTGTCCTTCACACAATCCTAAAAAGAAAGAAGACAAAATTCTAATTGGGGAAACTTTTGTTAAAAATACGGTTGATACAACAGCCCATATAAAAGTAATGAGTACAACCCATGACATTCCCTTCGGGGACTTGGTCTACTTCGATCCAATCTATGTTTACCATCCAAAGCACCCTGAAAAAAATCTTATTTTTTATGTACCAAAAGGTGAAAAACCGCTTTATTTAAATGGCAATGAGCTGACTATTTTAAGAGATGAGAACACTCTTTTTTATGGACTCAACATCAATACAAGTGGTGAATGGCATGTAGCCCCAGTCAAAAGTCGCCACGAGTTGGGTCGTGATGAATATCATAGTGATGTTCCTTGTGTGAAAAATGAAGAAGCGGAAAAATACTTCGGAAAAGATTTTTACAAACGTTACTATAACGATAATTACTGCCAAACAATTTACGATTTGAAATCAAAAACAGAATGGCAGATGCGACTTCCTTGGAGCTGTTAGCTCATTTTTCCTTTAAAAGGGAAAAAATTGCCTTAAATCTTTAGCAAACAATAATCATTGAACTCATCGTCTATAATAGAGGAAGGAGAATGGTTATGCTAAAAACGAGAGTTGAAAAGAATCCTTGGGATCAAGTTGCTTTAAATTATGATGAAGAGGTGATTTCGCCACTTTACCATGCAACTTACAACCCACTTCATGAAAATTTACTTTCAATGAAGAACAAAAGTGCAAAAGTTATCGGTGACTTAGGTTGTGGAACGGGCCCTATGCTTCCTCATTTGTCTGAAAACTTTAAACAAGTTTATGCCTTAGACTACTCTCCGCAAATGCTCAAACTAGCCTTTGAAAAAATGCAAAACTATCCCGACAAACAATTAAAAAAAATCTGCTTTGAACAAGGAAGTCTTACTCAACTTTCCAAACTTGAAGGGATGCTTGATGTGGCTTTAACCATCAATTCCGTCATCATGACTGATTTCTCTGATCTCAAAAAAGCTTTTAGCGGGATCTACAATACGCTTAAGAAAAAAGGCCAATATTTGGCCATTCTTCCCTCTTTAGAAGCAATCCAAGAAGAATTTCACCATACTTATCAAAAAGAATTGAAGAAATATAATTCAAGCGATATGGCTCAAGCTTCAACCCGTAAAAAATTAGAAGCTCGACGTATCAATTTTGAACTTGGAACCTATAACACTGGTGACATGATTCAAAAATACTACACTCGCTACGAACTTGAATCGTACTTAATTAAAGCTGGCTTTAAAAATATATGTTTTGACCGTGTCGTTTACGATAGAGAATATTCATATAATTACGTGGACAACAATCTCAAAGCACATCCATTTATGTGGGATCATTTTGTTATCTGTGAAAAATAGGTTGCTATTAAAGGTCGATTTTCTTATTCAAACTCGGACATCGGGTAACTGCGGCCCCTGTTCAGTCAAAATGCTGCTCGATTATCATCAAAAATTCCATCCCGACGGTCATCCTTTCACTGTTCAAAGTATTAATAAACATTTACGGGTGAGCAAAAAATGGGGTTGTGAGGAAAGCGATATCGAAAACTTTCTAGAGCGCTTTGAGATTGGCTATACAAAGGTTCGCTTCCACCAATTGGAGAGCCTTTTAAAGCAAAAGAAACCTATTTTAAGCCTATACCAAGACGAGCTTCACGACGGACATTATGGACTTTTAGTGGGACAAGATCAGGATCATTATTTTTTCCATGATCCATGGCCAGACTTTGGCCCCTACTTTAGAAGACAAAAAAAAACCTTCGCCAAACAGGCGAAGGTTTTTAATAATTGGTTTCTTACTCTCGATTAAGGGTGAAAATAAAAGCGCTACAAATGCAGCTCGTTTCCTTATTATCAGCTATCTACAACTTCATTCAGGCCATAGTGCAAATATTGATTGGATCCATCAGTACAAATATTATGTTCTTCTGATTCCATTTCTTGCCCTTTCATATCGAGATTGAAAGTTAATCCCGTACTAATCAAAAATTTTTTGAATTGAATAGTTTTTTTATCAGCAGCAGTTTTTTCGTATACGGCACATATCTCACCACTTACACCTTTGCACACTTCACCATCATAAAAATGATAGCTATAAAGAGTTGTGCCAATGCTGTAGACACGACTATTTTGTAAGCGATTAGCACAGTAGAGAGCAAAAACACCTGCGGACTCAAGTTCAACAATAGGAACAATGGCCGGTGCACTGACAGAGGCATAAGTTATTCCGCCAGTAGTTGAATAAATAAGACGTTGGTTGAATTGATTTTCATCAGTATCACCACAATTCTTTTTTGCCATGGTGAAATTGAAAACTTTATTTCCTGAACCGTATAAGGCAGGAAAACGGGAACGTTTGTAGGATAGACTATTACAAAAATTATCACCCAAAGTTTTTTCGGCAACTGTGAAACTTCCCTCTAAAATAGGGTCAATCACACGTCCAAGCATATTGCTTAAAGTCTTTGGCGGTTCCGCATTTTTACCACAAGAAAGAAATGAAAGTAAAAGACAAGGAAGGATTATTTTTTTGTTCATAGAAAAATTGTAAGAGATTTTCTATAAACCTGTCAATTATGGAGGGATCATTAGTCTTGGATTTGACGTAGAGTATGCTTAAGCATCTGGATAGAGCCGTTACAAGTCGCTTGTTCTTCAGAAAAAACTTCTTGTCCCTTAAGATCACGGCTTAAAAATGGTCCAGTACTTATAAGGTATTTTTTATAATTTGTAGTGATGAAGTCTGCGGCTGATGCCCTTTCATAAACAGCACAGATTTGAGTTGCATCTCCGCCACATTCCGTCCCTGAAAAGAAATGATATACTTTTACTTCTGTTCCATTAGTAAAGGTTCTAGCAATTTGGTTACGAGCAGCACAGTAAGTTGAAAAAACACCATTAGTATCAGTTTCAACAAAAGGAACAACCCCAGGCGAGCCCTCTGGTAAATAAGATAATCCGTTTAAGCCAGAATACTTTAGAGTTTGAGAAAAATTAGCTGCAGTATTGTTGTCACAAACTTTTTGTGACATATCGAAAACAAATTTCTTGGAAAAACTTCCCGATCCATACATATTAGCAAAATTGTTTTTTTTATAAGCAAGAGCAGCGCAAAAGGTATTGCCCATGTTGGCTTCTGAAGCAGAAAAGGAGCCTTCTAACTGAGCGTCTATATAGCGATTCAAGCTACTATTTACACCACTTGTAGTTTTTGTATGCTTTCCACAAGCGATCCCTAAGATGCTCAATACGATCAAGGAAATAGTCTTTTTCTTTAGCATAACAAACGTGTTCAAGAATTAAATTTTCTTGGCCACTCTCCTCAATTTTAGTTCATCAAAATAATTCTTTACCCAAAAAGTATCGGTTCTCGATAGAACTTCTTCTTCAAAATTGGAAAGTTCATTTTGTGTCGTTGAAGCCACATTTCTTTCCAATGCATGCTTAATTTTTAACGATTTCAAAATATACATATTGGCAAAAACACTCGACTTCAAGACAGAGTTCATGGCTGCTTTTTGATCTTTGAAATCTGGATGAGATTTTGTGTAACTCACAAGGTTTTCAAAAATATAAAAATTATCAGTTTGTCCTTTTTCGCACATATCATTAAGTTCCGTATAAACTTTTCCTAAATGGATTTTGTAGGCCTTAACTAACATCTCTGAGAAATGTTTTTGATTGCCTTCATTCAATGAATCGATCACTGAGGGATGAAGTGCTTCTGTTGTTAAAGGCAATGAAAGTTCTGGAAAGAGAGATAAGTAATCTCCATCTTTTTTCATAAGACCATTAAAATCGTAATTAACATGGGCCAGATCAACAAAAACTTTGCTTGAAGGTTTCGATACTTTTTTGTTATCGAGAACTTCAGTGTGGAAGCTTGGACAAACTTTTATATCGGGAGAATCAATCCGAGTGATCATTTTTAATTCTTGGTATTGTGACAAAAGAGTTAAAAAATAAATTTTACGATTAGAAAAAGCTGAAACTGGTTTTTCTACTTCGCTACTAGCAATTGATCTTCCTTTCACTTTTTTGAAGTCTTGAAAGACATAAAAATCTGGCATCAATCCCCCTTTTTCATCAACCTTTTTGGGAGGCGAAAAAAGTGAACAGGCCTGGCCAACCATCATAAGAGCAATTATCGGAAACATTTTTTTCATTTCTCACTCCATGTAAATGAAACGAATACATGTCCTTCTCGGGCACCTGTCAAAAAACTTTACAGCTTTTCATTACTTGAGTGATGTGATCTAATGCTTTTTTAATTGGAGTTATTTGTTATGAAATATTGGATTATGAAAACTGAACCAGATGTCTTCTCAATTAAGGACTTAGAGAAAAAAGAAACTCAATGTTGGGATGGAGTTAGAAACTATCAGGCCCGCAATTTCATGAAGGAAATGAAACTCTCAGATAAAATTATATTCTATCACTCTAGTACGGAATTCACTGGTGCCGCTGGATTGGCGTCAGTTTGCAAAGTGGCATACCCCGACCACACTCAATTTGATGTTGATTCTGATTATTATGACGCTAAAGCGACACTGGAAAACCCACGTTGGTTTATGGTGGATCTAAAATTTGAAAAATGCTTTAAACGAATTGTTTCGCTTGAGATGATGAGAGGAATAAGTGATTTAGCGGATCTTATTATACTTAAAAGGGGTAATCGATTATCGATTACCCCTTGTGAAAAATCAGAATATGAAATCATTAAAAAACTAGGATTATAACTTGATGAAGTTGCCTTTATTGTCTTGAACATCTTTTGTGACATTAACAGTAAAATTTTTCTTGGTCCCTTCCACTTCAATATCAAAACGATACTGCCCTATTTCTAAAACTTTGTAGAACTCTTGTTTAGAAAAACGATAGGTTCCAATTTTCTTTTCTCCACCATCAAGACGAGTTACTGTCACGATACCATTTTTAGTAAAGTCGAAGTAAAACCCGGCTCCTTGGTGAATACGAGAAATATAGCGTAAAAGAGAAGCCTTATTTTGTTTGTAGAAGGTAGGAATAGATGAATATTCTGGATACTTCATATGAGATAATTCAATTGTTAATTGAAGATCTCCATACCAGTAGTAACTCCAGTCTTGCATTCCACCATCAACTTCATACCACTCAAATCCGTTTGTCACGCCTTGATTGAATTCTGACGAGTTAAACATTCCTTCCACCGTGGAAGCATATTCGATTGATAAATCTCTGACTAAACGTTCAAGGGGAAAAGTTTCTTTCTGAGTATCCCAAGGGTAGTTAACAACTTGAGTTCCACCGTGGAAGTTGGCAGAAAGAGAAAAATTTCTGGTGGCCTGAAACTTCATCATTGCTTGCGTTTCAACTGAGCGATTCAACCAATTATTTTGGTTATCAGCAGATGAAAAATCGGGAAAGTCACGATTAATATCAGTTCCTTTGGCATTCGCTCTTTGTTTTAACTCAGAACCGTCTGGGTTCATTGAAGGCATGATGAAAATCTCAGTGTTGTTCACTAGTTTAGTGATAGACGCGTCTGTACCGTAACCATTAATAATATCTTCAATCAAACGAATCATAAGCTCACGCCCAGTGATCTCATCTCCGTGCATACTAGAAACATATTTGAATTCTGGTTCCGCTTCATCTTGCTCAACATTATCTGAGATCTTAACAAAGAAAAGATCTTTGCCTTGATTTGTTTTTCCAATCGAAAACAATTTCACTATCTCAGGTTTTTTTTGAGCCAACTCATTTAATTTTTTAACGATTTGAGAGTAGCTTGGGTAAGCTTCTAGATTATCTTTGTTGGCATTTCTCATGGCCTTTAGGTTAATTGATTTTAGACCAAGCTCAGTCACCCAAAGTTGTAAACCTTTGGCCCCGTAAAGTTCGTAACCAGTGCTACTGACGTGGTCAATAACCAAATCTTTTTGAGAAGCGAAATGGGTGATGAATGATTGATCTTGGTCGAATACATAAAGTTCTTCTTCAATCACCGCTTTCGCAAAAATTTGAGTTGAAAAAAGTGTTAGAAATAAAACTGAAATCAATTTCATTATTCACCATCCTTAGTAATAAATAGGCTAATCTTAAAATGTTAACAAAGAGTGACTCGGGCTGGCATTATAAGTTGCATGACAAATTCTTACTTTCTACTGTGGACTTAAAGCCCACATCCAATTTTGAAAGGGTTTTGCCTGCTTTTGAACAGATTTCTTAGGTCGCTTAAAGTTTTTTCCCCAGTAAGAATCGTGGAAAATGATTTTTTGTTGATCGACACCCTTAATGACAGCATAGTGACCGATCCCACTCTCATCAATGATTAAAGACAGTACTGGTTTTTTACGGGCCAGATGACGAGAGATATTTCTGAGAGTCACTTTTTCTTTTTTGAGACCTAGGCGTTTCATCACACGATTCATATCCGATTTTTCGCAGCCCCATTCCTTGGTCACATGGCATAGACGATTTAAAGACGGGACAGAGTACTCTTCACCAGTCTTTTTTTTGAGTCCATAATAGTCCGCGATCATCTTCAAAGAACATGGCCCACAGTTACCCGACTCCTTCCCCTGCGGGACGTATGGGAGTCTTAAATTAACTCGCGAAGGTTTATTTTTAGCTCTAAAAAGTGCTTTGGCCATGGAGGGAATTTGACTTAAAATGGAGCGCTAGACAAGAAAAATTTTAGTTAATTTTAAGCCGATTTATCTAAAAATATAGAGGTGATTTCGTGAAGAAAATACCGATAAATAATCACCTAAAACCGCTAGCTCGCCCATGACAGAAGAATAGGCAGAGCCTAAACTATAAGTCTCGATCACGTCTAAATTTTTCTTATTTAGGAAGTAGAGTTTACCGCCTAGGGTGGACACCACTAAACCGCCTTTCCATTCAACGATAGATGAAATGCCTTGAGCCGAAAGTTTTTTCTCTCTGATTTGACTACCGGTGGAATCGATCACGTAAATCATTCCGTTTATGGTACCCACGAGAAGTTGGCCATCAATGATCACAGGGCTTCTGGAGATACTATAATCATAGGTTCTCTCAAGCGCACCTGATTCAGGGTTAATGACGGAAAGAGCACCTGCCACTGAGCCTGCATAAAGCTTTCCGTTGAAGAGGACTGGTGAAGCATCCACATCGATAAATTTAACTCCAGTTGCTAGCTTCCTTTCCCAAAGGACGTTTCCATCCTCCACAGAAAGAGCCACTAAATCACCATCAGCGAAGCCTACAATCAATTTATTGTCTAAAGGAAAGACGTCCGAGACCCTTTGTAAGGTTGTGGTAAAGGGAACTGAACGGCGGTAGGTCCAAAGAATTTTACCAGTAGCTGCATCTAAGCTTGCTACCTGGTGGTTACGAACATGATAGAATAAACGGTCACGATAGATGATAGGCTTTGATTCGACAGGAGCCCCAAGATCGACTGAGTATTTAAGTTCACCTGTGAGATAGTGCCTTGCAATGGCTCTTCCATTGTAAGAGCCATAAATTAAATGATCGCGGTAAATGCCTGCAATAGAACCTAGTTCGTCTTTTTCCGTTTGCTGCCAAATCTCTCGTCCGTCTTCTAGATTATGAGCGGTCATTCGTCCCTTAAGATCGCCTATAAAAAGAAGACTGGAATACATGAACGGACTAGATAGACCGATAGGAAGATTTCCTACATCGTACTCAGGGTCTAGATGCCTAGACCAAATGACTTTAAAGTTTTTTTCCTCACGACGAACAGCCGTAGGCTTAAATTTGTCCTTAAAACTCCCCATAGCACTACAACCAGAGATAAAGGCCAAAAGGAGAATGTTAGGGACAAAATTTTTCTTCATGAAATTTATTTAGCTTCCATTTCCATCAAATAAATCTTAGAAAGTTTTGCAAAATCATCTTGTGCAAAATTTGAAACAACATAGTTAAAATTCAAGCGTGCATTTGATAGATCATTTTTTGTTTTATAAAGGCGTCCAAGATCGAAATAAGTTTTCGCTTCCATCACTTTAACCTTCGCTTTGGTTAAATTTTCAAGAGAGCTAATGGCCTTATCTAATTCGTTATTTTCTTCATAAAGAACAGCTAAATTAGCTGAGATAAAATAGTATGCATAGTTTGAACTTGAAAAGTTATCAAGTACTGGCGCCAGAATAGATACCGCGGCAGCCGCTTCACCTTGATCACGAAGAGCCATCGCTAGCTCTGTTGAAAGGGTAAACATACCTTGGCTCTTCATCACTTTTGCATCAAGACCTTTGTAAGCTGCAAGAACATCATCTTTTGAAATTTTCTTGGTTTGAAAATCTTTCAATTTCGTTTGTGAGAAAGTGAAAATTTCATTCATACTTTTTTCGTGAGCTTCTTCAGCATTACTACGATAAAAAGAATAACCTAAGGCTCCTACTAAAAAGAAAACAAGGAGACCGATAACAAGTGACTTGTTGGTCGCAACGAAATGACCGAAATCTGTTTTGTTGAAAGTTTGGTCGAGAGTCTGGCTTTTGTTTTCCATAAAATTCCTGAAAAAAGTTTTAGTTAAGGATAAAAAATGAATCCCAAGTTTAGCGACTCCCCCTAATGTTGTCAAAGATGAAACATCTGGGTAAACTTATCTAAAGTGTTTATTTTAAAAATCTTTTTGGACAACATGCTAATACGCGCAATGCTTTTTTTGACCCTCTTCTTAAGCCTTCCTTTGAGGGCCCAAGTGAATCCAGCGGACATCGTCAATGAAATGGATGAAGATCTGAATATCGGGGGCGATATTTTTTCTGATTTCAACGAAGACGTCGAATCAGCACAGGTACTGGAAGATGAACGTTTCTATCGTTATAGCCGCTTTTTTTCCTTCAATATTGGAGTTGGGATGACCAGTTTCACGGGAAATCGTGGAGCAGCTTATGACAACGAGCCGCCAACTTATCACATCTCCGTGGTTTATTTCGCCAATTTTCTCTCCGCTTTTACTTTAGGGATTGAATACTCTAGGCATAGTATGGCAGTGGATGAAAAAACCATTGCTTACAAAGACGACACACCTGGTTTAGTGGAAACAAACGCTACCAGACCATTCTTCGGATACCGCCAGTATCTCGACACTTCAGATTTAGGAACGGCTATTACTTATTCTAACCCCTACCTTACGGGACGAATGGAGTACTGGTATGTGACCAATAAATTCGTGGAAAACAAAGCGACGGAAGCTGAAAACCAATTCAAGCAGTCCGGAGGTTTCGGTTTTAGTGTAGGTGCAGGTTTAGAGTTCCCTATCGAAATGAAGTCCACTTACGTGAACGTTGAGTATTTGTTCCACTCAGTGGCCTTCAAAGATAAGTATACGGCAATTTATCAGCCCGTGTATCAAGATCTCACGGGCTATGTACATTCTGTTATGGTGAACTACTGCCTTAGTTGGTAGAAGTCATCTCTTCCATTCCCTTCAAACGATTTTCTAAATCAGCACCTGTTCTAAAAATCAAATGGACTGGAGTGTTGACCAGTGCAAAGCTCTTTCTAATACCTTTCACTAAATATCGACGGTAGTTATCCGGGATATTCTTTGATTTATTAGAAAACAGAAGAAAAGTTGGAGGAGAGGCTTTGATCATTGAAGCATATTTCACTTTAAAACGATTACGTGAATTTTTCATGATGATAGGATTTTTATCAACCAATTCATTTATCACACGGTTTAATTCCCCCGTTCCAAGCTTCTTATGTCGAATAAGAACGGTCTTGGCCAGGTTCAATTTTAAGAAATTGATGTGCCCACCCTGTTTGGCTGAAATAGTAATCAGTTCACAAAAATCAAGCCAAGGAATTTTATGACGAAGTTCTTCCGTCCAATCCTTACGTTTCTTTCTGTCTTGAAAGTTCATGCTCACAAGGTCAATTTTATTTAAACAAAGGATCAGGGATTTACCTTTTTCTAAAGCAATGTCACACAGTCTTCGATCTTGATGAGTGATACCAACTGTTGCATCAACCATGTAGATCACGACATCAGCATCGGTGATGGCCTTAAGAGATCGAATGACCGATTGTGATTCAATAAATCCTGAAACATTTTTTTGCTTACGAATTCCTGCCGTATCGACTAGTTTTACTGTACGCCAAGGATTTGGGCCTTCAACAACTGCTTCTTGCACGATTTCTGGAGTCGATTCAGCTTGTTCAGGAGCATCGAAGATTTTGTATTCAAGATCATCAGTGCTTGTCTCGACTTCCGCTTCTTCATCAAAGGTTTGCACATCATCGAAGCTTTCATCCGTGTTACTACTAGCCTCTAAGTCGGCATCTTCAACCGTTTCTTCTAATGTTTTTTCTAATAACTCATTTTTATAACTTTTCAGTGCTGTTACATCATCACCAAAGTATAATTCAAAATATCCTTCAATGGGATCAACCGTAGTTCCAGGGATATCACTGACTAGTGCGCGATTAGCGCCCAGTAATCGATTTAAAAGAGTAGATTTCCCAGCATTGGGAGCACCGATGATGGCCACATTGGCGACCACTTCAGAAACCGGAGCCACTCCATTTTGAAGAGTGATATTTTTTTTCACTTCTTCTTCTTTCATGATGGTCGCTTTCAAACGATCACGAAGACCTTCGAAGCCAATCCCATGAGCAGCAGAAAGTGTAATAATCTGTTCTTGGTCAATTCCCATGGCATAGAATTCGTTTTCTGCGCCTTCTTGTTTCATGGAATCGAATTTATTCACTAAAACCCAAAATTGTTTTTTAGTTCTTCTCACATAATCACAAATATTTTGATCGAAAGGATTCATCCCTTCTCTGGCATCAACCACTAGTAACACTAGATCTGATTCATCGATGGCAATCTTGGCTTGGTCCCCCATGATGTTAAAAAAAGTGTTAAACTGTTGCTCTTCCAGCGTATTTCCCGAAGCTTCAATGTGGGTTGGATAAAAGCCACCTGTATCAACTAAAATAGCAGAAGTTTCTTCATCCACATTTAAAATTCCATAATGACGATCGCGAGTTACACCCGGTTTATCATAAGTAATGGCCTTAAACTGAGAATGCATTAAACGGTTAAAGATCGTACTCTTCCCAACATTGGGACGTCCAATCAGAGAAATAACTATCGATGTACTCATTTTTTTCTCCAAACTCTAGGTGAACCTTGAACGCGTGGCAGACCGATTTCTTCAAGGATAAAATTATTCTTGAACCATTTTGGACTAACTTTGACGTGAAGATTTAGGTGAACTTGTCCACCAACCATCGCTTCAATTTTCTTACGAGCGCGGGTACCAATTTCCTTAATCACTCCACCTTGAGAACCGACTACGATGGCACGTTGAGAAGGGCGGTTAACTAAGATGGAAGCCGAAATATGAGAAGCGATTTTGGTTTCTTCACCTCTGTCTCTTAAATCTTTATATTCATCGATGACAACTGCCAGTTCATAGGGAAGTTCATCTTTTAAAATAGCGAAGGCCTGTTCACGAATATATTCTGTCACAAAAAAGCGTTCATTTTTATTTGAAACGTCACCGCCTGGGTACAAATGAGGGCCAGGAGCTGACTTGTCCACTAAAGCTAATGTGAACTCATTAACGCCTTCACCTTGCTTAGCTGATAAAACATAATATTTTGTTAACGAAGGGATGATTTTTTTGATTTCGTCGAAAGCCACTTGGAACTTGAAGTTCGTTGCATCTACCAGGTCACATTTAGTAAAAATTAACCATGATTCCTTGAATTCACCTTTATAAAGTTCAGAGAAGTTTTTAGCTTGAATTAAAAGATCCTGAGAAAGATCTAACAACACTAAGTTTAAATCTGCTCCTTCACTTCCATCGGCCGCTTGTCCATTCATACGACGATTTATTTCTTGAGCCGAATTATGGATTCCTGGAGTGTCAATCATGACCACTTCAGTGTGATCGACTGTAAAGACACAGTGATAATGATTTCTTGTCGTTTGTGGTTTACTAGAAACTATGGCCAAATCAAAGCCTAGAAGATGATTGATAAGTGAGCTTTTTCCTACGTTCGGCGCCCCTAGAGTGGCAACAACGATAGAACGGTTATGCATGTACTGATCTTCTAGTAACATAAAGTACCCCTTATGGTTTATGATTCCAATGCTGGATGGCCATTTCAGCCAATTGTTTTTCTGCTTCTTTTTTAGATCTATTTGTTACTGGGCCAAAGCACTCTTCTTTTATAAAGAGTTTTACTGTGAACCAAGTTTCTCGTTCTCTTTTTACTTCCTGAGCTTCATAGCGAGGAAGAACTTTTAATTCCTTCAAGGTCAACTCTTGTAACTTAGTTTTGGCATCAAAAGTTAAAAGTTTTTCCTCTGAAAAAAAGCCTGGAGCAAATTCTAAGGTCGTTTTTAAAAACCACTGAAATGCAGTTTCAAAATTCGAATCATAATAGATCGCCGCAATCACTGCTTCATAGGAATCCGAAAGTATAGAGCGCTGTCCTTGTTGAATTTGTTCTCTTTCACCTTTTCCAACTTGAATGACATCTTTTAAACCAATATGGAGCGCAAGTTGATAAAGGGCCTCTTCATTCACAAGTGAACTTCTTAATTTAGAAAGCTCCCCTTCCTTCATATTGGGATGCAATTCCACTAATTTAATGGCCACAAAACTGTTTAAAAGCGTATCGCCCAAAAACTCTAAGCGTTCATTATCAGAGCTGACTTCCTGTTTGTGTTCATTACGGTAAGAAGAATGGACGAGTGCCTCCGCTAAAAGCGATGGACGCTTAAAGCTGTAATTAAGTTTATTTAGAGTAAGGGCAGAGTGCTCTTGCATCATGGGAGGTCGTCTTCTTTCTTTCCACAAAAATTTGGAATGGAGGGTCTAGTACCTTAATGGAAAAGCTTTGCCAAGTTTAGTTGCTTAAGGGGGTGTAATCAGGTATCTTTTACACACCTTAAACATTCTTAAGATTTTAATATCAGGTATAGCTATGAATAACACCCAGTTGAGTTCGTCCGAGTTGAGTTTGGTTACTTTAGAGTCTGAGTTTTTAGAGCAACTAAAGACTAAAGGTAAAAGCCCCAACACTATCAAAAACTACAAAACAGACTTAGATTGTTTCAAAGATTTTCTTCTAAAAAAACAAGAAGGCCTGATGCTGAATGATTTTGGTATCCCGAAAGTGATGGAATATGGCTCTTATTTAGACAAGAAATATACTTCAGACAACTCTCGCCGTCGTCGCGTACAAACAGTCAGAATCTTTTTTGATTATCTCATCACGAAAAATCTTTTTAGTGACAACCCAATGAGAAAACTTCCCACTAGTCCGAAGTTTTTAGATGTACCACACCCGACTCCTTATAAAGATGTTCGTGTGCTTTGGGATTACCTAAGCACAGAATCTAATCAAGGTTCAGATATTGAAAAAATGATCGCTCTTAGAAACAAAGTGATTATTGCACTTATTTATGGAGCCGGACTTAAAGTTTCTGATCTGGCGAAACTATCAAGAAAACAAATCCTCATCACTGAAAATGAAATAAGAGTGCTCGTGACTCCACTAAAGCGCGATCCATATACTGTTCCAGTGCCAAGTATTTTCTTTGGTTTATTCAATGAATACATGGAGCGCTTAACAGCAGAATGCAATAAAAGTAAAATGGAGTTTGATGAACTTCTTTTTAACGCCAATCCATACCGCATTCTCTCTGGAGGACTTTCTCCACGTGGACTTGAAATTGTTTTTGAGGAATTACGTAAAAAATTAGTCATTACCCTTACGCCAAAATCATTACGTCAGTCTTGTATTCTAAAATGGCTTCAACAAAAACAAGATGACACAAACATTAAGGAATGGATGGGAGTGACGCCTTCATACTCTCTTAAAACATACCAAGATGTGATGTATGACAATCTCTTCAGCGAAATAAACTAAGATTTAAGAGCATAAAGTTAAAATGAAAAAGCCTCGCAATTTGCGAGGCTTTTTTTGATTTCAATAAAATAAAAGGCGGTAGCCATTCCTTATAGCGAGCTTAGAAATCGCGTTTATATTCGTCGTTAGTCAAATTCCTGCCCTCGGTCTCATATTGTTCTAGAGCTAAAACTAACCCATGAGCTGCCTCCCTCTTAGATAAATGAAACGAAAATTTGAGGTCAAATTTTTTTCTCCCGATCAATATCGTCTTAGGTTAGTATGAATAAGAAATTAACAATATAATGGTCTGGCCATTGTTGTTTTAATTGAATTTATAACTGGTACTCATTAATTTAAAGATTTGGCCCATGCCAGGTCAAAAACTCCTGTCAAATCTTTTGACACCTCAATGTCATTCGTTCACGACCTCTATGAGGCGATCAAATTCCGTTTAATAATCTGGTTATTAAAACAAAGAAAATCGATCCAATTTATGTGATCGAAAACATTGAATAACTTGGAGAAAATATGAAAAGATTATTAATTGGTGTGTTGGCCTTTATTCCATTAATCTCAAATGCGAATAGTTACTACACCCAAGACATCAAATGTCAAATCAGTGGTGAAGAGACAAGTATAAGTAATCCGCAAGTACGATACTTGCCAAATAAAATTGAGCAAAATTTTAGAATAACTAGAATCGATGGAAGCAACAAGCCAGTACATATTGGATATGACTCGGATGATTTTTCAGTTCCAAAGGTTGGATATCCAGAGGGTGTTAAATATCATTCTCAACTTTTTGTTGAAACCGGTTTGTTATTTCCCAAATTAAATTCGAGAAAAAGCAAAATACTCTTAGAGAAGTTAGGTGCTGAGTCTGTTCCTGTACTCAAAAAAGGATTTAAATTTAAACCCATTTTTGTCTATGACAAAATTGATGTTTATTTTCAGGTGTGGATGGCAAAACCTTCGTCCGACACTGCACAGTTGCATTTTAAACCAACTAAGCACAATGGATTATCGTATCATGTGACGGTTAGCTGTGAAGAAACTTAACCATGAACCACTAGAAGACCGTATTTTCAAGTTCAAAACTTCTGATACGGTCTACTAGTTTGATAAGCTTTTGCTGAATCGATGAATAAAGAAAAAGTGATTAGTGAATCTAAAGACGAGCTTTTAGGCTCGATGGTCACAAGGACGAAGAGAATATTAACAACAGATGACTTTTAGTCATTAGCTTGAATCTTTAATAAGGGGATACCATGAAATCATTACTACTATGCTTGATCGCCCTTTCCCTTATCGGGTGCATACGAGAAGGAAAAACAGCTCCTATTAATAATAGCCGCTCAGAAATTCAAACATCTTTAGCTAGTGAATCTTGTATTCTTTCAGCATACTTGGCCGCCGATGGAAGCAAAGTCTCCGCTCGCCTTTTAGATAAGCCTGGCGAATATTTGAATTTTCCTCTGGAAGGCAATTTAAGTTGTTCTGAACATTTCCTTAATTACTTAAAACAAGGGCCGAAGTTTGAGGAAATTAACGGCATTAAAATTCCAATTGAATATCAATATGTTCTAAAGAATAGTGAGATTGATAACTATCTTGAAACTGTTTTTGCTAATGCCAAGATTGGTGGGTTTGAGGTTGTGTTAACTGAAGATGGAAGCACGGTAAAGGCTATAGAAAAGACATCTCATTCTAATAAATAATGAAGATAAAAAAATAAAATGGTGGGTTGGAGCCACTAGTTTTTGAAGTGAATGAAAGATTGATGACCAAAGATAAAACGAGTGCCGCGCGGAAGAGTGAGCTTTTCTGAACGGCGTTTACGATAACAAAGAAAATCGACTCAATAATGAAGTCGAAGACATTAACTAAATTACCGGAGAATTATTATGAAAAAAGTTCTTTCTACATTATTGTTTCTCAGCACTGTTACTGCTTACGCGAATCCTTTGATTGTTGAGGGGCTCGGTGTAGGAATGGACGGGGCGATTGAGTCGGCAGCAAAGCTGTGTGCCAGCCAGGATAAATTTATTGAGTCTGTGGTTGATGCTAAAGAACACGGTTCCTATGCGTCTTTAAAAGTAATCTGTAGTACAGAAGCGCCAAATAAACCCGTTATTTATGCCCTAGGGTATACATTTGAAGCAGCTTTCGACCTCTCGGCTGATATCTGTAAGAAAAAAGGCGAACCAAATGGTGTATTAGTGCTTAATCATCAACGCTTTACAAATATTGATCTTGTGATCGCTAAGTGTAAATGACTCGTTTGAATCGCAACTAACACGCATTAATGCAAAGACATAGTGTTGGGCCTAGGATTTATCGTCCTAGACCCATATTATTTTCTCGGCATTTTTTCTTTTAAGAACCACTTATACG
>JBMOGR010000013.1:0-90138 GCA_049318265.1 Bacteriovoracaceae bacterium
TCGTCCTGTACAAGAAATAGCCTAAAAGGCTCTACAGTCCGAAGGGGTCAGTCCAATTAAAAAAGGAAAGAATTATGAAAAAGCAAAGTATCCTGGTACTGGCTGTAATATCAGTTATGAACTTCTCTTACGCTCAAGAAACAAGCAAGAACTACTTAACCCCAACAAGCCTTGAAGAATCAGAAATGACGAAGGGTAAAAATATTTCTAAAACTGAAGAAATTTTGAAACATTTTCTTACAAGTGCTTCCATTGAAAATGACTTTTATAATTTGCAAAACGGAACACTCGCAAATGGTAAAAGGGCTCTTGTCATTGGTGTAAACGGAATGATTTACGGGGATGATGAAGTTGATCTTGATTCTTTAGATGAATCGGATATGGCCAGGATAAGAATTATTCCTTACGATTTGAAAATTTCTCAAGATGGACGTCACTATATCCAAATCAGCGCGGCCGATTTAGTTTCAAAAAATGACAATACAAAAATAAGATTGGGGATCATTGAAGTTGAACGTAAAAAAGATATGGATTATCTCGGGCAAGTTGATAATTATGTGAAACTAATTTCAGGAGAGATTCAGCAAGTATTTTTTGAATCTAAAAATGAAAAGACTCAACTAGTTGGGAATGCAGGACTCAATATTGGCTTTACAGGGAAATTAAATACTCCAGCTATTAACCTCTCAGGATATACTCCTGGTGGATCTATTGGTACCGGTTCGGAGCTTAAATTAGGATTAGGCATAAAGCACAAACTTAGTGATAACTCAGCTGTGGATTTTGGAATTTCGGGATCAAGGATGCGAAAAGGATACGGAGACTACATTAACCCTGTAACTCAACAAAGAAGAGAAACAGAAGCAACTGCTTATTCAAGTGCTGATGCGGTAGCGATAGCTGCTCAAAAAAAATGGGATGAAGATAAATTTAACTACGAAGTCGCAAATGGGTATGGCAGCTCTATGGATGCTAAATATTATATGACTGCAAGTGGTGCAAGTGCTCGTCCTTCAGATGCACCAGGATGGAAAAATTTTAGTAATGATGGATACTGGGAACAAAAAGTAGTTAGAAAAACACTTATACTTAATCCTGAGGTTGGTTATACTAAAACTTTGAAATCTGGGAATAAACTCCGAGTCAATGTAAGTGCAAACCTTGTTATGAGCGATAATTTGAAAGGAAAAAGTGCAGCCACCGGATTTAGTGGTGGTTCAAGTTACTGGGTCAAAGCTGAAGAATACGTTGATATGGATATTAGAAACGTAATGAGTTCAAGCCGAGTAAATATGGGGCTAACATTCACATTTGGAAGTTCAAAAAAATAGTACGAATTAAAGCGAACGATTTCAATAAAATCCCCCAGCCAAACTGGGGGATTTTTTATTATTTAAAGACTTTTATTTCAATTAAGTATTTATAGACAGGAGCTGGAAGTTTCTTGAAGGCTAACCTAGCCTCTTTTTAGATATCAAAGACATAAAAAGAAAAAATCATGGCAGATTATTTTTTTCGATTCTTCACGCCCTTCATTTAGACTGCTGTTAAGAATAACAAAGATAATCGACTCATTAACGAAGTCGAAAACATTAAATGAACGGAGAAATAAAATGAAAGCATCAATTATTGCCTGCATTGTTTTGGTGACCACATTATCAGCGCTTCAAGCCCAGGCGGCAGGAGATATTATGGCTTGTGCCAAAATTGCCAACTCGATGTACGATCCAGACAATCGAGATGCTGCTGGACTAAGTTGCATCACTCGTTATTCCAAAAGTATTACTAGTAATCAATGCAGCTACATCGCCAACAGCATGTACCAGCCAGAGAATCGAGATGCTGCTCGAAAGTATTGCATTGAATCCATTGTTAAAAAGCCAACCGTAGAGGAGTGTAAAGTGATTGCCGACAGCATGTATCAGCCATCCAATCGCGACGCTGCTAGGTTAAGTTGTATCACTCGGTATTATGAAAGCATTACTAGTGATCAATGCATCGTAATCGCCGACAGTATGTACCAGCCAGACAATCGAGATGCTGCTCGAAATCTTTGCCTAAATCTCTAGTTACTGATGTGATTAACGAACAGATGAAGGAAGAAAATATTAACAACCAATGAGATTTAGCATCTTCAAGATGAAATAAAATGTAATTTCCCCTTGGAAAACCACAATTACTGAGGCGAGTTCATCTTTTGAATGTGATCTCATGGGAACAAAGAAAGTCTTGGCTGAATATGCAGAAGGCAGACCACCCTTTAGGGCCTTCATTAAATTTGGTACAATCAAAAAAAAGTTAGATGACGAAGAAATGATAAAAATCGTTTCAAGAAACTATGACTTGGATATCACCAAAAAGGAATACAGTCTTAAGGCATGTGAGGTTAAAGAGCTTCGAGAGCATACAGTTGCGAATGACGGAAATTATCTATTAAAACAATGCACTCCTGATACATTGTATGCATGGGGTAGCCTAGATAAGGCAAAGTATTTTACTAATCTTCTAGCCTCGTCAATGAAAGAAACTGTACCAGGTAAAATCCTCTTTAGTACTCCTTCTCCTATTGCGACTTATGCTTATGGTGACGTTTTGATGAGAATTAAATTGAAAAAAGGAACCCAAATTAAATTTAAAGATGTCGGTCCAGGTTTTTTTTAATCCAGCTAATGATTGTAAGGAAGGCATGGTCTTAGCAGCATATTATAATCGGGATAAATATACACCTGGCTTGAAAACAAGTTTTGTCGATTACATCATCTGTGGCACTGGTGCTATCGAATCAATCTCCTTTGGGCAAGAGCAAACATTCAACGAAATCTTGTTGGCTTACACCTGGATAATGAATAAATCTCCGAGTGAATATGATTTATGGGCAAAAGAAGGCAATAGAGACACTCTGTTTCCCGCCCCTTTTGATGGTAAAAGTTGGGAGATAAAAACATTAAGACGGAACATCATGAATCAAGCAGCGTTGTACCAAAATTCAATGACAGGATTTTCCAAAGAAGCTAGCGACCTTCATGATCATTTTGAAACGGATCTTCCGAACTATTTTAATCCCTAATTCGGTGAAGAGTAGCCCAGTTTTAAAGCGAGCGATTTCCATACAATCTTTCAGCCGAAAACTGGGGAATTTTTTATGGTGACCGGTGTCTGATTAGATGAGTGCACTCTAACCTGCCACAAGCTGGGTCTTTTAATATCAGGTCTAATCTCTAAAAATCGTTCGAACGATAAAGGAACTTACCTACGGACACTTGGTGGGGGAGTTGACAAAGTGTGTACATTGTCATACAATAATCATCATTAAGTCTTGGGTCTGGAAACCAGAAAAAAATAAAAAGTTGAAAGAAATGGGGCGGCCAAGCTTCGAGGATGTGCTAGATGCTCTTGAGAAGGGTGGCTTTCGCGACGTACTAAGCAGTTCTAATTATCCCGATCAAAAGATCCTAATTGTAATGATTGATCGTTATGCGCATGCGGTTCCGTTTAAAGAGGCAGAGGAAGTGTTCTTTCTTTTTACCGTCTTTCCATCGCGGGCATACCAGAAACGATACGGAGGGAAGAAAAAATGAAAAAGAAAAAACTTAATTTTAAACTTAATGATGACGAGCAAAAATTTGAGTCTGAAATCGAAAGTGGTTACTGGAAGCCCGTGTCCAAGAAAGAGACTAGTCGACTACAGTCAGAGATGGTTGAAGCGGCTCAAGGTCGAAATAAAGATGCCCGAGTAAACTTACGGCTCAATCCCGAAGACGTGAATAAGATTCGAGAAAAAGCGGAGCTTGAAGGGATTCCTTACCAGACGCTCATTGCAAGTGTGTTGCATAAGTACGCTACAGATCAATTCCTGGATGAAAAAACTGTTACCACTGTAATTCACAAAATGAATAAGAAGATAGCTGGTTGATCTAAGAGGCCTTCAATGTCTGGAGTGCGGTGATTTAAGTGAAGAGATTATAGCTTAACTTGAAGCCTATCAAATGGAAATAGCACGAAAAGCGTTTACAAGTAGACTAAAAAGATTGCCTATCTAATAATCTCATAGCTACTTTTTCCAAGCTTGAATTCATTTATTGTTGCAAAGGAGAAGAATGTTTTTCAAGCTTTTAAGAATTTCTCTTAATATAGAAGCTCTCATTCATTTTAAGCCAGCCTGGAAGAATTTCACCTAAAAAACAGCACTAAAGATCGATAGACCTATTGTATTTAAGAGAGGAGGCAGCTAGTTGGTCGTATCTCGTAATATAGTGCAAGTTCTGCTTAAGCTCTCTGTTCAGATTAGATCGTGTTTTAATCAATTCTGGCATTCACCTTAACCTAGCCCCCTACTTAGATTTCAGATACATAGCTTGAAAAAATTATGGCAGATTATTTTTTTCGATTCTTCACGCCCTTCATTTAGACTGCTGATAAGAATATCAAAGATAATCGACTCAATAACGAAGTCGATGGCATTTGATAAAAACGTAAGGAAAAAGTATGAAAACATTTATTATCGTTCTAATGACAATTTGGATTGCTCCCTCATACGCACTAGATTGCTTCTATTTTAATAATCTAGATAACAAAAGTGATAAAATACGTGTTCATATTCCGGAGAGTTCTCTTATCCCGTCTTGGAGTTATGACAAAAAAAATAGTGTTAAGATTCTTGTCCAAGAAAATAAAGATTTTACCCTATCGATGAGTATTTATAGAGGTTCTGCCATGACTGACATTAAGCTTCCCCTTGACACCCCATTTACTCTCACAGGAGATAAAAATGATGGTGTTGTTTGCAAGTAAAATGGAATTCTCTAACACTGAATATAAAACAGTATATCAATGGAAATTTATACCTCCAAATAACCTACTGAAATAACGAGAGTTCATCATCTATTATGCGAGAAATTCTTTTAGTTCAGCTGTTCTTATGAGGACGCTTCTTCACTATTAAATTGGGATAGTAATAAAACCGCTAAAATTTCACCTTGAATTTTTAATGGCTTATCCTCTTCTTCCTTTAAACAGACTTTGCAGCTCTTCAAGTAAACTAAAACATTGGAGGAGTCGCAATGATTCATGTATTGAGGTATACTGAGGAACTAGAGAAGGTAGGATTTACTACCGAGCAGGCCAAAAAGTCTGTGCAATTATGGATGGATCTTATGGACCAAAATTTTGCCACCAAGGGTGACTTCAAAGAGCACTACTTCATGACGAAGGCTGACTTAAATGAAGTACGGTCTGAGATGAATGAAGTACGGTCAGAGATGAAAGAACTAAAGATTGATCTGCAGGCTGAGATGAATGAAGTACGGTCTGAAATGAAAGAACTTAAGACCGAACTAAACGCTAACATAAAGGCAGCTGAGCTCACCCTCACTATCCGCATGGGAGTCATGATGGCAGCCAGTATTGGTCTGATTACGGCCTTAACAACATTCATCAAAAGTTAATTTGGTAAACAGTGGCCCAGTTTTAAAGCGAAGAATTTCTATAAAATCCCCCGGCGAAAAACTGGGGGATTTCCAAGTTCCAATAAATTTGTCATTTAACACGAAAAAGTTTTTCCGAAAGGCTTATGGATTCAATAAGCTAGATGACGATAAAGTGAATAGCATACCCGACATAAGAACTCAGGAAGGAAGAGTCATAAATAATTAGATTAATAATATTTATTTTCATGTCCCTCCGCCCACAATTATGGGCAACATTGATAGCAATAACAAAAACTTTAGTTTTTCACTTATATCACCGACCAAATATATATGAAAAATTTTTGTTTTTTTCTTCTTCTCTTTCTAGTTGTCTTTGAACTGACACTCCCCTCGGTTTGGGCGCAGAAACATGGCGGGCCTACCGGAGATCCTATTATAGAATTGGGAGCGGCAACAAAACCCATCACCTTTGATGAATACCTCGCATTTGATCGCAAACTAAAGCCTCTGATCGAGCAGATTCAAATCAATTTGAACCGCTGTGTGGTAGTTCCAGAAAAAAATCTGGAGACTATTATCGATCTCGAGAAATTTTTATTGAAAAATGCAGGAACAAGAGAAGTGCTTCTACTCAAAACGGAATTAAAAAAGAACTGCATCAGTTGTTTCCAAAATGGAAATGTCGATCAGGGAAAATATGACTCTCCTCAATGTCTTTTTAATTCATTCCAAAGATTGCAGTTTGAGGTCATCATCGAAGATCCAATTTTCGCTCGCTATTTAGAAAAGAAATATTCTCTTGATCAAAAAGCCAGCCAAGAGACCATAAACTACTTCCAGACCTATTTAAAGTATATTAAGTGAGTAGTTATGAAAGAGACTCCTAAAATATTTCTCCAGGGTCTTTCTCAATTTCCTCAAACTATGCAAGAAATTACTAAATTCAATCGTCTGATGACTGATAAAAGACTGACACAAAATGAGAAAAAAATTCTAGAAAGTTGGCTCTTATTACGGGACAAAGAATACGATCAGATCATTGCCCTTTTGACCCCTATGTCATGTAACATAGATATAGTTGAATCCCAGAGACTTTTAATTTTAGGTATTGCCTGGAACAGTAAAGCTCAATATCAAAAAGCCTTGGAACTGGTTGCCCAATCTCTAGCGAAACTTCCAGTCCGCTATGCCATTAATCTAGACACTATACGCTTTCGTACTCTCTACAATCTTTTTGTGATCAACGAAAATTTAAGGGATTTAAATCAAATGAAGAAGCTGCTGGCAAAAATGTCCAGTACGCCTATTCCACCTGCCCAAAGAATCCATTATGAACTGTGTCGCCTAAGTTATGCTAACCAAACAGAAGATTTCTCCTCCGCCGAAAGAATCATCGACAACTTGAGTGATGTACAAGAAGAAATGAGTGAATATCAAAAAATTACTTTTTCGGTAGAGCTTTTCCAGTATTATCTCTTGCAAAATCTCTACGGGAGCTGTGAAAAAGTATTACAAGAAATCTCTTCAACCAGAAAGTATCTTCTAAGCTCGGACTTCCGGTTCATGAAGCAACTTTTAGCTTATCTCACCCATGACTCCACTCTTTATCTTTATGAAGCGGATTTTACCAATTCACCTGAGCGTTATCTTCAAGTGAAAACCCTTCTGGCACTAGAAGCGTGCAATATGGATCATGCTCAACAAGCTTGGGAAGAACTAAAAGCAAAAAACAAAGAACTTTATCAAGGAAACTTTGTCTTTAAGGGACAAAAATGTTTGTTTTCTCTTTGTTTACAAAAATTCTTGAGAGGAAAAGAGTCGAAGATAGAACTTGTTACAATCTCTCAGATTCAAAGTTCCTCAAATAAAATGGAGGCGCTCTACCAAATCCTCCAAGCACAAACCTCTCCCATCAATAAGCTGGACCTCTACTTCTTACTCTGGGGAGAAAAACCTACGGATAAATTTGCTTTAAATAAACTAGAAAAACTCGTTTACAGGGTGAGACAAGAGTACTCAGTAACTATTTCAAGTCGTAAAGGGTGCTACTTTTTAAGCACCAAAGTAAAAATGGCCTCTTAAACTCAAGAATAACATCTCAAAAAAGTGATAAACATATTGGTTGCTTTGGAAGAATTTCATTCTGACTTAAGTAGATTTCCAATTTTCCATTCAAATTCAACAACCTAGCTCCCCTCCCCGAAAAATTCATGGCAGATTTTTTTTTTCGATTCTTCACGGCCCTAATTTAGACTGATGTTAAGAATAACAAAGATAATCGACTGAATATCGAAGTCGAAGACAAGCTTTAAGAAAGGAGCATTTATGAAGATATTATTATTTGGTTTATTAACGATAGGAAGTATGTCTGCTTTTGCGGATTCTCAAAAAGAAAGTTATATCGCCCAAGATGCCTTCAAACTTGAATTTTCTGAGATTGAGCAAATAAGAAAACAACACTTTAAAATCTTAGGTAATTCTTTTGTTGGTGGCACCGAGAAAGTTGCTGAACATTGTGAAGGTGTCCTCGTTGGAAAAAGAGCCCTTTTAACAACAGCATACTGTGTGATTACTTTTGATAAAAAATTAGTCTCGGTAACGAATGGTCATGAGCAAGCAAATGTGCTTGCCACTTTTTTTAAATCTGACTATTTCAAAGGTCATTCTGCCGATTCTGCTGCTAGAATTGCAACGGATTTAGGATTAATTATCTTAGATAAAGATTTAAAAACAGAACCCGCGCAAATAAAAGTCACGCCTACTATCTCGTATCGAAAGAAAAAACTTGCAACCCTAGTAACTGGCCGTGCACAAAATTTTTATAGCTTTAATGTCAATGGCACTGGAGGGTATCCAGGTTATTTACATTCAGAGTTATCTGCATCGGACTTAGTTAATGGTGCCCCACTTTTTGAACGGGGCGAGAATAATAAAATGACAGTCTTCGGATTTCTTTCAGCCGCCCGTTATCCGAGTGTGTATTTTAAAGGCTTACTTTCTGATGATGTTGAATTTGTTAGAAATAAAATTGAAGAGTATCAAAATCAATAAGCTGAACTTTAATCTGAAATTTTTTAAAAATTCCAGAAAGTTCACGATCATCGCGCATGAAGAATGAAGATTAGAGAGTACCACACGGAAAAGCGAACTTTACTGAACGGCGCTCACAATAACAAAGAAAATCGACTCAATAACGAAGTCGGAGACATTACTATAATGAGCATTAGCTCGAGGAGAATCTATGAAAGCAATCATCGTTGGATTAATTATTTTATCATCACTAAATGCATTTGCGGGAGAAGACTATGAAAATGGTTTGAATGCCCAAGCAATTGCTCAAAATAAAAAAATTATTGATGGATATCAAGTATTGCTTGAGCAACAGACCGGTTCAAAATGCAATTTCAAGGATAGTGATTCCGCATGGGGATTGCCAGGCCAGGACTTTTATCCTGTAAGGACTTATAATTGCGGAAACAAAAAGATGAAACTAACTTTTGAGTGTTCAAGTGATTTCTTGGAGAAATGCAGCATCCATAAAATCGTGATTAAATAACTAGTTTGGTGAACTTTAGAAAAACTGAAGAGTGAAGAATTAAATCGTGTCGAACAGAAAAGATATCTTTGATGAACGACATATTAATAAAACAAAGAAAATCGACTCAATAAAGAAGTCGTAAACATTAGATTGAATTTTAAGATTGGAGTATAAAATGATTAAGCTAACAAGCATTATTATCGCCCTACTAGTTGGCGTGCCAGCCATTGCCTCTAACCAGACCGGCATTTTTCCCGGTACTTACGTCTGTAACTATAAGGGCGAAGGTGATTTTCAAATCGAGATCGACACTTTAGAGCAAACATCTAGCAACATCGAAAGCTATGAAATTACGATGGTTACGCAGAATTATCGACCGAGGTATCCGGCGATTCCTGAATTCACAGCTAAGTACACTTTAAAGGGGACTGAGCCGGTCAAAACGATTCCTTTGTTGTCACAGGAAGTGACTATAACTAAAAACGGTAAATTGATTAAGACTCTTAAATTTGATCCGAAGGACAACTCATCGATTTCTGCTCCTTATATAAGTAAATCCGAGAACGGCATGATTGAAATCAAATTTCTTCCAATCGCTGTGAGATGGTATAAGAATTCTCCGGATTATTCCTCGATTCACATCAACAAAACAGAGCAGGAAATTCTGTTGAAAAATTGTCGTCCTTATGGTGATGCACAGTAAATTCTCTAGCCATAGAATCAATTCTCGACCTCAAAGGCTAAGGATTAATGATTCAAAATAGGCTGTTCAAGAAGATCAGCTTTCAAATTCACGGACACAGATTAATTTAAAATTAACGTAAAGAAATCGACTCAATAACGAAGTCGAAGACATTTAATTAATGAAAGGTGAATTTATGAAATTAAATTTGATTAAGTACAAACTCGGATTTTTTGCACTTTTGATTTCAACAGCTGCCTTCGCAACACCAGAAAGTGACTGTGTTCGTGCTGTTTTATCGACTGGGATGCAAGGCTGGAAAAACGTGGCCCTTACTTGCAATAACGCAACTTCTACCGCTCCCGCACAATGTGTAAGTTCTGTCCTTAAAACGGGTATGCAAGGTTGGGAAAACGTGGCCCTTACTTGTACCCTCTCTAAGTCGACGGCACCTACTAAATGTGTAACAGACGTCCTTGCTACTGGAATGCAAGGCTGGGACAATGTCGCTCTTACTTGCAGTCCCATTCACGGACAAAGAGTAAATTTAAATTAAGGTAAAGAGAATCGACTCAATAACGAAGTCGTAGATATTTTATAATATGAGATTAGTCTCCGGGAAGGTTTATGAAAATTTTATTGATGACATTATTAAGCTCGGTATTTTTTAGCGCAAATTCTACCTATGCTAATCAAAGTTACAATTTAGCCTATGAATGTAAAACATTAGGTAAAAGTACACTTGCTAAGACAGTGAGCATATTTACTGATTTCTCTGAGGGGGAAACTGAAAATGCTCCGGCCCTAGTTGTTTTAAGTGATGGCCAGAGTGCAAAGGCAATACAAGGTCAAATAACACTTCAGGGGAAACCAACACCTCTAACTCAAGCATGGATAAGAGTTGATGGTAACTTATTTGGGTATACCTCAAAGGATTTAGCCATATCAATTGACTTAAGCAAACCAAGAAGAGTTTCAATGTTTAAAAAGGCAAATGCTCGGATTGGATTAGTTTTAAGTGGAAGCACAGATGCTACTAATCTAGAAAACTTAAGTTGTAACCCAATGTTTTAATGGGCCCTGAACATTTTTAGTTATTGATGTAAGTAGACTGCTGGTGAACGAAGAAAATATTAACAACGGATGACTTTTATCCATTAGTTAAATGGGCGATAAGCTCGAGGAAATAATATGAAGATTTTTATCATGATAGCGTGCTCGATTGTTTCCTTGAACTTTATAGCACTTAATGCTCATGCAGACTTTAAGAAGTGGTCGAACGCAGACAAGCGAGAAATCATATTACAGCTTGATTCGCTGAGACCGTTTGTTTCAAAAGGAAGTTGGAAATATAGTTTCGAGGTACTAATCAATGCCCTCAAAAATAATTCAAAGAATATCAATAAAGGATACGAAAGAACTAAAGATGAATTAGTGTACCTTGTGAATATTCGCGCGTTCACAGATACGGTAGGAGATCTACTGATTAAATATTTCGATGCTAACCAATCTTCAGTAAAGGCATGTCAGAATTACGTCAAATCAGATTATCCAGAGATATTGGAAGATTTAGAGTTGTGTAAAATAATCCAAAACTAGTTTTGGAGTGAATGATTGATGGGTGACCAAAGATAAAAAGAGTGCCGCGCGGAAAAGTGAGCTTTAGTGAACAGCGCTTACGATAACAACGAAAATCGACTCAATAATGAAGTCGAAGACATTACACAAATGAGCAGAGAATGCTCGAGGAGAAAAAATGAAATATCTATTGATTGGATTACTTAGTTTAACGACAACAAGTGTATTTGCCAAAAATGAAGAATACCTGTTTCGTGCTCATAAGTGGGCCCACGAGTATTTGGATCAGGTCGTTACCAAATTTTCAGAGAAACCTCAAATCGGACAAATTACTGACTTCTGCCTAAACGCATTTGAACACGTGCCGAAGACATACGTTGATTACGTATATGAACAATCGGGGATACATGAATGGAAAGTTGTCGGCCAAAAAGAAAAGACATACAATGCTGCGGTAAACTACGCCACACTGTCAATAGAGCTTGGGAACACGGTCTCCACCAGAGACTTTTTTGGAAAGAAGGTCGAGATCTTCCAATCCAGTTCACTGATTCAATTTAATGCTGGAGATATCGATTACTGCGTTGAACGCTTGGCAGCTGCTTTGAAATGACTTGTCATTGATGCAACTGATGAATCGATGAACGAAGAAAAATCCGTCCAGTGAATTAAAAAGTGTGTTTTGAAATTCACTGGTCAATATAATGGAATGAGCCCCTGAGATCATTAATAATCAAAGGGGCTTTATTTTGATTTCATCATTTTAAAAAAAGTCCGAGAGAATCCTATGGAATTTTTTCAATTTGACAGAATTTTTCAAATGGCAGCACTCTAATATTTCCATCCGAAAAATCTTTTTGTCCCAGATGGATTTGATAAAATTCAGGAATACTGGTTCTATCTCGATAATAATAAATATTTTTTGAAATATTTTCTTCACCAGTTTTACATTCAACTGCAAAAAGTGGTTTTTTGTTTTTTAGCACAACAAAGTCTATTTCTCGAAGATCGACATCTCTAATGTAGCGAAGTTCCATTTTATGGCCTTCAGTATCTTCTAAGAAATGACAATATTTGAGGAGATGTCCTGCCACAAAATTTTCAAACCGTGCACCAGCATTTTCCACTTGTGCCCAATCCCAGAGATACAGTTTATTGGATTTTTTTACAGCTCTAATTTTTGGTGGGCCATAAGGCAAGATACGGTAGCAGTAATAAACTAATTCTAATACTTCAATCCACCTTGAGACTGTATTGGGAGAAACTTCTAAATCTTCCTGAATGCTTTTTATAGATAAAATTGAGCCAACCTTGGAAGGTAAAAGATCTACTAATAATTCAATCTGAGAGAGTTCTTTAATGGTGCCTAAGTCTGAAATATCTTGATACACAACTCTACTTAATCTTTCTCTTTGCCATCTTCTATAGTCATTCTCATTTTTTAGTGAAAATGGTTCTGGGAAACCACCAAATGTTAAAAGATCATTAGTAGTTTCACGTTTAAATTTGGTATCTGCTTCATTTAGCGTTAGAGGGTGAAGTCGATAGTAATGATACCTGCCAACTAAAGAATCTCCACCTTTTCTAAAATGATCTAATCTTGCCGAGCCAGTAACAATGATAGACAGAATATCGCCGTATTTATCAAATAATCCCTTGATAAGAGTTCTCCAACGAACATATTTATGGATCTCATCGAGTACGACTACTTTGAGCTCTGTATTTATCTGATGTGATTTAATAATGGCCCGATCATTCAAATCGTCCCAAGTTAAGTACTGCTTTTTATCTTTGATAAAACTTTTGGACAATGTTGTCTTACCCACTTGCTTCGGGCCCCCAATCAGAATCATTTTTCTTTTTATGTCATGGCTTATGAAGGATTGTAGATTGCGAGTAAAATTCATATGACTGAATTTTACTCGGATAGTAGATTTCACGCAGTTATCTGCGTCTCTCGGCAATAGTTTATTGGTAAAAACGCGTTCAGTTTCCCCTAATTTTGGAACTTTTGTTTGAATTAATGGATGGCCTTGTTTAAGATTCGAGAATGAGTGAAAAAGAAGTTGATACGCCTGAAAAAGAGGCATCCGGGGAATACGACGCCATTGTCATCGGCTCAGGTATCGGTGGGCTAGCAGCCGCTAGTGTTTTGTCGCAGATTTATAAAAAGCGTGTTTTAGTTTTGGAACGACATTCCCTTTTAGGCGGTTTCACTCACGAGTTTTCGCGCAAAGGTTTTAGCTGGGACGTTGGTCTTCACTACGTGGGCCAACTTGATCCTGCAATGTCTACGCGAAATGCATTCGATTTCATAACTCAGGGACAAGTGAAGTGGCAAAAAATGAAGTCGCCTTTTGAAACCTTTTGTTACCCGCACTTTCGTTTTGAAGTTTCTGATGATCCAAAGGTCTATGAGTCCGACCTCATCAACAAATTCCCAGCAGATGCGCAAAAAATTAAGAAGTATTTTAATGATATTCATAAAATCCCCTTAGTCGGTTCCCTTCCCATTTTTCCTCGATTTTTAAGACCACTACTTCGTCTTATTTTTAGATCCCGAATTAGGGTTGCTCACCAAACAGTGTCTGCTTATATGGACAAGCTCGGCGTTGATAAGAAACTGGCCAGTCTTCTCTGTAGCCAATGGGGTGACTACGGTTTGCCACCGTCACAGGCCTCAATGCTTGTTCACTCCATTATTGTTAGTCATTATTTAAACGGTGCTTATTATCCCGCAGGTGGTGCAAAAACCATCGCAAAAGCGGTTCAAAAGGTGATTGAAGGTTCAAACGGTCTATGTCTAGTTAAGCGTGAGGTGGATTCGCTTATTATTGAAAATGATAGGATTCGTGGTGTTCGCACTAGGAACTTTAACGGTGTCCGTGAAGAGTATCACGCCCCCATGGTTTTTTCGAATATCGGAGTACAAAATCTTTATCGGATGATTCCAGAAAAATTCGTCTCGTCAGCAGCTAAAAAAGAACTAGTCAGCATTCCTGTTGGGACTTCCGTTGTAGTCCTCTATTTAGGTTTAAAGAAAAGCCCCGAACATTTAGGAGTTCATGGTCAGAACTTTTGGATTTACAATGAATGGGACCACGATGAAATTTTTAGAAATTCAAGCCGTATAACGGATGGTCAGGTTAACGCTTGTTATGTCTCCTTTCCATCCATGAAAGATCCGACCTCACCAAAAGCAACGGCCGAAATTATTGCATTTGTTCCCTACTCGGCTTTTGAGAATTGGCAAGAATCAAGCTGGCGTAAAAGGCCGCAAGATTATGAAGCTATCAAAGAAAAAATATCATTGGCGTTGCTAGACTTTGCAGATCGAGAAATACCCGGACTAAAAGACCTAGTCGAATATCGGGAGCTCTCGACACCCCTAGCCAGCAAACATTTTACCAACCACCAAAATGGCCAAATTTATGGCTATCCAGCAACCCTTGACCGGCTTAATTCGGTTTTAACTAGTCCCGGAACAGGAGTTAAGGGTCTGTACAATGTGGGAGCGGATGTTTTTGGCCATGGCATCGTCGGCGCGATGATGGGAGGGATTGCTACAGTATCATCCGTAATGGGCTGGTCAACATTTGGAAAAGTGATGAAGCCGGTTCACCAAAAAGATTCATGATCTGAATTTTATTTTTTTTCAAAAATAAGTTTATGAACAAGACACAAGGTAAAAATGATCCTCATTTCGCTATTTTATTTCCTGTTCAATTGCGTGTTTTTTATGAGTATTCTATTCAGGCATTCACCTTAACCTAAAAATTTCATTGAATTGTCTAAAAAATGGACAAAAGAACTAAGACCAAAGCTTAAAAAACTAAAGAAATCAAGGATTCGTCCGATAAAAAATCAGAGGTGCACATGAAACTCTGGCTTTTTTCATTTTTAATCATTAATTCAATAGCAGCTTACGGCCAAGATCTTTTAAAAGACTGTAAGATGAATAGCGAACAATCTTCAATTTCTTGTGGTGATAAAATCTTTACTGTAGGAATTTCCAAAGAGCTTAATCGAAGTCCAGTAGACAATACTCTTGTAGTTAAAAAAGCCGAAAGAATGCTTTTTGAAAAGTTTGGTCTACTTGCAGGTTGTAGTTTCCAAGATACTGAAAAACTTATTATTCATTGTCGCAATCAAGATCGTTCTCAAAGTTATGTTTTTACCCAAGTTTCAGTTGTAACACCTACAACTAAAGTCGTACAGGCTTCAAGCGATACAACCAATAATTCAAGTCGTACAACACCAGTTAAAGGTGGTCGGGGAGTTGCTGGTTTTGTCGATCAACCTTTCGTGCCGGATAGTACCAAGACTAAGAGTAATAAAAACTAGGGCCTAGCACCTTAACCGTTCATAAAATAGGTTTATACCAACACCTTGGTCTAAATCCCACGGAATCATTTTTTTCCTCTGAGCAAGTACCTGTTGTCGGATCCTTACTGGAAACACCAACGTTCTGATCCACTGGACATAAGGCTCCTGCAATCATGGTATCCAGTCTACATTGAGTGCTTGGATAGTCATAAAGTTTCTTAATTGTTTTTTTTGCGATTGAATAATCTGGTGTCGTAAAATCAACTTTCTCCTGACCCAGTTTTTGGGCCAAAACATTGGTTATAGATTGTGCGGCCAGAATGGATCGTATGCATATAGCTTTCTCATTTTCGCCGGGAAAGGAAAGTGAACACTTGTGATCAATTTCTTCTGGTATGGAAGCGTTTTTAATTTCTGCAATGTTATCTTCTCTTGCCCAAAGTTTGCGCAAACATTTTAAGGTAGAATAATAATCCGACTGCCCTTCTGAACTTGGAGTTGAGAGACTTAACCCTGGGATACGAGGAGCGGAGCTAGTCATGTGTCCCAGTTCATGACAAAGAGAAATACTCAATGAATCAATCGTCATGCCCGGCAATTTGGCAAAGCCACCTTCGAGAATAATAAAGTTACCGGATGTAAATATCTGTGCACTACTATCTCCAAAGTTCCACCTTGCATCGATGACAAGTGTCTTTTTTTTACTGATAGAGCTAATAATTGGCTTATAGATCGCTTCGAATTTATTTACGGTTCGATAGAATGCCTCCTCATTAACACTAGAGGGTGGTAGCCCTTGTGAGAAAGCCCTCGAGGTAAAAAACAGGAGAATTAAATAAAATGTAGTATTAAAGATCTTATTCATTATTACTTTTCAAATATTTTTGACTTCGTTATTGAGCCGATTCTCTTTGTTATTCTTAATATTTAAAATTCCATTGAATGTTCTTCTCAGATGAAAATAAGCCATTAAATTGTGTTAGTTTTTTTTCAATTTCTGAAGTGTTATAGCTATTGTAGGCATCGTTCGCATTTTTCTTACCTGCGATCATATTGAATAAGCCCATATTTGTTCTAATGGCTCTCATGGAGCTTCTAAAGGCCACTTCATTACCTGTCATATATTTGGTATAGAGTGAAAACTCATATGGTTCCATGACAATTCTATATTGGCAAGTTACCAAGGTTGCTGTGTTTTGGGTACACACCAAAGCACTGTTCGAGCTGGCCAACATTTTGTTTGTTCCCGCATGTTTCGTATCTTTAGAACAGTTAAGGGCAAAAGAGGTAGATGTAGGCTGGGATTTCACACAACGAACTCTTGAGCTTCCGGCGTTGATTTTGACTTTTCCGATAATGACATCTTTAAAGCCCCAAGCTTCAGTGGTTAAAGTATAATCTTTATCTGATCCAGCCTTTATAGTATTCTGAAAAGCCGCTCCACTTTCAGTACTTCTTACCTTTTCAGCCATGGCATTAAAATTGGAAATATTAGTTATGCTTTCTAAAATCTGAGCTGCATTTTTACCGCTACTTTCAAAAGTTTGATTCATGGTGAGATCAAGCTTAGCTTGTTTTACACCAGCACTGACTATTAAATCAATTGAGGTGGATTTGTCATTACCAACGTCATTTTGGTGTTCATAGTTTTCAAATGTAGATTCCGCTAAACCTGAGGTTTCAATTTCATCTTCTTGATTGGTCTCAAAATCAAAATATAGAGTGGCATTTGCATTTGATGCCAAAAAGAGGAGAAAAATAAACAACTTGTTCATGGATCAATCCTTATGAATAATTCGAGGTCTTTTGTTAATGTAGAGCAAACGAGATGCCATATGTTGGGTAAATTTTGATCTATAAAAAGGTTAAAAAGCTAAATTTTTTGTATAACTGTCAAAAGTTTTGACACAAATTGAGTATTAAAAGTAGGTAAAAGCTGGTCTTGAAATTGCTAGGAAAGCTAGTATGAATAGATTAATCATTTCTCTTTTCATTTCCATCATAATGATAAGTAGTGCCCTCGCACAAGACCTAGACAGCGAGGAAAATAAATATTTAGGCTACATTTATCAACAACAAAATTATCAATTAGAAGATGCCCGCGGTGATATTTTACTGTTATGGACGGCACATCAAATACCACTCACTATTATGAATCATATGAGAGGAAAAGAAAAAGAATTAAGAAAATATAGGAAAGAAAAGGTTGAAGAATTATTAAAGAAGTATCCTGAATTTGCACCTCAAGAAGAAACAAAGAACCTAATTGTCGAAAGTTATGTCCCCTATCGATCAGAACAATTTCCATTATCATTAGAAGGACATAAAGCCCCTTTTAATGTTGGTCATGTGGTCAACATGTTTAAACAAGTAATTGTGGAAGAATTTCAAAAGAACCAAATTATTCCAAGTGTTGGCCAAAAACATACCTGGAGCACTGGAACAAGAAAAAAGTATTTTTTAAAGTTTCCTCTCTTTTCTAATATGAGTAAACTATTAGTTGCTCTCAGTAGAGGTGTGACTTCTAACTTTATGATGACTGGCAAAGAGGAAGAACTTAAAGACTACATTATTTCTCGTCCTCAGGAATCAATCAATTTAGAAGAAATGTTTCGGGCTTCTTATAGAATTAATAAAGGGGACGTCTACTTAACTCTGCTATCTATTGAAAATGTCCTTTCCCGTTTTTGGACAGATCACCAACGTGCTAGACGACTAATAACTACCAAACTAAAAGATATTACCAACTTTTATTATATGAGCGATAAATTTGGATCTTGGTATCACCTCTTTGGAATGATTCTTTTCGGTTATGCCGAAGGTGGACTCAAAGGAACAATCATTGGAAAAACTGAAACCATCGGAAGCCATATCATGGGGGGGTTCCAAGATGAAGAGCAAGAAGATTTTGTAAACCGTAAAGGAAGCAAAATTGGTGGAAGACTAAAGCGATTCGTTCAAACTGAAAAATATTTAAAATTTAACTCAAATTCAGATTACATTAAAGAAACATATTACATGTCACTTGATGAAGATTTTAGCAAGCGACTTGATAAAGCTCAGAGAAAACAAGCTAGACGAAAGGTTAAAAAGAAGGAAATAAGTGCAGGCATCAAGAATGATGATGCTAAAACTAAGATAGTGGTAGAAGAAAAACAAAATTTAAGAGAAGAACTCTAGTCTTATCTAGCTTTTCAAATTAAACTTAAGGGATGAAGCACCATTGCCCCGAAGCACATAATATTCATTCTGGTCAAGACAAGTTAAAAAATAACGAAAATAAAACTCTGATCGTTATCGTCATTACCTTTATCATGATGGTGGTAGAAATTGTCATTGGAAATATTTCTGGCTCGATGGCTTTAACTGCTGATGGTTGGCATATGGCCAGTCACGCTGGAGCTCTTGGTATTTCTTATTTCGCTTATCGACTTCATCGCTCAGAAAAAATTCGCCATCATTTTACCTTTGGTCCTGGAAAATTTATTCCTTTGGGTGGCTACACCTCAGCCGTTTGTCTCGGAATCGTGGCTTTTTTTATGGCCTATGAATCTTTTCTTCGTCTGCTTCATCCAGTTTCAATTCATTATACAGAAGCAATTACAGTTGCAGTGATCGGTTTAGTTGTGAACTTAGCATCGGCTCTTATCTTAAAAGATGATCACCATCATTCACACGGGCATGTCCATGCAAATGAACATAAACATCAATTTCTCAAAAATCCAAAACAAGAAGTTCAATGCCAACATGATCATCACGACCATAATTTAAGAAGTGCTTATATCCATGTCATGGCTGATGCTCTTACATCCGTCCTGGCTATTTTGGCTCTACTCCTAGGTAAATACTTTCAACTTGTATGGATGGACGCTCTCATGGGTGTTATTGGTGGAATTGTCATTTTCAAATGGGCCCTCAGTCTATGCAAAGAAACAGCCTTTGAGTTACTGGATGGTGAGGCCAAAGCTGTCTCCCATCTTCAAGTAAAAGAGTTTATGCAAAATTATGCTCAAGTGATCGATATCCATATTTGGAAGATTGGACCTGAAACTCTAGCACTAGAGCTTGTTTTGGCTACTGATACTCAAAAAGGCCCTGACTTTTACCGTGAACTTTTAAAGCAAAAATTTTCCTTCAAACACATCGTCATAGAAGAACGCCTAAGCCAGACTAACGCATAGCATTTTCAAATCCATTTTCCTTGCAAATCTCACTATTTATTTGTTAAATTGAGGCACCAAAATTCATTCATTAACGAGGTAAATATGGTCTTCCAAAGTGCGGTATTATCTTTTTCTCTTTTACTAAGTTCACTTTCTTTTGCAGCAACAAAACCAATTAGCGTTGGAATGGTGACTGATGTTGGTGGTGTTAACGACCAATCCTTCAACCAATCAGCTTGGGAAGGTCTACAAAAAGCAAAGAAAGAACTGGAAATGAAAATAAGCTACCAAGAATCAAAACAAGATGCAGATTATGCAGCTAACCTTGAAACACTTTATGATGCAGGAAATGACATCATTTGGGGAATCGGATTTAAAATGGCCGACTCGGTTTTAAAAGCAGCTAAGCAAAATCCAAAACAAAAATATGCCATTATTGATTACTCTTTTGGTGACAAAACTCCAGCAAACGTTGTTGGTGTTATGTTCAAAGCAGAAGAAGGCGCATTTATGGCAGGATACATCGCTGCCAAAATGTCTAAAACAGGAACAATTGGTTTTATCGGCGGAATGAGTGTTCCCATTATCCATGCTTTCCAATATGGATTTAAGGCCGGAGCAAAATTTGCTAATCCAAAAATAAACATCCTTGAACAACATGCTGAATCTTTCACTGATGCAGCTAAAGGAAAAGCAATTGCCAATCAAATGTTTTCAAAAAAAGCTGATGTGGTTTTCCATGCTGCAGGTGCCGTAGGTGACGGTGTCATCGAAGCTGCTAAAGAACAAAACAAAATGGCAGTTGGTGTAGATCGTGACCAAAATTATCTAGCACCAAAAAATGTTATTACTTCTTCAATGAAGAGAGTTGATAACGCTATTTTCAACGTTATGTCAGAATTCAAAAAAGGAACTTTCAAAGGCGGATCAACCATTACTTACGGCTTAAAAGATGGCGCTGTTGATATCGCCCCTACAACATCAAAACTAGTTCCAGCAAACATCATGAAAGAAGTTGAAGCTCTCAAAATCAAAATCAATAATGGTTCAATTAAGGCTCCAGCTGATGAAAAATCTTTTGTTAGTTATGTAAAAACTCTTAAATAAGTGACTACCAAAGAATGATTGCTCTAGAACTTAAAAATATCTCTAAAACTTTTGGTACCTTTAAAGCCAACCATAACATTAACCTCTCCGTTAATAGCGGAGAGGTTCATGCAATTTTAGGCGAAAATGGTGCCGGTAAATCAACCTTGATGAAAATTATCTTTGGTCTGTATCAACCAGATGCAGGCGGAGAGATTTTTCTTAAAGGAAAAAAAACAACCATAGCCTCTCCCCGCTTTGCAATCAAATACGGAATAGGAATGGTCCATCAACACTTTATGTTGGTTCATCCATTTACGATTCTGCAAAATATCATTTTAGGAGTTGAACCCAAAAATGCTTTCGGCATGATAGATTATTCTACTGCCAGAGAAGAAGTCCTCAAAATTTCTCAGACCTATAACTTTAACATTGATCCTGACCGCAAAGTGGAAACGATCAGTGTAGGGATGCAACAACGTGTAGAGATCATCAAAACTCTTTACCGTAACGCCGAACTAATTATCTTAGATGAACCTACGGCCGTTCTAACTCCTCAGGAAGTCATCGACTTTTACCGTATCATCAAGAACCTCAAGAAAGAGGGAAAAACAATCATCATCATTACTCACAAACTTCATGAGATTAAAGAAATAGCAGACCGATGTACTATTATTCGAAAAGGTGAGTTTATCGAGACAGTCAATGTCGCTACCACTAGTGAAGAAGAGCTCGCTTCAAAAATGGTTGGCCGTGCTGTGAATTTAAAAGTTGAAAAAGAGAAAGCTGTGCCTAAAGATGTTGTTCTTAAAATAGAAAATTTATGTGCACAAAATAACAAACATCTCCCTTGTTTAAAAAACTTCACGTTAGAGCTTAAACGCGGGGAAATTTTGGGGCTCGCTGGGATTGATGGAAATGGACAAAGCGAATTAGTAGAAACACTAACAGGCCTACGTAAAGCAACTTCAGGCATTGTACTAATCAATAATAAAAATATTACAAATAAGACGCCTAAAGAAATTTACGAATCAAAATTATTCACCATTCCCGAAGACCGTCAAAAACGTGGACTGGTCATGGACTTCAAAGTAAAAGAAAACTTTGTTTTACAAAACATCCAGAAGAAACCTTTTTCAACTTATGGATATATTCTAAACCGCGAGCTTACAAAATTTGCTGATTCTATGATGGAGAGGTTTGATATTAGACCTCGTAACGTAGAGCTAAAGGCCCGTAATCTTTCTGGTGGTAATCAACAAAAAATTATTCTGGCGCGAGAAATCGCCAATAATCCTGATGTGCTCATTGCCTTTCAGCCTACACGTGGTCTTGATGTTGGAGCCATTGAATACGTTCATAGAGAATTAGTGAAATTGCGTGATCAAGGGAAAGCGGTTCTTCTCATTTCCTATGAACTTGATGAAGTAATCAATCTTTCAGATCGCATTGCTGTAATCGTTGAAGGTGTTATTACCGCCGAAATTGGTTATGAAGACATTGCTCAAAAAGCGAACATCAACGAAGAAATTGGTCTTTATATGGCCGGAGGTAAAGCGTGAAAATTTTAACCTCCATCCTTTGTGTTATTGCAGGACTTATTGTGGGAGCTATTGTTTTAAAATTCTCCGGCATTTCCCCAACCGAAGCTTATCAAGTGATGTGGGAAGGTGCTTTTTCTAAGCCTCACTATATCGCTTACATTATTATCCGTTCTACTCCGCTTATTTTAACTGGACTCTCAGTAGCTTTTGCCTTCAGAACTGGTCTTTTTAATATTGGAGCGGAAGGGCAGTTCATTGTGGGTGCACTGGCTGCAGCTTACTTTGGGTACAAATTTAATTTTTCTCCTATCATTCAAATCCCCTTAGTGATGATGTTAGCGATGATGTTTTCAAGCGCTTATGGTGGTATTGCTGGTTTCATGAAAGCTAAGTGGGGGGTCCACGAAGTGATCTCAACCATCATGCTCAACTGGATTGCACTTTATTATTCAAATTTCTGTACTATGCTTCCAGGATTTCGCCGTCCAGATACGGAAACAACTGAATTTATCAACCCAAGTACTTCAATTACTTTTTTTGAAGATTGGAAGGCTTCTGATGAAGGGATGGCTTGGTTAGAGCAGCATGAATTTTTAAAAGGTTTTTTAAGACCACCTGTGAATGCAGGAATCTTGATTGCCATTCTGGCCGTCATCATCATTTGGTTTATTCTTAATAAAACTACTTTTGGCTATAAATTAAAATCCGTTGGTCTTTCTACCGAAGCTTCTCGTTATGCGGGAATTAACGTGGAAAAGAAAATGACCTACTCCATGATGATCTCTGGCGGCCTTTCAGGTTTAGCAGGCGCAACTCATGTTATGGGCGTTTCTAAAAACATTGCCATCTTGGCGGCTCATGAAGGTTATGGATTTGATGGAATCGCAGTTTCTTTGATTGGGTCTAATACACCCTTTGGAAGTTTAATCGCAGGATTCTTTTTGGGAGCTCTGAAATACTCAGGACAAAAAATTCAATCGGCCCTTGAAGCTCCTTCTGAAGTTATCAATATCATGATTGGTTCAATCATTTTCTTTATCGCCATTCCGGTTATTTTTGAAAAGCTTCTCAGTAAATTTAAAAAGAAGACTGTATGAACGATTTAATATTTCTCTTAAGCACCACTCTTATGTATTCAACTCCGCTTATCTTTACTGCCCTAGGCGGAGTGATGTCAGAAAAAACTGGGATTGTGAATATCGGACTTGAAGGAATGATGACGATTGGAGCGTTCTTTGCTTCTTTAGTTGCTATTCGATCTGGTAACCCATGGCTTGGACTTCTTTGTGGTGGAGTTGCGGGATTGGTGCTTTCCTCATTACATGCGTTAGCTTCCATTAAATACAAAGCCAATCAAGTCGTCTCAGGTATGGCCATTAACTTTCTTGGTGGTGGACTCTCGATCTTTTTATGCCGCTTGTTTTTTGAAGGAACAAGTATGACTCCCCCACTAGATCTTGAAAAAAAGATCCCAACTTTATTTGATCAGTACTACACTGTTTATATTGCTTTCTTCATGACCTTCATTATCTGGTTTATTTTTAACAAAACAGTTCTAGGCCTCCGATTAATTAGCGTGGGTGAACACCCAAAATCGGCTGATGCGGCTGGTTTTAGTGTTGGATTTTATCGTTCAATCGGTGTGCTCTCTTCTGGTTTTTTAGCTGGTTTAGGTGGCGCAAGTTTATCTATCGCCATTGTATCAAACTTTCGTCCGACTCTTATTTCAGGCCAAGGCTTTATCGCTCTTGCCGCACTTATTTTTGGGAAATGGAAACCAGAAGGCACTCTGGTAGCCTGTTTATTTTTTGGTTTTTCTCAAGCTCTCGTGGTCTATATTGGCGGTAAAGAAACCTTACAAATTTCATCTCAGCTTCTTTCTATGTTTCCTTATATCCTCACCCTCATTGTCCTAGTTGGATTTATGGGGAAAACGACTTCTCCAACTGCTCTTGGTGTACAAGAGTAAAATCATGACTGATCAAACCAAAAAAACTTACGATCAGATTGCAGAAGACTATCATCAAAAAAGATTAGATAAATCGCTCAGTGGTTGGAACGAATACTTAGAAGTTCCGGCCATGGAAGCTTTAATTAAACCATTAGTTAAAAATAAAAAAGTTTTGGACCTAGGCTGCGGTAGTGGAATTCTTACCAGCAGACTTATCAGCTGGGGGGCAAAAGCAGAAGGTTTAGAGCTTTCTCCTCAAATGGTAGAAATTGGGAAAAAAGTCTACCCCGAGATTACCTTCACCGTTGGAAATGCCGAATCGATTCCCTTTGAAGATAAAATTTTTGATGTAGTGGGATCTTCTTTAGTCATGCACTATATGAAAGATTTAGAAAAACCTTTTAAAGAAGTAAGTCGCATTTTGAAGCCGGGTGGACACTTTGTATTCTCCATTCATCATCCTATGAATGAAGTTTTAAAAATGAATGACAAAGATGTTTTCGCCCATCCTTATTTTCACAATAATCTTTATCACTGGGAAATGTGTGGTGCCAAATTAGAAAGCTATCACCATACCTTTGAACACATCATCACAAAACTTCAAGCCTGTGGTTTTGTGGTTGAGAGTTTGATTGAATGTAAACCCGACCCACAAATTAAAAATGAATTTTCTGATTTTGATTTCACATCCAATTACCCTACTTTCTGTGTCTTTCGTACATGCTTACGAGCTTTGACCTGAGCCGCTCTTTTCATAAAAAAATAATAAAGAAAATCTGGGCAACATAAGAGAAATTTCATAATGGGACGAAACTGCCAAGGAGCAATGATCAGCTCTTTTCCTTGAAGAATTTTTTTGACAAATATTTCTGCGGCCTCGGAACCTTGAATGATAAAGGGCATTTTAAAAGTATTTTGATCAGTCATTGCAGTTTTAATAAATCCTGGAGCAATGGTGAGAACTTTTATGTTATGAGGAGATAGATCAATTCGAAGTGATTCAAGATAAATAGTAAGAGCCGCCTTTGATGAACTATAAGCTCCGGATACTGGCATACCTCGGGCCCCAGCAACACTACTCACACCAACCAAAGTTCCTTTCTTTCGTTCCAGCATTTTGACTTTCATTATTTCTAGGCCACTGACCGCACCTAAAAAATTGACCGAAAATGTTTTCTGATAGAGATCATATTCATCTCTTAAAGAACCATTGAGCCCTATACCTGCATTGGCGATAAAAATTTCCGTTCCCATTAATAACTGATCGATTTTTTCTAAGGCTGTTCTAAAATGTTTAAGGTCAGTGACATCGGTCGCTTCTACCACCACAAACTTAGCTCCAAGTTTAGAGCATTCAGTGGCGACTTCTTGCAACTTCTCTTTTCGCCTGGCCATTAAACCTAGCTTATATCCACGTCTGGCAAAAGCGAAGGCCAATTCTTTCCCAATTCCATCGCTAGCACCAGTGATAATAACTGAACTCATAAAACTCCAATCTCATATCATTCTAAAAATTATTAAAATAAAAAAGGCCAGCTTTCGCTGGCCTTACAATTATTACACTGGCTTTTTCAGTGAACAATTTAAAAAGATCTAGTAACCGTTGTTTGTCGATTCAGCACAGAAGTATCTAGTGTTACTACTAGAGTAGTTGTAGTTGTCTCTCTGATCAGCACACTGATCGTAGCCAGAGTTACAAGTTAAACCAGAAAAACTTTGAATAGTTTGATTTGTTTGAGAATCAACTAGTTCATAGTTACAAGTATCGTATGGGCTATAACGGTACTGGTAGTTGTTATACATATAGTATGGGTAGTTGTTTAAGATGACATATCCTGGATTATATCCTGTAGAATTCACTAAAACCCAATTCATGTAAACATAGTTGTACGGTAATGTACGGTAGTATTCGTACGGACTGTAGTAACGTGTGTAATCAGCATAAGATGGATAGTAAGGAGTATGGCGGTAACCGTTGTATGGGTTACATGAATATCCTGGGTGACCATAACCATATCCGTATCCTGGAAACGGATCGTATGGACGTGGATATTGTCCGCCTGGGTATGAACCTGGATTTGGATTGTAGCCAGTACCTGGAAGTGGGTTATATCCGCCATTTCCTGGGTTATATGGAGTTGGGTGATATCCACCATTGCCTGGGTAAGGATTGTATCCGCCGTTACCTGGAAATGGATTATAGCCACCATTGCCAGGGTAAGGATTATATCCACCGTTTCCTGGACTGTGTGGAGGTCTTGGACTTGGACCTGGATTATAAGGAGCTGGATGATGTCCATAACCTGGACTTGGGTTGTACCCACCATTACCTGGGCCTGGATGATGTCCACCATTACCTGGGCCTGGCTTTACATGTCCGCCATGATTAACTGGGCCTGCTCCACCTGGACCACCATGAGTTGGTCTTGGAGCTTGTGCCATCGCACTAAGTGTTGCCAACGCAAAAACGCCTGCAACTAATTGCTTTTTAAAATTCATATTTCTCTCCTCGAAATAAAGATCTACTTCTAGAAATAGGAATTTTCGTGGAATGTGTCAAAGTACTATTTCCTTTAAATTCAAATACTGCTCTTTCTTACAGCGCAGGGTGCCTTTCTGACAGAATCTGACAGTTTTGAACTTCCAAGGTGTTGAGGTAAATCAATCTTGGGGTCAAGATGACACTATTGTTGAAAGCTAAATACTGAACTTTTTATAAGGGGGGAAGGATATTAGGAAGTTTAAATTCTTCTTCAAAAATTTTAAGCACGCTCTCTGCCTGAGTCCATCCACCACAGCATTCTGGTGATAAACAAACTGTAAGAACGCTGATATGTCCTTCATCATAATTGAGTTTTAACAATCTAAAAAATTTACGAATGGTTTCTGGATGAATAAAGGTATGCTCTTTATCATGCCGTGGGAAAAAATAATCAATATCGACATTCACAATCCAAGGCTTTTGAAAAAGCAAAAGATCATCGATTGGCTTTAAAAAATCAAAGGTCTCAAGTTCAAGATCAAACTCACCCTTGATTCCCATACGATGAGTAACAGCTACTTTTTTTCCTAACATTTTTTGGTAATCATGAAAAAAAATAGGTAGGTAGTTATCCCATAGAATCATAGGTTGCCCTTCGGAATTTTTTAAATCGAGGTAATCCTTAATCGTTAAATTTTTTAAAACTCTCCCCGACTCTATCCATTCTTTTAAAGCTCTAGGATCACAATCATAATGAGCATCCATATGAAGTAGATGCTGAAGCGTATGATCAGCTGAAGGAATTTCTTGAGCCCAACACCAAGCTGCTAAACGGTGATTGTCCATGACGTAGAGATTTTCCAGCTTCCAAAGAAAGTTTGTCTTAGAAGGGCCGGAAGATTTTCTTTCCGTAAATGGGATGAGGAAGTGATTCGACATTTTAAAAAGTTAACACAAAAAAAAGAAATCGACTAAGGTTGTCTTAAAATAGACGCAATCTCAGAATTTTGATTGTAATCGGCAAGATAAATTGCGCGTTTCAGACATTGTTCACTAGGAGCCTTGTCATCTTTTAAATTTTTTAACAACACAACCATTTCTTTAAAGCCTTGTCTTGCTGAGACAGCAAGAGCACAAAGATTAGGTCTGTGATTTACATCCATCGTTGGTTGCAGAACTAAGATCTTAGCAACATCAAGTGAATTATTTAAAGCCGCAATTTGTAGAGCAGTTCTAGCAAAAATTGTTTCAATGTTAACTGATGCTCCTCTATCAACCAGAAGCTGTGCAAGTTCTTTGTAGTTATTGGTCGCTGCAATCATTAAAGCAGTATGGTGATCAACCGGACGATCTTGGTCGATATAAGCTTTATGATTTAGCATGGCTTCTATCATTTCAACTCTATTTAAATATGCTGCTCTTAAAAATGCCGTAGTTGATGGCGCATTTTCGTTATCAAAGGCATCAGGATCGGCTCCTTCATCTAAGGCCTTTTGAGCTTTTTTAAAATCATTATTTTCGATGGCATCGAATAGATTTTCCGTGGGATTTGTTTTTGCCCAAGCAGTTAGAGTTAGGAAACAGAATGTTAAGCATAATAATTTTTTCATAAATCTATTATAAAGTGAACATTAGGTCCTAATACAGGGATCAAGAAGACTTTACCTGCCTGTCAAAATTTTAGTCAGGGTACTGACAGAAGACTAAGGTCAATGCCATAATAAATCATGAGTTTAAGACAAAAAATATTTGATAGGTTGATTAACATTTACCCCCCCTATTTAGGCGCGGGTATCAAGGTCAGTCGAATTGCTCCTGATCACCGTTCTTGTAGAGTAGAAATGGGTTTATCCTTCTATAACAGGAATTATGTTGGAACTCAATTTGGAGGGTCTTTATATTCCATGGTTGATCCTTGGTATATGTTGATGCTGATGAAGAACTTAGGCAAAGGTTATATTGTTTGGGATAAAGCTGCGACCATTCGTTTTAAAAAACCAGGAAAAGGGAAAGTTGTTGCAGACTTTGTTATCAATGAAACTGATATCAATGACATTTTAGATACCCTGAAAACGGCTCCTAAAATGGATAAAGTCTTTACTGTGATCATTAAGGACATGGAAGGAAATACCGTCGCGGAAGTTGATAAAACAATCTATATCAAAAAAAAATAGGCGGTAGTAAGCCGCCTATTTCTTAATCTATAATTTTTTTTAATTATCTTGATTTTGGACGTGGAACAAATCCATAAGCGAGTCCATTACTCTGACGTATATGAGATTGTGTCGTACCGTCAGGGTTAAGCACGCCAGAATCAGGAAAGTATTCTTGGTTTGCAGCTGTTGTGTAAGCTCTTACTCTGGTAGCGGCAGATTTAAAGTAACTCCAGCCAGAATTATAGCTTGCCCATGAAGTTGAAATAGCCAGCAAATTTAATTTTGCTGAAGCGTAATCAGTCATTGGTTGACTAGAATAAATGTCGGAACAAATAGCTATTCCAACTTTCCCAAGATTCTTTGTTGTATATGTCACAGCAGATTTTCCAGGGACTAAGAAATTCTCTTCCATTTGATATAGGTGCATCTTGCGGTATTTCGTGATGATGGCGCCATCAGGTCCAATGACAACAACAGTATTGTGGTAATTTTTAGTTGTTGAATCAACTTCAGCTAGGCCAATATGAAGTGTAACCTTTAATTCTTTGGCCAGAGCTGAGAAGTACTTGGTGCTTGGGCCTGGAATCGTTTCCACGAAAGGCTTTAAATCTTCACGATTACGAAAATTATCTTCCTCATCTGGTAACTCAGGAATATCTGGATAACCAACCGTTGCAAATTCAGCCGTAGTAACTAACTCTGCTCCATTCTTAGCTGCTTCTTTTACATATTGAGCAATCGAATTACGGTTATTTTGCATGTATTTTTCAACCGTCGCAGCTGGAACTCCAATGGGTGCAGACATTTGCGGATTCCACTGAATAACTGCTACTTTGGTAAATTTAGCTAAGGGATAATTGGCTTCATTGGGAGAAAAAATTTCTTCAATAGGTTGAACTTGAGCCAAGGCGCTGACAGAAAAAAGAAGGGTAGCAAAAATAAGTTTCATTTAAGACTCCTATCGCAGTTGATAGAATGAGTCATATCTTAACTGATCACTTTTTAGCAAGTGGAAAATAGCCCTAAGCGCCACCTGAACCTGGAAACAATGACTTGGCGCAAAAAAACAAGACTCCCGCTAATGCAGGAGTCTTATCGTCTAAATGTAAAACTTGCTTATTGAAATTTCTATTGAAGTGCTTTTAGGGCGTTTATTCTTCCTGCGCCTAACAAACCAATATACTTTGGATTCTTCGCTTCAATTTTATCAGCAGATTCAAAAAGTTTTGCTTTAACTTCATCAGCGGTAAAGTTGGGATTATGTGACCAAATGAGTGCAGCTACTGCGGCAGCTGCTGGAGTGGCCATACTTGTTCCCGATAATTCACCGTAACGCGAAGCACCGTTTGGAGCCCTTCCACGCACAGTTGAGAGAATAGGATCACCTGGAGCACAAATATCGACACCAGTTCCATAGTTAGAAAATTTACTACGAATATCTTGGCTCGCTGCATTTTTCGATTGAACCGAACAAACAAGAATCAGTTCTTTAACTACCTGGCGAGGAGGATTGAGCTGGCCATTATTCCCAGCACTATTGAAAACAAGCAAGCCAGATTTAGTGGCATATTTAACAGCATCTAAGTAAACCTTATCAGTCACCATTGAATCGATGTTGTAACTTGTAGAGATAATTTTAGCACCCATTTTTACTGCATAATAGTAAGCTTCAGAAACAACCGCTGAAGTCCATGGCTTTTTTTGATCATAAAATCTAATGGGAAGAACTTTTACATGTGGAGCTATTCCAGCAATTCCAATCCCGTTGTTGGTAGTAGCTGCGATAATTCCTGATACATGAGTTCCGTGAACAGCAATTTCTTCGTCAACATTGTTATCTTTCCCTACGACATCCCAACCACGAACGTCATCGATATAACCATTGTTATCATCATCAACGCCATTGTTTGGAGTTTCTTTTTCATTCTTATAAAAAGCAGTTTTTAAATCATCATGGTCAACAGTAAATTCATTGTCAGTTACAGCAACAATGATGTCTTCACTTCCAGAATTAATACTCCAAGCATCTGGAGTTTGCAGCATAACGTGATGAAATTGAGAGGCAAAGCTAGGATCATTTGGAGTAAACTCCATATAATTCCCATAGTAGGCATAGTTAGGATAAATTTCAGTAGCGTTTCTCTCGAAAGACAGCTTTTCACCTTTTACCAGGTAAAGGTTTGGTCCAATGACTTCAGCATTAGCGAGAAGTGCGCGAGAGTTTGATCTAACGATATATTCGCCTGGGATCTGAACTCTGAAGTGAGCGCCAGGTCTTACTGGTAAGGCCATAGCAATAGAGGGAAGAAGGAGCAAAAAAGAAATCCATTTCATAACAAACATCCTTGAATGAAAAAAAGGTGATCCGTATAGCTTAAGAAAGGTGTGCTGACTTTGTCTAAAGAAATTTGACTAAAAAAGTGTGTTTGACACGCCAAGCACTTTTTTCTAAGATGAGATATAATCAAAATGAAGGAGTAATTATGAGAGAAATTTTTCTAGGAAGCTTAATTTTTGCTATATCTATGACGGCGCGTGCACACTTTCAAATTGGTACCTATAAAGGAACTACAGCTGATGGCACAACTTGTGAGTTACAAGTCAAAGGTGTTAGTTTTAATTACAATATTAAAAACCAACTGAATGAAAGAGTGGAAGTCGTTTTCAATGACGAAACTTTTCTCATTGGACATGCTCCCCTTTTTAACGCAACAACCAACGAAATAAATGCAGATCACTCGACCTTGAATGCCTTCAAAGGGATCTCAACAGGAGCAAAACATTTTTCACTCCATATGGAAGATGGACGTGAAGGGCCAAGCGAATTTTTTATGGTAAATCATAACTGGAAGACAAACTCGGCAATAAAAATTGAATGTACCAAGCTTGAATTTGTAACAAGATAGTTATTTCTTTTTTAATTTCTCAAGGGCCTTATATGCCTTTCGAAAATTAACAGCATTAAAACGAAATTCAACTTTCAATAAATAATCTTGCATCGAAGGATCTTCATCCTCCATAAAATAAGTTGCACAATGATTAGCGATAATAAATAAGGCAGAAAGAGGAGAAATCCTCTCTGCCTTCAATCCATAAGGGAAGCCTGAACCATCAGGCATTTCGTGGTGTTGAATTGCTAAAACATCTGTTTCAGGAGGTGATGTAGTAAAATAATTCTTAATTAAATCGGCACCCTCTTTAGGATGATTCAAATAGAGTTTTTGATCTGAAGCACTCAAAGTCTCTTTTATTACTTCGAATTGCTCAAGGCTGACAATTTTTAAAAGCTCAGGTTTAACAGCCAAGGTTAAATCACATAAAGAGGAAGCGAAAACTAATTTATCTATAGTCATACGAGAACTCCACTCTAATTCTCGCGACATAGAACAAGCAAAATAAGCAGTGGTCATCAATTTGTGATGATAATAATTATAAATTGGATTATTTTCTCGGAGCTTAGCCAAGAGTTTAGAAACATTTTTTTCGCCCTCCATCACTTTTCTAATTTTAACGATAGCTTGTTCAATTTCAATCTTAAAATCTTTGTCAATATGAACTTCATCATTCATACGTAGAATTTTTTGTTGCATACGTTTTTCTTCTGAGTCATTAGCTCCCCTCATGACAAAACGGAAGTTATTGGAGCGAAGAAAAAGTAAAATTTGTTTTTGCATTTGCTCGAGAACCCAAAGTGCTGTATCTCGCTGAAAGTAAAAATTTTTAACACCCTTATTCATGTACTTTTGAATATCAAAGGCTTCTGTATTGTCATCTTCATTAAAAAGACGAACATACTTAGTTCCAATTTTGACATAAAGATTTTTATTCACACCATCGAGAATTGATAAAAATCTCAAATCAATTTGGCAATAAGGATCTTGATTATTAAAAGGGGTATTTTTAAAAACTTTTTTCGCTTCTTCTACAAGTGCCCCTGGAAGAAGTGATTTTTCAATTAAAGTTAATTGAGAAATATCTTTTAACAGCCCACGCCCTTCATCAGTGACCTCATCACTCAAAATAACAATTTTAACATCCTTAAAGTTTTTTTGAAGATAGCCTACAAAATCTTCTAGCAGATAAGCGTGCGTGCGGTAATCGTAAATGATCATGCCAGGAAAAAAAGAAAGATCTTTTAAAAAGAGTAAAGCTTTCTCTTCACTTTCAAGCTCAGTCACATTAGCGTGAAGAAGAGTTTCCAAACAAAATTTGAGAATCCCTCGTAGATAGGGATTTGAAGAGACAACAAGGAATGTCACTTTTTGAGGCACGTCCATGAAAGTATTATACAAGCATAAGACAAAGGTTGACGAAAAAATTTACTTGAGCTTTTTTCTCAGTAGCATTTTCAGGTTCCCGCGCCCAAGCAAGCCATGTTCACTCAATTTAGCGCACAGCTCAAGGTTCTACTAAAAAATAGCCGACTCGTGATGGAGCATACGTACTGCCATTAACCAAAGCTGTTTTACCAATAGGGCTTTCCATATAACGTTTATCTGAAGATAGACCCCATGTACTTTTTCCTTTGCTATAACAAAGTAGCTTACCCATAACTCCAAGACTGCAAACTGCCTCTTTTAAAAAGAATGCATTGTTAATAAATGGTTCTTGAAACTCTCCTATGTACCCAATTTTGCCATCAGACAATTTAAGACTCAAAAACTCTCCAGTTGATAAAGTGACATAGGCTACATCTTCATCAATCAGAGGAGCAAAATAATTAAAACCACGAAGTTCTTTTTCCAAATGAATTTTTTTCTGAGCCAAATCCACAACATAAAAATTAGAAGGCAAAGTCCAAACGGGTTTTGTCATATCTGCTTCAGTTGCTATTCCAACAAGATAATCTTTGGTTAGGACAATTTCACTCTTGGGATTTTTTTTCAGAGAATAGCTTTGAGATATTTTTCCCGTCTTGGCTTCCATACAAATAATTGCCTTAAAATCGTATATAGATGTGGTGCAAATATCTCCCTTGTAAGAAACAATATTTCCATCTGCATGAATAGCTTTTTTCTCTATCTCTTTGGTTTGCCATAGTTTTTGTAAAGTATCAGCTTTGAAAGCAGCCACGCCTTGAGGACCAAGACCGGTATATAAAACTCCCTCAGAAATGAAGGGGGCTCTCTCAATATGTCCTTCAACAGGAATCTCTTTTACTTTTTTCATTTTTATATCAAAGGAATAAAGGACCGTTTTAGTATCAGTATGGAGGCCTTCACCCCAAAAAAGGATACCATCATGCAGAGTTAAATTCCCTAATGTTTGTTTTTTTCCAATAAATAATTTGGTGACAGTCGATAAATCTGGTGCACCCTCATAGAGGACACCTGTCGTAGCAACAAAATAAATTTTCCCTTCAAAAGCTACAGGTGGAGAAAAAGTACTACCAATAAATGTTCTTAAATCTTGGCCTCGTGGTTCAACTTTTTCTTCAACTTTCTTTTTGATTGGTTCTGCTGCCATCAAAGGATTCCAAAAAAGACTAAATAAGAAGAAAGTTTGTAAAAGCATCATACGGACTCCAAAATTTTGTTATACTACTATTATGGAATTGATCTCACAAAAATTCAAATATCTTCAAGAAGTAAAATCCTTAGCACCATCATTAGTGCCAGATTTTGAAAAGATAGAAAACAAAATCAGTTTCACGACCTTGGTTCCTCCTTTTATTCTTCGCTCCGCCTTAAAAAAGGAAGCAGGCCTTGAGCTTCAAAGTGGTAGAAGTGTCACTCTTCATCAGCTTCAAAAAAAAGATTTGGATCATGCCCTGATCCAAATTCAAAAACAAAATGATCTTGAGGAGGTTATCTTACAAAGTGAAATTCCATGGTGTGAGCATTTAACTATTATTATAGAAAAAGACTTTTTCTTAGGTGAAAAAAAAGATCGTCAAAACAGTACGACTTTTTTTTATCAAGGACTAAACGGTGGAACTGAAGACAAGATCAATATTCACATTTCTTCACAAATAATAAGACTTCAACCACTTTTAAAAACTCAACCGCTGTGGTTATCTGAATGGGGTTTTCTAGAAGGAAAAATCTATCTTTTTCAATTACATCCAGTGGAACAAAATAAACTTACTCCACTTTTTTCGAATGACCTAGCTTTTCAAATGATTCTTTCAAGACAACGTTTCCAAAAAGCCCAGGGTCTAGTGGCAATGCTAAAGTGTGAATGGCAGGCTTTTCTTTATCGTAGGCGCAAAACGAAAGATAAAACATTTTCCGCTCAAGATTTGTTTATCAATTGGGAATTTATATTTCATTATTTCCGTTTACACTGTTTAATTCACAACGAGTCACCTTCAGAAAATGCTCTGGCCCATTTTTTTCAAAATTTACATCAAAAGAATTTTCTATCTGAAATTGTTCGCGAACATTTTCGATTGGCCAACGAGCTAAGAAGACTTGAAAAATATCCCGTTTTAGATTTTCATTTTGAAGGTGAAAAAAAGATGAGATTTATAGGTAAAGGCCAGAAGACCTATATTTTTGGTGATGATGCACTTTACTTTTCTGAACTACTGCCTGATCAAGTCTATGCTCTTAATTCACCAAAGCTTATTCTGACTAAAACGATCAGTTTGCTCGGTCATGGGGTCCTAGCTGCTATAGAAACGGGGCATTCATTAGTAACTGGAATTCCAGAATCATTATTATTTGAGCTTAAAGATGGGGACCAAATTTACCTAGATTTTGAGACGGAAAAAATCGAGTTACAATAAAAGAGTCTAAGGAGTCAAAATGGTTTTCCCATCACTCGCATTTCAATTTGAGCCAGGTTTAGTATCCCAAGTAGGAGCATTCTCCGTTATAGCTTTCTCCTATTTACTCCATCGCTTCAAAAAAATTATGGTGATTGTCTTAATAACTTTATCTCTTTTTATATTTTTTCAAAGTAAAGTTTTCGCCTATGTAGCTTACGCTCCCTACACTTATTCAAACCCTGGATGGCAATTTAATAATATGAATTATTATGGACGGCCTTGGGGTTATAATCCTTCAATTTATTTCTACCCTCAACTTCAGTACCATAGTCTTTGGGGAACTCAACCATTTTACTACTATCCTCATACGCCTTCACCTTACCGTCCTTACGATTGTCCATTTTGTAACCAAAGATATAATCAGCAAAATAACCAAAACTTTCCAATGCCTTATATTCATCCAGGTGGTGGTGCCTCTTGATTCATCTAGGCCCATGGGCTCTAGTAACACTTAGCTTTCTTACTATTAGAATTTTTCCTTCTACTTTTATGCCTCTTTTTCTTATTAATATTTGGGGGCTTTCTCTACCTCATACCTTCTCCACCTTCACTAGGACAGATAGAAGAAATAGCAAAAACATTATTCAAGCAACGATCGCTTATATTTGTCTATTTGCCATAATATCTTTGTGGGCATCTAAAATTGGAATGGTACTGATTTATTCTTTTTATTTTTTTTGGCAACAATTCCATTATTCAAAACAAAATTATGGTATAGGCCGAGCATTAAAAGAAGACAAAAACAAATCCTCTTGGATTGATCAACTTTTTTATCTAATGACCACACTTACAACATTGTTGGCCCTCTTTTACGGTGGAACTGAGCAATTTTTTGGTTACAACCTTATTAATTTTTTTAAACTTAGTTTGTCTCCTCTAGTCGCCATGACCATTAATTTTCTGATACTTACTGCCTATCTCTGTTACCGCCCTAAGAACTACCTCATGGCCATTAGTCACGTGCTAATGTTTAGCTCGGCTTATGTCTTCAATTCAAATTTTGCTGAAGGGTGGCTCTATCTCAATGTCTTTCATAATTCCCAATACCTTTTCTTTATGAAAAATCATGAAAAAAGGATTTCATTTCTTCTCTATTCTCTGGCTCTTACATCGGCATTCTTCCTTTTGACTAATCTCTCTTTCGTTGAAGGAACTTTAGTGAACTCATTTCCGATGATCTTAATCTGTATGCTTTCCTTAAATTTTACTCATTACCTTTTTGATGGAATGATCTGGAAAAAGAATGTTTTAGGCAAATAAATCTTGCTTTTGATTGAGAGATTTATAGAGAACATCATCGTCAACACTATAAACCAGAAATGATGGCAAAAACTAAATGTTCCTACAGTAGACCATCATTGGACCCAAGTTATTGACTAAAATTTAAATGACTTAGACATGGTTAAGATAATAATGGCCATAGTGACAAAACGCTACCTAGAAATCTCTATACCAAGAATCAATTTTTCGCTAAAATAAAATAGATGTTGGATGAAACGGACTACATGGAGGTAGCTCTTGAAATTGTTATTCCCCCTACTTTTTCTTGTTCCTCTTCAGGCCTTTGCTTCCCTTTGTGGAACGGCGGTTACAAAAAATCTCACTTTGAAAGAAGATCTCAATTGCCCTAATGAGAAAAACTCGGTCTTAACGGTCACGAAAAAAGGTATTACCATTAATGGTAATGGCTTCAAAATTATCGCTCCTCAAGCAGAAACAGCTATTAGATTATTAGAAAGTAATATTACAATCAAAAATATAGATCTTTCAGGCGAAGGAGTTGGCCGAGGCATAGAAATTTATAATGCCAAGAAAGCTGTTTTAGAAAATCTTACTATTCATCATCGCCGTATCGGAATTGACGTCTTTTTTGACCATAAGAGTTGTGATTATTTAACCGCTATTGGGAATAAAGTCACAGGTTCTGAAGTATTTGCACTAAGAATCAATGCCCCTGACTGTGCTGGCAGCCGAAAAATTCAAAATAATGATTTCTATGACTCGAAAGATTTCGCCATTTATATCAAGGCAAAATATGTTTCGATAAATGGTTTATCAGGGAATAGAATTGATTACTCTAGAAATGGTTTTTTTCTTTCAGGCAAAAAAGTAAAAGTTCGTAATTTAGATTTATCCCAGTCTGAAATATTAGAAAACCCACTCTACATTTCTCAAACAGATAAAGTTTCCATAAAAAATGTCAATGTATCCACTCAGACTCATGCAGGGATTGGTCTTCACATTTACGACACTCGAATTGTACACATTTGCCAATTAAAAGCTTCTGGTCAGGCCATCGGTTTTAAATACGCAGGAGAAAGTGCAAGATTAAAAAGTCTAAAGATGTCTAAATCTAATGTTGATGAGAATGGTTTAGGAATACTTTTAACAGGCTATAGTGGAGCATATCTTGATTTGTTGTTCCTAGAGAAAGTGAGCTTGAAAGGAAATTCCTCTCCGCTCACAGTCAGTCTAGGGATAGTGAAAAAAGTCCTGCGCCAGGTACAATTGTAGGATTATTGCCCGTTACAAGACTTGATCACTCTCTCAAGTTCAGAAAAATCATCGCATTGGTATGAGCCTAGACGGTCACATGTAAATTGGATGCAATCTATTGTTCCATAACTAGTATTGGAACAAATTCTAGATACATTTTTTAACTCAGAGAAATCATCACATTGATAACCTCCAAGTTTAGTACAGACTGTTTCGACACAATTTCCGCCAAACTGATTACGGCAAAGAGATGCAACAATTTTAATCTCAGAGAAATCATCACACTGGTATGAGCCTAATCGATTGCACATAGTATTGATGCAACTTCCATCGTACTGACCAGAACACATTTGAATCACTTGAAAAATTTCAGTTTGATCATCACACTGATAAGAACCTAGTCTTTTACAAGTCTCCTCCATACAAGTCGTTCCCGGATTTTGTGGAGGATAACACGGACCTGGATCAAAGCTCTTGAGCTTTGATTGCGTCTTCAGCAGTTTAGATAAGTAGTATGCAGAAGTGACTTTCTTTAAATCTTTATTAGTGAAAGCACGGGCTCCTGAGACAGAGAATAACATAATGAAAACGATAAGTAGGCGTTGCATGGAAAACTCCTTAAAAGCATTTCCTTGAGCATGGCCTTTTAGAAACTTAATGTCTTCTTGGAATGTCACATGATAAAAGATATTTTCGTTGGGTGACGAAGACTTTGAATGAATATTCGTCACATGACGAGGCTTGTAATTTCTAGGATTTAATCCCCTATTCAGGGGATTTTCCTAAAATTTTTATGAATTCCTAAAACCTCTTTCATCTTAAAAGAAGGTTTCAGTTGAGCAAGAAGATTTTAGTTTTGAGAGACGATAACGAACGATTTCACATCACAGAAGTTGCCATTGATAATGGTTTTTGAAACTTTTTCGCTTAACCAAATTTCATCTTTGTTGGCATTAAAAGCTTGCACGTAACCGGCACAGGCAGCAGAAAATTCTTCTTTACTGTAGCCCTTGTTTTTTAGGTGGCTTACGCGCTCATGAAGTTCTACCACTTTTACATCCTTAGAAGAATCGCCTGAAATTGAGGCGAGACAATAATAAGCGTCACCGGTGGTATCTGAAGTAGTTTTTTTAATTTGAGCTTCAACTTTTAAGTTAGCACTATCAATTCCATGAGAAGCCGCCAGAGTTTTCATCTTGTCAGCAATTTTAGCCGTCTCTGCCTGACAAAAATTTTCTAAAGCAAGGACATGGGCTTGATCAGGGTTGAATGAACCTTGAAGGTAGATTGATTGAGCGAAATGAGTACCTGCAAAGCTATGAATTGAAAAAAGTACCGCAATTAAAATTAAAGATTTCATAAGATTCCCCTAAGAGCAATATGCTTATTGCATACATATAATTAAAGTATGGCATCTATAGCCCAATTTTAAACTTTAAGGGAGGACAATCTGACACTAGGGTAAATGTTACATTGCTTGATCTTTCTCAATATCTGAAATTAGGGTTTTAAACCGAGGATATCTTACCCATCCATGGGGGCCGAATGAAAACATCTCATCTCCGATCGAAAAGATGACTATTTGCCTGAACTGATTTCTTTTTTTAGTTTTTGATATTTTTTGGCTGATATCTCAGAGAGTTGATCACGGATCAGCATGACAATTTCACCAGTCTTCTTAGTAAAAGTCTTTTCAGTCTCTATGCCTGCAGAACTAAGCTGACCTTTGCCTTTAAGAAGTCCACCCATAACATTCAAGTCATAACTCCATTGATTCCATTTCCAATCATCTCCACTATAAACCATCGTTCCCGAAAAGGTTTTACCATCATCGTAGGTTTTAAATGTATTCCCACCATCAATACGCTCAATATGAGTTGTATAAGCTTGAGCTTTTTCTCCAGCGGTCTTGGGCTGCAAGACAACCTCAGTAATCGAATTTGTTTCAGGGTCAATAGTGCGTTCAAGCAGGGATACGGTATCACCAATTGGCGTTAAACCGTCAGCTCCAAAATATTTTACACTTCCATAATAATATTTAACATCTTTGGCATGGGCCAAAAGACTAAGGGTCAACAAGCTAAACGTCAGTAATTTCTTCATGAACACGACCTTTGAAATTTTTCACTAGTATAAAAGGAAGTCTGAGCTTTATCAAAGGTCCGTCCTATCTCCGACAAAAACACTCCCCTATTTTCTTGTGTGACAGAAATAGAATTTTTTGTTGTAATATCACGGGGGTAAAAATGAGTCGATTGGATCAAATTTCGTTAGGTAAGATTGTTGTTATTCGTGAGCAGTTGCTAGAAGCTCAGAGAAAAGGTACAGCCATTTTTAGATTCGAATCTGGTGATCCCAACTTTGATATCCATGACACAATCAAAGAGGCGGTTTATCGCGCTCTTAAAGAAAACAAAACTCATTATATTCCTAATAATGGTATTCCTGAATTAAAGGATGCCTTAGTCAAAAAACTAAAAAAGCAAAATAAAATTGAAGCTAAAAGTGCCGACATCTTTGTTACTAACGGGGCCATGCATGCATTGTATGTCACCTATCAATGTATGATCGAAGAAGGTGATGAAGTCATCGTTCCAGATCCTATGTGGACAGAAGCAGTTGAGAATGCTCGTTTAGCTGGGGCAAAAACAATTCCTGTCGAACTCACACTTGATGATAATTACATTTATCGAGCGGAAAAAATTAAAGAAAAAATCACTTCAAAAACCAAAGCCATTTTCCTAAACTCTCCTCATAATCCTACGGGAGCAGTCATTCCTCTTTCTGAACTTAAGTTGATTGCAGAATTAGCGGTGAAACATAATTTATGGATTATTAGTGATGAAGCCTATGAAACCGTAGTCTTTGATGGAGCAACTCACCACTCTCTCGCTACTTTAATTCCCGAATATAATAAAGTTATTTCAGTGTTCTCTTTTTCAAAGAGCCACGCCATGAGTGGAATGCGATTGGGATATTTAGTTTGCAAAGATAAACTCTTCGGCGAAAGAGTAGGAAAACTACTTCGCTGTACCATCAATGGAGTTAATTCAGTTGCACAGTGGGCTGCCGTTGGTGCGCTCGAAAACACTCCTGAATCTTGGCAACAAGAAATGACAGTTGAGTATCAAAAACGTCGTGACCTTTTTTTAAAGGCTCTTTCTCATCAAAATATCTTGATTCCATTTAAACCCCAAGGAACTTTTTTCTTGTGGTGTAAATTAAATCCTCAATTTGATAGCAATGAACTTTCGGCGAAACTCACTTTAGCAGGAATTGGAAATACTCCTGGAGATTGTTTTGGGCAATCGAAAGAAACGATGAACTCAATGAGATTTGCTTTTAGTTGTTCAAGTAAAATGGTTGAAGAGGGTGTTCCCCTGCTTCTGAATCATTTAAAAGTTTGATAAAAAAACAAAACCCGGTTTAAAATGCTTTTGCACTTAAGCCGGGTCATATTTTTAAGTTTATAAACCAATTAAAGAATGGTCATTGCCCTAAAACGATTCATACCACCATCTGGGTAAGTCACCACTTTCAGTTGTTCAAAATGATCATTACTTAAAATCTCAAAAGTTTTGGTATTTCCAGCAAAGGCTTTTACTTTTGTCTTTGGGACAATTTCCGTCCATTTATCTCCACTTTTACCTTCAACTTTTACAAACAATGGATTGTTGTTCACAAAATAAGTGAAGTCCATTTCAAGACGGTAAAGCTTCGATGCTTTCGCCAGTTCAACAATAATTTCTTCGTGATGCCCTTTTTTGCGACTTCTCGCCGATTCTAGCCCATCAAACATATTAATCGGTGCAAAGGGAGAAAGCACTTGAACGGCAGGGCCATAATGTTCATTGGTGGCATTTAAAAGTTTTGCCCCTAATGCCAGGCTAGCGACATTCACTTCGTCGCCTTTTTTATAGCGAGCAAAGTTAGCTTCGATCTCTGCTTTGGTGGGAAGATAACTTATATTGAGGGGCTTCTTGGGCACAGGAATTTTTTCTACGTAAGGAAGGGCCTGTGCTTGATCATGAGGAAGAAAATAAGAAATTTCATCAGCTGGTAATGTTTCAAATAAAGATAAACGAGTAAAGCCTCCATCGGGATACATCAGAATTTTAAATTTTTGATATCTCTTTCCATTCACTTTTACTTTTTTTAGGGCATGTCCAAGCATGGCTGATTTAGGAACGATCACGTCCCATGTTCCTTCATTCCAACCAAGCAAAGAAATAAACTCCGCCTGGTTACCAAAATGATATTTGGTAGAAAAAGAAACATAATTAATGGTCGCTGGCTTAGCCAATTCAAAAATTAAAAAGTCATACTCGTTAGGATTGTGACGAACGGTTTCCCAACTATCCATGACTTTTCCCTGTTTCCCAAAAAGTTTGGGGTCAAACAGCGGAAGGTGATCAGAGATTAAATTTTCTGCACGAGCAAAACGTTGATTGGAGACTTCTAAAATCTTAGCACCGATGACTAAGTTGTAAGGGGCTAAATGATCTTTTGTTCCTTTTTCAATAATAGGTTCAGGAAGTGTTGCCTCAAAACTATTAAAGACTAAATTTCGATAGCCCATATTCACCAGCTCTTGCTGAGGAATATTAGTGGCCACAAAATCGGATTTAAAGTGAGAAGTATTCACCCCGTGCATTTTGAAATGTGTCAGAAAAGCTTGAGTTACTTCAGAAATAAAAAGTACTCCGTTTAATTCAGCATTACAAAAAGCCACCAAACCAATTCCCGCATTTGGCCCCTTAAAACAATGTAAGTAGAGACAACGGAAACCATCGTTAGCGCCTTGATGAACCATAAATCTATTTTCACCGGCTTCTGCGATAAAGACTCCAATCCCCATTTTACAGCCCATGAACTTCATGCAGCCTTTATCAGAACCATGGAGCATTTCCATGGCGGTATCGTGAGAAATTCCACCAGATCCTTCGACGCTATTATAGGCACGAGCTAAATGTTGTAGAAAGTGAGCACAGTCATGAGCACTTCCCACGGAACCGGCGGCAAAGGCTGGAAACATAAGTCTACCTGATGGGACCACTTCACCCTTAACGGTGTAACCAAAAGCATAATCTTTTCCCGAAATGGTTTCGCCGGAAAAAGAAAAGTTTTCTAATCCTAAATTTTTTAAGAAGGTCTTTGAAAGTTCAGTAATTGATTTTTCTTCAAGTGATGAAATTAAATGCTCCAGCACTAAAAATCCACCACCAGAATACTGAAACATCGTACCAGGCTTATTTAGAACACCGATAGGTTCATAGCCAAATTCTGTGTTACCATTTAAGAACTCACTCACGTCTGGCATTTGTTTGTCCGTTGGTACGCCATGAACATAATGCATATTGAGTGCTTCGTGAGACATCAAGTGCTTAATGGTAACTTCTTCAGACCATTCTGGATAAGCGTTTTTTAAACTCTTTAAACGAAAACTAGATTTTGTATGAGAAAAAACTTCATTAACTGGAGTCGACAAAGGTATGTTTTTTGATTTGAAGTATTCAAGAGCAAAAGCAGTCGCAACTGTTTTACTCAATGAAGCCATCTCAAACAAAGTAGAATCTATAACTTTGCGTTTCCCCATTTCTGCTTCGCCGAAACAAAGTGTTTGTATCTGATTTGTATCATCACCAGTTAAAATGGCAATTTGTGTACCAGTAACATTATGCTTAGTCATCAAGGCCTGAAAATGATTTTTAAGATTGTCGGTACTATGGTTGTTTAATCGTTTGGCAGTAATTTCCCAGAGTGCCAACTTCGCATTCAAGAGTTCAACTTCAAGTGTATTATTTAAACGAGTTTTTAGAGATGATAATAATTCTTTGCCGCTTTTCCCTTTGGCCGAAATCAAAAACTTAAGACCAAACTTTTTAAGGTATTCCGAACCTAAACTGGCCAGTTCACCTTTTAATGAATCCGATTCATTAAATACTCCAGCCTGTTCGCTAGAGGCCATGGCATCAAGTGTTTTTTTCCCTTCCCCGATATCACCATGAAAGGAAGCGGCTTCTTTTATATCTTCCAGCTCAAAACTCATGATCTCTTTTTCGACCAGTTCAAGATCTAAAACTGCCATATGACATAATTTTTTTGCAAACTTTCGGCTACCACAAACTTCAAAATACTGATGGAAGCGCTCTGTTTTTTGATCAAGTTCAAAATGTTTAGCATCAAGTTTTAATATTTCGGACCATGGATCTTTAGCTTCCCTTACTTGCGAAAAAGTAAATGGCAATAATAGTTCGGTGGCAAATTCACAAGGAATCTTATCTGTCATGAGCTTAAACATGAGCTTCATGGCAATGGAGTACCATTTTTCAGTTCTCTCATCCCATTTAACTTGGACGATTTTTTTTTCGTTACTAAGATCTTTTCTAATGAAATGCATTTCTTCATGAGCAATGCGGATAAAATCTTCTACGCAAAAACGCCCATGATAAATTTCATGCCAAACCTCCCAACGAGAACGCTCAGCGGTTGCAAGATCATCCATCACACGTACAGGAATTCCATCTATTAATGCAGGTAAGGCAACACAGCCATTCCCTGTAAGCCAATCTGTTAAATATTGGAGTGTTTGAAAAACATTATATCGAACTTCTTCTGGATGATTGTTGGCAATGAAAGTCGATTCTTTTAAATCAGCAACCATTAAAGAACGCGCGTAAAGTGGACTGTCTTTATCTAGACCTTGTAAATCTGGAGCTTTCGCCCACGCTAGTATTTCTTCATGGTATTTTTCATTTAAAACACCGCGAACTAATTTTTCTAATTTTGATTGATCACCTTTTTTATAAATATCCCAAGCGGTTACCAAGGCCAACCCTATACGGATAAAATCTGGATGAGCTACCCAAAAACCATTAAGATTTCTCTTCAATTGAGTTAGAACATCTTTGAAATAACCCTTAAGGGTCAGTTGAAAAGAAGCAGAGTTAGGATCAGAATCAATGGATAGGACTCCATACATCCCTCCAATTTTAACTCCCCCACGAGAGCCCACTACTTCCGCTAGAAGATCGTGTGAGGCTTTAATATAATTAATCACAATGTTAGGGTCAGCTTTAACAGGAATACGGTAATTACCGTCCTCTTTAAATAGTCTGGCCGTAGACGCTAAGTAGTCATGCCAACCAAGTGAAGCTCCAGCGAAATAAGGAAAAAGTTCATCCATAATCTCATTGGTACGAAGAATAGCTCGAGGATTCTCAAGAACAATCATTAGTTTTATTGAACCAGCCAAGTAATCATTCTTATGTTTAAGAATTAGTGCCTCGGCAGACGACAACATTTTTTTTATATATCTCGCTTCTTCTTCATTTTCTAACTTTGGAATATAAAAAGCCAAAGCTTTAGCATTATGACAGTGATGGAAAAAATGTAAGGCAAAATCATACAGATGAAGTGGAATGGGTTCATTTTCAAAAAAAAGAAACATGGATGGAAGAGCTAAACCAGGAATACGCTTAATGGGCAAAGAAAGATGATCTTTCGCTAGATCATAAGATTTACCATTTTCCGATAATTGTATTTTTCCTTCAAAAGAAGCACTTAAATTTACGCCAGAAGAAATTAGATCATCACGAAGTGGGGTTTTAGAATCTTCATCGTCGGCTCCCCATTTAGGAAGATTGTGAGACAAAGCTAAAAGTTCTTCCACAATAGCAGGCTCATTTTTAAGTCGTCGATGGTAAGCATTCATGGCATTGATACAAAGTTTTGCACTATCTGGAGGTCCAAATAGTGTGACGTGAGGTCCTTGTAAAAATTCTGGGATTGGTCCAACCTTTTCACCATAACCAGCTTTATTATAAAAACTATTTTTGGGCCCCATAACAATTCGCCCATGATCATCTTCTAAACCAATCACTGTTTTATATTCAGGGGAAAGTGGGTCAATCCTTAAATCTTTATTAAAAACATAAGTTGCCTTAACTCTTTCATCAATAAAAGTACGGTCAACTTTACGTTGTTTTAAAACTTCATTTAATTCCAATCGGACATCTAAAAATAACTCAATTAAAAATTGAAGAGATTCATTGGTTTCAAGTCCTCCACTAACTCCAATATGAGTTAAACCAACAATACCGTCCACAGGCTTTGCCTTACTAAGCAATTTGGATTTCATGGCGGGAGTTAAAAATGAATCATAATAAGGAATATGCATAACTAACTGCCTCGGTAGGTTGAGTATCCATAAGGGTTAAGTAGGAGTGGAACATGATATTTTCTTGAGACATCATCAATTTTAAAAACCACGGGAGTCGTCATAAAAAATGAAGGCCTCGCTGTTCGAGCAAAATATTCTTCAACTTCAAAAAGTAAGCGATATACACCAGCTTCGTAATTTGAATTAAAAACAATGCGTCCATCATCATTTGTCTGATTGGTGTCCACAACAATCCATTCATGATCATTTCGCTTTTCTAAGCTCACACGGACTGCTTGAGCCGGAGTACCATTCGAAGTATCTAGAATGTGGGTACTAATCATAGGTCCTTCCTACTTTTTAAAAATAAAATCTAAGCTGACGGGTTCAGGGCCTGTCACTTTCAGCTCCTTGGTCTGAATACCTAAGGATTCATGCCAAGCTTCTATGGTGTAATTGCCGATTGGTAAATTTTGTATTTCAAATTCTCCATTTTCTTTTGTAACGAAATAATAAGGATGGTCCATAACCGCGACATAAGCTCCCATCCAAGGATGCACACTGCATTTCGCCTGTAAAAAAAGTTCTGCTTTCATAAAAACTTTTATTTCTCGTTGATTCTTATTAGGCATGGCCATATTAAATTTCTGATTGACTTCGGTCACAGACTTAACGTTATGAAAAAGAGGGTCAGAATTAATAAAGACAACTTGTTGACCTACTCTTGTTGCCACTACCCGAGGATGATACATACAACCGCGTTGATCAAGTTCTACGGCATAGGCTGGAACATCTGAATAAGTTTTTCCTTCTAAACCTTTAGTCACTCGAACTAAAACATTGGCAAGTTTCCCGTTATTCACCAACACTTCATTGGAATAGACATCACCTTTGAATTGATTTGCACAAGCCGCAGGAAGATTTAACTTTTCACCAACGGGTGGAGTTCCTTCAAAAAAAATATTTCCTTTAACGGTAGCTCCTTCTTTTTTTCCTATCACAGGAGTCTGCGCTGTAACTTGTTTTGGTGCTTCAATAGCAACTACATCTGGTGCTTGAGTAATAGTAACTTCATCAACTTTTTGTTTTGAAGCTATCATCACAACTAAAATAATGAGCGCTCCAATGGCCCCATATAATTTTGAGCGCCAAGGATAACTTAAACGAACAACAAAATATTCTCTGATTGCAGCACCACCTGCACTTATTCCTAGAAGGATAAGCCAATTGTATTCATGGCCATAAGTTGTCGGAAAATGATTTGAGAGCATGATAAAAATAACAGGCAGGGTAAAATAAGTATTGTGAGTAGAACGGTTCTTGGCATTCTTCCCCCAATCTTGATTAACTGGTTCTCCACGTCTTGAGGCTTCCACCATTTTTAACTGACGTGGAATAATTCTCATAAAGACATTGGCCGTCATCCAAGTTCCGAGCATTCCACCGACATGAATGTAGGCAGCACGACCACTAAAAGTTTTACAGAGAAGAAAACTCATTCCTGCAAACCAAGTCATAGTTAGTAGATGCCCAATGGCCGGAATTTTTTTGGTAAACTCTCTTTCCCAAAGAAAGTCATAAAAGAACCAAGAACCAAAAATGGAGAAAAGACCTAAGAGCACAGCCTTAGAATAAGTAATATTTGAAACGGTTGAATCTAAAAGAAAAGTTCCATGGCCTGTATAAAAAATAAGACAAACTAATGTAAAACCTGACAACCAAGTCCAATAGGATTCCCATTTAAACCAATGAAGATTTTTAGGAACTTTTGTTGGTCCCATCAAAAGTTTTTCTACGTGATAAAAACCACCACCATGAACCATCCACACTTCGCCAACATGTCCGGGTTTTATAGCATCGGGATCGACTTCAAAACTACGGTCTAGCCACATAAAAAAAATACTTGTTCCGATCCATGTGACGGCGACGGTAATATGCAACCATCTTACTAATAAAAGTATCCATTCAAAGATGTCATTATTCAAAAGTATTCCTCATTCGAATTGATAGGCAAAAAGATTACTAATTAGAGCATAAAGAGCACAATAAACCAACGATTGAGCTGTGCAAAAAAGCTTGTTTAGTGGCTTTTTCCCCTCTAAACTCCTTGAATGAAAAAGACATTCAAAAAAGCCATACTCTTTATCATTTTTTTCTTCATCATCATTGCATCAGGAGGTCTATTTCTTCCTCGCGAATGGATTGTCGAACGATCACTTTTTATGCAAGCATCTCCGGATATGATTTATCCTTTCGTAGCTAATCTAAAAACAGGATGGCCTTCCTGGAGTGCTTTTGATTATGAAGATCCCAACATAGTCTATAACTATTCTGGTCCTGATTTGGGTCCTGGGGCAGCACGCAGTTGGGTTTCTAAATCCATGGGAAATGGAACCCAGACAATTACCAAAGGGGACCGTTTTACTGGAGTTGAATTTGACTTAAAAATGGATAATGATTTTCTTATTCACGGGAAAATAACTTTCGTAGCACAGGCGAACGGAACAAAAGTTACCTGGACTGATTATGGCGATGTTGGGAATAATCCATTTTTTCGTTATTTTGGTTTGGCCATGGATCCTATGATGGGTCCAACTTTTGAAAAAAGTTTAGCTAAACTAAAAATGCTGGTGAATACTAACCCTTAAAATTTTGATAGTAATACCAAGCTGTAATGGCCAAAGCATGAGAGATTTCACCACTTAAAATCTTTTCCTGAACTTCATCATGAGTGAGTTCTACCACCTCAATTTCTTCGAAATGATCAAGCTCTTGCTGATGGTAAACTTCAACATCAAAAGCAACAAAATGATACATGCTGTTGTTCAAAAATGCAGGATTAGGTCTGCTCACTCCAAGTTGTTTTACCCTTCGACCAACACTTCCAGTTTCCTCTCTTAATTCTCTGACCATGGCACTTTCTGGATCTTCATTATGCTCAATAACACCGGCTGGAAATTCGAGTGATAACTCAGCTGAACCAAAACGAAATTGTTTGACTAAGAGTATATTTCCTTCTTTTGTGATAGGAACAATATTGCCCCAATTTTTTGTTTCAATCACTTCAAAATGTCCTACTTTTCCTGAAGTAGTTGATCGAAAGGTGACGTGAAAAATATGAAATAGCATCGATTTAAAATGAAGTTTTTTTTCTAGTTTTTCCCAAAACATCTGAATTTCATTCATCACTACTCCTATCTTTCAAATTGGTCTTTATGTTGCAATATAACTCATAAATAGGAAAAATAGCACTTTCTAGGGGCATTTTTCCTCAATAACAAATAAAAGACAAAGGACTTTAACATGAAAACATTTTGCAGCACTCTCTTTCTTTTAATTCTTAGTTCAACTTCTTTGTTGGCAAAGGTTCAAGTGGCTCAAAGCAATAGCGCTTATGATAATGGAGAAAGTAGTTACTCTCCAGATATTCTCAGGCGAGGACCAATTGGAACAGGAACTGACTCCGGAAATGGAACCAGAAATAGACTTGGAAGGAGAAACAATGTTGAGTTAATGGGATCGGGATGGAACACGACTACTGAACAAAGCCCCAAAGTGAATCCAATAAAAACTGATGTCATAAGAAGTAAGGCTTCAGCTATTAAAAAAAATAGCGCACCTGTTATAAGAAAGGACTTACCATTGATCAGGGATTAGTTTTTAATCGCGACGCCCATATAGGAAAGAGTCAAAGAAGATGTTAGCTCGAATGACATTTCTTGAGGGACTGTTCTTTTAAAAACATCAGATAATTTGATGGAGGAAAAGAGTGGTTTAATGCCTGTCATTTCCTCCACTTTCATACCTGAATTATTGCAAAAGCTTACTAGTTCATTTGGCTTAATAAATAATCTCAAAACATGCATATCCTTTGGAGTATTTTTTACTAACCATTCAACCAACTTTATAATCACGAACCAAGAAAGTAGATTACGATTGAAAGTATGGTAAAAAAATTGTCCACCGGGTTTTAAAACTCGGGCGAATTCACTGACAGCTCTTTGGGGATCATCAACATGTTCAAGAAAATCCATGGCAGTCACTACATCAAAGCTTTGATCTGGGAAGGGAAGTTCATAAGCATTGGCACAAAGATATTTTACTTTTTTAGTCGAATCAAATCTCTCTGCAACATTTAAACTTTCTTGAGATAGGTCAACTCCAGTGACCAAAAATCCAAGGTTACTTAAAGCGTTACTTAAAAATCCGCCACCGCAACCAACATCTAAAACATGACTCTCTTGATTTTTGATTCGACTAGCGATCCAAGGCGTTTTCACCTTATTCTCTGCTCGCAGCAAAGCAATTGGATCATCGTAAGCGGTATACCAACGATCACCATAGAGTTCATAGATAGAATTATTTACTTCGTTTTTTGCCATTTTTCCCACGGTAAGTTCCACCGAATTATTTGATAACACATAAAAAGAAAAACCATGAACATTTGGCCCGTTATGAGCATCGGAGCAAGTCTAAAGTACCACAAATAGCCTGCACACAAAAAAGTAAGAGGATGAATTACAAAAAGTAGAGCATGAAGCCAATGTTCTGTCGCTGGACTCTCCTTTGCATGAACCCATTCGTCTTTTGTAATAAAAAGAATCGAAAAAAGACAAAGTCCAATATAAATTTTGAGATTACTTATATTCGGTACTTGAAAAAAAAGAAAACTATAACAAAGCAGAGTCGTTAAAGAATCAAGAGGGTGACCTAGCCTCTCCCATTTCGGTAAACCTCTTTTTTCATGAAAATAAAATTCATCCACAAAAATGGCAATGGCCTGAAAGACAAAGGGCAAAAAGAAAAAGAACTCACCTTCCATCAGCCAGAAACCTCAAAAATTGAACCAAAAATAGTTAAGCCCGGGCCAAAGGCAAAACTCACAACCAAAGAACCTTGAGGAATTTTTTCATTGAGTAAATCCTGCCAAACATGAGGCAAGGTGGCCGAAGACATATTTCCTCTTTCCTTAAGAATTTTTACACTTGATTGAACTTGCGAAAGCTTTAGATTAAAAACATCCCCTACACTTTCTATAATTTTAGGGCCACCAGGATGAACAGCAAAAAAAGCAACTTGTAACAATCGCTGGTAATCAATATGACTTTCTTCTGCCATCTCTTTTAAAAATGAAACTAAATGACTTTTAATTTTTCCTGGAACTTCTCTCGATAAAGACATTTGCATTCCAAAAGAAGCAGGAATCCAAGTCATATCATTAAGAGAATCAGGGATTATTTTTTCTTTTACATTGATGACTTTAAAACTAAGCCCATTTGGTAATTGCGAAACCTTATACTTCATATGTCCATCGGCAAACAAAGATTGAACAACCATTTGCTCGGGACTATGCAATGATGGATCCAAATGCAAACTACACATTTCAGTATGAACCACATCGATCACTTCATTGTGGGCATTTGCAAAAGCTTCGGCCATGCGAACAGCTGGCAGCGAAGCATAACAACCCATATGATAAGCGTGGGTGATCTTTGGTGCATTCGGTATGTTAGAAAAATATTCTTGAGGAGCGCTTGGTGAAACGTATCCTGTGCAGGAAACATGAATTAAGTGGTCGACCAACTCATTCGTATTATCTTGATAAAATTCCTTGATAACTTCATATGATCGTCTTTTAAAAAAAAGATTTCTTTCAAGAATTCCAACACCAGACAGGCTCTCTTTCGTTAATTTATATATTGCATGTTGGTCCCAAAGTTCATCGACATCGTTGCTTTCAAAATGTCTTTTTTGAATTTGATTTTCAGTCAGGCAAAAGCGCTTGAGCTTAGAAATTGTTTTTTCATGTTCAGGTATAAGATCTAAACTTGAACCCAGTTCCATGTTCTTTTTGTGGGCCTTGAGCGTCCAATCGACTAACTCCCCCTGCTCTTTTTGATGGAGAGGTAGGATAGAAGAAAAAGAATGAAGGAAAACATTGTTCTTGGTCATACTCAACACTAGCATCAAAAATTGGACAAAACTACAACGAGTAGAATCCAGAGCACTACAGTCAACTAAATCACTTTTTTAGCAAGATCTAGATCTAATCTCACTAGAATCTCGGTTTGTTTGAGCGGAGATTTTTAATATCTACCAATCCACACTGACAACTGCGACACGGTCTAAATCATGGCGTAGCTTTTTAGCCAATTTTTTTGAATTTACATACATTGAGAAATAGATCGGAAGCGGTTTTGCCTCTTCATTTTTGATGACCTCAACATCATCAAGTTTATTCCCCAAGAGGTAAAGAGCACTAAGCTTTTCGGCGCCATTAAAGTTAATAACTAGATTAGTAAGCTTCGTTTCATTTAAATTGATTAGGGTCACTTTACCATTTACTTGAAGCTCACCTGTTACCCCACTCAAATCCACATCATTTATCACCATGACCACAAGTTCTGGCATAAGGGGAAAATGCTCAGGTCCTCCACTGACATGGTTTAAGGAAAGCCTTGTTAATTGGGGTAACGCTTGTGGCAATTGAAGCTTACCAATCTCACTATATGAAGCCAAGATCTCTTTTAATTCTAAAAAACAATCAGAACAATCAAATTGTAGACGAGATTTACTTAGATATAATTTTGTCATTTTTGTCGTTGGCAGAAAATGTGGATTCTCCAATGCCTCAAAATAGGCAAGATTTAAACTTCCAATGAGTGAAATTTCATTTGTCTTTAATAAACGAACATGACTCAATGACAGATTCCCTTGAGTTAACAGTTTTGAATCTTCAATGTCAGTTAATCCACTAGAACTTATATTTAAACTTTTGACGTCAAGGCGAACAGACTTTAAGGCTGTGGCACCAATAATACTTAAATTGGTGTTAGCATTTTGATAAGATATTTTCTCAATCACATTTTTCCCTGAATAGAGGTTTACGAAATCAAGATTAAGATCCTTTAACTGATCAAATATTTTATCTTGAAAATTAATGGTCAAATTCATAGGGAGTTTTGTCACGAGATCAGAACTTTTAAATGAAACGTTGCTGATATAACTAGAAACAGAAAAAGCATTAAAATTTTCAGGGAATGTAATCTTTCCTCTAACGATTACACTTATCGATTTTTCCTTAGTCCCCGTGACCGTTAGAGATCGCAAACTATCTATTCTTAAAAAATCTTCAGGGAACAAATTGATATCGCTGGTTGAAACAAGTTTTAAACTGTTGACTAAAAGAGTCTTGGGAAAAGAAGAGCAAGGAATTTTTAGAGTCAACTCAAGGCTTATATTAATGGCTGGCTCTTGAAAACATTGAGCATGACTCAAGACAGGTAAAAAAATCAGGAAGAAAAAAAATATTTTATTCATAAACTTAGCTTTAAAATCATTGGTATTGGTTGAACAATTCTTAAATATTCTGAAATCATATCCGCCATTTCAGTGGGTATTTTTGAAGGCATTTGCCCTTTAGCAAAAGTCTCCTCTAGTAACTCGTCTCCATTTAAAGGCAAGATGACTCCTTTATGTTTACCAAAATGGGCCCCCATGGATCTGGCCCAATTATCAATTCTTGTCATATTGGCATAAGAGTCATAGGGACTTTTAATTTGAAAAAGTTTTTTTATATCACGGCCATTAGCTGTCATGGTGAAGTCATAACCAATACCACCTATCACTGGTAAGAAATAACCTGCGGCTGCACTATGTCCTTGCTGTTGCTCGTAATATGCCTCAAAGGCTGATAACCAAAAATGATAAGGTTTTCCCAAATGACATTTGGCCCTATATTGAGAGGGGATAATATAATTTCGTCCCTCTTTCATGGCGACCTTATCAAGATAGCTGATGGCCATACTGAGTGTTTCTAATGCAGCAAATGAAGTTGGATAGAGAAAATAAAGCGAGGAATACATACTCGCACCTCTGGTGGAAAATATTCCTAAGTAGTAAAAACTAAGTGCCCTAGCAGCTTTATCTTTATATCCTTCAGCAATGAAGAACAGTCGTAAGTCATCAAATATATCTTTGCCTTTTACTTTACCGGTTAAGGTTGTATTCAGCATGAGATCAAGTAAATAAAAATGGAGTTTCTTCGATAGATCAGTCAAAGTTGGATTCACTGAAAGTTTTAAAATTTCATGAGGTAAGACAATATAGGGACTTTGAGTTGAGGGCGAAAGGACAGCCAATGTTCCCGCTATGTTATTAAAGAGTCCATCTATAGGTAACTTTGTTTTCTCTTTTAATAATTGAAGAACTTGAGTCAATGTCTTCATATTTTTTAAATCAGGGCCAGTCAATTGATCTTGATGATCTGTATAAGAAAAATTTTTAACAGTTAATTTTGAGAAGTATTCTGTAGAACAAGCTTTGGTTTCTTTTAAAAGATTGATCAGTGAATTATCTGTTGGTGTAATATTGCAATAAAGTTTCAACATTTTGAGATAATTGAGTCGAACCACCTTTTCACTTAAAAATAATGAGGGAGAATTAAAAAAGATAAATGAATTGTAGAGCTCATAACCAAGACGAGAACTGACATATTGAAGAGCATCTTGATCCGTCATTTTCTCTAGGTCAGAGGAAGATTTTTTTAAATATTCTGCCGCAACTTCTTCGCCATGCTTAGCGCAGGTATTCTCAATTGGTTTCCAAGAATCAGCCCCATCATCTGCAAGCACATGAAGACTTAAGAAAAGACTTATTAAGATAAAATATTTCATTAACTAAGGATAAATGGATCAGGCTTCCATCACTACCCCAAAAGATTTGCCTAGTACTGATCACTGAAAATATCGATCGCCTAACTCAATGCCCAAAAAAAGGGGAAGCCTAAGCCTCCCCTTTTCACTAAAAAATTGATTAGAGTTTGAAATCGACTTGAACACGGACTTTATTAACAACTGTATCTTGTGTAGTCGTTTGAACTCCAGGACCAGAAATTGTTAAACGGTAAACACCTTCGTTGAGCACTAAATGGAAAGATCCGTCAGAGTTTCCTTTGTAATTCATGTAGTCTGTAGCAGTTGTACCCACTACTTTTTGAACTTTAACAGAAAATTCTTTAACTGCTTTATCATTTTTAGAAACTTGACCACGGATTCCCGATCCATCTAAGCGATCAAGTAAATGTTGCCAAGCTTTACGGTTAAGCTCAACAGTTGGTTGACGAAGAGAATAGCTGGGCTGGAAACCATCTGAGCTTGAACTTACTTCAATAACGTAAGGAATAACTTGGTACTCTCCATACATCCAGTCAATATCGCCACCGTCAGTAGAGTATAAAGTTTCCCAAGAAGTTCCCGGTTTATAACCAAGAAGACTTCCCATGGCCTTACCAATTTTTTCAACCACATCAGCGCTAGGAACATGCTTACCTTTACATCCATAAGGATAAATAACTAATTCAGAATAAGAGTGGTAAGAAATATCAAAAACAGGACGAATTTCTTTTACTAAATTCATCATCACTTGAGTTTCAGGTTCAGACGCAGGGGACGGGCCACGATAGTCTTGAGCTCCTTGTGAGCCACTTGAACCATTACACGATCCCCATGCATAAGGATAATTACGGTTGATATCTACACCGTAGTTTCCACGAGCATTTTTTCTCCACATATTATTTTTGGTCCAAACGATGTTGTTTCCATCAACGTTGAACATTGGCATAACCCAAATTTCATTTGAATCAACCCAATGAGTGATCTTTGGATCTTTTCCGTGATTCTCAAGTAAGGTTTCAATAATGTCTAAAGCAACTTCAGGTCCCATAACTTCGCGAGCATGGTGCATACCATTGAAGAGAATAACTGGTTCACTTGCTTCGTGAATTTTGGCATTATCAGAAATTTTAAGGGCGAAGATAGAACGGCCTTGAAGAGATTTACCAACTTCTTTGAACTCAGTTAAATCTGGAAAACGTGCATTGAAGTCTTTTAGAATAGCTTCAATTTCTGCTGGGTTTTTGTATTCGGAATCAACTGATCTCATGAGTGAAGTTGACATTCTTACTTCGACATCAAAGCCAGCTTCTTCTAACATCCTAAGTTCTTCTTCATTAATAACAACATCTGCAGAGCTATTTTTAATATCAATACCTGCGATATCTAAATTAAGGGCCTGAAGCTTAACCATCCCAACTTTATAGTCAGCAAATTTAACTTCTGTAATGAGGGTTCTAGGTGTCTCGAAAATTTCGAGTTCTGGTTGGTCATGAGACCAGGATGAAGCAGATACAGTGAGTAGTGCTCCCACAAATGCTAGACGAGTAAAAATCATATTTCCTCCATGAAAATAATCAAAATGCATATTTGATTGGACTCCTATTTTTATAGATTGACCAACTAGTGTAAGAATTTATAAGGATAATTCCGTTCAAATGAGAAGATTAGTCAACTATGAAACAAGAGTGACAGTAGAAAGCAACTGCTCCCTACTGTCTCAAATAGACAAAATTATTCTAGAGTATTAACAAATTTAACACCTTTGTTTTTAGGATCAAGATGGTCTTTCAAACGTGTTGCTGGAGTAGATCCTGAAGCCCATGATACGGCAAAGCTTCCATACCAGTCTGGGTCATCATTTCCACAAGCAGCTCCACCACCATGAAGCTGACCAATCACACGGTGATTTTGATCAAATAATGGAGATCCAGAAGATCCTGGTTCTGTTGTACCTGTATCGTAATCGGCAACTCGTACGTGAGTTGTATCAGAAGTAGTTGTATCAATCCCATATCCGTTGAAGGTTGTTGGCAAGGAAGAAAAAGAAATAGATTTTTCATCAGTATTTGGATGGTGAATAACAGTGGTCGATTTTGCGTTTTCTTTAATATTACTCCATCCGGCATAAGAAACATTCCAAGCCGCGTTTGGTGCCTTAAGAAGTTTTACCAAAGTAAAATCGGTCTTCGCATTGGCCGCTAAAAACTTTGAGCCAGTTTGGAAATCGGTCAATTTACCATCGCGAGGTCCTTGGCAACTTGAAGTTTGGTAGTTCCAATAAGCAACTAAAGACGGAGCTGTACTTGCCGTAATTTGACAGTGATTAGCAGTCATAAAAAATGGTGTTTTATCATGTTCTGCATTGTTTACCATAAAGCCAGTACAAAATTTTGAACCACCGGTAGATATAACGGCAACAGCGTTGACTTCTTTTTCCCATCCTTGAGAATCAGAGCAGGCCACATCGACGTTACAATCACCAGATCTTTCAGTTCTATCAGAAAATGTTCTGAAGCCTTGACCAATATGGCCAACTTCAAATTTTAATTCAGAGACTTTATTGGCAGGGACACTTAGCTCAACAATAACATCGTCAGACATTATCACTGGCGTCCAAAGTTGGTTAAATTCATTATTATCAAGGGAGGTAAAAGGACGCATAAATTGAGAACGATCAGTAGAATAAACAGAAACACTAGCACCCACTGGTAATTCAAAGTGAGTAAAACCAAAGTTTAATGAAACAGCATTGGGCGCTTTTACCTGGTAAGACCATACAACATTCTCGCCTGACTTTTGCCAATTCTCATTGAAAGAGGGTGAAGCAGAGACAACGTGGGCAACAGCAAAACGAGGTGCTTCACCTTTAACTTCTCTTAAAACTTCTTCATCGTGAATAGCACGAATATTGAGTGAGTTTAAAAAGATTGATTCTGTAGCAGCTTGAACTTGGATGGATGAGAGAAGAGCTAAAGGCAATAGAAATTTTTTCATCATTCCTCCATGAAATTTGAAAATAAAAACTAATACTTCAACTCTATGTCGTTCTGAAAATTTGGCACCTTACAAATACTTTCAAATGATTATTCAAAACTATTTTGGTCCGATAATGAAGCTCTGAAAAAAGATTCTGAAAGAGCAATTCTTTACTTACTTTGAGACAAAGAAGTATCATTCAGGCATATAAATGAGGAGATTTTATGGCACAAGACAAAAATGACTCAAAAGTTTCTCCATCTTATTTGGATGATGTTCAAATTGACGACTTCAAAAACTCAGTGAAAGAAAAATTAACTGACAGCAAAGATGCCTTAACAGATTATGTTAAGAAAAATCCCCTCACCTCCGTAGCGATCGCTGCCGGTGTTGGCTATGTTTTAGCGAGACTCCTTCATGGAAGGAAAAAATAATGAATCACCTAATCAAAATAGTTGAGTTTTTTATGAACTTTGCTGCAGGAAAATCACATGAGTTTTCCGAGCAAGTCGTTGAGATAGCCAGAAAGTTGGTTATGCTCGTTGTCACATCTTTAGGATCAATGGCTGTTCTCTGTGTTGGAATCACGCTGACGATTATTGATTTAACAAAGCAGCTCGATTCTGTTCAGGGTTTTACTGGATCTTGGACTTTTACTGTCGGACTGATTTTAAGCGGAGTTTCGATGGTCATTTTTCTTTTAAGCTTAAGCCAAGAAAAATGGATGAAGGCAGCAGGTTTTAGAGAGAAAAAAGAAGAATCAAACTCCAAGGCATTAGAAGAAGCTGTGGCTCTTTTAATTGTCAGTTTCGTCGAAGAAAGAAAATCTAACAGAGGATATGATAAACCATGAAAGATAATTTAATTAAGTTGGTGGTTGAAAATTTTTTCAAAATTAGTTTTGCTCTTTCAATGATTGTTCTTTTTATCTATATTATGATGCCTTTTATGGTGGCCATTATTTTAGGCGGAATCCTTGCCATGGCCTTGGCTCCCTTCGTAGAATATTTTATTCGCCGAGGATTAAAAAGAAGTACCAGTCTAATGCTCTTTAGTTTTCTAGTAGGTTTAATCGGTTTAGTTCCGGTTGTGGCATTTTTTATTAGAGGCTCAAGGTTAATGACCAATCTTCTTCATCAATCTAACTTTCAACAGTTGACACAACAATTACAAACTTCATCGCTAAATTTCATTGATCATTTTTGCAGTATTTACGGACTTGATAAAACTATGGTCAATAACAAGATCATTTCTATTATTACCTATGTTGGGACTTCCCTTTCAGGTATTTTTAGTGACTTAGTGATAGACCTTCCCAATATTTTTCTTACTGGTTTTGTTACCATTTTATCACTTTACTGTTTTTTAAGTCAGTCAGATAAAATTCGTTTTCTCTTCGATCGCTATTTTCATTTTAAACAACAAAATGGTGATGCCTTTATTCGTATGATCAAAATTTGTTGTCGTGAAGTTTTTTTCTCAAACATCATAACGGGAATTTTACAAGCAACCGTTGTCTCAATGGGTGCACTCATCTTTAGTGCCGGAGATGTTTTCCTGGTCTTTTTTATAACATTTTTTGTTTCATTCATTCCTATTATTGGCGCAGCACCGGTAGCAGCAGTCTTGGCCATACTTTGTTTTATAGAATCAAGATTTGGTCCTGGTATTGGTATGCTTGTCGTAGCAGGAGTTTCAGGAATATCAGACAATGTTATCCGCCCCCTTTTGGGCTCTCTTGGTGTAGTTGAAGTACACCCTTTTATTGGACTTTTGGCGGTCATCGGTGGCGTTATTATGTTTGGCCTTCCAGGACTTTTTATCGGCCCATTAGTCGCCTCACTTATTTTTGGGGCCCTGCCAATTATCATTGAAGAATATTTTCCACATACGAAAGATATGAATGCCATTTAATGAAGACCATTGATAAATCCTATTGGGAAAAAAATTATTCAGAGCCAGAAACAATGGACGGAATTGGAAATTCTCGAGAGCATGCTCAGTATCTTAAAGCTTTTTTAGCTTTAGAGCATGAACATATAACGACCATGGTAGATTTTGGGTGTGGCTACGGGCATCTCTTTAAGACCATGATCAAAACTTTTATTCCCCATTATGCCGTGGGGATTGAGCCTTCTGAGTTTGCCTTTAAAAAAGCGAAACGGCTAAAGCTTAAACCAGTGGAGAGCTCAGAAGTTTATCTCTACCAAAAAAACTTGTTAGACTGGTGTTTAAGTAAAAAAAGAGAACCAGTTTTTGATTTGGGTATTTGCACTTCTGTTTTTCAATATATTCCAGACAAAGACCTCAAGCTCATTCTTCCGATTCTCGCCAAAAAAGTAAAACTGCTTTATTTGACCGTTCCAACCAATGAAGAATTTAAGCGTCAAGGAAAAGAACTCAACTTTGTCGATGAATATGCGATTCATAGAACAAGAGAAAGATACCAAACTCTAATGAAGCCACACTTTACTTGCATCTCTGCAAGAATCTTTGAGAGTAAAGTCCACTACAACGAAAAAAATACCGCTTTTAGTGACTTACTTTTTAGATATTAAAAGGTGATAACGATCACTGTTTCTTTCAGAGAAGACACCTATAATAATAACATTGGAGGTGCTTATGAAATATTTAATGTTCACACTTATGACAGTATTCCTCGTTCCACATGCTTTTGCAGAAACTGAATGTACTAAAGAGCCAGTTAGCAAATGGAAAAATCAAGAAAGCTTTAAAAAAGAACTCGAAGCTACCTACAAAATCAAAGTATTTAAAGTTACAAAAGGTAACTGTTTTGAAATTTACGGCTGGAATAAAGCCAACAAAAAAGTAGAAATCTACTTTAATCCAGTTGATGGAAAAATCGTTAAAGAGCGAATTGAGTAGTGTCAAAAGTCATTTGGGATAAACCAACAAGACTTTTTCATTGGTTTATAGCGATTCCAGTCCTTTGTAATTTTATCCTTGAAGGCGGTGAAAAACCTCACCGCTTTTTGGGTTATGTTGCTTTTGGTGGTGTCATTGCTCGAATCATTTGGGGTCTATTGGCGAAAAATGAATCCTCATTTTTTCGTTTTCCCTTAAGACCCCATCAAGTGATGGCTTACATAAAATGCCTCAAAACGAAAAATTCTACTCCCTACATCGGTCATAATCCGCTAGCTTCTTGGGCTTACTTATTTATTTGGCTGCTCGTACTAACTTTAGGTGTCACTGGATACATGATGGGGCTTGATGCTTATTGGGGGGTTGAGTGGTTAGAGAACCTGCATGGGCTCCTATCCAAAACTTTAATGGGTTTTGTGTTTTTACACTTTATTGGAATCATTTTCGATAGCTTTAAGTTTAAAAGAAAAACTTGGCTAGCAATGATAAATGGCAAAAAATAAAAGACGATAACAAACAATAATTAATCTGGTCGAACCCTAGAAGTAAGCCCTTTTAAAAATTGTCGGAGAAATTGATCTCCGCATTCGCGATAATTGACATGACCAAATTTTCTAAAGAGTGCCGAGATTTCAGTTTTAGATACCTTTAAACCAGACTTTTCCATAAAAACCACTATGTCGTCATCTTTTAACTCGAAGGCGACACGCAATTTTTTTAAGACAACATTATTGGTTGGTAATTCAAATGGAGGTGGAGGACGATTTTCATCTTTTCCTCTTTTAAAAATAATAAGACCATCTAAAAAATGAGACATGACCTCTTGAGGACAAGCTTTGAAGCCTTCTTCGTCTTCTCTTTTAAGATATGAAATCATGTCAGGAAGCAAAACATCACCACCAGCTAATTTCACAATATCGATCAGCTTAGATTCGTTAACCTTAAGCATATATCTTACACTTCTGAGCACATCATTATTTATCATAAGCCTAAATTACCATACCTATTTGCGTTTAACTAGAGCCGCGCCACCTTGGTCCGTTGAGAGAAAGACTAAATCATCAATCGCAGCATGGCGTGGATTTTGAAGCATAATGACCATTTGCCTTGCCACATCCTGAGCCGTAAGTGGGGTCATCCCTTGATATGTTGCTCGTGCTTTTTCTGCATCGTTCTTCCATCTGACTAAAGCAAATTCAGTCTCCACCATTCCAGGACTCATCATCATGACACGAATATTTTGCCCATATATTTCATGGCGAAGAGCTTCGTGGAATGCTTTAAGAGCCGCTTTACTGGCACAATAGGTTGCCCCACCTGCATATGGTTCAAGTCCTGCAACACTTCCGAGACTTATAATGTCACCTTGGCCAGCAGCTATCATGGATGGAAGAATTTCTCGAATTAGGCGAAAAGCAGAAATGACATTTAATTCAATCATAGAGGTCATATCCACTACTTTTAGATCCTTCACTTCATCACGCCCAAAAGCTGCGCCAGCATTATTAATTAAGATATTTGACTGAAAAAAATCGTGAGATTTCATCTTTTGAATGGTTTCTTCTTGGGTAAGGTCTCCTTCCACAAGTCGAACTTTTACTTTGTAATGATCTTCACAATATTTTTTCAGGTCCGATAATCGATCAATTCTTCTTGCCACTAAATTTAAGTGGACACCCTCACTAGCAAGTCTAACGGCCATGGCCTGGCCAATTCCAGATGTAGCACCAGTAACGAGCGCCTTAAGATTTTTTAATTCAAAAGAAGTTGTTTTTAAATCATATGGGTTCATAAAGATCTCCTTAGTCGATTATGATTCCTAATTCTTTTAACAGAGTTTCGGCTTCAGGGAAACTAAAACGAGCTCCTTTAAGTTTATTTAACAGTGGATCAATTTGATAAGAGGTCGCAGTACGAAAATCGGCCTTCATCAGTATAGTATTATTAAATCTTGCTTGAAGAAGATTAGAGCCTGAAAAATCACATTCTGATAAGTCGGCTTGCGAGAAATCAACTTCCACTAAGGAACAATAACGAAATAAACACTTTTTAAATTTTAAAGAATTAAAACTAGAGTAATTCATAATACATTTTTCAAAGCTAGGATTTTGAAAACTTAGAGTATTACCCCAAACAATTCCTAAAAGCTTAGATTCGATAAAGGAAACATCACGAAATGAAGCACTAATTATTATACAATTCGAGAAGTCACAGTTTTTAAATTGGCAGTCTAGGAATTTACAACGTGTCAGATTAGCACCTTTAAAATCACATCGTTCAAACTTACAGTTCTCAAAGATATAACCTGTTAGATCCTTTTCAGAGTAATCAGCCTCAATAATTATTTCTTCTTCAATATTCATTTATTTCTTTTTCCCATTAAATTATGAATATAAAGGTAAACTGAAGGGAAGAGAATAAGAGTTAAAGCGGTAGAAAAGAGAATTCCTCCTATCACAACAGTTGCCAGCGGTCTTTGAACCTCTGACCCAAGTCCTTTATTGATGGCCATAGGAATAAAACCAATGGAAGCCACCAGTGCCGTCATGACCACAGGTCTTAATCTTGATAAAGTTCCATCGATCACAATTTCCCTTAGCGTTTTCTTTAACTCTTCTTTTTTTAACTGATTAAAAACCGTTAACAAAACAATTCCGTTTAAGAGTGCAATCCCTATCAAAGCGATAAAACCGACAGCTGCAGAAAGACTTAAATGAATATCTCGGAGGTACAAGGCAAAAATCCCACCAATAGTAGCGAAGGGAACGCATAGGAAAATAATAGTGGCATCAACGATTGAAGAAAATTCACGCCATAAAATAAATATAATTAAGAGCAAAGTAAGCGGAATAATGATCATCAAGCGGAGCTTTGCTCTTTCAAGATTATTAAATTGGCCACCTAAATGAAGTTGGTGGTCTCCACGTATCGGATTTGCTGCCACAACTTTTTTTACATCATTAACAAAACTCATGGTATCTCGGTTATCGATGTTTAAAGACAAGGCGGCATATCTTTGTCCCCAAGTTCTAGCAATCGTTGTGACTTGATCAATTATTTCGATATGAGCAATTTGATTTAAGGGAACGGAACCTCCATCGGCCAGTCCAACTGGTAGATCTTTAATTTCTTCCAGATGATCTCTTCTATCTTCCGATAAGTGCATCATGATGGAAAACTTTCTTGTTCCTTGTACCCATTCTCCGACTCTCACTCCCTGCATGAAGCTGACTATCGTTTGATTAAATTCTCCCAGCGATATACCAAGCTTTGAAAGTTCTGAGAATTTAGGTCTAATATCAATTACTCGACTTTTACGAAGGGCCGTCAAAGGATCCATTTCGGCCCCTTCAAGTCCTTCGACCTTTTGAACTTTTTCTGCAAAGCCATCAATCACTTCCACCATATATGATAAATCGGGCCCGATAATTTTCAGTGACACATCAGCACGAGACCCTTCCAGCATTTCATTAAAGCGCATTTCAATGGGCTGAGTTGCACTTAGCTCTTGATCCATTTTAAGATTCTCGATTTCCTTTTTAATTTTTTTATAAACTTCATCTTTAGTCTTTACTGACCATAGACTTCGATCTTTCTTTAAAATAACAAAAGTATCGGTCAAGTGAACACCCATCGGATCAGTGGCTGATTCAGGAGTTCCTAACCTTGAAAAAACATACTCGACTTCAGGAACTTTCTCGATAGCCTTGTCTACTTTTTCTTGTTCAATCAGTGCTTCAGTAAGAGAAATTTTAGCATTTCTCGTTATATTGAGTACCAGATCACCTTCATCTAACTGGGGAATAAAATCCATACCCAGATTGATAAAAACATAAAGACTAATGATTCCTAAAGTTAGGCCACTCATAATGAGAATTTTGGGACTATCTATTAGCTTTTCAAGAGTTGGAGCATAAATCATTTTAAGTTTTCTAAAAAAGAAAGTTTCATGTTCCCCCTCAACGTGCTCAGGAATTTTTACAAAAAGTGAAACCAAAACCGGAATCAAAAAGATAGTCAAGAAAAGTGAAAAACCTAAGGTCATTAGGACAGTATAGGCCATAGGTCGAAACATTTTTCCTTCAACACCCTCTAAGAGTAAAATGGGAAGGTAAACAAGCATGATCATAAGTAGTCCAAAGATAACCGGACGCATGACTAATTTTGCTTTACTACCAACTATCTGATCTTTACTAAGTCCAGCTCGCTCTTCAGGCGTTAACATATAGAAGCTGGCGACTAAGGTTTCAACCAACACAACTGCACCATCAACCACCATCCCAAAGTCAATTGCACCTAAGCTCATCAAGTTTCCAGAGATATGAAAAAACTGCATTCCATAAGTTGTCCCAAGCATAGAAAGGGGAATAATAATAGAAACGATTAGTGCCGCTCTAAAATGTCCTAAAACAAGTAGGAGGATGACAACAACTAAAAGGGCTCCTTCGCTTAAACTTTTAATAACGGTAGTTAATGTCGTATTAACTAAAAATCCACGAGAATATAATTTGCTGACCAAGACATCATCCGGAAGCTTAATCTGATTTATTTTTTCTTCGACAACGGCACTGACCACTCTTCCATTGCCACCACTTTTCATTAAGACTGTTCCTAAAACAGTTTCTTGTCCGTGAAAAGTTGCACTACCAAGTCTTGGTGAGGCATCGATTGAAATAGTCGAGATATCCTGCAACCTCACTCGCTGACCATTATATTTTTGAGACAAACTAATTGATTTAAAATCATCAACTGTATTTAAAGGGGTAGTGGCTTTTATAATTAGAGCCTCTTTGCCAATTTCAATACTACCACCACCAAAGCTCTCCCCTAGTCCTGAAAGTTTTTCTTTCACACGATCGATAGTTAAACCCGATTTAATTAACTGATGAGGATCGATATTAATATGAAGTTCTTTTTTTAGACCTCCATTGGAATCGACATCAGCAACGTCTTTAACTTTTCTTAAAACAGGTCTTACTTGAAAATCTTGTATTTCCCTCAAATAAAGCATCTGTTCTTGATGACTTTTTGAGCGCATAGGTGAATTTTCTTTGAGACTTAAGGAGTACATGTAGACTTCCCCAAGACCAGTCGAGATTGGGGCAAGCTCGGGTTGTATTGATTGAGGTAGTTGCCCTATTGCTGATTGCAATTTTTCCGAGACTTGTTGTCTGGCCCAGTAAACATCGGTGCCATCTTTAAAAACTAAAATTACTTGTGAGAGACCAAATTTAGAAATTGATCTCATATCTTGAAGATCAGGAATGCCCATCATTTCATATTCGATGGGCTGCGTGACCGTAAGCTCTACTTTTTCAGGATCAAGACCTAGTGTCTTGGTATTCACCACCACCTGAATATTAGTAATATCTGGAACTGCATCAACTGGCAGATCATTAAGTTTGTAAATAGTTCCTAAAGTAAAAAGGACAGTCAAAGTTATGACCCAAAACTTGTTGGCCAATGACCAGTCAATCATTTTATCTAATAAGGAACTTTGCACTATTTACTCTCCCAGTTTAAAAATTCACCTTTCATTAACTGTAACGAACTTATGTTTTCCAAATAAGCGATCCAATACATAAAAACTTGATCGATCACTTCATGGGCTTGTGTCTCTGCTTGCAGAAAAGTGTTCACATCAAGAAGCCCTTGTTTAAACCCGGACTCAGCTTCAACAATACTCTTTTCATGAACTTGAATAAATTTCGGAGGGAATCGTTTTAATTGATCTAGGCTAAATTTTACCAATTCAACCTGTTTTCTTTGTTTTAATTCTATTTTTCGTTCAGCTTCTTCTAGATATTTTTGATCTCTCGATTCACGGGCACGGGCTGACTCCAATCGCCCACTGCCTGTATCCCAAAGAGGAATATTCAATCCAACAATAGCGTAAGTAAAATGGTTGGTAGGATCAACATTTTCTATACGATAACCACCACCTAAAATGAGGTCAGGTCTTTTTTCCTTTTGAGCCAACTCACGATCGAGGGTAGAAAACTGAAATTGTCTTTTCGCTTCTATTAATTCCATATCTCGATTGAGATTAAATTCAAAATCATTATTCACTTTATATTCATTCGGTAATTTAAAAGGCAGTTCGCTAACATCGACTTTTTTTCCAATCCAAAACTCCAAATCATCTTTGGCCATTTGTAGATCACGAGCTTTTTCAGATTGAACACCTTCCAGACTAAGAACAAGACTCGAAATAGTTGAAAGTTCTACTCTTTGGCGAACACTGACTTTAGGTCTAGTCTCCATATATCTTTTAATAAGAGTAATTCTTTTCGCTCTCTCGGTTCCGTGCTGAAAGAGTTCATTAAAAACATAATATTTCCAGGCAGAGAGAATCGCCTGATGAGTGACCCAATTTTTAAAAAATTCACTCTTAACTGTCTGCGTACCCATAGCCATGGTAGCCAAATCTTTTCGTAGACTGAATTTATCGGAAAGTGGAATTGGCTGAGTGAAACTTAACTCCACAGTTGGCCCTTGAGTCGATCCAGATTTTAAGGTACCAAATTGCCCCATAATCTGCGGATTTTGCCAACGGCCTTTAACGGTCGCTTCACTTTGAAGTGCACGAGCTTCCATTTCTTGAGCGCTCAAAGTCCCAGACCGTTCAATGGCCATTTGGGCCAACTCAGATACCGTCATTGAGAAACTACTAAAAGAAACAAATAGTAAAAGGAACATAATGAGATACTTCACACTCTCTCCTTCAATAATCATATTTGGATTCTGTACTCTAAAACGTATTTGGACAATCCGACCTTTGTCTTAAGGCGCTTGATTTGGTGTGCTTAGAATATCTTCAAGAAAAAATGCCGCCAATTCTTGACGCCCCGACAAACCGGATTTTTTATATATGTTAGTTGCCTGCTGTCTTACTGTTTTTTCGTGAGTGCTCCTAATATCAGCAACTTCTTTCATAGATAGTCCTTTTATCAACAGAAGGGCAATATCTTTCTCACTATTGGACAATTGCCATAGTCCAAACTGACTATCAATCATCTGTCTAATTTCGTGAGCACTTGTATGAGATTTTTCTTTCCACTCTTGGTAGGATCTTTTCGTTTCCAGTAATTCATGATTGAGGATATGGATATGACGATTTTTATTAAAAATAATTCTTATTTGCCAAACTGAGGCAATGGTAGCCAGAAAAAAAAGAACCACTTCATGCCATATGTGGATTAGAGGAACACCTTCTTTAGTATCAATTATAATATCAATAAAAAAAAAGCTGGCAAAAACGACTAAGACGATCAAATTTCTCATGCAACAATTTTTAACTTTAGAAACTCAGAAGACAAGTTTTTACTGTTCATTATAGGTTGAATTCCTGAGCTAGATCAGAGATTGGATGCTATTCTATCCCGTATATTTATACAATGACACTAGCTTACAAAACATTAATCGAAAAATATAACATTCCAGGGCCAAGGTATACTAGCTATCCACCAGTTCCCTTCTGGAAAACACCTCCAACTCAAGAGACATGGATTCAGCATATCCTCGAACACTATGATCATGAAGTCGGTCTAGATCTTTATGTCCACGTTCCGTTTTGTGAAAAACTTTGTTACTACTGCGGATGCAACCGAATCGTGACAAAAAATCATTCTGTTGAAGAGAGTTTTATCAATTCATTACTAAAGGAATGGACTATCTATCAACAAAAACTTGGCTTTATTCCCAAAGTTCATTCTCTACATTTAGGTGGTGGTACTCCAACATTTTTAAGTGCCCACAACTTAAACCATCTGATCCAATCATTTACAAAAAATAAAAGTCAAAATTTCATTGGTTCCATCGAAATTGATCCACGTACCGTTAACATTGATCATCTTCAAGTATTGCAGGCCAATCATTTTAGTCGAATATCCCTCGGTATCCAGGATTTTGATCCATCAGTGCAGGAAGCGATTCACCGTTATCAGTCCCCTGAAATGGTTCAGGGTTTGGTAGATAAATTAAAAAAAATGAAGTTTCAATCGATCAATTTTGATTTGATCTATGGACTTCCAAAACAAACTTTGGCTTCCATTGAACAGACATTTTCCATCGTCAAAAAAATGGAACCTGATCTGATCGCCTTCTATAGCTACGCTCATCTACCCGAGAGAATTTCTAATCAAAAATTAATTAGAGAAGAAGAATTACCTAATCCAGAAGAAAAAAAAGCACTCTATGAACTTGGAAAAAAATTACTAGAAGAACAAAATTATACTGATATTGGCATGGACCATTTTGCCAAAGAGACTAGCTATTTAGGAGAGGCTAAAGCCAAAAAAAAATTAAAACGAAATTTTATGGGTTATGTCGATAAAAAATCTGAAGTACTGATTGGGCTCGGTCCAAGCTCCATTTCTGATTCCTCAATCAGCTATATTCAAAATGCCAAAAAATTACAAGACTATCAAGCTGCTATAGAATTAGGAAATCTTGCCATTGAAACAGGGCATACTCATTCTGCCGAAGACTTAGCGGCTCAAAAACTGATTCAAAATTTGATGTGCCAAAATGAAATAAATCATCATTTATTAGCAGGCATTTCTTATCAAAAAGAAATTCTGATGGAATTCCAAGAAATGATCCATGATGGACTTTTAATCATGGGAGAAAAAAGTCTGCAACTGACAGAAATAGGCAAAACACTCATGAGAAACGTTGCTATGAAGTTAGACCATCACCTAAGGGAACAAAAAGTTCAAAATAGATTTAGTCAGACCATTTAATCTCTAGTTAATTAAAAAAATATTTTGAGTTAAATTCTACAAGGTGGGGATAGGCTTATCATTGACTCTAGTGATACTTAGAGTTCCATCAGATTCTAATATGGCGGTTTCAATTTCATCCATATGATGGATACCCTGTTTTCGAAGAAGTGCCTTGAGTTCAGCATCACTCAGTCTTTCTTGACTCATATGTTTAGAAATCATTTTACCTTTATGGATCAATAGAGTTGGTGTCCCTTCAAAGATATGGCTAAAAAATCGGCTTCGATAGGTTACAAAAGAGATTACCGTACTAAGCCCGATCAAGATAAAGGCTAACCAGAGACCTCCACCTAAAGAATTGTCTCCACCATTCATGGCATTTTGAACGGCATTACTAATGAGTAAGATGGCCACAAATTCAGTGGGGCTCATCTGTCCCATTTGTCTTTTACCAGAGAGTCTCAGCAAGATTAAAATACTGAGGTAGACCAAGACCGCTCTAATTGTAAGCTCGAGTAATGAAAGTTCCGATTGAAAAATATGCCCCATACCAAAAAATAACAATAAATGAAGTGAAAGTCACTGCAATGAATTCTTTTCCTGGAAAAAGCCTAATAGCTGTCATGTTTTTATGCTAAGCTAAGTCCAGCCTTTAGACGGTCACTTAGACTATACCAGTGTTGAAAACAAAGGTTCTACCTTTTTTCGTTACTTTTCCCATGGAGAAATTAGTTTGAAGAAAATTTTATTGATTGAAGATGATAAAGTCATGCGTGAAAATACAACAGAAATCTTAGAATTAGCTGGCTACCAAATGCTCACTGCTGAAAATGGGAAACAAGGTAGTTTGCTTGCAAAAGAATTTAGACCTGATCTTATCATTTGTGACATTATGATGCCTGAGCTGGACGGTTACGGCGTTTTTCATATTTTATCAAAAACTGATACCACAGCACCTATTCCTTTTATCTTTCTGACTGCTAAAGCAGAAAAAAGTGAAGTGAGAAGAGGCATGGAATTAGGGGCGGATGATTACCTAACTAAACCCTTTGAAGACAATGAGCTACTAAAGGCAATCGAAATTCGTCTAAAAAAGCATGAAATTCTAAAACTTGAATTTTCAAGAGACATTGAAGGGCTGAACAACTTTTTTGATCAAGCAAGTACAAAGAATAACTTGGAGTCATTGTCAAAAAGCAGACCTCTTTCAAAATACAAAAAAAAGGAAATTATATTTCATTCAGGTGATATTCCTCACTATATTTATTTTATAACAAAAGGGAAAATTAAAACTTATAAGACCCATGAAGATGGGAAAGAGTTTATTACTTCGGTTTGTAACAACGGTGATTTTTTTGGACATATTCCACTTATTGAAAATAAGAACTATACCGAAACTGCCCTGGTACTTGAAGAAAGTGTCATCTGCAAAATCCCCAAAGAAGATTTTCTCGCTTTGATTTACAACAACAGAGAGGCTTCGCACCAATTTATCAAGATGCTTTCCAATCAAATCGAAGAACAAGAAAAACATCTTCTCAGTTTGGCCTATGATACAGTTAGAAAAAGAACGGCAGATGCTCTCCTTCAACTTCAGCTAATCTACCAAACAAATACAGGTGGCAATGTTCACATACCAATCACAAGAGACGACCTTGCTCGCATGGCAGGCACAGCAACAGAAACAATCATCCGGTGTTTAACCGAGTTTAAGGAAGATAAGTTTATTCAAGTAGAGGGCAGAGAAATTGTCATTTTGAACGCTAATGGGCTTAAGTCTATTCAATAAAACAAGTTTATCTTGAAACTTACTAAACAAGGACTTCTTCCCCCATCAGACAAATTCCAGGACGATAAAATTCAGCTTTACCCATTTATCACTCTCATCCGCCCTATTTGCAGTACCGAGTTTAGAGAATTTCAGTAGTACAACTCAGCCTTCGTTCCTCAGCCCAAAGAGTATGGACCTTTACTACACAGGCTTTAAGCAGTTTAAGATGACTGAGGTCGGTTTAGATCTAAACCTTAACCGTGAAAAAGATTTAACCAGCAATATCTATTGGACTAACATCAATTCGACCGAAGATGTAAAAAGTGTCTCTAACCAGTTTCAAGGCAGTCTTGAAAAGAGTATTGGTAATGAAAGCTTCCGAGCAGGCATTAATTATTGGAATGATCCTACATCTCATATTAGTTACACCGGGCCAGGAGTTTACTGGGGACACGAATTTGAAAGTGAAAATGAGCTATCCTTGGAACTCGGAAGTGACATACTCAACTATCAGTCAAAACTAACTGTCATAGAGGAAGATGAAGAAGACGAAACGAATACCCAAGTGAAAGTTGATGGTAGAAAAATGACTCAGTATCATCCAAATATCAAATTTGCTGGTGGGTTGTTTCAAAATAAATTAATGGTTACCTCAACCTACTCCTATTATCTTTACTCCAATGATCCTAAAAAACTGGTAGAGGATGGCCTTGATAGTGATCAAAACTATGAGGCAACTCTTTATACTAGTGCTGGAAAATTTATCAATGGATTTTTACGCCACGAATATAACTTCAATTTGAACTATCAGTTGCTAGATACAACCTCGATAATTCTAGATGCGGGGCAGGCACAATCAGCCGTTGACCAAGCCTGGTCAACAAGCTTTGGTCCCACACTATCTCAAATGATCACAAATCAGTTATTACTTGAAATGTGTTGGAATCGTACTGTGATGTATGGAACAAACTATACTTACTACACGGCTGGAATGAACTATCGTTTCTAAAGCTATTTTAGTCATGGGTCATGATCAAAACCATGACTTTAATGTTGATAAGTTAAGATTTATTAACTTATTTTAAATTAAACCTTTGATTATTTCTTAAAGTTTTAAACTACTTTAAATATATCAAACTCGCGTTAAATCAAAAAATTTTAAATTTCCTCATTTACAAATATACAATTTTTAAAAAAAAGTTAACATAGAAGGATAAAACTTTTTTAACTCAAATAGAGATCTTAATGAAGAGACCCTTAAAGCTTTATTTTATTATACCAATTCTGGGTTGTATTTCGACGATGGAAATTAAAGCTGAATCTATTGAAGATTTTTCTCATTTGCTATCAAATAGATGTCACAAAATAATAAACCCTCTTTCAATTAAAAAATCATTTATTGAATTAAATCAATTTAATGTAAAAGCTTGCGCCAAACCTTTTACGATGAGTTTAGTAGAAAGCTGTCATTTAGAATGTAAAAAGATTATGAATATTTTCAATAAAATAAAAACAAAAGGGCCATAACCATTATGCTCAAAATATTATTTTTAACATTTATACTTCTTACCTCCGGCAGAGCATCAGCAGAAATGATATCTGATCTGACATTTGCTTTAAAAGATGATTGTAAATCGATTAGTAGTCTATCAATAAAAAAGGCGATGATTGAACTCAATTACTATTCTAATTCAGCATGTGAAATGCCATTTACTTTGAATCTCTTGAATATATGCCATATAGAATGTAGGAAACTCATGATTATATATAATAAAATTAAAGCCGAAAACTCTGGCACTATCATAGGAAGATAACATTATGAAATTAACTTTTTTTCTACTTTCCCTATGTCTTTCCTCTTTAAGTTTTGCAGTGGATACAGCGGAAGCTCAAGACCCCAAAGAAAATAAATTACAAGAATTAGAAAATCGTATTACAGATCTAGAGCTAGAAAAAAGTTTTAATTTAGTTAAAACTTCATTTGAGCTCAACACCGTTGCTTACCAGTTTAATGTCAGAGGAACTGAGGCAAGTAACTATCATGGACAAAATTTATTTAACTTGTCTAAGTTACATTTTCAAGCCGACATTGATCCAAAACTGAGGGCCTATTTTTCAGTTATGAATTCTAGTTTTGCGAATGATAAGACTTTTACTTATACCTCTGATTCTTCCCATGAGACAAATCCTGGATCTAAAGGAAGTAAGATTGGAGTTCTAAAAGCCTATGCAGATTATGAATTCTATCCAAGCTTTACATTTAGTTTTGGACGATTACCTACAACCTTCGGCCCACCAGAGCATCTTTATGTTGGGCGAGCAAGATCTGGTACTTATCCCATGTTCGCTTACAGTGTACCAATTGATGGTCTAGCTTTGACAGCGAATTTACATGAAAAACTAAAACTCAATTTTCATTTTATCTCAAGAACCATTATCGCTCCTTTTAGTATGAATTCGTCTGACTCTCCTTGGACTTCTGAATCAAGAAATATCTCGGGCAATAAAGCAGCTCAAAACCATAAAGCATTTACGCAAATGCTAGAACTTGAATTTAAAGAAAAGAAAAACTTATGGGCCCAAAATCTTTTTATTCTACAATACAGTTACATTCAGTTTGCGTCTTTGCCCCAAATAATGGCCAAGGGTCTTGCATCCAACACCTTTAAGGATGATCAAGCAACTTATCTCTTAAGTTCAAACGGTGGGAGATTGGCTGACTTCCAAGCCATAACTGCCTACAATGAAATTCATAATATTTTCAACACCGATTTTGACCTTTACGCGATGTATACTCATCAAATTATTAAACCGAACAGTAACATCACCGCCAATGTTTACCAAGACTACTCAGGAGACTCAAATCCATATCCAAGTGGCACACAAATTTTTTCCAAAAAAGCTTTTTCAGATGGAGACATAAGCGCCAATAGATTTCTTGTAGGGACAAGATACAAATTTCTTGAAACACAACACTTAGGTTTTGAATACCTTAAGGCAACAGAGCGATCACTGCCAGTTTCATCTTTTAGTAGTTTTGCTGGAAATTATTACAATCTAAACGGTCAAACTTATCATTTGTATTACAACAAAAAAATTATGGGAGATAAATTTTCAATCCGATTAGGTTATATCAACACTCTTGAATCGGACCGCCTAAACAGCATATTCTATGAAAGGACAAATGCCCGTATCGAGCAGTTTTATACTGGATTTAATTTAAATATATGATGAAAGTAGTATCTGTCATTATTGGAGCCTTGATTGGTATATGTATCCCCATCATTTTTCTTTTATTTGACTTGCATCAATTATCCATGTCCCTCTCTTGGCAAAATTGTCTCGAAATCGCTCGTAGCCAATATCTGTATCTTTTTAGTTTTATTTTCTTTCCTCTTGGAGGAAGCCTTACCTCATACTTACTATTAACCATTTGGGCACAAAATAAATCCAATAAAGAGCGCAATATCTTTCTCCGCGGTTTAATTGACTCACTTGATGACTTTATCTTAATTCTAAATGATAAATTACTGATTGAGACTACCAATCAAAAACTTTTAAATACTATTGGACTCGCAAGCAATGAAGTATTCGATCAGCATATAAAAAAAATTTGGCTTAATTTCAATGAGGATTTGTTAATAAAAGTTAACCAAAATATTGAAAGCGAAGTGCTTTTTTTAGGAACAAACGAAACGCCAACAATTATTAATATAAATACCTATTACAATCAAAATAAAAAACACTTCATTATTTCCATCAAAGATGTTACAGAAATCTCATTGATCAAAAAAGAGAATGAAGAACAAAAAAATAAAATCCAACAACAAGCAAGACTTTCTCTTTTAGGAGAAATGGCCGGTGGGATTGCTCATGAAATCAACAATCCTTTGTCCATTATCTTAGGCTATACTTCACGACTACAGAAGTTTACGAATGAAGAAAGATGGGATCAAAAAATCTTCTTAGATACTTTTGATAAGATCGTCAATAGCCTCAATCGTATTTCAAAAATTATCCAATCATTAAAAATCGTTTCAAGAGACGGAGAAAAGGATGATTTCACAATAACCTCTTTTAAAAAAGTTCTGATCGAATCATTAGCTTTAATTGAAGAACGGATTCGCATCAATTTAATCCAACTTGATTTCGATCGAGAGAAAGATTTCTTGTTTTTTGGCAGTGAAGTACAGATGAGTCAGGTGATCTTTAATTTGCTATCAAATTCTTTTGATGCCATTAAACCTTTACCTGATAAATGGCTTAAAATTGAATTTGCGGAGGATGAAAACTTTAACATTGTCTATTTTATCGATTCAGGTAAAGGTATTCCAAAAGATTTAATAGAAAAAATCTTTAATCCATTTTTCACAACGAAAGAAGTAGGAAAAGGCACTGGACTCGGGCTTTCTCTTTCAAAAAGTATTATTGAAAAACATGAAGGTTTATTCGATATTAACCAAACACACCCCAATACATGTTTCGTGATAAAACTAAAAAAAATAAATAATGATTTAATTGAAGCAAACTTAGGACTTTAGAAGGATAAGCGCGATGAAAGAATTTTTGAGTATCTTGGTCGTCGACGACGAAAAGGAAATTACGACACTTCTTAAAACGACTCTTTCAGACCTAGGTCATCGAGTTGTTGAAGCAAAAGATGGTCAAGAAGCTGCTTTCAAATTTACAAATCAAACTTTTGATCTTGTTATAACCGATCTAAAAATGCCAAAGTTTGATGGCCCTCACCTGGCAAGTTTACTCAGAAAAAATGCCCCAGCGCTCCCCTTCATATTTATTTCAGGAAATATCACTGAATACAAAAATGCTTTTGATCATCTAGAAAATTATTCATTCTTAAGTAAACCATTTACCAATGAACAACTTGTTAATGAAGTAAAAAAAATGACTGCAGTCAAAGTTCCAGAAGATAAAAGTAATGTCATTCTAGAGCCAAATCAAGTTCTATTTAATGAAGGAGATTCTAGTTCTGAATTATATTTTGTAAAATCTGGAACCTTACAAATCTCCAAAATGGTGGATGATCAATCGGTCATCGTGACAAAAATCAATATGGGGGAAATTGTTGGAGAGCTCGCGATGTTTACTGGTGGAAAAAGAAGTGCAAGAGTGACAGCGCTGACAAAGGCTGAATTAGTCAAAATCCCGAAATCAAAAGTTGATGCCGAGCTAGAGGCACTACCAAAATGGATCAAAATTCTTTTAAAGAGTACCATTCATCGTTTAGTTGAAACGACCGCTCTTTATGCCAAAGAAGTTAACACCCACTATAATAAACCTAAAGATTAAAAAATTGAGTTCTATGGTAGATCTCTATTTTTTCTTCAAAAGCAAATCTCCAATACCTCTCCAAAATCCTTCACCAGTTTTTCCGGCGGAAACAGCTCCTCCTTCAGCACTTTTACCCATTAATCTTCCTACAGCATCTAAAGGAAAACTTAGTTGGAAAATAATTTCATGAATTTGTTGGGGTTTGAAATCTTGATTCAATACATCGGTCCGGTTACTTCCTTTAAAATCAAACTCATTAAAAACTAAGTTTCGATACATGATCGATGAGGCGCCAAAAAGGCGATAAATCCCTAGACCCAATCCCCACCCTCTACCATGCAATTCATCGTACTTGTAAAAATGGTTCATGTTATCACCATCATTGTACCGGCTTGTTCTTTGAGCATAAGTATAATACTCACCAAACAAGCGTACACCCGTACCAACTGAAACTAAGCCAAGGTGGGGCCCAATGAGCCGTTGATGAAAAGTATTGGAATAGCTTCCATAATGGGTAACGACCCGATCATATCTTGTACGATGACGAAGGGAACTAACAGAATAACTTCCAGTTAATCCAAAACGAAGGGAACCAAGACCTAAACCGGCCCTACCAAAGAGCTCTCCACCTAGGGCCCTACCATCATGCTCAATACTTTGAGTAGCATTATCCTGACGAAATCGAGAATCGTCATAGACAAGCCCTACCCCTGGCTCAACGAAAACAGCCGCCAATGTAGGCAGTGAAAGAAACAAAATGATGATCATAAAAATTAAGCTTGAGATGGTTTTCATCACTTATAATCATATAGCTTTTAGAAATTGGTTCAAGTGATGAGTAACAAGATTGATTTAATGTAATTCCGATAAGGCTAAATGACTGACTTCAGCTTGAGGCAAAGTTATTTTAAAGATACATCCTTTTCCTGGAAGGTTGCGGGTTTCTATGAGCCCATTTTCCATTTTGATTCCTCTTTGTGCAATCGTTAACCCAAGGCCAAGCCCCTTCCTATTTTCATTCTTTTGCACAAAAGGTTTGAATAAACTACCATCTGAATTTTCAAGCTTTCCTCCGCATTCGTCTTCTACTTCAATTTCTATTTTTTGATTAATCATTTGACCTCGAATTTCTATTTTCCCACCTTGACGAGTATACTTGATGGCATTTTGAATGATGTTAGATAGAGCAGAATAAAATATTTCCTGATCAGTACTAACCAGTAATTCTGAATCGATATGATTTTCGATAGTTTGATTTTTTAATTTAGCCTCTGCTTCCGCAGTGATGAGAATCTGGTCTACTACTTGAACTAAAAGTGAAGTTTCAACTTTGAGGATGGGATCAATATGTAATCTTACCTCTAATAATGAACGATCGATTAAATTTTCAATCCGTTTTAGTCCATTCTTCAAAACTTGTCCGATACTGCCCTTAAACCCCACTGTTCCAGATTCAATCATTTGCAGCGAGATATTCACAGTCGTTAAAGCGTTTCTTAGTTCATGCACCAAGGACCCCATTTGTTCCACTTCTCTTTCATTATCAACTCTATTCTGTAGTTTTTGAAATTCAGTAATAGCTCCAGCGATGGCAATATCTAAGCAGTAATTTAATTCATGAAAATCATGAGCTGAGATGGCAATGGTTTTCTTATTAGCCAATTCGGTGATGGACTGGCACATGGATCCATAAGCATGAACCACATGTGAAAGTGTATAGCCAAGACGAAGTAATTCTTTTCCATGCTGACCTGCTGACTTTGCTACTTTAATTATTTCAGGTTTTCCTGAAGCAGCTGCAACACCAGCTTCATTGTTTTGACCGGCAGCCTTTTGCATTTGATGTTTATCTATCAATTTATCTTCATCAGTTACTAAGTTAAATCGAGAAGCAAGCAAAACATTTAAAAGCTGTTCGTAAAAAATGGGTAAGCCCTTTTTTAATTTTATCGAACTTTGTAAATTACCTGCTAATTGTAAAGATTTCTCTTCTGTCATATCAAGTATTTCTTTTTGGTTTTGTTTTAAAAATGCGTACAGCATAATCTCTCCTTTGCTCAGATTGAAGATCATATATTGCAATCAGTGTGCCTGATGATTTTAAGATGAATTTCAGTTTTGGGAGCTTAGGTGATTAATCCAAAAAATGAATGGGATAAATTTTCCTTGCTGCGTACAAAAAGCACTTTTATCAACTGTTAAACTTTGCATCTCCATCTTCTTAAAAGTAATGCATTCGTTAAAACACTTACACTACTAAAGGCCATGGCTGCTCCAGCTAACATTGGGCTTAATAGACCAGATGCCGCTAAGGGAATGCCAATAACATTATAGACAAAGGCCCAGAAAAGATTTTGTTTAATTTTCAGGTAGGTTTTTTTTGAAATATCTAAAGCAGCAGGAATTAAAAGTGGATCTCCTCTCATCAAAGTTATCGCTGCTGTATGCATGGCTACATCGGTACCCGTGCCCATGGCGATTCCAACGGTCGCCGCAGCTAAAGCAGGAGCATCGTTTATTCCATCACCCACCATGGCAACCCTTTCGCCCTTTGTTATCAAATCTTGAATAATGCTGGCTTTGTCCCCTGGTAAAACATGAGCTTGAAAATGATCAATCCCCAAAAGGGTTGCCACATTTTTGGCCGCACCTTTATTGTCCCCAGTAAGCATTATTGTGTTAATTTTTTGAACTTTTAGTTTTTTGATAGTCTCCAAAGCATTAGACTTTATTTTATCAGCAAATGTAATAACTCCAAGAACTGAGGAACTAGATTCATGAGCAATAAAGGAAACTGTTTCACCTGATTCCTCAGCCAATCTCGCAATCTGTTTTAAATTTTTCAGATCAATATTTTTTTCTTCCATTAACTTTTCTGTGCCAATGAAAAATGTTTCATTTTTAATTTTGCCTTTTAAACCTCTCCCTGGAATAGATGTCACTTGTTGAGCAGGGACAATTTCTATCTTTTCTATTTTGGCTTTATCAAGGACAGCTTTTGCTAAAGGGTGCTCGCTCGTTAACTGAATGCTGGTTATAATCTGAAGCAATTCCAATTCATTTTGATTAACCGCCACCAGTTGTGAAACTTGGGGTTTTCCTTCAGTTAAAGTGCCCGTCTTATCAAAAGCGACTAAGGTAATCGAGTGGGCCAATTCTAAAGCTTCAGCATCTTTGATAAGTATTCCAGCCTTAGCCGCTGCACCTGTTCCAACCATTAAAGAAGCAGGAGTTGCCAAACCTAAAGCACAAGGACAAGCGATCACTAAAACGGAAACTCCATTGATAATGGCCAGCTCCCAATTGCCAGTAGAAAGGCCCCAATAAAGGATGGTGATAATTGAGACAAGAATGACTATCGGAACAAAAATACCACTGACCTTATCAACCAGTTTTTCGACTGGTGCTTTTGCGGTTTGAGCATTTTCAACCAGTCGAACAAGTCTTGAAATTGTACTTTCATACCCTACAGCTCGAGTTTTAATTTTTAGCACAGAATTGGAGTTGACTGAACCACCTATGACTTGATCACCGACCCTTTTCTCTACTGGTAGACTCTCTCCAGTTATCAATGATTCATCAATTTGACTTGTTCCTTCTAGAATTGTTCCATCGACAGGTACTTTTTCGCCTGGCCTAACAAGAACAATATCTCCAACTTTAACAAGAGAAATGAGTATCTCTTGAGCATCAGAACCTTTGAATACCATTGCCTTTTCTGGTCTTAAGTTTTGCAGCGCCTTTATGGCAGAGGTTGTTTGTTGTTTTGCAGAGGCTTCAAGGTATTTCCCGAACATCACTAAAGTGATCACCACAGCAGAACTTTCAAAATAAAGATGGATTGAGCTATGTTTATTGTGTCCTGTTAACCAGAGGTACAGACTCAAAAAAAAGGCTGAAGTCGTGCCAACAGCAATGAGTAGATCCATGTTACCGGTTAAATTTTTCACCGCACTCCAAGCACCCAAATAAAATCTTTTACCAAACCAAAATTGAACAGGAACAGCCAATATAAATTGAAGCCATGGTGCCAAACTTAATTGGAATCCAAAGGGCATAAGAATCATGGGTAAAACTAAAGGGAAAGAAAATAAGGCTGCAAAGAGAATATTAACTTTTTGTTTTTTTAAAAAATCATTTTTGGAAATAGTATTCTTATCAATAACTCTTTTAGCAATATAACCTGCATTCTCCACCGCCTTTACAATCAAATCAGGTGAAACAATTAAATGATTAATAGTAACCCGAGCTTTTTCTGTAGCAAGATTGACCGTCGCACTTTCGACACCGGGGGTTTTCAAGATAGCTTTTTCCAATCGAGAAACACAAGATGCACAAGTCATTCCTTCAATATCAAAATCGAATTCTTTATTTATTTCTGCCATATAAACTCCCAGATTCTTATTCAGCCAATTTATCAACTTTAGCCTATTAAGAGGAATACCATGAAAAAAACAGACTTTATCCTACTAATCCTCAATAGTTACAAGCCTTTGCTGGAAAGACATTTTATTGGGAAGCCAAGACAGATTTCAAGAAAAAAACCAACAGAAGTTAGTTTTTGAGAGCAAAAAGTGAATACAAAGACTGATCCACTATGATAACAGATTTGTAGCCTAAATTAGTAAACGAGCCCATTCTAAGGTGAAACCATGAAACGTATGTTTTTAGTGATTTTGATCATTTTAGCGAATATTTCTTTCGCTCAAGATTTTCCCAAAAGTCCTAATAGTCGCTTCACCCCAGGTTCAGTTTGTGATCAGCCCACTCAATATCGTTACCCTGAGCACATCGCCTATTGTGAAAGAAATGTTGATACATTAACTAAGGACGAAGTGTTTAATACCTATCGAACTCTTGGATATAAACTTCCACCTAATCAAAGAAGCTCATACAAGATTGATCATTATATTCCTCTCTGTGCAGGCGGAAGCAATGATGCTAATAATCTCTGGCCTCAACATGTAACAATATACAAACTTACCGATCCAATAGAACCTTTAGGCTGTCAAAAGATGAGTGAAGGTAAACTCTCTCAAAAAGAATTCATTGATTTAATTAAACAAGCCAAAAATGATTTGTCTCAAGTTCCAGTAGTTCTCGAAACGCTAAGAAATCTGTAAAGATCCAATCTATTTGATTGTCCATATCTAAACGGAAGACATACTGGCCAATAATTTTTCATTGGTGAGATTGAAAGATATCACCACTCCAGCTAATTAAAAATTATTAATAGTTGGTAAACTTTCTTTAGGATCAATCTTTGGTAATTTATTTTTTTCTATAATCTGACCACGTGGCTTTTCATTTATATTTAGGTTTTTTGTGGAATCCTGCGTAGTTTCGGCAATGACTCGTTTATTACAGGTAAAGCTTACTAATCCAGGGTCTAGTTCTACAGTCACCCTAATAACCGCATCAGTAGTTTCCTCTACGCGTACATTACTCCAATCGAGGACATAGTAGTCTACGATCTTACCTGCCGGCATTTCTAATCCAATTAATTTAGGTTTGGTAAATTTAGAATTGCTGAATAACTTGCCATCTTCCCAGCAGATCCAATTTGATTTGCTATCAAGAGCTGCTTTCGGGTAATCTTTTTCCAAGCTTTGGAGTGTAGGGATTTCAACGTTATTAGTCTTTCCTTCTTCATACATTGCCTTCACACAATCATCATATGCAACTTTGATATTATCATCGTTTTTGTCCTGTTCTACCAGGGCATTGCCTCGAACTTGTAGTGCATCTGTAGGATGACTTTTCATTTTAAAAAGATTTTTCTGTAAAGAGTGGGACTTGATATCTTTTTTAAAAGTTCCAATTTTAAGATAATAATTATAAGTGTCTTCACAATTTGTCAGGTGTTGAAGAAAATAGTCCCTCTTGAATTTGGTAGTATAATTATCTGTCTTGTATCCAATCTCTTGAGATAAAACCGAAGCTGTATTCAAAATACAAAAAATGCAAAATAAAATTTTCATATACCCTCGTATTAAAGCTTAAAATTGCCTGCTACCAATTTTCTCATTGGTATTTACCTAGTTTAGGTGGATGACCAATTTAGGTCAATAAGGGATTATTTTTCAAAGAAGCTTAAAAACTAAAATTACTCAATTATAATTCTCGAGTATATCAATCAACTTCTTGCGAAAGCATATTTATTCACAAACAAAATATATAATGAGAATATTTAACCTATGAAAACACTCCTCATCGCAGGCGACCGAATCGTCGACGGCAAAGGCACTTTTTCCGAAACCCAAAAGATCATGACCAAGGCCCAGAAAAAGGGCTTAAGCATGACAACACTAGAAATCGTAACTCTGGCCAAACGTTGGGAAGATAAGCTAAACCCGCTTGAGTTTAAAAGCGGTGCTTCTGCCATGGCCGCCCTAGAGAAAGCAAAAAAACTTCTGAAAGAAAAAAAAACTGACCTCGTCATCATCAAAGGAAGTGATTATCTCAAGACCGGCTATGAAAAGGGGGCAAGAGAAAACTTCTTGAAGCTCTATCAAAAGAAGTACTCTCCTCTCGATGGATACGATCGCCTCGTTCCCCTTTTTTTGAAACTTCATCATGTGACGGAAAAAGATTATGTTGAAATCCGGAATGCTTTGTTTGAAAACTATATTCGCACATGGAAAAAAATTGATGCTCAAAACATGCTCCCAGATGAACGTTGGTTTAAGCCTTTAAGCAAATACTTTAGAGGCGTTGATTGCGCCAATCCTAACATTGATTATTCCGGTCAAATCATCCTCACAACTCAGAAAATTGCAGACACTCTCAGAATCCCCAAAAAATCCCAGATCACCATTCTTGGCAACGCCTTTACCAAACTCTCAGTTGATGGTTTTGAATCACTGCCTAAGATTGCTCCCTACCAACATTTAAAACGCACTTTGAACAAGGCGCTCAATGAAGCCAAGGTGGATTTCAAAACAGAATTTCTACAAGGAAGGGCTTTGCTTGATGCCTATACCTGTTACCCAGTAGTTCCTATGGCACTTATCTTGAAGTTAGGTTTGGTGAAAAAGATGCACGAGATCCCCGAATTTCTTCAAAACTATGAGATCACTGTTACAGGTGGATTGAATCTTGGGAAAGCCCCTTGGAGTCTCACCGCCCTTAATTCGATCATTGTAATGAGAGAGAGACTCTTATCATCCAAAAAAAGTCATCTTGGTCTTGTTCATGGAAATGGTTCTTTAGGAAATCAACAGGGAATTACCATTCTTCAAGTTCGCTAAGGTATCTTCGTTAACTAAGATGAGAGTAACATTTATATTTGAACTTTATTGACTTAATATTTAACTATTCCTCAGCCTTCCCATCTTCCAACTGCTGCTCTTTCATCTTATTTACATTCTCAAGTTCAACATTAATCGCTTCCGGCAATTTCTGTATTTCAACTTCTTTTACCGGATTCACTTTCACTGTAGTTTTATTTTTCTTCGCTACCAGAATTCCCACAATTATCAGACTGACTAAGAGAGCAATTATTCCAAAACCCTTCATATTAATTTCCTTTTTCGTTATTGTAGCAAAAATGATCAGATTTTTCCACTATGACAATAAAACTCGAAAGCCTTAAGGGGCTCATTCCACTTTTGTATTCCCTCTTAATCCAATCCTCTTTCTATTGGCAGGAAGTTTTGGTGTAATCTGGTTTTCAAGAGAATCCAATCTTTCAAAAACTATTTTGAAAAGTTGGTTTGTGTTGGTTTTTAAATTACTAACTTCTACTTTTATGGAAGATTCCATGACCATGAAACCTCTCAGTTTTGTAAAAGTTCGCATGATCACAATATTAATTTGAATTGCAGTCTTGGAGTTTAGTACTGAGCTAAGCATGGCCACACCGTTCTCAGTGAATAGATTTGGTGAATTTTTAAAGACAAGATTTCGACTACTTACTCCCTCGAATATCGCAATCTGCGATCTCAGATCACTTAACTCACTGGAATTAGGTACAATTAAAAAGTCACTTGGAAATCTCTCTTCATTTCTTTTTACGGCTTCATTAAGCCTGTAGGTTTCTATTTCATAGAGCCGAGCAAGATCTCTATCAAGCATAACCTTTTGCCCTCTGATGGTGTAAATCATGGCCTCAATTTTTTCGATAGGAAACGGCATACACTTTTCTCCTTTTGCAAAACGGAGAAAGTTACTTTTTTAAAAACAGCTTTGCAAAATTTATAAAAGGAAAAAGTCCCCAACTTCGTCTTTGAAATGATAGCTAAATGAAAAAATTTCATTTGAAATTTTTGTTAGGTTAGAAATTCTTTAGTAGCTCTGAAGCTTTGGCTTGTTTGGCCCAGCCGGCTACTTCCATACGTACGACTAGACTAACTTCATCAAAATTGTATTCTTTGCCACTGGCTTTATAGCTTTTGATTTCATTGATAAGGTGATCAATTTCTTTAGCGTAAGCAGCTCGCGCATTTTTAATACGAAGAGCAACTTCAGCGTTTGCGCCTTCAAGGGCACCGCTTTTATAATTCATGTATTTATAGTTTTCGAATTCATAGAAAGGCAGAATCGCCTCTTGATCGGCTAGCACAATTTCTTCCAAGATGAATTTGTCTAATTTAAATTCTTCCACTGCTTTATTGATGAGCTCTTCGTGTTTTTTGGTTTTGGTGAAATCCAGAATGTTCGCCTCTAGAGCATTTTTAGGATTTTTTTCCCAAATGGCATCACCGACTGATTTTCCGGCCTGCTTGATGTAGGCCTCATAGTTTTTGATAACTCTGGTGCTGTCTCTGAATTCAAGGCCCAAGGGAATTAGACCATTTTCACTTTTGCCGTAGATACCAGAGCGTAGCCCCACCGAACGGAATTTATGCAGAATGCTGGTTTCGCTGAATTGAAACTGTTCAAGTAAATCCTGATAGCTCGACATTTCTGTATAGGCAGCCGGGTGCATACCTTCTTCGAATCCTTTAAGGAGAACGTAATCGTCAACATGTTGGTACCATCGAAGAAAGGATTCACGATATTGTTCTAATCTTGCTTCTGGCATTTTAAAAACCACGTGCACGTGGAAAGAGTGCGTTTCTTTCACGTCGTCAGCGATCTGTTTGATTTCTTCCATGATTTTGTCTGGAGTGATTTCAAAGGAGTGGTGTTTGAGCTCTACCATGGTACCGGTTTTTGTGAATTCGAGAGTTGGTTTGCCTAAGTAGTTGTAAGAGAGTTCTGATTTCTCGAATTTTTCGGTGAAGTTCACGCGTGAGTCTTTAATCAACTGCACTTGTGCGTTGTAGCCCAAGGCTTCCCACTCATCCATAGTCATATTTTTAGGTTTGAAATAGAGGGGAGAAACTTCGCTGTATGTTTCTTTTTCAAAAGAGAAAGTGACTACTTCCCCTTGTGAGTTTTTTACGGGAATAGTATTTTTAAAATGCGGGTGATCTTTCATGACTTGGCTCATGATGTGAGAATTTTTGGTACCGATCACTTGGTAAGCAAAAGCGGCTTTTTCAGGAGAGTTAATCCAGGTCTGAATGCCTAAGATGTCTCCGCTTGCGGTCATGCGTTTGAAGCTTTGATATTCTTGCATGAAGTTGGCGGGATCTTTGGATTTTAAAAAGCGTCCTTCGCCGCCAAAAGAGATTTCGTTCATGTCGGGTTGAAACTCTGGATCGCACAGGTTGGCGTAGACCTGAAGTGAAAACGAGAGAATGAAGAGCAGAAGAAATCTCATGCTTGCTTGTCGGAAATTAATACATTGGAATAAGCGAAAAATACCTGAGCGAATTCTTTAAGCACTATACAGTCTGCTTAAACAAAGCCTTAATAAACCCCCAAGTTTTCCGATAAAGAAATATGAGAAAATGTATTTTTTTATGGCTCTTCATTATTTTTAGTTTCACTTTTTCCCCGGCTTTTGCTCAAACCACTGGGGGAGGTCCTGGTAAAACTAAACCAGTTTTTGGGCCATTAGGTAGTCCCGATATGGAACCTGATCCCTCAGAAGTTCGTTACGAAATGAAAACTGCCTATGGAAAGTTTGATCAAGAGATAGAGATGATGATGAGACCCATTGAGATCAACCTCATCTTTTGTTTAGATAACAAAGAGAAAAATAGTATCGATACTCTTTTGAAATTAGAAAAAAGTTTAAAAGAAAGTGTGGGAAGCAAAGAAGATCTCCAAGCGAAAATTCAAAGTAATTTAAACTGTGGAACTTGTAATGAAGCCAAAGAAGATTTTGCTCTTCTTATAAAGGCCCGCTGTGTATTCAATATTACTCAGCGAGAGAAGTTTATTTCGCTCTTTGAAGATCCTAAACTCCCTACCTATCTAGAAGTGAAGCACAATTTAGCTTTAGGTGAAGGGGAAAAAACGGTGGAATATTTTAAAACATTCTTTCAATATTTAGGGAAATAAAAATGACCCGAAAAATTGGGGTGGTTCCCAAAATTTTTCTTCAGGCCTTAACCGAATTTCCTCAACAGATTAGGGAGCTGGCAAAGTTCGAAAGAACACTCAAAGATAAGAGACTAAGTAGTAGTGAGAAAAAAATTCTAGAATGCTGGTTACTCTTACGGGATAAGGAGTATGAGGCCATCATTGACCAACTTACGCCCCTAAACTGCGAGGTTGAGATAGTGGAGTCTCAGCGTCTGCTGATCCTTGGTATCGCTTTCAATAACAAATCAGAGTTCAAGGCAGCCAATGAGCTTTTAAAAAAAGCCTTAGATAAATTTCCTGCCAGTTACAACTTTGATCTCAATACCATTCGATACCGAATTTTTTTCAACCTGTTTGTTACCTATAAAAATTTAAATCAATTGGATCAGTTAAAGCTAGTGCTGCGGACAATGTCCGGTCTTGCCCATTCACCACTCCAACGCATTAGTTTTGAAATATGTCGTTTGAGTTATGCGAATCAATGTGAAGATACCAAAGTAGCCGATAAGTCTCTTGGTCTTTTGCAAGAATTAGCAGAAGAAATGAGTGAATACCAAAAGGTCACTTACTTGCAGGAGTTGTTTCAGTATTCATTAATTAAAGAACAATTTGACCAATGCTCTGAAGTTTTGAGTGAGCTTGCCACTTCAAAAAAATATTTTTCTCGCTCAAATTATAAATTCATGAAGCAAGTTCTTAACAGTCTTGTGAATGACCAGGCTTTGTATTTATATGAAACAGATTTTCAATTGGGTTCTGAATTATATTGGCAAGTAAAAACACTTTTGGCCCTAGAAGCTTGTCAGACTCAATCAGCGAATTTGGCCTGGAGTGAATTGAACAAAATCAAAAGTCATGTTTATCTAGAAAATTTTTGTTTCAAAGGCCCAAAATGTTTATTTAAATTATCTTTAAATAAATTTCTTTCAACTCAAAATAAATCGGTAGAGATTCTTGAAGTAACTGGCGGCGAAAATAAGTTAGAACTCCTCTATCAGATTTTACTCGGTCAAACTACACCTTTGAGTAAAGATGAAATCTATCGACTTCTTTGGGGCGAACTCCCTGTTGATAAAATGGCACTGAATAAGCTCGAAAGAATTGCTTCTAGATTGAGAACTGAGAAATCGGTAGAGATTATTTCTAGGAAAGGTTGCTATTTTATGAAGAAGAAAGATTCTCTGAGAAAAGTAGCCTAACTCATTCAGCTAGATTGTCATTTCCTTCACTCTCTTTAGCCTGTTACTCATAATATTTTATCCTGTCGTTTTAAGCACTTACGTGACAATCTTATTCAATTCCCAAAAAAAACAGTGTCAGAAAATTTCCGCAACTTTCACACTCCCATCATTTAGACTGCTGTTAAGAATAACAAAAATAATTGACTCAATAACGAAGTCGATGACATTAATTGAAATGAGGTATTTTATGAAATCACTTTTGATTGGACTTTTACTAGTAAATTCCACCACAAGCTTTGCTGGAAATCTGAAAAACAAGCTTACTGAGGAAGCTTTGGCGCTTAACCTCGACTCAACTGCGCAAATAGAAATTGTCAGTAGTTCTCCTCGTATAGAGAGCAAAACAATTAGACTTCAGAGTCTACGCGCTAATAAATCAGAAATTAATCTTTTTGCGGGAAATACTTATGTTTGGGAAGAGGTTTACTCTGCGGATATGGAGGATAATGTCGAAAATAAAATTGCTACTTTTATATTTCCAATTATAAATATCCCCCGCATTCTTGGCACTGCGTATGACATCGTTTGTTTACCAGTAAAGGCATCCATAAAGATAAGTCAAAATGAGACATATAAGGAAGACATGGATCTACTCAGAAAAGCCATCGTAAGTGAAAATACCATCGAAGTTTCTGATGCAAGATTTGATAGAATTGTGAATCTTTTGAAGTAAAACTTTGGACAATGCTTATTTTCAAGACTTGTCATCGATATGAATGGCGAGTTGATAAACAAAGAAAAACCTACCAGTGAATCGACAAAGCAAGCTTTGAAGTTCACTGGTCCGTAAAACAAAGAAAATACTTACAACGGATGACTTTTAATCATTACCTTTTTAATTAAGGATTAAAAATGAGATTTAAATTAGCAATTGTGACCTTAGTTCTTTTTACTTCTCTGCAAAATGCTTTTTCAGGTTTATATCTAAAAAATTGTACATATCCAATTAGTGATGCAACATTGATCGCTGTAGGAGTTATACACACAGAATGTGATGACAAGGATAATAATAAATACAGCATTGATTTTTTTGGAGTAGGGGTTGGACTTGAGATGAGTGCACATACAATAGGTGTTGCCTGCCCTTTTGTGAATAAAAAAAGAATACTCAAAGGAAAACCTCTGGTTGTAGTTGGACCTAAAGCCAGTGCTGGATTATTTTTGGGCGGTGAAGTCGGTGCTGGTGTAAATTTGCGTGGAGCGATTTGTGGTTTAGCCGGCTTTTCTATTCCTATTTATGGAGCCTCTGCTTTGATTGGAGGTTACAAAATTAAGTACCTTCCTCCTTCGCCAACAGATACCAGAGATGAGTTGGCTGATCTTGAAAAAGAAAATGGTAACGGCAGTGCAATGGTGAATGCTGACAAAGATAATGGTAATCTAATTTTCACAGAGGATCAAATCGCGTCACCTTAGTTGAAGCAAAGAAATTCCTCTAGCCATTGATTTGATGGATGAGTTGATAAATAAAGCAAAAACTGTCTATGGGTCGAAATGCCAACTGTATTGAGCAGTAATATAAATTTATAATCATCTGACTATGCGAACGGTTAAGACAGAAAAGCTATTCTTCGTGATTTAATTCGTTTCGTCGTCGTCGTAGCCGCAATCCCCTATTAAGCCTTATTCTAGGTGGTTAAATCCTTAGTCTACTACTTTCCTCCACTACATTCTTTTCATTTTTTAATCATAAATGACGATAAAGGGATTAGCTATATTCTGGAGTTTATTATGAAACATTTATTGTTCGCATTCGCTTTTACGCTCTCGTTATCCTCCGTCTATGCTCAA
>JBMOGR010000014.1:0-87080 GCA_049318265.1 Bacteriovoracaceae bacterium
CGTCTTTTCTGAAATAGTGTCCATCTTTCACAACTTGAGTGGATTTTTGAAAGAATGAGCAGGAAATGTTTGGACAGCCGTGTTTCATGACTATCTATTTGCAAGTGAAATAGAAAAGATAGAACATTTATCCCCTTGATTACAGAGGGGAAGAAAATATGAATTGATTTAAAATGACATGTAGGCAGGACTAAATCATCCCCATGCTAGTGGGGCAGTTCTGAACCAGTAAGAAGAGATTTCAGAGCCTTAGCACGTAACCCATCAATCGAAATAATTGGCAAAAAAATGGGCGATTACGAAAGATCGCCTTAAACTCAGGGATTCAGAAGCAGAGAATATTAGAACGAAGAATAACCGCCCGAGGGGCGAATATCTAACATTAAGATTTAATCCAAATCTCCGATATACATATATGAAAGTGCCTTTTTTACTGACTAAATTAGTCTGCGCTGTTCTGCTCATGCTGGCCTTAAGGCCTGAATTTAGTTTTGGCTCACATGATAATCTCAAATCTTATCTTGAAGTTTTCAACTCGTACAATGATTCAACAACTCTTAATAATTTTTTATGTACCCAAGGATTCGATCAGGACTGCGATGTAAAGCCTGTCCAAGATACAAATTTGAATATTTCTGGAGACCCTCTCTTGTTGGTAACTCATGCGACAAAAGTATGGGATAGAGAAGAAAGAGCAAAAGAAGGAATTAGAAAAGTCACAAAATTAGTGATGAAATCTCAAAATGGAAAAGCTGTTTATCTCCATGCAAATATCCCAGAAAAGTACTACTACCATGAATGCAATCCGGATTTGATTATTGATTCGCCGGTTGGGGATTATAACTTATCAATTGAAGCTACGCACGTTATCTCGGTCGGAGGAAATTTTGAAGCCTGCCAAGCAACTTCGATATCTAGAACCATTTTAAAATGGAAAGAAGATAAATTCAAAAATAAGAACCTGAAAATATCTATTGTGACTGATGCCTCTTATGGGTTTGGCACATTCCTTAATTCTGATGCCGACTACTATTCTGAAATTAAAAAACTATATAATAAACTTGGAACGAGAAAGATATCATTACAGGACATGTTGACCCCTATGAGCCAAATTCAAAAGGAAGAGTTTTTGAAAGTTAATGTTCAGGCATTCTTTGGTACAGTTCTGCCGACTGATCGCGCGGTATTCTATAAAATAGGTGGCAAGAAGATTCCTTTAAACTCAAGCAATGGTCCCCCTTTAGAAATAGACTTTATTGAATCAAAAGATTTAAAACTAATTTGATCAACGGTAGCCAAGTTTTAAAGCTAACAAATTTCGTCCTTTATCATTTTAAGGCCAGGGTGTATAAGGCAGAATGATCCAAAAAAATTACATAAGCCCTCTAGGACACAGTCGAATGGTGGACGAATTGCGGCAGCTTAACACTGTTGAAAGGCCCTATGTGACCAATTTAGTAACGGTCGCTGCTGCTAATGGCGACAGGTCGGAAAATGCCGATTATTTGTATGGTAAACGTCGATTACGAGAAATCGACCGCCGCATTCGATTCCTTCTTGGACGAATGGACAACATGGAAGTAGTAAACAATGTGGGAAAAAAATTAACCAAAATTCAATTTGGAGCCACTGTCGTTGTGGAAGATGAAGAGGGATTAGAAAAAAAATTTACTATAGTAGGTGTTGATGAAGTTGATATTCACAAACACTATATTAGTTGGAAGTCTCCCATAGGCGCTGCTTTATTAGGCAAAGAAATTTCTGATGAAGTGAAAATCCAGACTCCCAAAGGAGTCCAGATTTTCACCATTAATGATATTGTCTATAACGAGATTACTTAAGAGCAGCTAAAGCAGCATCATAATTTGGTTCAGATGCAATTTCTGGAACTTGTTCAGAATAAATTACATTGTTGTTCTCATCAAGAACCAAAACACAACGTGAACATAATCCAGCTAGTGGGCCATCAAGAATTTCTAACTTATAGTCTTTGGCAAAAGAGTTTCTAAAAGTTGAAAGAGTTTCTGCGTTTGAAATTCCCTCCGCTCCACAAAATCTTTTTTGCGCGAATGGAAGATCAGCCGAAATGTTAATGATGACAGTATTACTTGCTTTAGCAGCATCAGCATTGAATTTTCTCACTGACATGGCACAAGTAGGAGTATCTACAGAAGGAAAGATGTTAAGAACTTTTCTTTTTCCAAGAAAGTTTTCAAGCGTTACTTCTGATAGATCATTTTTTGTCAGTTTAAAGTTCGGAGCTTTATCGCCTTTTTTAGGGATATCACCGAAAGTTTTAATAACGTTACCTTTTAATGTAATAGAGGCCATAAACAATCCTTTGTTTGATGAAAAATATTAGAGACCGAGTAATCCTTTTTGCAAATCTTTATCAGTTGGTTTTTTACCAAGGTACAATTTTAAAATGGCTTCTTGGTAGTCTGGAACTTCTGTTTGAAACTTCTGCACACCATTTTGAAAAGCAGTTAATTTTTTTCCAGAGAATTCAAATTTTAAAATATCTGCTTTTTTCATGTCAGAGAAACTAGCAATCATTTGTTCGAATGCTGGCTTGACGGCAGCGCAGTTCGTTTCACAATTATTCTCAAAGCTTTCTAAGTATGTTTCTTTGATCTTTTTTTGATCTACTTCACGCAAAAAGTTCATGACAATGATTTTATCTTCAGGTGATTTGGAAATAGCTTCACCGTTTGAGTTTTTCTTTTCAAGATAAAGTGCACCAGCATAGGCTTTGATTTTAAAGATGGTTGCTTGGCGAAGGCCAACACCATTTAAAACTAGATCTTTAGTGCCTAATTTTTGTGTTTCACTAAAATTAATGCCATCAATCTCAGCGGCAAATGAACTGGTAGAAATGAGTACCAGTGCTAATGAAAGTGTTTTAGTGAGCATAATAATTCCTTAATAATGTATTCGCTAACTCCTTAGATTCTTTTTTCTTAAGCCCTGCTTCTTTGTGAAGACGCTTGGCCAAAATGTTGTCTTGGTAACTGGCGAAAAGTTTTCCATCCTTGAGATCTGCTTTTAAACTATCTTTTAATTGGTTACTTAAAAAATTGAAATCTGGAAAGTTGTACAAATCTAATTCGGTTAAGAAGTAGTTATTTCCTTCAACTTTAATTTGTGGCAAACGGTCGTCAAAATAAACTGCTTTAGCGGAGATATCACGAATGAATACGTGGAAGTTCAAATGAGGAAAAGCTTCTTGTATGGCCTTAAAAACTTCAGGATCTTTTTCTCCTGAATCACCAAATAAATAGATTTCATGATTGCTTTGATCTAACTGACGAAGTAGCGATGAGACGGCCTTGATCTTAAAATCTTTGGTAGGAACTCTATAAGAAAATTCACCATTGTTACAACGGCGTTGAATCAAAAGTCCTGCCGGAAATTCACGTTTTGATAACCATTTTTTCTGGTTGGTAACGCATTTAATTGAACCTGAGGTAAATGTAATTTCTATTTTTTCATTCTTATGGTGTTCTGCGATTTCTCTAAAAACATCCTTCATATGAGGGAAATCTTTGGTCCCGCCGAAATTACTTAGGATCATGGAGAAGACGTTCGATACGTTGGTTTGTTTAACCGTATCGTCGATGTCAGTGATGATGAGGACCTTCGCTTGTAGGCTTAAGGAAAGTAATAGCCCGACTAAAAATGTCATCTTTTTCATGATTTACCTCGTGATTTAGAAAGTTTAGCCGCCCCCCCCATTCTTGTAAAGCTCAAGGGCCCAGCACTCCCTTAATTTCAAGGGTGACCAAACTTTTTACACTAAACATTTTTGAACTTTCAACCGATTAGCAGACTGAAGGAGTCGAATAGACCCGATGACAGCAAAGAACTTAAAACCAGAAGATGCCAAAGCTCTGCAGAAGACCCAAGAGGTCGAGCCGAATTTTGAGGACATGGAGTTCACTGCTTCAACTGAAGTGCGTGATCTACCACAGGAACTGAAGCAAGCTTCAGCAGGGACAGCCGCGCCTCAAAATGTCGTACCAATCAATAAACCACAAGTAGCCGCTCATCCTCAACAAGCCCGACCGATGGCTCAAGCTCCCGCTCAACCTCAAGCACCATTGCCAAGCAATGTGGTGGAGTTACAAAATAGAATGAAGATGATGGAAATGCAGCAGCAAGCTCAGCTAAAATTAGTCGAGCAAACTGTGACAGAGCTTTTAATTCAGATTAAACAAAAGTCCCAGTCGATCGACCAGGACGTCATGCGTATTAAGAAAATTTTAGATTCTTTAACCGTCAAAAAATAAATCTTACTTACAAGATTTAGTAATTCCCGCCACTAACTCTAGTTCAACATTTGGCCAAGTCACACCTTCATGTTTTTCAAAACAAGCTTTCGTCAATGCTTCAAGATTTTCTTTCATGGAAAATTCTAAAACATCGATTGATCCGTTAAGGGTAAGAAGAGAAACACTTTCATCATATTTAGCAGTGAGAGGAACAACTTTTTTAACACCATTCATTTCGAGTTCCATACTTACTTCAGAATCAGTTGCAGAAATAACTTTTCCAGTGATTTTTTTATTCTTCATCATTTTCTTAAAAAAGAATTGGAAAATTTTCATGTCTCTGGCTTTATCACCAGTATCAATGGCACTTGGCTCAATAGAGAAACTAGCACTTGAAAGTAATTCAGCGAGTGTTGGATTTTTCTTCGCGGTAATTTTAAATTTGGTGAATTTTGCTGAGACTCCAACTTTTTTTGGAGTTTTAAATGCTTTCCAAGTAAGGGTTGTACCTTTGGCAAGGTAATCAAAAGTACAAACAGCTGGAGCAGCTTGGACTGAAGCAGCTAAAAGTAGGGCAGAGATCAACAGGGTAAATTTCATAGAAGCTCCTTTTAGATTTTTTATTCTAGTTTAAATGTAGTTTGAATTTTTAAGGTATATTTTTCTTTGCCGCCGGCCACATCTGGTGAAGCCATCTCTGCACTGCCACCACTCATGGCCATACTTTTGGCAAAAACAGGTTGGGGATAATGGTTACTAATGTTGGCCTCACTGACAGAGAGAATTCCATCAATTTTAGCTCCTAAGCTCATGGCCAGGGCTTCTGCTTTTTTTTTGGCGTCCAAAGAAGCTTCTTTCAAGCAATCAATTTCCATTCCTTTCATTTTTTCATCAGAGACATATGATTGAAGGGAGCCAATTTCAGTCACCGAGTGTTTATTGGCAATCACCATCACATCACCAAGTTTAGCAATTTCAGAGGTTGAAAGTTTTAATCCCATACGAGACTTGTAGCCCTTCGAAACATTTTTATTATTTTCCCAAACTTTGTGCTCATAGACCGAATACTCAGTTGTTTCCAAATCAAAATCTTTTAAGTTCATTTTTTCTAAAGCTGTTTTTAAAGCAGCGTATGTTTCACTCGTTTGGCTATTGGCCACTTTGACATTTTTATCTACGTTTTCCACCGTCATGATTAAGCTTCCGCGATCGCTCGTGATGTAATGGGAACATTCTCCGCTCACGGTGACTGTTTTTTCTGTGGCGTAAGCTGTGGAGAGGGCCAATAGAAGTAAGAGCGAAAGGGTTAAGTAATTCATTGAGACAATTCCTTAGTTAGTATGATTGGCCATATTTGTTGGCAGTGACTTTAGTTTCCTTAACTAGAAGTGGGCCTCTTTTTTAATTACTTTGCTTCTAGTGAAGTTACTTGTTTCAAAACCTGTTCAGCCAAAAAATAGTAAAGAGTGAAGGGCGTATTGCCAAGGGCCAATCAGCCAAAGGCATTTGAGCACTTTAGTCGGAAAAGAAGCGCTTTAATTTTTCTCAAGCAAAGACCGATAGAATGATGAAGATGAAAAATGCGAAACTTAACCATTCACAGTACAGTATGAAGCGAACAGTAGTTTGCTTGCAGTTATTGATGCTGGTTGTTTTGCTCAGTGCTTGTTCTGCGAAACAAGGAACAACTGATGCCTCAATAAAAATTTTTCGTGGTACAGCTCAAATGTCAGTGAACTATGCTACTGGTGGTTTAGTGCTTTTTGGCGCCAATGATCGTGGTGACCATTTTTCACGTGTGGTTAATCCTAATAATGGAACGATCGAACTTAATCTTCGTAATGGAACATGGGTTTTTAATTCATTAGCTTGGGATCATGCTAATTTCAACTTTGAGGGGGCCATCCGCTGTGCCATCTCTCAACCTCAGCAATTAACCGGTGGTAACATCGATTTAAATTTAAATTTAACCAATACCAATTGCAACAACTCGCCATTTAAGGGACCTTCTAGCATGAATGGTTCGACAACAAAAAGTTTTGCTAATTTTTTCCCTGTGAATTGTCAGACAGCTGCATTAGGAGCAAAAGGTCTTTCCAATACTAGTGCAAAAGCGGTTTGTTCTGATTCTCAGACAACCAATGCCAGAGGACACTTAGGCTCTTACAAAGTAGTGGTTGATTCTTATGATTTTATTAATGGTGTGAAAAATTATGTTGGTGGAACGCTCACTTCAAAATGTCTTTTCGTCGATCCAAGTGGATCGAAAACAACCGGAGTCGCCAACAAAAGTACAGCAAGTTCAACAATAGATCTTAATATTCCTCCAGGTAATGGAAGCATTGCTCTTCCTTTTAAAATTGTTGGCTACTATGGCAATGAAAACTGTGATGCTACAGCTGGTACAGAGAGAGGAACAAAAGTTTTTAGTTTTCCTCGTGGTTTTGCCGCCGGGGAACATTCTGCTGAATACAATACCTCACTCAACGGAACAATCAACGAACAGCTTGTTTTCTTAAAAACCTCTGATATTGAGGTTTGTTCGGGTACTGAACGATTGACAGCGGCCCCATTTGCAGCTGGCTCGGGCACTAAAATTCATCCAAATGTAATTTGTACACCTTCGCAATTTAACAATATTTCGAGCACCCACCTTAGTGATAGTTTTCGTTTGGCCAAGGATCTAGACTTTCAAAATGGAAGCTTTGAGCCCATTGGTGGAACCCTAGCAGTTCATGCTACTTCTCCAGCCGCTTTGACGGGACATTTTTATGGCAATAACCATACTATTTCCAATATCACTCATAAAATAGCCACTGGGCACAGTATATACGGTCTCATTCGAAAAGTTGGTTCCTCCGTTATCGTCAATAATCTAACTTTGAATAATGTACGCTTTATCGGAGATCAAGCTTCAGCAGACTTTGTTGGTACTTTGATTGGTAAGCTCTCAGCTACATCCATCAGTGTCATTGAAAATATTTTTATTATAGACTCTGAAGCTCGTGGAAAAGATAATGTCGGATTAGTTGCTGGTTATATTACAGGAGCACAAATCGTTAATGTCCACGCTACAGGTTCAGCCAATGGTGTTAGTAATGTTGGTGGGCTCATAGGACAAATTAGTAGTACTCCAAATTCATCTATTGACACTGCTAGCTTCCAAGGAAAGGTCAATGCTCAAAACACAGATGCCGGTGGTATTTTAGGTGTCGCCAATTCATCTGTGTCCATGACGAAAATGCGATCGGCGGGAACCGTTACAGGAAACCGATCAGTGGGGGGATTAGTTGGGCATTTAAATTTGGCAGGAAGTGCCATCACCCTTTCATATTCATTAGCTTCTGTTAAAGGGCTCGCTTCTACGGGGACCTATGTCGGAGGTCTGGTTGGTCAATCGATCGCTTCAACTTCAGTCACTAGTAGTTTTCAAACACAAGGAACTCTATCAGCTAAAGATGGTAACCAAGGTGGTATCTTTGGTTTTGCTAATAGTTCATCATGCTCAAATAGTTATTATACCGGTCGTGACAATAGCCAGGCCAACTCTTGTTTCCAAAAGACACTGCCTCAACTTCGTATCAATTCCAATCTCTCCGGAGGTATCGGGCTTATTGCTAATTCGCTTCCTTCAAATAACGATTGGTTTAACGCTAACAACAATTATGATTACCCTCAACTCATGTGGGAGAAAGAATATGAAAATAAAAAACTTCCTCACCTAAAACGTCAGTGTTCTGGTTTATTTGCCACTCAATCAGGATCAGGAACGTCGACTTCGCCTAAATCAATTTGTAATTCAGCCCAATTTGTAGCGATGACAGGAAATAATTTTTATATTTTAAAAGGCGACATTGATCTTGATGATCAACCGAGCTTTTCTGCCACTAAAATAACCGGTCCCTTTAATTTAGATGGAGACGGACATCTTGTCACAAACATGAAAACTTCCGTATCAACATGCTCTGCTACCATGGGATATATTCAAAGTGTTGGTACGAGTAACTACCTGAAAAACGTCAGTTTTATTTCACCCTCCTATTCAGTTAGTGGTACCTGTGATGCTGCTGTGGCGTTAGGGACAGTGGTCGGTTCAAATCAGGGGACCATTGATAATGTATTGGCCGATGGAATTTCTTTGTCGATGACAGCGAGTATGAGTTTAGGGGCAATGACCTTCTCACAAAAAATTGGTGGATTGGTTGGAATAAATAGTGGATCAGGATCAATCATTAAAAACTCCCGAGCTTTCGGAGAATTGAAACTGGCTTCATCGATTAGTTCTGCAATTGATGACACTATCTATTTGGGAGGACTAGCTGCATATAATGGAACGGGAGCTATCATTGAAAAATCAATCAGCGGCGTTCATCAAAATCGCGAAGGTACGTCTGGTTATCATGGAAGTACATTAGTAGGTGGTATCGCTGCTAAAAATGAAGGCACCATTCGTGAAGTTAAAAGCATGGGGAGTTTTAATTTAGTTCCAAACTCTGGAACTCCATCAACCTATTATATTGGTGGAATAACTGGCTATAATTCTGGAACGGTCAGTGACGTCTTCGTAAGCTCTAATTTCCAGATGAACAGTTCATCTAGTAATCCATCAAAAGTCGGTGGACTGGTTGGACACAATGCCATTGGTGGAAGTATTAAGCGCGGAATCTATCAGCAGATGGGTGCTAACACTAACAGCTTTTTTAGTACAACTAACAAAGGAGCGATTCTTGGATCTCATGATAACAATGCATCTGACAACTATGAAGATCTCTATTGCGCTGAGTTTTCTTCTTCAGGTAACCACTTCAGTACAACAACAGGTTTGTCGGGGGTCACCAATGGAACAATATCCAATGTGGTTTCCTCATGCCATACCACAACGGTAACCAAAACTGCTTCAAATGGAGCCGCTACTTTTACTGATGGTACAACATCATTCACCACCAGCGCTAACTGGCCTATTGAGGACAATTACGATGATGCTATCTATTACCAACGTAAATGGTTCTATCCTTCAGGAGATCCGGAATTCTTAAAAATGACTTCTTTGGATAAATTTTAAAACTTAATCGCTACACTAAAAAATAGCGGAGTTATATCCCATTTTTGTTTGTTGATGAGGTAAGTAAATCTCGCTCCCAAATCAAAAGGAATTTTAAACGTTAAAATATTCATATCAAACGTGAGATCAGTTCCTACCGAATTGTAATAAAGCACATGAGCACCTTTACCAACACCGTGATCATAGAAAAAAGTCTGTTTTAATCTTTTAAAATTTAACATCATCCCAAAGTTTTTATCAATCATGGCGACTGGGTAAGTATAGTTAGTGGATACTTTTTTATAACGTTCTTTAAAAAAGAATTCATATCCTCGAGGAAGTAAAAATTCGCTAGCATAACGATAATTTTGAGGGCGTTGTTCTTCCCAAGCTAAATTAAACCAAAGATTATGATGGTCAAATAATCCAGGGAAATAGAGGTAAGTATTGACCCCAGTTTGTTTTCCTTTATAGTCAGTTCCAAAAGGTTGCGCCTTGAAGTTTGCCAAAAGAATCTGCCCATATTCTGGGTAAATATCTCTCATACTCATACGTTTTGTATGATCATAACGAAAATGGGAATCAAAAGATGTGAGGGTTCCATTATACTGCCCAAAAGCTTCTCGAACCTTTTTATCATGGATTTTAATAAACTCAGGACCGGATGTGATCTCTAAGGTGTGAAGGTAAGCGTCTTGGGTGAAATTAAAGGGAAGTCTAAAATTAAAACCTGCTTTTTCTTCTTTCCATTCGTAAGCATGATTTAAGCCATTTTCTGTGTAGGTAGATTGACGTCCGCCATAGGCAACATGAGCGTCGATAATAGGATAAAGTCCAGCATAGCTTACTTGAGCATATCCCCAATTAGTGTCTTCATTTCCATTATATTGATAACCAAGTTGAGAGCTCAGAGTGGAAAGTTTGTTGGTTGTAATAAGGGCTACATCATAAGTATTGGCAAAAGAATTAGGAAGAATCACCCAGCTATGGGCATTGAAAGCATCCTTGTAGTGATTGTAATATTGGACATCATGATGGCGAGATTGAACTTCTGATAATGTCTCACCTTTATTTTCTTGGTCCACTAAATTTTGATAAAGTTTTATATTTCCATCAGTCACTTTCTCCAACGGAGTCCAGCTTGAGGGGTTTAAAGGTGTCTTAACGATATCCATTCCAAGAAACTGATAGTCATTGTAGTAAAGATGATTGTTGGCCACATAAGCGTGGTAAGAGCCGTAGGGGCTCGAGGTAACCTGGAAAACTTTTTTATTGGCGAGCTCAACAGCCCAGATATTATCAAGACCACTTTGATGAGAATTAAAATAAAGATATTCACCGAAGGCAATAGGTCTTGAAAGTGTGTAGGCAACTGGTCCATAAAGAACTTCTTCAACTCCAGTTTCAACATCCACTTTGACTAAAGACTGACCCTGCTTTTGTTGTTTGATGACAGCGATGGCTTTTCCATCAGGGAAATAAGAGGGCGTAAAATAATAAACATCTGATGGGATATGAAATTGTTTTTTTACTTCAAAAGTTGCGCTATCTAAAATAACCAGACTGCGCTTCATATAGAGACCATTTTCGATCACAGCAATATGGCTTTCATCTGGAGAGTAGACTGGGGAGAAATATCTTGTTTGACTCGTAAGTTGTTCAACTTTTTTCGTTTTCAGGTCATAGTTTTTTAGGACGGAATAGGTTCTTTGGCCATAACGAGGGTCAAAACGAGTCTCATTCCATATAATTTTATTTTTTGAAATGTTAAAAGGGTTGTCATAAAGAAAGCCTGGAATGTGCAGCACTTCTTCTTCTCCGCCACTTATTTTCACTAATTGCGGAATATGTCCTAGACCAGACTTAACGGCATAGACACTTCCTTCACCATCCACCATGGGAAAATCATAGTTGGTCCAGCCAGTACGAGATGGGACAGGTATTTTTTCTGAGGAAGTTAATGTGAGACTTTTTTGCTGCTCTTGCCATTCTTTTTTTAGATCGAGCATACAGTCTTTGTAAATTTCATCTAGATCACGACCAGTAACTCGCTCAATGGCATTACTCATGGCATAGGGGTTGTAGGATTTTTCAGTGGCAAAAGAAAGAATCTTTTCCCAAGCATCAATGCCGTATTTTCTTTTGATCCACGTAGAAAGAAGATAACCAAGTGGATAGTGATTTGGATAAAAATCTTTGTAGGATCCAAGATAAGCTTTTTGGTAACTGTATAATTCATTATTAAGGAGGATAGTTCTGATTGGTAAATCAAAAAGGGGAAGGCGACCTCGACCACCTTTGGATAGTGCCGTTTCAGACCCAACAGCATCTCCTTCCCAAACCCATTGAGGAAGGGCGATGTTTGAACCTATGGCCCAACCAAATTCACCGAGGAAAAAATAAAGCACCTTGGTAAAGCCACGTTTGGCCTTATCATATTGAACCACATGTCTTATTTCATGCACCGCCAAGAGATCGAGCCATTCAACGTTTCCAAAAACGGCGTTGGAGCCCGGAGGTGTGGTGTACCACTCACTTCTTCTTGGGGCCAAAGCCACCATAGCATTAGCATCGGAGGATTGATTGAAAAGAAGAACGGTAATTTTTGTTGGTTCTTTTTTTAAACTTTCTGAGGTTGGTTTATAAACCGCTTCTAAAACATCAGCCACTCTCTTGGCATCACTTTCTAATTCTTGATCAAAGACCACTTCATAATGATCAGTGTGAATACTTTTCCAAACAACTCCAGGAGCGTTTTGCATGGGAGGCAAACTCATCGTTAAGATTTGAGCTTGAGCATAGACCGAGAAAATGAAAAGAAAGAAAAGAAGCCACTGTTTCATGAATGTACCTGGTGAATGACAAGTTGGTTGAAGGGAATATTCCATTTTTCTTGTATAGATATTTGCAGTAGTAAGGAGTTTAGGTCACGAAGAATTTGTGAACGATGAGTTGCATGAGCTCCTTCAAATTTGGCCATAACATAAAGGTCTAGACTATTAACTGAAGCCCCAGCAAAGGACACTTGTATTTCAACTGGTTGATAAGGAAATTGTTTAAAGTTTTCACTGAGGTTTGTTTTAAGTTTCGGTATCATATCGGAGAATAGAGTAGATTGGTTTAAATAGTCCACTGACCAATTAACTTCAACCACAAAACCACTTTTCATATTGGTAGGAAAAAGAGCTAGGTAGTCTTGCACTTGGAAATATTTCCTCGATACTCCATTTATTTCTAACACAACTTTTTCAAGAGTCTGACTGACAATTTGACCATAAACTCCATCGTTCAATAAGACCCAGTCTCCTGTTCGAGACGGGAACCACTGTTCGTTAGGAAGAATCTTACGTGAATGCATTTTAACGATTTCAGAAATTTGAATTCTAATTAGTTGTGAATCTAAAAATTCATTTTCAAAAACGGTCTGGAAGCCAATACTTTTTACTTTCCATGGAAGACCTTCATACACAACAAGTTCTCCCTCTTTAATAGTTCCAAAATTTAAAATTAATTTAAACTCTGTAAGGTATTTGGGGAGGTAGTTTTTTGAAGCCCACAATATGGCCGTAATGGCCAGGATAGTAAGAGTCACTAATACCCAGTCGCCTAAAGCAGAGAGAGTGAAAAGTGAAAGCCCGAAGGAGAGTGTTATTGAAGCTAAGCCATAGAAGGCTTTAACTGGTTTCACATACCATTCATCGGGATGAACTGCTAAAAGTCGGTTTAGTGCTTTTTCACGGAACTTAAGCATAGGCCAGAAAGTCATCCAAAAGACCATAAAGGAAAGAAATAAATTTTTTCCACGAGTTGAAAGGAAATCCTTCGTCCCTTCTTTAATTGCATCCCAAACGCTTTTTTTATCTTTGGTCAATTCTAAGAGTTTCGAACTTAGTGATTCAATTTTGAGATGATGCTCTTGTTTTTTATCAGTGATGTCATCGATAGCATCGCTAATATAAGGGGCTATCTCTGGTAAAATAGCTTGAAAATCTGGAGAGGTTTTGACTGAGTCTAAATTTTGGAGCGCCTGATCTAAAAGAATTATTTGTTCTTCATGAAAAGCGATTCGATTTTTAAGACTTTCAATTCGGCGAGGCTTGGCTGAAATCCTATGAAACGAATCAAGCGCTGGACCAATGAGTTGCTGAGCTTCCGCCATCAAGTCTCTTTTTTTGGGGTCTTTTGGTTTGTCCTCAGCTCCTAACTGAATATTGGTGATCACCGAAATGAGATTGAGTTTGGTTTTGTCGTAGCGTTTTTTAAGCTTATCTAAGTCAGCATCTATAATGAGTTTGTCTGCCTTATCTGTTGCTTCTCCTAGCATTTTTTCTTTAAGGTTCATTTGTTTTTTTAGATTGGTCAAATTGTCTTTTACTAATTGAATAGTATTGACCTTTTCTGAATCGAAAGCTTCTTCTGAATCCTCTACTGGTAAAATATTAATATCTTCGGGTTTGTCATCTTGAGCCCAAACAAATGTTAAATTAAAACTTATGATAAGTAATAGAAGACTGAGAAAATTTTTTTTCATTTTTTGACCTTAAGAATCCATGATTTCAATTTTGCGGATAATGAACAAAGAGCAGATGATAGAAATAACACCGATATAACCAACGATATCGTAATTTAAAATTTCATTGTTTTCTCCATGGGTAATGATGAGTCCTGCCACAAAAGCAGCAAGCCCACTGGCCATTTGTTGGACACAAGAATTGATACTCATAAAGCGCCCTCTCATTTGTGTACTACTAGTGGCAGTGATGAGGGCCATGGCAGGAATAAATCTTCCCGAAGTAAACATCATGAAAAGAGTCGTCGTCGCGATGGCCACTGGAAAACTTACCCTTGGGATATGTGTTAAAAAAGTAAGTGGTATGACAGACAAAACCGCGATAACAGTAAATAGTCTGGCTTTTCCATAACGGTCGGCAAACTTTCCAACCAACCTGGCTGAAAAAAAAGTAAAAATCCCACCGACTAGATAAATATAGGTCAAATCTTTTTCTGCTAAACCAGCATTAAAAACCATTACCGGGCTAATAAAAGGTATCAGCGCAAAACTTGAAAACATTAAAACGGTGACCAGTAAAAAAGCCCATAAATGATTTTTGACGGTAAAGACTTTAAACACTTCATCAAGGTCATTGGTAGGTTTCCGGTCAATCAGATGCATATTCAGATTAGGGATATAAATGGAACTGATTAATAAAATAAAAAATGAAAGACAAGCGAGCATAAGAAAAGGTGCATGCCAAGAAAACATAGTAGCTACTTGAAGACCAATGGGAACTCCAACAACTGAAGCGATAGAAAAGGCTGACATGATTTTACCGGTGGCGGATCCTCTTCTGGAAAACGGAATAGTATCACCGATAATGGAAAATACGAGACCGCCAATAATTCCGCCAAAAGCTCCAGCGATAATACGACCTAAGATTAAAATACTGTAATTGGGGGCAAAGGCACAAACCAAGGTTCCAATGATAAAACCTGAATAAACTAAGTTAAGAGTCCACTTGCGATCAAAACGATCAATAACAAAAGCCGAGAGAAAACCAAAAATACTGGCGGCAAAAGTGTAGGCAGAAACCATGAAGGAAAATTGGCTAGGAGAAATATTAAAAATTCTCATCATCTGTGGACCTAAAGGCATCATGATGACGAAATCTAATATGTGAGTAAATTGGATCATGGTCAAAATTAAAATGAAAGCACGTTCATTTTTGATTAAGGCATGACTTTTCACATCCGTATGAGACATATTTCTACTTTTAACTAATGATTTTAACTTTCATATTTGAGCATATCTGGGGTAAAACAGAAAGCTCGAAAGATGAAAATACTAAGTTTTAAAGCTACCCATGATCTAGAAAAATACGCCGCCACACTTATACTTAATGAAGTGCAGAAAAAGCCACGCCTGGTGCTTGGATTGGCTACCGGAAGGACGATGGTTGGGGTCTATCAAGAATTGGTGCACTTGGCTCAAAATACCTTCACCTCATTTAAGGAAGTTACTACCTTCAATCTGGATGAATATGTTGGACTCTCTGAACTTCATCCAGCCAGTTTTCATTCTTACATGAATGAAAAATTGTTTTCTCATTTAAGCTTTGATACCACCCATTGCTTTCTTCCACGCGGTATGGCCTTAAACGCAGAAGCTGAAGCCCTTCGTTATGAAAATGAAATTCAAAAAAGTGGTGGAATTGATTTCCAACTTTTAGGTCTAGGGCAAAACGCTCATATTGGATTTAATGAACCTGGCTCAAGTTTTCATTCACGCACTCGCTTAGTTCAACTTTCACCTGCAACAAAAGCACAAAACCTATTTGCCTTTTCTGATGGTCAAATTCCCGATACGGCAATCTCAATGGGGCTTGCGACTATTATGCGGAGTAAGAAAATTTTACTGGTTGTAACGGGGGCTTCAAAAGCCGTACCACTTAGAGATTGTTTGGCCGATGTGAACGAATATGTTCCTGCATCTATTTTACAGAGACATGCCGCCGTAACCATTTTAGCTGATGAAGAGGCGTTAAGCTTAATTCCCGAAAGTCAAAAAAAGCTCATCACTAGAACTGATCATAATCTTCCCTGAGTCAGCCACAAAAGCATTTCTTTGCATTTTCCCCAAGGTCAAAAGCACACTGTAAAGAATCTCTTGTGAGGCTTTTTCAACACCTCCAACCAGTTCAGATCCACGGCGTGAATTATCTGCCAAGGTAAAAGGCAGTCGTAAATGATAAGGATTTCGCTCAATTTCACCTTGATGAAATAATAAAGCCTCTACCATTTTTGAGACATTATCTTCCGAGAGTTCTAATAAGAGATTAGGCGATTTTTGTGGCTGCCAGAATTCGTGAAAAACAATTTTTCCCTTGAAGTCACTTTCTTGTAGGGCCTGTTGTACTAATCTCGAGCATTCCTCATGGGTTTTATGTCCATCTTGATCATGGCAAGTTATAACAATGGATGGTTTATGCTTACCAATCAACTGCAGCAGCTCATTTTTTTCAGAACCTTTAGTCAAAGGTGGGGTTAAAGTAAAGCCTAAATGCTGGCAGGCATTTTTTAATTCTTCTAAGCGTTCACTTTGTCTTGATACCTTGGAGCCCAAACTGAAAGGAACATTGATAATGCAAAAGCCTAATTCATTTTTTAATCTTAAAGCCAAACCACCACTGATTGCTTCGTCGTCAGGGTGGGGAGAAACTAACAGGACTACTTGATCACTTTTTAATGTTTTAAGATTATACTTTTTAGGACTTTGTTTTAAGGCTCTCCAGTAATTCTCTGAAATACATTTTATGTAAGGGAGGACATCACTTTTTTTCAAGGATTATCCTTGGCATTTTGATCTTCTTCTAAAATTTCAGACCATACTTTTTTCTTCTTTTGCAGTGTCACTCCATCCAATGGGGCAGCTCCTTCAGCTGGTTCCTCTTGTTTTACTTTGTTATTTGTTTCACCAATCGCTTGGGAGACACTTTCTTTCAGCGATTTTTTTGTGGTTCCATTGGCTAAATCTTTCAAAAAAGTCGCCCCTTCAGGGCCCTCTGGTGCTAGTAAACGTTTCAACTGATCTGGGGTTAAAGCAATGAGAAAATCCTCTTCTTTAGATTCTGAAGTTAAAAGTTTTGTATTCAAAACTTTTCCTAAGGAAAGTCCAATTTTCTTCCAATTTTTATGACCTAAGCCAGTTAAGTCTACAAAAGCTTGTCCTTCGATTAAGGAAATTTTAGTGATTTCGCCTTTATTTTCTTTCACGATTTCTGCTAAAATTTGTGTCCCACGAATTCCCATAGAAACTTTACCAATTTTATAGGTTAATTCATTATTGTCAGCGGGCTGATTAACTTCTGAACGTAAATGACCATCTTTGAGTTCAAAAATGGCATTACGTTTTGTCTTTGTTTCAAAGTTATAAAGGACAATTTCAAAATGGCTCTTAGGCCCAAGTGTTATGACTGTATCATCTGTCAGTTTTACTTTGACGATTGATTTATCCATAGTGACAAGATCATCTCCGGTAAAAAGTTCTGTTCCTTCTTTCAAGGGAATAAAGGCCTTACTATCGGAGTGAGGAGTTCGGGTTGCTTCACCTTTGACCATCAGCACTTTTCCTACTACCGTCATTTGAAGTTTGTTGGTTTTGGGATCAACAAAACTTTGACCCAAAGCCAGTGTGGGAAGAAGGATAAAGCAAAGACTCATCATCATTTTCATACAGATCCTTGATCTTGAATTTTAATAAATTGTTCGTATTCTTCATTATAACTTAAAAGTTTAGTATCTTTCACGTGATCTACATAGAGTTTTCCAAATAAATGATCAAGTTCGTGCTGAAAGACGGTGGCAATAAAGCCTTGAGCAATTATTAACTGCGACTTTCCATTCTCATCTTGAAAATCAACTTGAATTTTTGAAGGTCGCTCAACATAACCTCGCAATCCTGGGACTGATAAACAACCTTCCCAATAGCCTTGGGGAGTAGAATCAAGAACTGTGATTTTGGGATTGATAAAAACAGTCAGCGGATAATCTTCAGTAATATTGTAGCGAGGATTAGTATTTAAGACTTCGAGAATGGCAATTTTTTTGGAAATACCTATCTGAGGTGCCGCTATTCCTACGCCCCCATAATATTTCATACACTCTTTTAGATCTTCAATTATTGTTTTCGTTTCCGAAGACAAAATCTCCTCTAGAGATAAGTTTTTCGCTTCAACACGCAGAAGTGGATGCCCCATTCTTAATAAATTTTTAATAGACACTTAAACCTCATATCCCTTAGACTTAAAATCTATGGAAACAATTAATCAATTCATTCACATGTTCGCCCAATTCTTTGACATCATTATGCACTTAGATGTTCACTTGAATGTTTGGGTCACTAGCTTTGGTCCTTGGATCTATTTGATCCTCTTCCTTATTATTTTCTGCGAAACTGGCCTTATCGTCACACCTTTTTTACCTGGGGATTCTTTGCTCTTTGCCCTTGGAGCTTTGGCTGCCACAGATAATGCTTATCTTGATTTAAAGTTGTTGGCGGTTGTTCTGATTACTGCCGGAATTATAGGGGATGCAGTCAACTATTCCATCGGTCGATATTTGGGCCCTAAGGTTTTTAAATCCCAGTCCAGGTTTTTGAAAAAAGAATACCTGGATAAAACTCAAGCTTTTTATGAAAAACATGGTGGGAGAACCATTATTCTTGCTCGATACCTTCCTATTGTTCGTACTTTTGCTCCCTTTGTCGCGGGAGTTGGGGCGATGAAATATCCTCGTTTTCTTGTTTACAATATTGTAGGGGCAGTGACCTGGGTTTTAATTTTTCTTTTGTTAGGTAACTATTTTGGTAATCTTCCCTCAGTCAAAAGCAATTTTCATATTGTCATTTTTGGAATTATTGGTGTTTCCATGCTGCCAATTGCGATTGAATTTGTCAGGAATTATCGAGAGAAAGCTGCCAAGCAAAGTTAATTATATTTCTTAACTGAGAGAGTGCCTTTCTTCTTTGAGCACCTTCATAATATCTGGCAAGATGGCAAAGGCCATTGATAGAACAATCAGACCCAAGATTAAGGGAAGAATCATTCCATGTTTACCGTAGACAACAAGGGGAAAAGCTATCCCTGCTCCAAGAATTCTTCCTACTGGTTGAAAAATTAATCCAATCCCAAATATGGTTCCTTTCTTTTTCATCTTTGGTGTAATTCGAATTAATACATAAGTGGAAAGAGCGGTATAGAAAATTTCTCCTAGGCTAACTAAAAACATTCCCACAAAAAGCATAGGGAGATGATCTTTCTCGTAAAAAGATAAAGCACTTCCTAAGGCCATGAATAAAATACCCAATGGAAAAGCCAGACGGGGGTTTTTAATTTTTTTTGATGCAGGCAATGCCACCAAAGTGCAAAAAATAGTATTCACCAGCAAAATCTTGGAAAAAATACTTACACCTTCTTCACCAAAGTAGATTCTGCAATTGGCTGCTACAGCCACCACGAAGAGTTCATACATACAAGCGAATCCGCCGGTCACTAATGCAAACATCAAAAAAGTTTTCATGGTTTTATTTAGGTGAGTAAGATTTTTTTCTGCGAATTCTTCTTCTTCAATTTTCTTCGATTTGATGATCTTTGTTCCCACAACCGTAGCAAGAATTGACGTTGTTGCATCAAAGAACATCAGCATAGAAATTCCAAATCCGGCAAAGAGGGAACCGATGGAAAAGGCCACCACTTGTCCTAAGTTATTGGCTGTTCTAAACCATCCCCAAGCCACTTGTTGTTCTTCTTTATCAACTACATCAGAAATGAGAAGTCGCATTGGACCGCCAAACATGGAATGCCCCATTTGAGCAATACAAGCAAAGAGTGTCAGTGCCATGACCGAATCAAAAAGGGGAAGTCCACCAAGTCCAATTCCTGCTAAAAAAAAGGAAAGTAGTAGAGTCATTTTCATCCCGAGAAAATCACAAAGATAGCTTCCCAAAAAGCTTCCTGACACGGCGACAACTTTGATAGTGGTCATGATGATCGCCGATTGACGACCTCGTAAATGCTTCTCTACCAGCAGCATAGGAATGAGATTTAAGCCTATAGTGCCGCATTTATTGATGAAAACGGTGAATGTCAGAGGGAGTGTTTTCTTAAAAACTGACATGACAAAAGAGTAGAGGCATCTCTATAATATGGCAATGTTTATAGTCGTAAAATACTTCTCCATTATCCGTGAAAAAATTGAAAAAGCTGAAGAGACTTTGCACATTCCTGAACATTCAACTACCACAGAATTATGGAATTTACTGAAAGAAAAATATTCACTTCACGAACATGAAGAATATCTCCGTTTTGCCGTTAATATGGATTACGTTGATCATCCTTTTGCTTTAAAAGAAGGAGATGTTGTTGCTCTTATCACTCCTGTGGCTGGAGGATAAAATGATTTTTTCTGCTATTTCTACAAAATTACTTTCATTAGATGAAGCTCAATCTTTTATCAAAACGCCAGATGCTGGAGCTCAAATTTTTTTTAGTGGTACGGTAAGAAATACCAACTTAGGAAAAAAAGTTTTATCACTTGAATATAGTGCATATGATGAAATGGCTGAAAAAGTTTTAGGCCAAATGGCCATCACGGCTAAAGAAAAATTTGAAGTTGAAAAAATTTATATCGTTCATCGCTTAGGACATTTACAATTAGAAGATATTTCTATTTTAATTGCTGTCTCAGCCAAACATCGAGTTGAAGCCTATCAAGCCTCACGCTTTCTGATTGAAGAAGTGAAACATCATCTTCCCGTTTGGAAGAAAGAACACTACCAAGGCGAGAAAGCAGAGTGGGTACGTTGTTCTCATCACCATCAGCACCAAGGACACGACCATGATCGGAATAGATAGCGCACTCAAATTAATTTTAGAAAATTCCTCGGTCTTGGAAGAAACTGAAAATTTGTCTATCGATGAAGCCACTGGGAACATATTAAGAGAAAATGTTTTTGCCGATCGTGATCTTCCCCCGTTTAATCGTTCCATGATGGACGGCTATGCTTTTCATTCAAATTATTTGGATGTTACCGAAAAGTGCAAAGTGGTGGGAGAGATTTTTCCTGGTGAAGCACCAAGTGCACAATTTATTTTAAAACAAAATGAAGTGATCCGTATATTTACCGGAGCCGCTGTCCCTCACTTTTGTGATACTGTCATTCAGCATGAATGGTTTTTAAAAGTGAACGACACTATTTTCCTTCAAGAAGGGAAAGTAGTGAAAAAGGGCGCTAATATCCATAATCAAGGTAGTGATGCCAAAAAAGGGGAAGTCTTAATTAAGGAAGGCACTCTTATTACCGCTCGTCATCTTCCTACGTTGTTATCAACGGGACACAATGAAGTCAGAGTTGCTTTGAAACCCAAAATTTCCATTGTTACCACGGGTAATGAAGTGGTGAAACCATTTGAACAACCTGGACCTACTCAAATAAGAGATGCCAATTTAGTCACTCTCAATGAAATGGCGAAGCCTTGGGCTGAAAGTATTGAGCTCATTGGCCCAATTTCCGATGATCCTCAAAAATTAAAAGAGGCATTAAAGCGTGCCCTTAATTCAAATATTGTTATCGTAAGCGCAGGTGTTTCTGCTGGAGACCATGATTTTGTTCCCGATGTACTAGCTGATTTAGGTGTAGAGAAAGTTTTTCATAAAATTGATTTAAAGCCTGGGCATCCATTATGGTTTGGTCGCAAAGGACAAACATTAGTTTTTGGTTTGCCCGGTAATCCAGTTTCTGGTCAAGTGTGCTTTAAACTAATGATTGAACCCTTGCTGAAGAAAATCTTAGGGATGACGAACTATAACCACCAACTTTTAACACTTCCCTTAATTGAAAGTTTTAATAAAAAACATCATCGTCATGAATGGGCCATGGGAGTTCTTGAACATACTTCAGAGGGGACTAAAATTCTCCCTTTGAAAAATACAGGATCTGGCGATTTTTTTCATTATGGTAAGGCCATGGGTCTTATCTCCCTTCCTGGAAAAGAAAAAATTTTTGTTCCAGGTGAAAGAGTCGATTGGCTTCCTCTATGAACCAGGAACGACCGATTTCCAAACTTCGAATATCAGTCACAGACGCTTGCAACTTTCGATGTCTTTATTGCATGCCTGAGTCTGTCACCTTTCAAGATAAAAAAGAGCATCTGTCCTATGATCAAATTTCCAAAGTTATTCAACACCTTAAACTTTTAGTTCCACTGTCTCAAATTAGAATTACTGGTGGAGAACCACTTCTTCGACCAAGGCTCTCTGAGCTTATTCTCAAACTTCGTCTTCAGAATATTCACGATATCGGTTTAACCACCAATGGTTTTTTTCTTTCAAGAGATTTGACTGAACTCAAAGAGGCGGGTCTGACTTCAGTTAACCTATCTTTGGACAGTCTCGAAAAAAATACTTTTTATAATATGGCGTCCTTAAAAGAGAGCGGTGCTTTTGAAAAGGTTTTGGGGGCTTTAGAAGATTGCCTCAATGCTGGAATAAAAGTGAAGACCAACACCGTGGTGATGAAAAATAAAAATGTAGATCAAATCATTCCGCTGATCGAAGCGGGAAAGAAAAAAGGTTTTTATCCGCGTTTTCTGGAACTGATGAGTTTAGGGGAAGGACGAAAATATCAGGATCATTTTTTTTCCATGCAGGAAATGCTTACTTTAATCCATGCTCATTTTGGAAGAAGTAAAGTGATCGCTTCTCCTCAAGACTCTACTTCAGTGAATTTAAAAACTGAATCTGGTCACTATTTTGGAATCATTGCCAGTGAATCAGAACCATTTTGCCAGCATTGTTCTCGCATGAGGCTTTCTGCAGACGGTAAACTTTATGGCTGTTTAATGAAAAATGAGGGCCTATCATTGAAAAACTCACTAGACAATATTGATGATGTGGCAAAAATACTTCAAGAGGCGATTTTAATGAAGCCTTACTACCGAATTTATTCTTCAGAAACCCCCATGTACACTCTGGGCGGATAAGGGGCATCTATGCTTACAAGTCATTTAAATGAAAATGGAAACGCTCACATGGTCGACATCAGTGATAAGGTCATGACCAATAGAATGGCGCAAGCCCAATCAAAAGTCATTTTACCTTTTGAAGTGATGGCCAAAATTCAAGCCAATGCAGAAACCAAAAAAGGTAATCTTTTTTCTGTCTGCATTCTTGCTGGTATTATGGGCGCTAAAAAAACTAGTGAATTAATTCCTCTTTGCCATCCACTTCCATTAACTAAAGTAGAAGTAACCTATGAATGTGTAGAGAACACAATTCTTTTTACCTCACAAGTTAAAACACAATGGGTGACCGGAGTTGAAATGGAAGCGATGGTGGCAGTGAGCATTGCTGCTTTGACTTGTTACGATATGCTGAAGTCTCTCAATAAAGGAATTGTCTTAGGTGAAACCAAACTTCTTTTCAAGACTGGTGGGAAGTCAGGAGATTTCAGTGCTGAAGTTTAGTTTATGTGTGGTTACCACTTCAAGAAATCGTGATTCTGATTTAGTGGGCCCAGTACTTCAAAAATATCTAGAGGATCAAGGTGATGAACTTCGTCATATTGAACTCTGCACTGATACAATCTCAGCGATTCAAAACGCTTTATTGAAAATGAGTGAACAAGATTCTTCGATTCTACTTTTTTCAGGTGGCACAGGCCTTACCTCGGATGATGTTACTCCTGAGGCGCTTGAACCCATGTACCAAAGAAAGTTACCTGGGTTTGATGAAGCAATGAGAATGGCCAATTTTGCTAAAATTCCAGGAACTATTTTATCTCGTGGGGTAAGTGGTGTTTTTCAAAAGAAGTTAGTGATTTCCCTTCCAGGAAGTCCTAAAGCAGTGGTTGAAAACCTTTCTGTGGTCTATCCAGTGCTTTCACATGCAGTGAAGAAAATATCTGATGATAAATCGGCCTGTGTTTAGCAATAGAACTAAATCACATACTTTGTTAAGAGTGTTTTAATCAAAGAGTCACTATTGAGTTCCTCTGGGATTTGATCAGCAATGCTTTTATGAAACTTAGGCAGCTCCGTCCAATGCAGTGACGGTTTTTCATGATGAGCACCATGATAGCCACCATTGAAGAAAAACCAGTTTCCTAGATCACTTGTATAATTTCTTGAATGATTTAATTCATGATCAACGCAACCATCATGTTGAATAAGATTGATGGCCGTAATAGAAAAAGAAGCAATCATCCATGCTGGGAAAATAATAAAAAGGTAAGCTCTCCAATTAAGATAAAGTGCCAGCGCAGAAAAACAAAGCAACCCTATGTTTTCGATGATTTCTTGTCTCGCTTGATGAGGAGTGAGTCTTACAGTCAAATCGTTCTTTCTTTCACGAGCAATTAAAAGCCAAGTAACTGCTACATAACGGATGAGACGAATGAAACCAGGTCCTGTCCCTGCCTTGCTATCGTGAAACCAGTCTGTTTGTTTGGCCAAGTGCTTATGGTGCTTTAAATTATGAGTTACCACTAAAGAGGTCGGAGAAAGTCCCTGAGCAATTCCTAGGATAACAGAAAAAAATTTGTTAGCTTTTTTCGAAATAAAGATCGGGATATGAATAAAGTTATGGTTAATACAATGGCAAAGATAGCAACCAAAGCCCAATAACATGGCTTCAACAATGATCACAGACCAGCTCATTTTGCTTGTTTCTTGCTTTAAAAATAGCATTTGCATCATCAAAACAATGGCTACAAAAACTATGCTTCTACGGTCTTGTTTATAACGAAGAATCTTCATTTCTATTTTACTCGTCTGTTAATTATTAACGTCATCTAGAATTTTAGGGCAGAAAATAGTTTTTTTCTAGAGACCGTTACAAAAGTACTACAGATGATTGAGACCTGTATAAACTTTAGACAGGATGTATAGAGTGACTGTTTAACTTTTAGACAGTTTTTCCTTTTTACCCGAAAGCACTAAAAAAAACCATAAACAATTCTCCATCAATTAAAATGGGGGTATGAAAAAACTATTTTTTTTGGCTTTTGCCTTTAATCTTTCCCTCTTATCAAATGCCTTTGCCCAAGTCTGTCACGAGTCTTCTCTCTATGAAGTCTACGAGACTTTAAATACTCTTGATCAAACAAAGCTACAAAATGAATTGACGGAGCACCAGCTTGATGTTGATCACTTAAAAGAAGTGAATTATAAAATTGAATGCCAAGATACAAAGCTGCTCGCAACAGTGGAATTACTAGACAAAGAAGAAACTCCCAAAAACCAATTCTTGATGAAAATTGGTGTTGGTTATATGTACCCAGTGGGGACTAATATCGCCATGAAATTTGGAGTGGGAGATAAGTTCACTGGTGTTTATAAGTTTAATGTTACGGTTGAAGCAAGCTCGACCTTAACTTTCAAAATGGGGTCATCAAATGTTTACGGAATTTCGGCTAACTATTATTTGAAAAAAACCGGTGTTTATATGGGACCGATTGCTCATGTTGTTCATCTCAATAATCCACTCCTAATAGGCCAGCAAAACTTTTTCTTCAAAGCAGTTGGCTTGAATGCGGGTTGGGAAATTCCAGTAAAGAGTAAAAATTATAGAAGTAATATTGAACTGAATGCTTTTACATCATTCGGTGGATACAATAACGATCCAAAGCCATTCATCTATTCTGGTGGCGGAATTCGTTTCATGATTCCACAAAAACGTCAGAGGAAAAACTAATGAAAAAATACTTTTTAATCTTCATCATGATGTTTCAAATGAATCACGCTTTTGCTCAAGACATGAGTAGCTCCAGTAATTTGATCACAGCGATAGCTTCTTATATCTATGAAGAATATAGTAAAATTGAAGACGTCAAAACTGTTGTAAGTCAACTTAATTTAGAAATTCAAAAATATGGAAAAGTGAAAAATGTAAAAGAAAAAGATTTTATGCTTTCTCAGATGATTCAAAAAACGCAGAAGCTCTTACCTTCTGTTCATTCTCTTTTTAGACCTTATGTTGCCAGTGAAATTGTACGCATGAAATCGATGAGAACTTATTTGAACAAAAAATACTATAATACTCACAACTATATTTATCAGCTAGTGGTGACTGATATGGCTGATATTCAGCACTACTTATCTTGGGTATAAAAAGGTTCAAAAACTCTATTCGAAGATTTTTACCCAATCAACTTGGAATTCATTGTTAGGATCATTGGACGATAAGTTCGGCCCTGTACCAAGACTCATAATAAGAAAACTTGCGACATCAGAAATGTACATGGATTTGCGATCGCCCGCTTTAGCTTTATCTCCCACATTAATTTCTTGAACAACACAGTTATCAATGTAGTGCCGTATTTTGGTTGGTGACCATTCAACACCGTAAACTTTGTATTCACCCATATTATAAAATGCACCTTTTGTAGACCACCAGTGACCACGTGAACCTTCCCAATTGTGGTAAGAGTGAAATCCATAGGGACCTTCGTTTTGTGAGTTATGTTCCATGATATCAATCTCACCAATGATTTTGAGTCCTTTGCCATCGACACTTAAGTTGGTTGATGCCGTCGTCGCTACGTAAGGAGATCCTGTGTTTAAATTATTTGGCCACATCCAAAGGGCCGGATAAGAACCATCATTTTTATTGGTGATAAGTTTTGCTCTCATTTCGATACGTCCATAGAGAGCATTTCGACCTTTATGTTGATCGTCTAAATACTTACTATCAACCCCACCGACAGCATACTTGCAGTTTCGATTATAGTAATCATCGTTCCATTCTTTCGCTGGATCTTTAGCTCCACACTGTCCCTTGGAAGCATCAAAATTAGGATTTTTTTTCATTTTAAATTTTAAATGACCATCACTCACACTTACAGCATTGGCCATATAGGTTGTATTAGTATTAGCACTCCAAAAATTCCATCCTGTCCAAACATTCCAAACACATTTATTCAAATCTTTTAATCCAGAATAATCATGATCAGCTGGACAATTATTTCCCGAGACAAACCAGTCTAAACGGTTTGAACAAACGATTTTTGACTGATCGGTATAACAAGAATCTGTATCAGGAATGAAATCGTCGACGAAAACTAAATTTTGATAACTTGATTTTCTAATATCAGCGATACAACTCGCACCACTAATGGCCAGTGGTCCTGAATTTTTTAGATTTTCAAACAAATCATCTTTTTTGCAAGAGAAGAGGAGAGTGCTTAGAAAGAATAAATAAAGTAATTTTTTCATAGCTAGCTCATCGGAAAAAATGAGATAAATATTAAAAAAATCCCTTGTCTGGTCTAAATAGAAAATAACCTTCAATAATAGTAGGATATAGACTTTTTTGCCTAAATTGATTGATTTTCGAGTCCATGATTAAATGAGATTAGAAAAATTGTCAGGAGATAAAAATGCGCTTACTAATTCTAATTAGTGTCTGTATTTTGGCTACATCATTTGCCGGAGCCGAGGCTAAAACTTCTAAAAAATCTACTTTGATTAATCGTAAAGTTGCTAGCGAATGTGGGCCAAGAGAAGCTACCGAAAAAACGTTCAAGAAGCTTCATGAGGGGTCTCAAAAGCTTAAGAGTAAACGTTCTGACCTACGAGCGGGATCATCATGTATTTCGTCCAGTTGTCAGACTGCGTATTTTTACGAGTCAGGATTTGGTTTTCCGGTTGCGGGAGTTTTCTTTTATCGTACAGAGGCAGGTTGTCCTGACGTGAAGCCTACTGATCTTGAGGTCGTTCAAGATAACATTTCGGAACCATTAAAAACAGAAGCTGAATTTAATAATCCTCCTCCAGAGGTTGATTGAATTTTACCAATAAACTTAGCAAATTTGATAAAAAAAAAGCCACCTCAAGAGGTGGCTTTTTTCATTCTTGATATGAGGAACTCTCAAGCATTATATTTCCCTTGAGAGTCCCTCATCTTAAAATTTGATTATTGCTTTCTTATCTCTGTGCGATTTCTATTTACGAAATCTGCCAAAAGTAAGCTCACTAAACCGTTTTCACTAGAGCCACTTCCACTGGAAACTTGTATATCAGGAGTAATTTTAAGTCCTGCTGCAGCGATTGCCTTAACAATTTCGACTGAAGTTACTCCTTGGGCAGTTAATGCGTCTACTTGATCACGATATGCTTTTGCCTGAGCTTCACCTTTAGATTGAACCACAGACGCTTCAGCATCACCAATTTGTTTGGTTTTGGTCGCTTCTGCTTCGGCCAGCATTCTCACCTTTGCGGCATCTCCTCGAGCGCGCTCTTCCATTTGCTTAGCTTCGTGTTGGGCAACTTTTATTCCCGCTTCAGCAGTAATGATGCTTACTTGTGCATCAGCTTCTGTTTTTGATTTTTCAAATTCAATACGTCTTTGTTCAGCATCTTTTTTTGCGTCATACATAGACTTTTCCTGTTCAGCTAAATTTTTCTGTTGTGTCGTTTTCATTAACTGTTCAGGTAGATGAATGTTGGTGATCATCACTGAGACAACTTCTACTTTGTATTTTGTTAGATCTGATCGGACCGCTTCTTCTGCCGATTTTTGTTCTTCTGCTCTGTTTTGTTGATAAGAGATTGCAGGTGAACGGGAAACCTGCGCTCTGAAAATACCGTCAATCTGAGGATGAATCACATTACTTTGTAATTCTTCAATCGATCCTAATTTTTGAACGACGTATGGGGCATTTTCAGGAAGGATACGATATTGACAACGTACTTCAACTTGCATTGGAAATCCGTCATAAGATACAACTTGAAATGGATCAAAATTTGAGCCTTTTGACTTTGTTGATTCTGCACTCCAATCCACTGAGCGAGTCATAGTCGGAATAATAACCGCCCTATAGGCAAGGGGATTAATATTGTAAGACCCAGGTCCCAAAACTTCACGTTGAATTCCGCGATAACCTTTTGGAACAACATAACGTGACTTATTTTTTTCATCTTCTCCATTTTTTTCTAATTCAAATTCAGCTGGATCTTTTCCTATATTGGAAATTAAAACAGCCACTTCACCTTGGGCGACTATTGTTTGTTTTCTTTTTGAAATGTTGAAAAGGTAGGGATTAATATAATAAGTTCCGGGAGTTAATATACTTTCTTGTGGTCCTCTTCTGCCATGATTATCCAAGAACTTTTGACCATCTTGAAAATTATTATGACCATCTGGAGTTGCAACGACCACTTCACCATTTTCCATTGGCCTACCGTCTCGAGCATCGACAACGCCAATTTCATTTTCTAAAATTTTCACCGCTTCATGGATTTCAACTTTAAAAATTTCAGTGTTGATGTTGTAGGTTCCTGGTCTAAGAAAATCAATTTGAGGACCTTTTTGACCTTCATTGGCATAAAAAATTTCGGCATTTTGAAAATTATCATGATTGGCAACACTGCGACCTAGCAGTTGACCAGCTCCTAGTGACGCCCCATCAGCTGCGGTGATCACACCAATTTTTCCTTCTGGAATGAAGGTTTTTTTAATTTTAGTGATTTTAAATAGGCCAGGATGAATTTTAAAAGTTCCGTTTGTTAGAAAACGCAATTGTTTACCACGAATTCCTCCTAATTCTAAAAACTTCACTGGATCTTGGAAATTGTTGTGTCCTGAACCTGCAGGGTCATCAGCGAAAATTCTTCCAGCTGAGAGTGTGGCACCATCAATGGCCTCTACAATTCCTAGCTCATCTGCTCCGATATTTAAAAAATTTGGTTTTGAAACCATTCTCGAAATTGGCCAAATGATAAAGTGAAGTCCAGGTGGAAGATATTCAGCCTTCATCCCAACTTGATTTCCAAGGGCAAAAACCTGTCCGGGAGATAAATTATCACCCATAAATCTTTTTTCGAGGATGGCAATTTCATCAGCTCCAACATTAACGAAAAACTTTTTTAAAAGTATTAAAACAACTGCAGCCGAAATAATTAAAAATACAAAACTTTCGGCAAGAGGAATAGACATAACAACTCCCAAGATTAAATTTAAGGGTAAATATTAAGGGTTCATATTACATGAGATAAAGTTTGGCTGCATGCTGCAACGATAACCAAGTTTTTACGTCGGCATTTTTTACTATTCTTACTTATTAAAACCAGTAATCAATGATGGACAAATAAGCACTATTATATCAAGCTTTGAAAATGAACCTGATCATTCTGGATAAGAAATTCGCTATCTCAAGACTCAATCCTGACTCAATTATTCCTGAATGGGCTCTCTCTAGTAGCTTTCTTTCTATTACCCGAACTTCCAATGAACTATCTGTTGTTTGCGAATTTGATCTGGTACCGAAGTCCATAAAATGTGATTCGGATTGGAAAATATTAAAAATCGAGGGAGTATTGGATTTTAGTCTAACCGGTATTCTTGCTAGTATTGCCCAACCATTGGCGGGAGCCCAAATAAGTATTTTTGCTCTTTCTACTTACGATACGGATTACATTTTAGTGAAACAAGATTGTTTAACAAAAGCGTGCGAAGTGCTGATGTTAAATGGTTTTAAGATTTTCTAGAAAGGACATACGGCGACTAATAGAATGATTGATTTAGTTTTTCATCATTGAATCTGGTTGTTTGAATGTCGGGAAAAATTTTGTCCATAATGACTTCTATCAACTCAATAATGATGTCTGATGAAACTTCAACTTCCTGTTTTGTCCCGATTAAGGGGTTAAATTCAACAACATCCATACTCCTTAAACGTAAAGTTTGCGCCAACGTTTCTGCCATAATAAAAACTTCATCCAAACGAGGACCACTTTTTACTCTGATACCAGTAGAGCGCATGTCATAGGAATCAAAAACATCGACATCAAAACTTAAATGAATAGGTTTAATTCCAAGAGGATCGATGTTTGAAAGAGCTTGAGTAAGTAAAACGTCAGCTCCTTCTTCGTTTATCATTTCGGAAGAAAAATATTGGATTCCCAACTCATCAATTATATTTTTTTCTGCTTTATCCAATTCTCGAGGACCAAAGTAGATTAAGTTCCTTGAAGGCAGTAACTTTCTGATCCAGTTGAACTCTCTGTCTCGAGCTAAACCTAAAAGAAAAGAAAGAGGCATCCCGTGAAAGTTTGCACTTTTAGAGGTGTAGGGAGTGTTAATATCCCCGTGAGCATCGGCCCAAACCACAATGGTTTCTGGATCATGGGAAAGAAGTCCATGCACTGTTCCTAGGCCCAGTCCGTGGTCTCCACCAATATTTAAAAGAAAACTTGATCGTAAATGAAGAGAAGATATTTCATCGCTGATCATGTGATTAAAACGAGAGCATTCCCCTTTCGCCTTCATATTGCCAGAGATGCCACGTAAGCTTTTAGCAGGAAAATAGAGGTTGCCAACTTCAACGGTGGGGGCGAACTGAGATAACCTTTGGATCAAGCCTCGATTGATCAAATAGCTATAAGCTTGGCGGACTCCAAAGCTGTCTTGGCCAAAATCAAAGGGAACTTGGAGCAGTTTTATATTATCCAAACTTTCTCTCAAAACTTTCTGGGATTTTAGTTAAATCAATTAAGGTAAAAATATCAAGACAATCCATTTCAGCGTCATAGGCCATGGTCTTGGCCATGTTTGCTCCTGCCATTATATACATATACATGAGTGAGTTTATTGGACGCTCAGATGATTTTTCTTCTGTCTCAGGAAAGACGTAGGGGACACGATATTTCTCTTGAACAGAGATATTATAATCTTCGATGAATATTTTCCTATCTTCTAACCATTGTAGAATATGTGGGACTTTCACAAAATCTTCTTTGCAGATACTGGAACACCCAAACAAATAACGTGCGCCACATTTTTTACTGTAATCCATAAGGCCTTTCCATAGAAGAGTTATCACTGGTCCCCTGCGGAAATCCTTATGAACGCATGCTCTACCAAGTTCAAGCTTCTTGCCGTTAATGGCCAGGAAATCATCAATGACGAATTCCCCCTCAGAATAGAAAGGTCTTTGCTTTATTTTGTCTTCAGGATTAGATAAAAGTCTGTAACAGGCGATCACTCGTTCAGTGCTTTTATCTTTCACTATCAAATGATCACAATGTATATCGTGTAAATCAATGTCATAAGGAAAGAATGAATTGTTTCTCTGAACTCCAGAAAACTCTTGAAAAAAAATTTCAAATCTTAGATTAAAAACTTGCAGGAGTTCGTCAGCCGTATTGGCCGTTTTTATATGATAGTAATCGTTTTCAAAATCCACTTGAATCGTAGGAGTCACAATTTTTTGACTTTTGAAGCGAATCAGAAGAGGAAAGCGGGTTATAGAATAAAGAGTATTGGTCCAGAGAGAGAGAATGTTTTCCATTGTCTTCCTTTCTTAAAAAAGCTTTTCTTCTCTATTTATTCTGTAACAAGAAATGTTTTGTGACTTGTTAAGTTCTTGTTAGGATTCGTCTATCGGACCAGATGGGTTTAAATAATTGTAAGAAGTTAATATTGGCGCATAGCCGAACTTGATTTGGGAAAATGACGAATGATAAGACAAAGGCCCTGGATAAACCAGGGCCCTATGGAAATTTATTTTGCTCTTAAAATTGATTTGGCATAAACATTACTGGGGCTAGTAAGTCTTTAATTTTGAATTATTATTGGTTTTACTCCAATTGAATCTGAAGGATTTCCTTTTTTGTACAAAATTGAGTCTGGAATTTTTTTGTCTTCAGTGACAATCTCAGTGGCTCCATAAAAAGATAATTTTATGTAAATACTTGATGGATCTTTTTCTTTTATCCAAATATTTCCAATGAATTGTTTACTATCCAATTGAGAGTAATTTAGTACTTGCACAGCGCCAACTTCTAGGTCCATTTTCGATGTCAATGAATCTTTGCAAAGATACAAATTAAAAGTCCATGTGCCATCGTTTTTATTTTTATCTACTACTACCACATCACCAAATGAAGTTCTTCCATAAGCGATGTCATCTTTTTCAACATTGGTTTGTTTTGATTTATATACTAGAAGTCTTTTTTCGCCGCCATCAGCACATTGAGTCGTCGCTAAAATCAAATCAGTTTGAGCGTTTCCAGTACTTGCCTGTTGAGCGAATGTGCTTAGTGAAGACAGAATTAGAGCTAAAGCTAACATTTTCATTTATGACTCCTTTGAAGTTATATGGATTGCTTAGTGCAACGATAATGCCAGTTTTAAGCTAATGAAAATGATTTGATGTGTATTTTTTGTCTAGTTTGAGCTTTAGTGTCTAAACTTTAGACAGTAAATCCAGTAATGCCACTGGGAGGGGGAGCTTTATCCAATAAAGGTTAAGCTCCTCTTTAAGTTTCAGGGCCCATTCGTCATCTTGATTTGATTGATCTTGAAGGGCTAAAAGTGAAAGGTCACTACCGCATTGATTTTGAATCACTGCTTTTTCTTCTTTGGCATTATACCCAAGGCAACCGTAAGGTTTGTCTTCTTTGGTTAAAGTACAACCTTTGTCTCCAGGCTTATAAAAGGTGCAGGTATAAAAGCGGCGAAGAGTCGAGTTTCTTCCTGTCGATAACTCTTTGTCGAGGCGATATTGGGTGACTGTTGTTTGAAGTTCTTTGATCAGCTCATTATTGATTCTATTTTGTGAATGAAGCAACATAAGCACATCAAGAGCTTCTTGAGGAGTGACTTGCATGGCATTGCTTTCAAAAGTACAGCAAAGGCCAACACAGGAATAACAATTGATGTTTTTTTGCTGAAGTGAATCCATGGATTCAATCAAGTGTTTCCTTCTCACCTTAGGCAATGGAAGGGATTGATGAAGGGTTTTAAGTTTAGAGATTTCTCGCTTCATAATAATCAAAGATATCGTCAGAGGTGTACTTGTTACTTTTAAATGATCGCCAACTTTGTTCGATTTCTCTTTCCACTTCTTTTTGAATTCTTTCTTTTAATTGTTCTTGGCGGATACCATGAATTTGGGCATAAGAATCAAGGTCTTTACTGAATTCTTCTTGTCCTTTACGTTCTGCTTTTTGGTAGGCATTTTTATAAAAGTTAAATTCTGATTGATAGTAATGAAGAGTCGCTTTGCGCTCTTCTTTGTGTACCACGTGAGCATTCATATATTCACAAACTAAGTCTTGATACTCTTCAACACTTCTTTGTAAGAAGTCTTTCAAACGGTTTCTGTGAAGGCCACGATCAATCAATCTTTGCATTTTTTATTCCTTAGAGAAGGTCGAATATTGCGCCCTAGAAGGCATCCTGACAAGGGGATTTGGTACTTTTTACAGCCTAAATATAGGACTTTTGATGAAAAAACCCCTTCTTTCGAAGGGGCTCTTTTGCTTTTTAGATCATTCTCTCGTCCCATGGACTATTCTTTAAGTTTTCCAGAGATAGTGATGTCCTCAAGAATATTTTTGTAAGCGTTTCTTTTTGCATGGAAGAACAAGAATGCCGGTAACACTTTCTTATCTTTCCACATTTCTTTTGCAAGTTGGTCAAACAATTTTTTGGCTTCTTCTGAAGGGCTACCAAGATGCTTATTTAAGCGAAGCATACCAGGGATTGTTGTATCTGGAGCTTTTTTCCAGATGTTACCAGTTTTCTTATTATTCGTAAGTTCAGCACGGTTACGGGCCACAAGTAATTTAGAAGCATCAGTTAAACGATCTTGGATCGAAGTAGTTGAAGGAATCATTCCTTTTCCATTAGCAAGTCCTGCAACATAGTTCACTAGATCTTTGTTCGAATTCTTCGCTTTTAAAACAATGTTCTGAGTTTCAAGAACAATTCCGCCCATGATTAATGTTACTTTTACTGGTGTATCTTTTGCAATTAAGTCCATTGGGTCAATGTTTGCAATCTTAAGATCTAATCTTGTGGCTTGACCTGCAGCCAATTTACCTACGTTCATTTCACCAACTATTTTTCCGTCAATAGTTGCTTGGGCAGAGATGTGAGCTGGAGTTTCAATAGTTGAAACGTTCTTGGCCAAAATGCTCACAGTTGCACGACCGTTTAATGTATCTGTTTCAAAACTTGGAGACGCTGTCATTCTCACTAATTTGGTCACAACAATGTTAAGAGCTTTTGAAATACCATTCACTGTTAAGGAAATATTGGCTTGATCACCGGACTGAAGTCTTCCGTCCACAAGACCCACGGCTTCAACTGTATCGTATTCCTTAATCATTAATTTATTAATGTTTCCACTTACTGGCTTAGCATCTAAAATGTCACCTGCAAGAATTCCTTTAAGATCTGTTCCAACGCCACCCATGTTCTTCATTTTAAATTTCAATGAAAAAGCTTCGCCTGGTTGTAAGACACCATCATCATCAGTTCCTGTAAGAACCAGAGTAGAGCCACCTTCCATAGGAATCATATCTAGCTTTGGATTCTTAGAATATTCATCGAAAGCTCCGTTGAAGCTGTTCATGAATGAACCTTTATAAGCATTTTGGTAAGTTTGTGTAGCTGAGTCTTCAAACTTTTTGTTGAAGGCTGCAATTAGTCCACGTCCAAATGCCACTCTTTTTCCTAATTGTGTACCAACTGCCTCACCATGAAGTTGTCCAAGATTTACACCTTTTTTGAATTCTTTAGCGAAGTAATAGTTCACATAATATCTGTAGGATTCTGTAAATGCTTTTTGAAAACCAATTTGTAAATCGTATCTTACTCCAGCATTGTTATTAACCACTTTTTGCGCCAGACCTTGGTACTGAGGTTTTTCTGGAGCCGGTCTTGTGAGCCAAGTGGCAAGCGCTGCTTTTTCATCATACCAAAGTGCTTTGGAAAAGACGTAACGTCCGTCACCAAACCACAGATCCCAAATGGTAAGTCTTTTTGTCTCACCCCATGTAGTAGCGTCGTATTGAGAATAAACAGGAAAGTCTCTCAATTGTAATTGATTCATTTCTCTTTCATCTCTGGCCTTCAAAATATCATCGATAGTTGTATAGGCTTTCTGGTCTGCCGGTATTAATCTTGCGTAAGCATTTGGCTCTGGAGTGTAAACTCTGGCAGGGGGAGTCGCTACATTTGAAGGTATGATGCCCGATGTTCCAGGAACTGCAGCTGAGACAGCTTTATCAAAACGGGTAATCGCTTCAGAGCGACCGTCAGCATTTCCTTCGCTGTTACCTTTTTTAATTCCTTCAGTTAGGCCAGATTCAATATAATTTCCCATACCACTGACAGCTGCTTCGCCTTGTTTGTAAGCAGACCCGTCATTTTCTGAGGCTTCATACATTTCATGCATTCCCCAAGCGTAACCACGAAGATAACCTTGGATATTTCCATTTCCACCGCCAAAGCGATCGGCCATTCTACGAGCTGCGTCCACACCCATTCCACAAGCTTCCATTGCTTCAAGTTTTGTTTCACCTGAGATGGCTGGGTCAATTTTTACCACTTCACGGCAGTAAGAATAAAGAGGTGGTTCAGTTTCATTAAAATTAATATCGAGACCATCATAAGGGCCTGGATTTGAGGTGGCGAGAACGGCCTTAGAGACTACTAAGAGAGCCAATGGCAGGAATCTTGTTTTCATGTGAACTCCGTCGTAAAGGTTGTTGGGTTTTTGTTAAACGGAAGTTACCATGAAATAGCAGAGGATGGTGAATTGCTGATCTAATAGCGTAGCAACCTGTATGCTACACCCTAACTTGATTTAAAATATACACAGAATAAATTAGGCTTCTTCTTTGGTTAATGGGAAAAAAGCGGTGACTAGTTGATAAACTTCATCGCTTTCTCTATTAGGTCTTTGCATTAGCTTACAAAGATCTTGATGAAAGCTTTTGATTTTCTCTCGAGCTTCCGGCAAATCTTTCTTATTAATGGCCATGACCATGGAGGCTTGTTCTCTTTCTTTTTTAGGGATGGTTTCTAAGGCTTCAATGGCTTTTTCAAGTAGTTGTCGTTGTAATTTTTGAAGGGCAAAGTGAGTTTGATCCCCTCCATACACGATACTATTCTCATTTGAATCGACCCACGTTTTATTAGGAGTTTCTTTTAAAAGTCCGAGCTCAAATAATCTTTTGATAGAGCTTGAAGCTTCTTCTTCGGAAATTCCTAATCGTCTGGCCACATAACTATGGCTCGATTGAAAACCTTTCACTCTTACTAACTCACAAATAGCATCAAAGTACCATTCAGAAAGAGAAATAAAGAGGTCTAGGTCTCGTTGGTTAAATCGAGCAATGTCATCGCCCTGTCCTTCAAGAAACTTTTTTTGTTCGAATGATAGTTTTAGCCCAAGATAGATTTTCTTTTTGAATTCTGGCGAAGCCACACGCTTTCGTCTCATTACATGAGACAGTGTCGCCGCTTGAACTCCTAAATCGCGAGCGTAGGCTCTCAAAGAATAAGAAGAGTTCTTTTCACATTTGCGGTCAAATTCAATATTAAGTAGTTCTACTAAGTCTAAGCCTTGCATGGGGTAAGTGTAGCACTATTAGGGTGTAGCGTACAGACTGCTACACAAAGAAAGTGCAATTTAATCTGTCGGACCTTTTTTATGTTACAACCTTTTCACCAAACAGTGATTTATAAAAAAGGAGAAAAAAATGAAATTTTACTTATTAGCATTCTTACTTTGTAGTAGCGCTCAATCATTTAGCTGCGAATTTACTACGCTTAAAGTTAAGGTCAAGGTTGAATCAAGGACTTTGAATTACGGACAACATAAAGAGATCATTAAAACGGAAGGTCGTTCAAATGCTCGTTTTGTGAAAAATGAAACTGGTGATTACAGTGTATTGGCTTTTCATGATCAGAGTTTTAAGCTTGATGATTTTTCGATTAGTGAAAAATACGATTATTATACCACTAGGATTAATGCCAATATAAATATGACGGGTGAAACAGTAAAAAACATTTTAAAAGAAGTTATCGGCGAGAAGAAATTAGCTAAAAGAAGTGATCTTAAGAAATATTTCGACAGGATTAATACTACACAAGCAATTAGCTTGAGCTCTTATTTTTATGCTTTCCATGGCAGTTCATATGCTGAAACGGATGATGAAACTTCTGACGCTTTAATTATGGAAGATTCAGCCAACAAGGAAAATAAGCTCATCATTGGATTCAATTTTAAACGTTACCCAAAATGCCGCTAAAATGAACCCCCTCGAAGTTGGATCCCCTCTGACTTTGAATATTTGAAGCAAAAAAAAAGGTCCAAAGATTGGGCCTTTTTTTGTTATGGGGACTGTCTTTTCCAGAAAATATTTTTGATCCCATCGTTTCTGAGCTTGAAGCAAAGTGCTCTGGCTTTGACTCCACTTTCGCAAGTGAGAACAATTGGTTTTTGAAACGGCTGATGAATTTCAGTTTGATATTCATGGTAAGCTATCTCGAAAGATAGCTGCTGACCTTTCCAAGAATAATCATCAAACAAATCTGCAAAAATATTTTGGCAATAGCATCCTTTACGTTCCTTTTTTTGAAAGCTAGTCCAACTTTGATCGGCCACTTGATAATGCCATATTTTTTGGTCTTCATTTTGAGCCAAGAGTTCAAGCCCTTTTAAGGCCAGAACTTTTAAAGGCTCAGGATTAGTTACAGTTTGGCAAACTTCAAGGGCATGGATTTTGGCATTTTCTGGATACAAACAGTTTAAGCATGCATTCTCTTTTGCATGATCAAAAAAACTTACTTGGCCGTATTGATCTGTTCCTGAAGCGAAGAGAACTTTTTTTTGTAATGAAGTAGCCACTTTGGAAATAAGGTATTTGGCGGCAAAGTTGTCAGTTGCATCCAAGATAAGATCATAATCGGCTGCTATATTTGGTAAATTTTCATTATTGGCAAACTCTTCATACAAATTTATTTTTCCTTGATAGGCCCTAGATTCAAGAAATTCTTGAGCTGAGCGGGTTTTTTTCCATCCGACTCGCCCTGAGTGAATAAATTGTCTTCCCAGATTGGATTTATCCACGATGTCACCGTCCATGACACCTAAAAGCAAGGGGCTAAGCCCTTCTAGCGCTTCTAGCCACGGTGAGCCAATGCCACCTGCCCCGATCAATAATACTTTGGTCTTTTGCCAGTTCATGGCATCACTGTCGTTTTTTTGAAAGAAATTGGCAAGATAGCTTGACCTCAAGTTCTTTGTTCGATATATAAAGTCTCTAATTTTTTTAGAACCCGTCATGTTAATAATGACGAATATTGACGAATAATAAGGATTTACTATGTCAAAGGTTACCGCAGGTCGCTCAAAATTTAAAATTCAACGTCGTCTTGGTCTGGAGCTTCCAGGTCTAGGTAAGGCAGGGGCTCTTGCTCGTCGTCCATACGGACCAGGTCAGCATGGCGCTCAAAGAAAAAAGCTTTCTGACTTTTCTGTTCGTTTACAAGAAAAGCAAAAAATTATTTTCCACTACGGATTACGTGAAGCTCAATTAGTTCGTTATATTAAAAAATCACGTACTCTTTCTGCTACTCAAAACGTTTCATGGGCTGACATTTTAGTAAGTCGCTTAGAAAGACGTCTTGATAACGTTGTTTTCCGTTTGAACTGGGCTCCTTCAATGGCAGCTGCAAGACAAATGGTTTCACACGCTCAAGTGCTTGTGAACGGAAAGAAAGTGAACGTTGCAAACTATATGGTTGATGTTGGTGATGAAATAGCTCTAACAGCTAAAGGTTACCAAACTGATAACTATAAGAGAGTTCAAACAAACCCAAGACTTTCTTCAATCCCAGCTTGTTTTGCTGTAACAGCATCTGGCGAAACGAAGAAAGCGAAAGTTGTTGCTGAGCCTCTAGCAGCTGACATTCCATTCGAATTTGAAGCTAAACTCTTCATCGAATACTACTGGAAACTTAAGTAATCACGAAAGTAGCAATACCTATAGAAGAAGCCCCTCGTATGAGGGGCTTTTTTTTATGTTCAAGAAGTGTTCAAAGTCAGGGAAGGCCGATAACCTTTGGACCTATTTCACACTTTAGGATTTTTATGAAAACAGTCATTCTTTTAACGGTACTATTCATTTCCATTTCCAGCTTTTCACAAATCATAGCTTCAAATGATGTGGCCCAAATTAAACTTAGGGCGCTTCTGTGGAGTCGTCCCTTAGCGCCAGGGAATGAATTGAACTATACCTATTATGGACAAATGGAAGATATTCAAATGTCCTTATCAGCAAACCTGGGACTTCAAAGAGACGAAGTCATTTTTACCCGTGATGCTTATACAATTTCTGTTCGTAGTTTTCGTATCAATAAAAGCGGCGCTGAGCCTTACTTAATTCTGCAGAGTAAAATTACCAACAAAGATAAAATGCTAGTGGCAGAGTGCTCTACTTATTCTTCTTTGGGCAGAATTATGGAGCTTGGGATTGGCGCTTGTACGGGGCGTGTAGGTGATCTACAGCTTGGGGTAAGTTATACTCACTAAGAGAAACTTTTACTACGTTTGGCTGTTTTAAAATAGTGGTCCCGCTTTTCAATTAATTGGGCCGCAATAGAAAGGGCAATTTCCACGGGAGAATTATCGCCAATGGGAAGTCCTAGTGGACAAATAAAGCTCTTTTGAAATTGTTCTAACTGATGATCACGAAGATCTTTTTCTAAAACATTTCTTTTGGCAAGACTCCCAATAATTCCCAAAAAAGGAAATTCTTTTTTATTTTTAAATATCGATAACATGATGGGCGAATCCGTTCCATGTCCCATAGTCATAAGAACGACAAAGGTGGTAGGGGAGAGTTTTAAAATTTCTTCTGGCAAATTGTTAGAATGAATTTTTTTTAAATGAGGAGAGTCCGGAAGTTTCGCTAACCATTCTTCTCTGTTATCAAAACAATTTAATTCACATTTAAAATTGAGCATTAAACGGACGAGTTCCTGGGCTATGTGACCAGCTCCAAAAATGGCTACTTGCCAGGGGTGCTCCTTACTTAGTTCAAATGAGAAACTAACCGCTCCGCCGCAGGTCATGCCAACGTCTTTTTGCAGGTTCCATTCGAAGTATTGATAAGACTGGGCTTCTCTATCTTCAAGCATCTTCTGAGCTTCTTTTATGGCTTTCGTTTCAACTTTTCCGCCGCCGACAGTTCCAAAATAAAGTCCTGCTTGAGTGACAATCATTTTGGCTCCAGGATCTTGAGGAGCGGAACCCTTTGATTGAAGCAAGGTAACGACTACATAAGGAATTGATTTTGATGACAGCTCTTGGAATTTTTCGACGTAGTCGCTGAAACTTAAACTCATTGAATTCCCTCAAGTGTTTTAAGTCTCTCTATTTCCATTAAAATTTCTTCACTGGTGGCGGGTAGTTTAATTTGAGGTAATTCTTTTTCAGTAATGAATGAAAGGGCATGTTTAACCGCTGTCCAAACTGAAATTCCTAGTAGAAAAGGTGGTTCTCCTACTGCTTTGGATCCTTTAATATTTGAGTGGCCCTCATTTTCATTTTCCAAAAGATCGACATTAAAAATTCTGGGCATATCTTGGATGTTCGGAATTTTATAGGTAGTAGGTGAATGAGAGAGCAAAGTTCCTTTCTCATTGTAGACTAGTTTTTCAGTGGTGACCCATCCTTGAGCCTGAACGTAAGCACCAGTCACTTGGCCAATATCAATGGCCCTATTGATAGGACGTCCTAAATCCATTAATAGATCGGCCCGAGTTACTTTTAGTTCACCCGTCAGTCGATCTATTAAAACTTCACTGACAGCTACACCATTGGTGAAATAATTAAAGGCACGGCCGAAACCTTTTTCTTTATCGAAAGAAAGTCCAGGCGTTTTGTAGAATGCGTAGTCGCCAAGTTGAACTCGGTTCAAGTAGGCTTTATTTAATAATTCTTTGAGTGGCATGGTTTTATTGGTGGAAATTTGCTTCACGCTATTATTTTCAAAATGAAAATCAGCATCATCAAATTGCTCCCAAATTTCAACTTCACCACTTTTTTCTGTGAAAAAATGAAGAGCCACTTGGGCCAAACGTTTTCTAATTTTTTGAGCCGCTAAACTAACGGCAGCTCCATTGATATCAGAACCGGATGAAGCAGCGGTGGGAGAGGTATTGTGGTTTTTTTCAGTGGAAGTGGGCATCACTCGGACTTGATGTTGAAGTACACCTAACTCATCAGCTGCAATCTTTTGCATCTTAGAGTTTACTCCTTGGCCCATTTCCGTAGCACCTGTGGAAACTTGAACCGTTCCATCCAGATGAACATTAACCAGAGCATTTCCTTGATTTAAAAATTTGGCGGTAAAGGCAATACCAAACTTGGTCGAGGTCATGGAGAGGCCCTTTAAATGAGTTTTAGACTCTTTATTGAAGGCTTCAATTTCTTTTTTTCTCTTTTGATAGTCGGAAGTTTGATAAAGCTGATCAAACAATTCTGGCAGAGGATTAAAAGTCAAAACTTGTCCATAAGGAGTAACATTATTCTGATCTTTTCCATAAACATTGATTCGTCGAACATGAAAGGAATCTTTTTTCAAAATTCTAGCGATGTCTTCCAATATACTTTCAATCGTGGCAGTACCTTGTGGCCCACCAAAACCTCTAAAGGCAGTATGTGAGTGAACATTGGTACGGCAAACGGTACCGTTAATTTCGACATCGGGTAAATAGTAGGCTCCATCAAGATGAAGCATGGCCCTTTCCATAATTGAAGGAGAGAGATCAGCATAAGCTCCCGCATTGGAGTAGAGATCAACTTTTAATGAAAGAATTTTCCCATCATGATCAAAGCCAACTTGATAAAAGTTTTTAAAGGGATGGCGCTTCCCAGTACTTTTCATATCGTCGTCTTTACTTAGAATCAACCGAGCGGGGCGCTTGAGCTTGTGAGCGGCCAAGGCTGCCATCGCGGCAAAAGGAGCAGCTTGAGATTCCTTACCACCAAATCCACCACCCATTCTTTTAACAATAGAAACAACTTGATGAAAAGGTATACCCAATACTTCAGCTGATAAATGTTGAACTTCTGTGGGATGCTGTGAAGATGAATGAATTTCTACTTGATCTTGTTCTAAGGGGTAGGCAATAGCAGCTTGGGATTCAAGGTAAAAATGTTCCTGGCCTTCATTTTCAAAAAATCCAGTGAGTTTATGAGGGGCCGCATGAAATGCTTTTGTCGGATCGCCTCTTTTGATCGAACTTGTTTGCCCAATAAAAGATTTTTCTTTAATGGCCTGATCCAAATCAAAAAGAGCAGTTTCTTCTTTTATAAGAAGCTTGATACTGGCTTTGGCCATTCTTAAAGTTTCTTTTGTGAACTCATTGTTTTCCACGGCAATTATGGCAATTGGCTCATCAATATGACCAATTTTATCTTGCACTAAAAAAGGCTGTTCCGGAATAATTGTTCCCCAATGATTATGATGAACATCCTTGTGAGTGAAAATCCCTAAAACCCCAGGAATTTTTTTGGCCTCTTCACAGTCGATATCGATTAACAATCCTTTTGCTACGGGAGTGCCAAGAAAGCCTATAATCATTTCGTTCTTCACCATTGGGCGGTCATCAATAAAAGCTGATTCACCTTTAACGTGCGAGACACCTGAATCGTGGTGCGAACCATGGTTCTTAAAAATGGTTTTCATGCACGTACCTCGAGATGGCTCTCACCTTCAAAACAAAACTTGAGAAGTAAATTTTTAGCGACGATGTTACGGTATTCTTTTGAACTTCTCATATCAGAAATGGGGGTGATTTCGGTTAAGAGAATTTTTCCTGCTTCTTTGAAAGTAGATTCCTTCCACGTTTTACCTTTGAGGTAAAGGCCCGTTTTGTCACATACTTTAACCACTGGCCCAACTCCACCATAGACAACGGTAATATCTTCAATCGTATTGTTATTAAGAGAATAGACTGAAGCGAAGGTCACGGTAGAGATATCCATGTCTTTACGGTTAGAGACTTTGTACAGTTTCAATTTTTGTTTTTTCTTGAGATGAGGAATTTGAATAAAAGTAATAATTTCATCTGCTGCAAGATCTAATTTTTTATAACCTAGATAAAAATTTTGACTATCAATAGTACGTGTCCCTTTAGGTCCCACAATTTCAATTTGAGCATTTAAGGCCATCATCGCAGGAATGGTATCTGCGATCGGTGAGGCATTGGCGATGTTACCAACGATCGTGGCGGTATTTTTAATTTGCGGAGAGGCAAAAATTTTCAGCATGTAGGCAAGCTCAATCAAACCGTTATCTTTATTTTTTTCTAGAAAATTTTCTAACTGGTTTAAATTCACTCGTGCCCCAATTCGAACAAAATCCCCATTATTTTTAACTGAATGGAGTTCTGAAATATGGTTCAAACTGAGAAGTTTGGTGGGAAAAAACTTTTCCTTATTTATCAATACTCCCAAGTCAGTGGCTGAAGAAATGAGGCGAGCATCAGAATGCTGACTTTTAAACTTCACAGCTTCGTTAATTGAGACAGGGGCAAAAAATTGTTTTTTGTCATGGCTTAAATTCAAGGTTATTTGGGCTTGAGATGTTAGCTCCTGAATCATTGTTTCTGAATGGTATCGATCCCTCATCAAAGTCATCTGTGAAGTGTCTACTGTGGCGCAAGCTTCCTTGATAGGCAGATAGCCAGTACATCGACAGAGATTTCCTGTCAGTCCATTCATAATTTTTTTGGTTGCAGCTTCACCTTGCAGCTGTTTATTTTCTTCAATTCGGTTTTCTAATGTGGCCGTTAGAGCACAAATAAAGCCTGGAGTGCAAAAGCCACATTGTGCCCCTTGGGCATCTACAAAAGCTTTTTGAACAGCATGCATGCCATTTTCTTCGGTAATACCTTCCACTGTAATGATATGTGAACAATCCAAGAGTGACAGCAGGGCAATACAACTATTAATTGAGCGGTAGTGAAGTTTTCCCTCTTTTAAATCGTGAATAGAAGAATATAAAACACTACAGGCTCCACAATCTCCTTCGGCGCAGACCACTTTTGTTCCGGTAAGCGATTTTTGATAACGAAGATAATCCGACAGCGTCATGAAGATCTGTGATGCTCCAATAGTGTGGCGTTTTCCGTTGATATACAGTACTATGGAGTCACGCATAATATGGTTCCTTAAAGAGTAAATGAGATACTGAAAGTATAGCGACTATGACTCCAAAAATAAAATCCAATTTCTTGTATATGACCTGTAATTATGGGTCAGAAAAAGCCCTCATCCATGAAGTTGTTAAAGGCTGTCCAGAACTCTCCTTAGGATTCTCTAAAAAGGGATTCGTTACCTTTAAGGCCCGTGACGTTATCGCTCTCAACTTTCGCGTTGAAAGTGTCTTTGCCCGTGTGCAAGGGCTGTCCTTAAGTCGCTTTAAAATTGTCAATGAATCGATGTCAGAGGTGATCAGTTTTGTCTCTGAACTCATAAAACAATACCCGACTAGCCTTGTTCATGTTTCTCCTCGAGAGCGAATGGATAAGGATAAGATTGATAGTGATCTGATTCAGTTGTCACAAAAATACCAGGCACTTTTTCAAGATAATATGGTCAATCCTGAAACCATTATCGATTTGATTATGGTGGAGGAAGATGAAATTTGGGTGGGTATGAGAAAAGTGATGAAAGAAGAACATTTGATTGCTGGCAATCGACCAGAAATTGAACTTCCAGTTGAAGCACCTTCCAGAGCTTATTTAAAAATTGCTGAAGCATTTTATCTTTTCAGACCATCCATTTTACCTGGTGAAACCATTATGGAAATTGGTTCTGCCCCTGGTGGAGCCAGTTATTATCTTTTGAGCCAAGGATACAAAGTCATTGGAGTCGATAACGCTCAGATGGATGAAAAAGTTTTTCATCATCCCAATTTTAAACTTATTAAAAAAGTGGCAGGCTCAGTCGAAGCTTCTGACTTTTCTGATAAGGTCAAATGGTTGGCCATGGATATTAATGTCAAACCTGAAATTGCCTTCATTGAATTAAAAAAAATTCTCCCTCATCTTCCAGATTTAAAAGGTGCTTTGCTGACGCTCAAAATGCCTAAGGTAGATGGTTATCTTGAAGTCCCAGAATATTTAAAACGTCTAAGCAAACTTGGTTTTAAAAAATTAACTCCGATACAACTTTTTTATAACAAACAAGAAGTTTTTATCTACGCCATAAAAGAATGAATATAGAATTAAGCCAAGCTATTGCCATAGTTAAAAGCGGAGATGTCGTAGGGATGCCGACAGAGACGGTTTATGGTCTTGCCGGTTCCATCTCATCTGAAGCTGCTTTGAAGAAAATTTTTGCTGTTAAGGAACGTCCATTTTTTGATCCGCTGATTGTTCATATCGCTGAATTTTCTGATGTACTCAAAGTAGCAAAGTCATTTCCACCTGTGGCCCAAAGTCTTGCCAAAATGATTTGGCCTGGCCCCTTGACTTTAATTCTTCCTAAAAGAGACGATCTAAATCCACTTATTACTTCAGGACTTGGAGAGGTTGGAATTAGAATGCCCAGACATCCTTTGGCCCTTGAACTGATTAAGGCCTGTGGACCTTTAGCAGCTCCAAGTGCTAATAAATTTAAAAAAACCTCACCATCCCTGGCTCAGCATGTGAGAGACGAATTTGGTGACAGTGTTTTTGTTTTAGATGGTGGCCAATGTGAGGTTGGTATTGAATCAACGGTAGTAGGATTTTCTGAGGGAAAAGTTCTTATCTATCGACCTGGAGGCATTGATTTAAGTAAGCTTCAGTTACTCTTAAATGCTTTTTCTGTGGTGGTCGAGTATGCTGAGAGTCCAGTGGCTCCAGGACAGATGCAGCACCATTATATGCCTAAGATTCCTCTTTTTGTTCTCTATCCTGGGGATCTTGTCGATGCTGCTTTTTTACAGCCAAAAGAATTAGTTTTAAATATTGATCCTAGTTTAGCGGCCAGAGAGCTTTATTTTAAGATGAGACAAATTTCTGACAGTGGTGCAGATGCCATTTATGTTTATCGCATGCCGGAGCATTACTCCCATGAGTGGCGTGGTGTTTGGGATAGACTTTTGAAAGCAGCGGTCAAGTAATCGAAATTATTTTTCGTGGTGTTTTGGCTAAGATTTTCAGATAAAGCTCGCGGTCTAAATCATCTTCACCATCAAGATATCTTTTCACATCTTCAAGTGAATCATTACCCCAAAACATTTCACTTTCATTAACTAATAATGTTGGGACACCAAAGGAACCTACGGCAATCGCTCTATTGGTATTTTCTTTCACCGCATTTTTGACTGATTTTTCATAACATTGATCCATCAATTCTTTTGCTGGTAGTCCTGCATTTCTTAAGGCGACTTCCAATTCTTCGGGACTTCCTAAATCAATTCCTTCTTCCCAGCCTGCTTTCCAAAAACAGTCGATCACTTTGGTCTGCAATGTACCTGAGCATTCTAAAGTGGCAAGTCTTAAGGCATAGAGGGGATTAAAAGGATGAGTTTTAGGACAAAGAAAATTCCAACCTTTTCTTTTAGCATAGCGTAGGCAGTTTTTATAAAGATACTCTCGTTTGGGATCTATTTCTCCAGGGCCTTTCATGCCATGATGATTTAAAATAGAACCTAAGATTACAGGATAGTAATGAATCTGAACTTCGGTCCCCAAGCTCCCGGATTGTAAATTCTTCCATGCGAAGAAAGAGAATGGTGAGAGGAAATCGAAGTAAAAATCTATTTTGTTCATAATGAGAGTCTAGATAATTTTATTGAAGGTGTGAAGATGAACTTAGGTATTTTCTTGTTATTCTCCTTTTTTTTATTTTCATGCAGTCAAAATGAAGTGACAAAAGTCTCTGGCAAAAAAGAAGACGGATTGAAGCAGATGACTTTTTCATGGACTAAAAAAAGTGAAAGTGATTGGACTAAGGAGTACGGTTTTAAAAAGCAAGACGTAGGTTTCATTCTTTTTGATCCGCAAAAAAAGAAAGTTTTGAAGTCAGCTGAAGCCAACCAAGCCTTTACACCAGCATCTGTCATGAAAATCTTAACGGCGAATTATACTCTTTGGAAATATCCACCAGATCATCGTTTTGTGACAACTATTAAAAGTGATGGTGAACTAAAAGGAGATGTCTTTACCGGGGACCTTTATCTGGTGGGCGGTGGAGATCCACTTTTAATGAGCAATCATCTCATGGAATTATGTGTAAACTTACGAACCAAGATTAAAACACTGAAAGGAAATTTTTATTTTGATGAATCACTTTTTACACCACAACTTGCGATTGAGAATTCTCAAGCCGATGAAGATAGTTACAATGCACCTTTATCTCCTTTATCAAGTGACTTCAATCTGTTCCAATTTCATTACCGCTACAACACAAGTGATAATTCCTTAGAATATTTTTATTTTCCTGATGGTGGTCAAAAATTTTCATTGGCCCGTTCTAGAGATGGTGGTTCATGGGATGCGCTTGATTTGGATCACACTCAGTGGTTAGTTCCAATGCTCAAAGGTTCAGGAAAAGAAAATTTACCCCTGCGCCAAGCAGGCCTTGCTACCGCTATGAAGTTACAAAATTTTTGTGGAAAATTAGGTTTAATCTTGCCTTCTCCCATAGCCAAGATAACCCCAGATAAAGCGCCCATTTGGTCACATCATCGTAGTATTCCATTGACGGAAATCATAACGCTCGGGATGGAATATTCCAATAATTTGGTGTTTGAAAGTCTGCTGCTTTATACATCAGGAAAAAGTACTTTGAGTGAAGCAGCCAGTAGCATGGCCAATTTCTACAAAGAAAAAATCAAAGTGATAGAAGAAAGTAAAATTCAAATGGTCAATGGATCAGGACTTTCTCATGAAAATAAATTAAGCCCTCATTATTTATTAGAAGTCTTAAAGCTTTGGGGAGATGAAGCACTTTCATTCATGCCCATTTCAGGAGTCAAGGGAACACTTGGACATCGTCTCTTTGAGCCACCAATGAGTATGAGTACTTGGGCGAAAACAGGTACCATGGATTATGTTTCATCATTAGCAGGAACGCTCTTTACAAAGAAAGGAAAAAAATTGCAATTTGTCATTATGGTGAATAATAAATCGAACCTTACTTTTTCAAAAGACACTTTCAAAGATAAAGCAAAAAAGTTACAGGATGATTTGGTTGAACTTTGGTGGCACGAAAATTAAGCTTTTCCCCAGAAAAGCTTATATAGAGCAGGTAATAATTCGAAGGCAATAAGAACGATAATAATAACCTCTGAAGCCTGAGCTCTCCGAGCATGGATTTCACCTTGAAGTACTTTTGACACTTCTGCTAAATTTCCAAGCTTAGAATTGATATTATTTAACCAATCATTAAATCGAAAACGACTTGAAGCCGCACGGAAAATTGTTGCCAAGTAGAAATCACCTACTACTTTAAAAGAGTTCTCAATTGTTTCGATAATTTCTGAAAGTTCTAAATATGTTTGTCCAGCTTCCTTCGCTAATTTTGAATAAGGATCGCTTAAGAGTCCGGTATTTTTGTTTTCAATTGAGTTATAAAGGGTCGCTAATTTTTGATCTAGAATATCGTCGTAATAACGCATTTCTAGTAATTGGGTCAGAGCAAATTCAATGACGTCGGGTAAATCCATTGAGCCCGAAGGTTCAACCACTAAAGCTGAGTTCCAGTCTATAACGGCCATGTCACTTTTAGAGTACTGAAATGTCATCTCATGCACATTTTTTTTTATTGATTCTGAGAGCTCTTCTTTTACTTCAGCCAAAATAAGTGATGGGATGTCTGCCTTATCTTTTAGATCTCGTAAATTATCGATACCATCCATTTTTTCAATGAAGTAAATGACGTAATCTTCGTAAGTATCCCATTCACTGGTTTTTTTCATGGCGGAAGTAGAAGTAAGTGTGAATTCACGAGCCTTATTCCGTGCAATCGTATCAAGGGTCGTAGCATTCTCAAAAAGGTGAGAAAGTTCGATTAGTTGTGCCCAATCAGTTCCTGGTGGAATATTATATTGAAGAGTGAAAGAAAGTGTTCCATAGGTCCATACTTTGGCAATAATTTCAAAGCAAAATATCTGCCCATTGATCTCAATTTTCTCTTCCCCCATAGCAAGACTTAGTGGGGCATCACTAATGACGATGGCTTTTCTAAAATCACGATTTAGCTTAAAGCGTTCAGCTTTTTCTTTCAGTATATTTTCTAATTTAACTAAATTAATTTCTTCACCGATGTCGAAGACTCGGTAAATGAGTATTTTGCCTTTATCGATCGACAGATTACTCATAGAAAATTGGTCCAGTAGGAGTTGGGATACTTGTCATATCAAAATAAACTCCTTGGGCCTTGTTTCTAATAAATGCTTCAGTGGCAAAAGGAAAATCACTTTTGCCTTTCTTAACTAATTTGTGAGTTTTTTTGACCCATTTATTCATCAAACTAGGATCAAAGAAATCGATCCATAGTCCATTTTGATCTCCCTCTTTTGTCCACTTCGAATTAAAGGCTACTAACATCTGAGCGATGGTCACTTTTTTTCCTGTTCGTGGTCCACCAACATAACGGTAAGGAACACCAAGTTGAAGTGACCAAGCAGCTTTCTGTTCTGGAAGGAGAACGCCTGCTACTTCCATTAAACTTGCACCAAAGGCAGAGCAACCAGAGCCTTCTTTATAAAGAGGTCTTTTATCGAGACCACCATAAATATCTCCCAATTTGAGATCACGATATTCTTTTAAATAATCAACAACTCTTTCACAAGCATTTTCACTAATTCTCATTTTCAAAATAGCCACACGGCCACTTTTGTAAAGTGAGCTTAAAGCCCCTTTTACTTCTTCCGTCGATTGAAGCTTTCCTGGTTCTGACCCAATCATCGCTCCTAAGCCCCAGTGAAGTTTTAGTACACGATCTCGGTCAGCATCAGTTGTTGAGGTCTGACCTGTAAACTCATGAACATTCAATCTTGGACAATTAATTTCTCCATAGACGTGGCCTATGGAATAACTTCCACCCAGATTCTTTGGGATTAAGCTGTTTTCGACAGTAGTCTTACTCAAGGTATATGGAGTCGACCAATTTATAGTCTTAGGGGCATGAATGAAATAGAGTGTTAGTTCATTCGCAAAAAGTGAAGTGGTGAAGAAAGTAATCCCTAAAAATAGAATGGAAAGGCATTTTTTCATTTTGATTTTTTCCTTTTGATTTATTCCTTAAAAATTTAATTTACCTGTGAGAAGTTGCCAGGACATGACGAAGTCTGCTTTTAAGCTGTACCAAGGATATTTGAAAGTCGCAGGTCTGTTTTTTTCAAAAACAAAATGTCCAACCCATGCAAAACTGTAACCTATTAAGGGGGGCACCCACAATAAATGGTAGGCCCTTATGGTTAAAAACACCAACAATGTTCCCATCACCAATGTCGTACCTATGAAGTGAAGTGTTCGACAGACACTGTTGCAGTGTTCAGTTAAATAATAGGGATAAAATTGCTGAAAGGTTTTATACTCTTTTGCATTCATACAGATAGTATAAATGACTCCGAAATTTTGGAAAATGAAGAAAAAAAAGGGAAGCTTTCGCTTCCCTTTTTGATTCACCATTTCTTGAGTAAACTATTTTTTCTTTTTGCTTTTTTCTTGTGATTTTAAAGGAACTGGTGTTTCGGTAGGTGCAGCAGCTGCTTCAACCTCTGTTACACTTTTCATGATTTCGCATGATTCTCCGTCACATTTGCCTTCTTTGCATTTTTGACATTCGCCTTCTTTTCCATCACATTTTCCATTGCACTTATCGCCGTCACAGCACTTGCTGCCTTCTTTTTTCATTTTGCATGAATCGCCTTCACACTTTTTATTATCTTCACATTTTTTATCCCCATCTTTACGAGAACAAGATTGGCCTTCAGCCTTATCATTGCCTTTACAGCAGTCCTTCTTGTGTGCACAAGCATTGAAGAGAAAAAGTGAGAAGAGAACCAGTAATTGCATAATACGCATAAAAACTCCTTTAATTAAGATACATTGATTATAAAAGACATACCCGTTATCGGCAAAAGGATTTATTTCCTTATTAAGTGCTTAAAGTGAGACAGATTGGAAACAACGAAACTAAGAAAGAAAAATGATCCCATTATTAAAAACCACTGTAAGTCAGATTTAAAATAAGGAGCAGAAAAGAGTGATATGGCACTTAATATAATTGATATGATCAGGTATCGACGCAAGTCCCTTAGAGGTAATAAAGCAACCAAAGGAATTTCGAGAAGGTCTTTGCTTTTTCTTAAGAAGAAATAGGTGCGTATAGGTTTTATGATCAAAAAGGCTACTAATGCTCCATAGGCTTGGTAGAAAAAACTTAAAGATAAACAAAGAAACAGACTTATGGGAGCAAAGATGGCGTTTAATTTGAGAATACTTTTACCGTCGCCTGAACTTCTTAGCAGCAAATCTGGTGGAATGATGAGTGTGAGATAAAAAAGGGAATACATTCTAGTAAAAAGAATGGCCGCTTCATAACGGGGTCCAAATAACATGAGAATAATAGGCTTTGCAAAAACCATTAATCCCAATGCACCAGGAACATTGAGCAGGGCTATGTCGCTAACAGCCGATTGATAAATATTGATAATTTCTTTTTTATTAAATTGGTGAAAGTGGGTCGATAACTTTGGTAAAACAACTTTAGTGACAGACTGTTCTAAAATAAAGAGGGGAGGAATGATTAAACATCCTATACCATAATAAGCAAACATCTCCTTGGTTGCAAAAAATGATAAGATCAATTGATCCGACTTATCGAGAAAAAAGGAAAGAAGATTACTAAGCGAAACTGGCACAGCATAAGTTAAAATTTCTTTCTTAACTGATTCAATCCAAATCAATTGGTTCTTTTTTTCTTTAATTAAAAGAAGAAAACCTGTCACAAACTTAAGAGCTAAAACTCCGCCATAAACGATGAATAGACTATTAATACTAAATGCTTGAGAAGCCAATAGTAGAAACAAAATGGCTTTGATAACTTCAAAACCTGCTAAGACAATCCCGCCACGATCGATTAATCCGATAGCTATAAATAATTCATCAAAATAATTGGTAAGGATGAGAAAGAAAGCACAAATAAGGAAAGAAAAGTATTCTAAATTAGTGAAGCCCAAAAACTTAAGTGGAAAGAAAAGTGCTAGACCTAATAGAAAAATGACGGCTGCTAGAAGTATATTAAGCGTAAAAGCTTGTTGCAAAAAAACATGACCATTTTCTTTTTTGCCCGCCCATAGAGGTAGTCCACTTGCTATGCCAGAAGAGAAGGATAGTATGGGCATACTCATAAGATAAAGGAAAAAAATCTTAAAAATTCCTATGTCACTGGGCGGATAGATTCGCACCAGTAAAAGAGGAAGAAAGATATTAATAATCGAGGCTAAAGTGGAAAAGAAAAATAAGCTAGCATGAGATTGCATCTAGATTTTCTTTTCCCATTCAAATGCTGTCTTAACTATAAATTCAAGGTCGTTATACTTAGGTTTCCATCCTAGGACTTCTCGTATTTTTGTGGCTTCTGAAATGAGTGCTGGTGGATCTCCAGGACGTCTGCCAACTTCTTCAGCATTAAAATCGACCCCAGAAACTTTTTTTACCATCTTGATCACTTCTCTAACACTATATCCTTTTCCATAACCACAGTTTAGAATGTGGCTTTTCTGATGTTTGTCTAAATAATCAAGGGCATCTAAATGAGCTTGAGCTAAATCTTCTACGTGAATATAATCGCGAACTCCTGAACCATCAGGAGTGTCGAAGTCTGTACCAAAAATAGCGACTGATGGTCGTTTGCCTAAAGCTGCTTCGCAACTTACTTTGATAAGATGAGTGGCTCCAGGAAAGCTTTGTCCAATTCTTCCTTTATGATCTGCTCCAGCGACATTGAAATAGCGAAGGGCCACAAAATTAAAATCATGGGCAAAAGCAGCGTCTTTCAACATCCATTCCGTCATTAATTTACTTCGACCATATGGATTGATCGGTTCCGTCGGAGATTGTTCAGTCACTTTTTGTTCTGGAGGTATACCGTACACAGCAGCAGTCGAAGAGAAAACAAATTTTTTCACACCGTGTTTATTACAAAGTGAAATAATTTTTGCGGAGTTAATCGTGTTGTTAGCATAATACTTATTTGGATTACTAACAGACTCAGGAACGACAATACTACCAGCAAAATGAATGACGGCATCGATCTCGCCTGTGGCCAAGATCGCTTCAAGCTTTTCCGTTTCCTCAAGATTAAAAACTTTTAGTTCACCATGAAGTACATTTTCTTTTTTTCCCGTAGAAAGGTTATCGACAACAATAATTTCACGTCCGGTTTCACCTAGTTTAGCGACTACATGAGAGCCAATATACCCAGCTCCACCAGTTACTAAAATTTTTTTTGCCATGATCAATTCCTCGTATGTTTTTTCTCGAATATTTACTCTATGATGATACTATCTTTATCATGAATTTTGTTATTATTTTGTTCAAGCTTTTAGCCTTTTTAGGATTATTTCCACTAGTATACGCCTTTTTACTATATCCGATTATTTTGTTTTTCCTGGCTTTGTTTTCAAATAAAAAAAAATTAAATTCAATTTCTGATGAAAAGATTGTAGTGAAAAAGGTTAGTTTTTTACTTCCTGCTTTTAATGAAGAAAATCATATCGAAGACAAACTTAATAATTTACTATCACTGGAAGATTCTTCGTCGAATGTTGAAATCATTGTTGGCAACGATGGTTCAAAAGATAAGACAGCTGTAATTATTGAGAACTGGATAAAAAAGCATCCAAAGATAAATATCCATTTTATTGATCAAAAGATTAATAGTGGCAAATGGGTCATGTTAAAAAAAATGTTAGAAGTTGCCAGTGGGGATTACCTCGTTTTCAGCGACATCTCTGCCATTTTACCAAAGAACTTTCTTCAGCATCTCAATGCACAAATGAACGATGATAGTATCGCTGTCTATGCCCCCACTTATTCCTTTATGGGAAAAACTAAAACCAAGCTTTGGGAAAGACTATATTGGCCATTAGAAAGATTTATACGTCATCATGAAAGCCAATGGTTTTCGACCATAGGTGCTCATGGTGCTTGTTATGCTGTAAAAAAAGCATTTATGGTAAAACTTGAGCAGTTAGAAGTTGAAGGTCATGCTCCTATAAACGATGATTTTCTAATTCCAACCTTTAGCGCAGCTTTGGCCAATAAAGTAATTCGTTATGATCAAGCGATGCCTGTGATGGAAAAAGATTCACCAAGTTCACCTGTGGAGTATAGACGTCGCTTAAGAATCGCCAGAGGTAATTTTGCCATGAACCGCTTTATGACAAATAAACTGCCATGCACTAAATATCCTTATTATTATTTTTTGTATCAGTCACATAAAGTAATAAGGTCATTCATCGGACCGCTCAGTTTCTTCAGTTTTCTTTTATTTTCATGCTTAAACTGGGCCGATCTACGTTATAATTTTTTTGGAATCATTTTTTTGATCCCTTGCCTCCTAATGTCTCCGTTAAGGGCAAGCATACAAATATTCTATTTGGAGAATAGAGGAAAGAAGCAGCATAGTTGGTTATGAATTCAAGTAATATGAAACATCGAATTTTAATCATCGACTTTATTTTCCTCATTTTTGCTTGGGCATTACCTCCTTTTTTCTATAAAGAACACTTAACACAGTACCCTCATTTCTTTTTAATTTTATTTCCTGCTGTGATTCAGATATTTTGTTTTTCCATTCTAGGACATTATGATGAACATTTGGGCGCGAGGCTTATGTCTCGTAGAAGAATCTTTTTAAATGCCATTGTAAGTTTTGTTATCACCTTTTTTGTTTACAAATTTTTCTCGCTTGCAATCTATTCATCTTTTTTTATAAGAGTTAGGTACTACTTTCTCTTTTTTTTCCCTTTCCAGATTTTCATTTATTCAATGTTGTTTTTCTTAAGTTTAAGAAAATCAAATTTAATCAAAGCTCAAAATATATGTGTTCTTGGTGGTCGAACTGATTTGGAAAGAATGAAAAACTGGTTTGATGAGTTTAAAATTGATAATCAAGAATTTGTTATTAAAACTTTAATTGATACAAATGAAGGACAATTAACGAAGATTGAAAACAATGAAATATCAACGATCAACAAAAGTACGAAGCTTTTTGAAATCTTAAAAAAACACGATCTTGTTGTCTATTTCACCACTCAAATTTTAGACACTAGAGAAGCAAGAAATCTTCTTCGATTTGGAAGTGAGTCAGGAAGCTTTTTTGATTTCGGAACCTTTTGTGGATTAACGAGGGAAACTTATCCTGTGGATGCTATCGATACTGAGTGGTACGTAAGAAAATCGACCAATTTGTGGTTGAAAATCTCTCTCTATTTGCGCTTTAGAAGTATCTTTGATTTCTTGGCCTCAATTTTACTATTAATCTTTACTTTTCCTCTTTGGATTTTTGCTATTTTAGGTATTGCCTTTACCTCACCAGGACCCATTTTTTATACTCAAGAAAGAATTGGACGCTTAGGAATAAAATTTAAAATTATTAAATTTCGTACTATGACTGTTGATGCTGAAAAAAGTGGTCCGCAAATGGCAAGTACTGGTGATGCACGTGTAACTGGTATAGGAAGGTTTCTAAGACGTTCTCGAATCGATGAGCTTCCTCAAATAATAAATGTACTTAAAGGTGAAATGAGTTTGATTGGGCCTAGACCAGAACGAGAACATTTTGAAATGATGCTGAATAAAGATCTACCTTTGCTTCAATTAAGAAATTTTATCGCCCCTGGAATCACTGGTTTAGCCCAAGTTAATTCTGATTATGCCAATGATGTAAAGTCATACAAAAGAAAACTTGGTCATGATCTCTATTATATATTAAACCTATCTCCCTTTTTAGATTTAAGTATATTACTTAGAACAGTTCGCACCGTTTTATTCAAAAAAGGATCTTAGCTTTTTTAATCTAAGATTTTTAAGTATTCAGTCTTCTTCGTATTATAGAGCTCTGTTCGTTCTGGGAAATTTCTCGGTGGCTTTAAAAAATCTTTTAAACCTTTTTCTAGTTCTGGCTTCTTGGCCATTGCATCTCGCGCGATCTGAACATCTTCTAGTCCATCTCTAAGGATTTTAAGTCGAAGTGAAACTAATGGGAATTGTTCCTTAATGCCACAGAACTCAGGATTACATGGGTAAAAAAGATTACCTTCACCGTATCCTGTAAAGTTAAAATCATCGACCCATGGAGAGTTCCCTTCCTTGGTGTAGCCGTAGGCACTATCGTAATAAAGAATCCCCTTAGCACCATAATAATAAGCAAGCCAAGGAAAACTTCGAATAAAACTTGAAGGTCTATCAGTCACAAAGTCTGGTTCATGATGGTTTTCACCTTCACCACTACAACCATGGGCATTGCAACTAGTGTAGAACCATAACTGTTCCTTCGAATTTGTTTTTAATCTCTTTTGATAAAATTGAGGTGTAGGGTTAGGCATTTTGTCCCATTGACTGTAGCTCACACACCACCAGTCTACTAAATTGGCTAAAATAGAGCTGAAATGATGGGTCACAAGAAATTTTAGATCTGGGGCAACATCTCGAATTTTTTTTAAGTTCTGTTTTATTTTGATGAACTGTTCTTTTTTTGGTTCATCGATGAAATAGACAAAAGTGTTTTCGCTTAAATCATTTTTTTTGACTGATTGTTCTAGGGCTTTCCAGTATTCCAAGGCTTTACTATCAACAGTTGTCTTGTATTCTTCTGGTATAGGTAAGTCTGTGAGACTCCATTTGAAAGCATGGACAGAATCACGTCCCTGATAAAGGTTCATCCAATAATCAAAAAATGATTCATGCTCATCATGATATTTTAAAAGATCTGAAGTTGATTTTTTATTAAAAGGGGGAAAGCGGTAGTAGATTTTATGAAGATCAATTCTATGATCACTGGCGAGATCAAAGTACTTTTGGTAGAGTTCTCTTTCACCAGAGTGCCATTCTCCGTAGTGCTTTTTAAGAACAGGCCAAGTGGCAAATCCAATAGAGGTTTTTAAATCAAATCGACTCGGAAGAGCATAGCTATAAACTTTTAGGCTTATAGGTATAAGGTATTTTTTACCTTGAAGTTTAAAATGAAAATTACCTTTGTACTCACCAGAATTAGTAGAAGCTAAAGTAAAAAATTCCAATAAGTACCAGGGTGTTCGTGGGTAGTTACTTTTTGGTATATGAAAACCCTTCTGATTTAATAAATGCATGGGCACCACTATTTCGGGGACCTCACTTATCCCAGATTTCATATAGGATGATTTGTTTAATAAATGAACACCTAATAATGAAGCTTTCCAGTTGATTTTAGGATCTGCTTTTTCCCATTTTAATTCCATCTCAGAAAGGGCCATTAGTTCCTGGCTTGAATCAATTTTGGGTAGATGAAACAAGGCGATCTCAAATTCATTGCGGGCCATGGAAAGATTGAGCCCTGATTCAGAAGCAATTGGAAAATGTCGTAGATTTTTCTCTCCATTGCCCCAAACTTCTAAGTCACTTGCCTTCGTTATTTCTGGAATTAAGAGTGGGATAAATAGGTAAATCAAAAATGCGCTTTTTAATATATTCATGTCCTTAGTATTATAGCAAAAAATTGGTTTTTCTGTATTTTTTACAAGGAGCCTTTTCAGGGGCAAGTTACTTAAGCTATTTTGCAACAAACTGGAGTACTTTATGAGATTTTTCATTTTAATCATCGCTATGCTTTTTTCGATTTCAAGCCAAGCAACCAATACAAAAGAAGCTTGTAATGGAGCTAAAGGCAAAAAGCATGTTCTCGGTGGAGGATTTGTAGCGATAACGGCTTTTGTAGAAAATACCGTTATGGTTGATAAAAACGCTCAGGTCTGCGACCACGCAGTGGTTAGAGGAGAAAGTAGAATTCTTGATTTTGCGATTGTTGGTGGAAACGCACATTTAGATTGGAGCCCAACAATAAGTGGACAGGCCATCATTCTGGGAAATGCTCAAATTGGAGGGCAAGCCCTAGTGACTAATCAAGCTTATGTCGTTCAAGATGCTCAAGTTGGTGGCAATGCTCAAATTTATGGGCGTGCAATTATTGGTGGAAATGCACGTATTGAAGGCACAGCCAAGATTGGTGGGAATCGAATTATTGGTGGCGACCGCGTAATTGAAGAAGGCGTTCTTGAATAATTTTTAAAACTCTCATTGATACTAAATTAAAATCAAGTTCACTTTTAACTTTTTCATAAGCAAGTAAACCCATCTTAGCCAGATCTTCCTGTTTACAATTTCTAATTTGCTCTATCCATTCCTCCTTATTTTCTGCGGCCAAATAATATTGATTCTGATTGTTGTCTACTAAGGGTGAACCCTGAATTCCCATGGCCGTGGATAAACAAGCACGTGTATAGAGTGATGCTTCTAAAACTTTAATTCTTGTCCCAGATCCATAAAAAATGGGGACGAGAACGATATGAGCTTTTTCAAAATGGCTTTTAAGTTCTGGAACTTTACCCAAAAAATGGATTTTCTCATCGATCATCATCGCTTCAAGGTTTCCAGGGTGACCACTTCCAGCAATTGATAATAACACAGGAAGCTTCTTAATCTCAGGCCAAACTTCTTTTAAAAACCAAACCAGTCCATCACGATTCGGCCCCCAGTCCAAACGACCAAGAAAAAATAGCTGGAGAGTAGAATCATTTTTAAATTCTGTTGGAGGGGGAAAAATCATGGCCATCGGTATAGTTTCGACAAAGGCATCGGGAAGTGCCTTTAAAAAAGTTTTTTTATCTTCTTCCGCAATAGTCAATGTCATACAGGCTTTTTTTATAATACTAAGCTCGTGATTTTTTACTAAGAACTCTTGGTATTTTAAAAAAAATCTTAGAAATGGATTTTTTTCTTCCAAAGCTCTTTTTTCCCATAATTCGTATTCAACATTATCTGAGCGGTAGAGAAAAGGAATTTTGATCGCCATTGAAAGTAGTGGGGTTGCTGCATGAGGAGTTATGGCGATGATTAAATCAAATGAATCTGAGTTAAGTTTGCTTAGAACAAATTTTAGAAGATCTTTTTTAAAAAAAGATTGATAGGTTACAGGCAAATGAGGCTTAGTTATGAAATTTATCGTAAGATCAAACAATTTCTTGAAACCAGTATTGACTTTTCTTTGGTAGAAAAAAACTTCCTTCACACCACTTTCAGTTTGAAATGATTTAACATTTTTTTGACTATCTAAATCGCTAATGCACATGACTTTAACACTGACTCCTACAGTTGTGAGTCCTTGTATAAACTGGAAGTTCGCCTTACTCGCTCCATCAGTCGTTGGGTAAGGAACTCTTGGGAGAAGTAATAAAATGTTCATGCTGCTTTCGCCTCAGGGTGATCCGAATTATTTTCAATGAATATTCTATGCCCGACACTGACCAAAGCAAAAAGGATATAAGGGTAAATGACATAGGCATGGGAAAGAAAAGTCATGGTAACGGTATATCCAATAAGTGAAAAGAAAAGTTCAGGATGATCTTTTCGAAGAGCAATACTTTTTCTCAAAATGACAAAATAGAGACTAAAAAAAAGCCCAAATCCTATAAAACCAGTCTCGCCTAAAATGAGAAACCAAGTTGAGTGAGCAGTACGATAACCAAATTCACTGATAAGTTCAGGAGCATAGCTTTCAAAATTTTCCGGATAGGCATTATAACCAACTCCTAGAAATGGATTTCTCCCTGCCATGATAACAGCAGTTTTCCAGTAGTTCATTCTGTTGCTAGTTGATTCACTTAAATCATCACTTGATCTTTTAAATGTCATTGATATAGGAAAGAAAAGCATTCCAATCAACAAAATGGTAATAATTTTGTTACTTTTCTTTTTAATTTTATCCAGTAAGAAAGAACTGAATAATGCTAATAAAGCAATAATCGCTCCACGAGATCTCGTCAGCCAAATAAGATAAGTGGAAAAAAATAAGGCCATAGCTCCTAAAGTCAGATTATAAATATTCTTTTTTCCACTCCAAAAAAGCGAAAGGAGAAGTGGTAGTGAAATAATAAAGACTGCCGCTAAATCATTAGAGTCTGCCAAAGCTCCTACACCCGTAAGCCTGGTAGCAACTGCTTCAGCACCGTCGGCGATACTATAAGTACTGCTTGACATGGTATTCAATATGGAAACAATACCTTTGGTCACGACGGTTATTACAAGAGTGATATGGATCGTTAGAAAATCCAATCTTGTTTTGATTAGGTTTAGCATCAGAAAAAAGATGATGAGAAGTCGTGTGAATTGATTTTCATAGAGAGTAAGCGATTCATTAAAATTATTTGTTTTGAAGACTGAAAAGAGCACCCATAAGGCAAATAGAATCATAAAGGTGCATTCTTTATTCCAAATAAAAAAATACTCGCTTCGACGAAATTTTTTAAGAATAAATAAACCAAAGACTAAAAGACCAAAATATTTTGGAATAGCCAATACAATTGGCTCTGGCATCATTTCCCACGGCCGATAAAGAAGAAAGGAGATAAAGCTTGCCAGTCCAAAGATGGGACGAAAATAAGTAAGGAGAATTGCGGCTGACAAAGAGAAAGCAAAAAGAAAGCGTTCGATTCCCCATGTATAAGTTAAAAAACCAACGATAATTAAAGAACCAAAGATCATGACAGAGGTCCAAGGCGAAAACAATTCCTCGTAAGATTGTTCATCTACACGAAGCATTGTCCTAAACATCATGAGCATAAAAATCATGGAAATAGTTAACCCAATTTCTTGAATAAGAAGAAATTGAGGAATGAGGGGAGAGTCTACAAACTCAATGGCAGTATCAAGGGTAACACTGTTCACTGGGTAATTTCTCTATTACTCTTTGTTTTAATGTTTTTGCTTTGAATTTTATTATCAATTTGAAGTGAAAGCACTTCAACATCAAGTTGTGGTAATTTACCAAGGTAGGGAACTCCAAGACCTTTAGCCACCTTTTCGTGAACTCCCAATCCTCGTCCTAAAATAAATTCTTCAACTAAAATAATTAACGCTGATAATACAATCCCAACTAATAATCCAAAGACCATGAATAGCATTTTATTGGGAAAAATGGGGCTTGCTGGAACTTGTGGGTGTTGAACAATACCTATATAATCAGGCATAGTTACATTTTCAAGTTCAGAGATAATATTAAGATAGTTGTATTTGGTCAGTAGATCCTTATTGATTTCTGTTAAAGCATATTTTGAATCACCGCCAATCACTGGAAATTGATCTTTCTCATTTAAACTAGTATCAACTACTTTTTTACCGGCTTTAATATCGAGTAACCACTTATTAACAATTTGCTCTTTCTCTTTTAATGCTCTTACTAATGGGTGATTTTGTGAATACTGGCTGGTCAGCGCCTGAATTTCAGCACGTATACCGACTAGTTGTCTGCTTAAAACTTCCGGTTTAGTAGAAGCCAGAGGACTTGTCACAGAATCTTGAGACATGGCCATAACTTCGATACGTTTTCTAATTGAGTCTTTGATATTTTCAATCATGATCCTGCGATGTCTAACCAATCCATCGATCACTCTTTGCATGGTTAAGGTGGCAATATCTTTGGTTACTTGAGGATCAGAATAAGTAAAGTCAACCTGAAAGGACTGATGACCTATGGCCGTAACGTGAAAACGATTTCGAAGTATATCACGTTCAGCGTTTCGACGAACTTTCCCTTCAGCAGCATCATAGAGATTGTATTTTTCTGCGATTTGATCAACAAATTCGTCATCAACTGCCTCAGAGATGAGAGACTGAAGATTATTTTTCATCTCATCAGTATTTTGTAATTCGGCAATGACTTGACCAATAAGTGGGTTTTTAAAATATTTTGTATAAACATTTATAACTGCCATCGATTTATATTTTTTAGGAATGATAAATGAAGCAAAAAGAAAGAGACTGGTGGTAATGACTACCAAACCCAAAATTCTCGTACGGCTATTATTGATTAGTTTTAAAATATCATCAAAATAGATTTGCTCATGTTGCATGTTTTACCCCATCGTTATAAACGACACCAAGGAGATTCAAATGAGAGTCTTTTAAATTTAGCTGAAATTTGTCTAGCTCTTTACGGTTAGAAGTAATTTCAGAAACCACCAGAATAGAACTATCACAGCGTCGGGCTATAACTAAGGGGTGTGCATTGTTCTTATTACGAACTCCAAAAGCTGTTGTATCAATAATGACTAGGGCATAATCTTCTGAATAATCCTTTGCTATGGCATCAATCTGGTATTCTGTAACTTCGCCGCCTTTTTGAGGGAAATCTTTAGTGTAAGCGATATCAAAGTTGTCGAACATGGTTTTTTTGATGATGGGATCTTGGTTTTTATTAGGAGATAAAAAACTGGAAAAACTATCTTTAGTTGTGCAGGTATCAATTAATAAAACTTTCTTTTGGTAAAATTTAGAAATGGCTGCTCCAAAAGAAGCTGCAAAAAATGATTTTCCTTCTAACGTAAATTCAGAAAGTATAGCGAGACTTTTAATGTTTTGTTTTTCTATCAAAGCGTTGACTTGATCTGTTACCTGTTTGATTTCGGAATAATTTATATACTCGCTGATAAATTCTGGAGCACGTTGATTATTGAGATCAAATAGATTGGCTTCTTCTTTTTTTTGCTTTTTGAATTTCTCTAACATCCAAGCTCCTTAAAATGCAATAACCAATAAGGCAACGGCAGTAATAACTGTACCTACGTAACTAACAGCACGTAACACTCTTTCTGTCATAGTTTCATGGTAAGGGTAAAGTGTTAGGACATCACCAGCTAATAGTTTGGGAATGGTCTCAACTTTAGTTGGATTAAAAACAATAGACTTTTTTACACCATCAATAGTTCGTACAATTTCATATTTCTCCATGTCCACAGTATTATTCTGACCACCGGCTTTCAATACATAGTAGTAAAGATCAGCACCTTCAATGTAAGGAATATCATTGGGGCTTCTCACATCTCCAAGTACTTTTATCATTTGTGGTGCCAGGCTTGAAAGACCACCGAGTTTTTTGACAAAGACAATATCTCCACCGTGCCAAGGTGGAAAACGTGAAAGGTCACCACTTTTATAATATTGGTTTAGATCGACTTCAATCACAGTTTGCCCTTGAGTGATTTTTGCCGTCATATACTCTGTTTTAGCTTCAGTCGTCAGTCCACCTGCCATAGCTGCTAGTTCGTCAAATGTAGTGTTGGCATTCACAAGGTATTTACCAGATTTATTCACCAGGCCACCAATTTCAACCCAATATTTTCTTTCTATTAGGTTAAAGGTGACATTAGGAGAACCGGGTTTAAAAAAGGATCGGTAAGATTGAGTAACTTTTTCAGTTACTTCTTGAACAGTATGATTTTTGGTGTCGATGTTAATTTTGTATGGGAGGTGGAGGATACCATCAAATCCTACCCGGTATGTTCCCGCTAGATCTTTATCATTGGGATGGTTCAAACGAAATGAAAAACCAGGCACCACTAAGTGTTCATCAACAGCGGGATAAATATTTTCTTTGACGGTAGCATCAGGTGTAATTGGATCGTCGGTCAAACTTTGATTGAGCGTTTGGTATTTCGGATTAGAATGACTACAACCAATCGTTATTAAAATAAGAGAAAGATAGCTGACAAGAATTGTTTTCATTTTTAAGCTCCACACTTTTAATGGTAAATTAAGTTCTAACTTAAGGAAACTAAAATGATAAAAGTCCTTCACGTATTCAACTCTAATCTTGTCTCGGGACCAGAAAAGTCAGTTATTCCTGGGCTCTTTGAAATGAATAAACTCTACCCATCTGTTCAATGTGAGGTCTTATTCTTAGAAGAAAAACGGATAGGCGAAAATCAAAAAAAAGCTACCGAATTTGCCCAGCAAAATGGCCTTGTTGCTCATTCAATCGAGGTTTCTGGCCGCTATGATAGAAAAGCTATTAAACAGCTAAGAAGCTTTTTAATTCAAAACGAATTCCAAATTGTGCATGCCCAAGATGTTAAAGCCACAGTCTATAGTGCTATTGCCATGAAAAATTTGCCCCTACGTCTCATTTCAACTTTTCACGGATTCGTCCGCAAAAAATGGAAAGACAAAGTCTATGAGTGGATCTATTTTAATTGTGTGAAAAAAGCTCAGGATCTGGTGACAATCTCACAGGATAATTACAAGATCTTAAATGCCCGATTTAGCTCTCCTCATGTACATTTAATCGAAAATAAAATTCCCAAATCACCAATATTTTCGAAGGAAAAAATTCAAACACTGTTAGATGAAAGACTGAAGAGCAATGTTCAACCGAAGAAACCTTGGGCCATTATGTTGGCCCGCTTTGCTGAAGAAAAAGATCACAAAATGTTATTTGCCGCTTTAGCATTATTACCAGCCAGTCTACCTTTCACTGTTTGGCTTTTTGGTTTCGGCGCCATGGAAGTAGAACTTAAAAAATTGTCTAAAGAACTTGCAATTGAAAATAGAGTTATTTTTGGAGGCTATCTTGATGACGCTTCTTCTTATCTGAGTCCAGATTTTTTTGATTTCCTTATTCTTTCTTCTTGGACCGAAGGCTTACCCATTGCCCTTCTAGAGGGTTCTTGGATGGGGCTCCCATGCATTGGTACTGACATACCAGGAATTAGAAAAGTTTTACCGGATGACCAATTAGGATTTTTTTCTCCCGCAAGAGATGCACAAGCATTTGCAAAAAGTATAGTTAAAGCTGTTTCATTAAATCCTGATCAACTCAAGGAACTTAAAGAAAAAATACTTCAACATATGGAATTGAACTTTTCTCATAAAGTTTGGTGTAAAAGAATGCACCAACTCTATATCAACTCTTCAAAGGTGGCATAATGAGAATCCTTCACGTAGTACAACATTTTTGCGCTGGTGGTTTAGAGAAGTTTGTCTGGAATTTAAGCCTAGCTCAAAAAGATTTGGGTCATGAAGTAGCTCTTTTTGTATATGATGAACAGCGGGATTGGGCACCACTTTTGGAGAGACTTGGTGTAAAAGTTTACTTACCCCCGAAGAAAAAAAATGGATTTGATATTGAGCTTATCTTTAGACTAGATCAGGTATCTTCTAATTATGATATTGTTCATTCTCATGATATTGGGCCACTTATTTATTGTGGTTTCGTATCGGCACTAAAAAAAATCAGATGTGATAAACAAATATTCATGCATTCAGTTCACGGTTTAGTTCATAAAAATAATAAACGCTACCATTTATATGAAACTATCTTTACCAAGGCCATGGATCAGGTCATTGCAGTCTCGCCTGAAATATATCATTACTACGATGAAAAAATGAGAATTCCCAAAAAACGTTTAAAGATGCTCTATAACGGGGTTGAGGTTGATCCTCTTCGCACTATTTATCATTCTAATCTTCATCAAAATGAAAGAAACTATCTTCGTAAAAAATATAACATTGCGACAGATAAAAAAATTATCATTCATGTTGCTCGGATTTTTCCTTTAAAAGATCAGATGACTTTAGTGAAGGCCATGAATCATTTACCTCATCATGAGCTCTTAATTGTAGGCCCCATTCAAGATTTCACTTATGGGGAAAAATTAAAGGAAATAGCGGGGCCGCGTGTCCATTTTGTTGGTTCAATTAATAATGTGGAAGAATATTTATTAGGTTCAGACATCTACGCTAGTGCTTCTACTGAAGAAGGTCTTTCCATTTCAGTTCTAGAGGCCATGGCTGCAGGTTTACCCGTTTTATTGTCAGATATTGAAGGACATCGAATCTTAACCAACAACGGAGAGGTGGGGACGCACTTTAAACTAGGAGACTCTGAGGATTTTGCACTCAAAGTAGTTCATCTCAAAGATGGTCATTTGGGTTTTGATTATGTTCAGGAAAACTATTCATTGGAAGAGGTCGCGGGGAAATATTTAAAGCTCTATCAAAGATAGAACCCTTTTATAGAGTCTGATAAATTTGCAAATATCTTAAAGCCGTTTCTTCCCAAGAAAATTTTTTTGTCCAGTTTTTAAGTTTATTTTTAAGTTCTTTATCCTGGTTATAGAGAGCCAATCCATCCAATAAGGTGTTGGCCATATCTTGCGCCTCAAAACTTTTAAAGTAAAAAGCGTGGGGGCCTCCTACTTCAGGAAGACTGGTATAAGTGGAAAGAAAAACGGGCTTTCCTAAACTCATGGCTTCAATCACCGGCATACCAAAGCCTTCTTGCTTAGAGGGAAAAACAAAACCTTGGCAATGCTCATAAAACTTTAATTTCTCATCTTCAGTGATATTACCTACTAGATGAACTCTTCCACTGAGTCCAAGACGATCTATTTCAGTTTCCATTTCTTTGGCGTACAGACTATCTTTTCTACCTGCAATGAAGAGATCCAAATGAGGAAGTTTTTCCATCATGGATACCAAAACATGAAAGTTTTTTTTCTCAGATATGATTCCGATGGTAAAAAGAAAAGGTCTTCCTTTCCCTGGACTTCGACTCGCTCCATCCCATTTACGTCGGTAGGATAAGCTGATGCCATTATATATAACTTCAGTTTTTTTATTCCCAAGATCTAAATGTTCTGAGCAAATTTTCTTGGTAAATTCAGAAATAAAAACGATTCGGTCAGATCTCTTCACTTTTCTCTCTAAAGCCATTAATTTTACTTTGGGGTCTCGATGATCCTTGAATAAAAAATTAAGGTCGTGAATAGTTAAGACGACCTTTGACGACTTTGGTGGAATATAAGGAGAATCTTGATGAACTGCATGCCATATATCTGCATCTGGTGTTAACAGTGAGGAAAGTCGTTTAAACTTTGAACTTTTCTCATAGTGAAAATCCTGCCCAAAAATTCCAAATTTTTCTTTCGGAAGAAAAAAATGAAAATCAAATGCATGAGGTAAAAGGGACAATTCTTTTCCTAGATGGAAGCAGTATTGTCCCAAGCCTGAATGTAAATCACGAATTTTATCAAATTCTAAGACAACTTTTTTCAATCTTAAGCCTCAAAAAGTCCGGCCATGGATAAATAGCGCTCTCCAGTATCGTAGTTAAAAGTAAGAACTTTAGCGCCCGCTGGAATGTCAGTTAACTTCTTACTTACAGCGCATAAAGAGGCTCCCGAAGAGACTCCACAAAAAAGTCCTTCTTCTTTGGCTGCTCTTTGAGCAAAGGCAAAAGCTTCGTCTTTACTTACTTGAATGACGCCATCTAATAGTGATGTGTCTAAATTTTTAGGAATAAAACCAGCTCCAATTCCTTGAATCATATGTGGCCCAGGAGCTCCCCCTGAAATGACGGGAGATTCTGCTGGTTCAACAGCGAATACTTGCAGCTTGGGGAATTTTGCTTTTAAAATTTTTGCACACCCTGTGATATGGCCACCAGTACCAACTCCGGTAATGAGATAATCAAGCCCATGAGGAAAATCTTTGAGTATTTCTTCCGCCGTAGTTTTTGCATGGATTTCAACATTGGCGGGATTATCAAATTGAGATGGCATCCAACTGTTTGGAGTGGCCGCAATCAATTCCTCTGCTTTGGCTATGGCGCCCTTCATGCCTTTTTCTTTTGGCGTTAACTCAAAACTTGCTCCATAGGCGGCCATTACTTTTCTGCGTTCTATGGTCATAGACTCTGGCATACAAAGAATTAATTTATAACCTTTCACAGCCGAAACGAGAGCGAGACCAATTCCCGTATTACCTGATGTGGGTTCAATTATAGTCATGCCCGGTTTTAAAAGACCTTTTTTTTCTGCGTCTTCAATCATGGCCATGGCGATACGATCTTTTATCGATGCACCTGGATTCATTCTTTCTAATTTGACCCAGATTTCAGCTGTATGATGTTTGAACATACGATTCAGTTTTAAATGAGGGGTTCCGCCAATGGCATCAATCATTGAATTTAATTTCATCTTAAGACTCCTTTCTTAATATAGTACTGTGGGGAGGAACAGAGGTGGTAATCCACGTTGAACCACCGATCACACTATGATGACCAATGACAGTTTCACCACCCAAGATAGTTGCATTGGCATAGATCACCGAAAAATCTTCAATGGTAGGATGACGTTTTGAATTCTGTAGCTTTTTTTTGACAGAGAGAGCTCCCAAAGTTACACCTTGATAAATTTTGACATTTTTTCCAATGTGAGAAGTTTCACCGATCACTATACCAGTTCCATGGTCGATAAAAAAATAATCTCCAATGGTCGCTCCTGGATGGATATCGATCCCCGTTTTACGGTGGGCATATTCAGTCATCATTCTGGGAAGTGTATGGATGCCGAGACTATGAAGCTCATGAGCAAGCCTAAAGGTAACGATGGCAAAAAAACCTGGATAACAAAGAATAACTTCATCAACTGTTCGAGCAGCTGGATCTCCCGCCAAAATACTTTCAGCATCTTTGTCTAAAGTATCTGAAATATTACCGAGTTTTGATAAAAATTGATCGACTAACTTTAGATCATTAATTTTCAAATGATGAAAAATCATTTCTAAATCTGTTTTAAGTGAAAATAGTTTTATTTCCATTTGAGCACTATCAGTGAAAACTTCTTCGGTGTAATGAGGGTAAAGTAGAGCGAAGAGGTTTTTGACAAACTTCTCAACATGCTTCATGTGGATGGAAACAGGTTTATTTTGATGTTTTAAGAATAATTTTTGCGCCAGTCCCTTCACTTAGGAATCCTTTTTTTTGAGATTAAATGATTATAGATAGAAATTCGTAAAAAGTTTAGCGATACTGCTGTCATGGAAACAAACCCTAATGTCTTTACCTTAGAGAAAATGTCAGCTATTCGCCAAGAGAATCAAGCGAATAAGGTTGAGTATTTTTTAGAAATGTCCTCGAATAGCACCGAGAAGGTGTCTACGCGTTTACGCATGAATGATTTTTTAGGTAAAAAATTAACGCTCACTCACACTGGAACGATTCTTTGTTTGAACTGTGAAAAAAAAACCAAGAAATCGTTCAATCAAGGTTACTGCTATCCATGCTTTATTAAGTTAGCCGCTTGTGACATGTGCATTATGAAACCTGAAACATGTCACTTTGCTGCTGGCACTTGCCGTGAGCCAGAATGGGGAGAGAAGAATTGTAACATTGATCACATCGTTTACTTGGCCAACTCATCAGGCCTCAAAGTAGGGATCACTCGATCAACGCAGATTCCTGTGCGATGGATCGATCAAGGCGCTGTGGCGGCTATTCCTCTTTTTAAAGTGAAGACTCGTTACCATTCAGGATTACTTGAAGTGGCGATCAAAAAATATGTAGCAGACAAAACTCATTGGCAAAAAATGCTTCGAGGAGAAGAAGAAGCAGTGAACCTATTAGAGGAAAGAGAAAAAATTTTTACTTTGGTTGAAAAAGTTGCATTGGAACTTGGGGCAGAATTTCTAAGAGCCGAACCAATTCAAACTTTTGTCTACCCAGTACTTGAGTATCCTAAAAAAGTTAAATCCCATTCATTAGAAAAAGAAATGAAGGTTGAGGGGACTTTGATGGGAATCAAAGGGCAATATTTAATTTTTGATTCAGGTGTTATTAATTTACGAAAATACGGTGGCTATCAAATTACTATAAGTTAATCAGGAGAACTCTATGACTTCGACCCCAAAAACAATTTACGAAAAAGATTATAAACAACCAGATTATTTTTTTGAAAGTATTGATCTTTATTTTTCCATTTTTGATGATAAGACCATTGTTACCGCCAAATCAAAGTTAGTGAAAAATCCCAAAGCTACCACCAATGTTATTTTTCTTAATGGTGATAATCTCAAACTTTTAACTCTTCGTATGAATGGACAAGATTTAAAAGAAAGCCATTATAAAAAAGAGGTTGAAGGACTAACTATTATGAACGCTCTTGAAAAAGTAGAGCTTGAAATCGTGACAGAAATTTACCCACACCAAAATACCGCTCTGGAAGGTCTTTATCAGTCGGGCAATATGTTTTGTACGCAAAATGAACCGGAAGGGTTTAGAAAAATTACTTATTATATTGATCGCCCAGACAATATGGCGAAATTCACCACAACAATTGAGGCAGATAAGAAAAAATATCCTTTCCTTCTTTCTAATGGCAACGATGTAGCAAGAAAAGATTTGGGTAGTCGTCATATGGTGAAGTGGGAAGACCCTTTCAAGAAACCTTCTTACCTTTTTGCTTTAGTGGCCGGAGATTTTGATTTACTTGAGGATAACTATGTCACCATGAGTGGGCGCATTGTAAAATTGCAAATATTCGTTGATAAAGGTGACTTAGATAAAACAGCTCACGCCATGGAAAGTTTAAAAAAATCGATGAAGTGGGATGAAGATACATTTGGTCTTGAATACGATCTCGATATTTATATGATTGTTGCCGTTTCTAGTTTCAATATGGGTGCCATGGAAAATAAAGGCTTAAACGTCTTTAATTCCGCTTACGTTTTGGCCAATCCTAAAACCGCCACTGATACAGATTTTGAAAATATTGAAGGAGTGATTGGACACGAATACTTTCACAATTGGACTGGGAATCGTGTGACATGTAGAGACTGGTTTCAGTTAACCTTGAAGGAAGGGTTAACGGTATTCCGTGATCAAGAATTTTCAGCGGATATGAACTCTCGTGGTGTGAAACGCATTAACGATATTATCCAACTTCGAAATCGTCAGTTCCCAGAAGATGCAGGCCCAATGGCCCATCCCATTAAGCCACCAGCGTATATTGAAATTAATAATTTTTATACTCCCACAGTTTATGAAAAGGGAGCTGAAGTCATTCGTATGATTGAATCACTTATTGGAAAAGAAAATTTCAAGAAAGGAATGAAAAAATACTTCGAATTGTTTGATGGTCAGGCAGTTACCACAGAAGATTTTGTCAAATCGATGGAAATGGCCAGCGGAAAGGATCTAACTCAATTTAAACGTTGGTATCATCAAGCGGGAACTCCTGTTATTTCAGTCAAAGAAACTTTTGATGAAAAAAATTCGACCTATAATCTTAATTTTGAACAGAGTTGTCCTGCTACAGCTGAAAGCAGAGAGAAGCTTCCTTTTCATATGCCACTTTCGTTAGCATTATTCACAACCGATGGAATAATGCTGCAAGAAAGTTTAATTGAGATGACTGAGAAAACAAAAGAAGTCTCATTCAAGAACATGTTAACTAAACCGATTCTTTCTTTTAACAGAAATTATTCTGCTCCAGTTCGAGTTAACTTTGAACAAAATGAAAAAGAATTGTTAAAACTTTATGCCTTTGACACTGATTCTTTCAATCGTTATGAAGCTGGCCAAAAAGTCATGCAAAAAATTATTTATGAAACGATGAATTCTGGTTCAGTTAATGCCAATGATTTTACTCAAGCTTTTGCCGCAGTATTAAATGATCAAAAAATTGATTGCGCCTTTAAAGCTGAGCTATTAAAAATCACTGCAGAATCTGAACTGAATGATTTAATGCCCACTCCAGATTATGATGGAGTACATAGTGCGAGAGAGGCTCTCCATCTCACTTTGGCCAAAGCTTTAAAACAGGATTTATTAAACTGTTACAATTCATTTAACAATGATCTCTATGATGGTAGTGCAAAAGGCATTGGTCGCAGAGCTTTAAAAAATCAATGTCTTCATTTCTTGAGCTATTTACCACAAGAGGAAATGAAGAATACTTACCAGACTCAATTTGAAAATGCAGACAATATGACAGACCAATTATCGGTTTTAAAAATTCTCTGCAATACGACACTTCCTTATAAAGAGATTGCCTTGCAATCTTTTTTCACTCAATGGAAACATGAGAGACTTGTAGTTGATAAATGGTTTGCTGTACAAGCGACATCTAAACTTCCAGGAGCTCTCGCCACAGTAGAAGCTTTAATGAATCATCCTGAATTTAGTATTAAAGTTCCTAATCGTTTCCGCTCAGTTGTTTACAACTTTGCTATTGGTAATCCATTTCACTTTCATAAGAGTGATGGATCAGGTTATAAATTCATCGCTGACCGAGTGATTGAAATAGATGCTTTGAATCCTCAAGTCTCTGCTCGTTTAGTGAACTATTCATTCAACGTCATTAAAAGATTGGATAGCAGTCGAAAAAAACTTGCTCAGCAAGAACTCAGGAGAGTGTTGTCCTCGGGTAATTTATCGAAAGATACTTTTGAAATTGTGAGCAAGAATTTAGGCGAATAGAAGCAAGAGATGTAATCGGAGACAAGTTTAAGGAAGGCGCGAATTATTTTCGCGTCTCTTTTCTTCTTTGTTTACTCGGTTCATCTTTGGAAATTTTGACGGGAATGGGCTTCAGTTCTTTCATCTTGCTGGCCAAATGACCTAAGGCCAAACCCAATGTTCCTAAAGTTCCTATAATCACCAACAGGTCAGTATTCATAAGCGCTCCTGGTCCTATTATACAGGACTTTGATGCTTTTCGGTATATTTGCATAAATGCTTTAAATGGAAGATCGACAAGCTTAGCTCTTCCCCTTAAAATTAGATAGTTAGTGATTTTTAAGCATTTTTACCCTCCTTACAAAGTAGGCATTAGGAGGGCAATTGAAGGATTTAAGCCCATGTCGAGAAGGATTCCCACCACCAAAAATAAGGCCCTCGAAATCAATTTAAGACCTGAAGTCTATGGTTCATTTGCTGAAATTGGAGCTGGTCAGGAAGTGGCCCGTTACTTTTTTCAAGCTGGTGCAGCCTCTGGAACTGTAGCTCAAACTATTTCCGCTTACGATATGGTGTTCTCCGATGCCATCTATGGAAAGGAAACCTCAGGACGTTATGTTTGTGAATCACGCCTCAAAAAAATGTTGGATAAAGAATTTAATTTATTAGTTGAACGACTTGATAAAAGTCGTGGTGACAAAACTTGTTTTTTTGCTTTTGCAGACACTGTGACCACTAGATCATTTAACCGTATTAATGAATCTCATGGTTGGATGGGAGTTAGGTTTCAAACTTCGCCTCGTTCAAAACCTGTTCAAGTTATTATTCATGGCCGTATGTTGGATTCTACTGCTCAAGAACAACAAAAACATTTAGGCATCGTTGGGGTGAACCTGATTCATGCTTGTTTTAACTATTTTCATAATTGGCATGACTTCATGAGTAGTCTTATGGATCACATTGAAGATACTCAACTTGAAATTGATATGATCCGTGTTGATGGTGAAGATGTGACTGAAGCGCAAAATCGTTTACTCAATGTTGAATTAGTGAAAAGAGGTTATACCAACGCCATTATGTTCGGAAAAAATGGTGAAACTATTCTTCCCGCCGATGTTCTTTATAAAAAAAATATCCTTGCCGTGAGAGGTTCCTATCGTCCGCCTACATTAGTGAGTTTAGATATAATTAAGACTGGGCTTAATAGTTTTTTAAATGATAACAATTTAAAAGAAGAAGAAGTTGTTACCTTAGCGGAAATTACCGTTAATAATCTTACAGAGGCTGAAGGGCAATTTGATAATGACGATTTTTTGGCCAGAGTAGACATGTTATGTGCTTTAAATTATCAGGTGCTGGTGACAAGTTACCCAGAGTATTACCGTTTAAGTTCTTACTTCACGCGATTTTCTCCAAAGCACCTAGGAATTGTTCTGGGCGTATTTAACTTCAAACAGATCTTCGACGCTGAATACAATCAAAGCCTAAAAGGGGGAGTGCTTGAATCTTTAGGCCTTCTCTTTAGAGATTTTGTAAAAGTTTATATTTATCCTTATCAAAGTGAAAAAGATCAAGTGCTCATCACTTCACAAAATCTTTCCGTTAGAGAGAGTGATGTTCATTTATATAATTATTTAAAGTCTAATTCTCAGATAAAAGATATTACTGATTACGATAAAAAAAATCTGCATATCTATTCTCGTAAAGTATTAAATATGATTTTAAGCGGTGAGAAAGGCTGGGAAGAATTAGTTCCTGCCAGTGTAGCCGATACAATTAAAAATAAATGCCTATTCGGGCAAAAGTGTGATCCATGAAAAAATATTTTTTTGTTACTCTCTCTCTCATTCCCTTAAAAGCATTTTCCTGGGGAATGATTGGCCATCGTATTGTGGGTGAGCTCGCCAGCAAACACTTAACAGCCAAGGCAAGTAAACAAGTTAAAGAACTACTTGGTCATGAATCGCTGGCTCTAGTCTCAACTTGGCCAGATTTTATTCGATCCGATAAATCTTGGGATCATAGTCATCCTTGGCATTACGTTAATATTGATGATGGAAAAACTTATACTGACATCACCAAAAATGCTAAAGGGGATATCGTCGAGGCCATTGATCGAATGACCAAAACACTTTCCGATAAAAAGTCGACCAAAGCTTCGAGAGTTGAAGCCCTTAAATTTTTAGTTCATTTTGTTGGTGATCTTCACCAACCACTTCATGCAGGCAGAGCTGAAGATGCAGGCGGAAATAAAATTTCAGTGAAATGGTTCGATAAAGAATCAAACTTGCATCGAGTATGGGATGAGGATCTGATTAAGCATCAAGAATTGTCTTACACCGAATATACCAAAGTGCTTGATCATGTTTCAAAGGACGATATGAAAGCATGGCAGGCACAAGATATTCATGAGTGGATTAAAGAAGATATGGATCTTCGTCCTTTGGTGTATGACATAGGTGAAGGAAAACTCGGCTACGACTACAACTTTAAAGTGGCGTCAGTGCTTCATTCAAGATTACAAAAAAGTGGCATTAGACTCGCTGGTATCTTAAATGCTGCTTTAAAATAAACTCTTCAGCATTTCTACATAACGAGGATCTCTCATTCCCACTAAGACGTGGTCAACTCCCGCTTTTAAATATGAATCAATACACTGGACAGAGAGTGGTCTTGTGTCTGTGGGATTGAGAATGCCTTTATGGGCCAGTTCCACTTGGTATTCACGAGCACGAAGTCCCATGTTACGTCTAGAAAGTAGTTGGGCTATATCGTAGAGTAGATAGAATGGTTTTGATTCCTCTGCCGACAATCCTGCACCACCCCAGATTTGAGCGATCAAAGGAAAGAAGTGTCCTTGAAATACTTGGTCTACAGCATCGGGACTTGGAAGAAATTTCCAAAGTTCTTTGAATTGTTTCATCAGAGGAATATCCTCTAATTTTTCTTCTAGGTTTTGTGATTTCCAACGCTTCTTTAAAAGATTGAAACAAAGATTATAGGCTTCATCGGCATCGATATCACTCATCGGCTCATCCATAAACTCATATGAAGCAAGCCTGATTAGGCCTTCGCTTGAAAAGGCATTGAGAGGACGATTGACAAATGTGTGGAGTTTAAAGATTTTACACCATTCAATCAGGTTTTTACCTTGATTCATATTGACGATGGCACCGTTTTCAATCATGTTCATCGGAAACTGTACTAAGCGAAAATGATTTGAAGAAGATACTTCTCCGGCTAATTTCATGACTGTTAATATATTTGTCGTGCGACCAAGTTCTGGGTCCCCTGGAAAAGTATTGGAACTAATTCCATAATGTTTGATTTTCCCTTCTTTCACTTTCTCTTCTAAAAAGGTGAAGGCCATTTTTATCCGAGAATAATAGACATTTGGATCTTGTTCGCCGTCTTGGTCGAAAAAATATTCGGGGTTATGTAACAAGAATCCATCAATGGATTCTCTGCCTAAGCGTTGTAAAGAAAGATCCAATTGGTTTTGTAAAAATTCTGGATGAATAGAGTGCTTTAAGTTTGGAGTTAGATTGACAAGATCATCAAGTGCTTTACCTTCACGGTTTAATCGCTCAAGTTCGTATAAGTTTTTTCCTTGAATATATCCGGCTTTTGTCATGATAAATGCATCAAGAGTAGGATTTTCTTTGAGAACTTCTCCAATTAAGCGTTCTGAATCTCCATCAGTATAGTTGGCGGAGGTATCGATTAAGTTTACACCAAGTTCCAAGGCCATTTTGAGCGCTTCTTTATTTTTGCTGCTTTTAATTGAAACTCGGTATGATCCAAATCCTAAAGGAGAGAGTTTATTTAATTCCATTCTTTTTTATCCTCTGATAGCTTTAGCCTATAGCCTGATTCTTATAATACCCTCTTCGGAAGCAATATGAAATTAAAAGTCTTTCTCTCTAACACCTTTGATCCATGGTTTAATCTTGCCACAGAGGATTATATTTTCAGAGATATGGATACATCCTACCAAGTACTTTTCCTATGGAGGAACGCTGACACTGTTGTCATTGGTCGTTTTCAAAACCCTTGGGTGGAATGCAATCTTCCCCAAATGGAAAAAGACGGGGTGAAGTTGGCCAGAAGGACCAGTGGGGGAGGCGCCGTCTTTCATGATCTTGGGAACACCAACTTCACATTTATGTCAGCAAAAGAGCATTATTCGAAAGAGTTGAATAATTGTATTATTATCAATGCATTAAAAAAATATGGTCTAACAGCTGTGCCTTCTGGAAGAAACGATATCTTGATAGAAGATAAAAAAATTTCAGGTTCTGCTTTTAAAGAGACGAAAGACCGTGCCTTTCATCATGGTACTCTTCTTATTGAGACAGATTTAACAAGGCTCGCTCAATATCTAAACCCACACCCTAAAAAGCTTCAGGCAAAAGGGATAACATCGGTTCGTGCTAGAGTGGCCAACTTGACTGACTTTTCTCCAACTATAAATCATCAGGATTTAACTCAGAAAATCATTGAAGAATTTTTTCTAACTTATGGAACAACCGCCGAAGTTGAGATTTTGGATGATGCCAGTCTTAAAAAAATTCCAGCTCTGCAAGAGCGCTATGAGGAACTTAAAAATTGGAATTGGCGCTTTGGTGAAACACCAGAATTTAATCACCATCTAGAAGAAAAATTTGAATGGGGTTTTATGGATGTTCATATAGATGCCCAGAAAGGAAAAATGGAACAAGTGAAAATATTCTCAGATAGTCTTCATCCTCAAATGGTGGAGCTTATGATGGAAAATTTAAAAGGCAAAAACTACGATGCTGCAGGCGTAAAGAGCGCTATAGATGAAATTAAACGAGAATTGCCTATGATTTCCTCCTATCTAGAGGAGTTTGAAGATTGGCTAGTGCGACAAATAAGCTAAAGACAAAGAATCTCTTTACCTTTTTCTAGACTCTCAGTGTCTTTTTGGATAGAAAACCGCAACGTTTTTTTACAAAGAGGTAACTCATGGGTCTAGGGATTATTACTTTTCTATTTTTCATGTGGGGTTTCCTCACCTGTTTGAACGATCTACTTATTCCTCATTTAAAAGCATTATTTGACCTGAATTATTTCCAGGCCATGCTTGTTCAATTTTCATTTTTTACTGCTTACTTCATCGTGTCAGTACCGGCTGGCAAATTTATTGCCCGTTTAGGTTATAAAAAGGGAATCTTGATTGGATTAAGTTTAGCGGCTGTAGGCTGTTTACTCTTCATTCCGGCTCAATCTACCCATATCTATTTTATCTTCTTACTTGCTCTCTTTATTTTGGCCAGTGGGATTACCATCCTTCAAGTGGCAGCCAATCCTTATGTTGGAGCTTTAGGTTCTAAAGAGACAGCATCAAGAAGACTAACTATTACTCAAGCCTTTAACTCACTTGGAACAACTTTAGCTCCCATCGTTGGCGCAGGATTACTCTTAAGCCTTGGAGTAGGTAGTTCTTATGCCATGCTGGCTCTAGCGTTATTTGCTTTGGCTTTAATGATTTGGTTTTATCCGCTTCCTAAAGTTGCAGAAGAGTCGAGTACTGAATCAAACACCATTTATAAAAAAGCTTTAGATTCAAAAGCACTTCGTTTAGGCGCTTTAGGAATTTTTCTTTATGTTGGTGCTGAAGTTGCCATCGGAAGTTTTCTTATTAGTTTCTTAATTCAAAATGATCCATCTCTTGATGTACCAAGCGCCTCTAAGTTTGTTGCTTACTATTGGGGAGGAGCCATGGTTGGTCGCTTTTTAGGTGGGACATTAATGACTTTTGTTCGTGGTTCAAAACTACTTATGCTTCATGGTCTGATCGTCGCAGTTCTTATTTTGATTGCTACAACCAATACTGGAACAACCGCGATGTGGGCAATTTTAGCGATTGGATTATTTAACTCTATTATGTTCCCAACTATTTTTTCATTAAGCTTAGAGGGCCTTGGTGCAAAAACTTCTGAAGGTTCAGGAATACTTTGTATGGCCATTGTTGGTGGCGCGATTATTCCTCTACTTCAAGGATTTATGGCGGATAGTATGGGTCTTAAAGTTTCCTTTATCTTACCACTGGCTTGTTATCTTTACATCGCTTACTTTGGTTACGACAGAATGAAAAATTCAATTGAGGCGAAAACAGTTACAGGAAGGATGCACCATGCTTAAGCTTTTAGCTTTTAGTTTATTTTTTGCAGTTAATGTAAAAGCAGAAGTTCTCAATTTTCCAGCTTGGATAAAAAGACAAGAAACTCTGTCTTTGGAAAGAATGAAGAAAAATATTTCTCCAGTTGGCACAACCAAGGGAACTGTGGTGGCTTCACCTTCACAATTTGATCCCGATTATTGTTACCATTGGGTTAGAGATGCAGCACTCATTATGAATGTGATCGTGAATGAAGTGATGGAATCAAGTGATCTAACAACACATCCAAATTTTCGATTGATTACCGATTACATTAAGTTCACAGATAAAATTCAAGCAAGTTATGCCTTAACCGGCTTAGGTGAACCAAAATATTTAGTTGATGGAAATAGCTTTATGGGTCCCTGGGGTCGTCCACAAAATGATGGGCCTGCCCTTCGTGCTTATTCTTTGTCGAAACTGGCCATTAGACTAATTGCTGATGGAAAAATAGATTTAGTTAAAGAGAAGCTTTATCGCGCCACTATACCAGCTGATAGTGTGATTAAAAGAGATCTTGAATATGTAGCTCACCATTGGACTGAATCTTCTTTTGACCTATGGGAAGAAGTCAAAGGTCAGCATTTTTATACTTTGATGGCCATTCGTAATGCCCTCGTAGTTGGTGCCAAACTCGCGCTTCAAATGAACGATAAAGGAGCCGCTGACTTTTACACTCTTGAGGGTTTAAAGGTTGAAGAGGCACTAAAAGCTTTTACTGCCGGAGAGTTTATCTTAACCACTCTAAACCGTGTAGAAGGAGCAAATTACAAAGATAGCAATTTAGATATTGCACCAGTCTTGGCTGTTATTCATGGCGAAGAGACTTCTCTTATTCCAGTTACTCACAAGGCTGTTCAAGGGACCATAGATCGGTTGGAGAAGGCATTTCATAACTTATACCCCATTAATCAAAGAAAGCTTCCAGGGACCCTTTTTGGACGTTATCCTGAAGACCAATATTATAATGGAAATCCGTGGATACTTTGTACATTGGCGGTGGCCGAGACTTATTATAAAAAGGCTCAGCAGCTTCATAACAGTAAGTTTTTTGATAAAGGTGAAGAACTTTTAAAAAGACTTCAATATCATGCTACCGAAGATGGAAATTTCTCAGAACAGTTTCACAAAAATTCTGGTTATATGCTTGGAGCAGTGGACTTAACTTGGAGTCATGCTAGTTTTTTGACTACCGTGAAGGCCAGAAATCGGGCCCTTTTATCAATGAAAAAGACGAAGTAGTAGAAATAAAAACATAATTCAAAAAGTTTTAGCAACAGCTAACGGGAAAGCCAATAATATAGAAAGCTTTATCTTTCTTTAAGGCCATTCAAAGGAAGAAGCCCCATCACATAGTTCATATTCTTTTTGTCTTTGGTGACTATGGTAAAGCTGGCATTTTCTAAAATTTTTCCACTTCTGTTAAAAACAACAATCCATTTTTTGATAGATGTTCCAGGTGGAATAACAGTTGTGCGGAATAAGTGACCTACAGGAAAGAGCTCTTCCTTTTTATATTTGCTATTATCTTTCCAGTATTCTTCAAACGAAATACTTATATTAGTTCCAGTAAATCCATCAGCTGCTTTCAACAGTCCATTGAGCTCATCAGTTCTATGTCTTTGCAGACTCACAGACTCAAGCCAAGCTCCTAAGTCTTGCCCAGCAACCACTTTCACTTCTTTATCTAGACTACTGTCGAGGAAGTCTAAGACCATGGTGTCGACATTGAGCCATGCAGTTCCACGATTATGAAGAGTGAGGGTCATAAATTTGAAGTAGGGAGAATTGAACTTATCTAAAGAATCGTATTCGACCCAAAGTTGATCGTAGTTACCACTATTGTAGTTTAAAAATGTTCCATTACTGCATCCGATAATGAAAGCAAGGCAAACCAGTGATAGCAAACGTCCCATGGAGACTCCAATGGTAATAATAAGACATTAAAAAGCCCGCTTTGAGCGGGCTTTTCTTAGAAGTATCTGAGATGAAATTATTTTTTTGTAGCGTATTTTTTCTTGAATTTTTCGATACGGCCTTCTGTATCCATCGTCTTCTGTTTACCAGTGTAGAAAGGGTGAGAAGCAGCTGAAATATCAACTTTGATTAGTGGGTAGTCTTTTCCGTCAGTCCATTTAGCAGTTTGATCAGTTTCGATAGTTGATCCAAGAAGTACTGAGAAGTCCTCAGAAACATCTTTAAAGATAACTTGTCTATAATTTGGATGGATTCCTTCTTTCATAACATTCCTCGAGTTTATTAATTAAAATGTAAGTGTCAAAAATTGAGAGTCAGAATTTCGCTAATTTAACAGTAACTGTCAACGTTTTTTTAATGGTCTAGGCTAATGAGCAACACAAGTGGCGCAACCTGAGCCAGTAGGCTTAAGTGTCTCATCGATAAAATCCCAGCCATGGTGGCCCAAATTAATCATTTTTAGGGCATGATCAAGGGAAGGATGAACGGTCTGCGATATTTCTTGGTTTTCTGCGTCAAGAACAGAAACAAAATAAATCTCCTGGTATTCATCGCCCTTGAGCTCGCCACCGATGCAAAGCTTGGCTTTCATGTCTGCCAGAGCGTAATGAGTATATGTCCAATTTTCAGCATTAATTTCAGTCTTCATGTTTTGCACATTATGTGAAAAATTAATTCTTGTCAGTACAATTTAAAACTTGTAGATTAACCTCTCAATTTTACTATATGCCGGAGGATACCGTGGCTAAAGGACCTAGAGTTATAATTACATTGGAATGTACTGAAGCTAGAAAAGAAGGGAAATCACCTTCACGCTACACAACTACCAAAAACAAAAAGACTACTCCTGACCGTATGGAGCTTAAGAAGTACAATCCTTTCTTAAGAAGACATACTCTTCATAAAGAAGTGAAATAGTTTTTAAACTTTTTTAATATGAAGAAGGAGGGACTAATGCCCTCCTTCTTTTTTTATTTTTGTGTATTCCAAAAATCCATTCACTGAATCCGAAATTCTAACTCATCTCCATCATTTTTCTGAAGAGACTCTTTGGAGTTACGATACTCATTGGTCTAATGAGGAAAAGAAACTATTTCAATCTTTAGAAAAGCTTAAAGTGGATTTTAGATTTCCGGCAGTTAAAAATGATGTTGGTCAAAACTTAAACTTTTTAGTCTCAGTTTTAAAGCCCAAAACAATTTTCGAAATGGGTTCAGGTTATGGTCAGTCTGCCTTTTGGTATTTAGTTGGTCAGGAACAATTACCACAGTCAATCTATTTAACCGAGAGACGAGACGACTTAATAGAGCCATTTTCTAAACTAAGCTGGCCAGAGGATTGGAAAGAGGTACTTCATTACCATCAGGGTGATGCTCTTTTAAAACTAGCAGAAGTTGAACTACTTGATTTGGTTTTATTAGACGGTGAGAAAGGTCAGTATCTGGAATTTCTAAAAGCAGTTGAGAAAAAGTTATCTGCGAGGGGCGTAGTGGTTGTTGATAATGCTTTTGTGAAAGGGACTTTTTTAAAAGAAGAAAACCAACATAAAGATATGGTCAAAAAAACCCATGAGTTTCATGCTTATCTAAAGAAAGGTCCTTTCAAGACAACATTTCTTCCAGTGCGCGACGGACTTTTTCTTTTAAGCAAAGCATAATTAATCAAAATTATTTTGTTTTACGTTGAAAATAGAATTCAAATTTTCTCTACCTACGAGATAAGGAAAAGTTCTATTTGAAACCCATATAATAGTCGATTTACGGTCAAGTTTGACCCCTGGAAGGGAGCTAACGGAATTGGATATAGTATAGGCCACACCTGAGTTCGAACGGTTTTTTAAAATCATTGTAATCTCTGGTTCTAGACGAAGTTTTTCCAGCTCTTCTTGTCCCTCTTCGCTCACTTTATCTAAAATCATTAAACTTTTTATGCTAAATAATTTATCTAGAAAATCTTGAACCTTTTCAGCATTCATCCCTTCGTAATTTGCGCCATACCATGCTTGATCTTTTTTTAATAAAACAAGTAGTGGATCTTTATCTAACTCTTTTCCTTTATAAACTTCGATAATATCTAAGTTTGAATTATGCCCCATAAAAATTTTAGAATCGATGATCGATCCCGCCCCAATGGTACCCAATGGACTTTCTGTTTTAGCGATAGCGTAAATATTTTTTAGCTCGGCACTTTCTACTGCCACATAAGTTGTTCCGGTTTCATTATTGGTGAGACCCATGGAGAAGAGAACAGTTTTTCCTTTTTCGGTTTGCAATTTGAGGGTAAAAATTGGTTTATCAAGGGTAAAATTTGCAAGATTAATTGGTTCGTGTTGAAAAGCTTTTTTAGGCGAAAGTTTACGCAAAAGTTCAAAAATTTGTTCAAGAACTTGAGCCCGCGCTCCATTGGTATAAGGACTTGTCATAGACCATGCTAAATCACGAGTTTCGTCATCAAGCCCGTCATTATTCAAATCTGTCGCGTCAGGATCCCGTTCTAAATGAAATATACCCTGAGCATTTGTCAGTTCGGCGCTTTTAATTCCTTCAAGAAGTTCAACCTTAATAGGGTTACTGGCCAGTTTTTTTGCATCAAACTCTTGTAAAGGTGCTTGAAACAGCTCTGAATAGAGTGTCGTGACTGCAATGAGTAAACAAAAAGCTAGAAGAAGCCAAATGCTTAATGTGTCCTTTTTAATCCCGACAGTTTTACTATTCATCCTCTTAGTTTAACTCTATAATTCGTTCGTTGTAATCATTAAAATCGGAGTTTTGTTATGGGTATTTGGACGTTAATTAAAGAGGGTGGATTCATCATGTACCCCCTTCTTATTTTCTCATTTGCAATTTGGGCTGTGGTTTTTGAAAAGCTATGGGGATTAAAACAGTTTAATAAAGAATACAAAGAGCTTCATTCGAAAGCTTACGAGCTACTTAAGAATTCAAAAATTCAAGAAGCGAAAGGACTTTATGCTTCTGCCGACAAACTCATTTCAGGTCCACATTTAGTTTTATTAGATGATGAACAAATTTCTCCAGAGAAAAGATTGGAGAAAATGCATAGAAGATTAATGGAAACTCAAGCAGGCTTAAAAAGATTTTTGTGGGTTTTAGGAACAATTGGTTCTTCAGCTCCTTTTGTCGGATTATTTGGAACTGTCGTGGGGATTATTAAGTCCTTTGAAAGTATCGCATCTACTGGTAAGTCAGGTTTTACCGTTGTGGCTTCAGGCATTTCAGAAGCGCTTGTGGCAACTGCTGCAGGTATTATTGTGGCGGTTATTGCGGTTATTTTTTACAACTACTTTCAAATTAAAATTAGTCGTATCAATTTAGAATTTAAAAACAAATTAGCGGATTTATCCGATCTTATTTTAAAATAAGGAGGTATTATGTCCTTCAACACATCTGATCCTGAAAGTGAAGATATCGTTGCTGAAATTAATATGACCCCCTTGATCGACATCATGTTGGTTCTTTTAATTATTTTCATGGTTACGTCTTCCGTATCGGTTGAGTCTGGCTTAGATATAGACTTGCCTAAAACAAGCTCAAAAACTCAAGCGACAGCTGGTGAAGCTGTTATTATTAGTCTTGGTAAAGATGGACAGCTCTCCATCGCTGGAAAAATATTTGATGGCGGAGATATGAAAGCAGCTATTGCCAATGCTATGGCCGAAGCAAAAACAGAATTCGTGGTTTTTGAAGGTGATAAAACGGCGCAAATTGGGCGGGCCATTGAAATCATGGATGTCGCAAAAGAAGCTGGGGCTAAGAAATTTGCCATCGCTGCAGAAAATCCAAAATAAAAAACAAAAAATTGGCCACGTAAGTGGCCATTTTTTATTCTGTTATTTTATCAATCATATTTTTAACTTCTGAGACATCTTTTTTAGAGCTTGCGCCTAAATCCGAATAAACCATTATTTCGTTATCTTTCATCATGAAGTGGCGAAAATTTGCGATAGATAAAGAGGTGAAAAGTAGACCATAACAAACAATGAAGTAGGTGATGGTACTTATTTTAAGCCAACGATAAGGGATATAAATACGAATCAAAAAATAAAAAACAACCGGACAAGCGCACCAAAGAAGTAAATTGGACCAGCCTTCTGAGTTTTCAATCCATTTTCCAAAAATACTCATGACAGGCATTAATTCATAAGCAATCTGAATAAAGAGTAGCACCTTTAGTGATCTCAAGACTGTAATTTTAAAATTAAATAGACTGGTAAAACATTTAGAAAAAATAACCACTAGACCAATGAGAAAAGAGTTTAAAATAAAGGTGGAGAAAGCCAAGGGCATTGCAGCTAGTAAATCCAAGCCTTGGATCCAAGTGATTTGCGCTAATGTAAAAACGATAAAAAGTATAATCCAAGGAAAAATTTCTTTCCAATGTACTGTCTCTACGTGCCGGTACTGATGTTGATGGAGCTTATCCATGACTTCTTCAAGATAATCTAATTCCTTTGTCCCAATTCGGCTGATATCTGGAGTGCGATCTGCATCAATCACAATGATTTTGTTATTAAGGTTGTTTTGATTATCAGAAGAACTCATTCAAAACCTTTTTGTAGATTGTTAAGAAGCTGAGTGATGATTTGTGCAGAAATGGTTTTATCAGAACTAAAATTCATTCGTAAAAGCATGTCGTCCATTTTTTTTGTTAAAGTAAATGCTTTAACATCAAAATAATAGAGGTCTTTCGATTTGAAGTAACTAGGGATCGATCTGTATTTCCAAGCACAAATGGAAACTCTCAGATGTACGCCAGAGCTATTCCTTATATTCCTTTTTTCACATTTATAATTTTCATCATCAAATAGACTATCCCTGATTGATCTAAAATTAAACTTTCGGTTGATATAATTATAATAAGTAAGGGGAGAGGTGTTAGCACTTGCACTGACATTACTTAGCCAAAAATCAACATTGATTCTCGAATCTAGGGCAGATAAAGGAACTTTTCTATAATCAAGTGAACATACTTTTGTATGAATATTAATTTGATCGTGATTTATGTCGTCCTTATCTCTATCTAAATTTTCAGCGTCTTTATATTCTCCGCATTCGAGGATGTTATCAAGATTAGAGACAACCCAACTACCTAAAAATTGAACTGGGTGTTTTTCGCTTAAGGCGCCATTAATTTTTTTAATACTAAGGTTAATTTGCTGTTCTAAAACTTTACTGAGGGAATCTCTGTCAGGAATACCTCTCTCAATAAAAAGTTTAACTAAATTTCCAATCTCGACTCCGTAGGCGCTCGATTCTTTATTAGAGTTTTTGATACAATTAACACCGACTACTTCAAAATTTTCATTTAATATGGGACCTCCAGACATGCCTGGATTAACTGCCACTGAAACGGCCATCATTCGGGATTCTGTTTTGAGATATCCGTTAAACGTTCCCTGATTGATCGACATGTACTCTTTGTCATGAAAACCAATGGCGTAAATTTTTTGTCCTTTCTTCAAAGGCTCGCTAGAAAGAATAACTTCGTTTTCAAAAGTGATAGGAACTTTCAGTATAGCGAGGTCATGAATAATATCGATGTCAGCGATGGTTGCTTCATAATCAACTTTGTTTATGTTGATGTAGATTTTGTATTTGGTTGAAGCTTTTCCTTCTTTAAACATTTCAGAGACCACATGAAAGTTGGTGGCGAGAAGACCTTGCTTTTTGACGACAAAGGCTGTTCCTGAAGAGGAAACAGAATTATTTTTATCTGCCTTAGTCGTTACTTGAAAAACCAATTGATCAAACTGATTAAAACCATTGGTGGGAATCGTTGGTACGACTGTCGCTTCTGGAATTTGGCCATAGGTGGGAACGACTAAGAAGAAAAGGATCATAAGTATAATATTCATCGTAGTGGAATTATACCTGAGCTTTTAAAAACTAAAAGAATTTTTAACTGCCCCACTTGCGTGGGGACAGAGTTTTAGTCGGCCATGAATTTTCATGG
>JBMOGR010000015.1:0-72992 GCA_049318265.1 Bacteriovoracaceae bacterium
TGAAAATTCATGGCCGACTAAAACTCTGTCCCCACGCAAGTGGGGCAGTTTAAAAGTCATCCATTGTTTTAATCTATGGTAAGCATAAGCTTTACCAAATTTACCTATTAGGTCTAAATGGTTTATAAAGCTCCTGAGGGTGAATTAAGGTGGAAAACTCAACTGGCTATTTTAATAAGAGCAAATTGATTATCAAAAGATAACCTAAATTAACATTTATGAAGTTTGTGATATATACAAAAAATCTAAGGAGGTTTTTATGGGAAAAATAATAATAATTGCTATGAGTGTTTTGTTGGCGTCTAATTCTCATTCTTTCGAGAGTAATAATATACTCAAAAAAATTCAATTCAAGACCTATTTGAGTTTTTTAGATAACCCGATTGCCGTTAAGTGTAAAGAGGGAAATCATTCAGGAGATTTTCCAACATCCTCAATTCTGTCATTACACTCAATTGTACTTAGTACCCCGAGTGAAAACCAAGATCATAAATTCCAATCTCAAAATCTTGGAGATGAAACATGCAAAGAATTGATTAATGAGTTTAATACTCACAAAAATCAATATGGAACGATACCTGTAACTGTTACCCAAACGGTCGATACTGGCTCTAAATATTCCACATTTTCATTAACTAATATTAATGGAAGCAATGTAGGATCAAGAGGAAGTTCGCATGATTATATTTTTGAAACAATTGAGTTTAACGTAGGTAGTATTCGTTTCACTTCCTTTAAGCAGTTTGCAATTCTAAGAACTACCACTACAACTGATGGTAGTATAATAGACCTTACTCCAAGGAAGTAGTCTCTTAAGTAAATATTTTTATAAATAAAGAAATTCGATAACTTTAAAGCCCATGAGTTCCTAAAAAAACTCCGGGGCTTTTTCTATATATCATAATTTTAATAATTGGTTCGAGGGTCATTTATTCTTAATAGATTTGATTCAAATACATTATCTTTGTGAGCGTGGAAGCAATTCAACATTTTTATCCATCGTCCTCTGCATGCATTTTACGATCTCATTCGCTTTTCCTACATCATCATCTGCAATCAATTCATCAATACTGATCGGAGGTAGGATTTCAAGAATAACCTTTTTGGGTAGTGGAATAAATGGGACAAACGGGCCTATATGTAGAATCAAAGGAAAACTAAATCCAATTGGAAAAGTATCAATTCGAAATAAACGGTGAAACTGAAGAGCTCTCGCCAAGTTATGTCCACGTTTCCAAACAAAAATTCCATCATGACCACCAGTAGAAACAATTGGGACGATAGGAACACTGGCTTCACGTGCAAGTCGAACGAATCCAGAACGATTTTTAAAATCTATGCGGTCCCTTTCACTTGAAGGACGGGATGACTCCCAAGCCCCCCCGGGATAAACCAAGACTTGTGAGCCATCTTTAAGAGATTGCTTCGCACTTTCAAGATTGTTAGGAATATATCGAAGATATTCTTTCGCAAGGTATGAAATCCCTGGAACTCTAAGAACCAGATCATGGCCAAGAACCTTCAGAGAGTTACCTTTTAGAAAATAATATGATCCAAAAATCCAAACTTCAGGATTTACGAAAGCGATCGCGTTGTGATTCCCGACAAATAAACAAGGGCCAACAGGGATATTCTCAAGACCTTTGACCTCAGCTTGGAAATAGTGCTTAACAAGAAAAAGAAATAACTTATGTAAAAACTTGAAACCAATTGGTTGTATCATCGATGTAAAGTATATCCATATCTTCGCAGTGTAGTCAAAACCTATAGAAAAAAACACCAATCAAAACGTGATTGGGAAAGCCTTAAATTTCAGCAATTGCTTTCAATTCCTGATCCTAATCTTTCAGATCCAAAATCCATGTAAATATTTCCATAGAGCCATTAATTTATTTCTTCATTTTCGCAGCAAAATTCAAGGTATCTTGCTTCGGTATGACTTCTATCTATGAAAAATAGATCTGTTTATTGGGCCATAAACACCTTTTTGACTTGCCATTAAGATCTGGTTGAGAATTTTTTGAAACTCAACTACTTTCGCGAAGAAAAAAAATTAATAAAGAAAATCGACTCAATAAAGAAGTCGAATACATATTAATGAGCGAAAGCTCAGAAGGAAAAAATATGAAGAAACTATTTTTAGCATTCTTGGCATTAAACTCAATCTCAAGCTTTGCATGTGATGGACTTACTGGAACAAATCTCGAGAAAAAAATGACTCAAGAACTAAAGCTAGATTTGGGAGCCTTATCCTATGGTAAAGGAAACGATGGGCCGATGTTTAAAGTAAAAAAAGCTGAGATCAGTTCTCTTGAGCATGTGAGAGAAGACATTCTAAGTTATGCCGTTAAGCTAGATCTAGTAGGAGCAGTAGACCCAACCTTAAAAAAAGAAGTTTTTGGTGTCTTAGAATATAACTTGAGTGATTGCACACTTAATCAAATGAATTTAGGTTCTACAGAACAGACTCTAAAGTTTTAGACTTGAATGAGCTGGAATGAGCACTTGAGATAAAACAAGTGCCGCGCGGAAAAGCAAAGAAAATATAAACAACGGATGACTTTTAGTCATTAGATAAAAAACATAGGAGATTTTATGAAAAAATTAATTTTAGGATTTGCACTAGCATTATCTGCTACGTCTTCATTTGCAACAGCTCTGGATTGTACTTACCAAGTGATGGCTCGCTTCTCTGAAAGATCAGGAAAGTTTGATATCGACAAAAATGAAGGTGTTATTATTTTATCTGACAAGCGCGTGCTTATTGATGCTATTGGAAACAATTCAAATAAGAAATACAAGCTCCTTCTTGAAACGAAAAATATGGTAAATGGTACAAGCTTAAGTTTTAGTGTTTATGAGAACTTTAAATTAGAGGGAACTGGATTTACAGGCAAGGCTTTGGCTACGACCATTGGTCTATTTGGAGCTGATCAGAAAGAACTTCAACTTCAAACATTGACTCCAGATACTATTATGAATATTTTCTGTACTCAAAATCCCTAGTTTTTAAAATGAATGATGGATCGATGACCAAAGATAAAGCGAGTTTTATTGAACAGAACTCATAACAAAAAAAATCGACTCAATAACGAAGTCGAAAGCTTTAATTAAATGAGCTATTAGCTCGAAGGGAATTTATGAAGACATTACTAATTGGTTTACTGGCAATTGGAACTCTTTCTGCTCATGCTTCCATGCTCGAAGTTGATGGGCCACTCGCTGAAAAATTTTCTGAGTATCAAGTAAATGAAGAATCTACTCACTTTGAAACGTTAGGAAATCTTTACAAAGCTGGCACTAAACCAAACCTTGCCAAGATTTCAAATATTGCTTGGGCTGGCCGATGCTTTAATGATGAACAACAAAATGAACCAACTAATTCAGGATACATATTCAGAAAGAAGAGAGCTGATGCTGGTCCGATTGCAACAACTTCTAAAGTTTATGAAGCCATTTCATATTGGAATCTTTCTAAAGCCCCAAATTACTTCGACCAAATGAATATTGAGCAAATTTTTGCATTAGGATTTAAAAATTTTTCTGATGCAAAAATTAAAAATAATTCAATTGAGATTGGTTATGATTCATCAAAGTCCAACCTCAGAGTTTCAGGAAACTATCTTGTAGAAGAAATCACTGAAATTGAACATAGTCTCGATGCAAAACCTGTTATCACTATAAGATGCTATTATTTTATTCCTGATCTAAATGACTAGTAGTCCATCTCAAAAATTTTGATATTTCTTAAAGCCCTGAGATCATTAAAAATCTCAGGGCTTTTGCTTTTATCTTCCAAATAAACTTTTCAAGCCTTAGTGAAGTATTTCCAAAGAGCCATTAACATCTTAATTTTCGCAGCAAAATCCAAGGTATCTGGCTTCGGCATGACTTCTATCTATGAAAAAAAGATCCGTTTTTTTGGCCATAAACACCTTTTTGTCTTGTCCTTGAGATCTGGTTGAGAATTTTCTGGGGCTCACCTACACTAACAAAAAAAAACGAATGGTTTAAAACCGATGATTAAAAAAGGAAAATTTATGAAGAAAATTTTTATAGGATTACTGACACTTTGTTCAATCTCTGCTTTTGCAGCACAAGTTACACCTATTGATTTTGTTGGTAATTATCATTTAATTGAGATGAAAGTAAAAAGTTTTCATCAGCCCAAACCTTACTGCGCAAAACAACTTGGAGTTACCTATAGAATTGAAGGTGGTCGCCTAGGTTTATTCTTCAATGATGTTAGTCATATTCAAGGATATTACATTTCAAAAAGTCTCATGGACGCGGGTAAATTAGAAGGAAACGATTACGAAGAATCAATTATATGGGCAGAGAATTCAGTAAAGAGAAGTTTTCGCCTAAAACGTGGTCTGGAATCTTATCGATCGTTTGAAAAGTTCGAACTTACCGATAATGGATTAGTTATTCGCGATGAACTAAAAGGACGCTTTGGCCTATTTTTTTCAAAAGCAGAATGTCATTATGAGAAACGATGACACAAGTTTTTGATGTGAATGATGCATCGATGACCAAAATTAAGTAACCGGAGATAATACTTTGAAAAAAAAATTAATTAGAAAAGCTTCATTCTTTCTATTACTGTTATCTAATTTTAGTGCGAACGCGGCAGTAAAAATCGTGGGCGGTCAAAAAGTGTTAGACACCGATCCAATTTCTCGTTTCACTGTGGCTGTAAAGTTAAGTGGTACTAAACACTGTTCTGGTACATTAATTAGACCAAGAATTATTCTTTTTGCTGCTCACTGTACATGGAAATCTTCCAGCTACGCTGTACAATTTGGTTCAAAACCAGAGGGATCTCAACTTATAAAAGGTATAGGAGTTATTATACTTAAAAATAACACTCTTGGTGAGGGCGATCTCGCCCTACTTGTTCTTGAAAAAGAAGCGCCGAAAGAATTTAGACCAATTGAAATCGGTATAACGAATTCTGAAGTTACTATGATCGCTGCAGGATTCGGAAAATCTACTCCAGGCTATGGATCAACGCAGGAACGTGTACTGCAGAAAATTGAATTGCCAGTGGTAAGCATTGGACCAACGATACGTTTAAGAAATCGGATCTATGAAAAAGACAATCAGTTCGGAATAAATGGAGGAGATTCTGGAGGGCCTGTCTTAATAAAGAATAATCAGGATTATAAAGTCGTTGGAGTTCATTCTCAGTTAATAGGATTAAAAACGGATATAGAATGTTGTGCTTCAGATCATGTAAATCTTGAGACCCATCTTGATTGGATTTGCGAAAAGATTGAGGCAATTGAGAGCGGATTTAAAGATAACTCATCAACAATTCCTCCGACTGCATGCTCTAGTCATCGACTTAAGTCCTAGATCTAAACGCTTAGACTTAAAGATAAAAAAATGTGTGAAGACGTATGATCGCTTTTGAGGTGAGCCCCTTTTGTTAGATACTCACGGGGCTCAGTCCATTCATCGATTCATCAGTTGCATCAATGTCTACTCTTTATCTTTAAATTCAAATATTATTCGCCAACCTAGATTTCAATTGGTTCAGCCAATTCAAGAGAGAATACATCACCTAATGAATCTTTCACCTCTTTAATAGATGGAACTTGAGTCCCTTTGGCACCTTTCAAGCTATGGTAACAATCAAAATGAATCTTATTTCCTTGGCCAGTCACTGCAATCAAATATAACACCCGGTTGTTAGTGCTCGAGTTTGAAATAACTCTTAATGAAGCTCCACTTTTCAGAAGTACATCTCTTGTGAATTCTCTGTCTTCTCGATCAGTAGCAGATAGACGACAAAATGGACCCGACGCAACTTCTGAATAAAATCTATATTCTACTCCATCTTTTAAAAGAATTTTATTAAATGACGGTATGTTAACGTCCTTTTCTACTTTTAAAATTGAGCCTACATCTATAGCTGTTCCGGGATCAGTATCTAGTGGGTGTGCGATCGCTCCCATAGACGCCAAAACCAAAAAACTGATTAATATTTTTTTCATAATTCTCCTCGAGCTAATGCTCATTTAAGTAATGCCTCTAATCCATTAGTAGTTTATTTACAAACAATAGATGTTAGGACCATGTTATCTATTGAATCAAGTTGAGTGCTCATGAAAAATTTTCCTGATCTTCCCATAATGGCGTCGCCTTTCTCAGACAAAGTTGCATCACGTTTTTTGGAAAAACTTGCATCAACAAGGGTTGAAGCACTCCCCATGAACTCCTTGCAGAAAAACTCAGCATCTCTTGGCATATATACATTCAATGGAATCGTCTTGCCTCGATAGTTTAAATGAAGTCCATCAAAGCGAACTCCGTTTGCTACATTGGTGCGACTACGATATCCTTTGAAGCTTTCATTTTTCTTTTTGCAAACGACAGCATAAACTGGAACATGATAGTCAGACTTTAAATGGCTTACAGACCCGTCTGAATTTAAATAGACATGTTGAGGATTTTTGGTTTCAATCGCATCACCTCTTCTGTACTCGATAAAATCTGCTCCAGAAAATTCTCCCCCTAACATGCTAGTACAAGGATCCTCTTCATCATTAACGCTCATGAGTCCTGAAACTCCAGTCGTCTTACCATCTTGAAGTAGTAAAATATCTTCAAGTATGACTAGTCCTGGGTTTAAGTTGTTTACTTTGTAACTAAGCTTTAAGACAGACTCTGTCGCAAAAGCATTAGATGTTAAGGCCAAAAAGATAAGTAACATTTTCATTTTTTCTTCCTTGTTAAAGTTTAATAAGTTTTTAGTTTAGATAATTGTACTTCTTGAATATATTCTTGAGTTCCCATGGTTTTTAATTTTTCGCTATGGAGAATACTATTGAAGTATCGAACATATTTGGTATTGGTATGTTTGTAATCACTCTCCTCAATAGCTTCTCTTAGAATCAGTTCATGTAAAATAAGAGCTGAACGGTGAAAATCATTCAAACGATTCCAAAGCTCAGCATCGATGGTGTAACGATAGTCTCCAGGTAAAGTGGGAGTTTCTTGTACTGCTAACTGTACTAAGTGGCAGCCAGGCTCTAGCACCGAAACTCCTGCATCAGGAATATCGACTAAAGGAGCATAGGTAAAAGTACTTTCACTCATGAAGCTTCTTCCCCAATCGGTGTACTTGTGAAATCGTACAGGGTCGAGTTCACGAATCATACTTAAAGTCTTAAACAAGTAATCTTGGTAACTCGTCAGATTGGGAATGTCGGTATAAAAATCTATATCAATTTTTCTTTTAACTTGGCCTTCATAGATGTCGTACATCTCAATGTTAAATCCATCTCTACTTTTACAAACGATTCCATCTCCACCATTACCGGTCTCACCACCTGCATTGAGGTTTAAAGAAAAAGTTACAAGCAGCGTGAGTAAAAGTATGTTTGTCATTCTACTTTTCACAATGATCTCCTTCAGTACCTTTGGTCAGTTGAAAAAATTGACTTGTTAAACTATAAACTTGAGTTTTTTTCGATTGATTCTTGGGATGGCCAGTCATAAATTGATTAAGCTCTTTTCTAAATTCCGCAATTTTCTCAAACACTTCCGGTAAAATTTCTGGATTCACACCTACTGTTAGAGTAGAAAGATAGCGTTGTTCTATGCTCTGTTCATAAATCGCTTGTCTGGCCTTAAAAATGAGCTGTTCATTAATCCGTCTAATTGCCGGAGAAACAATACCATCTGTCGCTTGATAGATAGTATGACTTTTCTTAAGTCCATTCCTTGTCTCCTTCAAAAAACCTTGGGAGATGAGTTGAGTAAGTGCCCTTTCTGCTTCCTCTGAACTAATCCCTAACTTTTTCGCAATCCAATCAGCATCGTTCTTAAAATCTTTAAAACTTACTAACTCCAAAATGGCGAAGTAATACCAGTTCGAAACCATTTCAAAATCATCGTTAGAAATCTTCAACGTTTCTAACTCTTGCATAAATTTTTTTCTAATCGCCGGAGACTTAGAACTATGTGCGCGTACAGTGCAGATAAAGTGATTCATTTCGCTTATATTGTACTTAAGGCTCTTACCAATTTTTAAAGCTGCTTTTTCACTAAGACCTTGCTTGTAATTCAAAATCTCACTGAGCTTAGAAGGTGCAATCTCAAGCTTTCCAGCAAAGCATCGTAGCGAATAAGCCTGATTCACTTTTTTACGTGATTCAAACTCGAAAGATAAAATTTCGGCAAAATGCTTTAGGTGCTTCATGAACAGCGTTCTAACATCACCTGCGAAAAGATGACAAGCATTTAGAGAACAAAGTGTTCTCCCTTCTCTTTAGGATAGTAGAATTTACCGGCCCCATTGGGGGATTTTTTTGGGATAAAATTGCTTCTTTCCGACTCAGTTAAATGTTTTGCTTTTAAATTAGGAACTAAGGATTTAGATCTCCCATCAGCTTAGGCTTGGTAAATATTGAAAAAGACTTAAGATTGCTGTCAATTTCTTAGACACTAGCAAGTCATTCGTTCACGACTCCTATGAGGCCATCCAGAATTATTGAATAATGGGGTTAATACTATTAACCGTCTCGGTATGTTGGTGCAATAAACAGCACCACTTTAGGGACTATATTAATATGCTTATGAGTTCTATTAAAAAAGTTAGTATCTTTGATTACATCGATCTTTCAGAGTATCTGCAAGATTTTATCAAATCAAAAGAGAGTGCGAGCAAGGCATATAGCTTTCGATCTTTAGCACTAAAATTAGAGGGCATCAGCTACTCTCAGCTTTACCAAATAATAAAAGGAAAAAAGCGTTTTCCATTATCCCTTACTTCAGAAATGTCTCAATACGTATTGAAATTGAATCGTCAGGAGTTGAAATACTTTCGTGCTCTTGTAGAGATAAATCATTATATATTTGAAGAAGCCGCCGGGGCGAAAATGGACGATTTGAAAAAAAATCTTCACACTCTTAAGCCGCTGAATATTAAGCATATTGAGTTTAATGAAATCAATTCTAGGCCATTGACGATGATAGTTTTTGAAATGATAGGGCGGCCTGACATCAAGTACGTAACTCAAATTTGTCCGGAAATATTTTATCATAAATATTCTATGGAAAAAATACAAGAGAGCCTAAACTACTTAAACCAATCGGGCCATATCACGATTGGCCCCGAAGGTGAGCTTTCACGTCTTTTACCTCATCTAATGTCTTCTAATGACATTCCGAATGAATATATTAGAAATTATCACAAGGAAGTTTCTACCTTTGTTTCGAGCACTATAGATATTACCTCTGTCTCGGAGAGAGAATTTCAAAGCTATGCCATCAATATCAACAAGGCAGAACTTCCTAAGGCTAAAGAATTAATCCGTAATTTCATGCATGATTTTGCAAGACAAATGGAAAATACTCCTTCAGATCCTAATTCAACTTATAATTTAAACCTACAATTTTTTCCTTTAATAAAGGATCATTTATGAAATCTTTTTTGGTTCTCAGTTTATGTTTATATACATCTATGTTTGCGATGGCCCAATCCAACAATATTGAAAGAGATCTTAATGCTCTATCTAAAGATGTCGGTGGTGCAGGAAATGGTGGAGGGCAAATAGCCTTGGAGGTAGGACGGGCCGTGAACAATATGGCTCTTCAAAATGGCGTGGCAAATATCCCAGGCTTCGCTAGCAGTTATCGCATTCTGGTGGGAGATTACAACTTTTGTGATAATCTTGCTTCTGTCTGCGATATTGCTGCTCGATTTTATCCTCTTCACAAAGCTTTACTGGTTGATAAAAAAACATGGGTTACCTTATCCAACGAGGAAAAGTTAGTGAAACTTGAAGTAATTGTAGGAGAAATTGATCGTGCTCGTTAACACCATTATGGCCCTATTTGTTTTCTCTCTCTCAAATTTTTCTTGGGCTCAAGTCTGGTCTGCTCCTTACCACATCCGAGAAGGTAAAGAAGCACCTAACTGTTCAGCTTATCAATATAAGAATGAAAAGGATCTTATCTCTATCATTAAGAAAACTTCTTATCGAAAAAATAGAACTTGTCTTATATTAGACAAAGTAGCAGAGAACGGATTGCAAACAGCTATGAGTTTGTTCGAAATGGTACCTTTGATCGAAGGAATCCCTGCTGATCTCATAAAAGTATGGAAAAAATTAAATTGGGAGAAAGTGCAAATGGTATCGACCGATCAAGTACTTTGTTTAAACGAAGATTCAGACGACTGTAATGAAGATTCTGCTTTAGTCGCCAAAAACTATATACAAGGTAAAAAGAAGGGAATTATTGTTATCAATCGTAATCAGTGGAAGTCATTAAAAAGGGCCGAGCGTTTTTCAATTATCTGGCATGAAATGTTAGGGATTCTGGGATATGAAAAGAACTCATATCAATATTCTTCCATGGTCACTTTTTCAGATGAATGCGAAACGACCTTTAATTCTAATAATTCAGGTTCCATGGACTGTTCACTTGTTGCCAAATTTTATCCTGGTTCCTTCTAGAACCAAGCTGTTTTCAATTCCAAACACATAAATTTCACACTCTAGGTCCTTCTTGATTAGATTCTCCTAAGACATGCTAATGTCACTTAAACAACCGACTCAATAACGAAGTCGAAAAGATTAAACGAGCATCAGCTCAGGAGAAAATATGAAAAAAATTATCATTGCATTGGTTGCTTTAAGTTCAATTTCATCTTTTGCACAGTCTTACAAGTGTGACTTTGTAAAAAACGATTCCGAACAAACGACTAAAGGACCTAATGATTTAGTTGTTAGAAATGGCATTATCACAATAGGTAAAACAACAAACTTTAATCTTTCGAGTAATCAAAAAATCTCAGTAGATTTGTACAAGACTGATGATGGGAAACAACTGAGCTTGCGAGTTCTCTTCTTTCCAGACTCGAGCTCTCCTTATGCAAAAGGCCAGATAAACGCTTACTTACCGCTGACTCAGGATAGTTTTTCAATTGGTACATCCTACGATATGCCCGCCCCTGACTATTTCCACACGCAGAACCTTTTTGTAGGATGTAAAAAACTCTAGTTTGATGGACATAGCTTGAATTTAAGTATGGTGGACCGGTCACTCACCTCAAATATGAACAATGATAGTGTCCACCAGCAAATCCATCTCTATCGTATCAGAGTGTCAGATGATAAAAATATTTTCCATATAATCCCTCAGTCTAAAACATTGGGGGATTTTTTTGGGATAAAATCGCTTCTTTCCGACTCAGTTAAATGTTTTACTTTTTTATTATGATCGGATTTAAATCTAACCCCTGCTTAGGCTTAACAAATAATTTGTCGACAGCCATTGGAGTAACTTTAAATGAAGGATTGTAAAGTTCCGGCTTGGGAAAGGTAGAAAAGTTATTATAGAAATCTGTTCCATTTGGATTATCAAACTTCGTGGATTGAATTGAACTATTTATGGCGACTAATTTATATGACCCATCCTTGAGTTTGCAAAGTAATGGACCACCAGAATCCCCTTGTAGGTTAGTGGCGTTTTTAAGTAGACCCATTTTTTTTGCGTCTTTTATCAAAGTTATATATCCATCATATTTAATTACATCCTCCCTGCATCTTTGAGCTTTTTCATGATTTATATGTAAGATTTCAGTCTGATAGGATTTTTCTTTGGGCAAATATTTTACATCATTTATCCTATACATGTTAGGTGGTTGCTTTATATCTGGAATATCCTCATGAGTAATAGGATCTAGATCCCCAGCACCATTACGACTGTGGCCCCCAGTAATACAAGTAACATTGGCTTTTATAGTTCCTGTCTTTTGATCAAAAAATTCCGATTCTGTGGCAATTTCAATTGGTTTAATCAAATTTGACCAATGATCAAGTCTGATTAACCCGTGATCTACATCAGTTGTAGGTCTATCTTGATATTCGAATTTTATCCCATCTGCCTTAAACGTCTCAATACATATATTATTATGGCAACCACATCGAATGCTTAATTCTTCTTTTGAGACGTCATCCAGACAATGACCGGCTGTAATCAATGTATTTCCTGGAACGATTGTTCCTGAACATAAAAATTTATCATTTTTAAAAATAGCACAAATGGAATCAAACAGATTTGAGTTATTGGACACTTTTTGCTCTTCAGGGCCTATGATAGGCACAGCCCATGCCAAGCTTGAACAGATGAAATAGAACATGAATAAGTGAGATACCTTCATAATAGTCTTGTCGGTTATACTGAAGCCAACATAAGAAAATCCAGAAAACTGATTAAACTAGTCATGGATTTAAGTATTGAAAAAGACCTAAATTTGATCAAAGTTTGTACACCCAGGCAATTTCAAGCTTCTTAGTATTCAGACTGGAAGGATTAATGAATATTTTCGTACAAGTATACCAGTGTTTCAAAAATGAGTATAAACTGGATATAACAAAACATTTAAAGATTGAAATGATAAAAGAATTCTTCTTCATGCTTAAACACTATGGACTTTACCCGTTCAGCACTTGGACCATGGAAATTCATTGTGATAATTGCTCTTATGAAGGACCGTGTAGCATAGATAAGTTGAACTATGGATTTTTTTTAATCTCAACTTTGTTCGTTATTTGGGTGGCAATAACATATGGTTTTAAGACCTGGTCGGTTTATTCTATTCCAAGAACACTCGTTTCCACTTATACTCTTTACTTTTGTTACTTAAGTTATTTTTTAAAACCACAGCCTTATCATTGCCCAAAATGTGATGGAACCTACGGAACGCCTTTGAGTTTTTATAAGCATGTGAATCAGAAAGACTGATAAACTTAGACGATAAACTTAATCAAAGATATATATATCAAAGATATATAAAGATATATAAAGATATATAAAGATATATGCCAATATGAACTTACTCAAAAACTATGCGTTTCTCCTTCTGATCCTCATCCTTGTTGCTGTCTTTTTAACCCTACATTACACCCCTTCTTACATTAACGAAGATCCTTTTGGATATTTCACTCTGGCCAAACATTGGTCCCAATTTGAATTTCCGCTTTAAAAAAACACAGAGATTTATCGCTTTCATGAACACTTTTGGGTTCAATCAGCTGAAGGTCATGTGGTGCCGAAGTTTTTTCCGGGGCTACCTTTTTTCCAGGCAATTTTCATTAAGCTTTTCGGTTCCAACGGTTTTTTTCTGGTAAGCCCAGCGATGGGCCTGATTGCTGTGGGAACTTTTTATCTCTATCTGAAGAAACAGTTTTCTCCCTTATGGACGGTAACAGGAACGTTACTTCTCGCCACTCATCCACTTTTTCTCACTTACGCCAATTACCCCGATACACACATAACTCTTCTCGCCTTCAGCTCATCAATGCTATTTTTTTGGCAAAAGTGGGAAGAGAAACCAACGATAAAAAATGCTTTCTGGTTTACGGTCATTATAGGTTTTATGGGTCTCACCCATTTAACTTCACTACTTTTAATTTTGGGTATTTTTCCGAGCCTTATCACGAAAAAAGAAATAAAAAATTCTATTATAACTATGTTCGCAGTGGGAATGATATTTGTGCTGATCTTGGCTCTCTATAATAAGAAAGCTTTTGGTCAACCATGGATAACTGGTTATCACTTAAGTGGGGATGGTGATGGATTTTCTCCCATCTATTTCGCTTCCAATGTTAAGTACTTCGGCTTTCATTTTGTTTTGACCTTTTTCCCTTTATTGCCTCTCTTCTTTTTAAACTTTGGCTACCCCACTGCAAAACGTTGGTCTATTCTTCTCTCGGTATTCCCTTATCTCATTGTCTATTTATGTTATTATTATGGCCGTTCAAGTATTGCATACTACCGCTTCTTTATTATTTTGTTCCCTTGGTTTTTATGGGGAATTATTCAATTTTTGGTGGCCTTAAAAATTCCAGCAAAATTTAAACAAGGTATTGCGTTTGCTTTAATTTTGTTTTCACTGACCCTTCAACTCTATCAAGGGCATTTGTGGAGCGAGATGGTGGTTAGTAATCCTGAAAAAAAAATGATGGCCGATATGAGTCAATGGGCAAGTCAAAACTTACCAGAGAATGCTGTAATTTTTACAGAGTATCCATTTTTATATCAATTAGGGAATCTCAAACATTTTGAGATCGTGGATCTAAAGGCCTTCAATTTAGAACAAGCCCAATCATGGTTAAATCCTAATGAAAAAGCTCCCTATACACAAAAAATCAGATTAGATTTGCTCCACGCATTTTACCAAACTCAAACAAGGGAAAGCTTACAGGCTCTCTTTCAATCGACTTTACAGCGGTTTAAAAGTCAGAGAAAACCAATTTATTTGTTAAGCACCGAAGTGAAAGGTGAGGAACTTAAAAGCTGGAAATGGAATGAAAAAACATGGATTCTTAGTAAAACATACGAGTGATTTACCTCAAACTTGCCACAACACAGGAATTAACCATTGCCTATTCCTTCAAAAAAATTTAAAAATACTATAACGTTTCCTTGAGTTAAAGGGGGCACAATTTAAATTAATCAGAGGTTCTTTTATGATGAAGATTGTAGCAAGTTTAGTTTGGTTTCTTTCAATGAGCCTTTTCGCTAGCCAAACACAAGGCTTCATCGACTATTATATAGCTCCTTCAAGTGCCTATCTGGATTGGAGTACTCCTAAAACGACTCTAAATTCCTATATTAGTTCAGCTTTAAATAATGGTCTTTTGAATCCATCTAAAAATCGTTATCGCACGGGCCTTGGTCATTCTTGGGTACACTTTGATTGTATGCTTCCTAATGGAGAGAAAGCGTCTGCTTGGAGTGGCATATCGGGAGAAAGTAACCCTAAATATTCATACTCATTAATGGCAAAAGATGGAATAGGTCTCAATATACTCCGTTACGGATTTCGTGACGGTTTTATACAGAACGAAGAAGTGGTTAAAGGAGGCATTGCTACTTATTTAGGTCGAAAAGATGTGGATAATGAGGGAAATATTGTAAGATTGCGTCCCATGTTTATGCGTTTTGAGATAAGTCCCTCACAGTGCCTGGAAGTAAAACGTTTTTATTCTGCATTTAACAGCCGAACTAAAAAACAAACTCCAACTTATGAAGATGTGGCCTCATACAATGATTCTGAATTATTATATTACGCTTTAAACATAGATTCCTATGAAAGCTATATGCAAAATGGACCAGAAGGTAAATTGGGCGGTGGTTGTACCTCTTACTCCACCAGTGTTTTAAAAGTGGCTGGTGTTTATCCTAAAAGTCTAGACTATTTTTTTCAAAGAGAAGTGCAAGCTTCACCAACATTGTTTGGCAATGAAAAAAACAAAGTCAGTCTACAGAGCATTCTTTTAGGAAAAAAAGGTGATAGCTGGATTAAGGAGGATCATGAAAAGACTGAGTCCATCTTATTTTATGATCCTGAGAAAATTTTCCAATTCATGCATTCAGTCTATACCTGTACTACAAAGGGTACAACAATCGACATTTGCCCTCTCCTTGTTCAAGATTGGTTAGTTCAGAATAACTTAAAAGTTGAAATTTTAAAAAATGAAGTAGAAGGAAAATATCACGGCAATAAAATGAAAAATGTCATTGATGGTTTTAAATTTATAAAGTTGTAGTCTCGATAAAATGATAAGACAATAACAAAAAAACTGGAATTATTAATTCCAGTTTTTTTGTTAACATTATATAACTGATACTTAATTTGGATTACATATCGAAGGTACTTGCAAGATATGAGTTCTACCTGAGGCATAAACTTTACTTTTAATAATTGATGATTTATTAAATTCAAAAAAAACATCAAACTTTTTAGCACTACAGGCAAGAACGCGATAATTTGGTAATCCCGGTATAGAATCTTTGGCCACAGCTTCACTTGTAATAAATGCTAACGGCTCTCCACTGCTAGTTGAAGTCCAAAATGAAAGAGATTGACTCCCCTCCCTCTCAAAATTATATTTTAATAACGGAATGGGAAACTCATCAGAGGCATTTATCAATCTAACAGGAGCATCCATCACAGTTTGAATATTTCGACCGAATTGTACCATTTTTTGAGCATCTAAGCTTATGCTTGTAGATGACTCTGCGGAAAATATTGACTTCAATACATTTAAATCAAGACTTTCAATATAGTCAAAAAGCTCTACCTCAACGAATAAATTTTCTGACAATCTCTTGCTTCCAGCACATGAATAGAGTGTACTGATAAGCTTTGCTACACCAACATCATATTGCAAAGTATCTTTAACCTTAAGTGTTGTTTCTTGCAGAATGATTGGATCGAATTCTTTACAGTTGTTAATCGGTCCTCCACCGCCAGCGAATGCTGTAAATGAAAACAGGTTTAAAATTAGCCCAAGTTTTGAAATCTTCATCTCTTTTCTCCTTGTTATGGCGAATCCTTTCACCGTTGTTGAGGTCAATGTGCCTCATGTATAATTTTTTCGCAATTGATCATTACTCCTTAATTATGGTATGATTTGGTATGATAAATAATGCCTTTCAAACTCCCGCATTTAAGCATTTCTCGAAAGGAGATTTCGCTCAGGTTGTTCTTTTCAGAGGAAAGAAAGATTCACCTTGGATAATTGGAGCCTATGCTTTTCAAGGCCGCTTAAATGAAGCGGAAGCTTTATATGAAGAGAAAAAAGACAAGCTGGATGAAATGGCGAAAGTGATCGCTCGATTTTATTTAGCGATCACCAATATACGTCACGGCAATAACAAAAAAGGTCAATACTATTTAAAGTTGAACAATGAAGTTAAGAAAGCTCACGAGATTGTGAATTTTTTTCGTAATCAAGGTCTGGGTTTTTCTCATTTTTTTGCTGGTGATTTTACACTTTCTGAAGCTTTTGCCAAGAACGCTTATCAGTCAGCTCTAAAATTGAATTTAAAGTATGCTCTATTTTTGTCATTGGATTTGCGTGGGCACTGTTTAGTGGAACTAGGTCAAGTGGTAACAGGTCTCACAACATTAAATCACGCATTAAAGGTAATATTAGATTTAGGAGATAGTAAGAATGCTCAATCTCTTCACTACTCTATTTTGATCAAAACATCTTATTATGGCATTAAAGGAAACCTTTTACCCGAACTACAAAATGCCGTCAGATCAGTTTCCACTGAAGATACTTATTCTAAGTCTTCACTGCTGCTTGAAATCGCTCGTCAGTATATGCTACGAGGAAATTTGAAGGCAGCAGAGTTAGCGCTTGATGATGCCACTCAAGTCTTCTACGCTACTGGAAATATTCGTCACAAAACGCTGGTCAATTTTAGTCGGGCCTATTTGAATTTCAGAGCAGGAAAGGGATACTTAGCTCTCTCAATGATTCAAGCTATAAAAGCTTCGAAAGAGTATGATCAGGCCTTAGAAAGAAAAATTATAGGGCTTGAAAATAAAATCTTATCGACCCTAGGGTTACACCCTACCGAGTTACCAACACATGTGAAAAGTTCTTCTCAAAATGAAGACCTGGTTGGAAATTTGATTGATCAGATTAAACTTGGCTCCGAAGAAGCGCCAATACTTTGTTTAAAAAAAGGTTATTGGGGACTTCTCTATGAATGTTTCCAGATTTCTTTTTCTAATCCCACTTTGATTTTTGGATTAACTCCTAAGTCTCTTACCGTTTTTGATGGAGGTAACGTACATCATATAAGCGGCTTGACCACTCTCCAATTAAAACTACTAAAATGTATGCTGGGCGATCAAGGTAGTTTGGACAAAATGGTCACAACCATTTGGGGACAAGAGTATCATCCACTTCGCCACGATAATCTTGTTTACCGGGCCATCAGTCAGTTGAAAAAGATCCTAGGAAAATCCGCTTACATCATTCAACGAGATGAAAGAAAATATTCACTGGCGCAGGTATTCACCGTGAAAAATTTAGATAGTGCTCATGCGAAAAGGCCGGAACTGATTGAAAGAATGCCTTTGCAAGAAAGCGAATTCACACACCGACAGCTTATGCTTTTAAAGTGGTTCCAGAAAGGTCAAGACCGAGTCACAGACATTCAAGGTGTAAAAAAGATGTTCAAAATCTCAACCATGTCGGCATATCGAGATTTAAAGTTACTTTGTGAAAAAAAGAAATTGAAGGCTTTAGGCAAAGCAAGGGCCACTAAGTATATTGCTTTAACCTAGTAGAAAGATCCTTTATAGAGAAGTACACCGTTTGGTTCTGCGAAAAAAAGTTGAGAGACCAAAAGACGCCCAGCTTTTTCTTCTTCGGGTAATAAAGATTCGGTCAGCGTTTTCACTAAGTTTTCATACTTAATGTCTAGCTCTTTCATTTGAATTGAACAGCTGAATTCTTCATTCGTATGAGTACATTTGGCTTCAGCATTAATTCCACTTAAATGAGAGATACCGTTCGCTTCAAATTTTCCTTTCAAGGCCACTGTGATTTTATTTTGGCCCACTAACTCTAAAGGGAGATCATACTCTGCCGATAAAATGCCGTCTTTAACAACGCTTGAAAAATTGCTGATTTTATAGCTAGCATATGGAGCAAGTTCAGGAGGGGCTGGGACAAAATAATCCACTTCGACCCCAAAGGCACTACTGGTAAAAAAAAGAATGAAGAGAATTGTTTTCATCATGGTTTAATCCCTAAGGGAGCTTATACTCACCTTTGGGTCGAAAGGTCTAGAGGTATGGTAATAAATATAGATAAAGGAGCATAACCCAAATTAGCAACTTATTCCGAGCTCAAACTGACTCTCGAGCTACCTCCCCCACTGCTTATCTGCAAAATCCATAAAGGCATTCCAATCCCAAAGTTTAAGATCATGTTTGCCAGCTCTCAAATGATAGGCCACTTGTCCTTCATGAAGTTTAACTCCAGGAGACGGAAAATCACCGACAATACTCTTTTTATCAAAAAGTGCATAAACTGAATTCGCTTCAACCGCTGCCTGGTATTCAAAGTTCGGAGCTGCCCATAAGTCGAGAGAAGAACTTGCAATATACACAGATCGAGGCGCCATTAGGGAAATAAGCTCATGTTGATCAAAAGGAAGGATCTCTTCCTTATCACCATATTGTTTAAAATTATTTGCAAACCAATGAGCTTGTTTCAAATAAAGAAAACCGATTGTTTCTCTTCCCTTACTTTTGCCTCGAGAAAGGGCTGCTCCACCAGCACCAGAATCATTACTAATAACCATGGCAAAACGCTCATCCTGAGCTCCTGCCCACAAAGCTGCTTTTCCACCACGTGAATGCCCTACCAAGGCTACACGTTTAGCATCAAGATCTTTGTCTTTTTCAAAATAATCAAGTGCACGACTAGCTCCAAAAGCCCAAGCCGAAATTGCAGCCCAGGAGTCATTCTCATATTTTGAAGTAAAAGCGTTAATCACTTTCGTTTTAAAAGTGAGAATATTATCTGGAGCCAGATCTTCATAATGAAAAGTAGCTGCCGCATACCCTCGTTTAATAATTTCTTCCACAGGCCAAAACTCACGTTTAATTTTTCGACTAGGATCAATATTATTTTTATTGCGATTACAAATAAGGAGAAAAACTGGAGCCGACTTATTTTTCTTATGAGGAATAAAAAGAAGTAAATTCATCAAAACTTTAGCCCTTGGCCCTTCTATTAAAATTTCAACTTCCTTAAAAGTTGCCGTTCCCTTAATCGCTTGATGATTTTCTTTTTTAACTTTATAAGATAACTGATTTGGTTTAAAAATGGGACTGTGCCCGTACATTTGTGAGCGAAAAAGTTCTAAAAGTTCGGGTCTTCGAAACTTGGTCCATTCTTCTTTCGTTTTGATTTTTTCTTGATGAAGGCTTATTAAGGGATCAGGAAGTTTTAAAATTTCAGAATAAGTTCTAGTTGAAACTAAAATAAATAGAATAAATACCTTATTCATGAAAATAGTTTACTCAACTTCAGTATTTTTTGTTTCTGCTTTTTCGGAAGCATCTTTGGCTTGAGCTTTCAATAATCGTTTAGAGAAATCTTCATCCAACTGCATATAGCTTGATTCTTCTGCCAGTTTTGGATTGAGAGTAAAATTCTCGTATCCCTTATTTTTCACAAAACGTTTAATCTGAGCCCCTATGCGTCCACCTTTGCGATTAATATAGTCTTCTTGTTTTTCATCTTGAAAACGGCCCATAATATGACTGCCTAGAGTTTCCGTTCGACCTACAATCTGGCTTTTAAGAGAACCTTCAGCATAGCCATAAAGTATGATGCCAAAGAGATGGTACCAGGAACCAAACTTATCTCCTGAATAATAGAAGTTTGTAATGTCTTTGAGTTTGGTGGTGATCACACGTTGCTGACGATGAGGTTCCATCCAAAAGCGAGATAGCACATTTTCAATCGTGAGAAACGTCAGGTACATGTCACCTTTATTAATTCGGTATGACATACGGAGCATGTCAGCTAAGGCAATGGATTTCTCTGGCTTTGCAATAATTTCTTTTTTGAGTAGATCTTCTGTGCCAGTCATTAAATACTGTGAACTTCCGCCTCGGCTTAGAGCGACCAACAATTTTGACATACGACTAAAAAAGAAAAATTTTTTATGCATCTCTTTGATTGTTCCGGGGCTCCATTTATGAACTGTACCATAGGTCGGGACAATACCCGATTGCTGGTATTCTTCAGTGATCACTTCTTTCATCATCGCCACGACGTTACTAACTTTAAAAGGAGCCTTATGTCCTTCTAAAGAAAAGGGCAACTGGTCTTTATTGAAAATTGAATATTCTTCTACAACGATGTTCTCTGTTTCGACTGGAGGTTTAAACTCAGGGTATTTCAGCAAAAGCTCATTAGCAATTCTCGTTCTTTCGGCTTTTATTTGTCCCGCGGTCCCATTTAAGCTGCCTCGGATGTAGCCCGGAATTTGATGGGCCGTCCAAAGTAACAGGAGGTCACCTTTAGGATCTTCCAACTGGTATTTTTGTTGTTGGTAGATGTAACCTAAATATTTATTCTCATTGTCCTGCTGAGCAAAGGCTGACAGTGAAAAAGTAAATGCAAGAGTTAGTGAGAGAAACATTTTGTTATTCATTTTCGCTTCCGTCTAAATCAATATCTTGATCATCTATATCGAAAGAAGGATCTAGGTTCTCTTTCAACAATTCGGCTGGAATATTTTTTTCTTCCGCGGTTGCACCTTCAGGGGCAGACAGGGCCTCATGTTTAAACCAAAACTCTTTGGGAGTATTTTTACGGCAGTACTTCACACCATGACGTCCGCCATATCTTCCGGCCAAAACTCCTGGACCGAATCCTTGAGCTTTCGCAGTTGCGTGGATACTTTTGAGAGAACGTTTTCCTTCTTTGTTTCCATTGGCCAGTTCACCAAAGAGTTTATGAACCTTGTAGCCAACTTTATTAAAGAGAGCTAAGAATTTTGCCATAGCTCCTGAGTAACCGTGTAATCGAATGTCACAAGCTAAAAGTGAAGCAGTAGCGTAATGATAAAGGCCTGGGTTTGCTTTCATCACTTTGTTAGGGAAAATATCAGGGAGATACTTCGACTGAACATCGTTACGGATATCGTGCATTTTCCAGAAATAAACTTCAAGTAACAAGGCCTTGTCAGTGTCGTACCCATAGTGAACATCTACTGAAGCCATATTTCTAGTTGAGTAGGCCAAGAAAAGAAGTGCTTCACGTGGCATAAATCCAGCGGCATTGATTTCTCTCTCTATGGCAGTAAAATATCTTTCTTTGGTTCCAGTAGTTCTTTTTAATTCACGCCAAGCTATTTCCGCATCGTATCCAGTTTTTAAAAGTTTATTTAAACGGTCCAAAGGTAGTTTCATGATTTCGTTATAAACGTATTGTGTAAGCCCGTTAATACTGAACTGAATGCGTGGAAAAGATGCTTCAGGTGAACTGATTTTGTGGTTTAAATCAATTAAGCGATCATACAAACGGCCGGGAAGATTTTTTTTAGCTTTCTTCTCCATGTTTCCAAGTTTGTGCACGACCAAACAGTCATAGCGTTGGTGTTGATAAGCTCGGGCCATGTCGCCCGCCAGTTTTTCGATATGAGCTTCATTTTTTTCCACATAATTAGTACGAATGATATTTAAGTTTTCGAGGTAGCTTGTATGCAATGGTTTTAAAATGGAAAGAGGAATCGCTCCTTGTTCAACTTGTTTGATATCTCTCTCACTTGCTTCTTCCTCTTTGTGATCCGTAGTACAGTATTTTTGAAGACTAGGAAGTAGGGTTTTGAAGTATATTATAGAAGAAAGTTGCAGATCTTTTTTATAGTTGGGGAAATCCTTTTTAATACTATCAATGATCTCATCTGGGTGGCGCTGGTCTAAACGGATTTGAGCCGCCAGTTTTTTTCCTAATACCACAGAGGTAGGTTCAATTAAACGATCTTCTACCCCTAAGAGATCTGCTTTAAGAGGGCTTATTTCTTCTCCATTATATTGAGGAGCCTCTTGGGCCATGGCTCCAGAAACAGTAAGAGCTAAAAGAGCAAGAGTAAAAACTTTCATAAGAAATCCTTAGTCAGAATGATTTAAGCCCTAAGGAGCAAACGATGGGCCAGTTTGTAAGTGTAAAAGAGTGGAAGTGTGTGGGAAAAGTGTCTAAACCTTAGACACTCTATCAGAAATCGATACAACTTATGTTTTTTTCTTTTCTTGGTCGATATTTTGTAATTGGTAGGACGAGTTCCATATCAATATTATTAAAATAAGTCTCAAAGAAATTTAAGCTCGTGAAAAATCAACTTTATTAAGAATATAAAGCTAGTGCCAAAATGCACCAGTTTACTTCAATTTTTCTCAATGATAGGAGGTATTCATAAAATTTTAATTGCTAATAATTAGCAAATCAAAAAGATTGCACAAAATTTATATCGACAACAAAAGAATGCTTGTAACTAGTCATTAAAAGAGAGAAAAACATGAAATCAATTATTATAGCCTTACTCTTAATCAACTCTGCTTATGCTTCATTTCCAACCAAGAATGACTGTCTTGCCATTATTGAAGGCTCCCCCTCATATATGTGTGACACCAAAGATTGCCAATATGTTCTAGATGGTTGGGCATCGTACATGTGTGACTCGAATGATTGCAAATATATCATTGATGGAAGGTCTTCATTCATGTGTGAAACAAATAATTGTAAATTTATAATCGATCAATGGTCTTCAACTATGTGTGAATAATTCTAGTTTCATGATCAAACTGTCTCTTTTTTTACTGTCTAAAGATTAGTCAATTTCTATTGTAATTTTTTCAAAGATTGAAGTAGTTGCTCATGTTACTTGCAGTCACCCCAAAGATGCCATTATGATTTCCAAATGGTAAAACCTTTACAAATTTGGCGTTTTTTAGCCTTTCTTATTTTCCTCCTCCCTTTGGTTTCATTTTCCTCAGAAGCCCAAACCTCTCGTTCAATAGAAGTTAGAAAAGTTGCAAAGGAAGTTCAATCTTTAGTTCGTACTCTGGAGCTTAAAAGTGTGGACGATAGTATTCAATATGAATGGAGTAACAAAATACAGCAGCTAAAAGAAAACTCCAAATTAAGGATCAATAATGGCCGTTACCTAGAGCTTCTTGACCGAACTTTCCAAAATCTTTTTCAGCAAAAAAAAATCCTCATGATGAATGAGGCTTTCAAAATGGGACTAATCAAAGCAAATCCCAAGAATCAAAAAATGCGAGGGCTCTACATTCCTTTGATTCACACTATCGTTTTAAGTGAAGAACTGACCGATGAGCAAAGACTAGATTCTCTTTATCATGAAGTGGTACACGCCTTTCAATACACTTATCGTTTTCCCCTTGATCTCTATGGTTTCCACCAAGAAATGAAAGGACGAAAACCTTTAAAGGAAGAACAGGTCTTTGAGTATTTGAGCTTTCTTTATGAATCCCAGGCCAACTGGTACACACTCAGGCAAGCCCCCTCTTACCAATGGAAAAGCCTCATTAGACCTACTACCGATTTAGAATTTGAGTTAAAAAGCGCCATTCATGGGCTCTCTTTGACCTTAACCACCCAACTAACAAAGCTATTTATAAAGCAGTATATATCTAACGCAGATAAAGTAGGATTCTTTACAGGCTATATTGCTGAAGACAATGTTCAATTTAATTTTCAAATCACCGAAATGATTCTTTTGAACACACATAGCTCCACCTTCTTTCCTGGTGTCTCAATTGATTTTAAATTTTTCAAAGAATATTCTGAAGCCATGGAACAAGCTTACTTCGACAATGTCGACTTCATGTTCAATCAAAAAGCCCACTACCAAAAACGTTTCATTCAATTGCATAATCTCTTTAACACCAAAATTCTTTGGGCGAGTAAGTCTGAATTTAAATCCTGCCAACCTTTCCTGCAAGAAGTAGAACAGGATGAAGACTCTCCCCTTGCCTTCTGGCTCACAGTCAGCGAAGAGAAAGCTAAAAGTTGCAGTTTTTATTCTCCCTATGTCAAAGAAGAGTATCAAGAGTCTTTTTGGAATGAGATCAAAAAAAATGCAGCCTCTCCTTTTCGACTGGTTTACCCAGGTGGAGAAGGATCGTCGCCTGATTTAGAACTCTCACCTCATTTTCATCCTCAATATGAACTTACTCCCTTAAGGAAATGAAAATGAAAGCCTTCACAGAGCTTGACATTAACTTGGCCAAATATGGGGATAAGTACATTGGGCCCTCATCAAAATTAGGCAGCGCCAACCTTGTCTCCTATTTTCTTCGTTCTTACTATGGAAATGTAACGGCCTCAGAAGCGATAAAAGAAGCCCTTCCTCATCATTCTGGATTTGATCAGCAGATTGATATGATCAGGGATTTACTCAGAACTCATAGACTGGATGAAGCGAAGGAGAAATTGCAAACGATCGTTCCAGAGACTGATGAAGAAAAGTGTGAATACCTTTTAGAAAAAGCCAGACAGGCTTTATTTAGTGGAGAATATCAAACAGTCATTGACTCGACTTCTGATCCCACTATACACCAATGCAAAAATCCAGTGACCAGAATGACCATTCATCAAATCAGGGGACATGCTTATATTGAACTCTCTCTATGGTCAAAGGCAGAAAGTGAATTACAGATCGCCATCCTCTATGCCAAAGAGTTTACCCAAGCAAGCTCGGCGATCGCTAGTTATGGTTTCATGATCATGATCTATTGTCATTTAAACGACAAACAAAAAGCAGACGAATTTCACCAAAACCAGCAGCTCATTCTTGATGGGTTAAAAGAAAAAGGGCAAGAAGAGGCTTGGCTGGACCGATATTTGATTTTTCAGAGGAGCAAAAGTCGTTTGCTTCGCCGTTTTGGTACTCAACAAGAATTAGAAAGTGTTTTAGCTGAAGCCTTCATTATTGCGAAATGGGCCAATAATAAAACCATTCAGAATAAATGCCAACAAGAGCTGGCGGAATTAGGGATCGACACTAATCAAAAAGAAAAGTTAAAACATGTTCACTTTTTTGCTCATTGGATCTATCTTGAAAAGTCCAAAATTATTTTATCCACGACCGAATCCAAAATTGAGCGACTCGAATCGAACCCTCTTTTTCAGAAAATGATTTTGGTGCTTAAAAATGGACCAATCAAAGAGGAAGATTTTTTTCGCCAAATATGGAATTTACCTTTTTCTGAAAAACACTCATCTCACTTGAGAGCGAATCTCTCTAAATTGAGAAAAAAACTGCCTTCTCAATCACTCAAAGTGACTGATCAATTTATTAACCTGACTTAAGCTCAACTGGGTCGGATTAAAGCTATAGCTTGCATTAACTATTTTCAATATTTTGCAAAAAGTGATTAAAGTTCTAAATTGTATAATTTTTTCATACCTAAATGGCACTCGCTCCCAAGTAACATCAAGTAACTTTTTTTAAATTAGCCAACTGGTACTCTCTGGCTACTGAGACACTAAATTTAAAAAAGGAGATCCTATGAAAATGTTACCAATCGCTCTTGCACTCATTAGCTCTGGCCTTGCTCACTCGAGTCTTATCACCACAGAAAAAGCCAGAGAAATTTTTGAAAAGCAATTTGTCGTTTGTACTTCAAGCGGACAAAATAGCACTATTTCAAGTCGTCATCATGAGGCCAGTGTAGACCTGGAACTAGAAACTATTCAATTAATCGGAGCAGGCATCACGACAACTTATGTCTTAAAACTGATTGATTACGTTCCTCAGCCAAATGGCAAAGCCTACGTCAGATTCGGTGGAAGTAATGGTCATGAAGCCATTACGGTTGGTGCCCTAAAACTCAATCCTAAAGGATCATTGTTCAAAACCAAAGGTGGGATTGTAACAACATCACATTCAGGTTCAATCAGTATGCAACTCAATAGCCCAGCAAATTGTAAGACCAAAAATTAATCGGAGGACAGATGAAAACAACACTTTTGATGATTGTCACTTTTATAGGACTAAGCATTTCCCCAGTAAAAGCGGCTGATGTAACTATTACTTGTGACTTAAGCACAGAAACAAAATCGAGGATTCTTGGAGATTCTAGTAGAGTAACTTTTAGCCTTAGTCAAAATGGAGTAAGAGCTCCCAATGGTTATGTAACTGCTTTTCAAGAGCCTAATCAAAGCTGGATTGATTTTATAGATAAAAAATCACAATTTGGTTCAATCGAACTTTATGATAGAGCCTCCAAAAGTTTTGCTACAATTGGTGTTAACTTAAAAGACCAACTCCTCAGTGCAAATATGGATTGGGCATCACAAATAAGAGGAATCAAAATCTATCAAGATAAAGGTCAATTCTTAGATACCATTAATGGCGAATATACCGTTGATCTTCTATCATCCTGTGTTTGGTCCGAATGATTGGAAGGAATTCCCCGGGGCGTATCCCACAAGCCCCGTGGTGATTCCTGAAGAACGATGAGCACATCGTTCTTTAGCGCCTTGGTGATGGGGTTTACGAAAATTGGCAAAAAAATAAGAGCGGTACTGGTGAGGAGAAAGGTACGTTCTATGAACTTTTAAATTCATTCCAAAGTTTATTTGAATTACAATCTCAATATCAAATAGTCTTGACGGAAAAAAAGTACAATGAAAGAATGTTAAGATAGAATTTAAATAAAAGTTGATATGTTTTATGAAATATAAATTATCTATGGTCTTAGGTTTTTGTTCACTTTTCTTATCCTGTGCTACTTCAACAAAACTCACCAAACCTTTCTACTGGAAAATGGATTACAAAGGGCGTGTGTATTATTTCCTCGGAACCTTACATGATAATTTTTCACAAAATGATTTACCTAAAAAAATACGTAAGGACATTCTTGATTCTGATGTTGTGTATGTCGAAATAACAAACGATTATAAAGAGTCAATTCCCCCCATTCTAGCCAATTACTTTACTAAAGGCTTCCCCGATCTCAAAAAAAGCTTAAGTCCCGTCGCTTTTAAAAACTATATTGAAACAGCAAATAATGAAAAATTCACTGATATAAAAACCAGTTCTAAAGCCTTTGAAATATCGCTTGAAAAAATGCACCCTTGTCTAATTTCAGAACTTTCAAGTGAATATATTTCTAAGTATGGCCAGGGTTATTACGAAAAGTTTTTTCCTATCTTCGCAGAGAAAAATCAATCTTCTTCTAGAACAGATGTGCAATACGTTCATTTTCACCAAACGAAAAAATTGTTTGGTAATAATATCTTTGATCGTGAATTGGAAAAGTACGCATTAAAAAATAATAAAGAAGTTAAAAGTTTAGATAATACTGGAACACTTGCTTCTGTCCTTGAAAAACTTGAAGTGAACAGGTGTTTAACTTCCATGGAAATACTTTTTGGTCATTTTTCGATTAACACGCTTAAAAATACAATTGACCAAGATAATAGAAAAACTGAGGAACTAAAAAAAGTCTATCTTTTGGGAGATGAAGAACAACTCACTAGCCTTATTAAAGAAAGTCAGGCCACTTGGGATTTAGAAATTAATAACGAAATTCTCACAACTAGAAATAGGCAGTGGTTTGACTCTTTGAATTTAAACACTGAAAAAAAGATCTTTGTGATTGGAGGAGTGGCTCACTTTTTAGGAAAAGACAATTTGCTGTCTCAATTTAAAGAGCGCGGAGCAATTATTCAAAAACAATATTTTGATCTTTAAAAAAAAACACTTTAAAAAAGTAAAGCCTAGCTCAGACCATTAGGACAGAATCGCCTAACTCTACACAAGCGATAAAAAATCGATACAACTTAAGTTTTTGCCTTGAATGTAATAACCTCGCAATTTTGTCCTCCCTTAATTACCACTCGATTTTGACCTATTCACATTGTTTCACTTTTTTAGAAATAAGGACCATCAACTTGTTAATGGATTTGTGATCCTTTCTACCGATTGAAAGTATTTTGGTATTTGCAGAAATATTGTCAATTTCGGTGCCGGTTTCATCATTGATTTTCACTTTTATGATTGAACTTTCAGTGAGAAATTTCTTCTCCAAATTGAAGCTTACTTCAATTTTTCTTTTCGCTGTTTCATCCACTTTGTATCCTTTTTCTTCTAGTGACTGTTTAAGCGATTGGTTCATGTAAGCTAGGGTTTGGGCATTGATCTGCTTATTGGAGTTTGCGCTAATTTCTGTAGCCACAGTACATTTAGCCAAAGTTTTTTCTGTTGCTTCAGCGATGATTGGTTCGGTCAATTCACCAGTCGTTGTATTATTCAGTCTCAGTGCAACTGCATGGCCCACGCCCACGCAAGCGAATCCTTTATCATTGAAAGAAAGTTTTTCAAGCTCTAGATGAGCAACATCTTGGGCCCGAACACGACGGTGATAAGGACTTATTGTACCTCCCGGAGCGCGAGCAAAGGCATCGGGATCCCATTGGAATTGAGCTTTTACCAAGGTTCCGCGAGCAAACATAATGCCTGGAGCTTGAGTTGAAGTTTGATCTAGCTCATCATGTTTAAGTCCTAAACCGTGACCGAATTCATGGGCCGCCGTGCTTGATTTTCCAAGATCATCATCAGTGTAAAAAACCCCAGTGTTTGAATATAGTGCTCTATAATAGGAACGCTCACCTGGAGTAGAATTTTTCTTAATGCTGATAAAGTTATGAGCACAAGATTTTTTGCGATAGATGAGCTTGGGCTCATTATATGTCTGACCAATAGTGAATTTAATTTGATAAGTTTTTTGATCGATTTGGGTTGTGGCCTCAGATTCATTCCACATCCGGGCGATTTCTTGTGTCGAAGCATTTGAAAGCTCTAGACCATTTTCGAGATCCCCAGAATAGTTCATCTGAGCAATTACCTCGAGGGTTTGATTGGCATCGTCTTTGTGGACAAGAGCTGAGGCAAAAAGGTTCGGTGAAATCAAGCTTATTAAAATGAACAGTCTTGAATTCTTAAAGATTTGCTTTTTGTTCATGATTCAAAATCTCCCCTAAAAAATATAGGGTCAACTTAGCATAAGGAAAAATTTTGTGTCGATCAGGAGGGGATTAGCGTAGCATTCATGTATGCTACACCTTAAACCAGGCAGGAATTGTCAGAAACAAGAGTCTCTCGGGGGTGGTGTCGCCTATTCAAAGTTTGCATCGAAAGAAAAGAGCAACATCATATACACGACGGAAAAACAAGAGACCTCCACCAAGCTCATGGGGCTTTCGTTAAAGGTAGGTTATCTTTTCTAATTTGAATCGATTTTAATCCTCGCTATCGTCATCATCAAAACCTGACTCCTTGCTACTTAAAAGAACTCACAAGCTTTGCGTTGAACTGATAGCCTCATTAAAAACTAGGAGCGAACTCCAAAATGGTTTTTCTTTTTGCATCGACAGTCTCTCTTTGAAAGATCACTTTCGCTTCAGCATAAGCCAAGGGAAGTCTCGTCTTTAGTCCATCCAAGAAATTCTGGAAAAATTTCATGTTATCCATATACGGAGTTTCCCCCACATCAAGAATGGACGATAAATATTCTTGGTGGACGACATATTGATTGAATAGTTCTAGGATAGCTTTACTGGCGTAACCATTCTCCTGATCATTTAAAGAATTCAACCATACATTAATTTTCTCTAAGTTTGTTTTCGCAGTATTCAGCGATTCCGTTTCAGGAGAAAGCTTGATCTTCGTTAATGCTTTATAGGTATTGCGACAAGCATTCCCTTGAGGTTTTTGCTCACAACGCTTAAATCTTCTCGAATCAGCTAGGTCTTCAAGCTTCTTTTTATAATCTTCGTAAGCCGGTGTAGTAGGAGTATCAAAAATCGGCAACAAAGAAGAACTCATAAAATTCATCATCTTCAATGTCTGACTTCCAAGCTTTGAGCAGTAAAAATAGCTTAAAGCCCCTCTCTTTGGGTCAGCCATTGAAGTAACCTGGTTAGAATAGCGATAGTCTGTTGTTACTTCGACCACAAGATCACCACTCGCTGTGAGCTTCATAAATTCTTTAATATTACTATCAGGATTATCAATAGACTCAGTTGGGTCTTGGTCAATCCATTGACGGACAAAAAGATTTTCTTCTGCCGTAAAGGTTATATTTGATTGCCAAGTTCCGTAGTTATTCAGAGTCTCATCTTTCTTAGAGAAAAGATAAGCATTCTCATGATAAAAGATCGATTCATCATCTTTAAGAGCAGAGAATTCAGCACAACTCCAGGCCATCCCTTTTTGTAATCCAGAGAAAGGAGTAGAAGCAGCCAAAAAGGCAGCTTTAATTTCTTTTCGCTTGCGTTCAAAAGGTAAGCGGTTATTGTGAATATATTTTTGTTCGTAGATCGCCAGAATCTCATCAGATAATTGGTAATTATCCCACTCTCCGTGTCCGTAAAGTCCTTGAACGATACCTAAATATTCATGTAAAACAATGCCCATTTTCTTGGCTCTTTTTCCCTCATAGGAATCCCATCTTGGGCGATTGACTTCAATTAAAAGAGTGCTGTTTTCGCTATGATTAATAGCATCGACTTCCTTCTTTAAAAGTTTAAGCGGTTCCAAGGTTGAAACAATTCTCGTCTTCTCCACTGCCGAATCTAACTCTTCAGGTCTAAACTTAACACTTAAGCGTGACAAATCTTCTTTGCTCCAAGTTTTTATATCCTGGACCAACTTCTTTCCTAGACGGTAAAACTCTAAAGAATAGCCATCTCCTCCATGTCCTCCACAGCCTCCTCCTTCTATTCCAGCAAAAGACGAAAGGCTGACGAGATTCAAAAAAAGGAAATAAAAAATAAATCGTTTCATTGTACAAACTCTCTTGTTTCATCGTTTTTCTCATTCTGCACTGGAGACATAAGAGGAAATAAGCTGAAGGACATTTGATAAACCTCTTCCAACTCTCCTGTTTCTAAAACATTGCTTAGTTGATCGACAAAATCCTGAATCATTTTTTTTGCTAAAGGAATTTTCTGAGGGTTAATGGCGATAGTCATGGAAGACTGATTCCGTCTTTCAAGAGCAACATTATCAAGAGCTCTCATTGCTTGTTCTAATACTTTTCTTTGATGATATTTAAAAGCTGGAGCCGTCACTGACTTATCTTTGGTAGTATGTCTTCCAGGGGCCCTGACAATTTTCTCCCCTTCCTTCTTGATTAGTCCAACAGTCAAGAGGCGGCCGATAGCAGATTCGACTTCAGTCACGGAAATACCCAAGATATTACTAATCCATTCAGGATCAGATTGAAAATTTTTTAGGCGAGTTAGTTCAACCAGAGCATAGTGATGAGGTTCAGCGATAAGATTAAAGATATCCTGATCAAGTAAAGCACCTTCTCCTGTTTTCTTTTCTGAACAGACGTTGGCATAAGGATCAATTTTTCCAAAGCTAACTTCTCTCATTGCTACATACGACTGCCAAAAAAGATTTTTCTCTTCAGCGCCAAGCTTTAATCGTTCTAAGATCTTCACTACGTTTACAGGGCTTAGTGACCTGGTATTTTGTAAAATTTTGGATAATAAAGAAGGGTCAAGGTCAAGCTGTTTGGCGAAACTTCGAAGAGAATAACTTCCATTCAATCTCATTCGACGATTCAATTCCTCTCGTAAAATGACAATGTGAATGGGCAAAGAATCAGTCTTCTTATGATCTATCGGATTCTTCTTTTTTTCACTTTGGATTGTTTTCATAAAGCCTCTATGCCCCTTAATGTACACAATGAGGACAACAACCTCAAGAAAGTATTTATGAATAACTAAAGTTAATAGTTTTGAGGACCTAGACTATGTAAAAAGTTCATATGTGGACATGAGTGTCCACAAAATAGACAGAGGCCGTCCTGGTTGTGGTTGAATTAAATAACGCCGCAAGTTAAGTTAATTTCAACAAACAAAAAAAGGGAATTCAAAACGAATTTCAAAAAGGAGAATTTATGAAAAAAATTATTATTGGACTAACGCTTCTAACTTCTATTTCAAGTTATGCAAGTTTTGAAGATAGAATTTGTGGCAAGGATGTATATTCCACAGAAGTTCATGGAGAAACCGTTCTTTGTGCTGAAGTATTTGAAGTGAAAGGCTCTTCAAATAAAGAATATGACGGAAAAATTGGCTTAATGAATATTTCAAAATCTATGGCATCAAATCCATTGATGGACTATTTGATCAACGACGATACAAAGGTAACCACTAAAGAAGATCTGGATTCAGTTTGTGCTTATTTTGGCCAAGGAAAGTATATTGACGGAACAAAGGCAATTGAAAAAGCTGAAGTCTGGACACTATCAAAAGATCATAGTTATGGAATCAAGAAAAAGATCAAACACATTAGAGCCGTAATGTGTGAACCAAAACTCTAGTTTTGGTTTTGAGCAATGAATTGATGAACGAAGAATGTATCAGTGCCCCTCAGAAAAGCGAGCTTTAATGAACGGCACTCACGACAAAGAAAATCGACTCAATATCGAAGTCGATAACATTAAACGAACGGAGAATTTATGAAAACACTATTTATTGCATTACTTATGTTAACTTCACTTTCAACATTTGCTGAAGAGATCAATCCCCCAGCAGGAATTGTCACAAACAAAAGTCTCTCCGCAGAGGGGTGGTATGAAACTCGTTATCAAGTAACAGCCGCAAAGGCATTTAAAAATGAAGATGGCACCGTTACTCTCCATATTCCGTTCTTCATCGTTAATGGATATGAAAGGTATTTGAAAGGTCGCATTTCAGGTAACAAAATTTGTGACGTTTTAAACTTAGGTCATGCAACAGATAAAAAAACGGAAAAAATTGTTGGCGGAGCTGGCTCTCCATGGGCATTCTTCGCCGAAGGAAGAGATCTAGAATGTTTCGGTTGCCATGTTCGTGTTATTTCGGAACTGACTTGTAAGCCAAAAAAATAGTGCTGCACTCTCCGCCAATGCCCGACAACCATCTGTCTGGCATTGGTCCCCCTCTCATAACGAATTCATCGATACTTTAGATCCATCACTGGCTTCACAAAAACTTTGTTGATTCTGATTTTCATCCCGGTAAAGCAAAGCTTTTCCCCCTAGCTTAGCGCATTTTAAGGAAGAGGAATTCCCTCCTCCAGCTAACTCACTCTTCAACAATTTAAGTTCCTTGGCTTTAACCAACAGCCCTAAAACGGCGCAATGACCACTTAAACAGCTTTTTGAGATAAAAGCATCGGACTCTTTCATAAAACAAAATTCTTCACTTTTTTCGATGGATTTGAATTTAGTCATCTGCCCACAATCAACTTTGGCCTGACAGAGAAGGGAAAAGAAAGTGAGAAGTAAAAACCACTTCATTTTTCAATCCAAGACATATTGGAAATATTTTTAGACAAAATCTCTTCAGGTATCCAGCAACCTAGAATGGTGAAATCGAGTGAAGGATTCTTTTGAGCCGTGCAGTCCTCGATCATTTTTTTGGTTTTCTTATCTTGGCAAAAACAAGTTAAATGACGATTCCACTCTCCCCACTGAGGACCATGAGTATTTCGAAGAAGGTACTGACATTTATTTTGCAAGCTTCTAGCCCCTACTAAGACTGAAGAATGAGCTAGACAATCATCTGCCCTTTTATTCCTGTCCTTGGTAGGAATTCCATCGTAACTACTGTCGGAGAATATGTTCGCGCAGTAACCTATTTGAAGCGGCTGTAAATTGTTCCCCAAACGAGAACGAATCTTTTGACTTACTTCTTGATCTGATGCTGTTGCATTTTTTAAAGAATTTGTATTGAATTGATAATTTTTCAGGAGGATCGGGCCCTTACACTCTTTGAATATATATTCTTGGCAAATTGTGATGGCATTATTCTTAATAAAATTAATTTGTTTGAGATCATTTTCAAGTAAAATATTTTTTTGACAAGCAACTTGATCCTCTACATGAATTATTTCATATTTTTCTGCGATATCCTTATAAGCTTCAGAAAAAACATTTTCTTGGAGTCGACTATAACTACCATCAGCGTTCTTTTTTTGATGTTCAGGATAACTCGTAAGTTTAAAAATTTTAGATTCTAAATCAGCTAAAAAGTTCATCACTTGAATTTCGGTTAAGCCCACCTCGTGACTGAACTTCTGGATAAATTCTTCGACCTTGCTTGCTTTACAAATCCCCATTTGATTTAACGATTCAATGGCCTCCTTCGCTCGGCCAAAGTCTAGTTTATAATCTGTATTTTTACTCTTATCAACATAAGCTACCCATACAGGATCCACGACAACTTCTTTTGTTTTTTTACTACTCAGGAGATCAAAATTTGTCATATCAGCGGCGGAATAGGCATAACACAAGTTAGATTCCTCCTGATCATATAGAGGAATTTTCTGGTAAGGACCATCAGGAATTTTATAGAGGTTCATGGTAGGGCATGCCGTCTGGGCCTCGGCTCCAAAGGCCAGAAAAAAACCCAGCAAAAGACAAAGGAAGCTCCACATTTTCATTCTCATCCTAGACTAACAAGACTCTTGTTCCAGAGACAATTATAACCAGGGTGAGATCGCTGACCTAGTAGTTAAACTTTGCCATTAGTGGACTCACGCCAGTTGCTCTCCCCTATATAGAAACAGATCTCTTAAGTCATTTATACAGCCTCTAAAATTGGTTCTTGACACTCATGATCAAGCTTGATACTTCGCAAGGCAATTAGCTTATGTAACTATCATTTTTTGTGAGGATTTTATGTTGAAATTGGTCATAGTAGCATCTTTCTTTTCTTTCTCTGCATTTGCTCAAGATGTGAATCTTGTTCGCCTAAGCAGTGGTAATTTTTCTAGTTTTGATATTGCTCAAAGTACATGTATTAACGAGGGAACTGAAATCGCTCCTTCTTTCACAGTTACGAACAGCATTTATCTAACCAACACTTCAGGAGAAAGCTACACCCTTGAAAAGAAAGAATCTGGGTATGGAAGCTGCGAGTGGGCCTATCAGGCATCTGACAAAACCAGTGAGACATTCAATGATATTCTTTTCTCGATAAAGATGGGCGATATCGAAGTTGTTACTGTTGGAACTCAAAATGTTTGTTACCGTCAGGTTATGAATCTGCTTTTAAACCCTGACTCGACCACTGTGAAGAGTTATAACTTCAAAAAACTTCCTACTAAATGCCCTTAAGCATCTAACTTTACTTTATCCATCATCTTATTCCATCTTAATCATAGTCAAAAAGTGTCATTACGTGACACTTTTTGGCTGAATAATTGAATCTAAGTCGAAGCACTATATTACAAATACCTGACGATAAAGATCATGATGTCTTCGTCAAGCCGAATAGCCTTCCCTAACAGTCGTACTAAAACAGACTAAAGGTTCTTTCTCTTACAAAAGAATGCCAAGAAGGATCAGCTTGAACTATTCATTTCTATCTACTCCGCATTTCTCCATCTGATCTGCATCTTTCGCTTTTTCAAAACAGTCAAAGTAGGCACGAGATTTAGATGCTCTTTTTTCGATCTTCTTTAATTCTTCACTTCGCTTTTTAAATTCTGATATTAACTTTTCATTTTCAGTAGGAGTCTTTGTGCACCCATGGATCACAAGAAAAACTAATAACGTTATTAGCTTAAAAACAGAGTTATTACCATTTTTCAGCAACTCTACTTTATCCATTATGAACTCCAAATTTTATTTTTTGAAATTTGAATTTTTATACTCAGATTGCGTTGAATTTTAAGATTTTTCTTATTTAGTTTATATGACCTACATATCGGAGACCAACTTAGTTTACTTTAAAGCTCTTCTTATAGATAATGAGCTACATTGAAAATGAATAGTTAAGGAGAGATAAGTCTCATGAGTAAAAAATTTTCGTTAGCAAAAAAATTGTTATTTTTCTGTCTAGTCAGTTACACCTTTGTTGTATTTGCTCAAAAAAATAAAACTATTTTTGATATACTCCTTGAAAATAACGAGTCTATGGATTTAGAAACTGCGCTTAAAAAAAATCCGAAATCAGTCAATCTTGAAGATAAAAAATGGTCTACACCACTCTATCTCTCAGTACAACGAAATCAAGTTGAGACGACAAATTTATTGCTTAAACATGGGGCAAATGTGAATCAGATCTTAAGCGATCATGAGAATCAAACGGTCATCTTTCATGTGAACTCAGAATCAGGTAATAAGCTGAACACGGACAATTTTGAAATATTAAAATTGCTGATCGAGAGCAAAGCAGATATTGATTTTAAAGATAAGTATGGAAGAACTCCATTATTCATTTTTGCCGAAAAAAATCAGCTAAAATTGATTGATTATTTGCTTGAGAAAGGTGCCAATATCAATAGCAAAGATAATAGCGGTAAAACTGTACTGGACGCTGTCAGTAATCAATTCTTCAAAGCCGATTTTCCTCAATCTGATCTTCAAAATATTTTGATTAAAAAAGGTGCCAAAAAGGGAGCCGATCTAAAATAAGAAATTCTCTTCTTTATTATAGGCTTGCCGGCGGCAGATCAAGCATTTATTGTGTGATAAGAGGTTTAGGAAAAGAAACCCCAACTGATTCCTTGGATAAAGGGTTTGTAATTATAAGTTGACTACTTCCTTCATTCATTTGAAATAAAAGTTGTGGAGTTTGGCTATAGTTTTCCGCTTCCGCTGGAGACACAAATTGAAGAGTTTTTAATTCATAGCCGCCCCTTTTCAAGTAAAGAATATTCGCTTCTAATCCCTTAATCGATACTGAATAGCCAATGACATTCGTTTTTGGTTTTACATTTTGGGTTACAATCGCGACAAACCCTTCTTCCGTTTTGATCAGATGCTGCAATTCCCCTAACTTATCAATATCCACCTCATAGAAGCCACCACCATAACGGTCCATTGCAAACAATGAGTAAGTCTCGATATTTTGGGTCATGACTCTATATCTGTTCGTTCTAATATTAAGGAAGAAATTATCACCGATGAGAGTTTCTCTATCAAATAAAGATTTTATTAAGGGATCAGAATAAAGCGGACTTAATTTTTTTTCAGCTAAAGCTGCCGGTGTAAAATTTTCCACGAAAATGCTAGGGGCTGGATCCTCTTTTGGTCCTAACCATTTGGTGACCCAATTATCACACCATCCGGAAAAAGCAGCTTGGGAGTAAATCAGCGACACCATCAAAAGAATTTTCATCAATATCTCCAACCTAAAAACTAAACACTTATCGACAAAAAGAGGACCTAAACTTAATAGTTATTTAAAAATATTCACTTTCCTAAAATTGGTCATGAAACCTAGCCTATTTCTGGTCTATTCAAAATTGAAAGTAAACCTAAATTGGTGCCCGTATGGTTGACCAAATTAAAGAGATATTTAGGAATTAAAAGACTTAGAAGTGGTTGGCATCAACATTACGAAGGACAAAGAAGCTTGATGGAGGTTCCCCTAGTTGATGAAATCGAATCGATGATTCAAAAAAAATGATAAATAAGAAAATATTCTGTTAGCATTTCGAGATGTAAAATATTTTTTAAAGCAAGGATATGGTTTTAATGTCTTTTGAATATTGGTATGTTTTCCCATTCGCCATTTTTGTCTGTGTTTTTGCAACATCATCTGGATTTTCTGGAGCGGTATTATTCCAACCTTTTTTTTACTTTGTACTAAAAACTCCTGTGGCAAATTCAATTGCTACAGGAATTGCCACTGAAACGATTGGTATGACTGGAGGAGCAATACAATATGCCAGAATGGGATATCATGACTTTCGTATTTGGAAAATTTTATTTCCTTTTGCGATAGCAGGTGTACTCGTCGGATTTTTCTTTTTTGTTAAACTACCTCCTGCTCCGCTCAAAGCACTTGTTGGTCTATCGATGGTAATCGTTTCGCTTATTCAATTTTTTTCTTTGACTAAAAAATTTAAAACTAATTTTACTGAAAATTCGATTTTTAAATGGCGACCTTTAGCAATATTCGCAGGAGCATTTTCAGCCACAACTGGTACTGGAGTCGCTGAAATGACTCAGCCAATGATCGAGCATGTAGGAAAAGTTCCGACTAAAAAAGCCAATGCGACTGCTATACTTTTAGAAGCGACTGCTGATTGGTTAATAACTATTTTAAATATTAAGTTAGGAAATATTAGATATGATATTTTAGTTTTTTCTGTTAGTGGAGTTTTAATTGGCTCTCAAATTGGCCCACGTATAGCCCCTTACATTTCTGATAAAATAGCTAAAACGGTTTTTGCTTCTTCCGTTGGACTGATAGGTTTATTTTATATCTGGGGTTATTTTAAATAATTAAGTATTTACCGTAGATGTATACCATATAAGGTTAGAGGCTAGCTTTTTCTGCCAGAGCCTCATCATTTCTTTTAATGATAGCCAAAGAAAGTTCTAAGTTTTACGCAAAGCTATTAAAAAGAATCGTTTCTTAATTATTTCTTCAGTTAAAGAGTGATTAAATGGAATAAAATCACGATGATTATCATTGGCGACAAACAGATCATATTTTTCAGTCGGAAAATAATTCAAAATCTTCTCCACTGAACCGCCAAATGATTGCAACTGATAGTCAGCATGAACTTCGATAAACCAACTTTTTATTTTTGAAAAATTTTCTTGGGCACCTATCAAGGCCTCGCCTTCGAAACCTTCAACATCAATAAAAATTAAATCTGGTAAGGCATAATCTTTAATCAAGGTATCAATCGTTGTGGCTTTGGTTTTAACTTGTCCCCATTCTCCAGAGCCATCATCTACTTTTCCATTCAAAGCTTCAGAGAATTCAATGAAGCCATTTTGAGCGGCTATCGCTGCATGAACAATCTTCACATGCTCAAGAGAATTAAGATTTATATTTTTTTGAAATGCTTGGACATTATGTTTATTAGCTTCAACGGCAATGATTTTCCCTTCTGAACCAACCATTTTCCCCATTACTTGAGCTACAATCCCTTGGTGAGCTCCAATATCAAAAACAACTGCGTTCTGTTTAAGGGTATAATTTTTTAAAAATTCGAGTTCAGGCAATGGCTTCCAATCGGCTCCGTACCAACCTTGTGCTAGTCCATCACTAATATGAGTTAACAGTTGAAAACCACAATAATTTTTTTTAATTGTATAAGGTTTAAAATTTTGTCTCTCTCGACGATGGTAAATAAGTCGACAATAGTTCCACACTGGAGAAGGAATAACTTTTTTTACAATTTCTTTCATCATCACATAAGATTATTCTATGTCTAAAAAAAATCAAGAAATACAAAAGCTTCGTGCATTTGCCGTATTAGGCGATTTTAAATACTCACAAACCTTAATTAGTCCCCTATTTTCCTCTTCTATTTCGATAAGATTGGTCTGGTTTTGTAGAGTCTTAGTCATCTCTGCTACGCGGTAATACATTCTTTTAATAACTCCCACCTAATTATTACTTGGGATCTAAGACGAAATAGCTAAGATAAATTTATTAATCATTAAAGCCAGCGGTTTTTGAACTTTTGAACTTGCTCCGGAGATAGTCCTTCCCAGTCTCCCAATAACTCTATTGTTTTTTTCTTCAACGTTGCTGGAGTCACTTCGAGAATATATTCTTTTCCCTGAATCCCTTCAAAACTTTTAATCACTTGAAATCCAAAAGGTGAAAAAAGACGTTTATGAACTCCATCGACTTGAATAATCAAGCGTTGTGGATTTAAGTCTTTCGCATTCAAGAAATGAGCAATGTAAGAAATCAACTCTGGTGTAGTATTCTTCGGTCCATCTTTTTTCACATAAAAACGTCCTATTTCTGCTATTACTTCATTCTTTTCTCTTTTGATGGAGAACTCATTTAAAATTTCAAGCGGCAGCTTCTCACTTTCACTTCTGGATAAAACAGCAGTAATCACACCTTCAATATCAGGATTTCCTGAAAGTCCCTGAAAATTATTCTCCGCAAAGTTTGGCCCATTTGTGGTTTTGACAATTGCGATTGTGCGATTTTTAACAGAGATAGAAATTTCACGAAGATGTTCGAACTCAACTGAGTCAATATTGCCCAAACGTTTGGCATAACCTTCAATCACAAAATCGAGATAAGAGCTTTGTAAGGTCTGAACAAAAGTGTGGGATGCTTCTGTGGCTCCAGCATCAATCTTCCAGAGATAATCTATTAATCCTGATTCTGTATTTTTAAATGAAAAAAGAGAATGTTTAGGATAGTTTTGACTTAAAGGAAAATTAAAAGAATGAAAAGAAGCAACATCTAGAAGTGATTTGTAAGAAGCCTCACCTGCAACTTCCACCCGATTCACATTACCTACTTGTTCAATAAAAAGTTGGTAAAGTTTTTTCTTAATATATAATGGCCTTGCCACCACAACACTTTCTGAAAACTCAAACAGATCAAACATAAGTTCATCACTTTCGGCAATTCTTCTTAAGCCATAGACATTGGATAGCACAAGAATCTCACGTCCATTTAGCGTAAGAATTGATTGAAACTTTTCATCACATATTGGAGCAGCTAAGGATGATCTTCCAAAGCTTAGGATTCCTATAATAAGACTAATGAATATGAAAGTTTGCACAGTTTTCATCGCGATCTTATCGTCTTTATTGGCTTTATTCTTAAAATTGATCACCCAAGAGAATTGCTCGGGAATTAAGCTCGGAAGTTTCTTAAAAGTAGTTGATAAGATTTTCTAAACTCAGGTAAAGGATTATTGGTGGGAGTTTTTAAAGTTACAGTCTGAAGAATCGCTCCGACTAGCCATTGATGGATCACTTCTCCAGCTTTTTCAGCTGCTAGATTCTTTTGAAAAACTCCTTCTCTTATACCAGCATACACGTATTCAGTAACTCTGGCCTTTCCAAGACTTGTTATACGGTCATTGATATCAACCAAGATAGGTTCATAGGTCGCCATGTAATAAAGTAATATAATCATTTTCGCTTGATCTGGATTTTCTTTCGCCCACTTTAAGTTCTCTTCAAAGTGTTTCTGCAAACGCTCAAGAGCTCCATCCTTGGACAAAAGTGAAGCCGTCACTTTTTCATGATTCTTCCCAACCACATACATTAAAACCCCTTCGAATAAAATAGTCTTATCCTTAAAGTGGTGAAAGACAGCAGACTGAGATAAGCCGCATTCAATAGCGATGTTTTGAATGGAAGTTTGAAAAAATCCATTTTTTGATATGAGCTTTATCGCTGTCTCAATAATTAATTCCCGGCTTTTAAGACCCTTGTTACCTTGATTTTTCATAAACTTAGGGTACCACACCTTAAAAACAGTGTAAAGAATACAATAAACAGTGTAATGCATTGTTTATTTTTTAGAAGTGCTTTATAACTAAGTCACACCCAACAAGCCAAGAGAACTTGGCCACAACTTTTAGGAGACCTTATGAAAGCTTTAATCTTATCTCTTGTAACTCTTTTCTCGATTGGTGCTATGGCTCAAGATTATACAAAATTTCCGGGAGTAAAAATGGATGACTCAAGACTTTTTCTTTCTTCATTCACTGAATTTCCAGATCTTCCAATGGTCAGAGCAACAGTTCTTATTAATGGGGTAGATGCTGAAAAGATTTATTCTGAATTAGGAAAAGTCATTGGTACTAAAGCTGAAGAAGAAATCGATGGAAATGAAATCAATCGACGTACCTTAGACAACAGTCTTTCTTGTTGGAAAAAAGAAGAAAAATATAATTGCAGTGTTTTTGTAGGATTCTAATCTTTAATAAATAAGCCGGTCTAAAGATAAAAGCCCCTGTAATTTTTAACAATCACACGGGCTTTTTCAATTATCGAAATTCTTTACTTTAAAAGTTGTTCCTTGTGCGGATGAGAGATTTAGATATAGTTTCAAATCAGAAATAAGTTATCTGTGAAGTTCAAAAATACGTCCAAAAAAAAAACCCCTCATGATAAGAGGGGTTTTCTGCGATGAAAATTCCCAAAAGGTCTAACAAACCTGGATTTGGGGGTGTAGTCGATTGTAGCACATTTATGTAATTGATCAAAGCGGAGAGCTCCTGTGGCCAATGAAGGCTACCTTAGGAGGCAAGGATGCTCGATGCGATGGAAATTCTAGAGCTTATAATCCTGATCTTAAAATTGCTAACAACAATTTTGAGATTGCTAAAGGTACGGTTCTAGGATTTGGGGGGAGAAGAAATTCTCCCCTTTTTTATGAGCTAGCCTTGCTTTGGCCCTTAGGAATTATATTCAGCAAAAATAAAAAAGTAGAGTCAGTAGTATTTAAATGAGATCCGAACAAACTTTTAACCAGCTTAATTTGAAATCTAATCATGAACATGATTAGGGAGTTGATAAATGTTACCAAATGAGGGCTGCCAAAGAACCGATCAAGTAATAGGTCATTTATTAATCTTGTCATTACACTACTAACAAAAATGGTGTTTCCAAAAAAAACGGAACACTATCTAATCACTATCAATTAAAAATTTAAATTCTTATAACGATTTAAATTGAAAAATAAAATCTCTCTTGAGACAGTTTCACTATTAATAAACCAATATAAGGGGAAGTATGAAATTTTTTATTTTATTTCTTGGTCTCATTTTCTGCTCTTTTGCAAATGCTGCAACTTCAATAGTTGCCCTAGGTAATAATAAAGTTTTAGTGAAAGATCCTGTTTTTCCTGGAACTCAATCAGCCTTTGCCTTTGTTGCTTGGAATTGTCCTGGAAATAAATGTGCAAGTGGTAGCTCTTTTACACCGGCTCGTCCTCAATTTTATGGTGCTGATAACTACTTAAATGAGCAAGGTGTATGTAAAGCCTTGGGTTTTTTGAAAGCAGAAGCGAATACAAGTTACTCTCTCCAAGGTTCTAATTCTACACCTCGAATTCAAGTAGATGACGCTGGTATCCCCACCGGAGCAGTTGCTGGAAGATCTTTGAGCGGTATCGTTTGTTACAAAATGCCTGAATCAAAAAATATAATCATTACCATAACAAATCCAGTCGATCGCATAACTTTATTTCCATACTCACTCCCTGATGCTAACGCTCTTAATATATCCTACGCATGCGGGAACGTTGCTGACGTAGCATCGAATGAAGATGCTGTCTGTGCCGAACTTGGTTATGGTAAGGCTGTGCCTGCAAGTAGTTTAGCTGACCAACAATGCCCAAAAAAGCGTATCGCTGTTCAGGCAGTTTACTTAGACGGGAAACTCACTAAAACAGTAGTAGAATCTGCTCACCCAATTGAGAGCATCATGTGTTTTACTCGTTAATTAAAGCCAGATTAATTTAATTGATTTTTCTAGTTTCGAATAATTTTCTTAGCTTCACTTAACAGGATGTTCTCTATCCTGCTAAGTGAAGCTAGTCATAAATCATTTTTAAACTACCCTATTTGTTTCAATTTTCCCGAAACATATAAGTTCTACTTGGCATTGGTGGAGGATTTCCTGGACCATAGTCTACGAGTCTAAGGGATGGAACATACAAGCCCTCATAAGTTCGATGTAGAACAATCAGCCCATCTTTTGATTGAGCTTCGTCATAAATCAAACCTTGTAACTGGTTAAACCAACGTTTTATTGAAATAGCATTTCCTTCACTATCAACCAGTTTAGTATTTCCCCAATTACTTTTGATGATGATGGTTCCACCTGGTTTAAGCATCATGGCAGCCTTAGTCATAGATTGAGATAGTTCCAGGGTGTAAGTTAATACTCCATAAAGATCAGTGATTAAATTCGCTTGGGCCAGATTACCAGTGAATTGATAAATAAAATCTCCAACATATTGATCTACCACGACTGATTGTACGTTTTTTATTTTGAGTTCCATTTCTTCTTTCATCAAATTGATATGATTAAATCCGCTGTAAAGTACAACTGTTTTGTCAGCATTTTCTGGTAAGCTACGAAAATCGAGAACACCTTCAATTGCCTTAAAAGGTCCAGCACCTAAATCAACCCAGTGACCACCATTTTCCAAAATATGACCTAACTTCCTATCAAAAACTGGACCAAGTCTTTCTTTGTATCCATCTAAACTTCTGAATTCATCCGAACTCGCAAATTGATATTGCTTCATCTTCCGACGATAAACATCAAGCTCATTGTCGGATATATTTCTCCATTGTGCCGGGGCAAATTTATTTACTAAGCTTGCAGGAAGAACAACACCCTGATCTATTAAGTTCTGAATTTGAATAGCCTTTTCTTTATCCTCTTTAATTAAAATTTCTTGTGTCTCTTTTCTGATAACAGTCATTGCTTTATTGGAAAGCACCTCAAGATCACAGTCTAAATTAGCGGCTTGTACTAAAGAAGATATGGATAGAAAAATAAATATGTATTTCATAAAAACCTCTTAGATTTCCTATCGGTTAATTTAAAGAAATTCTGGAGGAAATACTGGAGGAAATACTGGAGAGAATTTAGATGTTACTGTGACCCAGGAAATTTCTTCAGACTAAAAGGTAGCTCCCCCTGGGGCCCTAAACTTTTTTGAGTTTTCATCCACCACTGCATCCATTGTTTGGTGCCTTCAAATGTTGGCAGATAAGTACCGCTCTGATTCAAAGCCACCAAGATGTTACCGTCTTTTCCAGTCAGGATTTCAAAAGCAGTTCCCACTTTATCACCAGGCATGACCAACTCATTATGAAGAGCAATATCCGTCTCCTGAAGAAGCATTCTTCCATCATCGAGTATGACTCCTGAATACCTTTTTCCAGGTTTTAGTTTTTGACCATTAATAAGTAGTTTTCCCTTTTCCATGGAAGCCAGCGATGAATTTTGCATGGTCACAGTACCTTTAGGCAGTCGTCCATTTTCCACTTTAAGCAGGGGCAGTTTTGGTTTAACGGCGATCAGAGCGGCAATAATGGGAATGGCCTTTATTTGGGCCATACTTTTTTGAATCAGCTTAATCTCTTTGAGCATCTCATAGGCTATTTTAGCTCCGTCCATCGCAATTTTCCCAGTCACTATCCCTAACATCAATTTAGTCGCCACCGGGCAGATCAAATCAAACAATTGCTTCGGAGAAAGTTTTTGAACTTGGGCAAAAACCTGAGGAATGATTGTAGTGAAGTTTTCCACCACATTGACTAAGCCTTTAATAGAATCCCAAGTCTGGGAAATAAAGTTGAGAGGATGGGTCACCATTTCAGAAATACCTTTAATGGTGTCTTGAATGACAGTGTTTCCGCATTTATAAAGCATGTCCCAAACTTGGTTAGCACCAAATGAAACATGCTGATAAATTTTGTAACTTAAATCGCTTAGACCTTGAGTTTGATCCTGATTGCCTCCCTCACAATGGGGATTCGCATAAGCAGTACTTAGGGGAAGCAAATGACGAATCCAAGATGAACGAATTTTGGTCTCTGTACTTACAAGAGAAGAAGAGACTAGCTTGAATAAATGAGACTTAGTAAGACCAGAAATGGCCCTCTTCTCCAAATCAAAAATATAAATGGCAACTTGATAATCTTGAAAAAAATAAGCACTGCCTTGAGGGAGGTCATACCATTGATTAGGCTTAAAATTTGCCTCCCACTGAAGGGTTGGTTTGACCATCAGGACTTGCGAAAAATCTTTGTTAATGGCCATTAGATTAAACCCCAGATTGGAGTTATCAGTGTAAGTGGTTTTCCAGTCGCTTTGTTTGAGCTCATGCATGAATTGAGGGAGTGAAAGTCTAACCTCGTCGCTAGCAAAAAGCTTCACGCAAAATAAAGAAAGGAAAATAAGAATTAGCTTCAAAGCTTTCATCAGCTTAGTATCGGACGCTCAGAAGGATGGCTTAAGAGAAGTTAAATCATCAGGTAATTCAACCATTGATTAACCTCCTCCTATGTTAAGAAAAAGAGTCAATTAGACGAGAAGTAAACATGATGATATTTTTACTTTTTCTTCAGCTCTTTATTTCAATCACCATGGCTCAGGATTCAGACCTCCAGTGCCCAATTGATCCAATCCATGAAGAAGAAATTCCTTTTCAAGTTAATTGCATGGAACCCCCACCTGAGACTCATTGGCTTCCCAAAACCCATCGCGCCGTCAATAAATATTTAATTAACGTGCTCTATTCTAAAATGGAAAGTAAAAGAAAATCGAAGCATGAGCAATCACTCATTTCCCTTGATCAAAGTATTTCCTTACCTGATTCTATAAAAAAAGACATCCGCTTGGCTTTACTAGAAATCGACAAAAAAATCCAAAAAGGAAATGACTACGACAGGTTGGAAAGTATTTTAGTGCTTTACCCCGAATTAAAGGAAGATTTACTTAAAACTAATCCTGAGTTTCAGCCATCTTTCTGTCTCTTCGATAGTATTCAAAAAAAGAAAAAAGTATTTCAGAAATGGTTAAGTTATTTTAAAAAAGCAGTTTTGATTTCAACTATTGGTGGAACAACAGCTATCGGATTAGGCTGGGTGGCAATGCCTGCAATACCCGCAGTCCTTATTGGCATGGGGACAGCAAATATGGTGATGGGCTCGGTAAAACTGGTTAATTCCATCAAAAGATGGGGGCAGGTTCGACAAAAAAATCTAGCGAAAGATATGCTTCAAATTTCCAAAGAATCTCAATTGCTTATCGAGTCTGGAAAAGTGACAGATCTTGAGCAACTGAAGACACTAAAGCAATTCATCATCGATGATCAAAAAGAAAAGGCTCTTTCAAAACAAATTAAGGAAGGAAGAAAAGTTGTCTGGGAAGCAGTTTTATCTCCTTTTCAAATCGCTGTTGGGTATGGCTATATTGCCGCTGGTTTGAAATTGCAAGACTACTTAGATCTTACCAGTAGTGCGAATACTGGAAAGAGGATCATCCAAGTTGGATCTGGAGACCCCCCACCTTTTGATCCCAAAAATACCGGAATTCGTTTTAATTAATTTGATAGAGTATAGGCCAGTGATCTCATCGACGAGTATGCTAGAAACATATTTTAATTCGAGTACCTTCTAAGATTTAAATGCTAGTTCCATTCTTTGTCTTTCAGACCTAGTTATTCCAAATCGCTCGGCTATTTTTTTCCATTCTCTAGTTTCTTTTTGAATCTTCGCTATCATTTCATCGGCCTTCGCTGGTGAAACTCTGAAATCCTTAGCAACACTTCTTGCAAGATCAAAATCGAGTGCATTACTATCCCAAGAAATATTTAAGCTTAATCCATCAGCCATTTCATTTGGATTAATATCATAGGCTGGAGATAACTCCCAACCCTCCTCCGACAAAAGAAAACCATGATTTCTTAAATGGTCATCAGAATTAGAGACTGCAATTGAAAAAACAATTCTTCTCCAGAGTTCTTCTAAATCTCGATCTACTTTACTAGGTGCTCCCTTGGAAATTATAAAATCAACAATTTCCAAGTAACTTGCTCCTGATTGATAATTATCTCCATCTTTATGTTGAAGCAGTGTCATCGCTGAAGCAAAATGCACTCTCTTATCATCTGCTAAGCGATCAAATCTTTTCACAAGGAATGTGTGGTGCTTGTTTGCATACTTTTCCGTTTTTGCTTCTGGAACATTTAAATCGCATTTTATTGCTAACTCATGAACAACTGCTTCCCAACCGCCAACATCTCTTAAGTCATCTTTACTAGGAAATTTAGCAATCCATAAGTGTGCATAAGGATCAATTACACTTGCTTTTGGCCTTGCCCCACCAAGTGATGATCCGGGTGCAAATAATAATTTTAGCCATTCACCAAATTTGGGATCATCTTCAGCTCCTTCCTGTTCTAAAGCAATGCTGGCAATTTCTAATTCTCTAAGTGTTGCCCAAGGGGGAGCCGCATTTGTATTTTCATCATCTTTAAATACACCATCTACTTTAAAGCGTAGTCCACCCATTCTATTTTTATCATAAACACCAAGCAGATAATCAGATGGAAGAAGTTTGTTTACTTTTCTTTTTTCTACTTTTGCCTTTTGAGCTTCACGACGAATCATCAATGTTCTTCCCCATCGATCTGGAGAAGAATCTAAAAATACACCAAAATTTTCTGCGTCTGGATTTGGATGAAATCTGCCGTTAAAAAGCAAGAGGTCAGGATCAATTTGAAATCTATATGGCCCAGTTATCCAAGACTTTTCATACTCAAATGAAAAAACTTCTTTTCCACGTGAATGATTAGCTGTTAACACACCTAACTTTTGTGGCTCCTTCAGGAAATAAAAATCTGCCCATATTTCTATTTTTTTCAATCTAACTTCCCTCATTTATCAATGATCTTTTGCACTAACTTTGGCATCCTTGAGTAAATCCAATAACTCACTAGCCTTTGTTTTCTTTGGTGCGCGCTTTTTAGGCTCAAGCTCCAAATCCTGGAGCTTCCTTCCTAGAACATCATCTTTTGCGATAAGAGAAATACCTTCAGCTAAGTTCAAACAATGTAGTACATTCACAACTGCGCCTATGCTTACCCCAGATTCACCATTCTCAATAGCTACGACAGTATTAATCGAAATCCCTGCTCTCTGAGCAACCGCTCTCAGAGAGAGATTTCTCCTCAAACGGGCTACCTTTATGTCGTCGCCCAGTTTTATTAATTGTCTTTTAGCCATTGGAGAAGCCATCACCGCTTTCTTCATAACCTACCTTTATTTGATACAAATAACTACATTTGTATCATTTTATCGGTAATTATAGCATAAATTCAAGATTTTCTGTTGATAAAAGACAAATAACAACCAATTAAATGATACAAATACATCATTTTGTATCATTTAATTGGTTGTTATAAAAAAACTCCAGCGGCGGCTAATAAATCTTAAACTGATCTATTACAATGGTGATTGAGCAGTTTAAGCCTAGGCTATTTTTTTAATTTTGGTATTTCAGACAATCTTTTTAGTCTTCATGTAAACGCTTGTCATTACTAAAACATTTTAAATAACGAGTAGAAATAATTTTAAATAAATCTAATTCTTTGTCCTCGATGATAGTCTTCGATTGATCATAACGAAAAGTAGTGTTCATGACTTTTTTTAGTTCCTTTTCTTGCTTCGCTATTAGTATTCTTTTCTCTTCTTCTTTTTTTGATTCCTCTATTTTCTCTTCAGTTTGAGCTGAGCTATTTTCAGCATTAACTGTTGTCGCTAGATTGGAAGGCTGAACAGTATTGGCCAACGGAACATCTTCCTTACCAGTAACTTCAAGATTCACATTCAACTCACTCTTACTAACTTCAGCAATACCTTTTTTTAATTCCGGATCCAAACTTGCAAAAAGACTCTCTCCGAACTCATTGGATAGTTTTTCAATATCAATGGGTTTTTGATGATTCTTTTTTAGTTTTTCGTTACTATGGGCCATTAAACGGTTATTAAACTTATTAAGTAATGCGGTCTTACGTTCTAGTGAAACTAAATCGATCTCATCAGTTCCCTTAGCTCCGGCCATGAATAGATTTACTTCATTGGAAATAGAATTCACCTGATCTATGGAAGTTTTAAATGGGACACCGAAAGTCTTCGCCATGACTTGAATATTTTGAGTACCTTTATTCTCATCCGTCGGAAGAGTCTTAAAGCATCCACTTTTTTGACAGCTACAAGCCAGATCGAGCTCCCCATTTTTACCAAGACAAATTTTTAAATTTGAATTGGGGTCAACTGGCTTTGCATGGGCCGGAACAATAACATATTTATCCCAGTAATGAGTCCATAATTCAAAAACAGAATTATCCTTGGTTTTTTGTAGGCTCATTTTCTCTTTAAAGACATTTTCTCGCTCTAGAGCTTCTTCCACAATTTTTTTCTGGGTTTTAATTTGCTCGTTATTTTCTTTCATTGTTTTTATTACACCATGAGAAACATAGGCTCCGATCATCAAGCGTCCTGTGGCTGAAGTCATCAATTTATTAACCTTAGTCTGGTGCTGTTTAAGCAAAAGTTGCGTAGCTTTTTGAGCAGCAAGATCGATCATGGACTGATACTTGCAAACTCCTTCTTGTTTGGCACAGACCTTTTCCATTCCCTTTCTGATAAAAACTAAAATAATTTCTTCTGCATAACCAATTGGGGTTCCGTTGAAGCCCGATTTTCCGCCGAACAAGGAGGCAGCTTGAGTCATTCCGAGGTTGACTAAAGATCCAAAATCAAAAGCTTTGGCCTCGGGAAAAAACTGTAATTTCGTCTTAAGTGAGAAGGCTAAAAATTGGCCAAGGGAAGGCTTTTTACTGAACTCCATTTGTTTTAGTTGTTGGAACTCAGCTAGACTTAAGGACTTACTCTCACCATCAAAATATCTTTCCAAGTCTTGGTATTGAGCGATTGCTTCAGCATCATTCAACTGATCAAAAGATACATACAAAGAATTTTGATTAAAATTACTTTCTCTTTGAATTCGTTCTAAATTAATTGAGGAGGATTTAAAAAGGGCCTTGGTATTCTCCCCTAGTTGAGCTTTTCCTTCTGCCCCAGCTTTTTCGCACACTTTCCAAGGAGCCGCTGCAGGATTGGAAACAGAAGCCACCTCGGCCATTTGTTCAAAAACTTTTAAGGTCGTTGATGCCGTCATTAAAGCGGTGGAAGAAATAAAAAAGGGTCTTTCCCATTGCATCTTCATTAAAATATTTTCTTGGTTTTTGCGACCGAATTCGATTCCTCTTAATTGGATACTTTGGCTGTCCATTCCTTCAGGAGGTTTTCTTTTCTCCTCATTTTCCCTATCAACTATTTTGTGATTTTGTCCAAAACTATTGAGTTCCTTATAAAGTGCACCACCCTTATACTCTTTATCATCAACTAATTCGGCATATTCTTTTTTCATCTTGTCATTGGAAAGTTTGTAAACGACATGAGTTGTCACTTGTCCCGCTAAATTGACAAGAGCTGAAGCCTTATCCAAAAATTTTGATGGCACTTTACAAGGATTTTTTAATTTCACGAAGGCCCGTGCCGACATAGCAAAAGCAGCATAGTGTTTTGCATCTCCTGGTAGTTGAGAGGCAACGGCCGCCGCTATACAAACTTTATCACCTTTACACTTATTGACATCACCTAAAACAAGTTTTGTGGCCGAAGCAATTTTTGCCACTTCTCCAATGACTCCGGGCATCTCTGTCAGTGAATTTAAGCTGGCGGTGACTAAACAGGATGAGAGTTCTTTACCTTTTTTGGGGGTACACATAACAAAATTAGAAGCTGTTTTAATCGCCACTGCAGCGGCTTTGCAATTATCTGCACTATTTCCATCTTTTTTACGACAAATTTGGGTGGTGAGAACATTCGCCGCCAGTCCCAAACTTCCTCGGGCAATACAAGCTTGGTACTCTGAATGTTTGTCTTTATATTCAGGAGAATCGGGTGCCATGGTTTTAGCCAAAATTTCAATTTTGTTACAATCAATGACAGAGGTCGCTAAATTAACTCCAGATTTAACCAGATCTAATTTCTGCATACAGGCATCTTTTTCTTCGGGGGTTGGATATTTTTTAGTGTTACCACAAAGATGATCTGCCATGGCATCTACAGCCTGGTTACCTAGGTTACTTACTAAACACTCTTTTCGTTGGGTTCGAGCGAGTTCTGCCTCGGGACTATGATCGTTCTTATGATTAGGTCCTGGTCCTAACTTCATACAGGTGGCAACACTCGCTCCAGCTTGAGCGATATCATTAACATTTTTCATGGAGTCATAACATTTTGCTTTTTCTTCAGGATCACTCTTACCCTCACACATAGCTGATGTAATCTTATTCACACCATTTAAAGCTGCACTAGCGAGACACAGAGACGATTGGTAGTGATTATTTTGGTGAGTAGGATTTGGATCAAGATCTTTGCTGTAAAGATCCATGTGCTCAAGGCTACAGGCGGTTTCATTATACGTAACTTGACCTGCGGTGCCTGCATTGGCCCATTCACGGGCACAGCCCACGGCCTTCATTCCGCAAGCCTGGAAGATATCACTTTTTCCTTTATATTGGTCACAAGTTTTGACCTGACTTAAACAACGATTCGTTCGATCTTCATAAGAAATTAAGACTAACTTCCCTTCTTTATCTTTTGGTGGAATCCATCCATCTGCATCGAGCAGTTTACAAAAGTGCTCCGACTCTTCAAATTGTCCGGGTCCCACTCTAACCGAACGAGGCGGTATACAACCGCTGACATCCATTCCCACGCTGGCCAGTGAACCGATCATTCCACCCTTCTTGCCAATTTCTGCTAGAGAAGCCTTGATCAGTTCTTGACCAACCCTTAAGCTTTTACAGAGTAGAGGGAGCTTTTTATAAACACAAGATTCATAGGCAACAGGATCGACGCCATCGGGAGTTAGGGAGTCATTATAACAATGCTTTCCAAGCTTCGTGGCACTGTCTGATTTGGTGGATAAGGAAATGGTAGAGGGACTAAAAATATCAGAATACTTAGATCTTATTTCTGCATCTGAGCAACCGGAGACCAATGAGGTTAAGATGGCTCCTTTGTCCCCTAATTTGGAAGCAACTAAATTTGTAGTTCCTAAAGCGGCCTTATTTATTCTACAAAAATCCTTCAATTTAGGCATTAAACACTGCTCATACATCGACTGATTTTCTTTGTCTGATTTAGGATTACTACTAACTTGAGAATGGCAACCTTGGGCAAGCGTTACTGATTTTATGTCCTTGGTAAGAGAGACTGCATTGCTAAATATGAGCTCTTCTTTATAATCAGCTTTTATATTTTCATCAGAACAACCATTGACAACATTACTAAGTTCTTTTCCAGCTGTCCCAAAACGTTCAGCAAAATGAGCAGCACCAGATACCAGCCCTTGACCTTTACAAAGTTTCATCAAACCTAGGCTGACACATTTTTGGTAATCCTCTTCATTATTTTTTATGCGATGACACCAGACTCCTTCTGCAACTGCTTTATCTGTGCTTTTGGAATCTAATTCATTATTGTAATCTAATATATAAGAATATTTCTTTTCAATCTCCTTCTGTTGGCAACCATTAATGGCCAAATTTCCCATATCAACAACTTCATTTCCGAACTTATCTCTCAAGGCATCAGTCGCTACATCTACGCCTAAATGTATCCTACATTTATTTGGGAGTTGCTTCTTCACGCAATCTTCATATTTGCTTTCATCATTCAAACACTCCCGCCCGAGTGTAAGGTACCAATTCTTGTCAATACTGGATTTTAATTTATCTAAAGTTAAATGCTTGTCATAGAGCTCAGTCATGTCTTTTACTTCACAGCCTTTAACAATCGAAATCAAGTCATTACCTTGTGGGCCAATTTTTTTTCCGACCACCGACAAAATGGTATTAAAGTAGAATTTTTTATTACATCTTTTTTCTAACTTTTTTTGGACGCACTTTTGGTAATCTTCTACTACTTCGGGATGAAGCGGATAACATTCCTTGCCAAATGCAGTTGCCTTATCCTCTTTATCAGAGGCCATGATTTTATTAGGGTCTGAAACTCTTTCGTAGTCGGATTGCACTGTTGCTTGATCACAACCTTCAATCACCTTGCCTAAATCTGTACCAGCGACTTTCGATCCTTGAACGATCGCTTTTTGGCCTAATTCCCCCTTGTCACAAAGCCAAGGCAAGTTGAACACTTTCATCAGGCATTTTTCATACGTATATTGAAAATTACTGTTGCTTTCAGGAAATTTTTTGATGGTTTTCTCATAACATCTTCTTCCAATCCCTAATTCTTTTTCTTTTTTAGGGTCAGAGTTCGTCATCACAGATTTCCATTTAAAAGCAGCAGTGTATGTCTCTCTTATATGGTCTTCATCATAACACTTTTTAATATCACCTAAGGCCAAGCTCCATGGCGTAAACAGCATAACTATAAGTAAGTGAAAAAGGATTGGTCTTAAAATAATTTTCATCGCAAAAAAATACTACCTATGGTCTCCATCTCGTTTGGAATTAAACGCACTCATTTATTTCCGATAACTTTTCGGAAAGATGAGTATTTTCTAAAATTTATTCAATGACTTACTTAGTGAATACAATGAAATAAAGTACGAACCTAGAAAGAATTAGCACCACAACGAAATGCCAAAACTAGCTGTACAACGTTTTCGGGATAAGAGAAAAACTCAAGTATTATAAATAAAGAATTCCATTTATTTGGACGATTAGAATATATGCTATATCGTCTTAATATATTAATTTGGATGGCGTGCGGAATTAGTTCTAGTTTTGCTGATTCACCTTTGATTTGTGATGCCCAATTCGAAGGGCCCAACACATTAAAGAACGCCTCTGTTTTCTTCTTAACAGAAAATGATCGGTTTATTCTAACGAGTTGGGATCATTCCACTTTTTCAAATCCCAAACAACACAATCAAGCTCATTTTCGCTACCAATATCACGAAATCAGTTCATCTGCTGGGAACATGGGTACACATACATCGCTCTTTAGTTTAAATGGGATTTCTCAAGATGCTTATGCCTACAAACTAATTCTAGATCCCGAAAGCATTGTCAAAAATCCTAAAATCTCCTCATCAGTCATCGACCAAGATCATCCCATGGTCTTTTCAGGTGGTATTGGATTTTTTTTGAATGTTCCCCTTGAAAACTATGTGGCCATGTCTCCAAAAGATATTGGCACCAAAAGTCTGAAGCGTTATTCAGAAGAGAGCTTAAAAAAAATCACTGCTTCTGTTACTGAAGGACCTCAAACGCCTGAAGAAATTTTGCAGTCAACAACGACCTATAATGAAATCATAGTCACAGGAAAAGCTCCAATAACGAATCGTCCAGTAACTGTAGATGGCATAGGTATTCCGTGTTCTTATATTTCCCGCAGCGAAGACACATTGTTAAATGATCTTCCAATGGAAACGATCCGTGCAATACTTACGCGTTGTCATCCATTTAGGGGTGAACTATTCATCTCTTTTGTGTTGGAAGCGATCGAGCATAACAAGATAAAATACCCCATACTGTTGTTCAGTACAAAGCCTTAAGGCCTCGCCACTTGTCCTAAAAAGAGAACATCTTTCTTCTGATTATCTCGGATAAAAAATAAAAACGGACGATCAGCGATAAACTCTTTTATATCTTCCTTCATCGCTTTCCCTTTTCTTGTCATTACCACTGCCGTTGCTGCTGCGGCTTCCGCGCCATCTTCATTCACTTCGACTGAAGCTTGATGAAAAATCTCAGAAATTTTTAATCCTGGCTTGATAGTACTCATACCTGAAAAGTCGGCCTGGTCACTGAAAGCTAAAGACATACCAAGGCTTGAAAAGATTTCTTTCCCTTTCATTTTCCCATTTATTTTAAATTTAGGAATCTGTAAATTAACCGTTCTTGGCACAGCTTCATCCATCATTTTCTCCAAATCAGAAGCTCCAACATTTTTACCAGGAAGCAATACCCACATGGAAACGTCATCATTAAAAGGAAGCGATAGCAATTGTCCCCACTCTCCTTCAATATATGAATATTGTCCTTTATCACTCATCATTTGAACTTTTATTTTCTTTTTTGACACAAGATTAAAATCTTTCTTCGTCGTTAACTCTTTCTTAAATTTTTTGCTCCAGGAAGATTTCAGATAAAGAGCATTCACTAGAACCATTTTCGTTTCTTTATTTAAGGCATTCTTGGGCAAAACTTCAGGGATATGTTGATGAGTTTTTTGATTTACATAAGAATTAATGGTCTTAATAGCGGGTGCTGATTTCAAGAAATCCACCCAATTAATATCTGAGGAATATTTTATTTGAACTAGTTTGGTGAAACTTTCTTTGAAGTTTTTAGCCTCAGGCCGATGAAGAAAAAGAGCATTGGCACTTTCTATTCCTAGAGACTTTCCTGCCTCTAAATTTGGATCACGACTTAGAACAAGATCCATTTCTTTTCTCGTTTCCCCCTGAGCCCCCTCCTTTGTCATTCCAAGAGCAATGGACAAGCTAAAAGGCGAAAAACAAAAGTTCTCTTCTTCTTTTAACATCTCTGTTTCGCGCATTTTTTCTAAAATATTCATAGGAAGTAATAGTGATGATACTTCTGCCGAAAAAACAGCTGCTGAGGAAAAAAAAGCTAAGAAAAGAAAAAGTGTTTTCATGACAACTCCATAAAAAATGTATCAAACAATAGACTGGGTAACAATTCAAAACAAAGAATAGCCATAAATGCCGGAAATTGGCACCACAAAGAAATATTTTTCTGAATCAGTTTCTCAACAAGGGAACTAGGATCTAAAACCAGACTAGTGGTAAAATTCTTATCAAGTAGATAATGCATGTGCAATTTTATATTCCTTCATCACTCTGTAGGCAGATTCATAGCCACATCCTAGAGTCGTAGAAATCTTAAAAGGATTTTCTAAACCTAATTCAATAGCAGTGATAATATCAGACCTCCAATTTGGCCCAATAATAAGTCTATTTCGGTACTGCTTATTTTTGCGAGCTAATTGTACTTGATCATAAACTTTATCTTCACTTGTTTTTAAAAAGCCTACAGGGACCAGAATTCCTAGCTTTGCAAGGTCTTCATTTCTCCCTTTCACTTTTATAGCTGATTCAAGGCTTTCCTTATCTATTGGGTAGATTGGTTTTTTGATATTGGTTTTTAACCATCTCTTCCACTTGTTATGTTTATTTGTGATAGCAACAGCGATAATAAAATTCAGAATGAAATCGTTTTCCTCAATATCGTTTCGCTTAGAGATGAGTTTAACCACGCTTTCAAATTTGAAGGCAAAATTTTGTATAAAAACGATAGAAAAGACAACTTATCTTTCAATTCCTTATGACAAGTTTCTTCCCTTCTTTGATAGACATCCGAGTTGGGATCGCCTGGCCAGGAAGACTCTCGAAATTAATTACTTAGATAAATTAGAAAGAATTCCTCAGTACAATCTCGCTTCCTTCATTGGTATTACCCCTTCGGCGTTGAATCGAATTTTAAAGAAGTAATTTTTAGATTTTATTGACTTATATTTTGAGAACCAACACAACGAACGGAGGCTAAATCCTCAAACAATTTAACTTCGAAAATACCAACACCGTACATGGCCCAAAAGATATGTGCATCAAAGGTCGAGCTTATAGAAGAGGACCAGTAAATGTATTTATACATGTCCTGATATGAGAAGACATCGCGAATACCATGTTGATTAGCTTGAAGGTAATCATCTTCAGGCTTTAAAATATCCGCAGAAGGAAGTCTCCATGTTACATCAGTTAAATCTCCACCCAACTCATCCAAAGTTGAAACACAGGCAGTCTTGGCTTGTTCAAAGTTCTTTTCTTCCTTCAATCTTGAACTCCAAACTAACTTTGTAAGGTCGTCCATCCAGACTTCGTTCCCTTCTTCGGTTCTTGTGACGAGCGTCCAATTAAATTTAGTATAAATTGTTTTAGTGCCTTTTTTGTAAGGAACCAATTTCGGAACTTTTGCTATTTTTTTAGTCTGACAATGCAGTATTCGGTCATCAACCTTTCCCTCGGTTCCGCAGGAATTTGAATCAGAAGCGATTTTACGTTTTTCATTTAAATTACCTGGGTGTGAGCAAGAAACCAAAACCAAGGTACTCATAAGTAAAAAGGTTGCGGAATAGCGATTCATTTTCATTTTAAACTCCAATGGTTTCTACTTATCGCCATTCCTTATAAAAATATTTAATGTTTTTATCATCACCGTTTAGTCGAGTGGAAAAGTAATGTTGTCGATGCTGACGTAAGTTGCATCCCCAGCTGCATCTCCTAAAATGTCTATCTGTCCAGGAGCTGCACTGCTAGTTCCACCAATGACAAGGCGGCACTTAACAATGTTACCTGAAATAGAAGAATAACAGTTGGCTGGTACCGAGACGGTATAGGTCGGTCTATAGGCACTTGGTAAGGTGGTGACGGCAGTCGCTGTATAAGATGCTGTGTTTGAAAGCCATAATCCCCTTAAACTCACATGATTCAAACTATTGAGGCGATAGCTCCAAGGAGCGTATTGGCCTCCAGGAGAGGTATGGGTACCAGGGGGAGATATTGTTGTCCATGCATCTTGCTTAGTAATTCTCACTTTACCGTTGAAGTAACCTGCATAAGTATTATTTCCCGCTGTGAGTGCACTATTTCCATTAGTCCCTGTGGTTACATCTTCTGCATAAATTGCAGCGGCATTTCCTGCGGTCGGGTTGGCATTGATCACTCCATTAAGACTTGCATGAAGACCTCTTAATTGACCAGCTCCCCAAGTTGTGATGGGAGTGCTGGCGATCCCAGCACCCACCAAACCATAAGCAATATGGTTAGTGGCATTGGCAGTCCCAATGGTGGCATTAGCCGCCACCCCATAAGCTGCTGAATTGGCGCCGTTGGCCAGATAGTTAATAGTTCCACTCGAAGCAAGGTTTCGACTACTATAAGTGGTGGAAGAATTAGCAAGAAGACTGGCCGTAGTATCACCGATGGTATTGTTAACGATGGCACCGATGTTAATAGCAGCTTGCCATCTATTAGCAGCATCGTCGTAAGGAGTATAATCAACTCTCATCGCAGCTTTGACATTGGATCCATCCATATCATCTGCAGCTACCCCAGTGCGCACAATGTGCAGTGGGGAAAGTGGAGTTGAGTGACCAATCGCTACTTCTCCCGTGTTTCCTTCAAACATCACGGTTTTTCTGACGGTTTGAGCAGCATCATTGTGAAATGTATATCCTCCAAGGAAGCGACCTTTAAAACTATTAGCAGTAGAGTTTGTAGTCACAGCACCAGCAGAGTTATCACCTAAACTCATTGCTCCTGAGGCGGTGATTCTTAGGTAATTTCCGATAGCGGTACCAAAGCCCGTACCAGAGGCAATGTTAATATTGTTATTTGAACCAATGGCATAAGATGATCCAGGAGTAGCCTGAATGTAATTGTTCCATCCTAAAGCCATAGAGCCCCCACCCGCTTCAACACGGTTCTGGACCCCAATCGCCATTTGATTGTTACCATAAGCAGTATTTTGATTCCCTATGGCCCACATTGCTGATCCCCAGCCGCCGATACTGTTATTCAAACCAAGGGCAAAACTATTGGCCATGTTTGAAGTATTACCGTTACCAGCAAGGAAGACTTGGGCTGCTGAGGCTGAGTTACTTGCACCAGCAGCAAAGGACTGGGCCCCAGAAACTGTGTTTCCAGAACCAAAAGCGGCTCCATTTCCTCCCGTCACGGTATTCGAGGCACCGGAAGCAAAGCCAGGAGTTGTAATATCATTTGAAGTATCAACGGTATTTGTTAAAGGGCCCACCATAACTGAACCACCGTTATAGTAAATGCCTGAACTCATGGCTTCCCACACTGAGGCAACACCACCACCTGATCCTCCAGAGCCAAAACAAGAAGTCAAACTATTGGCTCCAGTATCGTAGTCATACTCTAACGGGATATCGATGGGTTTAGCTTGAAGAACTTTCGTCCCTTTTTTATAATTCATTATCAGGCGAAGCATAGCAGTATCAGCAGCGGTATTTAAATCTTTCACCACCATTGAATTGACCCAAGCATTACCAAGTTTACATCCGTCGACCGGAGTCGTTCCACATGAAGTAATAACCACTGCAGCGTTTTTATCTCTTAACTCAGTTACTTCAAATCCGGCGGATGAGGATAAAGCTGCTAGGTTACCGGCGGTTGATATCGCTGCAAAAGAGTTATTACAGGCATCAGGATTAGCAATCAGAGAAGAAATTTTTCCGTTCATGGCAAGAGAATCACTTTTGGACTGAGCAACCTTAATATCTTCATTAGTATTTTTTGTGAGCTGGGCTAATCCCAGCGCTAAGGCTCCTGCCATTCCTGAAGCGATCAGCACTTCGGCCATGGAAAAACCATTTTGGTTACTGATAATGTTAAATAATTTTTTCACGAACACCTCGATAAACGTTCAACAATTAATAATTTGATCTATTTTGCTCTATCATCGGCTTATTCATTTGATTAATTTAGTTTTTTATTATGAATTCAACAGTTTTAGGTTGTTAGATCGAGGAATTTATTTTTTTTTGATCTCAATATCTGCCCATTAAAGCAGGCAGCGATTACCTGACTAACTCTTTCTAAACTTTTTTACTCAAGCTTCTAGGAATTCAAGTCGATAAAGGCTTAACTTGAAAACCCGATCTTAATGAGGAGTCACGATGCTAAAATTTATCTTAGGTTTCATGATGCTTTTTCCCTCAATCGTTATGGCTGAACAGCCCGATCTTTTGGATCAAGCACTAGAAGGGAAGTTAAAAAACTGCACGGTGAACCTGGGTGGCCCTGAAACCGCCTGTGATTATTATGTCAATGTCGGAGGACAAGGCTATCCTATTGGGACAGGCTGTACCCAAGAAATTTATATGGGTACATACGGCTGCTTTGGATCTGAAAGAGAAGTTGCAAACTGCTTACTCAAAAGGGCGCAAGATGCTGGTATTTGTGGTCAACCTGCAAAAAATATTGTGGAGCTAGGTCTACAAGGGAAACTTGGAAAATGCTCAGTGGTCTATAGTGCTTCTGGCAATGCCTGCACTTACTATGTGAATCTTTCTGGCAAAGGATACCCTATTGGAACCGGTTGCGCTCAAGAGAGATATATGAAGACATATGGCTGTACAAGCTCAGATGAAAAAGAAGTGGCAGCTTGTCTTTTGACTAAGGCGATGAACGAGAAACTTTGTTTTTAATTTTTGCTTGATAAAAAAAGCCCGGGGAGTTTTCAATAGCTCCCCGGGCTTTTTCAATTAAGTAGAGATAATTCTGCCACAATTATAAGTTTTTGTTTCATTCATAATTTACTCACTCTATCTAAAAATAAATCAGCGCTCCAAAAATCCAAACTTTTTAATTCTTCTGGCCTTAAAAATCTCTCGACATCCTTCTTTACTTCTTTCCAGTCAAGACTTTGAATTTTTTTTGAAAGTTCTAATTTAACGAACTTCAGGTCCACTTGAAGTTTTTGATCTTTAAAAGGTCCCATCTGTTCTAGAGCCTTTTCCAAATAAGAATAATTAAGATCAGTTCCCTTCTTCACGTAAAAAAGAAAATCATACCAATCTCTTCCTTTAGTATACGGTCGGCATAAGAGGGCGTGCATTTTTCCGGCGAATAAGGTTTCAGGTGTTCCTACGGAAATTCTATGCAATTGGGGGAAATCTAAAAATTTGTTTTCGACTTTGGATAAGAGAGGAGGATTGGAATCAATTTCTAGTTTAATCATGACTTTTTTCAAAAGACCATTTTTAGGAAAACTCAGTTTCCACTTTTCAGAGTCCTCTTTAAATTCCCTACTCTTCACAAAAGCGTCGTTCTTTTTCTTAGAAACATTCATGTCCATGCCGTAAGCATGTAAAGTTGATAGGACCTTCTCCATGTAATGATCAAGATCAAATTTGTGGTCTACATCAAGCGTAGAGAAATCCAGATCTTCAGAAAAGCGAGCAAGACCATGGACAATGCGTAGACTGGTTCCTCCTATAAAGAAGGCCTTGTCAAAAAAATCGGTCTGTCCTAAGGCAAAAAGAATAAGCTCTTGGGCGATTTCTTTTTTGGCATTCAATTCAGCATTGAGATTTTTGGCATTATATTCTTTTAGTTTCTGTTCAATTAATTCGTTCATAGTCCCTTCTCCAGTAGGCCAAGCATTTTCATCATGCGGCCTGAGCGGTATTTTTCTTTCATTTCTTTCACTTTGTTTTTGTTCACAAACTCTCTGTAGCTTACAAATTCATCCCAATCAAAACGAAGATCTCCCTTAAGTTCATCCAGACTTTGATAGTTTTTCAGGTGCAAGTCCAAGGTGTCGACCAGTGCTTTTAAAGGAGTCGCCATCAGAAAAAAATTATAGTCCTTTTTGATTTGATAAAATCCATGATTGAAATGTTCTGCTTTTAAATGAGTAAAACTAAAATGTCCGATCACCGTCTCCTGCTCCAGGCTTGTCTTGGGAGTGACAGATGTTGTGGTGTAGACGGCTTCTGGAATTAAATTGTAATGAGACAGGGCCGATTCTAAGCTCACGTAAGACGGAGTCAGCATCATGTTGGAAATGGAATACAAGTTCACTTCATACTTACGATCTTCTTCATTCAAGAGATAAAGACCATTACGAAGACGGATCAGTTCCTCTTTTTGACAGGCCCTTTTTAAAAGAGACTTGCGGCTGTCTAAAGTTCGGCCTTGAAACAAGACTTGAGTGAGCTCTGGAGTGAGCACATCGGTGGGAAATTCAGCATGAAGAAGTTTGGCAATTTTCATTTATTTTGCTCAAAAAGTGTCATTTATTGACACTTTTCTTATTAATTAAAATATACATCACAATTTAATATCGGTCAAAAGTGTCGGAAAATGACACTTTTGACAACAAATAAATTAATCCATATGAGATATCAGACACTTACGAACATAAAAATACGATGGAGCGATTTAATCAATAGGTCAATTTGGGCTGGTATCCACAATGAACATAGAGGGAATGTAAAACTATTTCCTATAACAGTGTGATTCTCAAAAAAATTTGATTCAAAATAGGCGGTATTCCTACTTCAACCTTATAACCATCACAAGTATTGAAGGACTGAATTGGAAATTTTTCATCACAACGGTATCCAAAAGGTGCCATGATTCTCTCAATCGCATTAAGTACATCGGCTTCGCTTTCAAACAAAAGGGGGAACTCAAAACAAGGCATATTGATCGTTAGTGTTTTTAGTCTATAGGATATTTTATCCGTTCCATAAATGGTAACTGATGAGAAGTCAGGATGACTTAGGATCCATTCAAGTGGGCCCAACCCCATCAAATAATTCCTATAATACTCATGGAGTTGAGGATCTGAATGGTCAATATGGAGAGCATATTTTGTAAGTAGTCTATTGAAGAAAGCTTCACTACCCTCACCAATTTCAAAATCAGTATTCATGGTCAGCCATTTTAAATTTCCAATGAATTTTTTCACTGCTGTTTGCAAATCAGACGAAGGCGACAAGGTTAAGTGTGAAGACAGTCTCAGTTGCACTTTGAAGGGAATATTTGAACGAGATTCTACAAGTTCAGGTTTTAAGTCATTCACTTTGAGCAATAGAATGGTGCTAGGGAGGTAGTCGTTCTTGTATCCTACATAGGCATAGATATCGACTCTCAGTTTTGTCACTCCTATGGGATTTAATAGACTCAGCTTATAACCGAGAGAGCTTTCAATCTCGTCCATCATTCGACGATATGTAGTTATATGAAGACTAAATGGAACTGGCTCGAGTGAGTACTCTTCATACAAGAGGTAATGACAGTTATGAGAATTTCTGATCTCAACTCTTTCTAAAGAGGGCAATTGAATAATATCTGTTAAGGGGCCCCATTCAAAAAGATCTTGTAAAATTAAAATCTCAATGGAATCAATTTCATCATCGGTAAGGTCACTATCAGTTTTGAATGACCTCAAAATGAGTTTTATTTCATGACTGGCCACTTCCCTTGAATCAAGTTGATTAGTAGACATTTTACTCAAAAACGCTTCCAGTGCCTTTGATCGTACATAGGAAAGATTCATGGTTTTTAGGGTCAGGTTTGATGACTTTATCATAGGCTCTCAAATTTAGTGTGACTGAACTTCTACAACAGGAGGAGTTATTCTAAAGTAAAAAGTCACAATTCTCAATCACCTTGTTTTGAATGGTGGTGATTAGAAAAAATCGTGACAAATGAATTCATCTAACTGAACATTGAAGTTATGAATAAATTTATTATCTTAACTTCAGTGCTCATTCTTTTTTAGCTGCTCTTCCACGTACAAGTGAGTCTGGCCTTGCTCGAAAATGATGCCGATATAAATTAAGGGAATCCAAGGTTAAAAAAAAGTTTTTTTGAAATACTGTCACTTGCGAAATGAGTTAAAAAATAGGATCAATATCTTTAAAGCATTTTTTCATCCAATTTTTAGGTATAGATTCATTATTAAATATTCCATGTCACGAATACTGAATCCTCCCTAATGAATCACAACAACACATATCCTGTCGCCTTTAACGTCTACATCACTTTAGATTCGAGTTTAGAAAGAGTAAAAAAAGCAAATTGGGTCATGGGTCAATTAAAAAAATCTCTTATAATCAGTGGTCCTTCACCCAATTCATCCGAAACACTTTTTCCTGTTTTTTTTTAGGATTTGAGGTTAATATTAGCTCATTAAATATTTTTCAATGGAGATGAAATTTACCATGAATATTAAAAATAATTTTAAGAGTCCGGACTCACGTTTCTTTCTAAAAACATCATTCAAACTCACACTAGCTCCTGCCATTTGTGTGCTTTTTTCCATCTATTCATTATGGCTTTATGTAGAAATGAATTACATTTTCTTCGCTTCTGGTGGATTATTCCGGGATGAAATTGCCAAAGAAGCCTTTTATGATTTAATCCTCGGTGGTATGGCCGACTATTTCCCTTACATATTTTTCTATATTAGTGGAGTATTCCTTTTAGGTTTGGCTCTTTCTTACTTAGTCCTCCACCCTTTCGTGAAACTTTCAAAGATAAGCCAAGCTGCTGGAAAAAATTTAGAAGAATCCCTCAAAGTACTCTCTAAAATGTCCAATTCTCGCTCCATCGTACAAATTTCTAAAATCCTCTTTGCCTATATATCGAAATCTCCTCAAGCTTCTTCAGAAGAAAAGAATGAAGGTGCTGCTGGGCCAGGGCGAGACTATGGTCTCTATATGCAATATTTTATTTTATTTTTAGTCCTTACTTGTCTCTCTGGTTTAGGTTTATCCATCTTAGCCGAACAAATGTATGAGCACGTTTTGGACATCGCTATTTCTCAAGTGAAATTCACTAATAGCAATTCTTATTATCTGACCAACGTTAAAAACGTGCTTGAAGTCATTACTCTTGTGACCGTTTTCATCAACTCTTTTATCCTCATCTGGATTTCAAAAGGGATCATTAAGGAAATTGAAGGGGTCTCTTATGCCTTCCACCGCGATGTCAGCAAGATCGTGAAAGGTGAACATAAACACCGAATTCACCTAAGAAAAGATGATCCAGGACAAGAAGCAGCTGAATCATTGAATGAGCTTTTAAAGAACACTTTCCCTAGTTAAAAAATAACCACAGTTCCTCTAAAGCCCCACATTAAGTGGGGCTTTTTTATTTCTGGCTTTACCTAAAGAGATTAGGTGACGTAAAATTTTGTCATGAAAATATTTTTAATTACGCTCTTCATGATGTCCTCCATTTTTGCCCAAGTTGATAATGTTTCACTAGAGCTTTCGAGTCAGCATTTATCACAAGCGGTGCAAATCAAAACGATTACAGAAGATAAAACCAATGAAGAAAATCAAGCAGCCTTTGTTGCTCTTAAAAAGTTTTTAAAAAAAACCTATCCGTTGGTGTTTTCTAAACTAGTTTTTGAAGAAGTCGAGAATGGAATGCTCTTTTTTTGGAAAGGCAGCGAGGAAAATCGCAAACCATTTTTATTAGCAGCTCATTTTGATGTTGTCCCCGTGGAAAAAAGTACAGAAAAAGAATGGAGCTATCCGGCTTTCTCTGGTCAAATCGCTGAAGGATTTATTTGGGGAAGAGGTGCCATGGATGATAAAGGCGCTGCTATTTCTATTTTAGAAGCGGCAGAAACTTTGCTCGCTCAAGGATTTATTCCCAAGCAATCTCTCTATATGGCCTTTGGTTTAAATGAAGAAGGTGGAAGTGCTATTAATGGCGCTTCTGTTATGGCTGAATTACTGCAAAAAAGAAAAGTGGAGCTTGATTATGTTTTAGATGAAGGGTCTGGAGTCACTGATGGAATCGTTCCTGATGTGGCTAAAAAAGTGGCCTTCATTGGTTTAACGGAGAAAGGTTATTTAACCATAGACCTGGTGGTAAATTCTAATCCAGGTCACTCTTCTATGCCACCAGCTCAAACTTCCATTGGTATTTTAGCAGAAGCGATTACCAAACTAGAAAAAGAACAAATGCCCGGTCATTTAAAAGGTATTACCAAAACTGGATTAGAAAGTCTTTCCAGTGAAATGCCATTCATCAAAAAAATGGTGATTTCCAATTTGTGGCTTTTTAGTCCTGTTGTCTTGAACCAATTGACAAAAAATCCTACCACCGCCGCTAGTATTAGAACCACCACCGCAGTAACCATGATCAGTGGAGGAACGAAAGAAAATGTGCTTCCTGCCGAAGCTCGCGCAACGGTAAATTTTCGCATTAGTCCCTTTGATAAAATTCAAGATGTGATTGATCATGTAACCAAGAAAATAAATGATCCACGCGTGCAAATTGTGGTGCATCCTGGGGCAAATGAAGCGACTCCCGTCTCTTCTACTGATTCACATGGTTATCAAATAATTTCCAAAGCGATAAAAAAATATTTTGCCGATACCCTCGTTTCTCCAAGTATTATGATGGGAGGGACAGATGCACGTCACTACACCAATATTTCCAAAGATATTTATCGTTTTTATCCTTCAGTTTTGAATAAAGAAGATCTTCATCGATACCATGGTATAAATGAAAGACTTTCTCAAGAGTCGCTGGTTAATGCCATACGTTTTTTTAGAACGATGATGGGTGAAGACTAATTATTCATTGATTAAAGGAAATAATGGAAATTTATATTTTAATTGCAATCTCACTTGTAAGCCTTCTAGCCATTATTATTTTGTTTCTAAGGAGTAAGGATACCGCCCCCCTAAATATAGATGCCCAGTTTAAAGATCTATCCAATCATTTGCTCAAAATTGAAATGACATTAAAAGATGAATTTAGACAAAATCGCGAAGAAAACAACAAAGTATCGAAAGATAATAGAGAGGAACTTAACAATACCTTAAAGGACTTTAAGAAAGAGCTTTCCGATACACTGAAGCTCATTACTGAAATCAATAACAACAATGCAAAGGCCAGTACTGATAATAATAACATTTTAAAGGATGAAGTTAAGAAATCCTTCAAGGAATTTGGGGATAGTTTTGAAAAGAGTATTGCTTCATTCAATAATATCCAAAAAGAAAAATTTGAACAAATGGATAAGAAGCAGTCAGAACTTTTAAAAAGTACGGAGACCAAGTTAGATTTAATGCGAGAAACAGTAGATGAGAAGTTGCAAAAAACTTTAAATGAAAGGTTGGGACAATCATTTGAAACAGTAGGTAAACAATTACAAGCAGTACAGGAAGGCCTTGGTGAAATGAAAACTCTCGCTCAAGATGTTGGAGGACTAAAAAAAGTTCTTGGTAACGTTAAAATGCGAGGTGGGATTGGAGAAGTTCAGCTGGCCATGTTACTTGAACAAATCCTGGCTCCGGGACAATATGAATCTAACGTAAAAACCAAAAAAGGAAGTTCTGATTTAGTCGAATTCGCTATTAAACTTCCTGGTAAAGAAGAAGGGTTAGATCAAATCTGGATTCCTGTCGATGCTAAATTTCCAAAAGACATTTATGAACAACTCCAATTGGCTCATGATACAAACGATCTTGTTCAAATTGAATTGGCCCAGAGGAATCTAGAAAATACCATCAAGAAGATGGCAAAAGATATTTCAGAAAAATATATAGACCCTCCCAATACAACCGACTTTGCAATTATGTTTCTACCATTTGAAGGAATTTTTGCAGAAGTTGTTAGAAAAGCCAGTTTATTTGAAGAACTTCAAAAAAATTATAAAGTCATTGTCACTGGGCCGACTACTTTCGCCGCAATTTTAAATAGTTTACATATGGGATTTAGAACTTTGGCCATACAAAAAAGAAGCTCCGAAGTGTGGACAGTACTTGGTGCCGTAAAAACTGAATTTGATAAATTTGGAGGATTATTAGATAAAGTCCAAAAAAATATTCAATTGGGCTTAGATGATCTTGATAAATTAGCGGGAACAAGAACTAAGGCCATCAATAGAAAACTTAAGTCGATTGATGCTCTAACGGACGTAGAGACGAAGCTTGTATTACCAGAATTAGGTTATTTAGATGAGGATGAAGCCGAATAAGTACTGCTAAGCTTATTTCCACCTAACAGGTAATAGTAAATTAAATGTTATCTAAGTCTTTTTGAAGAATCATATTAAGAAACTTTCGAGAGTGATCATTTAATTCATCTTTCATTTATTTTGATTCGACTAATTAAAGTTGGGAGGGTTTCCCCTCCCATCTTTTTTTAAAAATAAAAGTATCTCATTTTCTTAGAAATAGAGTCATATACTTTTTTGGCATCAAGATCAAGATTCTGATCTTGGGCCCAAGCGGTAATAAGTTTTAAATTAAAATTGTGTCTTTTTACTTTTGATTGAGTTGGTTGGTTAAGAAAGATTTTCCAGCTTTTTAAAACATTTTCTCGAAATGTAGTGTTAATGTCGTTAATCAAAGGGCTCGACCTTAAAGCAAGGGCTATATCTTTCTTCTGATTTTCATCAATGGCCCAGCCATCATTTTTGAGAGAGTTGAAAGCCTGGTCATTACATTTGTTAAGATAGACTGGAGTCTCAAAACCATCGAAAAGCCTATCGAGGATAAACATTTTATCAGTAGCCGAAAGGCATCCCACATAAAGTTTCGCAATAAGCTTTTTATCTCTTTTCAGTAAATCTGAAAGGGACATATAAAAATCTGAATTGGCTCCACTAACTCTCTTAGCCAGGGAAGTTACTAATTGCTCAATTTGGTTAACATCATAGTCTTTCATTTGTCTGGAAAAATAAGGAAGCTTCCCTAAAGCCACACGCACTTGTTTAGCTTTGATACAATCTTCTGTTAATTTTTTTTCAGACACACAGAGATTCTTAAACTTTTCATTCTCAAAATAATCGATAGTCGAATTTCTAGTAAAACTTGAAAGTTCATAAAAAATTTGTTTCATTTTTTTTGCAGGCCAATCAAAGACATTAATCTCAATCTGACTGAGCATGGGATATTTGGTCTTAAGCATTTGTGGATTAAATTCTTGATTGACCAACTGATCACAGGTGGTAAAAATGTTAGAGTCAACACAAGCCATTAAATCTTCAAATTTAAAAAAATATTCATTTGTACTTTCTTTATAAGCCCGATTCCATTGCCTTTCGTATTCGACTTTATTTTCAAGATTATTTTTATCAACACTAATTTTGTTGAAAATGTCTGCTGTCAAAAATTTTTTTAGTTGAGATACCATATAATAAGCCGGTACAGCGAGATTTCTGACATCACTCGCAATAGGGCTTCCAGAGGGGGATTGGTGGGCGTAATTAATCCCAACCACGGCCCCAGTATCATCAAAAATAGGTGATCCCGAAGCTCCACCTAATGAGGGAGCATAAAAGTCTAAATCGTATAGACTATCACTAAAATATTGCATGGCCAATTTCTCACCGTATTGTTTGATTCGATCTATATATTTATAGCCTTTCCCTTCACTTCCTTGAACTCCAAGTCCAAAGGAATTTCCAATTAAATAGATATTCGAACCAGTTCTTATCAACTTGGTCGTTAAACTTAATGGTTTTGTAAAATCACCGACACTTAAATTTTCTTTGGTTTTATTCAATTCAATCAGGCAAAAATCGTGAGTATCGCAATACCAAACTTTTTTACAATTAACCTCCTGACGAGGAACGGTCTCCAGAGTCACTGAAAAATGTCCACAGGCTTTTTTGGCATTATCAGTAGAAGCAACATGCATATTGGTTAAAACTAAGTCTTTCCCCACTAAAAAAGCCGTGCCGGAAGCAGTTCCTGAGCCTGTAGTCGCCTCAAAAGAGGATGAGCCTAATCGACGGTAAAAAATAAATTTGTCTAGATCAGTGGTTAGTTTACTCCCTTCAGGATCGATATAAATCTGACTACCACTTTGAGAATAAGAAAATCCTTCAACTTTAACCTTGTTGGTCGATTGATCAACTGTCACATTTTTATACAAATAAAAGGGAGCTTGATTGACCTTAGAGGGGTTGATTCCTTGGACATGGCCCCATGAAGACATAGAAAGACAAAGACTTAACCAAAAAGCGGTACTTTTCATAGGAACTCCTTTTCTTAGAAAGGAGCAATTTCTAGACCAAATTAGTGAACACCACCAATCCCTACTCTTTCTTCAGATCCTCTGGTCGCTAATTCCATCATCTTCATTTGAGCTGTCTATTTATTCAACACTAGGTAGGTAAATTGGTTATGGGGTCTATAAGGCTAAGCCTCCCAGTTTTATAATGGTAACTGATTGGAGTGATAATGAAATCGATTTTAAGTTTGATGAAGATGAATATGAAGATGAAAAAGAAACTTACATTTATTTTTGTCTTTATTTTAACCTGCCTTTTTTCTTTTTCTTCCTTTGCCGCTAAATATTCCTACGAACTAGTGGTTCCCAATGTTAACGGTCAAGTTAATGCCATTGTCGATTTTCAATTTGATAAAGAATGTAAGAGAGAAGTCGAATCGGGGATGAATCGTCTTGCTCAATATCTTAACCTTTTGGCAAAAGGTAGTAGGAAACAGTCGAAGGACGCCCAAGCTCAACTGTTAGAAGGTAATAAACTTGTTTCTCCTTTATGTTATAATACTGTCTTTGAAGTTCAGGCGATTATTTCCGCTTTTTACGTTAGCGGAGGAGGAGCAAGAGAACAGCATGAGAAAGTCATTTCATTTCTTTCCTTCATTCAACGAAGTCACTTAATTCAGCCGCTAAATTCAGCGATACGCAAACAATATAAGGTGTTAAATAATCCTAATATCATGGGAGCCTACTATTGCCAAAACAATGTCATTTGGCTTGATCCAGAGAGAGCTCCTTTAAATTTGGGTTCTATACTTATGCACGAGCTTGAACATTGGGCGATGGCGCACGAACGCCAATCGATGCCTTTATTCCATCAAGGACTAAATGCTCAAAGTTCTTATCTCTTAGAAGAATTTATTAGCACCATCAATCCTGCACTTTACCAATTAACACTGAAGAGTAATTCTAATCGAAACAGCAATGATGAGGCTCAAAATCTTCCTGATATTAATGTGGGCTTAGGTGGAATCGGATGGACTAAATCTAAAAAATTTTTCAACTCTAAAAATGACCTGACTTTGTATTCTAAAAAGGGAATTTTAATTAAATCTTGGAACAAAGTCATTAAAGATCAAGGTATTTCGAGAAGTTCGGGCCATGAAGAATTTTTACGAAAAGAGTTCCTGCAAGTTAAAGTCAAAAACGAATTTTCTGCCTTTAGCTTACTTAAGATGATTGAAAAAGTTTACTTTAATCAAGTCTCAGACAACTCGTCTAAAGTTTTTCAATATCTAAGCGAATCCTCAGTTGAACTTGAAGAAATGATGGGGCCACTGGAAAATGTGATAAAAAAAGGTGAATCGTATTGGGAAAGTTTAGGTGCTCCCAAATGCCAGGAGGGAACTTTTCCTTATCCGGGCGGAGAAGGAGGAGCGATGTCAGACGATACAGTGAAACTCTACTCCTCAAAAATTAAAGCCTGTATCACTCCAGAAAAGGACTTTTAATGGGCGCCTCAAGGATTAAACAACTTATAGGTGAAGAAGAATTGGCGGCGATGAAAGGTCAGCTCATTTCATCTAATGATATTCAAAATGAAAGAGTCAATAAAGGCAATTACCGATTGGCGCAAGGCCTTTCCTATTTAGTAGATGATAAGTGGGAACAAATTCGCACCAGCATCGCTTGTGGAAAATTCAATGAAGCCAAAGACCGATTAAATACTTTAGACCAGAATGACCTGATGACTAAGCAAGAGTCTGCCTTTGAACTGGCACGTATTAGTTGTTATGAGGGCGAATTTCAAAAAGCTTTGGACATCTTAATTCCTCTCATCCAAGACGATCAATTAAATCCTCTGACCTTAATGACAGCGCTTCAGCTTCAGGCCTTAGCTTTACTTGAAACAGGAGAATTCCTTCAGTGCCTAGAAATCACCGAAACCATTCTTGTGTTAGAGACTCTTTTTCCAGGAGCCCAAGCTTCCTTGTTTGGCCGAGTGACTCGCTCTCGGGCCTTACAGCAGGTGGCAAGTAAAGAAGAGGTTGAAAGAGAAGTAGTAGAGCTATGGCGCAGAATTTCTTCCGGTGTTTATGGCATGAATAAGCCTCTCCAATTAATTATGTATTGCCGCTTACAATGTAAACTTCGAATTCAAGAAAAAAATCCTTATACAGAATATGCAATGGCAGGTTTAAAACTTTCGCAAAAAATGAATTCACCTCTGCACATTGGATTTTTTCTTCTCGATTTACTTGTTGCTGGGGACAGTGAACTCTCTCGCTATGCTATGGCCACATTGCCTCCATATTTAGAAAAGTTTCAATGCCTACGCTTTTTTCACTCTAAGCTTTTTGCTGGGCCTGAGATTCCTTCTAGTGGCGTTAGTAAGTTTTTAACGAAAGAACCTCAAGATATCCTTTTTTCAGAGGAAGGATTTCTCTACTCACTGACCAATGATTCATTAATTGAACTAAAAATGAATGAAAAGACAAAAAGTATATTGGCGGAAATTAAAAATAACCAAGTGGACAAAGAAGTAATTTTTAAAAAAGTTTGGCAGGCTCAACACTTTAATCTTTTGAATAATGATTCCTCAGTTCGGACAGCACTCAAACGAGTTAGGGCAGAATGTGGGATTAATGTCACGTCACAAAGTATGCTGCTTGAAATTCCTGAAACATTGATTGTTTGAGAACTGCCCCACTAGCATGGGGATGATTTAGTCCTGCCTACATGTCATTTTAAA
>JBMOGR010000016.1:0-65548 GCA_049318265.1 Bacteriovoracaceae bacterium
GAAAACCCACTCGAAAGAGTGGGTTTTTTTATGTCTGAAATACGTGGTTCGATAACTTTCTTGATTAACTATCTATCGATTTTAATTTCAATCTACATTATTGAAATTAAATAGAGACTCTTAAGAGTCTCTATATTCAGAATTCGATGAGAAGAAAATTGAAATAATACTAAATTTGGGACTGAATTTGCTTTCTGATATCCTCATAAGCAAAGGCATGCATGATGAAATAAAGAGGAAAGGTAACGACGAGACCAATACCAAGGGCCAAAACTCCAAGAACTACAACGAAGTAGGTGAGTAGAGTAAAAAGAGAAAAGGGAAAAAAGATTTTAGTTAAAACTTTTCGACTTGCTTCTAGAGATTCCCAGCCAGTTAAATTCTCATCGACAATCAACTGAACGCTAAAAAGATAAGCAAAATAAAGATAGATGCCAGGGATAATTAGACATAAAAAACCCACGGCAGTCATAATACCACCTAACAATCCATTTATACTTAATGGATACCACTGACTGAGGGCCTTAAAAAAGTCACTCATCTCCGCTTTATCCCCGCGGATCAATTTTAGTGTTACGACAAAGTAACCTGCAGCTAACAAGGGATACATTACCCCAACAATTATTTGTCCTATGACTGGAATAAACGAAATCCCTGCGCACACGATCAATAAAAGAATGGTGTATGGAATGAAAAGACCGCTATTGTCCCAAAATAGTCTCCATGATTGATGGAAATAACTCGAACTATTAACTTCCAGCTTCAAATGCTGCAAACGATTTTGAAAAAGCTGAGAATTTGAGGAGAATACAGACTGGTTGATCATATTTTTACTCAGTGATTGTCACATCTCGATTAAGTTCTTAGAATTAAAGAAAACTTAGAACCTTAATCAGAGTGGTTATTTATGGATGTTTTAAACACTAGTATCGATAAAAACAGTGAACTTTATCAAGCAAATTATGCTTTTAATAAAGAACTTGTCATAACTCTTCGAAGTAAGCTTGAGAAAGTGAAACTTGGAGGTGATGAAAGTTCTGTTAAAAAACATAAAGCAAGAAACAAAATGTTGGCCAGAGAACGAATTGAAAAAATTCTTGATCAAGGGTCGCCATTTTTAGAATTATCACCTTTGGCAGCTGAGAGTGTTTACAAGGAAGAAGTGCCAAGTGCCGGAATGGTAACGGGCATTGGTAAAGTTCACGGTGTAGAATGTTTATTCGTTGCGAATGATGCCACCGTAAAGGGTGGAACCTATTTCCCATTAACAGTGAAAAAACATTTAAGAGCCCAGGAAGTTGCCATCGAAAATCATCTCCCTTGTATCTACATTGTTGATTCAGGTGGCGCATTTTTACCAATGCAAGATGAAGTCTTTCCAGATAAAGAACATTTTGGACGTATTTTTTATAATCAAGCTCAAATGTCTGCTAAAGGGATTCCTCAAATTGCAGTTGTTTGTGGATCATGTACAGCGGGTGGCGCTTATGTACCTGCAATGTCTGATGAATCGATCATTGTAAAAGATAATGGAACTATATTTTTAGGGGGGCCTCCGCTAGTAAAGGCAGCAACTGGAGAAGAAGTTACAGCAGAAGAATTAGGTGGAGCTAAAGTCCATACTAGTGTTTCTGGGGTATCAGATCACTTTGCCAATGATGAGGAAGAAGCTTTTTCTATAACTCGAAATATTGTTGAAAATTTAAATTACAAACCGAAGGGAAAAGTACTTGGACAAAAAACGGTTCAAGGAAAAGTAAATAATCCAGTTTATTCCATGGATGAGATTTATGGAATTGTATCAAAAGATACCCGAATTCCTTACGACGTCAGAGAAATTATTGCACGTTTAGTGGATGGTTCTGAATTTCAAGAATTTAAGGCAAACTATGGAACGACTCTCGTATGTGGGTTTGCAACTATTCACGGTCTAAGGATTGGGATCGTCGCTAATAACGGAATCCTTTTTTCTGAATCTGCTTTAAAAGGAGCTCATTTTATTGAGCTTTGTGGTCAAAGAAAAATTCCTCTACTTTTTTTACAAAACATAAGTGGATTTATGGTTGGAAAGAAATATGAGAATGAAGGGATTGCTAAAAATGGCGCAAAGATGGTGACTGCTGTCTCAACGGTAAAAGTACCTAAGTTTACTGTTGTTATTGGAGGTTCATTTGGTGCTGGAAATTATGGAATGTGTGGAAGAGCTTATTCTCCACGTTTTATGTGGATGTGGCCTAATTCTAAAATTTCTGTGATGGGTGGCGAGCAAGCGGCAAATGTTCTTGCAACCGTGAAACAAGATGGTCTTAAAGTTTCTAGTAAGCCTTCAATGACAGACAATGAAGTGAGAGAATTTAAGCAACCTATTTTAGATAAGTATGAAAAAGAAGGATCTTGTTATTATTCGACAGCTCGTCTTTGGGATGATGGTGTAATTGATCCAGTTCAAACGAGAGATATATTAGGATTGGCTATTAGTAGTGCACTAAATCCAGAGATTGAAGAAACCAAATTCGGTGTTTTTAGGATGTAATTATGCTGAACTTGCAAATAGATGAACGTGGTGTTGCCACTATAAGCTTAAATAGGCCTGAACTACATAATGCTTTCAATGATGAATTAATTGAGAAATTAACGAAAACAGTTAGTGAAGTCGATGATAAAAAAGAAGTTCGCCTTATTGTTCTGACTGGAGAAGGCGCTTCATTTTGTGCAGGTGCAGATCTGAACTGGATGAAGAAAATGAAAAATTATTCGGAAGAGGAAAACTATCAAGATAGTTTAAAACTTTCAAATATGTTTTGGACTATTAATAGTTGCAAGAAACCAGTTATTGGAAAAATAAATGGCCATGCTCTTGGTGGTGGCGTTGGAATAGTGAGTTGCTGTGACTATGTGATTGCTTCTAAAGAAGCCCTATTGGGATTAACGGAAGTAAGATTGGGATTAGTTCCAGCAGTAATTTCACCTTTTGTTATTAATAAAATGGGAGAGAGTTTCTCTCGTGCTTATTTTATGTCTGGAGAAAGGTTTTCGGCAGATAAAGCAATGACCATGGGTCTTGTTCATGATGTTTGTGAATCAGCTCATTTAAATGATACTACGGAAAAAGTAATAAAAAGTTTTCTCATGGCAGGACCTGAAGCTGCTATAACGGCTAAGGCACTTATCTTTAAAAATAAAGAACTGGGAATGGGAAAAAACATTCAAGAATATACCTGCCGTACGATTGCCAAAATTCGCACAGGTGCTGAAGGGCAAGAAGGTATGGGAGCGATGTTGGAAAAACGTAAAGCTAACTGGATAAAAGTATGAAAATAAAAAAAATTCTTATCGCTAACCGTGCAGAGATTGCTTTAAGGGTAATTTCAACTTGTAAAGAAATGGGAATTAAAACTGTCACTATCTATTCCGAGGCAGATAAAAATTTGCCTCATAGTTATTTAAGTGATGAATCTTACCCATTAGGCGATGGCACAATTGCTGACACTTATTTAAATAAAGAGAAAATATTAGAGATTGCAAAAAAAGCAGGGGCTGATGCTATTCATCCTGGTTACGGCTTTTTGTCAGAAAATACCACTTTCTCAAAAATGGTTACTGATGCTGGAATTATCTTTATTGGACCTAGACCAGACTCCATTGAAATGATGGGGGATAAAATTGGATCGAAGAAAGTTGTCGAAAAAATTCAGGTCCCAATGATTCCTGGCTATCATGGAGATAATCAAACTCAAGAGTTCTTAAAACATGAAGCTGTTAAAATAGGTTTTCCAGTCCTCATTAAAGCTTCTGCCGGTGGCGGTGGGAAAGGGATGAGAATTGTCGAGAATGAGTCAGAGTTTATCGAAAACTTAGATGCTGCAAAAAGAGAGGCTTTAAAGTCTTTCGGTGATGATAAAGTTCTACTGGAAAAATACTTAACAGAACCGCGCCATATTGAAGTGCAGATGATGAGTGATAATCATGGAAATCATTTACACTTCTTTGAAAGAGAATGTTCGATACAACGACGTTATCAAAAAGTAATTGAGGAAAGTCCTTCAATTTCATTGGATGATAAAACCAGAAAAGAAATTTGTGAAGCAGCGGTTAAGATTACCACTTTCATGAATTATTCTGGTGCAGGAACGATGGAATTTATCTATGAAAAAGGAAAATTCTTTTTTCTAGAAATGAATACCAGACTTCAAGTGGAGCATCCCATCACCGAAATGGTTACTGGCTATGATTTGGTAAAACTTCAAATCTTGGTTGCTTCCGGTGAAAAGCTTTCCATTAAGCAATCTGATATTAAGCAAAAAGGGCATTCTATTGAAGTGAGAATTTATGCTGAAGATCCAGACCAGGGATTTATGCCTACTATAGGAAAGATTCAAGCGATTGGTAAAACAAGTATGAAGAACGTCCGTTTGGATACGGGTTTTGCTCCTAACACAGATGTAACAGTTAACTATGATCCAATGTTGGCGAAATTAATTGTTTGGTCAGAGACAAGAGATGAAGCTATTGAGAAAATGATTAAGGCGCTAGATGAAATTACTTACAAGGGATTAAAAACGAATCGAGATTATTTAAAACGTATTCTTGCCCACAGTGAATTTAAGAAAGGAAATACATTTACAAACTTTGTTAAGATTCATGAGAAAGCTTTAGCACCAAAGATTTTTAATTCAGAAGATAAAGCAAAACTTTTAGCGGTTTATAGTTTACTTGAGAATGGTTATGCAACTGCAACCAATGAAGGGACAACTCAAAGTTATGATGTTTGGAAAAATTCGCCACAATTTAGGAACGTATAATGAAAAGAAAAATAAATTTAAATGGTGAGATGACCGAATTTGAATCTATTGATTTAGGGGCTCACATACAAATTAAAGTCGACGGGAAAGAATTTCTTTTTCAGAAAAAAGCCTCTGCCGAAGATCAAATTGTACTCTCTTTAAATCAACTCAACTTTAAAGGTGAAGTGGCAAACTTGGGTTCTGTTACACAAGTTTTTGCGGGTGATTTGGAAGCTATGCTTGAAGTTCCAAAGAGTAAAAGTAAGAGTCTCGATCATGGAATTGGCCCGATCTCTCCCATGCCAGGAAAAGTTTTTAAAGTTTTAGTGAAGAATGGGGATAGAGTTAAAAAGGGTGATGCTTTAATGATTCTAGAGGCTATGAAAATGGAGCATACAATTAAAGCAAATGTTGAAGGCGAAGTGAAAAAAGTCTTCTTTAAAGAAGGCGAAATGGTGACTGGAGGAGTAACTCTCGTGGAGATAGGTAAGTAATATGTTTGCCAATAAGCCTCAAAGCATAAAAGTCGTTGAAGTCGGTCCTCGTGATGGTTTACAAAACGAGAAGACTGCTGTCCCAACAGATGTGAAAAGAGAGTTTATTCAAAAGTTAGCCGATGCAGGGCTATCTACTATTGAAGTTACTTCTTTTGTTCGAGCCGATAAAATTCCACAAATGAATGATGCTAGCGCTCTTTTTCCTTTAGTGAAGAATGATCATGCAGGTAAAAAAATCGACCTACCATGCCTAGTTCCTAATATGAAAGGCTATGAATTAGCGAAAAGTTTAGATGTTGATACCATCGCTCTTTTTTCTGCGACTTCTAATACTTTTAATCTAAAAAATATTAATGTAACAATTGATGAGTCTTTTGAAAAGATGGAGCCCATTGCAAAATTGGCAAAATCAGAAGGAAAGAAAATCAGAGCTTATATTTCCATGGGATTTGGATGTCCTTATGAAGGTGAAATTAAGCCATCCCAAACACTGAAAATTATCGAAAGATTTAGTAAACTCAACGTTGATGAAATTTCCATCGGGGATACCATTGGTGTCGCTAATCCAAAGGATGTTCAAGAGCTGTGCCAGCTCATGAAAGGACATTTTGATTTAAAAAAAATGGCCATGCATTTTCATGATACGAGAGGGACTGCTCTAACTAATGTTTTGGTGTCACTCGAAAATGATATTATCATTTTTGATTCTTCTGCTGGTGGACTAGGAGGTTGTCCCTATGCCAAGGGAGCCACTGGAAATTTAGCCACGGAAGATCTAGTCTATTTACTTCATCGAATGGGATTGAGTACTGGTATTGATATGAAGAAACTATCAGAGGCTTCAGTTTACATTTTAGGTCATTTAAATAAGGAAACAGCTTCAAAATATCTTAGAGCATTTCTTAATACCGGATACTAAAAAGGAATTTCAAAGGATTATCGTATGATACAAAATACAAGCTCTCGTTTGAGTTATGAACATTCTTTTTCAGAAATTAAAGTTTCTCTCGAAGGCCATTTATTGTGGGTGACTCTCAATCGTCCTGAATTTTCGAATGCATTTTCAATTACTATGATGGACGAGCTCCTGCCAGTCCTTAAAAAAGCAAATTTTGATGATCAAGTTAGAGTCATCATTATTCAAGGGGCTGGAAAAGCTTTTTGCGCTGGTGGTGATATAAAAGATATGGAAAATAAAGCAGGTATGTTTGCTGGCGAACCCAATGAATTGAGAGAAAATTACATGCAAGGAATCCAGCAAATTCCTTTAACCATGAATAGTTTGCAAAAGCCTGTCATTGCCCTAGTTCAAGGTGCAGCGGTGGGAGCAGGTTGTGATTTTGCCTGCATGTGTGACATTCGGATTGGTACAAGTAAGGCGAAGTTTGCTGAAACTTTCTCTAAACTATCATTGGTGCCTGGTGATGGGGGCACTTTTTTCCTATCTAGAGTGGTAGGTTTTGCTAAAGCCTGTGAAATGTTTTTTACCGGTGATGTAATTGAAGCTGAAGAGGCACAAAGAATTGGATTATTAAATTTTATAGTGAATGAAGTTGAAGCAGTTGAAAAAGTTAAAGCCTTCGCTACCAAAATTGCGATGAATGCTCCAATTGCGGTTAAAATGACTAAAAGGGCTTTAATTCATGCTCAAGAGAATAGCTTGCAGGCCCATCTAGATTTATTGGCAGCCTTTCAAGGAATTAGCCAGAGAACAACTGATCATCATTTGGGACTAGAAGCACTGAAAAATAAAACAACGGCACAATTTCAAGGTCACTAGGGTAGATAATGATAAGTTTTTTTTTCGATGATGTTTTATATCTACTTTCGATTATGTGGGACTTTTTTCAAGGTTTCTGGAATTTAAGACATGCTCGCTCATATGTGACAGTTTTTGGTTCCGCCCGGTATCCCTCAGATCATGTGACTTACCAAATGGCAAAGTCTGTGGGGCGAATTTTAGCAGAGGAAGGCTTTGGAGTGATGACTGGAGGCGGGCCTGGAGTTATGGAAGGTGCTGCTAGAGGGGCGAAGGAAGTAAATGGCAAAGCCTATGGATGCAATATAGTTCTACCTCACGAGCAAAAGGCAAATCCCTATCTCGACCATGCAGCAACATTTCGTTTTTTCTTCACTCGTAAATTAATGCTAAATAAGTACGCAAAAGCTTTTGTTATTCTCCCAGGAGGATTTGGTACGATTGATGAATTTGCTGGAGTTATCACCCTCATGCAAACAGGGAAAATGGAAAAAAGGCCAATTATCTTCATAGGTAAAGCTTATTGGGAAAAGTTTTTTGATTTTATGGCCACTACTCTTGTTACTGAAAAAACGATTTATTCTAACGACCTTAAACTTTTAGTATTAACAGACGATCTCGAAATGGTTCGACAGTTAGTGCGTTTTCAAAAATAAAATCTGGTTCGATAAAATAATTTTTGACAGAGTCTAGCGAGGCCCGCCACAATAAGATTAAGATCATTATTTTTACAGGTAAGCTTGATGTTAGTTCGGTCTCTGTTAATTTCTCTCCTGACCACTTTCTTACTTACTGGTTGTTCAGCGATTCATTATCGTTCTAAAAATTCAATACCTTTAGATTTTAAACATAACCCTGATCATAAACACTTTGTTAAAGTGAAGGGAAAACAAGAATTTTTCCTTGGTGGATTTATTCCACATCATCAGGATGTTTTTGTTGATGAAGAAGTTTATAAAGCTGGATATCAAACTTTGTCGAAGTTAGAAGTCGAAGACCATCATCGTTTCGTCAATTATCTCATTGCTATTGTTACCCTGGGTTTCTATACACCAAGAGATTATGTTATTACGGGATACACTACAGAATAGGCATGGAAGCCGCCTTCCATGGATGGAAAATAGGCCCACGGACGGGCCTCTTTTTTTGTTAAGTCTTTTTGATCAGATTAGTCGTCAAGAGAGTCATGTAAATCAGCGAAAAAATTTCTTTTATATTCTTTGGCCTCTTCTACCGTTAAGTGACCAAAAGTTGTTCTATCTTGCTCTATACAAAGCTTTCCAATATGTTCATTCACAAAACGTGATTTAAAACGTGGGACATCTCTTCCATAAATTTTTCTTTGTTTGGCATAGGTCATATAGAGTTGTTCGCGGGCTCTAGTCATGCCAACATAACATAAGCGACGTTCTTCTGAAATATCAGATCCCTCTGTAATGGTTTTTTTATGCGGAAGAATTTCTTCTTCCATACCCATTAGGAAAACGACATCATACTCAAGACCTTTCGATGAATGGAGGGTCATAAGCGTCACTTCATTACTTCGAATATCGCTATCTTCTCCTTCTTCCTGTTTGTCCTGTGAGTCTTGCAGAAGAAGTCGTTCTAGAAATTCTTTTAGCGTTGCTTTTTCTTTAAAGTAGTCTGTAAAACGTCTGGCCGATTCAATAAAGTTTTGGACGTCATTTTTTCTTCTAACAACTTGCTTCGCATTGTCGTAAGAAGCTTCGACGTAATTTAAGTATTCAATATCTTCGATCAGAAGCGCGATCGCTTCCGGCAATGGTCTTACTTGGAAAACTGTTTGGAATTTAACAATCACCTCAGTGAAAAATTTAATATCTCGAGCACTTTTGAGATCTGGAATTCCTTTTTCCAAAGCTTGGAAAAGTGGAATCTTATCATTTGTAGATATGGCCAAGAATTTATCTAGAGTGGCATTACCAATCCCTCGTGCAGGGACATTTAAAATTCTTCTTAAAGCCAACTCGTCTTTAGGGTTTTGAATGATTGAAAGATAAGAAATCATATCCTTAACTTCTTTCTTTTCATAAAACTTCTGACCACCAATGACAGTGTAGGGAATTTGATTTAAACGCAACTGATCTTCTAAGGGCGGAATTTGCGTGTTAGATCGGTAGAGCACTGCCACATCAGCTAGGTGCCTTCCCTCTGCTTGGTGCTTTACTATTTCATCAGCGATGACAGCAGCTTCATGATCAGTATCACCTGTTGCCCAAAGAAGAGGAAGATTACCATCATGTTTTTTTGTCCACATGGTTTTATCTTTTCGCTCTTTATTTTCTTTAATAACAGTATTTGCGAGATTTAATATTGGTGCATTAGAGCGGTAGTTTTCTTCTAATTTGATGACGGTTGCACCAGGATAGAACTTTTCAAAACCTAATATGTTGGTGATATCAGCTCCACGAAAGGCATAGATTGATTGATCATCATCGCCAACAACGCACAGATTATTATGTGTAGAGGTTAGCGCGAGTACAATTTGAAATTGAAGAGTGTTAGTATCTTGGTACTCATCAATCATGATGTATTTATATTTTTCTGAATACTTGTAAGCGAGATCTGGGTTTTCGCGGAATAACTTACTGGTAAGAAATAGAATGTCATCAAAGTCGATGGCATTATAAAATTTCAATTTATCTTGATAATAATTATAAACAAATTCAGCGGCAAAATCGTAAGCTGATTCGGGATCAAAGAACTTTGAATTGGGGAATTCTTCTGGAGATATTCCATTGTTTTTGAGAAAACCGATTTTACTTAAAATCATTTTTCTATCGTAGTTTTTGTCACCACGAAAATCTTTCAGCGCTTCTCTTACGATCGTCATTTGGTCTGAAGTATCGTAAATGGTAAAACTTTGGTTGTAACCAAGATGCTTAATTTCAGCACGTAAGATTTTTACTCCGAGTGAGTGGAAAGTGGAAAGGGTGAGACCTTTCATTTTGTAACGGCCAAGTAGAGTATTCACACGTTCTTTCATTTCCTTGGCGGCTTTATTGGTAAAGGAAACACCTAAAATTTCATTCCCTGGAATCTTTAGATTATCGATCATGTGAGCAATGCGGTAAGTAATAGTTCGTGTTTTACCAGAACCTGCGCCCGCAAGAATGAGCACAGGACCTTCTATAGTACTGGCTGCAAGCCTTTGAGGATCATTTAGTCCCGCGAGAGAAATCATCTTGGTTTCCGGATAAAATTTATCTGATAAAAACTCCCCATCCTACCTTCAAACAGTAAATATTGGGAATGATTTTATGCATAAATTTATTTTAGTTAGTAGCAGTAAATAGCCAAAACTGTTATAGTAAGGCACCACAGAAAATCTCTCTGTACTAGAGGCCAATGAAGGAGCTTTTATACTTATGCGGGCAAAAACAAAAACTAATTCTAAATCGAACACAAAACCAAAGAAAAAGAGTGCAGTCAAAGCACTTAAGTCCAAGGCGAGCAAAAAAATGGTGAAAAAAACTGCCAAGAAAGTCGCCAAGAAAACAGCTAAAAAAAGATCCAAGTCTACAGCAAAGAAAGTGGACATGAAATCTTCGCCTAAGAAAGATTCCTCAATCCACACTCAAGCTTCTTTACTTGAATTGATTCGAATCACTTCAACTGTTATTCCCGATGATATTCAAAAAGTTATTTTAAAAGCATTGGAAGATGAAGAGAAAAATACCACAGCTGAATACGCCATGAATATTATTAAAGCGAATATTGAGTTGGCGAAGAAAAAATCTCAGCCTCTCTGCCAAGATACTGGCACAGTTATTTTTTATATCTATCATCCGGCTGGATTTGAGACGATGAAGTTTTCAGAGCAAATTAGAAAAGCTGTAGTGAAAGCGACAGAGCTTGGATATTTGCGCCAAAATTCAGTAGATTCATTAACTGGAGAAAATGCAGGAACCAACTTAGGTCCTGGACATCCATCAATTCATTATGTTGAACATAGCCAAAAATCTGTTGAAGTGAAGTTAATGCTTAAAGGTGGAGGATGTGAAAACGTCGGTGCTCAATATTCACTTCCTAATACACAATTAGGTGCTGGAAGAGATCTTGATGGTGTTCGAAAAGTTATCTTAGACGCTGTTGTTAAGGCTCAAGGAAAAGGTTGTGGCCCTGGTGTTTTAGGAGTTTGTATTGGAGGCGATCGTGGTGACGGTTATATGGCTTCAAAAAAACAACTCTTTCGCTTTCTAGATGATTCCAATCCACATCCTGATTTAGGACCTCTTGAAAAAGAAATTACAGAAACCTGCAATAAACTTGGAATTGGGCCAATGGGGTTTGGTGGAAAAACAACTTTACTTGGTTGTAAAATTACGACTCTAAACCGCTTACCAGCTTCATTCTTTGTTTCTATTAGCTATATGTGCTGGGCTTATCGTCGCCAAGGAATTGTGCTTGGCCAAGATCACTCAATCACAAAATGGATTTACTAAAAGAATTTAGAAGGAACAAAATATGAAAAGATTAGATTATCCATTTAGTGTTGAAGCCGTTCGCGAACTTAAAGTGGGCGATATGGTTATCATTACGGGAAAACTTTTTACAGGAAGAGATGCCGTTCATAAATATCTTCATGACGGAAATCCAAGTCCTGTGGATTTGAAGAACCAAATTATTTATCACTGTGGACCTGTTATCATGACTGATAAAAAAACAGGTGTTAAACGCGTAACAGCCGCAGGACCGACGACTTCCATTCGTGAAGAACCTTATCAATGGGAAGTGATTCGTGATCACGGAATTGTTGGAGTCATTGGTAAAGGCGGAATGGGTAAAAAGACACTTGATGCCTGTAAAGAATATGGCTGTGTTTATTTCCACGCAGTAGGCGGAGCGGCTCAAGTTTTAGCTGAAAAAATTCTTTCAGTTGATAATGTTTACCTGGAGCAATTTGGGTCTCCAGAAGCTATTTGGGAACTTTCAGTTGAGGAGTTTCCTGTTGTCGTCACTATGGATTCACATGGAAATAGTCTTCACGATTTAGTGGAAAAAGATAGTACAGAAAAATTAAAACACCTTCTATAAAAGGCATCTATGAAATACTTGATTACTTCTGCTCTTCCTTACGCTAACGGACCTTTGCACTTTGGACATATTGCAGGTGTCTATTTGCCGGCAGATATTTATACCAGACACCGTAAGTTACAAGGAAAGCGTGCTATTCACATTTGTGGTTCTGATGAACATGGTGTCGCCATTATGCTTAACGCTCAGAAGGCAAAAAAAGATTATCAAGAATATGTGAATGATTGGCACAAAGAACATGAAACTCTTTTTTCTGCGTATGATATTAAGTTTGATTTTTTTGGACAAACTTCTAAGCAATATCATCATGAAGAAACGATCCGTTGGTTTAATGAATTAAATTCCAAGGGAGCGATTCAATCGAAAGAAGAAAGTCAGTTACAATGTAATGACTGCAAAAACTATCTTCCAGACCGTTTTGTTGAAGGGACCTGTTATGTCTGTGGTTACGATAAAGCGAGGGGAGATGAATGTCCAAATTGTGGAACGTGGATTGAGCCTATCAAATTACTTAAGCCTGTTTGTAAAATTTGTGGATCAAAAGATGTTCACGAAGCTAAAGTTACACAGTGGTATTTGACGCTTTCAAAATATCATGAAGAATTTAGAAACTGGTTTAAAACGAAACAGCATTGGCGTAAGACTGTTACCTCATTTGTTGAATCACTTTCTAAAGATGAACTGGTTGATAGAGCGATTACCAGAGATCTTGACTGGGGAATTGATGTTCCACTTCCGGAAGCAAAAGGCAAAAAACTCTATGTTTGGTTTGATGCTCCAATTGGCTATGTTTCCAATACTAAACAATACCTAAAAGAAAACAATATAAACGAAGACTATATTAAAGACTGGTGGAAGGGTAAAGATGTAGAGATCTCTCACTTCATTGGTAAAGATAATATTATTTTTCATACAATTATTTTCCCTGTTATGGGCATGGCCTCAGGTTTCATCAATCCTCCAACAGAAGTTCCTGCCAATCAGTATGTTAATTTAGAAGGGAAACAATTCTCAAAATCTCAAGGTTGGTATATAGATGCTGATCAAGCCATCAAAGATTTTGGCCCAGATGCGATGAGATACTACTTAATCTCACTTATTCCGGAATCTTCTGATTCTAGTTATACATGGAAAGGATTTGAAGCTCGTGTGAATAATGAGCTTGCCAATAATATTGGTAACTTTATTAATCGTTCGATGAAGTTTTTAGAAAAAAATTGGCCAGAAGGACTTTCAGCTGAATCGTTTCAAGGTTTCTTTGAAACGGCTCAGGCTACGAAAGTTAAAACTGATATCGCGGAATACCAGATAGCGGTGGATGAATTTTCAATAAAGAAAGGCATGGAAACGGTGATGGGGATTGGGAACGATGCCAACTTGTTTTTCTCCGATGCTGCTCCATGGGCTCAAATGAAACAAGATCCTAAATTAGCTGAAAAAACAATCGCCTACTCTGCAGTCTACGTTGCAATCCTTGGAGTTATGTTTGCTCCATACTTACCTACATTAAGTCAGAAAATTCTTTCTTATTTTGGAAGTGCTATTAATGAAGATTTAATGAGAAAAGTTTATTTAGGGGAGATTGAAGCTTTGAAGCCAGTTTTTCAAAATGGTTTTAAACTTGCTGTTAGTCCAGAAGGCCTCGTGCCTAAGCTTGATAGTAAGTACATTGCTCAATTAGAAGATGATCTTAAAAATAAAAAAGTGGTTGAATAATACCACTGTTCTCTTTGCTATTTTTTTAGTGCTGATGATGAGCTATGCCTGGTGGCGTAGCTCTGGATGGTATCAAAAAGCCTTTGAACGTAGCAACTCTGCCTTTGTGCCGACCAAGCCCAATACTACTTTAAAGAACCCGTAGGGGAGACTAAGAGTTTTTCTTTTTTGAAAGGCTCAAATTGTGTTTGATCCCAAGTGCGAAGGATCATGCCCGTTTTGGTGTCTAGTAGGGCCCTAAAAGAAGAGCGATTTCCGTTTCTTTTAATATATGTGACCAGCAAAACTTCTTTCTCTTTTCCAAAAGGATGATTTTCTTCGCCTTCAACAAAGACTTTGGTTGAAGGAGCTTGAAATGCCAGTAATTGTTTTTTTAAAGTCGGAAACCATTTTTCTTTTTCAACTTTCTTTCTTTTGGTTGTGGCTGTCGCAGCTGGTGTCGGGGTTTCGGTGGGAATCACTGTGGGTATTTTCTCTACTGGGCCGTGAGACTCAATGGCAATAGTCGCGATCACTGTAGGTTTTATTTCTAACTCTACGGGGGCTTCCTTAAGAGTTTCTTCAAATGATTTTTTTTGTTTGGTTCTAAGAATAAGACCTATGATTAATAAAAGAGCAACTATCAGAATGATCACTTTTCTCATTAGTTTGTAACGGTAAACTGAAGGTTAAGAAGTTTAAATGGTTTTTCACCTGCGTACTCATTGTCTTTGTAGTCATCGTTGTCGATGGCCGAAAGAGCAGGGTCATGATAGCAGTCTGAGCAGTTTGAGAAACGTACACGGAAACGGCAGTTGAATGTTGTTCCTGGTGGAATCCACTTGTTTACTTCGAATAAAACAACGTTTCCTCCGCCAAATTTAGCAGTCGCACCTGTCACTCCACTCGTTATTGTCTTGCCCCAAGTTTTTCCTGGCTCAATTACTGAATAATGCGCTTCGGACGCTTGCGGTATAACTCTAATCATACAGTTTTTACGGTCTGTATCGAATAGACAAGGAAAGTCCCCATTGATTTGTTTGTATTCTTCTTGAGAAATCCAACGAGTTTCAGAATCGCCTCTTAATTGAACGTAACAAATAGGAGCGGCATTATTATAATCTGGATTACTACACTCAGTAGCTACCGATCCACCTTCAGTTTCGAGAGGAAAACCATCTGATAACTGACAAGCTTTTCTTTTGGTATTACCAACACTATAAGCTTCAGCATGATCCCAATCATTGGCTAAAACTTGTATACCCGCCATTGTTGAGTTTGAACTATTTTGTAAATTAAGTGCAAGTCCAACAACTTCTCCAGGTGAAACTGCGCCGTTGTTATTGTTATAACGTAAATCAGATTGAGTCATCGATGAGAGCTGCACGGGATTTCCGCCAAAAGACAAGGAACTTAAAATGGCTTGAATATCGCTAGCTGAGTCGAAGACGAAACCTTTTGATTCTCCCGCCGTTGTAGTAAAGCCAATTAATGATTTAGGAATGAGAACGGACTTAACTCTGTTGGCAGTTGCTACTTGATTCACAGTAACCGCTGTTCCTTGACCAAGAGTTAGATCATTTCCATTATCGTTATAACTTTTAAAAAGAAGAAGTCCGTAGGAATCTAATAAAACTTCTGCTTGGCTCTTTGTATAAAAAGGGCAGCTAGTAAAAGTGTTGGTCATAATCTTGACTAGGTTACGGGCAAAAGTTTGAAAGAAGCGTCTGAAGTTTGGTGGATTCACAACTTGAGCCCACTCGTGAGCTAATAGTTGATTTGCCCCAGAGGCACTACCTTGAACTAGATTAGAGAAAGTTCCATAAGAAGCAGTATTATTTTTACCATTCTTAGTGATGTCACCTAATTCAGCAAATGTTTCAGCAAGTATATAAGTAATATGTTTTGTTGCTGTAGCGTGATCATAACCACAAGTTGTTTTAAGTTCTTTTGTTAAAGCGACTAAATAGTGGGATGCAATTTGTCCCGAGTTGTGAATGCTTTCAAAACAAATAACGCCTGAATCTTGCTGACCACAAGTTTTATATTGATACTCTGGTAAAGCAGCGTTGTAATTTAAATAGGCAGGGTAAGCAAGACGAGACTCTGGTGTTACATCGAGACCTGGTGCTTCTAAGGGCTCGTCTTCGCTCATTGTTCTCGCTGCACCAAGAGATCCTAGTGCCCACTCAGAAAATAAGGTTCTACCATTGATAACGTAAGCAAAGTAATCGGAGATACCTTCGTTAATTGCACCAGCTTCAGTATAACCGTTATTTCCAAAGTTTGTTTTAAGAGTAGAAAGAGGATACATACGATTTCTAACATTCATCATGTTATTGACAAAGCTGTGACCTAATTCATGATAAATAACCGAAGGGTCATAAGCAAATTTAAAGTTTGGATACTGTTGATCATAACCAAAACAAAGTTCAAATTTTGCTGGATCAAAGTAAGCGTTGGTACCGGCTTCTGCACAGTTACTAAAAACCTGCAACGTTTTATTTAAACCTGTAACCGGATCTTTTTCCCAATAAGCATTGTCCGAAATAAAGTTACTACCTGGAGCAGAGCTTAAAGTATTTGGTAAGGAGGACGAACTTGAAATCGTTCTCGAGTTATTGATAGAGTAGGCAAGACTGCTATGGAAGTTATCAGTCGCGAGAGACACGTGGTAATAAGTATGAACATCAAGAAATTCTTTCGTTCCCCATGTATATGGCCACTTACCGTTTTTAGGTGAGATCAGAGTGCTGTTGCGATCATTTAATACTTGAATACAAGTGGTGATACTTGACGAGAAAAAGCCGTCTGTAAGTGAGCAATTTTTCTGTAAATATTGACCAACGGTAATGAGGACACCAGGCTTATACATGAACGAAGAAAGATTTGAATCAGGATCTAGATTTTTGTTGCCTGAAAGTGCGATTGGATCGTCTTTTAATACATATCCGTAACCATAAGTTAGGTTTGCTCCACTGGCCGTAAGTTTCGATTTTCCACCGCTGGCGGTAGTAGGAGATAGTGGATTACATGCCCCTAAAGTTAGGCTTGTGAGAATCATCAGTGATTGTCTCAGCATCCAATTTTGATTAACCAATTTACGTACCTCGAGAGAACAATATCTAGATCAGTTTGATCTAGTTTTTAACAGATTGTGTTGCTTCACCGAACTGTTTTAAGAAATCTCCAACAACATCTTTTGATTGACTACTTCCATTGATCGTATTACAGGCTGCAAAGCTTGTCGGTTTTTGCCCAATGCTTGAAGTGTTCTCATCTTTGATTGGGCTTTTTGCAATGTAAGCAGTAAACGCTTCGTTCGTATCTGTATCTGAAACCCAAGTGTCTAAAATATCTTCTTGCTTACAACTCACTGTTGTTTTCTCATCTTTGCCAACTGGTTTCATTAGAGCAGCTTTACAATCTGTCTGACCCTTTGAATATGCGGAAAGAAACTTTGTACAACCTGAATTTGATTGGTTTACTTTACACCATGAATAAATTGAGGAAATATTTGTTTCTTTTGCCCCTTCTTTTGTTGTTACTTTTCTACAGAAAGATTTCAATGTAGTAATTTTCTTCTGATCATTTATGCTGAGTCGGTTTGATATTTGTTGACCATCTTCGGCAAGTAACTCTACCTGTTCTCCACAACCTGGACCAACATCAAAAGTACTGGCGTTGTAACAAAATTCTCCAAGAGCTTTTTGATCTTCTTCTTGTTTTTTCGTTAAATCAGCAGCCATTTGTGATTGTTGCGTTTTGTAGTTTGTATTTAAAGCCATACAGCTTTTCGCTAAACCATCCCAATAAGCAGCTTCATCAGCATAAGCTTGTTCGAGTTCAGCAATTCTCTTGTCAATTTTGTCTGTAATGTTCTTGGTTTGTTCTTTAATTTTTTCTCTAATTGTTCCTAGTTTAGCGACTAGCTGCTTGTTATAGTCTTCAGCATTAATGAGAGGAACTCCGAATTCTTTATTCATAGCTTCTTTTGGTATTTCAACTAAGAAGGCGTTTGCTCCTTCTGGTAGCTCATAAGAAGTTCCAGGGAAATATTTTTTCAACATTTCTGATTGGGCCATAAATTGGCCTGCAATATTCTTAAGTGTAAGGTCATGCTTCGCCATTTGAGTTCTAAGAATTTGGTTGTGTTCTTTTGCTACAGATAATCTTTGATTTTCTTTTGTCTTCACAACTTTATCAGCAAGTGCATAACATGACTGTACGCTCACGGCGCATGAACTAGCGTTCTTCATACAAAAGTTACCATTCTTTTTCAGCATATTACCGCTTCCGCATGTATCAGGTGAAGCTTGAGATGTGATCCCGGTACAGTTTAAAGCACGGTCTAGAATAGAAGTGGTTATTACATTACTCATTTCATTTTCTAGTTTTTCGTATTTTCCAAGAGCAGCGTATGAGTTGTCAAAAACTTCGTTCATAGTACGACCGCCGTACTCATCTAACTTGTCTTGGCTAAAAATTGTCTGACAACCTTGCTCAACTCTCTTTAAAAGTTCTGATGGTGACCAATTGTATTTAGCGTTCTTTCCATCATATGAGCTATTAATTTTCAGTGTAACTTGTTTCATTCCATATTGTAGTTCAAGCTTTTCAATTTCAGCAATGATTGAGTCCAGTGGTTTTTTTGAAGCTTTGCCTTCTAGGATTTTTGTTAGTTTTTTTCTAAAACTTTCAGTCGTTGTACCACCAGACTGAGTGGGAAGTTGTTCTAAGTTAATTTTTAATACTTCTTTTGAAATTCCTGAGCTGTCGTCAAATGCACAATTTTTTAAGGCCGTTATTTTAGAATTATCAATTGCTAGCTTAAATTCTTTTTTAAATTTAGTGGGCGTTGTTCCAGTTTTCATTTTCCCAAGTGCTTCTGGACCAATGAGAGGAGCCATCTCACTTTCAATATCCTCAAATTGCTTTTTGTAGTCTGAAAGTTTACTTTTCATTCCTTCATTAAGTGTTTCCTTCATTTCCTTCGTTGTAAAATAATCAGAAGTTGGCATGTTAGGAATGTTTGCAAAACCTTTATCCAGTTCTTTAAGTCCTTGAGCACCATCTTGTTTTAATAATTTAGTTACAGCTCCCACTTGATTTCGGATATCTTTTTCAATTGTTTCTTTATTAGTGATAATTTCTTGAGCATTTTTTAATTCTTTTTCTGTTTGAGTACGTAAGCCGCGAAGACCGCCCTTTCCGGCATTGATTTGATCTTGAGAAAGTACTTGGGCACAAGAAGGATCATTTAAGAAGACGGATAAGTCGCGGGCTTTACTATCTCTGGTGGCTCCATCTCCGCCATCAAGTTCGGCAGTTAGATCTTGGATGGCATCCATTCTTGCTTTTGTTTCTTTTTCAACATTTTGATTTTCATTTTCAACTTGAGCTATTAGAAGTGTAATGGCCTTTGCTCTTTCGTCTAGTTGTGCTTGAAGATTATCTTTTTGTTCTTCAAAACAAGCTTTACCGTTTCCGCTTCCAAGCTTTCCACCCTTAAATTTAAAATTGGTGTATGCGTTTTGATTTTGTTCCGCTATCGCTTTGTATTGAAGTACAGCTTGTTGATCCATTGTTGAAGCAATGGGTTCAGTACAAATATTTGTAATGTGATTATTCTTGTAAGGAAGAATTTTACACATTGGGAACATATCATCTTGAGCAGTTGTAGGCTGAATTGCTTGCAATTGTATTTGTTGCATTTGCTGCTGTTGCTGCATTTGATTTTGCTGGTTCATTTGACCAATTACACTCGATCCTGCCCCGATGATGGACGATAGTACCTCCACACCATTAAGTTTTTTGTCTTCATTCGCTCTAACGTGGATAGGTGCTAAGACTAACTGTGAAGTGATCAACCAGTTTAACACTTTTGCAAAATTTTTAATGTTCAAGCCTTTCATAAAAGTCCCTTTAATAATTCAATAAGTTATCGGCTAATTCTGTTCTTAGGTTTAATCTTCTTAAGCTATTTTAATACCCTTACGGGATGATCAACTAAGGAAAAAGGTTTTATAAGAACATCCTTGGCAGAAATTCAAAATAGTTTAGAATCAATAATGTAATATTAAGTACTTCTGATAACTATACACATATCTGGGAAAAGTTCTCGGATAAAACAAAGTGCCAATTATATATGTCTATGATGGGTAAAATTTCTGGATTATTCAAAAGAAAGATTAAGGCGCCTGTCGGAGAAAAGACGACTGCCTATAATCATGCAAAAGAAAAAACTCCCGTTTCGATGAAAGTATTAGATCCCATTGTTGGCCCTGGGACAAGAGTATGGGCGTTTTTAGGTGATGTCAGTTTGGCGCAAGCTTTCTATATGGTTATTGGTAGTGAGCCCATGTTGGTTGATCTTTCAAAAGAAATATATAGCGTGTTACTAGAACTTTCTAATCCTTATCTACCTCATGAAGCTTGGGTAAATGCAATCAAAGAGGACATTACTCCGTTTGTTCCTTTTATTACTCTCTTCTTTTCTCTCAGAATCGTTTCAGTTCTACTAACTGGTGTCAGTCCTGCCCAATTTTGCATGGGACTTAAAAGTCATTCAAATCTTTTATGGGCGAGAGTGGGTGGAGTGCTTAGAATTCTTTTCGAAATGCTAACAATGCCATTTCTCATTTTTGATGTTCCCGCTTTATTTTCCAGACGCACACTTAAAGAAGTTTTAAGTTTTACTGGAATTTCAATGCGCAATAGCCTCTTCCGTTTTATGGGCGCCATCATATTTATCCCTTGTATTTTTGCCTTCACATTTATTTCTCCGATGTTCAATGAGCTTCAGTATTTTGAAACTGGTGTTCCTTATGAAGAAGTAAGTGTCATGGTGAAGAAAAATAAGAACAAAAGAAAAAAAATAAAGAAAAATGCTGAGGAGGCTGCGGCCGTTTCTCCAGCTCCTGCAGAAGGTGCAACTCCTGAAGTAAAGACAGATGGAGAGAAAAAAGAGCCAAATTCTACGGTGGTTCCAATTGTATCCGCTGAAGTCACTAAAGTAGAAACCAAGCAACCAGAAAAAGAAGAAGAAGTTGAGCCCGAAGTTAAGCTCAAGGAATTTCAAATTCAGAGTGACCTTTTTCGCTTCAATACAGATTTTATTAAAAAGGATGATTTAATTCTTATTCCTGATTGGTTTATTGATGTTGTCAAAGATAAAAAGAATAAAATGGTCATGCCTCTATTACGGATTGCAAGCTCAGATACAAAAGCCCAGGCAGAGATGAAAGTTTTTAAGATGTTTGACCTGAGTGGGTTGGTTAAAATTTTTGAAGAAGGAAATCCTTTAGCTTTCTTTTTCTATCCCAATTTAACGAAGTGGAGTAGCAATAAAGATATTCCGACCTTAAGACATAATAGCAATAGCGGTAAATTTACAATCAATCAAATGACTGAATTAGAGCTTATAATGGAGAGAAGTCTAAAGCTCAATATTAATGTCGTTCAAGATTATGCTCTTGAGCAGGGGCCATTCATAAAGGGTCTTGTTGATGTACGTAGGACTCTTGCTGAATTAATTGAAGCACAGACCTTAACTCAGGCTCAAATATTAAAAGCTGGTAAAACGACGGTGCTCATTCTCAAGGGCGAATCAGAAAATGATCATTTCCTGATTCCCATGAGTTTTCCTTATGGAATTATTTATAAAATGAGTTGGAAGACGGGTAAAAATCTTGATCAGATGAGTAGAGATTTTTATGGAGATCTTTTTAGAGAGGTTGAGGGGCGTGAAAGAATTCCTGCTGTAAAATTCTTTAATGAGGACTCTACAGTTTTTTCTTATCAAAGCCCTTTTGCTATTCTTGATCTCTTTTTCTCTAAAAAAATAAACCTAAAAGAAAGAGAGATTTTTTACCAATACTTTTTTAATTACTATTATGAGATTGCTGGAAAAGCATTAAAAACAGAAGACAAGGGGACCATCGATTTGGTGACTAAATCTTTAAAACATTTTAGTGATATGATGAATTTTCAGACAGTATCTGAAAAAGAAGTTCAAGATAAACTGAAAGCAGATATTATTACCTTAACTAACGCTATCAATGCTGCTGATAGAAGTTATTTCGGCCTCGATCTTCCATCCGGAGTTTTACCAGCGCCTCCAACTCCGACTCCTGTTCCAACACCATCCCCAGCTCCTGCTCCGGTGCTAAAAAATAAGAAAAAGGGAGCTTAGTTACTGATGAGTTTTTTTCATTTATTTGCCTATGGACTGATACAAGGTATTGCAGAGTTCTTACCAATTAGTAGTAGTGCTCACTTAGCGTTACTTCCATATTTTTTAAAAATTGAAGACCCAGGTGTTACTTTTGATCTGATGATGCATATTGGAACCGCCTTAGCTGTTATTATATATTTTCGTCACGATTTAATTCTGTATCTTAAGGAATTAAAAGTAGCTTTCTCTCTAAAACAAAATATTAATGCAAAAGCCAGTTTCACTCGTCACTTAATGATCGCGACCTGCGCTACATTTACCATCGCACTACTGTTAAAAAGTGCTGGTGAAGATTGGGGGCGTAAGCCAATTTTTATTATCTGCAATTTAGTTTTCTTTGGTATTTATATGTGGATAGGAGATAGGCAATCTGATGGCACAGAAAAAGTATTAGAAGGTAAATTAGAATTAAAAAAATCTCTCCTAATTGGAATTTCTCAAGGAATAGCTGTTTTTCCAGGGGTCAGCCGCTCGGGGGCCACTATCGGAACAGGTCGATTTTTAGGATTAGGACGTGAAGAAGCGTCTCGCTTCTCTTTCCTCTTATCTCTACCCGTAATCGTTGCAGGGGCCATTGTGAAGCTTCCGGAGGTACTACGTGGTGGTCATAGCTTTCAGCCTATGGATTGTCTTTTGGGAATCGCTTTTTCCTTTCTTTTTGGATTTGCAACAATTTATGTATTTATGAAGTTGATCAAGAAAATTGGATTGGGGTATTTTACTCTCTACCGCTTTTTGTTAGGTGCTGTTCTAGCCTATTACTTTTATTTTTAGTGCAAATTAATTTGAAATTTCGGGGAAGCCATCTGGAACACAGTAAACATGGTTATTCCAACGAACACCTTTGTCAAATGAAGCTGATGGCTCACCTTGAGCAGTATCGTTATCCGTATTAGTGTTATTGTAAGCAAAACGTCTGGTTGTTTTATCCGTTTTACTGTCAGCACCTGGAACTCTTAAGGCTGCAATCGCGCGACCGTAAGCCATTTTCCCTGAACAGCAAATACTTTTACCGCCACCTTTGGCTTGGGCAAGAAGGTAAGTCGCCCCAGCATCTTTAATGTATCCTGTGTTTGCATCATACGCGCTACTAGAAAGACCTGCTCCTTCAGAAGATACATAGCGGTTTAAATAAACAGAAACATCCGTAAAGTCGGGAAGACAACATCGTTTTTCATCTGCAAACTTCGTTCCAGTACAGCACATATCACTGGTTACAGTGTCTGGAAGTTCCGTTTTATCAGTACCAATACAGCAGTTAAATTCTTTGTCAGAAAAAATTTGTTTAATACCCGAATTGAAGTTGTTTCCATCATTCGCTGAATATTTTGTTCCGCTTTCTGCCACGGCAGAAGTTGGAATAAAGTATTGAGGTGTCCCAGATCCATCACCACTCCAAAGCATCGCTAAGCCTCCTAAACCCTGAGTTGAACCAGAAGTACTTGTCGTAAAGGCATTGCGATCAATACTAATTTGTGGAATACCCGTGAGTTCAAAAAGACCAAACCATTCTAGGTAGGTTTTTTCTTCAATTGGTGAGAAATTTCTTATTTCACAGTTTGCAGTATTATAGAGGTGGGCAGTTCCAACACCTGTAGTACAAGTGTAAGGAAGAATACCATCGGCGCGTGGATTCCAAGAAAGAAACTTTAATACACCTTTGTCAGGAGCTTGTGTTTTACCAGCTTGCCATTTATGGCCGCCAGTATTGTAGCTACGTATCCAGTTTTTAGAACAACATGTTTTGGAATTAATTTCGTGAAGCGTTTCATATTGATTCGATAATACGGTTGCAATATTAGCAGCAGGGTTATTAAAGACATAACCTTTTAAAGGATAAAAGGTTGCATCATCGTAAGCAGGTGCTTGACGCGAATATCTTGCCCCATCGGTAATTGAATAATCAACACCGGGCATACCACTCGTTTTAAGAGCTAATGATTTTGCATCTTGGGTAGTATTCGTTACATTATAGTTTTGTGAGTATACAGTTAATTTATTATTAGTTTGACGGCAACAACGGTTGTCTTTTAAATCATAAGTTGCGATATCCGCTACTGGATCTTTGTCCTGACTACAAACGAGAGTTTCTTTAAAGAAGTTCAGTTCCGCTTCACCATATGAAGTTAAGAACTCTGCGCTTGGAACTGCATTAATTTTTCCGCTTATGTAACTTGAAACAGAGCAATCCATTTCCGTCTGGCAACTTGCTCCTGGGGCCCTTAAACAACTGTTAGGCTGTAATCCTAGCTTGGTAATAATACCAGTGCTGGGAGTGAAAATCTCATACTGAGAGCCGATATTCGCTGTCGAAGCAATTGGTAGTGCGAAAGTATTGGTCGGAATATTTTGTGCCACAGACATTTTACTAATCACTAAGCTCGAATTTAATAGTGAAGAATAACTTGATTGATAGTGGTAGTAGTTATTAGTTGAGTCAAGGGTAGAGCATTGGTTAACATAAGATGAAACAGGGCCATTGCCAGAAGGAGTTGTTCCAATACCAAGAATTTTATCAGCGTTCCGTGAGCTTGGTACTGTTTTATTGAGGGCAACAATTGTCGATCCTGCCACTGCTGGTTCACGACCAGGAATACAGATGGCCTTTAATTCATTATTGGCCAGTTGTGCTTGAACAGTGCTATCGACATTTTGTGTTCCATTGAAATCAAGCGGACGGCCAATAATCTTCGCTGCTAGTCCAAAAGTATCTGTAGTATTGGCAGTGTCAGAGTTAACGCTAGCTGGGCCTTTTCCGTAGCGAGCAATTTTATTATTAAAACGAGATGTCGATACAGATTCACAATAGTTATTACTGTTACAAGAATAGAGTCCTGGATTACCACTGGACCCAGTATAAAGAGCATTGGCTAAAGGAGCATCAAAGCTTTGAGCGCATGGAGCTCCTCTTCCGCGGTAAACACAGCGTTTAGATCCACCCGTTAATCCACCAACGATACTTGCAATGGTACGTATGTTTGAAGCACCTAGTTGTTCTTCAGCATTGGCATTGAAAGCCGGCCAATTGGTACTGATGGTACTGACGTTTTGACAAGAATATTCGTAGCCCATTTTGGTTAAGCAATCATTATCAGTTGAGCATACATGAAATTGCTGGCATTCAGCTCCATCACTCGCAAAGTCTGACGTTACTTCAGATCCACCTGTGGTAAAAGCTGAAACCTCTGAAACAGTCACTGTAAAACTATTTATGGTTGTGAGGTCACCAAAATTTCCATTGATGGCAAGATAAAGTTTGTTGGTGCTGGCGGTAGTACGACGTTGGTTACCAATCGCAAACCAAGTAACTCCATCATATGAACCAATTAGTGCACCGTAATCAAAACCATACCAGTCACGTGAGTAACCATTGGCATACATAAAATGCTGAGCTTTTAAACGGTTCTGTCTTTGGTTTTGAACGCTAATCGATCCTGCCATATGGGTCCAAGGAATCATCGTGACTGGAACAAAACAAGCACGTCCAAAGATAAGATCATCAGCTCGGTAAGCAGATAAATTTGCAGTTCTACTACTTGCCGTTATTGAAGGTTTGTATCCGCCACCTTTATATTCAAAATTACTTGGAAAAATTTTTTGTAAACTAGAGTAATAATCACTTCCACAATTTGTACATGGAGTGTAATAACCAGTCTCAACCCAAATGTCATATTGACGTCCTTTTTTAAGGACGACTGTCTTCGCCGCTTGAGCGCCAGTAGGATCACTATTTTTGAAACTTCCAAATATTTCGTTGATACCAACATAGGAAGTAAGGTTAGCAGGTTTGACTAAATTATTATTTGTGTAACTAAAGGCTAATCCCTCTTGAGGAAGCGTGGTTGGATTTATTGTATCCTGATACACACCACTTTGATCAAAATAACGATGCGGAACACTCTTGGCGCTAACGTAAACAGTTTGCTGCATGGGTGGTTCTGGAACATCTGGTTGTGGATAGACACAACTGTAATCGACTACTGAAGTTACGCCGCCATTATTTTGAGTTACTGGTAAGAGAGTACAGTTTCCATTTCCACAACTATTATTTCCTGAATTTGCGCAGACAGAATTGATTTCCGTTAAAGCAGCATAGTGACTACTAATGACATTGGTTGCGGACAAGCCTGAAACGTAGTAGGTGATAACAACTTTTTGTCCATTCAGAACAGGATTGGAATTGGCGAAAACGACATTATTTGAAGTGAGATTCCAGGTTGTTGCGCCGCTGGGAATGACAATATCATTGACCTTTACATTCACCACATAGTTTGAATCAAAATAAGTTGGAACTTTAAAGCTAAAGCCACCACTGTGATCACTCACTTTTGCCGGAGAACTAGATTGTCCTTGAATGTAATACTTTTTACAGCGGGCCAATTGGTTGCTCAATCTTTCACATGAACCATCAACTTTGTACTTAATTTTTAGGTAATCGTGAGGAGCGAGAGCCGCTGGTGCTCCCTTAACAAGGATGGTTTGACCAGCAACTAAATTATCATTATCAGACCCTGTTAAAAAAGAAAAACGGGAAGTTAAGTTTGTGTTTGAGGAAAGTTGGTACAAAATTGTTCCCGCATAACTTACTTCCGTTATGTTATTTGGTGCCATGGAATTATTGATCGTTGTAAAATTTAAATCATCAATTGCAGCACTGAAAGAGAAGCCTGTGCTTCCCGAGTTTACAATATCGTTTTTCACATTATTGAAAGCAATCGTACAAATATTGAGTTCATCTTCATTTGTTTTTGTGCAGTCATAAAGATCCTTTAAGTGCTCTAGTCTTAATGCTGCTTCAATTTCCTGGCTATTTGAGGTATCCGGTGTGGGAGTCGGAGTAGGTATGTTGATTGGACAAATATAATAGTATTCCGGATAGTTTTTGAAACTTGCTGGGTTCGCCGCAATTTCCGTTAAAACTGAAGCCGGAACACTCATGTTGTCTTTTGTTCTTCCATCAAGCACACACTGATTTGATAAACAACAATCATAACCTAAGCTGACGCAATTTGAACTACTGGTACAGGTGCCTCCAGAGTTACTAGAATTGACGTTACCGCCAACTTGTAATCTTAAGCCACTTAAGTCAGTATCAGCAATAGATACACCATTTGAGCTAAAAAGTTTTAAGCCTTCACTGGTGATAGGCTGAGAACAACTTGGACAAATTTCAGCTAAACTAAAAACCGGCGTTTTGCCAGCGTAGGCAGTGAGAAGGGAATTCACTAATCCTGATGTTTGACAGTTAACTTGGTTAATGGTTTTTTCTGCTGGTTGTAACTGATAATAATATTCACGTGAGCTGGTTGTGAAATTGTTGTAGTAAAGTGGAATTGCGGCAAAGACACCAACTTTGTTGTCAGGGTTCGTGCTAAAATTCATAACGAGACAAACGATAGTCGAAGTGTGTGTTGTCCCATTTAGATAAGCATTAACTTGGTTTCCTCGTGCCAGAAAGCTATCGTTAAATCCAACTGGAAGTGCCAGAATGGAAGTTGTCTTTGTTGTTCCTTGCTGTAAAAAATTTGAAGCTTGAGGCAATGGAGCGGCAGTTGCGGTAACAGTAGGGATAGCACTACCATTGGCAATGAGTGACGATTTTTTCGTTCCGCCACCACCCGAGTCGGGCACACAGGCCGATAAAATCAAAAGTGTTAATAAGACTATGATTGTCTTCATGTTTAAGGTCTTCCCTTCCCTTAATTTTCACCCTTCTTTATCGGTACTCGTGAGTCTAATCTTGAAGTCATTGATTTAATAAGTGGATATCATTCAATCTCTTCAGCTTTTTATGTGTGATTGCCAATATTTAGAGGCTGTAGTTGACTATTATTTACCAAAAAAGAGCTTAAGTTTCCGATAATTTCTGTCGACAACTATAATACCCATAAGTCACGGGAAGGAGATTTCATGAAACTTGCATTTATCCTAAGCTTCATTTTACTTTTCTCTGCTAATCTTTTTGCAGAGGAAAATAAAAATTTAAAAATTGAAGGTATTGTAGTTCGTGCTCCTGGAAGTGAACAAATGGTTCAAGTCGAAAGCACTTTGAAGAAAAGTGATGTGGAAAAAATTCGTGAATTAAGAAAACATGTTCAGAAAATTCTGATCACCAATAAATTTTAGAACTGCCCTTGTGCTAGAAATGGAAAAATTTGTTTCACCCCGCCGCTGATAAATTCAATCGCTAATGCCATCAAAATTAATCCCATAATACGAGTCATAACATTTAAGCCAACTGTACCCATTTTTACGCCGATGGTTCTTGAAGAACGAAGAATGTATTTGATGGAAAAAGATATAATAACCACAACAATAATACAGGCTGCGTATTGGGCGAACGAATTAAATTTTTCTGAGGCAATAATGCTTGTGCTGATTGAACCAGGGCCGGCAATAAGAGGGATTGCCAGAGGAACGATACCCACTTCATCTACATCCGACTTAGCTTCAATTTCATCTTGATTGATTTTCAAATTGTGTTGTTTTGCCGAGAGCATATTAAACGCCATCGTCGCCAATAAAATTCCACCGCCAATTCGGAATGAAGCAATGGAAATGCCAAAAAAATGAAGAATTTGACCGCCAAAAAGTAATCCAATTGTTATCGTTATAAAAATTGTGAAGGCACAAGTTGTTGAGATTTTTTTGATTTCAAGATCAGAATTATTTTTGGTTAAAGTTAAAAATACGGGGATTGCTCCCAAGGGATTTAACACGGAAAAAATGGAGATACCGAATTTTAAAGTATCACTTAATGAGTAATCCATTTTTAACGGTAACCTCTTATTTCATCTAATAATAGATAGAGCGCCATCTGACTGAAGCGCTCTTTTAATTTTAACCTATCTCCAGCAAAATGGTAAGATTCTGCATGGGCCTTATCATTACTTTTTAGACCAATACAAATAGTTCCGACTGGTTTTTCTTTGCTTCCGCCTGTGGGACCAGCAATTCCCGTAGTTGCCACAACAATATGTGCACCTAAACTTTTTACTCCGCCATCGGCTAAACATTTTGCCGTTTCAATGGAAACGGCCCCAAATTCTTTGAGTGTTGCTTTTGGTACATGAGCGAGTTCTTCTTTAACTGAATTGGCGTAACTTATAATTGATCCTAAGAAAACAGAGGATGAACCTGAGACGTTGGTTAAGCGATTTGCAATTAGTCCACCTGTGCATGATTCAACTGTTCCAATAGTAAGTCCTTTGGCAGCAGCTTCTTTGATAATAATTTCTTCTAAACTTTCATGTCCAACGTTCCAAATTGAATTTTGAAGAGAGGGATTTTGCATAAGTGTGAGTGCTTTAGATTTTTTTTGATCTAATTCGAGCTCGGATTTGGCACTGATCATGACTCCTATATCGACACCCATAATGTGGGGGAGTGAAGAGACTGAACCCAAAAGACTTAAGTCATCCCAAAGAGTGGGACAGATTTCTGAGAATATTTTTGATTCAGGTAAAAGTTTTGTTTTAACCGTGACTAAACTTTGAAAACCAGGCTTTAGGTTATATTGCTTTTGTAAGAAAGGAAAAATTTCCTCTGCAAACATTTCTTCAAATTCTTTAGGAACACCAGGTAAGCATGTAATACATTTGTCGCCAAAAAGGGTCGCTAGGCCAGGAGCTGTTCCACAAGGATTATTAAAAGGAATGGTTCCTTCTGGAATGGTATGATAATGAAATTTTTCTTTTTCATATGTTCTTTTAAAGCGCTCATAATTTTTCTCCGTAATCTTGAGAGCCTCTGCACTTTCGATCAACTCTTTTCCTAAGAGCTTTCCCACCATGTCTTTTGTCAGATCATCTTTGGTAGGGCCAAGTCCACCAGAAGTGATAATGATCTGAGACCGTTCAAGCGCTTTTTGGAAAGTCTCTACCATGGTTGATTCGTCATCAGGGATTATAGTGACATGACAAAGCCCAAACCCTTGTTTAAAAAGAAAACGAGATAACCAATGGGTATTTAAATCTTGAATTTTACCGTTTAAAATTTCACTGGCGATGATAATCAATTCAATTTGCATTTAAGCCTCTTCATTTAGTACTTATTTTTGCACTTCTTTAATTATTCTTATATCATGGCCTCTATGGCGAAGAAAATTGAATTTACTTTGAGATTTGATCAAGATCTTGAGACGTATGTTAAACAGAATTACTCAGATGTTTTAGATTACCATATTCTTTCACAAAGCTTAGATGCTCGCAAAGCATCAAGAGGAAGAGTGCCAACTTATCACTATATCTTAGAGGTTAAAACCAAAGATTTGGACTTCGAAAATCGACTGGAGAATTTTCCTCTCCTCGGTCCAATGAAAGAAAAACCACTGATCATTGGTGCTGGGCCTGCTGGTTTATTTTGCGCACTTCGATTAAGTGAATATGGAATACCATCTATCATCATTGAACGTGGAGCTCCGGCCAGCAAAAGAATGCTCGAGATCGCGAAACACTGGCGCTACGGTGTATTTAATGAAGAGACAAATGTTTGTTATGGTGAAGGTGGAGCGGGGCTTTTTAGTGATGGAAAACTTATCACTCGAATTAAGTCTCCTTTAGTTCAGTATGTGATGAATAAATTTGTTGAATACGGAGCACCTGCGGACACTGCTTATACCAGCAATCCTCATTTAGGCTCGAATAAAATACGCTCGATTATTACTAAAATTACCGATGATCTAAAAAGTAAAGGTACTGAAATTTATTATAATGAAAGCGTTGAAGACTTTATTACCAGCAATAATTCTGTGGTAGGAGTTAAAACCAGAAGTGGAAAAGAATTTCATTCTAATCATATCGTCTTAGCAACAGGTCATTCAGCCAAAAATATATATGAAGCCCTTCGCAAACATCAAGTTTCCTATGAAGCCAAAGATTTTGCTATCGGTGTACGAATCGAGCACCCTCGAAGCTATATCGATCAAATTCAATATGGTGAATTTTCTAAAAGTGGTGAATTAGGAGCAGCTCGCTATCGCTTAAGTTATCATAACGAAGAAACAGATAAGGGAACATATAGTTTTTGTATGTGTCCTGGTGGATATGTTCTCTCCTCTGGCACAGAAAAAGAGGGAATCGTCGTCAATGGCATGAGTAACTTTGCTAGAAATTCTCCCTGGTCTAATTCAGCCTTGGTTGTCTCTGTAAAGAAAGAAGAAGATTTTAAGCCTGGGCAGGATGCTCTCGGTGGAGTTCACTACCAAACGAATATTGAGAAAAAAGCTTTCGCCATTTCAAAAAGATTGGGAACAGGTAAAGAACTTCCCGCAGTGACTTTGAAAGAATTTATGGAAGGGAAATTAGATCATCGAAAATTACCTATTACTTCAAGCCCGTCGGGCTTAGTGAAGGCCGATTTAGGAGAAATCCTTCCGCAAAATGTGATGAGCCACTTAAAAAAATCATTGCTAGAGTTTGACCATAACTTAAAAGGTTATGTTTACGAGAAAGCCTTACTGATCGCCCCTGAAACAAGAACTTCAGCTCCTGTGACTATTTTAAGAAATAAAGAAACGCTCCTTTCAACATCTCATCTAGGACTATATCCTTGTGGTGAAGGTGCGGGGCATGCAGGCGGAATTACTTCTGCAGCAGTCGATGGAATAAAAGTGGCCGAAAGTTTAGTGAGGAGTGAGAAGAATTATTCGAGAGTATAAAGGAAAGTCGGGTTCACAAGTTCACCATGAATCTTAAACCCAAAATGTAAATGAGGACCGGTGACTCGACCAGTACTCCCAGCTTGTCCTAAATATTGTCCTTTTTTGACAAATTTCCCAGGTTTTATTAATTTTGAAAATTTGCTCATGTGAGCATAAAGGGTGAATAGTCCTTTCCCATGGTCAATGATGACTGTATTACCAGTAAAATGAAGTGATTGGCGCAAACGGATAATTCCGTCATTGGTCGCATTTAAAGGTGTTTTTTCATTGCCCCGATAGTCCATACCAGAGTGATAACTAGCTAGAGTTCCATTATAGGTACGGGCGTTGCCATAGTTAGAAGTAATCACGGGATTACTGACTGGAACTTTGAAAGGGGGTGTCCAAAGTTTTTGATCATAGGGACTACTATAGATTTCATTTAAGACTTTTTGTTGAGCCTCAACAATCTTCTGCGTTTTTTCATCTGGTTCTACGGTGTTTGGTTCAACTTTAATAGGGCTATCTTTTCCATAACTTCCTTTGAATACTTCAAAGGGATGAATTACTTCTTCAGTATCCAATTTACTTTTTATTAAAATTTTTAGCTCATACTGACCAGGTAATGTTTTGTATGGAATTCCAAGAATCGTGGCAAATTCTCCAGTGCCTGTACCATAAAATGGAAAGTTAAGGGTTTTGCTTCCACCGTCTATAAGTTTGAAGGAAACTTCGCCCTTTAAATCGTTTGCGTTTATTTCCACATTTTGAGCGAAAGTCAATTTTATGACCCCAGCATAGCCGTTTGTGAGCACAGACTTGTTAGCAAATTCGACCTTTAAAGGTCTCAATTCTTCGTTTGATTCCTCAGGTAACTCATTAGAGTTACTTTGATTTTTTTCCTGGGCAATCGTTCTTAAGTCCTTTTGAGGGACAGCAGAACAGTTCACCAGAACAAGAAAGACAATTGGAAGCAGTGTTTTCGCCATAACCTGCTTATCGGCAAAAATACCTGGATCCTTAGCATTCTTTCGTCTTTCAAAAGTAGTTGTTTTTTGGTAGATTGCCGGCAAACAAAGGAACAATTATATGAAGCAAAATCTCAGGAACATTGCCATCGTAGCTCACGTAGATCATGGTAAAACAACTATGGTAGACGAACTTTTAAAACAATCTGGGGTTTATCAGGCCCATGAAACTGCTACCGTAAGGGTAATGGATTCAGGAGAATTAGAAAAAGAGCGCGGAATTACAATTACAGCAAAAAACTGCGCCATTCAATGGAAGGATACAAAAATTAACCTTCTCGATACTCCCGGACACGCGGATTTCGGTGGTGAAGTTGAACGATCTCTAATGATGGTTGATGGAATTCTGCTTCTCGTAGATGCTTCAGAGGGTCCTCTTCCTCAAACTCGTTTCGTCTTAACAAAAGCTCTTGAGCGTCGTCTTAAGATTGCTGTTTGTATCAATAAAGTTGACCGTCCCGATGAACGTATTGAAGAAGTTAAGCACGAAATCGAAAATTTATTTTTAGAATTAGTGACCATGCTTGATATTCATGATTATGATTTAGACATTCCAATTTTATATGCTTCTGGACGTGCTGGATTTGCAGGTCATACACCTGACATTCGTTCAGGGACCATGCATCCAATGTTAGACTTCATCGTTGAGTTTTTTCCAAGCCCAAAAATTCTTGAAGGCGAAGGTCTTCAACTTTTAGTTTCTAACTTAGGTTACTCAAATTACCTAGGCGTTATGATGGTCGGAAGAATTCAACGTGGTGAAATCTTCATGAACAAGCAGGCACTTTGGGTTGGAAAAGATGGAAAACCAAAACCATTCAAAGTAACTTCGATTCAAATGTATGAAGGTCTAAAACAAACAACAGTTGATTCTGCTTCTGCAGGTGAAATTGTGATTGTTTCAGGATTTCCTGATGCTCAAATTGGTGACACTATTTGTAACACTGATAAAGCTGATCCTTTGCCAAGAATTGAAGTTGAACCGCCTACAGTTTCGGTTCAAGTTTCAGTTAGTACTTCTCCACTTTCTGGTAGAGAAGGCGAATATCTAACTTCTCGTCGTCTAGAAGAATTTCTTCAAGACGCGACAAGAAAGAACGTGGCTTTAAAATATGAACAAACAGAAGATCCAAAAGTTTTCACCTTGAAAGGAAGAGGGGAATTACAACTTGCTATCGTGTTCGAAGAAATTCGTCGTGCTGGATATGAGTTGATGGTTTCTCGTCCAAACGTTCTTTTCAAAGAAGATGAAAGTGGAAATAAACTTGAACCATTCGAAAGAGTTGTTCTTGACGTTCCTTCTGATTCTACAGGTCCAGTGACTGAAAAGTTAGCTAACCGTAAAGCAAAAATGGAAAGTATGATGCCGCTTGGTGATACAAGAACCAGAATGGAATTTACTGTTCCATCTCGTGGTTTGATTGGTTACCGTTCTGTTTTCTTAACTGATACTAAGGGTCAAGGACTAATGTCTTCGTACTTCATTGGTTATGAGCCTTTCGTTGGAAAAATGCTTGGCCGTACAAATGGTGCTCTTATTTCAGATCGTCAGGGTAAGACAACTCCATACGCTCTTTTCAATCTTCTTTCGTCTGGAAAACAATTTGTTAAACCAGGTGAAGATGTTTACGAAGGAATGGTTGTTGGAGAAAGTACAAGAAATAATGATTTAAACTTAAACGTGGTTCGCGAGAAACACTTAACTTCAGTGAGAACTGCAGGTAAAGATGAAAACATTATTCTTCCTCCAATTCCTGAAAGAACTCTAGACTGGGCCTTAGCTTGGATCGATGAGGATGAGTGGGTTGAAGTAACTCCTAAAAACATCCGTATCAGAAAGAAAGAGTTAGCTGTTAATAAACGTACTGTAATGAGATAATTTAAAGCTGGTTCATCATGGGGAAAATTTCATTTCCCCATGATGAATAAGTTCCATCATCAATATTTTCCCTTTTAGTTCCAATCTTTTATCTGCGCCCATACTTTGATGGGATGTAACTGCCTTCTTTTGTTAGCACCCACTTTTTACTCAAATTATCCTAAGTCCCTAAGACTTCGTTCTTCCGATGACTGAGCTCAAGTATTTTCTAGCTTTGTCCGATGAGGGTTTAAGATAGTAGCAAGGGAGCCTATATGAAAACTCTATTCACTCTTATGATATTCAGTTCATTAAACGCTTTTGCGCAGAATTCAGAATTTACTCATTTTAATCAGTCTCTTGTTGAATCCCTCAGCAAAGATGTGAACGAAATTTCCCATTTTGTAAAAAAAGAAGAAGATATAAAACAAAAACGACTTCCTGCTACTGCTAAACTTGAAATGGCAAAACTCCAAGTATCGGTTTATGATGTTTCACGCTATCAGTCTAATAAACCACAGTTTTTAAAGAGCAAACAAACAACCTACGAAATCGATCAAATTCGTAACTTTGACTACAAAAATTATTATGTGAATGGAACTAATAGTTTCTAATACACTCAATTCAAAAATTAATCTAAAATAGCCCCATACAACTGATGGGGTTTTTTTATGTTGAACAAAGATGTTTTGTTAGGAAAGTGGGTTGAAGTAAAAGGTGAACTAAGAAAGAAGTGGGGTGACCTCACTGATGATGAATTAGAAAAGGCTAAAGGCAATTTAAATGCGCTTGCTGGGTTGTTACAGCAAAAGTTAGGAATATCAAAAGAAGAAGCCATGAAAAAACTAGAGGGAACCTTGGGGCAAGCTGCCATGAAAGGGCTTGAACTAAAAGGTACGCTTGAGGATCAAGCCAAGAAAGGTTTTCAGACTGGTATGAAAACAGCCAATTTATTTTTAGATGAAGTTAAATCAAAGCTTAAAAAATAATCTTAATTTTGAGAAAGTAGTTTATCCAAAATATCAATCATGTGGTGAACCGATTCGGCTGGCATTATAAAAACTTCTTCTTCTTTATTAGTTTGAAAACTTTGAGCAAAAAGATTTAAACTATTAATATCCTCTGAACTTACTTCCTGGAAACTATCAAACAAAAAGTAAATCCCTAATCCAAACGCAGGGGCACCGACAGCGAAAGGCCAAGCTCTTTTTATAATGAATAAAGGTGCGGTGAAAATATCGTTACATTTTTCAGAGTACTTTAAACTAAAAAGGTCATCGACAAGTTGATTTTTAATGGAAGGAATGGCTACCGCTACAAAAACGCCAATAGCTCCGCCGATGACTATACTTTGTTTGAAATCATAATCTTTGATTGTTTCTTGACTTTTCTTTAACAATGCCTCGAATTCTTTTGCAGAGAGCTCTCTGTCGAAGCGTTTAACAATTTCTTTATCCACTGCACTTAATGAACAATTCTCATCACAGCTTGCTTTAAGATGAACATTTCCAGTGTTATTATCAATGGTCATTTTTAAAACAAGGTCTTTGTTCTCACTTGCGAAGAAGGTGCTTGCCTGAGAGATCTGAGGCAAAGAAAGAAAAATCGATAAAGTTGCCAAAAATATTTTTTTCATATGAGTCTTATCGGCACGAACTCATAAAACTTAACAAAAAAAAAGGGCCCTAAGGCCCTAAATTTATAATTAACTTTTTATCAATTTATCAAAAATGCTAATTGGTAATGGGAAGAAGGTCGTTGTGTTATTGCCACCAATTGAAATCTCTCTCATGGTATCTAAATAACGTAGGGTGATCGCTTCTTTTTGTTCACCTAAGATTCTTGCAGCTTCAGCTAATTTTTTAGAGGCTTCTAATTCACCTTCCGCAGAAATAATTTTAGCTCTTTTTTCTCTTTCCGCTTCTGCTTGACGAGCCATAGCTCTTTGCATTTCTACAGGAAGGTCAATAGATTTGACTTCAACGTTTGCAACTTTCACGCCCCATGGTTCTGTCAAATCGTCTAAGATCGTAGCCAATTTCGCATTGATAGTTTCTCTCTGAGAAAGAATTTCATCAAGTTCGTATTGACCAACAACAGTTCTGAGAGTTGTTTGTGCAATTTGGGATGTTGCCATTAAATAATTTTCAATACTGATAATGGCAAGTTCAGGGTTATTTACTTTGAAATAAACAACTCCATTTACTTTTAAAGTGACATTGTCTCGAGTGATAATATCTTGTGATGGAATATCTAGAGTTACCGTTCTTAGTTCCACTCTCTGCATTCTTTCTAGGCCAGGGATAAGAATAATCATTCCAGGACCGCGCACACCAGCAAAACGACCTAAGCGAAAAACAACGCCTCTCTCGTATTCTTGTAAAATTTTAACAGTTGAGAATAGGATAAATCCTAAAAACAGTAACAATGGGATTGATGCAAACATTTTAACCTCGAGGTTTGATTTCAAAAATTAGTGATTCTTCTTTTTGTTTTATAATTTCAATTTCATCATGAATAGAGAGAGGGCTTTTGCATTCTGCAGACCAATACTCGCCTTGAAATTTAATTTGGTAGCGAAAGGGCGGATTCTTGCCTTCAATTACACTTGAAACAACTCCACTTTTGCCAGCAAACTCAAAAAAATCACGGCGATGATTTTTCTTTTGATCTTTTCTGAGCCACCAAAAGAAAAAAGAAAAGCTGATCACGAATCCAATTGAGGTTCCAATAACTATGGATTGTTTAAAATAACCTAAAGCTTCAGGAGCACTATAAATATGATAAAAGCCTAATCCTAAAGCCGTTAAGCCAAAAAAAGCTAAAAGCCCATAGCTGACAAAAAATAATTCGAAGATAAGAAACAAAAAACCAAAAACGATCAGTGTTGTTTCTTCGTAACCAGAGGGCATCAAGGAATAAATAATTGTTGGTTGCATGTCCAAACTATATCCTACGAAAAAGGATAATTCTAGGGTGACAGGAGCATGTTTAGGAGTTAATAAGGTGTTTTGGAGATATTATGAACAGCACAAAAATTTATTTGGCGACCGTCCTTAATCCTTTATCAGACTTAAAGTGTGATTATTGGGAAAAAGGGGCTTTGGTGGTTAAGAATGACAAAATTCTAGACCTCGGTTCGGCTTCCAGTATGATTAAGAAATATGAAGGGAAGAAAAAAGTCGAGTTTATTGATTGTTCTGATAATATCCTTCTCCCGTCTTTTTTTGATATGCACTTTCATTGGGTTCAAGATGATGTGAGAGAGATGCCTAAAGATAATCTTCTTGAATGGCTCAAAAATTACACTTGGCCATATGAAGCGAAATTCAAAAATAAAAGTTATGCCAAGAAAAAAGCCAAAGAATTCTTTTCTCGTTTAGTGCAAGCAGGAACTTTAGGTGGTGCCTGTTATTCTTCCTTACATGAAGTCGCTCTTGAAGAGGCAATGGACCATGTCATTGGGGATTTTGTTATTGGTAATGTTTTGATGACCATGAATTCACCTGAATATCTTTCAGAGACAAAAGAAGAAGCGATAAAAAAAGTCACTAAATTTAGTAAGCTTTATAAAAGTCGTTATGCCATGACACCTCGTTTTGCCATAACAACTGATATGGATGTCATGCAAAAGGGAGCCAAATTAGCTCGTCAAAATAAAAGTTTCATGCAAACTCACCTTTCAGAAACTAAAAATGAAATTGATTTCGTTCTTTCTCTCTTTCCAGAATATAAAACCTATACCGGAATTTATGAGGGAGCCAATATGCTCTCTGATCGCACGATTATGGGGCATGGAATTCATCTCTCTGACCTGGAGCTCAAGCTCCTATCAAAAACAAAGACAGTCATTGCTCACTGTCCGACTTCAAACGCTCCCTTAAAAGAAAAGGGTCTTGGTTCTGGATTGTTTGATTTTGAGAAAGCTGAAAAATTTAAAGTTCGTTGGGCCTTAGGTAGTGATATTGGGGGAGGACCTTATCTCTCTATGTTTGATGTCATGAGATCCTTTGTGGCGCAAAATTCAAAAAAGAAAAAAGCGACCTATGTAAAAGCACTTTATCGCTCGACACTTGCTGGTGCTGAAGTATTAAAATTAGAGAAAACCTCTGGTAATTTAAAACCAGGGAAAATCGCCAATTTTATCTTAACTCCCAAGCCAATGAAGATGGGGAAAACGGCGGAAGAAACCCTTCAATTACTGCTTAAGCCGCTGGCTAAAAAACGTCAACTTTATGATCTATTACCGAACAATGTTTTTTTTCATGGAAAGCAATTACTTTAATGTTAAAACGACGGGACAATGGTCAGAACCTAAGACCTTGTCTTGAATATAGGCTTTATCAATTTTTTTTCCTAGTTTACTAGAGACAAAAAAATAATCGATCCTCCATCCTACATTCTTTTCTCTGGCATTCATGCGATAACTCCACCAAGAAAATGCATCAACTGTCTCAGGATTTTTAATTCGAAATGTATCAATAAAGCCGTCATCAATAAATTTTGAAACCCAAGCTCGTTCGATGGGAAGAAAGCCTGTTGTATCTTCGTTTTGTTTTGGACGCTTTAAATCGATCGCTTGGTGAGCAGTATTAATATCGCCACATAAGATGACTGGTTTTTTCTTTTCAAGTTTTTTTAAGAAAGAATGTATTTTTTTACAGAACTCTAGTTTAAATGGAACTCTGACGTTTTCATTCTGCCCATTGGGGAAATAGGCATTGGCAAGATAAAAATCTTTAAATTCTAGAGTAATCACTCTTCCTTCATCGTCAAACTTTTTTATTCCTAAACCTTCTATAACCTTCAAAGGTTTTTCTTTGCAAAAAATAGCAACACCAGAATATCCTTTTTTCAATCCTGAGAAATAATATTGATTATATTTTGTTAATATTTTAAGTTCCTCTGGCATCTCATCAATTACATGATGTTGGAATTTTGTTTCTTGTAAGCATACGTAATCAGCGTCTTCTTTCTTCAACCAATCTACAAAGCCTTTTTTAACGCAGGCCCTAATTCCGTTCACGTTCCAAGATGCAAGCTTTTTTTTCATAAAAATTTTTTCCACTGTATTTTTTTTTCGTAATTGTAATATGATTTTTTTTACAAAGCGATTAGCTTTCCCCATGACAACTTAAAAAAACCTGTTATATTGGACCTCCCAATATACTAACTTCAGAGGAGAAAACATGCGTTGTTTCGAAAACATTGCAAAGCTTATAAGAACTAAAAGAATCAACCACCCAAAGGGATATTCTCAATCTGAATTGTCAAATTTATTGGGCTATAAAAACGGTCAGTTCATAAGTAACGTTGAACGCGCTCTTTGTAGCATTCCTCTAAAGATGCTTCGTAAAGTTTCTGAAGTACTTGATATTTCCTCTGACGAATTGAAGGAATCAATTCTTAAGGATCAAGAAGCTACACTTAACAACTACTTAAAAATTGCTGACAAAAATGCTGCTATTAAAGCAATCAATACTGCTGAGAATTTAACTCAAGCAGCTGCGTCTTCTTCTAAAGTAACTGGTACACATTTTTAATTCCAATAAGATTACATTTTGATGCTATAAAAAAAGGGAGCTTAAAAAGCTCCCTTTTTATTAATGAAATTTTTTTCGGTAATTTTTACAAGAGTCCTTTTAACTTCTTGTAGTCTTCGATTGATCCAACACTTTCTTCTTTATCGTCTTGAAAACTTTCTTTTTGTTTTTCAAGATAATGTGGATCTTCAAACGGAGCTTGAGGTGGAGTGTCCCCTATGCCTGCGAAAAGTCCATAGCTTGGTTTCGGCGCATTAGCTGGAATAAGAGATCTATTTTCTGAATAGGTTGTGTCAAAACGATAAAGCTCAACTTTTTTGAGAAAAAATTCTTTTTTCCACGGTTCAAGAGTTTCTTCATAACGGCGAACAGCTTCTAATGTACGATGAAAATTATCTTCTAATTTTCTGTGCTGATTATCGTCCGCCAAATAATAGAGATCAAAATACTTTCGGCGGGCAAGCACATGCTCATGCATTAGATTTTCATATTTATCATAAATCGCATCTACTCCAGTTTTTGGAGCTGGTCCTCTTTGTCCTTGCTGTTGATTAGGATGGGGGCGGTTACCTTGTCCTTGTCTTTGATTAGGATTTTGATTGGGATGACGTTGCTGTTGACCACCTTGCTGAGGTCCACGTCTTGGGTCGTGATTTCGATTATTGGGATTTCCACCTTGCGGTCTATTTTGATTATTGTTTGGTCCCTGCTGTCTAGGTTGACCTTGTCCCTGAGCTTGTGGTCTAGGTCCATGCTGTCTTGGAGTATGCGGGCCTTGTGGTTGTCCACCTTGAGTTTGATTTGTTTGAGCATGCCCTTGTTGAGCAGCATTTTGCCCCTGTGGCTGCGCCTGACCTTCGCCCCCTTGATTTGGGTTAGGACCGCGATTAAAACCACCGCCACGAGGACGACGGTTACGATGGCGATTTCGGTTATTCCCACCGCCTTGACCTGGGCCACGAGCTTGTTGTCCTTCACCTGGGGGCCTTGGTTCACGTGGTTCTCTTGGTTCGCGAGGACCTTGATTAGGATTAGCCCCTTGAGGAGGGCGATTATTTACTGGAGGATTCTGGTTATTTGAGTCGCTCATGCTTACCTTCGTTTTTAGCCAATTGCATTGATAAGTGATGATAACAAATTGTTTGTGGTAGATCGAGATCTATTAGCTAATTTGGGACTTTTTGGCTAGAATTTTGAGGTATTTTAAAATCACATTTTTACCTATTGATGGGAGTTTTTTTATGAGTAAGAAAAGAGTCAAAGTTGCGGTCACTGGTGCTGCTGGACAGATTGGTTATGCCCTTTTGTTTAGAATTGCTTCTGGTCAAATGTTCGGGCCTGAGACTGAAGTAGAATTACAACTTCTTGAATTAGAAGCTGCACTTCCTTCACTCAATGGCGTTGCAATGGAACTTGATGACTGTGCTTTTCCATTACTAAAAAATATCGTTTGTACTTCAGATGTTAATACTGCGATGAAGAGTATTAACTGGGCACTACTTGTTGGTGCAGTTCCACGTAAAGCGGGAATGGAAAGAAATGATTTACTGAAAATTAACGGTGGAATTTTTGCTCCTCAAGGAAAAGCCATTAATGATAACGGTGCAGATGATGTCAGAGTATTAGTTGTGGGTAACCCATGTAATACAAACTGTCTGATTGCTAAAACTCATGCACCAAGAGTAAATCCAAATAACTTTTATGCCATGACGATGCTTGATGAAAATCGTGCTCGTACTCAACTTGCTAAAAAAGCTGGAGTTGATATTACTGCTATTTCAAACATGACTATTTGGGGTAATCACTCTGCTACTCAATATCCAGATTTCTACAATGCTAAAATTAACGGTAAATCAGCTGCAGAAGTGATTACCGATCAAGAATGGCTCAAAACAACTTTTATTTCTACTGTTCAACAACGTGGAGCTGAGATTATTAAGGCCCGTGGTCTTTCTTCAGCGGCTTCTGCGGCTAATGCCATCGTTGATTCAGTTTATAACCTAACTCACGATACGAAAGCTCAAGAAACGTTCTCTATGTGTGTGAATTCCAATGGAGAGTACGGTATTGATAAAGGCCTTATGTTCTCATTCCCGTGCCGTACAGAAGGCGGGAAATTGAAAGTGATCGAGGGTGTGGCTCAAAATGATTTTGGTAAAGATAAATTTGCCAAGACTCACGAAGAGTTAAGAGGCGAAAGAGATGCTGTGAAATCTTTGGGCCTTCTCTAATTTTTAGTTGTCAAAAGCTTTAGTGCATCATAAAAGTGCTCATATTTTTAACTTACAAGGGAAGATATGAGCATTTTTAATACTCAAGAAAAGATCAAACTATCTGGTTTTAACAATCTCACAAAAATTCTTTCTTTTAATCTTTATGATTTTTGTATTGCTTTAAATGATAAGCAAAAAGAGCAGTACATTAATTATATTCACGAAAAATATAATTCTCAAAAAATCACTGAAGTCTCTCGTAATATCGTCAAAATTATTGAAGCCAATATTTTGAATGAATCAGCTCAAGATTATGAACCAGTAGGTGCTTCGACCATGACTTTGATGAGTGATATCAAGGGCGGAAAGTGGGATGACGTAAAGACTCCCCAGTACAATGCTCACTTAGATAAATCACACATCACTTCTCATACGTATCCTGATGCTTCTGATCCAGAAGGGATTTGTACATTTCGTGTCGATATAGATATTGCTACTTGTGGAGATATCATTCCTTTGAATGCGATCAATTATTTATTTGAATCATTCGAATGTGATGTTGTTTATATCGATTACGTTGTTCGTGGTTTTACCAGAACTGCTGAAGGGAAAAAGATTTACTGCGATCACTATTTTAATTCTATTCAAGACTTCATCCGTCCAGAAATTTTAGCCAATTATCAATATCGCCAAGATGTAAATTTAGCGAACGATAATATTTGGCAGACAAAACTAATGGTGAAAGAATTTGGAGCAGAGAGATATCTACTTGACCCAGCTGATCTTAATAATCCAATCGTGACTAACAAAATGAAATTGTTACGTCAGGAAATGAGAGAAGTTTTTCATTTAAATTAATCTTTATCTATTGGCGAATGGCGCGAATGCCGATGTTTCGAGGAGAAATTTCTTCTTCGAAATAGGGGATGAGTGCGACTTGATAGCCATTTTCTTCTAAATAAAGGGCACGATCGACCAGAACATACATTTCTAAAGGTCTGCCATAAATTCCACGTAGTATACCTGAAAGAATCATTCTTTTGACCAAACGACTTCTTTTTTCATCTTCAAAAAATTGATTAAAACTTTCTACCGTTTCATTATGTTCAATTCCTAACCGACTCATCTGCTCAAGAGCGTAGTGACCAAAATCTCCTTGATAGAGCGTGTAGTGAGAATTTCCCAGGGCCTGAAAATCAGTTAAGCCCATCATGTCGTGAAGGTATAGATGAAGTGAGTATCGGTATCTCTTAACAATATTTTTATTTTGATAAACTTCTTGATCAGTTTGTTTGTGTGCTAAAGTCGCAAGGGTGAGGGCATACATATTTAAATCAAGGTGAGGATTTTCCTTCGCAAATTGAGAAACATTAAGGCAATTGTTATAGGAGAGTTTGTAATAACAGCAGCCGAAGTTAATCAAAGCTCCAGCTTCACCTTTTACCGCCATCTGAAAATGGGTGTTCGCTAATTCGCCACAAGTATGAAGACCTAATGAGAGTGAGTCTTTTGAAAATAGTGAGACCAATTTACTATTACCTAATTCCAATTTTGCTTGAACATAATTAACAAGAGAGGATCCCTTTTTTTGATTTTGTTCATTTCTCTCTCGACCAGTTTTCTGCATTGTCGCATCCATATCTATGGAAGTTACTGGCTTTAAATAATAATTTGAAAGTGATTGAGCCAGGAAGCCGACCCCACCTCCGATATCAATGACATGACTCAAGTGATGATCTCTCATGAGTTGGTCAGCCGCTTTGGTGAGAATTTTAATCTCGTACTGCTTTTTAGGTTTCATTTTGAGAAAGGCATTGGGCTCAAAAGGATGTTCAGTGATTGTTCGGTCAAATTCTGGCAGCCTACAAAGGCTTTGCATTTCTTCTGCGTGTTGTTTTAAATCTTGAGGGAGATCCAAGTCTTGATAGTTTTTCTTTTCCAGGGAGAGTTTGACTTCTTCAGAGGCTTGCTCCAAAAAATCGAGCCAGTCCGAGCGGTAATGAACAAAAGGGTTTGGGTATTGCATGAGAATTTCATTTTCCCAGATGCCCACGTGTGGTGTAAGCTTTAGACTTAATTGAGTAAATAAATCTTTCAAATTCATACACTTTGGTTTTAACAGAAAAGAGTTTTTATGACAAAAAAAGTTTCTATCTTTGGCTTAGGTAAATCGGGTATTTCTGCGGCAAAAGCTGCAGTGAAATTAGGTTATCAAGTATTCGTTATCAATGAAGGTATTAAAACTAGTTGGACAAGCTTTAATGAAGTGTCCTCTTTTCTTCCTGCTTCTCAAATGATTGAACAGAATGATTCATTGGAAGTTTTCGCGAGCAGTGATCTCATTATTTTGAGTCCTGGAATTCCATACACTCATGAGGTTCTAAAAAAGGCTGTCGCCAACAAGGTCGAAATCCTTTCAGAAATTGAATTTGGCTTACAGTTTTGTTCAGCGCCTATTATTGCTATTACGGGCACTAACGGAAAAACGACAACAACGACGATGATTGGTGAAATGCTTAAGGCCAATCATATATCGACCTTTGTTTGTGGAAATATCGGCATCCCTGTTTGCGATTTGGCCATGATGACAGAAAAAATTGATGTCATCGTAATGGAGGTGAGTAGCTTTCAACTAGAAACAATTAAAGATTTTCATCCTCATATCGCCCTTATATTAAATATCACTCCCAACCATGGAGAAAGATACAACGGTCTTTTAGACTATGCTCAAGCTAAATTTAACATTGTGAAAAATATGAATGAATCTGATCATCTCATTTATCATGCAGATGAAGCGTGGTTAAAGGATTGGGCTCAAAAACAAAAAGTGCAAAAACATCCATACTGTTATAGCGACGTGAAGAAACTTCTTCAAAAAGATTTTGATCTTTCCCTGTTTCCTTTAGTGGGAGTGCATAATCTTTATAATTTATATAATGCTTCTATCGCTGTTACGCTTTTAGGAAAAAAATTAGGAAAAGATTTTAAAGCTGGAATTCAAAAAACCATCAATGTTTTTAAAGGTGTTCCACATCGCATAGAGTTTGTAGGGGAGTTTTCTTCTGGCAAAGTTTATAACGATGCTAAGAGTACCAATATTCTTGCCACATTAACCGCCATTCGTTCTTTTGAAGGTCAGGGGGACCTGTATTTAATGCTTGGAGGGAAGAAGCGTGGAAACAATGATTCTCTCAAAGAATTTATTCCTGAGCTCAAAAAATATGTGAAGAAAATACTTTTGGTAGGGGAGACGACACCAATGCTTTATGAAGAGTTGAAAAATGAATTGGAAGTATATGCTGTAGAGACTTTTGAAAATGCTCTAGATTTTTTTAAAAAAGAAAATTCTGGCGGTACACTGTTGCTCTCTCCTGCTTATCCTTCATTCGATCAATTCAAGAATTACGGACATCGAGGAGAGAGCTTTAAGGCCTGGGCCCTTGAGAGGCTTACTTAATTCTCTCTTGAGTTGCCGGTGAACGGCCATTCATTTTACTCGTAGGAGAACCAGCGATAACTGGATCAATAAGCATTGCCTTTAAAAGAAAAATTCCAAGTGCGCCAAAGATAAAAGTTGTTAAGTTCTTCATGTACATCCTTCAGGAGTGTAGTTGAGGTTAATCATCTTGGAGCGTATCGGAGCAAAACCAAAACTCTTTAGTGAAATAGTACAGCATGTTGTGTTTATTCGTTATTTTGAGGACTTAGACGGGTGCTTTTCAATTATTTAGCTAAAAAGTGCCTTAGAAACAAGTCACAATAAGTGAAGAGTTTTCAAACGTTCTTCAATTAAAAATGTTGAAGAAAATATTGAATTACATTTTGTGGATAATTGTATTTTAAAATGGTTTTTTCGACAACATTCCTTTCTTCCTCTGTTAACGGAAGATATTGTTTTTTTCCAAGCCATCCATAGTTCCAAGCAAATTTACTTTTAATGGGTGAGTAGTGTCCTAAGCGTACTCCTTCATAAATGGCTATGGCATAAGTGGGATAACCTTTGTTGTAGACACAATTATGTAATCGATGGTCTGCACGATTTCGATCTTCAATTGTTCCGCCGGCCCAATAGTAGAGATCATGTTCTAAACAGCAGTCTTGCCATGCTTTTGGATTTTCCTTCGTTCCTTCTTTGAAAGCGGTACAATAATCTGTTTCAAAGCCCACTAATGTGTAAGCTTGAACATTCGTTGCTATTAAAAAAAGAAGAATATATTTCATTTAACAATTTTAAGTGAACGAAAAGTTGTCTGTCTAGGTGTGGCCCGCTACAATGCTATTATGAAATTAAAAGAAACCTTACAACTGTTTGCCTTTTCTCTCTTTAAAGTTCCTCTTCTGGCTTTTATTAGACCTAGAGTTATTTCTTATGATGATCAAGGCTGTTGCTTGCGCATCCCTTTTCGAAAAAGAAATTTGAATCACTTAAATTCGATGTATTTCGGAGTACTTTGCTCAGGAGCTGATTTGGCTGCTGGTTGGGTCGGTATGACGGAAATTCGAAAAGTGAAAGAGGCTAAAATTTCTTTTGTTTTCCAAAAAATGGAAGGTGAATTTCTTCGACGTCCTTTGAAGGATACAGATTTTATCTGTCGTGAAGGTGAGAATATGAGAGCAGCTATCGCTAGAGCTATTGCCACCAAAGAGCGCGTGACTCTACCTATGTTAATTGAAGTGAAAGCAGCTCAAGGTGAAAACAATGCAGAAGAACTAGTGGCCCGCTTTACCTTACTCATGTCGATGAAAGTTAAAGCTTAGAGAAAAGTTCCTTGATATCCATTTCATCATGATAAAGTCCAAAGCCAAATCGCAAACGGTCTCCACGAAAATCAGTCAAAATTCCTTTTTCTTTCAGCTTTAGATGTAACTCTCTAACTTGTTCAATACTCTTTAAGCGAAAAGTGAGAAAATGCCCGTGATTTTCAAGATCATGTTTCAGAAGATTTTCGTTTGATAAATACTGATTTCTTAAATGAATTAAAAAATATTTTTGCAGGGACTGAACATGTTGATGAATTTTGCTGACAGTGAGTTGATCTTTTTTAAACAATTCAAGCACAGCTCTTAAGCGATAAATTCCCGAGGCATCAAAAGTTGATCCCATAAAGCGGTAAGCCTCTTTATCATATTGAACATCAATATTTTTCTTTTCTAAGGTAGAAAAACTTGCAAACCAGCCGGTATAGATTGGTCTCAAAGTACAGCTTTTTGGTGAAACCATAAAACATGCACCTTCACCAGCTTGGGCGTATTTATATCCGCCAGATAAGTAAAAAATGCGCCCTTCAAATTCACTCAGATCAGTGGGAATGGCCATGAATGCATGATAACCATCGAGTACAAAAAGAGTTTTTTCGTCACAAGCTTCAACTAAACTTTTCAAATTCTTTAAACATATTGCAGAATTAAAAAAAACTTGGCTAATAAAAACAAGATTATATTTTGTTGTTTTGCTTTTTTCTTGAAAGCGTTGCTCAAAGGTAGAGAATGGTTCTGTGGGGACAATGTCTAGTTTTAGTTTACCCGTTTCCACTAATCTTTCTGTTTGCCTTTTAAAGCTATGAAACTCACTATCCGTTGTCAGGATACTCACTTCATTATTCCAATCGAGAGCCGATAAAAGTCTGGTCAAAAGTTCGTGGGTACTGCCAGCAAAAGTAATCATTTCTGGAGAAGATAAATTTAAAACTTCAGCAATAAGCTTTTGAGTTTCAGGAATGACAGTTTCAAAAATATGGCCCCATTTCTCATCGGAAAATTTGGCAGAGTCATCCCAATATTCTAAATGAGCACTTCTCGTTATATCAGGCCAAAAATGGTGCGAGTGAGCTGCAAAATGGAGTTTGCCTTGATGATGTTTGAGAAATTCACCATAGTACTTCTTATACATTATCAATTCCAAAGTTCAGCTGCTTTCTTATTTCTTCAGAAAGTACTGGTCTCATTGAACGAGGAATTAAAAAGGTAGAAAGATTAAAGAGATCTAGATAGGCGCGATTATTGTCCGCAGCCATTTTTAAATACTCATGTCCAGAAGAGCCACCAGTACCAATTTTCGTTCCTAAGAGGCGATGGGCCATTATAGCATGACGGTGACGCCAGGTTGTAAATGCTTCATCGATATCCATTAATGAAGTTAACAATCGATAGGGTTGTGAGAGCAAAGGTTCATCACGATAGAGACTAATAAATAGAGCTGCAAGAGTTGCTTGGTGAGATAGTTGTCTTTTTCCTTCAGCTAGCAATTGATTGTGAACATCGATATCAAAGATACTTTCAAAAGTTTTTTTGGTGAATTCTAGTTGCTTTAATTGCATTTCTATTTCTTCGGCACTAAGCGTTTTGTTATTTTTGATGGTCAAAGCATCTTTTGTTAGCATGGTATAAACTTGTTTTTTGTAATCGGCCCAAAAAGTAAAATTGGGATTACTAAAAAGTGGAAAACGGCATAACCAAAGATCGAGTAATTCTAATAAACTATTTTGATCCTCAACTTCTAAGAGCATCTTCTGATGCTCTGGAGTAAGTCTTGTTAGAAACATTGATTTCGCAAATTGTGTTCTGTGCTTGAGTTTTAAACCTAACTTCATTTCTATGAGACGGAACTGAATGCTTTGAAACCCAGAAGCAGGGGTTAGGAAATCTCTAAAATCCATGAAATCAAGTGGAGTCATGGTTTCAATGACTTTCAATTGCCCATTTAAAACGATTTGAATTTCGTGAATACGGGCAAGTCTTGAAACAACTCTGCCCATGGCTTTTTCAGGTATATGTGGTTCACTAAAAACAGTGATGACGGAATCCAATTCGTGCAGAATCTGCTTGAACCAAAGTTCATAGACTTGGTGTATAATAATGAACAATGTCTCGTCATGGGCCTCAGATTTAGGCTTCTGGCTAGAAAGTAATGTGTCTAGTTGTAAATAATCACCATAATATACGTTACTCATAGGGGACATCTCTTTTAGTTTCGGGTTTTTTTTATTATTATTGTGGTGTTTTATCATCCAAAAGGCGAGTGAATATGAGTCAAAAATTTATCTTAAATAATGAACAAATTGCCAAGAATATATCGGCCCTTCAAAGCTACATGAAAAAGGAAGGTTTAGATTATTTCTATATCAGCTCTTTTGATCCTTATTTGAATGAATACGTGCCATTAGTAAACTGCCATCGTTACTACATTTCTGGTTTTGATGGAAGTACCGCTGAAACAGTTGTGCCAGTTTCGGGAAAAGTGAAGCTTTATGTTGATGGACGCTATCATGAACAAGCAGATCTTCAAGTGGATCATAATTTAGTTGAAGTGAGAAAGACTAGACCTGAGGAAAGTAATACTACCGTTTTAATGAATGATCTTAAAATTGCTAAAGCAAACTTAGTTGGTTATGAAGCGGATCGAACTAGCCTTAATTTTTCTCGTCGCTTGGAGAAAGAATTTAAAACCAAGCCGTTTTTAAAAAGTGAATTAAGTTCTGTCATTGAATTTGGACAAATGCCTGCACAGAAAGAAATCCAATTCGTCGAAAAAAAATACCGCGGTCGTGATACCAAAGAAAAACTAGATTTAATTCTCAAGGACTCCTCTCAGGCTTATTTTTTAACTGCTCTTGATGGAATCGCTTGGGTTACCAATTGCAGAGGATATCATTTACCTAATAATTCTTGCTTCATGGCCAGAGCCCTTATGACCAAAGAAAAGATTTATGTTTTCGTCGATAAAGATTGTCTAGTTAGTGCTCAGGCCAAGCAAAAAGAAGTTGAATTTATCAATGTTGATTACAAAGATTTTAGCCGTGTCATGAGTGAGCTTAAAAATAAGTTAAATCTAAGTGAAGTGATTCTTTCTCCAGCGCTTATTAATAGTGGTGACTATTTAATTTTAAAAGAGTGTTTTGGAGAAAAACTATTGAAGGAAGTTGAAGATGCAATCGTTCCTTTTCATTCCATAAAAGAGCCTGCTGAAATGGAAGAAATGAGAAGAAGTTTTAGATTATCAGATAAAGCGATCTTTCAAACTATTTCTTGGGTTAGAGAACAGTTAAACAAAGGTGTCAAAATTACGGAACTTGATTATTACAAGCAGGCAGATGCCTTTTATGCTGGCGTCGGATCTGTCGAACAAAGTTTTAAAACTATTGCAGCAGTTGGAGCGAATTCTTCTATTATCCATTTCGGATCTTCATCTGATGATGTGGTGGTGGAAAATAATCATTTAATGCTTTTAGATTCTGGAGCCTATTATGAAGGTGGTTTTGCCACTGATACGACGAGAGCTTTTTTTGCGAACCCAGAGAAAGTCCAGCCATCAGATAAACAAAAAGAAGTTTATACACTTGTCTTAAAGGGCTTAATTAATGCCATGACAGCAGTTGTAAAAGAAGGCACAAGAGGAATGTTCGTTGATACTCTTGCTCGAAATCCCATTCTACGTGCTGGTTATGATTATGCCCATGGAACTGGCCACGGAGTAGGGATTAATGTTCATGAATCAGGTGCTCGATTTAGCTCGATCTCTGTTACTCCAATTAAAAAAGGAACTGTGGTTTCAATTGAACCGGGAATTTATTTGCCTGGTTTTGGTGGAGTTCGTTTAGAAAATATTATTCATGTGATTGATCACCCAAGTATTAAGGGCATGTTGTCCTTTGAATGTTTAGTGTATGTTGGATTTGATCCATCACTTATTAATATTGATCTCCTCTCTAAAGAGGAAATTGATTATTTAAAAGTTTATGAAGCTGAATGTGATAAGAGAGGGACTAGTTTTGGTTGTACAAAGGTGTTGAGCCTTAAATAATTTTTCCTTTCTCCAATCTCCTCATTTTCTCATTTTGCCATCATTGTGGGGCATACTTTTTTTCTCAAAAAGAGCTAACCAACGATAAAGACGAATATACACCCTGAAAGTTTGGGACTTTGAAGCTTTCTCTATAGAATGGAAAAAGTATTTTTCAGGGGGGGACGTTTATGCAGAAATTGGTATTGGTATTTTTAACAATGATGGTTTCGATGAGTGCTCATTCACAATCCAAAATGGGCGAACTTTTATTAAGTTTGAGTGATGCTGAACTTTTTAAAGCTGGGCTTAATAATAAAGTTGGAAGCTGCTATATTGCGGACTCAAGAGGAAATGGAAATTTTTGTGATTATTATGCTCAAACAAGAAAGCCCGGTCTTCAAGGAATTGGTCTTCCACATGGTTTAGGATCAGGCTGTTTAGTGGCTCCTTATGAGCCTAAGGGCGTAGGGAATTGTTGGAGTTCACCTAATGTCTATGATCAATACAATGATAGTGCGACTCCAATTTGTACTAATGACTTTATAAAAAACGGAGCCAACATGCTTCGTATCGCAATCAAGCGAGGAATATGTGACTTAGATCAAGTCGTACCTACGCCAACTCCAATCGTCACACCGACTCCAGTCTCTACACCTGTAGTAGTTGTGACGCCTTCTCCGCTACAATGCGATCAAAAGAAGAATTTAGCACTTATCGAAGAATTAAATAAAAGTAAAATTCAATTAGATGTGTTGGCAAGAAATTTACAGGTTTGTGGCAATGAAAAGGCAAAACAAATTGATAATGGGAAGAAACAGCTTGAAGAAAATAAAAAAGCTCAAGAGGAGCTTAAGAAAATCATCGTTCAGTTAAAGAAGGAAATTGAAGAAGGGAAGAAGAAAGCAGAAGAAGCGAAAAAGTTAGGTGAAGAGCATAAAAAGAAATTTGAATTAGCTGATAAAAATGAAAAAGATAGAACAAGAGAAAGAGATCAATTCAAAAAAGCAGCAGATGATTGCAAAAAGAACCTAAGTCAAGCGACAAAGGAAAGGGATCAATTTAAGAAGGCATCGGAAGATTCGGTCAAGAATTTTGTAGCAGTATCTCAAGAACGTGATGGATTAAAAAAACAGGTGAATGACTTAAAGAAGAAAAAATAATAAATCAATTTTGGTCACGACCGATTTGGTCGTGACCACTTCAGTTCTCATCCTCTTCCAAACGGCAGTGAAGCCCTACAACAGGTCTTTGTAAACTGTCTTTAGTAACCAGATAAATATAAGCATCATCTTTTTGACTAAAAACGGTAATCGCTTCTTTCTTAAAAATGTAATCCATCGAAGTGTAGATTCGAACACCAAACTTATCTTCAATCCTTGAAGCGTAAACGATAGCCGTTTCATTATCGTTGATCTTGGCAACAAGTGTCCCTCCCCAAGCTGTGCCCGAAGATTTCATCAATTTTATTTGAAACTCCTTTCTTTCCCAATTGCGGTTATCATTAGAAGTACAGGACAATTGATAATGGCTTGATTTTGAAAAAGCGAGACTCGAGTATGTTAGTAGTGAACAGAAAACGATAAAAGTTCTCATAAAATTTCCTTGTTAAAAATTTGTAATGTTAAAAGTTCAAAGTGAGGGCGCTCGAGAAGCCGTAGCTTTGTCCAGACTCAGCTTGATTAGAAATTTCCGGTGTACCCAAATGATGATATATTTGTATGTTAGAATACTTAATCTTGGCCAAACCATAGTGGCCATTGAAAGCTAACTCAAAAAAATTCCCTTTCAGTTTGGGACCGAGTTTTAACCCGTAAGTTTGGGCACCGATTTTACCATCTCTACTGCCATCAGAGGCATCAGTTTTAGCTGAAATATTTTTGTAAAAAGCGGCAATGCTTAAAGCAAAATAACGATTAAGAGGAATATCACTGCCTAAATCAACGGCCAAGCCATTGTAAGTACTTTTCGAATTTTGAACTGCAAACTTTCGAGCATAAAATCCACCAGATTGGTCTGTGTAGTGAGCACGATCAATATTGCCCGTCAATATTTGAGGGAAGAGAAAATAGTTATAACCCAGAGGAATCATCATGCCAGCATTAAAGCCGGAAGTTTCAATCTGATGAGAGCTTCCTTTGTACCAATCTTTTTCATATCCAATTTGTATTCCCCATGAACGGACATAAGTGTCTTTTTCAGGCTTAGTTCCATTTGTTGTTTGAGTGTTGTCTTTTTGAGGAGATGTGGCTGCTGGATTTTGCCCTGGAGCGAGTGGAACTTGCGGAGCATTTTTACCCGCTTCTCCATTGTAAAAATTAAAATTATAAACAGGACCTGTTTCTGTCGCTTGCGAAAACTTTGAATAAATAGTTAAAAGAGTAAGAAGCAAAATTATTAATTTCATTATGCCTCCTTAAAAATCGATGGCTAAGTTAGCAGAGCCGCCAATATTAGTTATGGAATTACTGTCTGAAGGGTTTCCAGGGCCACTACCAAGATAGCGTCCTCTTCCCCACCCATATTGTGCATTAAGGGCCAGTTCAAAAATTTTACCTTTGATTCGTGGACCAACTATTATCCCAGCAGCACTCGCTGAAATATTGTTGTTGTCCCTGGCCAAATAGACAGAGTCTGAATGAGCGGTAATACTTTTGTAGTAACCACCGAGAGAAAAAGCAAAATGCTCATTGATAGCAAAATCTTTTCCTGCTTGGATTTCATAACCGTTGTAACCAGCTTTTGTTCCCACATCGCTGTTCACATCTAAAGTTGAATGATTAGAGTAAATTTTCTCAGCTTTGCTTACCTTCCCCATTAGATATTTAGGAATAAGATAAAAGTTGGCTCCCAGTGGAATAATAAGTCCTCCACTTAAACCTGCGGTTTCTAATTTGATTTGGTTACCCGTATAGCGGTCCATTCCATAACCCACTTGAAATCCCCAAGAGCGTGAGTAAGCATTTTGTTCTGCTGGAGTTGCAGCCGGAGTTGCTACCGGGGTTGGATTGACAGGATTTTGTACGGGAGCAGGGGGGGCGGGAGTTTGCCCAGGAGCGAGTGGAACTTGTGGAGCATTTTTTCCTGTCTCACCATTGAAGAAATTAAAATTGTACACAGGTCCGCTGGCCTGACCAAAAGCCAAGCTTGAGTAAGTTGAAATAAGTGCCAGAGTTAAAAGTGATTTTTTCATCGGTCCTCCTTTAACTCTTTGTAATCCAAACGTCATACCAAGTATTTTATTAATAATATTAATGAGTTGAGTGAAGCTGTCTGCCATAATCGTCAGTCTCTATGCCAGAAATGTCATAGCCAGAATCGGCCATCAGCCGGAACATTGTCCTTGAGGAAATCCCCAAAAGCTTAGCTGCTTGAGTACGGTTTCCTTGAGCTTCACTTAAGGCCCGCTTCAATTGGTTTTCCATAAAGATCTTTTTCGCTTCTTCTAGATTAAAAGGAAGAGTGCTTTCTTTGATAGCGTTTTTATCGGTGAGAAATTCTTTTAAATGGTTTTTAGTAATTAATTCTTCTGAAATCAGCAGTCCTACTTTTCTCATGAGGGATTTTAGTTCCCGTAAATTTCCACGCCAAGGTGATTCTAATAAAAAGTTTTGGGCCCCTGGATTCAGAGTTTTTTCGGGAAGGCGGTTATGAGCACAAACTTCCGTTAAGAAAGTTTGAGCATAATAAAGAATATCCTCTTTTCTTTCACGAAGAGCTGGAAGATGAACCGTCACCTCATTTAAGCGGTAAAATAAATCTTCTCTGAACCTGCCATGACGAACTTCTGACATAAGGTCTTTGTGAGAAGCTGCAATCAAACGCACTTTCACTTTCTTTTCTTTGCCTCCTAAAGGAGTCACAATTTTATCTTGCATCACTCTTAAAATCTTGGCCTGAATCTCAAGCGAAAGGTCTGCAATCTCATCTAAGAAAAGAATTCCACCGTCAGCCTCTTCAATTTTCCCTTTCTGGTCTATTAAGGCTCCAGTAAAGGCTCCTTTCTTGTGCCCAAATAAAAAACTCTCTGCCAAATCTTTAGGAATGGCTGCACAATTCACAGTCACTAAAGGTGAGGTTTTACTTTTAGAGCTAATGTATTGTGCCAAGAGTTCTTTGCCAGTTCCCGTCTCACCGTGAATAAAAAGAGAAAGATCGGTAGGCGCTAGTTTTTCCAGCATCTCTCGGATTCGGAGCATCTGAGCATTCTTTCCCCAGATCATTCCATCTGTTTTTGATTGTTCATTGTAATCTAGCCTTCTTTTTCTTTCTTCATTCTTAAGTACATGAAGGCTCAGGGAATTAATGGTAAGAAGCAATAGCGTTTGCAAAACACCTTCAGGAATCGATTGTTCAATTGGTTTAGGCATATACAGGAAGAAACTTTCTTCCGCCGATACAGGAGTTTTAATCAAGAGAAATTGCCCCATCACCTGATTGGCTTTAAATAAGAGAGAATGGGTTTCAAAATTAACGTTGATAATGGTCTGGTGTGCATTCTGATGAATAAATTCTTTAATTAAAAACTCAGTTTTATCAGTCATCTCCATTTTTTCGGAATTGATCATACGAAGATGATTATTCTTTAAATGAAAAAGAGCACCTGAGCTTAGACCGGTAGAATTCAAAATAAATTGAAGCAATCTTTCTGGATAATCACTGGCGGTTGGATTCATGGGAAGATTTTCCGGTTTCCAATCGACTTTGGTATTAATTAGGGAGTCTAAATTTAAATCAGGAATGAGGATGAATTCGAGATTATTAACTTTAAAAGTTTGGGCTTCTGTAAAAAGTTTATTCAAGTTGCCTTTGATCTTATTACCAGAATCCTCTAATGCTAAAACTTTGATTCCTTTTTCTTCTTGTAGGATAGAAAAAGAGATTTTTCCTAAACTAGTAATGGTCACATCAAAATCAGGGGAGTCTCCCACCAAAGTCATGCGTTTATTTAAAGAGTGAAAGGAAAACTTAGAGTGCAAATTTTTTATAATCAGTAATGCTTTCATGGGGCATTCCCTTTGGTATTTATAGTAGTCACTTCATTTTCCACCGCGACGATTTTTGATTGAATTGGATTAAACCCTGGCTTCACTAATAATAATTGGTGCTCACCTGGAGTGGTTTTAATCAGCCCTGTTGGTCCCACCGTTTTCTTCACACCATCGAGGTAAACCTCGATATCGTTATCAATAATGAATTTGATTTTGGTTGATCGAACAGGAGCTGCTAGAGTAACAATAGCTGGAGCTTTCTTCACTTCTTTAGTTTCTTCTAATGCTGGAGTTTCTTTCACTGGTACAGAAACCATAGGAATTTTTTTGCTTACTTGAGTAAGTTTATGCTCAGGTTCTTTAACCATTTCATTTTTTCTTGCCAGGAAAAATGACGTAAAAACAATTAAAAGTGGAATCAGCAAAAGTAGAAAAGTTTTCTTTTTCTTGTTCAAGTTAGAAAGAAGTTTTTTGGCTTCCACCGCTTCAGGGTCTAGAGTTAAAGCCTGTTGTAAAGTGAGAATACCTTCTTTCTTTTTGCCTTCATCTAAAGATTTTTTTGCCCTTATTAAAAGAGTTTTAATTAAGCGCTCATCTGAAAAGTCTCGGACGAAATCTTGGTTGGCAAAATAAGCTTTGAGTTCACGGTTAAAATCTAAGAGCGAAATATCAGAAATTAAACGAAGTAATTCATAACGAAACTCGTAAGCTTTCTGGTAGCGCTTGTCAGCGTTGGTTTCAAGTGCCTTGTAAATGATTTCTACTAAGCGTGGGTGAATCTTTGGATTAATTTTTTGGGGAGGAATAAACTGGTTATCAATACGGGCCATTTGATTTTTAAAAGGTAACTGGCCGGTAGAAAAATAATAAAGAAAAACACCTAAGCTAAAAATATCACTGCGGTCATCGACGTTATCTCCGCGCAACTGCTCCAAGCTCATGTAGGCAGGAGTTCCAATAATCATTCCAGGCAATGTGAGTTCTGGAGACAAACGATTCTTTGCCACACCAAAATCGGTTATCTTGACACGCCCATCTTGAGTCAGCATTATATTTTCAGGTTTTAAATCACGGTGAACAATACCGTGGCGGTGGGCCTCTTCTAATCCTAAAAGAACTTCACTAATCAAAAGACATCCCACTACAGGATAGGGAATACCTTGGTCTCTTTCAATCAGCTCTTTTAAGTTTTTGCCATCAATGTATTCTTGAACAATGTAGGGACGTCCATCTGGGCTTAAGTCAGCCTGAATGAACTTAACGATTCTTTCGTCTTTGAGTTTTTGTAAAATCTCACCTTCTTTTTTGAGGCGATCAACAATATCAGGATCATTTTTTAAAAAACTTTTGAGAATTTTTAAGGCGACTTGATGACCAGTGGAAGTCTCTGCCAAAAAGACTTCGCTTAAAGCGCCTTGACCAAGCGGTCTGAGAATTCTATGGGAGGACACTGCCACATCTGTCATAGTATGACGTTGTAGTCAGTTACCGGGCCAGAGTCAATAAAATTTCATCAAGTCGGGTATTTTTTATTAAGTAAAATCTATAAGTTAGATCTTCTTAATGTTTAGCCGTCACTTTATTCTTTCCTAGCTTAGGTGCTGGTTGATCGCTTCTGGTAATTCTTTAAAATAATCTCCCTTTCGCGTTGATATAGACCCTTGATGATTAGGATTTTTAAGAGCTTCAACTATTCGATAAATTGGTCCAGCAATTTTATGTCCCATCCATAATCCCAAAATGCTAATAACGACAATATTAACCAAACCAAAAATGACAAAGAAAAATTCAAATCTGCCTTGCTGATAACGAATAAGATCACGAAAAGGGTGATTGCTAGCGAGCCCAGAAGAGTCGGCCATCGCGTAAAATTCTTTGAAACAAGTGTTAAACATAAAATATGTCATAACCATACTGATGATACTCACGATCAGCATGAAAAAAACAAAACGACTCTGAAAGGCTGGATTAATAAATAATTTTTTTCTCATAATATTTCCTTATCTAAAATCTGGAGAATAATAAACACCAGGCCATCTGGCATCTCTATCAACAATATAAGTAATGCCTGGTTCTAACACATCATTGGTAAATGAGGTGAGTTGACAATTAGTTCCTCCACTTCCCCCATAAGGACAACCACCATTTATTTTTTTATAGTACACTCCAGGATAGTCAGGGTGGGAGTCCACCCAATAATTGACATTAGAAACAAGGTATGGGGAGACTGGTGAAGGAAAAGCGACTAACTGACAATTAGTCCCACCACTGCCGCCGTAAGGGCAACCACCATTGATTTTAGCATAATATATTCCTGCCCATCTTGGATCGGCGTCTATCCAATAGTTCACCTTAGGATTGACATAAAAATTAGGAACACTCAAACCCATAAGTTGGCAATGGGCTCCACCAGATCCCCCATAGGGACAGCTACCATTTACTTTCTGATAGTACACTCCTGGCCATTGAGGGTGGGTATCTACCCAATAGGTGACATTGCTTCGTACTTGATTAGAGGCAAAGGCATGCAACTGGCAATTGGCTCCTTTGCTTCCTCCAACTGGGCATGCACCATTAATTTTAGCGTAATAGATGCCTGGGTAATTAGGATTTGTATCCACCCAGTAGTTGACACCTGGTAGGACAATTTTATTAATTGTTGATGGATTAACCTGCGATAAAACTCTTAACTGGCAGTTGACACCACTTGTGTCTTTGACTCCATATGGGCAAGCTCCGTTAATTTTTTTGTAATAGACCCCAGGGTAATTGGGATTAGCATCGACCCAGTATTTTACGGCTGGATCCACGTAAGGAAGATTAAAGGTACGAATTTGACAGTTCGGACCAAATTCAGTTCCGCCATTAGGACAAAGTCGTTTTTTAAAATCGACAGCACATGGTGAGCGGTACATGTTCGCTGATAAGTTTTCGACGCTCACACCGCTAGGACAAGTTTTCTGAGTATACTGACAACCTTGTCCTTCAATGAAATTTCCGCCACAAGGGCAGTAGTCATTACTGGTAAAACACTGATTATAGACTTTAACGTAATCAATGTAGTGATGCTGCTCTGACCAGTTGCCGATTTTATCATTCGCTACCCAAGTCGAATGATTGAGAATCCAGTAAAATGGATCAGTCGGTAAATTCGTGTCACTGAAATCTTTTAACTGAGAAGGAATTTGATTGGCATTGCTTAAGCCATTAACGGTATTGGCAAAATAATAACCATTTGGAAATACCCCATCAGCAATTCGATTGGTAAATGAATTGTTTAAATAAAATTTTATTTCATTGCTATTCCATTCTGCGGAATAAACATGATCTCGAGACCAAAATTCATTCTTATTTACTTCATTTTTTGTTACGCCTTTACTGTATTGAATAGAAGCAGCATTTTTTATTTTTTGGCAATCGCCATTTTCCATAGGTTTATCGGTGCCAGGAGAATAAACGTATTCAGTCATCGTTACAGAATCGATACATTTTCCATGGTGATAAGTCTGATAGACTTCATTGGCATTATCTCTTGCTTCCATGATATCGATCTCGCCCCCACTATAAGGCCAACCACCTTTAATAGGCATCAGCCATGCAGCAGGAAAAGCTCCAAGTCCTTTAGGAATTTTAAGTTTAACTTCAAAAATCCCATGCTTATTGATAAAGCCTCTAGTCCTAGTTTCAGTCCTACTGCTTTGTGAATTAACTCCTCCGTTCATGATGGGACAAGAGAGTGGATAAAAATCCACGCTTCCTGGTGGGTATTCAACGGTATGTCCACAAGCATACTTTTGAGCATTATCATAAACGACAAAAACTGTGTTAGATGAACTCGAACTTAGTTTATAACTAACCATCTTGCTTACTTCTTTTCGAGGGAAAGAAAACACCTTACAGTCAGTTTCTAAAATACCCCCATAAGGACATCTTCCATTCTCAGGACGATAAAAGATTCCTGCCTTATCTGGGCCAGAGTTAATCCAGTATTTATTTATCGGGCCAGTCACATTGGTCGAAACATCTCGAAGAATACAATGGTTATTATTACCGAGCGTTCCTCCAAAAAGGCAGTTCTCTTGGACTTTTCCTTTTCGAGCTGAAAGCACCATATAGCCTTTACCTGCTGGATCAACTTTGACTTGAGTCGCGTCGAATTTGGCTGAGAAATGATCCTTATAATCCGTCGCCATATGATTCACCAGAATGGAGCTAGTCCAGTTACACTTGTTTACATGCTTCCATCGCTCCTTTACTTCAGCGGCATAAAGAGACTTCACTTCTGAGAGAGTCTTATTTTCTAGATTTTGATTTTGATTTAAAGAATAAAGTGCAGATTTAAAATTGCTCTTCATGGGTGGGGCAAAGCCAGGGTCAGTCAGCGCAAAATGGGACATATCACAGGGAAAAGTATCGCCCCCAAAACTACTCCAAATAGTACATTGAGCTTTCATCGTATCAAAACATTCAATCGATTCAGAGGAATTATCTGGTTTACCTTTAAAGTCATCAAAAAAAACAACTTTGTAGTGTTTTTTCAGAGTCACAAGTTGCGCACTAAAGGGCATGTTGTTGAGCTCAGACCAATTTATATTTTGGATTAACTCTTTAGGGCCGCCGGCGTGAATGGCAAAACTAAAAAAGAGAGTTAAAATAAAAGTATATAATCTCAAAAGGCCTCCGAAAATTGAACTTCAGTTATATTTTACATATAAATGAATATGATATTCTTCAGAAAGTTTACAATGAGAAGTGTAAGATCAGAAGTCGCTTTAGTTAGCTAGAAATAAATGCCTAGTGTCGTGCGGCGCAATGCTCTAGGCACATCTTCTTTTTGAAGGAATTAGTTGGATTATGGTAATTTTTGCCTTCTGTTCTACACCATCAAGAGTGCATAAAATATGTAGAAGGAGTTTCTATGAAAAATTTTTTAGTGTTCATCTTTATTTTTACTTCTTTCAATACATTGGCAGGTAATCCCTGCAGTGAACTTTTAAAGAAAGCAAGCTATGGTCGCTCCCAAACGCAAAGTAGAGGAATTGCTAGCTATAGTTCACTGACTGAAGCTGAAAAAGCCTTACTCAAAAAAATAAAAGATGAAGTAAAAAAACAAAAAGACGTTTCCCTTTTACAAAATCAAGTTACTTTTTTATTAAACTCAATAGTTGATGATAAAACTTTTGACGAAGATTTCGCAAAGTCATTTTCGAATCTCACTCTTTGTCAATTTCCAAAATAAAGTTACTCAAAGTCTTTAATCCATTTTTAGGTTAAGAATCGTAAAAATGGAAGTCCACCAGAAATGCACGTTTGGAATGAAGATTAATGCTTTGATTCCTCATAAAGCATTTTTCAAAATCATTCACTAGATATAGATTTGATGCATGAAAATTAATTTTGTATTAAAAGTATTTCTCATTAGTCTGCTAGGTTTTTATTATGCTTGTTCAACCGCACCTAAAAAAATAACAATATCTGAAGTCTTAAATAAAACGGGCAAACAATATCGTGGTTTTCCTGAGTTTCACCCTAAAACAAAAAATCCTGCGTTTACCGATAATCATCCTAAGATTTGTTTTGATGAAGGCCATAATAATTTAGCGGTCGATCAAGGTTTTTATTCTCCAGTATTAGAATTGTTAGAAAGTGATGGTTATCAAATTATTCATATCAAAGAAAAATTTACGCATGAAATCCTAAAAGGTTGCAACACCATCTATATTTCAGCTGTTCGTGGGCATTCTGATTATTCAAATAAAGAGCTGTCAAATAAATCCGCTTTTACTCATCTTGAAATTCAAAATATTAAAAAGTGGGTGAAGTCTGGTGGTTCACTTCTTTTGATGACCGATCACAAGCCGATGTCGAATGCTGCTGGGGATTTGCTCTTACAATTTGGGATTGTAGGAAGTTTAAATAATGTAAGAAATGAAGATTTTAAGGTACCTCCTTTTTCTGATCCTGGGATTTTTTACATTTCGGACAACCTTATGAATCAGGAGAGTCCTATTGTTAAAGGAAGAAATGAAGATGAAAGATTAAAAAAAATCTTTTTCTTTTACGGGCAAGCGCTTAAGGGTCCGAAGGATGCAGATGTATTTTTGAGATTTGGAGCCAATTCAAAAATAGGCGGACTCTATGATGAACCTGTGATCCCGATAAATGACTATCCAGCCGCTGCGATTGCCATAAAATTTGGTAAAGGCCGTGTAGCATCCTTTGGAGATGCAACTGTCTTCACTTCCAAACTGGATTTATGGCAAAACGAGAAAACCGGAATTAATCGAGATGGATCAGACAACGTTCAAATGGCCCTGAATGTATTTCATTGGTTATCTGGAATATTATAAACTGAGGTAATTAAATGAAACAAAATAGCTGGCACAAAACGATGTACGACAAGTGGTTTGCGAGTACCACCTTGAACTCGGAACAATTATTAAAAAGTGCAGTTACTGAGTCTCATTTTATTTTAAATCAAACAAGCCTAAAAATAGGCAGTCATATTCTTGATGTTCCTTGTGGGACAGGAAGACATGCTATTCAATTTGCCAAGCTCGGGCATTATGTAACGGCAATAGATATTTCTAAAGATTGTATCAACATTGCCAAAAAGGGAAATGCCCATAAATCTATTCGCTACGACAGCGGCGACATGGTAAATCTTTCCAAGTACAAAGGAAAATTTGATTTAGTAACCAATCTCTTTTCAAGTTTTGGTTATTTTTCCACAGATAAAGAAAATGAAAATGTTTTAAAGGAGATGCACCATGCTTTAAAGCCAGGTGGGCAAATCTGCATTTTTAATATTAATCGCGACTGGTTAATGACTATCTTTTCTAAAAATGACTGGAGAGAAACTCCACAAGAGTTCATTTTACATGATAGGAAGTTCGATCCAATTACAAAATTTAGTGAAGCGAGGATGATTGTTATTAATAAGAAGTCAGGTAAACGAAAAGAGTACTTTCATAGAATGCGCTTATACTCAAAGGCAGAGATGGTCACTTTGATGAGAAAGATTGGATTCAAGAGGATAGAAGTCTTTGGTAATAATTCGGGTGAGAAGTTCTCAAAACTTAAATCAACACACCCTTTTTACTTTGGAATAAAATGATTCAGCATTTATTCTTTTTTTAAGTTACATTCTAAATTTTTATAATTATCTTGGATGAATTTGCGGGCTTTCTTTTCCACTTTCACATTGTTTGCGAGTGAAGGAATGTCACGGTAAAGACAAACCACTAAGGACGCCATTACAGGCATTTCTGTTTTAAGACTTGAGATTTGATTAACCAGATTAATCAGTAGATCTTCATGATTGTCAAAAAAAATGGTTTTATCCGCCGCATAGTTGATCAATTCTTGGGAATAACAAGCAGGGATAAAATCTGGGCTTTTGACGACTTCAGCTTCAGGGCGGGGAATGGAAAGTTTGATTGTTTCTCCCTCGACTAAAGGGCCAAGGTAAGTAGTATCAGCTGTTATATCCATAGGAGTGAAATAACTTTGTTTTGGCTTTTGGCTAAAGGTGGGAGTTCCCTTGGGAACTTTTAGTGTTGAAATATCGTAATTGAATCTCTTGCTCTTACTTTCTTCGATAATTTTTTCTTGAATTTCTTGCAGTGTCTTCCCTACGATTTTCTGCGGTGGTAACTTGATCCATTGGGTTCTTTTTTCATTCATCACGTAGGGCTGTATCCAGCAATCCTCAACGATTGTTTGATCACTTAGATAAAAGTTTTTTCCCAAGCACTCGAATTGGTTTGGTTCATGTCGAAAAGAGGGAGTCATCGCTTGTATGTTCGAGGGAATTTGATGGCAGTCGATCCCTTCTTGAGCGTAGGCAAGAGAGAAGTGGATCAGAAAAAGGAAAAAAAGCAATTTCATCAGATTTATTATACTGAATTTTCTTTTAATTGGAATTAAAGCAATATTTGCCTTTGTTTTCCCTATGAGATTTTCAAAGATGAAAAATCTATTAATTTGAGCCATTATAAATAAGAAATAAAAAAATGATGGAGAATATGACTCAGCAAAAATCCAAAAGCATTCGATCTTCCGAGATGGAATATTTCTTCAGGGGGAAATTATGGAAACACAATGGGCCAGGAGGTTGGTGCTTTATAACTGTTCCAAAAGTTCATTCAAGGAAAATTCGAAAGATTCATATTTCTTCTGAAGAGGGATGGGGGCGACTTAAAACGTTAGCAATCATTGGAGAATCTTCTTGGAAGACTGCCATTTGGTTTGACACAAAAGCTGATGCTTATCTGCTGCCTGTTAAATCGCTGATAAGGAAACAAGAAAAATTACAAGTTGGAACCAAGTTTGAGGTGAGACTTAAATTCGAGTTTGAGAAATGGTTTGAAGACAATTTTGTGGCATAGTCAATCTGAGAATAAAATTTCATTTATAAAGGCTTAAAGATGGCTCGTAGCGTTTTCATTGGCCATGGTGGGCAGCTCTGGGGTTAGCTTTAGATCAGGAGCATTAGGCTAATCTGTCTTATCCTTCCTGACTTCGATCGATAAAAAGACCAATAATTATCATGTTTTTAAGCTGATTTATATTAGCTTCAGATCAATTTGATCAGGGTAACTTCATCAACATTACAAATGAATCTTTTTTCTTGGAGGAAAAATGAAAAAGTATATTTTCGTTGGAAGTTTAATTCTTAGTTCAATATCGATGGCAGCTGCTGTTAGTACCCTCGCTCCGATTGATAATATCTATGTCCCAAAAGGATTCGACAATAATGATTCGGTAGAAATTATGGTATCAGGTTTCTTTCCTAATCTTTGTTATAAAAGAAATACCGTTAATGTTGAAGTTTTGAAAGACGTCATCAAGGTCAATGTGACAGCGCTTGTTGACGCTGAAGATTTTGGTATTTGCTCTGAGATGGTGGTTCCTTACTTAGAAACTGTATCGCTAGGTAATCTACAAGCTGGAAGCTATAAAATTGTTGTCAATGAAGAAGCTCAAAATTCTTTAACTGATGAAATAGCAATTCAAGAAGCCAATTCAAATGCTATTGATGACAATACTTATGCTGCGATAAAAGATGTTAGAAGAGTAGGAGAAGGAAACAAGTTCATCTTTACTGGAGAAGAATATAGTAATTGTTATAAATTCGATCACTTTGAATTTATTGATAATGGAAAAGATGTAATCTCAGTTCTTCCGATTATGACAAAAGTTAATAAGTATTGTCTCGTTCAGGGTAAAGCAACACAATATAAAGCTAGAATTGATTTCACAAATATGAAAACTGACAGACCTCTACTTCATATCAGAACGCTTGATGGTAAATCGATTAATTCAGTGGTCAATTTAAGAGCTTTGAAAAAATAGATTCCATTAATTCAAAATCACAGAAGCAAATTATAAAGCCACCTGAAAAGGTGGCTTTGACCTGACCCCCGGACACTGTAGAGATGGGTATGGTTTTGTAAACAAGAATG
>JBMOGR010000017.1:0-64640 GCA_049318265.1 Bacteriovoracaceae bacterium
CGTCTTTTCTGAAATAGTGTCCATCTTTCACAACTTGAGTGGATTTTTGAAAGAAGGAGCAGGAAATGTTTGGGCATCCGTGTTTCATGACTATTTATTTGCAAGTGAAATAGAAAAGATAGGACATTTATCCTCTTGATTTCAGAGGGAAAGAAAATATGAATTGATTTAAAATGACATGTAGGCAGGACTAAATCATCCCCATGCTAGTGGGGCAGTTCTGATGACTTTTGGAGGTATTTTGAAATCAAGAAAATAATTACCAATCGAAAAACTCGTATTTTTTTGTCTTTTAATTTTTCTAAGTTCGATATAGGGAATGATGAGCACTTTTTATGAAATATAGAAAAAGCCCCTGAGATCGTTACCAATCACAGGGGCTTTAAAATTATCGAAAATCTTTACTATAAAAGTTGTTCGTCGCCCGGAAGACTAGAGTCTCGTTTTGGCCGAATTAACGGCAGTCGAGACATCAGTAATGTTTTCGCAATTTTCGTCGAATTTGTAGGTAACCGTAATATCCACGTACTTACTATTTTTATCTAAATAATTGTTGATATAAGTAACGAAACCTTCGCCGCCAGTACTAATTACGCCATTCGCGTGAATATTATCCGGATGCTTGAGACGTAATTGTTTTGCGATCATATCGGTTATTTTTAAGCTTGGCTTATTGTGTTCAAAATTGCCAGTATCAACACACACCATCGCGTGCGCAGTTGAAGTTAATAGAACCAATAATCCTAAAATTAACTGTTTCATTTTATACCTCTCGTGTTTATCCAATGAAAAAAAGTTTATTAAACTAATGCTATTTCTCAATCGCAAACTGCAAAAGCAGCAGCGTTCATTAACTTAGGGGCATGTACTCAAGCTTGCAGATAGCTCGTCCTGAATTTTGGAGCGAGATTTATGCTTATAATCTTCGATTTCGGCAATGAGGTTACCATTACGGGTAATTCGCACCACCTGGCCTTTTCCGATCACCACCCAAGCCTCAACCGACAGAGAGTCACGAAGTTCTGCGTGGTGCTGTTCTCTTTGTTCTTGGGATTCATACACTATCGTCACATTTGACCACGTTTCTTTGTAACCCATTGCAACTAGAGCCCTTTTGACTTTTTTAGGTGCAAACCTTTGACCAGTGGACTCCGAAAAATTGCATTCTCCAGCGATCGCGGAAACAGATCCTAAGGCTAATAATCCAATTAATAGTTTTTTCATAATTTCTCCGTTAATTTATCTAAAGTTTTCGACTTCGTTCCCTAAAACGCTCTAAAGTGAAAGGTTGATTTTATTATCTATAACAGGAACAGCCTTTGCCCCACAGACCATGGTGAATTTCTGTTTATCGCTTCCTGCTACGTAGTTTTTAACAATCTTGAGCTTAGGAGCTTCTACCACCTGACCTGGTTCGAAAACGAAGACACTGTATTGGCAATCAATACGGTTCTTATCTACATCAGACTTTGAAGCTTGGTTAGCGTGAGCTACGGCGTCGCGATCAAGACGGAGTTTGATGTTTACACTTACAAGCTTAGCTTTACAGTGGCTGAGCTCAGTCTTGATGGCTTCTGAAGCCAATCCGTCATACAAAGGTATGGACTTCTCTATATTGATCGCGCGAAGTGGATTCAATATATCGCCAGTGTAAGTTCGGCATCCAAGGGCTTTACTTTGAGACTCATAAGTTAGTCCAAGTATAGCATTACTTAAGTTACCCATGTGGCGTGAAAGATCCACCTTCAGTTCAACGTCACTTGCAAATGCTGAAATTGAACTCAGTGCAACCAAACCGATAATAATATTTTTCATAATTTCTCCTGAGCTTTCGCTCATTTAATTAATGTTTCGACTTCGTTATTGAGTCGACTTTCTTTGTTAATATGTTTTCTTCGCTAGAATAGGTGAGTCCCGAAAAATTCTCAACCAGATCTCAAGGGCAAGACAAAAAGGTGTTTATGGCCCAATAAACAGATCTATTTTTCATAGTTAGAAGTCATGCGGATGTTTGTAGCTGGAATTTTGCTGCGAAAATTAATTATTAAATTATTGGTTTTATGCCAGCCTACATTCTCCACATTTCGTATGGTGATTTGTTTGATGTTGTTATTAGGGCGTATGATCATACTGTTACATTCCATTGCGTTTGCAGAAATTGATCCCAATGCAAAGAACCAATCTAAAATGTTTTCATAGATTTCATCCTAATTTATTTTTTAGACCAAATTTTACTTACCGAGTAAAAGTACCTTGGTAAAATAGGTCGCGCCTTTTTTGATTTTTTTGCACTTGAATGTGAAAATGGTGAAGAAAATATTTTAAAAAGTCTTTATTATCATCGTGCTTGAACCAGTATTCCAAAATTCTACAAAATCCATCTGGGACAAAAGGATTTTTCGGAAGGAAATATTAGAGTGCTGCCATTTGAAAAATAAATGTCTCTCGAACCTAATATTGAAATTGATGATATATAGAAAAAGCCCCTGAGAACGTTACAAATGAAAGGGGCTTTAAAATTCTAGAGATCTTTACTATAAAATTTGTCTTCGTGTGGATGGCTAACGGCATTTTCTAAAATCTGCCGCCAATTTCCCCTGAGTGATATCACTGTATATAATTGCATCAAAACCACGTTTATTCTTATCAATGACAAGAACGTTTCCACTCTCTTCTCCTGTGTAGGTTCCACCTACCTCCAAGATAAAGTTTTCTGCTTCAAAAACATTTCTACAGAAAATTTTTTTACCTGAATCATCCGTCGCCAATGCGCAAACAGTACGATAGGTTTCTACGCCAACACTATCAGAAGAATGGATACTGATCTTGCCTGTGTATCCACGATGTAAATCTTGTTTTACTGCATCAAGCTTGCATTTGTAATCGTTTGCAAATGCTGACCCTGAAATTGAGCTTAAAGCTACTAGCCCCAAAATAATCTTTTTCATAAAATCTCCTTTATTTATCTAATGCTTTCGACTTCGATATTGAGTCGACTTTCTATGTTAATTTTCTCCGCTACCATAGGTGAGTCCTAAAAAATTCTCAACCAGATCTCAATGGCAAGTCAAAAAGGTGTTTATGACTGAAAAAACAGATCTATTTTTCATAGTATGATTTGTTGTTTGCGAAGGCTAACATTCCTGATTTTGACTAAATTAATGTGTCTAAATTTTTGACAGCTGTTCAAGTATTCCCCTCATTCGGCTTCTAACTTACTATGATCGTGATCGAAATTTTGGCTTACCTTTTGCTCTTTAAATTTTAATCATTAACTTTTACCAGGATCCTCTATGAAACTTCTTTTAAGCCTCATCATTTTGACTCTAAGTACTTGTCTTTGGGCAGGTCAGAACGTTGGAGATAAGGGAGGAAATGGAGATGATCCAGATGTATCTTTTGGTATAGCACTGATCAATTATTACTCTCATCCAGAACATCATTGCTCTGATGCAAGTCTGCCGAAATTTAAAATATGCCATGTTCTTAAGCTGATTGAAATAGATGAAAGAAGTCATGCCGAATCAAGATACATTAAATTTTGCTGCAAAAATTAAAAAAGAGACCCGAAGGTCTCTTTACAAATTTTAGAACAGTAATCGAGATTTATACTGGCCTAATCTATTATCCTATTCGCAATTCGGAATTTTCTTTTCGAATTGATTAAGAAATATGTTTGGGTAATGAAAATGATCGCCGTTTTTAATGTCCTTATAATTTATTTCAGGAGCATTAAAGAATAAGTATGTTCTTGTGATTTCAGGGTGTAATGCAATTCTTGGAAAGAGAGGAGAAGTTGCAGCGTAAAAAGAAAATATTCGAGCAGGGGGGGAAACTTTATTAAAATCCAAGTCGAACCATTCCTTTTGACAGTGTCCTTCTATGTGACATATTTCAATACGTTGAAGAGTGACGATTTTATACCCTTTATTCACTAATATTTTATGAAGTTCCTCGGGAATCAATTGGCTATGCTCTACTGCAACTTTACAGTCGCCAGCATAAGCTGAAATGCTTCCGATAAAAAATAATCCAATTAATAATTTCTTCATTTTATTCTCCAAATTTTATACTTTCGACTTCGTTATCGAGTCGAGCTAAAGGTTTTGATCCAACTTTTTCTCAAGTTCATATGAAAGCTCCTCTAAAGCAACTTTATCAGCAATGCATAGGCCCGTGCCAAATAAGTTTTTTGTCTGAATTCTTATGTCAAAATCCGAATTATTTACTGAGCCAGCAACTTGAATAAAGCACTTATATGAAGCAGGAGACTCGTATTTATCTGTTTCGCTAATATTAATATGTGCCAAATCCTTTATATTGGTTTCTTTACATCCTTTAGATTTCAGTAGTTTTACTACTGTCTTTTGAACAGTCCTACTTCGCTCGTTTCTGTTTACTTTAAACAAGCAAGCGTCTTCGGCTAACACTGAGAAGCTACTAAGAGCGAACAATCCAACTAATATTAGTTTCATAAATCTCCTTGAGCATGCGTAGCTCATGTAATGTTTTCGACTTCGTTATTGAGTCGATTTTCTTTGTTTATTTGTTTTCTTTGCTAGAGTAGGTGAGTCCCAAAAAATTCTCAACCAGATTACAAGGGCACAACAAAAAGGTGTTTATGGCCCAATAAACAGATCTTTTTTTCATAGACAGAAGTCATGCCGAAGCAAGATACCTTGAATTTTTCTGCGAATATGAAGGAATAGATCAATGGCTTTAGGGAAATATTTAACTAAGGCTTGAACAGTTTATTTGGAAGATAAAAACAAAAGCCCTGAGATCATTAAATATCTCAGGGCTTTTGAAATATCGAATTCTTTCGCTTTTTAGAGCATTAATCGAGATTTATTCTTGAGCTTTCCAAGTGACTTCTTTGTATCACCGGTATATGACTTTAAAAGTCCCGAACTTTCTAAATCTGATCCAAACTCTGAACCAGTATCGGCTTTGAAAGAATATTCAATTTCCGTTCCTGATGAAGCATAAGAAGTTGCCCAATTGATACATCCCAAAAGACTAATCGACTGGTCTCCATTTATAACTCCGGCAACAGGATTAACTACGCTATTAAGCACGGGATGATGTTTCAATCGGATTTCACATTGGCTACTCGCAATTGCAGTAATTGATCCAAACGCTAAAAAGCCAAATAATAATGTCTTCATTTTTTTCCTCACTTTTTTAAATAATGTTTCCGACTTCGTTATTGAGTCGATTTTCTTTATTAATTTTTTTTCTTCGCGAAAGTAGTTGAGCTTCAAAAAATTCTCAACCAGATCTTAATGGCAAGTCAAAAAGGTGTTTATGGCCCAATAAACAGATCTTTTTTTCATAGCCAGAAGTCATGCCGAAGCAAGTTACCTTGAATTTTGCTTCGAAAATGACGAAATTAATTAATGGCTCTAGGGAAATATTTGCAAAGATTTTGAAAAGGAAGTGTTTGAATTTCCTTTTTCTTTTGCCGGTGAACTGACGACTTCAACGGCTCCCATTCGTAAAAGTTCAAAACTCGGTTACAGTCCTTACTTGAGTATAAACTTTAACCTTAACAGTATCTACAAATGCAGAGAATGTAGTTAATGTCATTAATAGGCCAATAGTAATTTTTTTATAATTGCCTTATTTTTTTGGACTTAGTTATTGAGTCGTCTTACTTCGTGGTAGTTACGTTTTAAGGAATTAATTTGTTTTCTTGGCTAGATTAGGGGCTCCCAAAAAATTTATGACTCTTTCCAAGTTGTGGATTGTAATAATGCGGATTTTGGTGATGATTTTTATGAAAGTAGACACCATTACCGAAGTAATTTACAAATCGATAATAGCAGTTTGAATTTAAATTATGTAGAACCACTTCACCGTTTTCTTTTGTTTCGTGAGTCTTGTAATTAATATGGGCAAAAACAAACATATGAAATAAATATGAAGGAATAAAGAACGTCAGAAAAAGCGTAGGGCCAAACAATAGTATCCAAAAAAGAATACGAAGAGGAACATTTAAAAAATGTAAGACACAAACTAAATCGAAAAGCGATTTGTTGGTTTGAGTGTTGCCATGGAATTGAAAAAATTTATGCTGAACCACACGTGTTCCACCAAAATTGTTTGCAAAAAAGAAAGGAATAAAGTTTTTTTTGTGAGGGTTGTGGGGATCTAAGTCTGTATCAGAGTGAGCATGGTGCATATAATGGTTCAACTCAAAAGCGGCCATACTAAGGAGAACGTAAATGCCCGCGATTTCACCTGCAACTTCGTTAAGTATTGTTGGCTTAATATTGCCATGAACGCAATTATGGATAAGCACCGGCATCTTCACACCAATGATCAATCCTATGGGCAATAAAAGTATATTCCACCATTCAAAATGAAATTTAAAGAAACTAACCGAATCAATGAATGACAGCTGGATTGAAATAATAACTATTGAAATCATCATTTGAGTCGTGAGGTATTTTATAAGATAGAAACGATCTTTCTTAAATTTTTTCCAATGTCTCATGTGTTTTCCTTTCTTTTAAAATGCATAGGATTGATTAATCTAGGCGAAAGGTGATGGTTTTTATGAAAATAAACACCACTACCCACAAGGTTTATAAATTTATAATACAAATTATCATTTTTATTGAGTATTTCAACATTGCCTTTTTTATCAATGCTATGAGTGATGTAATTTACATGGGCAAAAGCCAATGAATAAACTAAAAATGCTGGTAGATAAAAAAAGACGAAGAGATTGGGGCCAAGTATTAAAAACCAAACTAATAAACGTAAAACATGACCTATGAAATGAAGAACAATATTAAATTTAAAAATGAGCTGCCTTTTAAAATCTTTACCGTGAAATTCAAAGTATTTTTCCTGAACAATTTCAATCCCTGTGAACTGACTTATAAAAAAAAATATAATAAAGCTTTTCTTGGAAGGATTATGAGGGTCATGATCGGTATCTGAATAGGCGTGATGAAGCATGTGATTGATTCGTAAAATTCCTAAGCTCATAAGTGCAAAAAAACCAGAAAGTTCGCCCAAAATAAAATTAGTTAATGGCGATTTAAAATTTGCATGCATGCAATTATGCATAAGAACAGGCACTTGAATTCCAATTAGAATTGAGAAGGGGAGAAAAAGAAAATATTCCAATTTGAAAACAAGTGAACTGGAATAATGATGATTTTTAAATATAACCCAAGATATAAGACTGAGCACTACAGTATGAGCTAGAGAATATCTTAGAAGGAAGTATTGATTCAGTATAAATTTTGTCCAATCTTGATTCATGCTATTTATCTTCAATATCTCGTTTGTGTCAGATCATTTCAATTTTTTTTCGAGACCAAGTTTAATACGATTTTTTTACGTTAAATTAAACATTCTAGAATTTATCTAAAGCATTCAGTCTAGGCTTTTGGTAGATATTACGAATGCTGAATATTTTACTTTTTCTATCCTGTTAAATTCATAATAAAACTATGGATGAAAATTTAGCAGAAAAAAATTTAACAGAAACCGTTTCGATTTAAATCAGATTAAAGTGCACTTAAATTGGGAGGAAGCTCATGGGCTTCTTTTAGCTCAGGAGCAATAGGCTTTTTTGGGCTATCCTTAAAGATGAAGTTATCAAATCAATGTGGTTTGTAAATTATAGGCCCTTGGATAGTAACCAAAGAAACTAAGATTACGATGAGTTGATGGACAATTTCCTGGAGTATCTAAAATTCAAATATAAATCTCGATTAATGCTCTAGAAGCGAAAGATTTCGATAGTTTTAAAGCCCCTGAGATCGTTAAAAATCTTAGGGGCTTTTTCTTGATTTCAATAAAAGGCTAATCATTTATAGCAAACTTAGAAAACGCATCGATCTTCATCGTTAGAAAATTTCTTGACCTCGGTCGCTTATTGTTCATAAGCTACCTCGTCCAAAGTGCTTTCTGCCTAGAATTCCTTGGTTTTGTAAGCTCTTAAGAATATGGTGAGTGCTTTTCGCTGCTAGATAATAAGAACTTAGAAACAAGGGAGCTGTCTAATTTTTTTACAGTTTTTCCTCTTTAGATAAAAAGTTCCTTGGCCGTATTTTCATATAAGAATTGCCAATATCATTAAGGCAAACAAAATCGACGCAATAACGAAGTTGAAGACATTACTCTGAACAAAGGGAAAAATATGCTTTCTTTATTAACAAAGACCACCATATACATAATCACAATAAGTACGATCATGGTCGGTTGTATTCAGCGCAAGGAATCATCAAAGAATCAGCAATCTGCCTTCGAAGCTTCTTCGATGAAATACTCAGGATTTCAAACGAAAGGTCCGTGGATTAGAATCGGAGAAGAAGAATCATACGACTTATCGAATAGTGATACCCAGATTGAAAAAAATAATGACCCAAAAGGATATTTGGAGCTTGAGTACAACGATCGTACTAACGGAAATAATTTCACCTTCCTTATCTATAGCGACAGCTTTTTCAATAGCGACCTCAGCTACACGACCTCTGTGTATGAAATGGTAGTTGGGCAGACTTATACTCTTGAAGAAGGGAAAGTTATTCAAGTTTCGGGTGTTTCGGGTAATGGAGTGGGCTGTGGATTTATTAATAAATTTGACCTAACTCCACTAGAGATCATCAAAAAAGGAAACGAGATTACATCATTTGCGGCCAATCTTGTGCAGAAATGCGGTGAACGTGAGTTTACTTCACAAATTCGGTACAACTCGACGATTCCTTTTGATCTGATCTGACCCCTTTGGACTGTAGAGCCTCTTAGGCAATCTAATCATACGCGCGACGAACAACTTTTATAGTAAAGATTTTCGATAATTTTAAAGCCACTGAGATCGTTAAAATCTTAGGGGCTTTTTCTTGATTTCAAAAAAGGCGCTAATTAATCTCAAACTCTTTCTTAATCTCTTCAGTTCTTTGAATATTTTGGCTAAATTTTTTATTAATTAAAACGATTTTAACTTATGGATATAGTCCCAAAATGAATTTCATTTTCAGTACTCGGGGATATTTATTAATAAATTCGAAAAAGAATTCCTAAATGCGAATCTAGCAACCGAATTCCCTAGTTAATGCTCCTCAATTCGCTTTTTTATTTCCTACTCAATTGCGCGATTTATTTTGATGCCATTATGTTAAAAATAATCGATGGGATAGGACAGATTAGAGCATTGTATTGGAACTTAATTTTGAACCTTAGCTTGATTATTTTGAGCAAGTATCTCTTTCGGTTATGGCTTCTAGTTTGATCATTTTATTTGAATTTTTGATACGCGAAGTAGCTGTAAACACATTCTTGAATGTCAAACCATGAAGTCTACTGATCCCATTCTATTATATTTCCGTCAACAACACCGATAAGATTTTTATATGAGTAACAAAGCTTATAATGTCGTTTTTACAATTTTTATTTTCTTGAGTGGGATTTTTCCAGATAGCACTCATGCAGGACCTATTTCTAGTCTGGTTAATCTATGTACTAACCTTTTTGTGTCAGGGGAAAAAGGTCTAGGTAAGCAACTAGATTTACCTATAAAAAAGTTGGATCAAGAGATTCTTGAAGAAAATAAGCTTTCAATGATTGGCTATGCCAGAAGCCATATGAATGAAGACTGGGAAAATGATGGTTTTAGACTTACGAATAAAAATTTAAGAGTGTGGCTTGGTTTTGAAGATGAGGTCACACTGAGCGAGAGATCACAAAGGGAGCGTATGGATTCTACTAATTTCCATGTTACCGCAATGGCATCTGTTATGACGACGCCAATCCCTGCTATCGAAAAAATTGCGAGAGAGGCTAATTTCCCACAGGGGACACACATTGTTGATGTGGGGGCTGGTTTTGGTCAAGTCGCTCTTTGGTTGGGATGGTCACGACCTGATTTGAAAATAACAGGTATCGAAATCAATGAACAACGGGTGGAAGTGGCCCGAAAATTAAGCTCTAATCTTAACCTCAAAAATGTTGAATTTGAACAGGCTGATCTTTGGAAGACAAGTCTACCTGATGCAGATGTATACTATTTCTATGATCCTGTGCCTGATGACTTGAGGGCCCGACTTATTTTAAATCTAAAAGAAATTGCTAATCAGCGTTCTAAGCCTATCAAAATAATAGCTGTGAATGGATGGTCTAAAAATATCCATACGGACTTAGGTAATGAGTCATGGTTGAATGAGATTAAGGCATACAAAGGATGGAATAGTAGTGTTGAGGTTAAAATTTATAGCTCCGAAAGCCATTGAGATTCGTTAAAACTAAACCTGAGCTCCCATACACATTTAGCTCAAGGGTTTTACTCTTGATTTTATAAATTTAGCCAAATTTCTGATTCATCAATCCGATGTCATTTAATATTAGACTGTTTGTCTTTTCCTTAAAAAAATCCTTGAACTTCATTTTTTTTAACTGCAATTGGAATAAGCCTGGCACCATTTTTAGAATGGCTACGGCGAAATCATGAAAAATTTTCATAGTAGACATGAAGGCTTATCACTTCTAGGTTCATGATGATAAAAGCACATCAATAAGGGCTCGGTTCAGATTTTAGATCGAAGAGCTTTTGAGCTTAGAACGAGTCAAAAAATTGGTTTGGTGAACAAATCTTTATTCACCTAAAAAGGAAAAATATGAAACACTTACATCGCTTTTTGCTTACATTTTTATTGATTAGTAATACTTTTGCCGCTGACGTCTGCTTGCAATCGGCAAGCAACAATGAGCTTCTAACCGAACTTTCTCGGCGCCTCACATCACCACAGCCGCAGCCTGTCCTTAGCTCTGCGTTCATGAGTTATTCCTGCAGAGAAAACTCTGGCCCGACTGCACTTACTTTTACCGCAGTAAATTCGCTTACGGGAGTGGAAACCAAAGCCGAGTTTTGGACAGGATCAATCCAAGCCTGCAACGAAAATATTTCAATTTTATCTAGTATCAAAGCAAGAATTTTTCAATCGACCATGATCGCTGGTTGTAATTGGGTGGGGCGAGGTTACGGATTGTCTAAGAAAATGATTTTTCCGGACGGCCAAATTAAGGATCTAAGCCAGAAAATCTATGATCAAGAAGCTCAGTGTGAAGCTCAAGCCAAGCTCATCAATAGCACACTCTAATACCCTTTTCATCCGAGCGACGAACAAGTTTGATAGTAAGGAATTTCGATAAATTTAAAAAGCCCCTGAGATCTTTAAAAATCACAGGGGCTTTTTTATTATAGAAGCTCTCATTTAATTTAAGCTAGCCTAGAAGAATTTCATCGATAAAGACAATATTAAAGGCTCAAAGGCTCATTGTATCTAAGGTGGGAGGGAGCTCATGGGCTTCTTTTAGCTCAGGAGTAATTGGCTAATTTGGGCTAACCTTTGCAGAAGGAAGTTCGTTTTATAGAGATTACAACTCTGCAATCTCATAAGCTTCCAATCGGACAATTGTAGGCAATTTTAGAAAAATTTTCATAAGAAAAGATTCTACTCAGATATAGAAAAGTCGCCCTTATGAGTCTAGTTTTTAAACTCATGATTCATATCAATGAAAGATTTTAAGTAACCAACCACCAATAAGACGAGAAGGAACGGCAGCTGCAAAAATGAAGGCAATACATGCTCCTACGTATGAGCCACGCATTGCTCTTTCGTGAGTTTTTAAATCTTTTCTTTTGATTGCGATCAAAGCGCGAACAACTGAGAAAATGGTAAAAGCAGCCAACCCATGCAACCAGCTAAGGCCACCATCGCTTTGGATTCCGAAAGAAAACAAGCAACTTACGATCATTAGAATAGCCCACATTTTTCCCAGGACTTTATGAAGCTTATCTCCCTTTCGACGAAAAAGAATAAAAGGCCCGACAATCAAAACGGGGATAATTGTAATAAGGTGAAGCCATAACCATATTTTCATTTCTAGAGAATACTTTCCTGGGTGAGCGTTGTCGATAGTCTTATTATAGAAGCTCTCATTTAATTTAAGCCAGCCTAGAAGAATTTCAGCGAAAAAGACAAGAAGCCGTCGATAAGCTTTCTCACTAAGAAGAATGTGGTCATCTATGTTACTCAACCCCAACACGAGGCTGACCGATGTCAAAAGTTTTATCTAGTTCCTGATATACAGGATTATATTTATTGGAAGGAGCTCCTGGTTTATAACCGTCATCCTCTTCAGAATTTTTATTCAAATCATATGGTAAAAGTTTTGCTACGACAGAGATAAGATCTTGTACTTGGCCAGGCCCCATAATCATGACTTTGTCTTCTTCATTTTGCTTGAGGGCCTTCGCAAATTCCTTCAATTCTTCAATTTTGTTAGTACTTAGATCTGGTTTACTTGCAAAATAAGCCACAGCTTCAAAGGGAAGGGCTAAAACTAAACCGGGAGCGATGTATACCTTAAATACATACCAGGATTTGGCGAAGTAGGAATTGCATTCTTTCATTTCTTCAGTGAAATGCTTTCCATATACACGAGTAGAGGCGGCAATGCCTATTCCTTGGCTAACGAAGAAGCTAGCTATAGCGACAACCATTCCGGTTTTCTTGTTTACCATCGGACTGTTTATAATCGTTTCTATCTTTGTCATGAGACGAGAGTATTGTTGCTCTGTAATCACTCTATCAAAGTTTTTTGTCTTGCAATCGCTTGAGAGTCAGCTTGATTTAAGGTGTACCGTTTTGTCAGCTTCATTAAAGCTAACCTCTAGTTTCATATCTTGATTGGAATTAGCAAAAATGGTGGTTTGTGCCCAAGAGTGAAAGGTAAAAAGAAGAAATAGGAAAAATATTATTTTTTTCATACAAAATCTATTCGGAATTATGAAGGAATACTTTAGTTTATGTTAATCCTTAGCGATTCTGTCGCCCCCTAAATCCTTAGCGACTTCGTCTCCCCCCAATGAATCTAAACTCTTAATCTCATTAAAGATGATGAAGGACGCTTGTGGTTTTGCGGACGAAAGTCTTAACAAGTATCAACCAGTACAGGACCCATGTATTCTATTCCTTGTGAGGCAATTTTTAATCAGCATCCTTTGCCAAGTTCTTAAGCTTAAAAGAAATTGATGAAAGAAGTCATGCCGAATCAAGATACATTCAATTTTGCTGCGAAAATTAAGAAATAGATAATGGCCTAGGGAAATATTAAAAGAATTTTGAAAAGGAAGAGTTCGAACTGGAACCAAAAAAAGGGACCCGAAGGTCCCTTTCAAATTTAAAGATCGAAATATTTAGCTAAAGCTTGAATGAAAGGGAAGTTACCCACTCTTTGAGAGAGTGTTTGCCTTTAAAGAGGGTAAAGAGCTACTTGCCATGCCTTCATACGGTTCACAACATCACCCCAATACATCACTGGATCCGGGAAGCTTCTGCGTAAGCAAAAATTTGGTGCAAAAGGCCCCGGGGCGGTTCCGACTGGTCTAGCAGGTTTTCCTGGCCATTGAAATTCAAAATCAATCATTGTACGACCATCCTGTGTATGACCTTCAAATACAAGTGTGTTGGTCGACCATGGAATACAACCATCAGGACCTAAATTGTTTTTAACAGAGATCGTTCCAAGGTAAGCCGCAAAAATTTCTGCTTTATTTGAATCTTGGTCGTGAATACAGAGTCCTGCAATTATTTTGGGATTATCGGCTTTGGCCAGTACAACCATATCCTTTTCTACATAATCCATCAGTTTTTAAGTAAACTTCTGTATTTAAATTACAGACAAGCTTGTTTTTCCTCCTTGAGATTTACTCAAAAGTAGTGCTCACGATTATTTTTAGTCAATTACTGTCCATCACTTTGGTTTATGCTCTTTTTCAGGGTCTTTAAAATCCAGATTTAAGGTCAATAGAATGAACTTGTCAGGTACTCATGAGACAGGTGGAAAAATGGTTTGTTAAAAACTTAAAATAGAAGGAATTTCCTACCGCCTTATACTCAGTCTCCATAGCGCCTTATAATAGCAGAATGAGCTGTGTTAAGGCTGTGTCAAGAAAGTATTTTTCGTCATTTTTGGGGCTAATGATTTTTAGTCAAAGTGACTTCCTGTATGCCCAAGTGGGAACTTTTTATTAAGTTCAAAAAGGAGATACTTTTTCTGAAGTCATCCGCCAAAAATATGGTTCTCCCTTGTATGGGAAAAATGGTCACCTTCAAAAATCGATCAGATTCAATCCTCATTTAAAAAATATTCATCACATTCATCCTGGAGAAAAAATCTTTTTTGAACCGGAAAGAGTGTTTGCAGTAGACGAAGCTCCACCTGCTCTTCCAGTGGAAGTTGTCGACAAGACAGAGGAGAGGGAAGTCTCTCCGATAAAAAATATTCCTTACAGTGACTACGCCTTTTTTCCTGCTTTTTATTACTCCACCTTGGAAGGAAAAGATTTAAGCAATTCTAGTCAGGCAGAACTGATTTCTAAAATTAACTTTTTGCTTCAGGGTTCCTGGAGACAAAACTGGTCTAAAAAATGGGCGACCAGTATAGAAGCAAGTTTTAGAAGAGAAGAGTATTATGCGACAAACAGTGTACCCATTGAGAACCGTTCTCTATTGCAAGGAAGTTTTGGCGTAGGAAGCCGTTATCAGTTTAATCAGACTTGGTCTTTTTTATCACAAATAAATTATTCCCAAGAAACTTTTTATCGGGCTTCCTCACTCAATTCTCTGGTTTTAGAGAGTGTGGCTTTACCTAAACTTGCTGCGGGATTTGGAGTTTTGCTTTTTTCCCTTTATCAATACCGCTTAGATTTAAAAACAGTGGGAATGGTCAGCGCTCCAAGTAGTTCAGGTGTTTATAACATCAAAACTGGTAAAGGTTATAAAGTCTCATTGGGCCTAGAGGAAGAATTATTGGAACATAAAAAAACTTTTGCTTGTGAAATTTTCTTCGCTTCTTTGAAACATAATTCAGGTCTAGTCGATCAAAGTAAAAATGAAGCGGGCATGGGTTGTCTTTTATCTTGGCGTTTAGGAGAAGGAGCAAGATGAGATTTTCTTCGATCCATTTTCTCTCTCTTTCTTCTCTGATCATTTTGTTGGGATGTAATCCCTTGGCCCCCAATGCAAACAAAAGTACGGTTGATACCAATCATCGCCCAGGACAAATAGCCGTCACACCGACAACACCCTTAACAAGTCATTGGACCTTTGATGCTGCTGAAGCTTCCAACTATACTCCAAGTACTGGAAGCTGGTTAAGTTCAACCTTAGAACTTTCTGGAGGGGTTTGCCGGTTGATTGCAAGCGATCAAGTGGATAATGATGATGCTGCTTCTGGAAGTTTTAGTAATGGGGTTCTCTACGGTGTTGCTACCTATGGGGCACTTAGCGGCGAACCTGCTTCAAGTGGATTGAAGCTTGGGAATAATGGAGGATGCAATGGTAGTACAGGAGCTTGTGCTCAACAAAATGCTCCGGAAATTTATGAGTTAAATTCAACCTGGACCCCTCAATGGTCATCGATCATTTCTTACTACAAAATGAATAACAATTGGAATGATTCAAAAGGTTCTAATCATGCCACTGCTTCGGGGGCAACATTTAATGCTAGTGCAAGGCTTGGGTCCCATGCTGGGAGTTTTGTTGGAGGCTCGAGTGACTACGCTGCTCTACCAAACATTACGTATGGAGCCAATATCAGTGTCGCGGCTTGGGTGAAGCTAAACTCGATGACAGGGAATACTAATATCATTAGTGGTTGCGTTGATTTGACGACTCCTGGCTGTTCGGGGGCAGATTACCAGTATCTCACTCTTTTCATTCGAGCAAGTGGGCAAATTAAATTTGCGGCGATCCCTGCCCCAGGGGTTGGGGCAAGAGGCACGACTGGGCAAACAGTCGCGACAGGGCTGGTAACAACTGGAGTTTGGTATCATGTTGTCGGAGTTATTAATTCGGCTGCAAACACCACCGAAATTTACGTCAACGGAATCAAGTATGCGGTCAATTCAGCTAATACTGGGACAGGCGCCTTTTCAAACTTTAGTATGATTGTCGATTTAGGCTCAGGGTATACCTCTGGTACGTCAGGAACTAGCAATGGAGCAGCAATGGATGGACTGATTGATGAAGTCGCCATCTGGAACGCGGCTTTAACTCAAAATGAAATTGAAACCATTTACCAACGACAGGCCACCGCCTACACAGGTCTTTATACTTCCCGTGTGATGGATGCTTTCAACTCGCAATCTTGGACTTCACTGGCTTGGGCCCCGACGCTTCCCTTTTTCAAAGCCCTTCCGGACTACGCTAGTGGCGCCATTCAAAATGAGACTTCTACCAGCTATTCTTCTTTAGTTGGATCAACTGGGAGTACAGGGGCAAATAATTTAATGACAGGGATTGTGGGGCTTTGGCATTTAGATGAGTCAAGTTGGAATGGGACTACAAATGAAGTGGTCGATAAATCGGGGCAAGGTAATCATGGAACAGCTACAAATGGTGCAAATGTAATAATCAATGGAAAATTTATCAATGCAGGTAGTTTTGATGGTAGCGATGATTATATATCTCTGCCATCAATTGATTTTCCTGCTTCTGGAGCGACTTTCTCTGTCTGGTTTAACTCAAACATCGCTTTAGGGGGCGATCGAATGATTGCCGGAAAAAACGCTGATAATGATACTTATATTGGTTTTCTAAATGCAACGACTATCGAAGTTCAGACTGATACAGGGGGTACTGTTAAGAATTTTACGGTACCAACGATGACATCAAATACGTGGTATCACTTAGTTGTTACCAGATCGTCCAATAATACACGTGTTTTCTTAAATGGTACTGAGTCTTCATCTGGGGCACAGTCACAATCCGACGTTCTCACAATTAATCAGTTTGCACGTTATGCAAACTTGGCCAGTTATTACTTTTCTGGAAAATTAGACGAAATCGCTATCTGGTCCCGCGCCCTTCATGCCAATGAAATTAAGCAACTCTACCAACGAGGTGCCTCTCGCCTTAAATTCCAAGTTAGGTCTTGTGACGATAATGCTTGCTCTGGTGAAACGTGGAAAGGTCCAGACGGAACTTCTGCCAGCTATTTTTCGGAGTTATTCAACATGAGCACTCAAGCGGCAACTCCCAGTGGAACCGTCAATGCTAGTGCTCCATCGATGACACTGCAAAATTATAGCTCTCCTGTTTCTGCTAATCGCTACTTCCAGTACCGCACTATTTTTGAGAGCGATTCAGCCACGGCCGCACTTCAACCGGAGCTTAAGTCAGTGACGGTGGCCCCTACTCATTACGATTTAAGTTCACCTTCAGTGATTGGAAATAATGGTATCTCTTATGTCAGTTTATCCAGTTTTGTGCAAACTCTAGGCAGTGCTTGTGACAGTGGTATTGGTTATAATCTTGCGAGCTCAAACACTGGTCCTTGGAAATATTGGAACGGCACAAGCTGGGTGACTGCGGATGGTACGGACACGCAAAGTAATCCTGCATCTACTGTTGCCCTTAAAATAGCAAACTTTGGGACTCAATTTGGAACAGGTTCTGTCTTCTTTAAGGCCTATTTTAAATCGACTGGTATCGTTCCTTGTGAACTAGATAATTTACAAATCATTGGTGAACAATAGATTGGTCGTCTAAAGATTAGTTATTGGCTTTTTTCATTTCATTTTTAAAATTTTTCCAATCAACCAGAAATGAACCTCTGATGTGAGATGGCTTAATAAATCCGACGACATCGTATTCATCTTCATCTTCATGTTGGTTTAAATAATCACTGCATTTCTTGGTTTCAAAGACCATTTTAGGCGAAAGTTCCGGCTGACAAAGACTAGATATTTCCTTGGCAGGTACAGAGATCACAATCAGTTGTCCTGTTGTATGAGCTTCGTCTTCTTGAGGATTTCCGACAGCAAACACCATGGCCTGATTGACACTTGAGGAGAAGGAAATGAGAGGATCGAGAAGTATTTTCTGTTTTGCTCCCTTGTCTCCTTCAGCTTCAGCAAAAAGATAAACGGCGTTAGCATGAAAGGTAAAAAGAATTTTTTTTGAACTCAGGTAGGGATCACTTTTTGTCCCCCTTGAATGACCAATGTCATAAACTTCTCTACTTGGAGGCACCGGTAGTCCTTCATCATCAGTCCTAGCATCCCTTTCTCCCCACCAGGTATTAAGTCCATCTTGCTTTGAATGAATCAAAAGCAGACGATTGTAATCATCTCCCGACTCCTCTGATGGCGCCGAAAGGACTTCTCGCAGTGGAAAAATATCGTCTTCAACTTTTTTCATAATTTCAACAAAAGTTTTGTTTTGAGTATAACTATTTTGTCCCCAATGAGAGCGAATGAGACCTGAGATACCCGGAAGAGATAGCATTCCTACCTGACCTCTAAAGAGAAGGACATTTCCTTTTTTACAATCGGTGAAGACTTCACAGTCTTTGATTAGACCTGAAAAAGTTGGATCCTTCTTCTTTTTAGCAATAGTAACTTGATAGATTTTTTTTAAAATTGATGGATCATCCTTTCTGTTTTTTAATATTTCTACCGTAGCTCTTGCCTCTTTTTCTAATTCACCACCTAGAGTGGGAGGGGTTTGCGCCCAAGCTGATGAAAAAATAAAAAGTGAGAAGAGAGTGATTAACATTTGAGACTTCCTTTCAGTAGCTACCAACAGGGCATTCGTAATGTACTCATTATTTAATGAATCTATGCAGGATGGTAGGGGGTGTGTAGGAATGATAACGAGAAGTGTACAAATATTGGACACCGGGAATGGTTTACCTGGATTTGGTGGAACTGGTTGTGAAAAACGTGCGAGGCTCTAAGATGTGTTGATATAACTAATCTATACCTAAAGCTCCGAAGGGGCGTCTTGTGTGGAAATTAACAAAGGATTATTATGAATTTTTTCGGTTTATCACTCCTATCCCTACTTTTTTCTATTCATGCCCAGGCAGGAGTTTGTGACCGTTATTCAAGTAAGCTTAATGAGCAGAACAACCCGTCTTTTTTTAATCCGAATTCTTCATTTAGAGTTGTGGAATGCCAAGACGAAGCACAGGATCTTGCTGGTTGTATGATCGTGGGGACTTTTCAAGCATCGGAGGATAAAGAGCAAATCGGGCTTTATTCTTATATTGAAAATTTAAAGGACCCGAAAGTGATGGATGATAGCTCTGTTTTATTTTCTAAAAATAGCCAAAATATTTCCGTCAATTTTTTGGGGTTAGGAGTAAATGAAAAAAGTGGGAGAGGTTATAGCAAGGATGGAACTTATCATGGATCAAGTCGTTCAGGGATAACTTACGGTCGTTTTAGTAAAGAGATGAAAAAATATTATAAGAGTCGTGATTATTCCCATGAGACGGTCATTGGTGACTGTAAGGAACTTTTATGGAAGAAGAATCCTCTGTGATTAGTTTTTAAAAAAGTTGCCTAGCTCTTTGACAGTTCATTTCTATATCGGCAATTTTTTTAGTTAGCCACAGTGGTGGACCTACAATTGAACGTTTATAAAGATGCTCAAACTCAGCTGTAAAGCTTTGGGCAATTTGAGGGCTATCTATAACCAATAGGGCCTCATCGTTTTGGACGTTTGCAGATTCAGACCAATTGTGTGATCCCACAATGACTTTACGCTGATCAATAACTGCAAACTTATGATGTAAGACATCTCCCTGATCTAAAACGGTAAATCCAGAATCAAGGTTAGGATTTGCCCAAGGGGCGTTGGCAGCTTCATAAAGGCATTGAGGATTTTTCATCTTAAGTCCAAAAATATCCAGTAACTCACTATAGTATCGAGTGGCAAAACTTGGATCGATGAGAGTTCGATTCTTCATCCCGCGCTGGTGAGCTTTCTGCATCTCATTGACGATTGATTGATCTGAAAAAACAAACAGCGCTTCATCACCAGATAGGCTCGCATCCGAATATTGACGTGCGATCAATGCATTTGTGGATGCATCCCAACCCATTTTTTTGGAGGTAGGTGAAAATTGAACCATCACTTTTATTCCATTGACGACAGTACTCTTGGCCCCTCTGAAATTTTTCTTAAGACCAAACTTATGCTTAATCCACAGTTCATCAAATTCTGTTTGAAATTTTGAAATGAGATCCGTACTTTCAATTCGTAGAAGTGAATTAGCATTGCCTATGGATTTCGGTTTTAAAGAATCGCCGTGGATGCAACTACGAGTGAAATTGGCGGAGCCAGTAATGAGTACCTTGCCATCCACAATCATAAACTTATGGTGCATAAGACCACTGCCTTGACTTCCATCAGCGCTATCATCAATCCAGTTAATTCCACCATTTTTTAAAATTTCAAGTGAACTTTTACTTAAGCGCTCTTCATCAGTCACCATTCCGTCACCATTGACATCAGCAAAATGAAAAAACTCCCTGTACTTATTTTGATCATGCTCATTGAGTTTAGCAATTTCTTCGGCACTGAGAGTCCGCCAAAGGCGAGCGTTTGTGTTTTCCAAGACAATTTTTATTTTTACATTTTGCTTTTTCTTTTCCACCAGTGCCAGGGCAACATTGGGAAGATCGAGTTCATAAACAGCGATTTCGATAGACTGTTCTGCTTCTGCAATGGCTTTCAAAATGAGGTGCTCGAGATTGTCACCTGGTCTGCTTCGAGAATAGTAGGGGTCTGTATAACTTTTTTGGGGGTTATGATTGAAAAAGACTTCAATCGAGTCCGCATTTGCAGAAAAGGAAAAAAGTTCAAATAATACAAGGACGAAGACTATTTTTTGTTTCATCCGTAAATGTTTTCATTTTGTCGAACTACTGTAAAGTCCTAAGTCTTTTAAACTGCTCTAAGTGAATGGAGATCAATTGAGAACATAGAATTGACCATCATTTAATAGTCTTTTTATATGGTATTTTGAATTCAAAGACTTTATTTCTTTGATTCTTCTTTGCCTTTGAAATAGCTTGCAAGGATTTCCTTTCGGACTAAAAGGAAAATTCGTCAATCAGTCTCGAAGCAATTGGATTTAAAATCTTTCTTTTCGCCACACCCAACCAGATTTCATCATAAATTTCGTTTGGTCTTCCAAGGATAAAAAGCTTTTTACTTTCAATATAGCTAAGAATAGCTAATTCCATGATGGGAATTATACCACTCCCATCGATGGCCATATTCTTTTGAACAATAGTATCTTGAGCTTCTCCAATAGTATTCATCACGATTTTTTTCTTGTTAAAGAAGTGCTCAATATTGTGTCGAAGTTTATTGTGAGAAGTTGGTAGGATGAGAGGGGCATTATCCATGGATTTTGGAAAAGCTTTTTTTATGTGCAAAAAATCCTTATTTCCAGCAAAGACCACTGGAGATTTAAGAATCCTTTTTCCAAAAAGGATGTTTTTGTCTTTCACTGTTGGAGATTCGTTAAGCATGACGATATCAAACTCATGTTCTATCAGCCCTTTGGAGAGAGAACTCATGTCTCCATTGAAAATGGTGATTGAGGCCTCATAATTTTTATAAATATAGGATGTTAATTTAGCCACTAGATTTTTGGGAACACAATCCTGGATACCAATTTGAATTTTAGTACGATTATTAGGACCAACGTCACTAACTGTATCGACTAGTTCTGTTCCTAACTTGAAAATTTCCCGGGCGTATTCGTAAACCGTTTTCCCAGTAGTCGTAAGGATTAGACTTCTTTTTTCTCTGATAAAGAGTTGTTTTTGAAAGCGATCTTCAAGCTGCTTTAGTTGCATGCTTAAGGCTGGCTGTCCAACCTTAAGCAGCTTAGACGCTTTGACGATGCTTCCTTCATCTGCAATTGTTTTAAAATAATAAAGGTGATGATAGTTAAGCCAGTTATTCATTTTTATTCCTCGTTTCTCCTAGTATAGATAATTTTCTCAAAAAAGACTAATGAACTAAGTTCACTTTTATTGAAGAGTAACTTTACTTTTATCATTTTGTATTTGTTTTATGTCCGTTTTATGCTGGCCTCCAACCATAAGGAGGTAACATGTTAAAAGTAAATTTAGTTCTTTCTCTTTTACTCTTAGTTAGTTCTAATTCCTGGTCGAATTCTTCGACGACAACCTTCAGTCAGGAAAAGGACATAATGAGCTCGGTGCGTGAAAAGATCGGTCTAAACTACTTTAACTTTTGGGATGGACCGGGAGTCTCTGGTCTCGATACTATTACTCCCAATGAACTTGGAAAACCGAACGACGATGGCCTCAGTCTATGGAACCTCACATCGATTAGATATAAGTTTAGTAAAGATATTGCCCTTGACCTTCAAAATAGAATGCAATTCATACATACAGAAAAAAGGGATTCGAGATTTCAAGGTCTAAGAGTTGGCGTCTCTGGCCTACTGGCACAGGGAGAAATATGGAAAATTAACGGAGCAGTGAATACTGATGTACCAGAAGCCAATGGTTACATCGCTCAACAAAGAGCAACAATCTTTAATCCTGGAACATTTGCTAATTTAACAGTGAAACCGAAGGATTCTCGCTTCTCAGTCTTCGCCATCCTTTCTCCTCGATTTTTCTTCTATAGTGACAAAGAAGCCGTGGAGCCTCAATGGAAAAGGGCGGGAAGAAGTCCTGGCCAGAAACCAGAATTCATCATGGCTGCAAGCCCAACTTTAAACTACGCACTCACAGACAAACTCGGCTTGCGTACAGGAGTTGATTTATCTTTCAGAAAGTTGATGCAAGATGAATGGGGTTCTTTTAGGAGATGGCCTAGTTCTTGGTCGACAGGATTTACCTACGACTTCAACAAATATCTAAGTATCTATCCTTATGTTATGACCTATCCATTTGATGGGAAGGGGCTGAGTCAGGAGACCACCTCTCTTGGAATGTGGATGAGTGGAACAATTTTGTAATATTAGGAATCAATTATTGTTCACTAAAACTGAATTATGCATTAATGATTATCGAATTTTACAAATTATTTTTCCAGCCTATGATTTTCTAGAGATGGCATGAAGCCAACTTAATAAATAGGAGTTATATATGAAAATGAGTCTCACACTTGCAAAGAAAAATATCATCAGAGAAAGGTTATTTGAGAAAATTACAGGTAAAGTCAGCCCGCATATTAGTATCTATCTGCCTGCGATAGACCCTTATTATAATGCGATAATACGAAAGGAGGATTTCAAACATCAATTAGCTGATGCATTCTATTATCTCCAGAAAGACTATCCCATTAGAGATATTGTGGAAATTGAAAGAGCGATCTACGCATCGTTGGAGCTAGACACACTTAATAAGACCAATAACTCTATTGGTTTTTTCTATAAGGAAGGATTTATAAAAATGCTCGAGTTGCCCATTCAAGTTTCGAAGAAAGTCGTCGCAGCCAATTCCTTTCATATTAAACCAATCATCGAAATCGAACAAATGGCTTCAAGCTACTACTATTTTTCATTAAGGAAGGATCGTATTGATGTTTATGAAGGAAGTCCTTGGCAGATAAATAAGCTGAGATCCTACTCTTATCTGGATTTCAATCTCACCCAAAAAAACATCTTAGAAAAAAAAGACATTGAGACATTCTATTCACAATCTCTCAACGATGAAATTTTAAGATTCACTAAAGACAAAAATCCGATCATTCTTAGTGGTGTGGATTATCTTCAACAAATATTCCAGAAAAAAACTAACGTTGATGAATCGCGGATTATTTTGAGCAAGACCAGCGGTGATCTAAAAACTCAGATTTTTGAATGTCTAAAGTCATACTTTCCGAGAGTACAGAAGAATGTTTTAAATGACTTCCAATCCTATCGAGGGACGACCAAGCTCCTATTTAGGTTAGATGACGCCTTTAAAATGGCGAGGAAAGGAAAGATCAGTAAACTACTGATTGCTAGCGACGTCCAACAATGGGGCCAACAGTTAAATAATGGAGAGATTATTCAGCATGGTAGACAGAAAAATGGACAAGATGACGATCTTTTAGATGATATGGCCGAAGAGGTGCTACGATCTGGTGGTGAAGTTTTCTGTTTACCAAAACACTTAATCCCATTTGACTATAATTTTACAGCACTACTAAAGTGAAAAATAGTATCACGATAACTTACTTAAGAAATTAACTATGATTTAAGAATGAACTGCCTCACTCAAATGAGGCAGTTTTTAAAGCTATTTTTTTAATGGTCTTATACTTTTCTCTGGGATTTGATCTTAGCTTTTTTGTTTCTCAATTCCTACTAACCATAAGTCATGAACACTGTTCTCATCATACTTAATGTCTGTAATATCGAAGTCGAGACTGGCCTTCTCATCGTAGGCCTGGATCATGATACCGGCGAGGGAATTGGTAGAGATTTCGCCATCTTTGATACTAATTTCGGAACTTTGATTTTGATCAGAAGAAATTTTAATTCCTACATCAAAACTACTGATTTGAATGTCTTCTATCGAGATCTTTTCAACCTTATAGAGGTGCAATCCGTAGGCATCTTGATCTATATTTTTCCCTGTTCCTACTAATTGTGATGATTTCATTGAGAATTCGCTTGCTTCAGAAACAAAAATAATCGTTTTCTCAATGCCGTTCTCTTGATTGTCCAAGCTCATTTTATCATAAGAAAAAATCCCACCTGTTAAGTAGAACCCATTTTGGGAACCACTAAAAGTATTTTTATTTTCTTCATCATTGAAGTTCATTTGATCTGTTCTTAAGTGAAGAGCGTAACTTTCGCTATTAGATAAGTTATTGTTGTGAATCACCGGAGTAGAGACAAAAATTCCTTTCTCAAAGTTACTATTAACGTGAATACCAAAAAGAGAACTTCCTGAAATGGTATTGTCTTCTATCTGGAGTCCGCTCATCTTAGTGCTATCAGCATAAGCGAAAACACCGATCATATTTGAATTAAATTCAGAATTGATGATAGTTGCATCTTCGGCATCAAAAACCATCACTGCCACACCTTCTTTCAGTCCAGATACTTCAACGTGTTCAACAGAGGGAGCCTCACCACTTAAAATCAAACCGATTTTTCCTTGAGGAAAGAGAATCTTGAAACCATCTTTTCCGCCGTCAAGTTTAGCTTGTTTTCCATATAGTATTAAAGCGAACTCACCTTCATATTTTGAGCAATCAAGCGTTCCTGAGACCGTGATGTTTTCAGTGATGACTGAACCACATTCAATCTCTGCAGCATAGGCCACAAAGGGTTTCATCCAAGTTTGAGGAGAAAGAAAGCCCACTTTATTTTGATGAGCTTGAAGGGCACTTCTTGCTACATTCAGATACTTTTCTTGGTGGAATTCAGTGAGGTTTGTAGGTTGGATGATTTCGACTGATTTTTTTGCAACAGAATTAGAAGAAAGTGTTTTTCCAGGACCACACGAAATGAACAAGAAAAGTGTCATTAGTGTGATAATTGAAGATTTCATTAAATTCCCTTGAAATTGGTTCTCCGGTCTCAATCATCAAGAGAGCAAATCTGTGGCCAAAAAATGTGACACCAATTTGGCCTGAGGATAGAATTAAGTAGAGAATTAATTAGATGAAATAAAAAAGGCTCCCTTGGCGGAGCCTTTTACTTTTATGCTTTATAGTTATTCACTGTGGTTATGACGAAATCAACTTCTTCTTTTGTCATATAGGCAAAACAAGGAAGGTTGATCACTGATTTAGCAATCCAGTCTGCATTGTCATGAGAGATTTTACCACCTAAGAAACCTTTGGTTCCTGGTTGTTCACTCATGGCTCCAGGATAAACTGTACCGTAACCGATGTCATGTTTCTTTAAATATTCAATGAACCCTGGTCTTGATTCTGGAGTCATTGTTGCAACTACCAGATAACCATTTTCCCAAACATTATTCGCCGGTGCTATAAATTTAAGCGCAGGATTTTTAATTTTAGAACGGTACTCTAGACATACCTGACGACGGCTTTCCAGACGAGCATCAATATGTTTAAGCGATTCGTTTAAGAAGTTCGCTTCGTATGCGCCTAATCTAGAGTTCCATCCGATATGGCCATGTTCATAATGACTGATACGACCGTGGTTGATTAATTTTTTGGTTAGCTCTGCCACTTCACTACTTTTTGTGAATACGGCTCCAGCGTCACCGCTTGCGCCTAAAACTTTAGCTGGGTAGAAACTGGTCGTCGCGACGAAAGCTCCAGTTAAAAGACTTTGACCATCAACTTTTACACCCATGGCCTGAGCACAGTCTTCAATGAGAATTACGCCCTTGTCCTGACAAACTTTTCTGATTTCCATTGTATCTGGACATGCCCAACCATAAAGGTGAACAAGAATGAGTGCCTTTGGATTAAATTTCTCAATCCCTTCTTTAACCGCAGCAGTCGTTAAGTGAAGAGTTTCTTTTGAAACGTCGATCGTGTAGGGAACTGCGCCGACGTTGACTACCGCTTCAAAAGTCGCCCAGAAAGTCATATCTGGAATCATGACTTTATCGTCTTTTGCAATTCCAGCACCTCTTAATGCTAACTGAATAGCGTCGGTTCCATTAGCACAACCTAGAGCGTGCTCTGTTTTTGAATAAGTTTTAAGGTTACCTTCAAACTCAGCGACGATTGGGCCACCAACAAAGTGTCCATTCTTAATCAAGTTCAAAGTCTTTTCGGAAACAGTTTCATAAAAGTTTTTTTCGAAACGTAGAATATCAATAAATGGGACTTTCATCGGTCACCCTCTTGGTTAAAAATTTCTTCGATTTTACTTAAAAAATTCTCCCCTCAAAAGATAAATTCACTAAGGGCCATGATATTTGTTTGTTGCAGTGAGTATTAAGAGGATGATATTGTTCATTTGTTAGCTCAAAGTCACTTTCACTGAGATTCCGACCTGTATCTGACTCAATCCTGATTTACTTTATTGAAGTCTGTAATACTTATAAGGGGCCTATCTTAAATCATGGTCAAATCTAAATTTTCTGTTAATTTGCCTGTCTATGAAGACTGAAGAATTACAATTCGAAGCTAAAACTCTTACTTGGGATAGGGCCATCACTGAATCGGTTCATATTAAAGCGCCTATCGAAAAAGTTTGGGACTATGTGAGTGATTCGGGTAAGGCCATTGAATGGTCAATTTATTTTCATCACATTTCTTTTCTTCCCGGAGGTAGTGCTGATGGAATGGTAGGATCTTTTCGTCGTTGCTTTAGAAACGAAAATGAAAAAGGACCTCGTTGGGATGAAGAGACCATTAATATTCAAAAACAAGAAAGCCGACAAATTGTAATGTTCAATATGCAAGGCTACTTCATGAATTTTTTAACTCAAGGGAGTTATTGCTTTGTACGGCAGATCTACAAAGCGCAGTCAGATGGGACCACTATCTTAACTTTTCAAACACAAATCTCTGAACGCTGCCTTCCTTTGCAGAAATTTATCTTTAAGCATTCAAGCAAAAAAACTAAAGATATCTTTTTGAAAAACTTGCAGAATATCGCCGCCAGAATTGAACAAAGAATGAATCCGCACCATCGCTCTTAAGGAGGAAGAACTAATTATAAAGTCGGAAGCAGTTGATAGATGATGAGGTCTTCGTTACGAAAGATTTCCTTTTCATTCAGTTCGGTTTTAGTCCCGTGACGATTAATCACAAAAAAGCCTACACCTCTTTGTTTTAACAGCGCAAAATTTTCTACTGTTAACTCCGGTTCTTCTAAACTGTATCCTCGACGACCGAGATTATACATGTCCACTGGACTTGCTCCACCATTGACTGCCACCAAAACATCTTTCGGTATGTACTTATCAATAATTGCGGGCACACCAAAACGATAATGATCACGCTTGGGTGTTCTTAAGTCATGCTGATGGCGAAAAAAGTTATCTACTGAGAATACCACTAAGAGCAGAAGCACAACTTTCTTTTGCTTTATTTGCTCCAGACCATAACCTGCCAGCATTGATAAAACGGGAACAAATGGAATGATGTAATAACTATGATGAATAAAATTATAACCAGACTTTAGGATAAAAACTCCAAAGGAGCCGCTTAAAAGAATGAGCAGCTGCCACATGAGTTTGTCTTTTTTCTTGATCAAAAAGCCCAGAGCAATCAGACAAAGGATAAAACCAGAAAGAGAGAAAGCAAACTTCGTAAAGTGTTCTGAAAACTGATAAAGGTGGGCCAGAATTTCGTTTAAACCTTCACCTAAGCCTTTGCCCATAAAAAACATACGGTTGTTGTATTTTTCGATTAAATATGGACTCCAGATGAAATACCACCAGAAAACCATGCTTAAAAAAGGAAGAGAAGAGAAAATGAGCCACATTTTTTTTGAACGAGTAATAGTCTTATCGAGCAGAGGAAAAAGTATTAGACCAAAAAGGTAACTACTAGGTATTTTGGCTAGCATACCCGCTGTTCCAATCACTAGAAAAAGCATTAACGACCACCAACTTTTTCTTTTGGAGCTCACATCAAAATATTCAAAAGCATAATAAAGCGAGATTAAAGCGAGGGATATAGAAAAGGTATCAGGCATAATTTTACGTGAGTAAGTCCACCAAATTGATTGCAGTAAAATAAAGGCAGAAAAGAAGGCCATACCTTCGCTAAAAAACTTTTTGATCAAAAGATAAAAATACCAAATTCCCAGGGTTGAAACCACAAGGTTTACTAAGCGAAGATGCCAATCATGCCATCCAAAAACTAAGGAGACAATCGCACCCATGGCATTGAACAAAGGAAACTCCATGGGGGAAATTCCCGTGGTGGTCTCCATTGACATAAAAAAGTAGTCCATTTTGGGTAAAAGAAGATTGAAGTCCCCGAACACCATGTTCTTGGCCACCATTGCCGTGATGACCTGTCTCCAGGCGCCGGATTCGTAGGGTGGATTGGTGATGCCGATTAAACGCAGAAGAAAATGAAAACCTAGCCAAAACCTAATGTCAGATAAGTATTTCTTCAGTTTCATTATAAAATGGAAGCTGCTGGTTCAACAAAATTCATGAGAGTTTCTAAGAATAATTCAAGCATAAAGCTCATCAGTATCCCGACATTAATTGTAGCTTTTCTTATCGTTAAGCAAGACCAAGTTTCGCCCCATTTATTCACTACTGTGGTTTCATCGACTACTTCAAAGTTCTTCTTCAGTTCATCCACAAGTTCAAAATTTTTTCTGGTGTGAATTGAAGTGAAAAGTAAACCTTTGGAGGTTAAAAAATCCAAGTAGCGCCTAACTTGTTCGACTGGTTTTTTGACGTAATAAAGACTCTCATTAAAAATAATGGAATCAAATTGAGAAGGAGGAACAAAAGTTGTCAGGTCGGCTTCTATCGCTTCAACTTTCTCCGAAATAGGAATTTGTTTGATCGCTGCAGCCGAATAATCCACTGCTAAATAGCTTGAGTAATCGCTAGGTGCAAAACGCTTCAAGAGCAGTCCTTGACCACAACCTAAATCAAGCACACTACCTCCTAAGTTATGGAAGCGATGATAGCCGGTCAATAAACTATAGCGAGGTAACTCATCTAAATTTTCTAACCAATCCCATTTATTATGTTGAAACTGGTAGTCTAATCGCTGTTGAGAGTATTTAAAAAATTTTCTTTTTGAGTAAGAAAGTACATTTTTCATCAGACCCATGAAAACTCCCGAAAGTTTAAACTTCAATTATTTTAAAAATTGTAACGGATGACAAAAGCTCCCGCATAGGAAAACTTGAAAGAACCAAACCAGATTTATGCATTAAAATCGTGTCTCACTTTTAAGACAATAATTTCGTAAGGTGCTCCTCATTTTGAGCTTTCTCTGATAAAATATGATGAAAAGTCTATCTAAGCGAGAATGGAAAGGGAAATGAAAAGGAGGAATACATGAGTCAATATGTTGACGGTTATCTGATTCCAATTGAAAAGAAGAATCTAAAAATTTATAAGAAAATGGCGAGACTTGGTTGCAAAATGTGGATGAAACATGGAGCACTTGGATATTATGAAACTGTAGGTGATGACCTTAATGTCAAATGGGGTTTCCCTTTCCCTAAACTTCTCAAACTCAAAGCTAGTGAAACCGTAGTTTTTGCTTTTGTCATCTATAAGAATAAGACTCACCGAAATAAAGTCATGAAGGCTGTCATGTCCGATCCAAAAATGAGAATGGATTTGAAGATGCCTTTTGATATGAAACGTTTTTCGGTAGGTGGATTTAAGGTATTGGTCAAAAATTAATACTTGGCTTTTCAAATTTTTAACATTCTCTTGCAACCTACAAATGAAAACTAGTGCCAAAATGCACTAGTTGACATAACTAACGACCTTGCTTAATTTCCAATAAGGATTTTTTTTTATAAAATTTTGGAGAGTAGTTGTTATGAGAAAAGCATTTGTCACTTTTTTATTTGTCCTCTTGTCTGCAAATTCTTTTGCCACATTAATTGAGCTTCGCTCAGGTGGTCAGGTGACGATTGGAGATGTTGTAGTTACTTGTGGAATAAACAGTGGCGGCCATGGAAATCCTTATCCTCCACAACCTCCTCAATATAATAATAAGGAATGTCGAAATGTAGCTATCGCGGCAGGAATGCCGGGGTTTGAAAGAATCGATGCTCTTTGTGCTAACGCTATAGACGCTTCTCCAGGATATTGTGTTCAGGATATGCTTGCAGCTGGAATGCCTGATTGGGACCGTTTAGTGCGCGTTTGTAAGAATGCTCGTAACCGTGAACCTGGTGAATGTGTTAGATATGCACTTCAAAAAGGAATGCCGGATTGGGACCGTGTAGCTAAATTTTGTTCTACTCACAATTCAAGAGAAGCAACAAATTGTTTGGGTTATGTGCTCTCCGTGGGAATGCCTGATTGGGACCGTGTAACAAATTTTTGTACTTCTATTTTTCCAAAAGATGCAACCGGTTGTTTGGGTTATGTGCTCTCTGTAGGAATGCCTGGTTGGGATCGTGTTGCCAATTTTTGTAGTCGTGAGCGCGGAACTAGTCGCCAAGATTGTGTTCAAGATGCTTTGCGTATGGGAATGCAAGGATGGGATAATGTGGTCAATTATTGTTCAAGATATTAATCTCATTTCCCTTAAGATTGGGAATCGAATTTACTAAAAATTTTTATCAGTGATTGTTGATGGGCCCATAATTAAAAAAATTATGGGCCTTTTTTGTTTATTAAGAAGATCAGTAAAATTTTTAATGTAGTACTAATTCGCCCAAGATTCCTTTAAAATGAATCAGGAGATAAGTATGGATAAAAGAGCATTCGTGACCGGCGCAAGTGAAGGAATTGGAAGGGCTTTTGCTAAACGACTGGCGGCTCTAGGATATCAAGTCACAGTGGTCGCTCGAAATGAATCGCGACTTCAGTCTTTGATCAATGAATTGGGACAGGGACACCAGTACCTGGCTGCGGATTTAGCAAACCCAGATGACCTCATACGTGTCGCAGATTTGATTCAAAAAGGTAATTATCGAGTTTTCATTAATAACGCTGGAATTGGAATTTTAGGAGAGTTTCATTCTCACCCCCTTGAGATGGCCAAGCAAATGATGAAGCTTAATATGGATGCGTTAATAGTGTTGGCCCATTCCTTTTTAGAAAAAGCCCGATCAGGAGACGCCATGATCAACGTCGGTTCGGTTCTTTCCTTTTTTCCCCTTCCGTATTTTTCCATTTATGCAGCAACCAAAGCATTTGTAAAATCATTTAGTGAAAGCCTCTGGTATGAACAGCGATCGAAAGGGGTCTTTGTATGTTGTTTATGTCCCGGATCTACAGCAACTGAATTTAATAAGCGAGCCGGAGGGGATGATAATCGTATCCCAAAATTTCTACTTCAAACGCCAGAGCAAGTGGTGGACTTAGGAATGCGAGCGCTAGAGCGACGTACACAACCGACGGTTGTTTCAGGATTCATAAATCGAATTTATCTTGTTATCATGAAATGCATACCTAGTTGGTTTATGATTCGACTTACTGGCAAAATGGGAGAAACTTCGTTTCAAAAAAAATAATTCGAACGTTAATTTTTTCTGGCTACCATTTTTCCTCATAGGCTCATCCCACCATGATTCTATGAAGAGCTATTTTGGAATTTTGGCCACTTTATACAAAGACTCGAAGGCCTTGGCATAGGTCCCAACATCATAATAGTTAAAGAGCTCAGTGAGAATTTCTTCTTGCTTGGAATAATCAAAGTCACAATCGTTTAAACGCTCAATAAAATCATGACAAACAATAAAAATAGCAGAGAGTTGAGTAATCCTCTGGTGACTATGTTTATAGGGGAAGCCTGTTCCATCTGGAAGCTCATGGTGCTGTTCAATAATGGTGATGGTTTCAGCTGCGACCAAATCTCTTTTTGCAGTCAACATGGCCGCAACATTAATAGGATGCTTGAAAATATGTTCCGGCAATTTGTCCCACTGTGCTCCACATTTTTTAAGTATTTCAAAATCCTCAGCTTTTAGAGTTACATCACAAAGTATGGCGGCCATAGAAGCTTTCTCTTTAATGGAAAGGGACTTCCACATGAATAAATCGATCACCAGGGTCATCATATGACTTGTGGCGATCGCCACTTTAAATTCACTTCCACAGTTATTCTGAAAATCTTTCAAGAATTTAAAAATATTGCCTTTCTCTTTGACCATCTTTAAGCCTTGATCACTGACTTTCTTACAAACGTCCATGGCTTCTTCATTAACACCAAAGTGGCTTAAACAATCTTTGGCCATTTTTAGTGAGTCTGAGAGAATCTCCACTTTCTGAGCTGGCTTAACATTGGCGCCTGGAAATTTGGGATCAGCCATTTTGTTTTTCATTTTGCTGAAGACTGCTTGAAAATCTTCTCGCAAAAGATAAATTTCGGTTAGCCCCTTATTTGCATATCGTGTTAGTGTATCAGCGTAACCATCCTCTTTTTGGGTCAGTTTGATAAATTTTTCTTCCGATAAACGAATATAGATTTCACAAAAATGAAAGTCTTGCTGATAGCGCATCAGATGTGGAATAGGGACCTGGACATATTTCTCCATGTATTGATTCTATATTGATTGTACAAATTTCAAAAGACTTAAGTACGATTAAACTTGTTAGTTATTGATTGGAGTAGTCCATCGTTTTGATATACCCACGATACCTTCTGCATGAGCTGAATTCTTTAGAAAACTAAACTTTTTAATTTTTCCTGAATACCATCCCTCATGGCTGTAGTGAACTTCGTGCAATTATTTATTGGCTTCTGGTCCGATAAGCTTTTTTACTGGTGTAATGGGAAACAAACTAGGTACGCTATAATCGTCTTTAAGGATTAATCATGGCTAAAATATTTTTTTGTCTCTGCGCTTTTTTATTATCGGCCTGTTCAATTTCTAAGCTCGATTTTAAACCCAAAAAGTCATTACTTAAAACTCCCGAACAAAAGGTAATCGAAGATTTTTATCGCGGATATTTCGTCGATAAAAGTCGATTGAATCATTTACCATTTTCCAAATCATTTAATCAGCTTGTGTCTAAGAACGCTAAGATTTGTGAGAAGTATGCAGGAACCGATGTCTGTGGTTGGGGGGCTGATGGAGATCTTTATCTTCATGCACAAGAATATGACCCTAACTTAAGTTTTGAAAATTCTAAATTTCAAATTGAACAATCGAAGTCCGGCTTAGTTGTGGTTCGTTTTAATATCTATCCCAGCATCACTGATGCCGGAAATTTTTATGATCGTGAATTTCAATTTGTGATGATTCAAGAAGAGGGGAAGTGGGTGGTGGATGACATGATTGCCGACGGCGAATCTTCGCGCAAATTGATGGAAGACGAAATTTTAGTTTATACACCCAAGGTTTTTGTTAAATAAGTAGAACCGTAAAATGAAGAATATTTCCTCGCTTTAGTCTTAATTACAAGCAATGGAACCAAGATCAGCATGATTAAGATCAACGGAGACAAAAAGAGTTTTGGTTGCTTCATTATATTGATCAATTTTAAATATTTTTGTAGCCGATAGTTCCCTTGCACCAACACTAAAGCTGCCATTGGAACCATTCTTAATTTTGACAGCGCAAGTTTCAATCATTGAACGTGTATTAGCAAAGTTTCTATTGGTAAATGACTTCAATGTATTGGTTATATAAACTGTTTTGGCACGGAAACTACAAACTTCATAGCCTTTGGAAGTCGAAAAACGAACTAGTGGAAGATAGCTTTCATTTGCATTTTGTGAGCTTGCAGTAACCGACATCTGCATATAATCACCAACGATATTGAATGATATTCCTGTGCCGCCTGTTCCTTCAGCGAAGGTTACTCCTACACCATCAGCTTTTGCCATCAAAGTGGAGTCACAAGCAGCATTTGCTACTGTCGTGCTCATCAAAAAAAGTATACTTAGAGTTCTTAAGTTATTTAAAAATGATTTTTTCATAAGATGTTTGTGTATTAAAAAATGACGATAGATTCAATCAATCTTGTAAAAAATTCACTCTTTTTTATAATCGATTTGAGGACACTTCCCCGTGAGGAGGACCAGGGTCTTTCAATAAGTAAAAAGGTCTGTAATTCTTCCATAGATCTGTCCTTTCTTGCCACAGAATAAAAAAAATATGCGAGAACCTAGATTATAAAAATTAAAACCAAAGTTTCTTTCTAATTAAGGAAATAAAATGAAATTAAAACTACTACTTGTTTTACCTATTATTCTTGCAAAATCGGCTTTTTCAAATTCCTACTTTCCCAAAAATTATGACAGTTCAAGAACTAGGTTTTTAAATTACTCTCAGAGTTTAAAGGGCAAATATCAAAGGGTAGAGAGCTTTGAGCTACCCGTTGGAAGTGAGGAACTACATATTAATAGCCTCTATATTCCCGCCCAGAAAAAAAGCCAAAAGCTTATCATTATCACCTCTGGCAATCACGGCCCTGAAGGATATGCTGGAAGTGCCCTGCAAGCGATGTTCATTGAGGAAGTTCTGCCTCAATTTGATCTCTCACAAACTGGTATTCTTTTTGTCCATGCGCTGAATCCGTGGGGCTTCAAGCATCATCGTCGTGGGACGGAAAATAATGTGAACTTAAATCGAAACTTCGATGTCAGTCCAGAACTTTTCTCTACAACTAATGATGGCTATGATCAATTTAAAGACTTACTTGAAAGGCAAGGGCCAGTCTCGGACGGCAATGGTTTTGTAACTGGAAGCCTACTCTGGGAAATGATCAGTAAAAAGGCAATCACTCAGCAATCATTGACCGAGGCGATTGGGAAAGGCCAATATACAGCACCAAAAGGCATTAACTATGGCGGGGAAGATTTCGAACCACAAACCAAACCCATGATGAACTTGCTGAAAAAAGTAGCGCAACCTTATCAGGCTATTTTTCATATTGATTTACATACCGGTCTAGGTAAAAAAAATACTCTGCATATTATGACCAAAAGAGGCATGAATGAAGCCTCTCTAAAAACTCAGTCGAGACTTTTTCAAAATACTGATGACAAAAAAATGTATGAGATCACGCCCCCTGAGGCTGAAGGCTTCTATGAAATTCTCGGTGATTATGCTGATGTTCTTCGTAAGATGATGCCGGAGAAGGAGCGAGTGATTGTTGGGATTACGGCTGAATTTGGAACTGTTGGAAATGGGCTGGTTGGAAAAACCATTACCATCAACCGCTTAATCCTGGAAAACCAAGGTTACTACTTTGGCTACACCAATGGAAAAGCCAAGGTTCAGTCTGAAACAAACTTCCTTGAGTTGTTTTACCCAAAGAGTGAAGCCTGGAAAAATCAAGTGCTAGAAAAAGGACGTTTTCTTTTTCAAGTAGTGGCGAAAAGATTTATCGATAACTAATTGATCTAAAATGAAAAAAAGTTAGGCCATATTAATCTAAACAATTTCTTTAAAAAGCCGAAAAATTGGAAGACTGGTTTAGATTTAGAGGTTTGTTTGATCACTTTTATCACTCTTGGCATTTTTTCTTTTTTCACTTTTGCAGGTCAAGCAGCCACTGTCCCTCTTACCGCCATCATTACAGCTTCTGAATGCCAGTGTATCCAAGAATCATGGAGTATGGGTGATGAAGAAGCTACCATGTCCTCGGTTCTCAAAAAGAAGGATGATCTGATTGGAAAGTTTTGTTCCGTAAGGGCCAAAGACAAAAAAATTTCTTGCGAAATAACGGAGAGTTCCTCCATCGTTTGTCCTCTTTCTTGTGTCAGTGTTAAACCAAGCCTAAAACTCACTGACCTTGACCGCTTAAAAGTAGCAGCTCCAGTGATCGAATTAGCCAGGACCGAGTTTTTAAAAAAAGTTCCGCAAAACGTGTTTGAAAGTTTCAGTAAAAAATTTCCAGCATGGTATCCTCTTATTCTCAACATTTCTCTTCATCCCGAAGTGGAAAGCAAATTCAAAGCAAGTGTGAATTATTTTGAGGCTGCTATAAAGATAGCTGGAGAGACAAAAGATATTTCCATCCTTTATTTTTATGCCACCTCAAAGGACATCTTTCCACCAAAGCCGTCTTGGTCTTTTTGGGATAAAAAAAGCAGCGCCTTCCTTTACTCTGGAGAAGTTCCTTATTCTTTTGGTAGTGCCACCTACACATATTGGCCATGCTTGGGACTTGATGGAAAAAATTTTGATCAGCCAGTCCTATTTGGTCAGTCAAGAGGACCAATGGACGCTGGTGCATGTTGCGGTCCTTATTCCTTATCAGATCTAACTCATGGCCCTAAACTTATTGACCTTGAAGTTTCTGGGAGATTCGATAGTCACCTGTATGAACAATGCAGTTTCATTACTGATCACACGACTGGAAAATTAAAAACGCAACTAGTGCGAGAAATAGATGGCCCAGCAAATTTACGAGGTGGTGGGAGTGACAAAGCTGAATTACTTGGGATTTGTCCAGACCATACTAAAGTTATAATTAATGATGGAAATGTCAAAGGTGACTGGGTCTTAGTATACTGTGGAGCCGTTACCGGATGGACTCATAAAAAGAATTTACGCCCCTGATATTAACTTATATTCACTCTGTTTGATCTAATTCCAATCGTTTCGACAAAGAACAACTCTGTACCCCTCAAAATCTTGAAAGGTAATACCATGCAGATCCCAGTAAGGATTATGTGATTTAACTTTCTTAAATCCAGCTTCTTTCATTTGTGTTTCAAACTTCAAGAAGTTTGAAGGTTCGGGAAGGTAAAAAACGAGTAGGGACTCATCTGAATGAGATGCAGGAGCTTTGACACCTTAATAAATCCTATCCGCCATACATCTTTTGCCCTTGGTAAAATACCACCTTTGTAAACGATTGTCTGCAGAATGATTAAAAAGAGTCCGAAGGATGTCGTTTTGTTCTAGAAGCGGAGAATGTTATTTGAATTGATCTTTCAGGTCACCACATTAAGTGGCATTTTTCATCTCCCCAGTATTAGGAAATCGAACTTCAAAACAGGTATTCGGACAATCTGATAGAAGTTTAATGGTAGCCCCATGTTCATCGAGAATTCCCTTTGAAATCGAAAGACCAAGTCCAGTACCTTCTCCAACCTGCTTAGTTGTAAAAAAAGGTTGGAAAATTCTTGAGCGTACGTCTTCAGTGACTCCTTTACCTGAATCCATCACCCGTAAAACTAATGATTCATGATCGTCAAATATTGATAATTCTACCCATTTATCAACATTATCTTTTACTGCATCGATAGCGTTATTAATTAAATTCACAATAACTTGTTCGATTTCAATTTCATTACATAGAACTTTTGTGTCGCTACTTAACTTTATTGTGACTGGCACTGAATGACGTTTAGATTTAGTTTCGGTTAGAATTAAAGCTTCTTTTGCGATGGAACTTAGAGAATATGATGAGAATTCGATTTTTGAATCTGATCTCGAAAATTTCTTGAGTCCACCAACTATTCTAGATATACGTCCACATGCTTTTTTGATTATCTCCATTTTTGCATTAAATTTTTCAGGATCTTGAAGATACTTAGGAATTTGATTAGCTGTGCCTTCGATAATTGCGAGTGGGTTGTTTATTTCATGAGCAACTCCAGCTGCCATTTCACCTAAAGAGGCAAGCTTTGATGATTGAATTAATTGATTGCTCATTTCTTTAATTTTTTCTTCTGCTTGTATTTCTTCCGTAATGTCTTGAAAAGTTCCGCGAAGTAAGCTCACCACTCCCTCTTTCATGATAGGAAATCCTTGTACTCGTACCCAAATGTTGCGGCCTTTAGCGGTTATAAAGGGGGATTTTAGGTCATAAGGTTTTCCTTGCTCGATTGCTGCCTTAACAGCGTCTTGAACTTTAGGCCAAGCCTCCGGCGGATACCACTCTGCTCCAGTAGAGAATAATAGAGGAACATAGTTTGAGTCGATTTCGTGAAGAATCTGAGTTTGGCGAGTCATATTAACTTGGCCGGTTTTTAAATTAAGTTCCCATCCTCCGACCTTTGCCATTTCACCTGTTCGTTCTAAAAGTTTGGAGGCACTCTCAAGGGAGCTGAGTGTGCTCAATACTTCTAGTTCAAGTTCAGCTTCTCGAGTTCGATCAATATTGATACCCCACATTTTATTAGGCTTTCCGCTTGCATCCCGTATTAAAAATGCACGTGTTCGAATTTCCTGAACATGGCCTGTCTTCTTGTGAACTACTTGAAAAGTCGTATCAAAACTTTTTCCACCTGCCACTGCAATATTGATTTCTTCCACTGCTTTCGCTTTTGTTTCTGCGGACAGTGAGCTTTCCCAAGCATCATAGGCGCCAGTAAAGTCATTGGGATCAGCGCCATAGAGTTGGTACATGTTTTTATCCCACTCAAGTTTATTTGTGATGAGATCCCATTTCCATATTCCAATTCCCAGAGATTCAACAATAAATGCGGTTTCTTGAGCAGTTTGCGAAGCCAAAACCTTTGAGAATTTATTGAGTTGATCGATGATTGGACCAAGTATTGAGTCCTCACTTGCGCTAAGTGATTTGGAAAAATCGCCCTGCTCAAGCCTGGAGATGAAACTAAGAACATCGACGAGTTCTGTTTTTGTACTATTTTTCAACGGCATTTAGAAAATCCTCTGAGTTAAATAATATTAACATTCTTAATCGATCTAAAACAGTTTTTACTATATTAAATTGATCCCATCCTTATTGTAATATTTCAAAGTTAGAACATTAGTTGATGGTAAAGCTATGTTTCTAAGCTGTACTAATAGGACAAATTATCACTACATCACGAAATCCTATCATCTACTCGATCAGCCCCCAGAGAACAAAAAAAGCTCATAAACAATCCAACTTTTGTCTTATTGCTTATAAATTCACTTTTGGTGATTATTAGACATGGACAATCAATTTTCATCAAAGATACTAAAAATCGCTGCGCTCTATAATCTAATATGGGGTGCTTTCATTATTTTCTTTCCTCATGCACTCTTTGACTTTGCTGGCTTACCCAGAATGAATTACCCTGGAGTTTGGCAGTGTGTGGGGATGATCGTAGGAGTTTACGGCATCGGCTATTGGATAGCGGCGAGCGATCCTTTGAGGCATTGGCCAATCGTTTTAGTAGGCTTCCTTGGAAAGATTTTTGGACCTATTGGTTTTCTTCAATCTCTTTATCTTGGGGTCTTTAACATGAAGTTTGGCTTAACTATTGTTACCAATGACTTAATATGGTGGATCCCTTTCTTTCTCATTTTAAAAAAATCATCAGATGAGATTAAATCATTTTTAAGAGTTTAAGGAGTTTAAGGAGTTTAAAGAGTTTAGCGAGAGAGTGTTATAACGCGAAACCTTTATACTCTATCCGTCTTGGAGAACAAACTGAGAAAAAGGTCCTCCTTTGTGCTTGTTAAAGCCATACTCTTTGGAGGACCTTGTTCGCAGGAATAAAAGTGCTGATTAAGAGTTCAACAAAGTATAGACTTTTATGCCTATAATTCTTTTAAGCTACCTTTACTTATATAGAGGTCTACTGTTCCAATTTGATCAAAGTCTTTAAATAATCTTTTTCTCGCCGGTCTCATTTGAAACTTGATGGCACCTTTGATGACAATCGTTCCATCTAACTCTTGGGTAAAAAGCCCGCCCCCATAAAATACACTTGAACCTTTATCTTCTTGAAGCTTATCCATTTTAATAACTGAACCTGTTGAACTTAATTGTTTTGAATTAAGTCGAAAGCAGCTTTGTTGTGAACAGTAGTTTTTATTCTCAGGTTTTGTACTGAAGTCATGGGTACCTTCACTGATGATAAAACTGTTCTTATGCAATTTCACATTACTTAGATAAAAATTCTGAACCGTGTAGTTTCCGATAATTGATTCAGGTGATCCATCTTCATGACAAGACTTCACCGAATTAGCCCCCAGAAAATAGGGTCCATATTGATAATTAGGTAAGGAAATCAGGTTTAGAAAATTTCTGTAAGAGCAATGATTAAAGTTTTCAAACTCAGGAGAACTTAGAAGCGAATTAAAGTATCTTGAATTCGTTGAACTATTTCTATACTTAGCTAATTCCACTGCCCCGAGATTCATATTACAAATGGTGCGTGCTTCGGTGATTTTGCCCGAATTTATGCTTTGATATACATAAGATGTCATACAATTCAAATAATTGTTAATCACCCCTGAGTGGTTAGTATAAATATCTTCTTTATAAAGCACTTCATGTAGTACCGCCATAGCCTGTTGAGTTGCGTCCATTTTCAACCATACTTCTTTGTTGATGGTTAAAAGTCTTTCATGAGGAAAAATCGGTTGAGCCTGAATAATAAGCTGAACTTTTTCACATTCTGGTACTGAAAATGATTCTAAAGAATCATCGATATCATTCAATCGATAATTACTGAATGCTACAAATTTAGTTTTCTGATTGGGCCCATCCTCAAGAATCTCAATGTCATCTAAAATCTCCTTGGCCAAAACCCCGTAACTCTTCGCTCTTTCTGCATCCATTTTAGCCAGACGCTTGATTGCCACCTCAACCATTTCCGTACGAGTGGTCGCTTGCTCAAAATGAATATCGATATTTCGATTTTTCGCTTCCATGTAATCCAGTAGATAAGCCTTTTGCCCGCAGACAATGGCATCACCACCGTTTCCTGCTCGCTCTCCGGCAAAAAGTGAAGTTGTTCCCAAAAGTGTTAACGCTAAAAATAAATGTTTCATATGCACTCCTTAAATTCTTTAATGTTTTTTTGTTGTTAGAGGAAAGAGATAAGTACAAACTTTGTACACTTCGAGTCCATCACCATCATCCATAAGTTCTTCCAAATCATCCTGCGCCTTTCTTAAAATTTCCTTGGCCTTTGCAAGATGCTTTGGATTCCCATTGAATGTGAGAGAGGAAAAATCACGTTCTTCAACGGGGATACTTGATATTTTCACCTTGGCTATATCCATATCGGCCATATGTGCTTTCTGCAGAAAGATATTCAAGACGTCGTCCGTCGTATTCAATCGAGAAGAGGTTCTGATCAAAATACCGTCTTCTTTCATGATTAAATTTAATTTCAACATGCGATCAATTGCCTTTACCACTTCACTTTCTTTCACCCCAAAGCGCTCTGCAATCCATTGGGGATCATGTTTAAACTCAGGAGTTTTCATTAAGGATATAATGGCAAAGTGAATCCATTCAGAAATACAAGCATACTGTTCTGATGTCAGTTTCATTGCTTCTAGTTCTTGTCCGTTTTTGTTCTGAACATATTTTGATCTTCGGCGCATTTTTTCCGGAAAATCTTTTAAGAGCTCATTTCTTTCCGTGGGGTCGAGTTTCAAGCGCTCGCTGATTTTTTCTGCCAGCTTACGTGAAACTTTTCTTTCACCTTTCAAGATTTCATTAGTAGCACTTGGCTGCATATCCAATCGTTTGGCCAAGGCCCGCATTGAGAAATTCTTGTTCTTCGCCTGAAGGTCTAAAAATTTTTTTCTAAGTACTGTTTGTAATGTTTGTTGCTCATTCATGGGTGCAAGTTAACAAACTATAATGGAATGCTCAAGATAGCGTGGTACATTTTCCGTACCACTAAATGGTACACTAGGGGTAAGTAATTACGAATAGTTGGCGTTTTTGAATTCGATTTCGCTAGGACTTCAGGGGCCAAAAAATATTAAACACATCTCATTATTTTACTTCTTTCTTTAGAATAATTTTGCTAGGGTGCGACTTAATTGGACAAGTGGCAACATCGGGCAAGTAATAACTCTTGTACTTTATTGCTTGTGTCCTAGAACTAAAATCATTAATGAATTCTCAAATAACTAACCAAGGAGTTTCTATGAAAATACTAACAGCTGTTCTTTTCTCTCTACTTTCTTTCTCGGCCCTGGCTCATAAAGTTGAATTTTTTGCTGGCGACAGAATCATTGATCAATACGGAAATACAGGCGTAATCGACTGTGTTTTCAATAACAACACTGCTGAAATTTACCTTGATCAATATTCAGGTAGCTTTGTTCGTAACCTAACTACACTTGGAAAAGGGTACCGTTGTATTGAGAAAATTTGTGTTGGAAGAAAAATTGTTGATCAATACGGAAATACAGGAAGAATTAAAGAATTGTTCCACACTGGAATGGCAAAAATCAGCCTAGACCAATATTCAACTTTCTTCACTAGAAATTTGGCTTCTTTAGGTTTCAGCCTAAAGTGCTTAAGCGATGATTCATGTAACCTTGAATCTGATATTATTAATCAATAATTCTTTATTCTCTTTTTTATTGAAGAAGGCCGATTTAATTCGGCCTTCTTTATTTTAGTAACTAAATTCCAAAAACTAAGCCCTAGGCTCACTCAATATCTTACGAAAGTAGTTTAGTAAGCGTTTCTTATTAATTTATAGATCTGAAGAGACGATAAGTCGTCAGTGAATAGAATTAAAATTACTATTTGTATTCTGTGCTTTATGTTTCAAACCCAGGTCTTGGGTAATCCAGTTTGCGATGGCCCCTTTTTAAATGACAAACAAATCCTTCAGGCAGCTACTTTTCTTGTGGCAGGGGGATCTCCTGAACTTTTATCAGAAAAAGTTTTAATGACCTTAGCAGAAATTGGAAAAACATCAGTCGATAAACTATCGAATGAAAAAGTTTTAAATAAAATTTTAAGCAAACTAGTTTCTGGAAAAAATAATTCCTTGGCTTCAGAAGTGGCTGGTGAGCAAATCGCCGCTGCTAAAAATGTTCTCATAAAATCTGACCCTGATCTTAACCGTCTTTATACTAACGATGTTGAAGATGGCTTAAAAGGTTGGGGGTGGGAACTGCTACCGAAGAATGATAAAGCTTTCAACGATCCTGAGTTTCTAGCGAAACTAGTCAAACAAAGTGATGCTGTTGGAGTTGGCTCAAGTATGATGGATCCAAGTCATGCCGATCGTTTTTTTCGAGATGAATTTAAGTTGTTAACAAAAGACAAATTATATATTGAAACTTTTGCACGTACCGGATCCGATGCAAATAACTATTTCTATGAAATTGCCAATAAAGTGGTATCTAATCGTTTAAAGAAAAAAGTTGAGGATGCTGAAGTTTTAGTTTTTTCCGGTTCCTATGGTGGAGTTATAGGAAAAATAGCGGACAAAGGTATGCTAAGAGGTGGATATACACCTTATAACATCCAAAGCCCCCATACAGCCCATTTTGAACCCACAGATGCCATGGAAATTTCACGATTAGAAGAACTTGAAAAGAAAAGCTTAAATGAGATTCGAGAAAAATTTGAAAGCAGTGAGCACCCAATCGGAGGAATATTGCTTGAGCCGATACTTGGAGCTAGAGGTGTACTTTTCTACCGAACAGAATTTTTACTGGAATTAAGAAAGTTGTGTGATGAATTGGAAATTCCAATTCTTGCCGATGAAGTGTTGACGGGTGGTGGAAGAACCGGAAAGTTTTTTGCTTTCGAGCATTATGAAGGCTTTGAACCTGACTATGTGACATTTGGAAAAGGATTACAGGTTTCTGGCCTAGCCAGCTATACTAGAAAAAAGTCGCCTTATTTTCCTGGCTTCAATCTTGGTCCCGTGACCAGTCAAGCCTCTCCCGATAGTCTCTTAAAAGGGGCCCAAGTTTTAAAAAGAATTAGAACTGATAAGTTAATGGAAAATGCTGAGCAAACCGGCGAGTATTTGCTAAAAAAATTGCAAGAATTGTCGAATAAAACTTCTCCCGAAGAGATCAGGGGAAAGGGTCTGATGTTGTATACAGATGTTATAAGTAATAGATACTTAGGCATTGGAGGAGCTTTTGGTCGGATAACACCACCACTTACCTTAACACCAAAACAAATTGATGATTTGGCCTCAAAGAAATTAAATGAATAGTTAGATAACTTTTAATTAATTACTTTTGGTTAGCTTCAAATTATAGAAACGTCATCATTGAATAACACTGTCTAAAATTTAGACAATCTCTGCTATAATCTGGCCTTATGGCTGGCTCTTGGTTTGCATTCTTATTTCACTATGAAATATCATCTATTGCTTCTATGGTTCTTTCCAACCCTGATCCTTGCGGCAGATTTTAGTATTATGGATCAAAGGCAGAAGCAACTTGCTCAAAACTTTGAGAAAACATTTTCCAGCGCCGGAAGCCCGGACGAATTACTTCATTTGATCAAGTCCGGGGAGCAAGAAAAAACAAAATTGGCCTTGCAAAATATCGAAGCGTTTGAGAAAAGCTACGACGCCTTTACTTTGGATAAGCTGGATCTTTTTATGGAAACTAGCCTGAAAGAAGTTCAAAGCTATTATCAGCAGATGCGTCCGGAATTGAAGAAAAGACAGAAGAAGAAATTTGATGAACGGATGATTGAGATTGAAGACTATTACCGTGTTTATGGTGAAAATAAAAATAATATGGGACTCTCTATCGATTCAGTTCGAACATTAAGTGGAAGAAAATTTTTTCGTGGCATCGGAACCTTTGTCAAAGACATGCGCAATATGAATGGTGAAAAAGTTACTCGGATCTGGGGAGCTCCGCCAGTCATGCAAGTAATCAAGGAAATGGCTCCGGTTACAGACGATATTTTAAAAGCTATTTATGCCGTTTATTTTAAGGCCAGAAGAAATGGTGTGAATGAAGTTCCCATTATTGATTCCCTTCGAAATGTGGCGAAGAGGATGGCTGAAGTTAATGAAACCCAGACTGAATGGCTTGGCCTTCAAAATTTTGAACCAATGCCCCTTGATGGGGAGACCGTGAATCTGCTTGTTTTCATGCATGCCAATTCTTATCTTGATACTTCGGTTCAGGGGACTCTTGAGCTTCCAGGCTTGAGCTCCATCGGAAATGTGGATTTGGTTTTTCCTCCTGCTATCGCCAAACGTTTTGATAAGAGTGATCATGTGGTTTGTGTTGGGCGAGGAGACATGATCAAAAAAACGGTGGATATCGTTCGTTCTAAACGACTGAATAAATTTTTTATTGCTGCCGAAGGATTAACACCTATTGGATTTTACGAAATGAGACCCATTATCGATATTTTCGGAAAGAGCGTTTATGCACTCAAAAGAAAGGGCTTGAAAGTGAATATCTACCCTGTTTCTTTCCCAGATAACTTTCGTATGATGAATGAATTTAGAACACCAATTGAAGGCAATAAGCTTGCTTATGGTATTGTTCACAAGCCTATTAAGGACGATGAAGTTGAGGCCATACTTAAAGCTTCAGGCAATGAGCAGTCTATTGCCCATTACATACGTTGGGTCTGGTTTTCTGATCTGATTAATAATGCTGATAGAGATATGTCGATGCCAAGACCTTCTCAGTTGAAAGAATGGTTGGATGGAATGGTTTGGGGAAATCTCTAAATATGGCTTAGTTGTCTTGTGTGACTTTGATGTAATTAGAATATTTTTTGACGTTTTGAAAGTATTTATTGGTTTTTGGATCTGCTTTCTTAAATTGATCTTCACTGTTTAATTTCCAACGTCCCCCATTATAGAGATATATTATGTAATCGATTGTTTCAGCACGACTCATGACTACACCTTGTTTATTGGCAATATTTTTTTCACGAATAGATTTAAGTTCCTTAAGTGATGCGGCCAAGAAACCCATGGTGGCAATACCAGCATTTTCAGGTTTAGCTAGAGTTGATTCTGTAATTTCAGGGAAATTAGCAGAGATTTCGACTGGTATATTTTTAATCTGAGTTGAGCCTCTAGAGTTATTAGAGTGATTACCTATTACGGATTTTGTTAAAGCGACTAACCCAGGAACTGTTTCTTTAAACATGTATTTTAAGCTGGTACCAAATTCAGATTCCTGTCCTAATATCCCAAAAGCCATTATAGCCAAATCATTATAGTCATCATTATCCAATCCATAAAGTTTCATTATTTTTTCTTTGTTGGCAGCGATACTTTGAAGATAGCGAGTAGCTATTTCTGGAGCTAACTTTCCTTGGCGTATTTCGTCGTCTTGTTTTATTAAGTCTAATGCGGCAACTGTTATTGCATCAGGGCCAAGAGCTCCAATAAAGAGAGGTTTCCTATACTCTTTCTGAAAAAGGTCATTTGCAAATTGAGGATCAAGTTCAAACGTTATTTTTTTGTAAACCTTATTTTTAGGAGTGAAATTGTAATTACTAGACGGATCATCATATTTGGCTTTACCACCTTCATAACCAATAATTTTGGGTTTCATTTTATTGTCGGTAGTAAAGTTCAATTGATCATTTTTGACAATAAAAAGATTTCCTGCCTCTTCTGGAAGGATATACAGAGGACAACCCCCATGAATGTGAGACTTGAAGGCTAAAAAATTAGTTTGAGTTAGATTAATACATCCGCCAGTAGTGCGGTTATCTGCGATATTCCCATTATTAAATAGCTTATATCGCTCCATTTTACTTTTAGGTACTTGGTGAATAGCCAAAACATTCTCTTCGTCACCATTTTGGCCATTGATAGAAAAGAGGTTGCCTTTGTAGTCATCGTAATAGTTTTCTTTGAATCTAAGTTCACCAACAGAGTAAATTCCTGCCCCCGTTGTTTTATTTGATATTCGAATATTTTTTTCTGGATTATACTCTGTCCATTTTGTTCTTTCATCTGTTCCATTTGATCCAATGAGAATTTCAGCAGAAAACAAAGTTTTTCCCGATTCATCATAAATCGATAAATTGACATTCTTTTTATCAACAATAGTGTACTGATTACACTTAGTTTTATTAATATGGTCTTTGTGATAATTCTTAATTAAGTCAACTTGATCGAGAACTTCGTCTTTTCTTTTTTCTCTCGCGTAATTCTTGTAATCAATCTTTTTAGGAGTCTGTAGAAAAGGAGAAAGTTTATTTCGACCTGTTAAAGTATCAAATTCTACTCCTTGAACCCAAAAAGTTTTTTGATTATTCAATACAGCCTCCGCATTTTTAACTAAAAAAAGTGGGGCAAAGGATTTAAAATTGTCAGCAGTTCTTTTGATTCCTAGCTTTTTTTCGCGGTCTTCGATTAAGACTTGGATTGGGTTTTGAAGGATATAGTTTCCTTTTTTGTCTAGGAGAAAAAGTTTTTCGTTGTAAATGAAGCTTTTGTCTTTGTTGAGAAGAGCATTGGCATACTTTGTTTGAAATTCCTGAGTTTTGTTTTTGTAGTTGGTTAGAGGAATATGGTTATCGGAAAAAACTTTATTAAAGTCGAGCGCTTTTCCAGTTAAGCGGTCAAAGAGCTTATTTTTTACGACAAAAGATTTTTGATCTTCATGGATCGCGTGAGCAAAATTTTGCAGGTATTCCTGATCATAGTTTTTAAAATTCTCTGGACTCCTTCCAGGACGGTCTTGCGCAATGATATGAAGAGGATTTTGGTACCACTTCGGATAAGGGGTCTCTGGAATGACAACTTTCTTTTTAACTGGAGGTTTTTTAGGAGTTGGTGATGGTGGAATATGAGGATTCATTTTTTCTTTAATTTTAACCCAGTTTTCCCCATAATGAATGCCGTAATAATGTTGATGGTCACTTAAAATTTTGTCCTCTAAATTGTCATAGAAATAAGATAAGAGATCTTCATGAAGCTTAAAGAAGTCACTCATAGAAAGGTCTACTTGGTTGCACTGACCGTTCTCCATTTGACATTCTAAAGGAAGTGACAGGGTATCAAGTAAATTGATCATTGATTGATTAAGCTCTTGAAGTTCCTCTTCTTTTAGTTTGATATTGGAATCAATATTGGAGGAATTTATTCCTGCTAAAGACGAATCAATCATTTTGGTAAAGTTCATGAGACTGCTGAGATTTGACTTATTAGCGGTCCATTTTTCATTTTTTTCGTGAAGGCTTACTAGATGCAGAAGCTTGATATCTGAAGCGTTAGGAACAAAAAGTTTTTGTTCTTCAGAGACCTCTTGATTAACGATATTGGCGACAAAAGGCATGATCTTACTTAAGGCATTCCTGGAAAGAGGCATTTGTTCAAATAGGTCACGAGCTTGGATAAAATCTGGGTCAGTTGAAGAATACTTCTCGTTTATGAGGTTGATGATGACGGACTCAAACTTTGGTATTTGTGGATCATTCTTGTCTAGATGATGTAGATACGTCCAGGCTAGGCGATTCGATGTAATTTGTGATTGAAGGTGGATGAAGTCTTTAATGGTTTCCTGGCTAACCTTTTGTTCAAACAAGGTTTTGAGCGCAGTTTCGCATTCTTGGGACACTTGGGCCCAAATAGGCTGAGATAATGAAAATGTGATAAGCGCTATCAAAAGAATTCTTATCATAGATTTATGATCGGTTTTTTTTTGGGTTTACTTGAACTTAATTAAACTGTGCTCTGGCCAATGGTTATGGTTACAATTTTTGCACAGGACTAGTAGTTGAGTGATTCTAAGGGGTAATACTAATTCGATCTAGATTCTAATAGGGGACTTGTAGGCTGATGTGTCTTAAGAAAAACGCCCTTCTATGTAGTCTAAAGTCTTATCAGCTTTCGGCTTCACGAAGATGGTTTCTGTGTCAGTGTGTTCGACAATTTCTCCTAGAAGCATGAAGATACAAGAATCAGACACCCTTCTGGCTTGGGCCATAGAGTGAGTGACGATAATTATTGTGTATTCTCCTGCCAGCTCTTTAAGTAACTTCTCAATCGCCTCTGTTCCAGAAGGATCAAGAGCTGAGCAAGGCTCATCTAATAAAATCAGTTTTGGTTTAAGCGGTAAAAGTCTGGCAATACAAAGTTTTTGTTGAGCTTCCATTTGTAGATCGAGAGCACTTTCATGCAAACGGTTTTTCAAATTATCCCAAAGGTAAACTTTTCGAAGGGCCTCTTCCACCATTCTATCTAACTGTTCTTTAGCAAAGAAATTTTTTTCATGATGTGTGCGTACACCAAAAACAATATTATCGTAAATACTAAGAGGAAGTGGATTGGGACGCTGGAAAACCATGCCGATTTCTTTTCTTAAAGCTTCCATACTCACATTTTTGTTATAAATATTTGCGCCAAAGACATCCAATATACCATCAACTTTTACATTACCAGAGCGTTCATTGATACGGTTGAGGCATTTTAGAAAAGTGGTTTTACCACAACCAGAAGGACCAATCAGGGCAGTGATCTCTCCTTGAGCAATGTTTAAGCTGACATTCTTTAAAGCATGGAAATCTCCATACCAAAGATTTAAATCTTGGGACTTGACCGCTCTATTCGTTTTCATCCTAATTTTCCTTCAATGAAATTCAAAGTGATTTCATTTTTTACTGATCCGGCAAAAAAGGCATCTGTCTTTTCAATATCAGTCATCTCACCAGCAAACATCATTGCCGTGCGATCACTTAATCGCTTCGCTTGAGAATTAATATTCGTTACCAGGATAATGGTCATTTGCGTTTTTAGTTCTTTCAACGTCTCTTCAATTCTTGCCGTTGTTACTGGATCGATAGCAATGGAGAATTCATCAAGACAAAGAATGTCCGGTGCGTGAGATAAAGCACGAGCGATAGTTAGTCGTTGTTGTTGTCCACCAGAAAGTTTTGTCGCCACATGATCTAAACGGTCTTTCACTTCATCCCAAAGACTGGCCTTAGTTAAGCTGTCCACCATAATTTCTTCAAGGGCAGTTTTGTCATTGATTCCTGCCATACGAGGAGCATAAGTCACGTTATCTTTAATACTCATGGGTAAACCGACTGGAAGTGGTGCAACCATCCCGATTCTTCTTCTTAGCCAACTTGCTTCATGAGCCTGAATGGATTCAGCATCCAAATAAATTGAACCACTGACAGAAGCCTTTGGAACTAGCTCAATCATTCTGTTCAAGCACTGAAGTAATGTTGTTTTTCCAGCATTAGCGGGGCCAATGATACTAAATATTTCGTTCTCATTGACATAAAAATTAATGTCGTTCAGAGCTTTCTTTTCAGCATAAGAGCAATGGAGATTTTTAACTTCTAATTTTTTCATCTCTTACCACTTTCTATTTTTTCTAAAATAATAACGTAAACCGATGCTGAAAGCGTTCACCGAAAAAACAACGGCAATTAAAACTAGGGCCGTTGCATATGGAAAACTTTCAGGCACTCCAACAACTTGAGTGGAAATAGTAAATAAGTGCATAGCTAAGGCCATACATTGATCAAATACATTATTCGGGAGGAATGGTAGATAAAAAGCTGCTCCAGTAAATATGATGGGAGCCGTTTCTCCTGCTGCTCTGGCCACAGAAAAAATCACTCCTGTTAGGATTCCAGATATTGAGTTCGGCAGCACTATATAACGAATAGTCTGCCATTGGCTTGCACCACAATTTAGACTTGCCTGTCGATAGGACTGCGGCACTGATTGAAGAGCCTCTTTTGTCGAAGCAATCACAATGGGCAAGTTCATAATGGCCAAAGTACAAGAAGCTGCAAGAATACTAGTTCCAAATTTAAAAAATAAAACGAAAGCTCCTAAACCAAACAAAGCATGCACAATACTTGGCACACCCGCCAGATTTAAAATAGCCAGATTAATTGAACGTGTCAGTTTATTGTCTGGAGCATATTCAGAAAGATAAATGGCTGCCACTACCCCAACAGGGCAAGTCAGTATAAGGCTAATGACAACTAACCAGATAGTACCAACCAGTGCCGGAAAAATTCCTCCAGCAGTCATTCCCCTCTCAGGATTAGAAAATATAAAACTCCAACTGATAGCTGGTGCCCCTTTGACTAAAAGGGTTCCTAAAATTAAAAAGGTTGGAATCACCAAGGCAAAAGTCATGAGACCTAGAACGATCTTCACTATATTCTGCTTAAAATAATTTTTTTCGATTAAAGTATTTTTTGTAAACATGCAAACTACCTTAAGCTTTCTTTTTCTCGCGAGTTTTAATCAAGCGAGAAGCGAGGAAGTTAATAACAAAACTAATTGTGAATAGTGAAAGGCCAATAGTAAAAAGTGCACGGTAATGCTCACCATCTTTGGGTGCTTCCCCTAATTCAGCAGCAATGGTTGCAGTGAGTGTTCTAGCCGGTTCCAGCACAGAATTCACCATACGAATTGAATGTCCACTGGCCATGAGGACTGCCATTGTTTCTCCAATAGCTCTTCCAATCCCAAGGAGGACAGCAGCCATAAGACCTTTTTTGGCAGCAGGAAGAAGTACACGATAAATCACTTCCCACCTAGTGGCACCCATCGAGTAGGCAGCTTCAATATAACTGTGAGGAACAGAACGAAGTGCATCTTCACCAAGGGAAACAATTACAGGAATAGACATAAAAGCCAAAATGATACCCGCATTCAAAACGTTTAATCCCACTGGGATGTTAAACAGTTTAATAAGAAGCGGGTTGATCATAGTTATTGCAATAAAACCCCAAACCACAGAAGGAATGGCTGCAAGGGATTCAATAATCACTTTTGTGACTTCCTTCAAACGAGGAGAACAAAACTCAGAAAGATAAATGGCACAACCAAGACCAAAGGGAATAGAAATACACATTGAAACAAGTGTGACGGCCATAGTTCCATTGAACAGGGCCATTGCTCCATACTTAGCTTCGCCCGCATTTGGCATCCACCGCCCGTCGAAGAGAAATTCACTAAAGCTGAAGCGATTTATAAGGAAAGGAGCCGCCTCTTTGAAGATGAAGATGAAGATTCCCGCGATAAAAATGATGGAACTAATTCCGCATAAAAAAATGAAAGTCTCAATCATTTTCTCAGAACTGATTGCGGGCTTCTTATTTTTTAAGACTTGCTTTAAATGTTCTCTGGCAGCAAAGCCCTTTACTACTTTTTCATCGCTCAAAGTACCTTCCATTCCATTCATGATCAAACGTCCTTATTAAACTATTTTGGAATGCTTACAAATCCAAGTTCCTCAACCACTTTTTGGCCTTCATCACTTGTGAGCCAAGCTAGATAGCCCTTTATGTCGTCAGTTGGTTCACCTAAAGTGTACATAAATAAAGGACGAGATAGTGGATATTTATGAGATTGAGCATTCATTTTTGTTGGTTCTACACAGGGCTCACCTTTTTTCACTGAAACACAAAGCGCTTTCACTTTATCAGTAATATAACCCAATCCTGAGTACGCGATAGCACAAGGAGTGTGCTCAAGTAGGTCCACCACTTCTTTAGATCCATTCATATCCATGCTTCCAAGACGAAATTCTTTTTTCTCACCAATTACTTTCTCACGAAAATATTGGTAGGTACCTGAGTTTGACTGACGGCTGATGCGGATCACTTTGTTGTCTGTACAAGTTGGGATTTTGGTATTGATGCTGTCCCATGTTTCACAGTTTCCATCTTGTCCATAAAGACAAGCTAGTTCTTCCAATGAAATCTGAGTCATTGGATTATCTTTGTGAACAAGTATAATAAGGGCATCTAGAGCCACTATATGTTCTTTTACTTCTTTACCACTGTTTTTCTGAGCTTGTTCTTTCTCTTCAGGTTTAATTGAACGACTGGCATTAGCAATATCTACTGTATTGTTGATGAGGGCCGCAATTCCAGTTCCTGTCCCTCCACCTGTTACAGCAAAGGCCAAGTTTGGATTTACCGTTCTATATTTTTCTGCCCAAGCCTGAGCCAGATTCACTAAAGTGTCTGAACCCTTGTTTTGATAAACTTTATGGCCTGAATTTTTTGAGCATGCACTTAAAAAACTCATGAGCAATAAACTGATAACAATGACCTTTTTCATAATATTCTCCAATAATAAAAAGCTTACGAAATATAGTTGAGAAACCAAGTTTTGGACCATCAAGATTGTGTTAAGATTGTGTGTGGACGGGAAAAAAAGCCAACCTAAGGCCACAAAAGACCAAGGGGTGTTCTCCTGATATTAAGTGGTTAGCCACACGTTTCAAAATGGCAAGTCGCGTCAGATGTTTTTGTATTTGGACAACTTATTATTGACTGTCGTGTAGGGACCTAGGATTTGAGCGGTTTGCTTTTAAAGAGCTTGATCTAAAATTGAAAGATTTAGATTAATATAGGAGTCAAACAAACCACATTAAGGTCGCTGTTATTGGTAAATTATTAAAAAGGTCTTTCAGCTTATGATTAAGAAAAAAAGCAAAGGTGAGTTGACCAAAGAAAGAATTGTCAGTGAAGCCATCGGTCTCATGGCCAATCACGGTTTTGTTGATACGACTTTTCAGATGATCGCTGATAAAATTGAGCTAACTCAAGCTTCTATCTTTAAGCACTATCCAACTAAGAAAGAACTGTTTCGAGGAATTCTCTCTTACATTCTTCAAACCAATCATCAGCTCGTTTCAGGACGTCTAAATAGTTCTATGAATGCAAAGGAAAGGCTATTTGCCCATTGTGAGGGTAATATTGCCTGGGCTAAAAAATATCCAGAGCAAGCTCAAATGATTCTTTTACTTTATTATTATGGAACGCACGATGAAGAATTGAGGGCCACTTACTGTGAAATCCTTTCGATTGGACAGTCTCGAATAGATGAGTATCTACAAGCAGGGCTAAGAGAAAAGCTCATTAAAGTGAAATCACAGGAACTCGAATTATATGTTGGAATTTTTCATGAACTTTTAATGGGAATGATTATAAACATTATCTCGACACCTAAAAAGTTGTCAGATCTTAATCATAAAAAGTCCTGGCAAAAATTAGAACTACTGTATAATCAGTTAAGCTGAGCAATGTAGTCAGAATTAATATTTCCAGAAAAATTTCTAGTCATACGTTCTGTCGCTGGTGGACTGTTCCATATAGCCGAGATGGTCTGTCGGATAAAAAAAGAATTATACAAAACATGTAAAACGCCGATAAAATGAAAAATACTTTATTTTGAGGATGTGTCAATGGCACCAAAGATTTTACTAGTTGCTGACGACTTGGAATTTGCTGAAGCCCTTAAAGCAGACGAGAAATGTAAATCGTTTGTACTGCAAATTGCTACTACCTTTGAAGATGCTCTTTCCATTGTTGAAAATGGGGTTACCAAATTTAATTGTATTTTTATTAATCCAAAACTTTCTGAGGGGAGTGGAGCTCATCTCATTGGACTTTGTCATGCAAAACAAACTTCTGTTCCAATCTATCTCATTTTAGACAGCCTAAAACAACTAGGAGACGAGCTTACAGAAAAAGACGTTGGTATTCAGGGCTTACTCAAAAGTCCCGAAGAAATCGTGGCCATCGCGAAAATTATTGAAACTGGTATGAATCAATTTGATTTTCAAAAAGCTATCGCTGTAAGTAAATCAGTTCAAGATCCTATAGAGGAAAGTTCCGAAGGTACTTTAGTCGGAATTCTTGCTGTAAACTTTTTATCTGGGTCAAAGTCATTTTTTGATGTCTTTGTCAAAATTGGAAATTCTAAATTTATTAAAATTTTAGATGCTGGCGAAGGATTTGAGGCCAGTCGCTTAAATCGTTATTTAGAAAAGGGGCTTGAATACTTATATATTAAAAAAGAAGCTCAGAAATATTACCTCGATTTCTGTGACAAATTAACGACCAAAATTCTTAAATCCGATAAAGTTTCCTCCCAAGTAAAAGTTGCCCAAACTTTAAATCAAGGTCATGAGGTAATGGGGTTTCTGCAACATAATGAGCTAGACTCAGATTCAATACAGTACGCTATCAATTTTTCTAATAATGTAACGAGTTTATTAAAGACGGTTGGTGAGAAAGATAAATCAGTAAAAGCATTTTTACAAAATATTGCTACATTTGAGCACTGTGCAGGAGGCGCTATTATTGCTGGTTTGTTAGCGCGAAAATTAGACTTTGGTCACGATGAATGCATAAATGTTTTGGGAATAGCTGCCACTTTACATGACATTGGTCTTTATAAAATTAATAATGTGTTTGATAATTTTGAATCAGAACATGCTTACTACAATGAAGAAGAACTCGAACTAGAGCTTAAAAATCCTGGACTAGTCGAATCGAGAAGACGGATTCTTTTAAAAGCGTATCATGATCATCCTTTAAAAGGTGCAGAGTTAGTTCAGAAAATAGCTGGAATTAATCCTCTCGTTCCACAAATCATCGCTCAACACCATGAACGTAACAATGGCACCGGATTTCCTGGGCTAGTTAAAAGTCAGATGGTCAATTCTTTATCACAACTTATTGGTGTGGCGGATGAATTTACCAAAGTCATTAAACTTATTAGTTCAGGAAAAGTAGAAAAAACTGAGCTTCTGAATTTTCCTAATAAACTAGATGGTTTTTCAAAACCGGTAAGGAGAGCCTGGGAGAGTCAATTCTTGAAAAGATAATATAGATTGGCGCAATTAATGAGAATAGATTTATTTTTTATTTTCAAGATCCAAAATTCTATTTAATTCATTATTAGTTTCGTCAAAGTTATGGCCAATTTTTTCACCTGTTTTTTCAAATGCCAGTTGGGCAATTATGCCATTTCCTGAATAGGTGTTTTTCGGAGTTTCGCTGTAGATACTATCTTTAAAAGCTTCTTCTGCGCTGATGATGGTCCAGCCTTTTAGCCTTAATTCATTCACTAAAGAATCAAGGAACATTACAGTCGCATCCATTTCATGTAAAAGTAAAACGTGTTTTGGAGAGCGACCAATTGTTTTTATGGCAAGATTGTCATTAAATTGGGCAGCACTAATAATGTGTTTAATGAAAAGTTCTTGTACTTTTTTATAGTCAATTTTTTTCTTTTTTCTTTTTGCTTCATTCATTTTAAGGGAAAAAATATAATCGTTGTCATCTATTGAGACCAGGGCATTTTTAAAATGATTCGTTTTTAACCATTCTCGTGTTTGGTCACGCAATTTAGTATCATTGCCTTCGTTGAGATAGGGATATCTGAAAAATTTCTGACCGGTATGAAGAGGAGAAAGAAGTTCATCTCCATGTAATATATCCTTTGTAAATTCAGTAAAACCTACATCATCGAGTCTAAGGTGTGAGCAAGTATGATTTTCAATCAGATGGCCAGCTTCACGATATTTTTTTAATTGTGTTATCACGCTAGTAAAATCTTTTTTTCTGCAAGCATTGGCAAAAATCATAACAGCTGGAACTTCGAGAGCTTTTAGCTTTTTGATAAGCTCTTCAGTTCGAGAATTCGAATCAAAATGTTGAGATGAACCTATTGGAGCATCGTCAAAAGTTAAGGCAACTTCCTTTTTAGCGGCGTTTGCTATATCTAAATTCAACAGAAGAATAATAAAGAATATTTTTATTGGGGACCTCAAAAGTGGAAAATTAATTTCTTCGATAATTTAAAGAAAGCCAAGGTTTAAATGCCTTGGCCTTTTTTCTGGTAAGATCTTTTTATGTTATTTTCTTTCCCAAATTAGTTCTCTTCGTAATTCATATTTTTCTAGGGAAAAAACATTTTCAAGCTTTGGGATTTGATTTGTAACAACAATCGCAACTAACTGATCTTTTTTCGGTAGTTTCTTTACTTTTTGCGCCTTTAAAAGATCCAATAAATTCATACTCAAAAACTTACTTCCATCATTTGTTTCAGCGAAAATAAAGTTACTGGCGTTTAAGTTTTTTCTTCGTATAAGCCAGTGACTATCTTTGTATTGATAACCAATACCACGACGCTTAACGTAGCTCATCCTCATGTTTATTCTTTCAAGGTCAGCTCTTTGATTATATGGGATTCGAATTTCTTTAGTGAGCGTATTAAAATCCATGGTTAGAAACGAGTCATGAAATGCTTTGTTGGTAACGGATAAATCAGTTTCTTTGATTGTAACAACACCACTAACTTTTTTAATAATAAAAGGATTTGTGCAATCTTCATCATCATCTGTGCACTCATTACTTTCTACTTTTAACTGGCTCAAATCAGCACTGTAAAGAAAGTCTGTTCTTTCACCAACAATTGATTGGGTAATGTCTTTTTTATCAAAACTCATTTCTAGGGTTGTTTTTGGATGTATTGTTTGATTTTGATTGATGGAAAAATTAGCGATAAACTTCCCTACAACTTTTTCTCCACTGTATTCGTAATCGCAAGTGGTGCAATCATAATTTTGACCATCATTGTCAGTACACCCATTAGTCGTCATCCCACAAACTTGAGTATAAATCGGATCACTTATATCTGCTTCGTATTGGCAAAAAACTTGATCATTACGTAAATCTTCAGTTTTAAATTGGCAGTTTTTGAGAGGACTAGCGAGAAGATGAGAAAAGGGGAACATGAGGACAGTAGCAAGCATGAACTTTTTCATAAACTTTCTCCGTTTTGAATTTTGGATATAAACGGCTGCACGTTATTGAATGAAGTTGTTTAAGTCAAAGTAATTTAAAGGACTTGTAAAATGTACTTGAAATTTGATAGGATACGATTCTTACCAGAAATTGGAAAAACCGTATTTCTCAATTATAAGAGCTACTTGAACAAATCTTAATAACACTCTACCAATCATAGAAATTTAGATTAAAGCTTACAGACTTATTTCCTAAGCTATTCTGTCGTAAGGAAAGTACTCAAGATATTTTTCCATTTTTTATTTAATAATAATCATTAGTTGTCGATAAAGTCTTTAACTAAACGATTAATTTACAAGGAACGATGGATGAAAACATTTCAAATGAGTTTTAAAAATGACAAATGGTCTGAGAATTTTCCCGCTGACTTTGATTCAGCAAACTCTCTCTTATTTGCTTATTTTTCTCCTGCACTTCATGCTCATTCGGTTTGGAAAGAACTAAAAAATCTTTTTCCTCAATCAAAATTTATGGGTTGCTCAGGGGCGGGTGAAGTTAAACAATCCGAAATATGTGATCATCAAATTATTTTGACTGGTATTAAGTTTGAAAAAACAAAAATTGAAATTGCCACGATCAAGAACCTCAAAGGCAGAAACTCTGAGGATGTGGGAGAAGATCTCGGAAAGTTGTTTCCGAAGTCAGGCCTCTCAGCGATGTATCTTCTTTCTGATGGTTTAGCAGTCAATGGAACGGCTTTGATCAAAGGATTAACGAATACATTAGGTCACGATTTAAACCTCTCGGGAGGACTGGCAGGGGATGGGGCAGATTTTAAAAATACCTTCGTCCTTGTTGACGGTCAACCAACAGAAAATGCTGCTACGGCGGTCGCTTTTTATGGAGACAATATTAGTATGAATTCTTCTGCACAAGGAGGATGGATTACATTTGGTTTATCACGAACGATTACTAAGTCTGAGGCAAATGTACTTTATGAATTAGATGGTAAGCCAGCACTTGAACTTTACAAACAATTTTTGGGCGAGCAGGCCAAGAAACTTCCTTCATCGGCACTATTATTTCCAATTTATTTAATTTCAGGAGCAGATCAAGTTGCTAGAAATGCTGTACGTACAATTCTCTCTGTTGACGAAAAAAATCAATCAATGACCTTCGCAGGGGATGTACCAGTTGGTTCCAATATTCAACTAATGAGAGCTTCACATGAAGATTTAATCAAGGCAGCGAAAATAGCTTCTTCGAATTCTGCCATGAAGCTAGATCATTCGATTGAGACAGTGAGTTTAATCGTAAGCTGTGTAGGAAGAAGATTAGTTCTGGGTGAAAATACTGAAAATGAGATTGAAGAGGTTTTACAAAATTTACCCAAAAACACCACTCAAACGGGCTTTTATTCTTATGGCGAAATTGCTCCTGGAAATATTGGATTTTGCGATCTCCATAATCAGACAATGACAATTACTCTTATTCAGGAAAAGCTATAAGCACCATGGAAAAACAATTATTAAAGCCACTTCTTTTGCGTCAGTTGAAAAAGCTAGAGCTTTCATATTCTGATATGCCAAAAGATCTAATAACATGGAGAGAATTTTTAGAAAAAATAGAGAAAACTTATAATGAGTATGATGAAGCTAGAATTAGTTCTGATAACGTTCTTGCCGTAAGTTTAAGCGAGATGGTTAGAATGCAAGAAGAACGAGAAAAGTTAGATGCTGGTAAACTTCAACAACTCAATGCTAATCTCTCGCTTATTTTACATGCTTCTGGATTAGGAGTTTGGGACTGGAATCTTAAAACAAATCAAGTAAACTATGATGATCGCTGGTGTGAGATATTAGGTTTTAAGGCCAATGAGTTGGAACACGTTCTTCAAACATTTCAAGATTTAACACATCCACAGGATATTGAGCGAGTTCTGACTTCTGCCAGTAATTATATTGAGAAGAAAGCACCAAAGTTTGATATTAAATTCCAAATGCTACACAAGAATGGACATTGGGTTTATATTCATGCAAAAGGTAAAATTATAAGTTTTGATGATGATGGTTTACCATTGCGTTTTATGGGAACACACAATGATTTAAGCGAAGAAGTTCGTATACAAAATGAAGTAGAAGTACAAAAACATAAATTGTTTCATCAGTCTAAGTTAGCTTCATTAGGAGAGATGTCTGCAGGAATAGCGCACGAAGTGAATAATCCTCTTGCTATTATTTCAGGATCTGCAGAACAGCTTACTAAATATAAAGATAATCCTGATAAATTTAATTCAAAAATAGGATCAATTTTGAAGTCCTGTGAGCGAATTTCGAAAATATTGGAAGGACTCAGAAAATTCTCTAGATCTGCTGAAAATAATAAAATGAGTGTCCTTGATTTGAGTTTGATTATTGATGAAGTCATTATCCTGACACAGATAAAAGCTTCTCGTGAACTCACTCAGATCTCAAGGGAGTATTCTGGTGATCTCAGAATTTTATGTGATGAATTAAGTATTGAACAAGTCCTGATTAACTTATTGAATAATGGTATTGATGCTATAAAGAAAAATGATGAGAGATGGGTTAAAATTACGGCTTACAGAGAGGGACAAGAAGTCATTTTAAGGGTAATTGACTCAGGACTTATGATCTCAACGGAATTAGAAAGTAAAATATTTGATCCATTTTTTACCACTAAGAAAGTAGGGGAGGGAACTGGGCTTGGCTTGTCTATAAGCAAAGGTATATTAGATGAGCATCACGCGACAATTAGTTTAAATCGAAAGTTTACAAACACTTGTTTTGAAATCAGGTTTCCTAGCTCTGGAGAAAAAAATGTCAATTAGAGTATTTTATGTCGATGATGAAGCAGAATTATGTGAATTATTTGAAGAAGCATTCTCAGGTCCAGATGTGATTATTGAAACTTTTACGAGCCCTTTGAAGGCGCTTGAAAAGATTCTCGAAAATCCACCTAATCTGCTTTTTACAGATTACAGGATGCCAGAAATTAGCGGAGTCGAACTTGGCCAACAGTGTCCGGAAACTCTAGAGAAATATCTCATTACAGGAGAAAATAATTTAGTCATCGATATTAAATTTGAAGCAATTATCTCAAAGCCAATGAATTCTGAATTAGTTGGTAAAATAATTCTTAACAAACAAAATAAACAGACAGTCTAGATTATATCATTAAAGAACACTGGATCGAGTATTTCAGATAGGTTAAGTGAAGAAATAGATTACTTTTTGTTTTCTCTCTCTGAACTTCCGAATGAGATATGGAAAAGCAATCATAGCACTTAAGATGATCAGCATAGTGATATTTCCATCTCCAATGACATCATTCAGCCACAGAGTGGAAATCATCAAGATAGAAAAATAAATCATGTCTCCGGCGATAGCAATCAGCCAGCCCGTGACAAAGCCATGTCCAGCGGATACAGCGATCGCTCTACCAGTCATTGGATCAACGCCGAAAGCAATCATGATTAGTGCAAATACACCATTATTGTTACCATAATAATTTAAGGTTTTATGGGTTGCGACTTTAAAAGCTTCACGCATAGGCTTAAGCGTTGGAGAATCTTTTGTCAGACGAATAAAAAGTATTAAGATAGGTTCAAAGACACAGGCTAAAATAATATCTGAGATCAGGTAGAGTATGATCATGGATGGCCAAGACATTTTTAATTTTTGTGCAAGCAGAACACCAGCAGGAATTCCTCCTCCAAAAGGGATAAGAAAGATAACGAGAACTTCCCAAAAAGAATTGAGGTCATGACTCATGAACGGATTACCTCCAAAAATTCATCAACCTCATTCAAGACTTGTTCAGGTTTTGGGAATTGATGGTTTAAAGAACTGTATCTTTTTTTGTTTCTTTGGTCTTCACATTTTTATTAATAAATAGCAGCAAAATATCATTTGATGAAATCATATTAAATATGCTTTTATAGACTTTATGGAAAATGATAAAGCCTTTAAAAACCTTATTAATCAGCAAGTGGTTAACCTTATCTCCAAGGAAATCAAATCGGTTTACCCAAGCTTTAACGAGACAGCCTTTAAAAAACTTTCTAAAGATCTAATACCTCTTGAATTAAAACAGAGAGTCTTATTAATTACCCAAGAACTTAAAATATACTTACCCGGACATTATCCTGAGGCGCTGAAAGTCTTACAAAAAGTGATGCAACGAAAAAATCTGTCTGGGTTTAGTCTCTGGCCTTTTTCTGAATATATTGGGCAATTTGGGTTGGATCATTTTGATGAATCCATGCAGGGGATGTATTTGCTAACACAACATTTCACCTCAGAGTTTGCCATTCGTCCTTATCTTTTGAAAGATCCTCAAAGAGTTTTAAAATTTTTTTCCTCATGGACTAATGATAAAGATACTCATATCAGACGATGGCTATCTGAAGGATCGAGACCCCTTCTACCCTGGGGGGCTAAAATTCCATTGTTTGTGCAAGACCCATCTTACACTTTGCCCATTTTAGAAAAACTGAAATTCGATGAAGAGCTTTATGTGAGGAAAAGTATAGCCAATCATTTGAACGATATTTCTAAGAATCACCCTGATGTCGTCATAGCCACTTTAGCTGCTTGGGAAAAGTCTTCACCAGAGAGCCATAGAGCTAAAATTGAGTGGATCAAACGCCAGGCCCTTCGCACCTTGATCAAAAAAGGTCATAAGAATGCTCTGAAGTTAATGGGAGTTGTGGGGAAGGCCAAGACGACCATGGGCAAATTAAAAATAAATCAGAAGTCTTTTAAGCTTAACGATAAATTAAACTTTGAGTTTGACATTTTTTCTACCAGTCGCAATCAACAAAAATTAGTCATTGATTATCAGATTCATTTTGTAAAAGCCAATGGGGGCTACGGTACTAAAACTTTTAAGTTAAAAACTTTTGATTTGGAAGCGAAAGAAAAAGTCATAATCAAAAAAACTCACTCACTCAAATCTATCACCACCATGAAATACTATCCAGGTCTTCATCATCTTTGTATTCAGATTAATGGGGAAGTTTGTGCCCAAATAAGCTGGGATTTTAACCCTATTTTAAATTGAATGAGTTTCCAGCCAGGTTTGAATTTCTTCGGGAGAAAGATAATATAGCTTTTTGAGCTTTAATTGTTTTGCTGTCAGTTTTGAATAGATCCATAGGCGATAATCAATCAAACCCAATCCCTGGCCTTTAGAAAGTGCTTTTTCATCTGTGGCTCTTTCATACCGTGCACGAAATTTTTTTGATGAGGTGTACTTTATTCCAAGCGCAACGATATTGGCAGAACTCATGCTATGGTAATCTTTTATATGTTCCATTTCATGAACGATGATGGCCTTGAGGGCTTTTGTATTTGGTGAACAGCTATAGATGTCAGGGTTTATTTCAACGAAGTATTTTCTCTTCGATTTAGATTTATATAATGTATCGAGATCAACTTGAGCTTGTAAAAAATAAGCATCTGATTTGAATTCTTTTAAACTAATATTAATCGTTTGTAATTCTGGAAAATAAACTTGTCTAATTTCATTTAATAAATCATTAACAATGATAAATGAGGTTGTGTTGTCGCAACCACTTTGAGCAAACAAATTTGTTGAGATACTGCTAATGATAAGAAGTAATATTAACTGCTTCATGAGGTCTTATCGGTCAGACAATCTTAATGTAGTAGCAATTTCTTAGGGCGTTACCTGCTTGATTTGGTCTAGTATTTTGGTCATTCCATTTTATTCTATTAAAGTATAAGTATTATAAAACTCATCTTGAATCACAGTGGCCATGTTTTCTGGAATTGGTATTCTAAGTTCCTCTTCAAGTCGTAGTGGACGGAAGGCCCAACCTTTAGGAAGTTTTAATAAGCTATTTAGATGAGAGAGCTCATTTATTGTTAATGGCTTTTTCTCGGTACTATAGGATTGCATGATGTATTTCTTTCCAGTCGGGTCTTCAAGCAGATAAATCATCTCATTTGGATAAAAAATCCAAATTGATTTACGATTGACCTTTCTTTCTTTATAAGGCTTTCGATTTCCTAAGATTTCAAAAAAGGGAACTGATACAATTCCAGCTTTCCTCATTCCAAGTTCACCAAATTTAATTATATTGGTATCGAGTAAACTGCTTTCCATTGCATCCATGGTCCAATATCTTGGCCCATTTAATTTGACGAAAGACTTTTTAAATTCTTTTTTAATTTTGTGGACTGATAGTTTATTCCACATTTCTTCAGGACATAAATTAAGACCGATACTATTATAAACATCGAGCTTAAGGCCTTTGATGATTCCTCCGTTACCCATTAAGACTTCACAATATCTTTGGTTACGAAGACCTGTGGTTTCAATGGCCCAGACTGAGTGACAACAAATATAAGCTAGAATAAGAAGTAGTGTTTTTATAATTGATCCTTTAACGTAAATGTAAAATGAAAGGCTTTTCCTATTTAAACATTTTCTGTATCACTATGTAAATCTAAGCTTCGCCTTTAAAAGCATCATCAATGGTCCTAGGATTTGAATTGATTGATAAGTTCTCTCCCTTGATATTAATACCAAGGGAGAGGTACATGTGGCCGCTCAATTTTTTCATAAACTCCTGGTTCAATCTGTCTTCGTAACTTAGGAGGTACAAAAAAGATTTTCCATATTCCATGAACAATGATGTAGAAGATAAATAATATATTTTTCAAATTCTTTTTGAAAAATCGGTAATAGAATCCCATACCAGGCAAAAAAGCCTGTTTCTTTAAAATAGCGTACATAAAAATTCCTAATGAATTAAATTAATTCAAAGTTAATAAGTGTAAATTTGGTTGAAAAATGCTTCTTGCTAGCGCTGTGAGAGCACGGCAGAGGCGACTGTACAAACAACGTCTGAATTTTGAATTGAATTGATCATAAATGCCTCCTTTTTGAAATGAGTAACATTCTAAGAATACGATAGGAGAAATTAAAAGACAAGGGGAAAATAATTTCTTAGCTAGAGACTACTCGAGAAAGCAAGATCAAAATTTTTAGAACTGCCCCACTAGCATGGGGATGATTTAGTCCTGCCTACATGTCATTT
>JBMOGR010000018.1:0-62301 GCA_049318265.1 Bacteriovoracaceae bacterium
AATAAACAGATCTATTTTTCATAGTAAGAATTGTTGTTAGCGAAGGCGAACTTTGAGTAAATCATTTAAATTATGTACATGGATTAATCAAACACAAGGAGATGTTTAATGGACTTAGTGGAAGTTGGGACTATTGATAAGACTGGGACACACCCGTGCTGTCAAGCCAAGATCACTCAATCAAATCTTTTTGGTCTCTTTACCACCTAACAAAGTCAAAATTGTCTAATTTTTAAACACCAAACTAAAAAAATTCAGAGCCACTATAAAGCCATCCATATTTGATCAATAATGTAATTAATACAAACTACAATCCTAAATTCTTGCGCCAAAAAACGCATGGGAGATTTCATGAAGAAGAAATTGGAAATTATTTTTGGTGTATTTCTAATACTCATTAACTATGAAGCTAAAGCTGATTTACAAAGTAAGGTGAATTGCAAAGGTTATACTGCTGCGACCGAAAAACAGCAAGAAAGGATAAGGTATGTCGTTTCCCATACATGTCTAGAAGAAGCAGATTGTAAGATGTATTTGGGACTTAATGCGAACTCTGTTTGGAATTCATGTATGACTATTGACGAAGCTGTCATTCTTCAAGATTACAATCAACCGGAAGAATCCTATAGGCATTGGAGCCTTCTTTATAACTTACCTCTAATGGAAGGACTCTTTAATCGTTTTCCCAAGGTAACGACAAAAGTTTATAGAGCCTCAGCACTTCTAGAAAATGAAAAAGAGATGATCGCCAAATTAGGAATAGGTAGTGTTTATGTCCTCCCGAGATTCGTGAGCACCTCCACAGATAGTATGAAGACGTATGCAGGTGATAGAATAGCTATGGTGATCAATGCGAAGTCGGCCAGAGATGTGAGCCAATTCAACAAAGAGGAAGACCAGAAAGAGCATATCCTCTTAGGTGGCACCAAACTGCGGGTAGACAAAGTTACAGTGGAACCAGTTTCATCATATGACGGAAAAGATCTACCTAATGTAAAAGTTATGGTTTATGAAATGACTGAGATCTAAGCCGAGGTTTCATTTACCTATGAATTATTAAATGTTTCCCCCCCGAACCTCCCTACCCTCGACGAGGAATTGAGCCTTTAGGTCTTTCGCATAGTTTTTGATGTCGTTATTGTTTTGATTATTCTTATAAAATGATGAAGTTTATATCAAGAAGAGACTTCATTCAGGTTTGGGGAACTAGACCCCAAGCCTGAATGAAGATGATGTATTAAAAAGTAACTCAGTCGACTGACCTGTTAATATTCACGCTCTGAAATCTTCTCCGATGTTGTTAGATCATCTTGTGCTTTGCAATCTGCATCGAAAGTCATGCTGACCAAATAATCGGCTTCATATCCGACAATATTTGGAAAACAGTCTTCACCTGGTGTGCAGTAAAATGTCTTTTCTTCAATTTTTCGAGTCCACAAAAATTTAGCTACCCCGCCATCAGTGTTTGACCAATGTTCAGATGATTGAAATTTAAAATTATTCGTACTCACATTAATTTTTTTATGTGTCACAGAGCTTTGACCACGACTTTCCACCAGCTTAACAACATCGCTAAGGTTACACTCAGCGAATGCTGATGCTGACGTTAGTAATAATGCTCCGATAATAATCTTCTTCATAAATTTCTCCTGTATTTTTTAAACAAAGTTTTCGACTTCGTTATAGAGTCAATTTTCTTTGTTAATTTGATTTCTTTACTAGAATAGGTGAGTCCAAAAAATTTCTCAACCAGATCTCAATGGCAAGACAAAAAGGTGTTTATGGCCCAATAAACAGATCTATTTTTCATAGTAAGAATTGTTGTTAGCGAAGGCGAACTTTGGGAAAACATTTAAATTATGTTCATGGATTAATCAAACACGAGGACATGTTTTATGGAATTAGTGAAAGTTGGGACTATTGATAAGGTAAAAATGGTGGCAAATTAGGCTCTAGACGCTCAAATGCGGAACCAGCTGAGTATGCAATTGAAAAACGATGTCACCCTCCTCTTGATCATATTCATGAAGGGTTTGTTTTGAGAATTCGTGAATCGCCTCTTTTAAAGCCTCCACTTTTTCCCGGGAACAACAGAAAGTAATCGAATTCAAGTATCTCTCTTCACGAGCTAAATTTCTAACTGCCTGACGATTAATTTCAAGGCATTCTTCATAATATTCTTTTAAAACTTCCGAACTTGTATCCACAGGCGTTTTGTAGTGGGGTTTATCACTCTGTAAAAGTCCAAGATTTGTAAGCATATCAAGTCTTTCTTCAATCTCAGCTTCTGTGATCTTTAACAGTTTTAAATGCCCCTTGATCCATTGAGCATCTTTTTGAAAATTTTTGAGTTTAACAGCCTCGATTAAAAGCACTCCCAAAGGCGATGAAACTTGCTTAAATTGATCGTCCGTCATCTCAAAGTATTCTTTGCCTACTGCCTTGCTGCTAAGGAGGGCTTGAGCAGCCTTTTGAAGTGCGGGATTAGTGTTTTTAGTAGAAACAACGACAAGAGCATCGAAGTATTGAGATTCATATTCAGAAAGACCTATGGATTTTTTAATAAGCTCCAAAGTCTTCGTGGCCGGAATTCTCCTGGCAGAAATAAAATTTGAAAGTGTGCCAGTTCCAGTGAGTCCTAGTTTCTGTGACCATAAACCAAGAGACCATCTTGGATTACTTTGTTTTTTATAATCATGAAATGCTTTAAGATAAACCGAAAGTGTTTTGTATTCATAAATATTGGGCTTAATTGCGTTCGCCATATTCTACCAATTGAGAATGTTTCTAATATTGTCTACTTCATGTTCGTATGGACTTTCATATCCAAGTCGCTTTAGTTCATAGTAGGTTCGAATTCTTTGAACATAAAAGATATTAGTCCACATGTAAGGAAATAGTCTATCTTGTTTATGATAAGCAGAATAAAAATTTTGTACAAAATTCGAAGACTCAGTGATGCTTATATAAGGACAACTAAGGCCAGATCTCTCAAAATATAATTTTGATGAAACTTTTTTCAAAGAAAAGTCTTTTCGAAATAAACTTGTTTTTTTATCCAAACTTTGTCTTTCATAGGAATTTTCTACATTTTTGATTTTGTAATTTGCTTGTAAAAGTACGCTGTCTTGCCACGGCATGAAAATATCTTCTGGGGTAGCAGCTGAATCTTGGAAAAGCTGTAAGATCAAATTTGCTTTTTCCGAAGGAACAATCCCCAACCATCGTGGACAATTTTGATAGTTTTTTTTCTCTTCATTCGAAATATTTCTGAGATCAAGAGCATAGAGATCATTCATTAGGTTGGCCCAGCTATAATCTCGTTCATGGATATCTCCAAATTTCAAAACGTATTCTTTATGGGGTTTAGCAAATTGAACCAAGGCCAAGCGAATTTTTTTATAATTCACTCTTTTTTGTAATAAAACTCCCACTAATTTTCTGACAATAATGCTTGATCCTGCGCTATTATGTTCTTGTAAAAACTCATGTAATTCAATAATAAACTGCTGCCCTCTTGATAATGACTCTACTGCCCCTTTTATTCTAAACGTATGCCAACCAATTCTTGGAATTAATGAAGTAATGGCTGCTTGTTTGAAATGGCAATCTGAAGGGAGACTATTATTAATAAATTCGTCATGGACCCTCCATTCCTCAATTTCTGTCCACGAATTAGCATCGCTAACGACCTTAAGTTTTTTTTCTAGTTCACTATGCAAATCAAAGACATCAAGTCCACCAAAATATCTACTTCCTAAAACCCCTGTCTTGTGTTTACTTCCAAGCTCCAATCTTTTAATCATCAAATCAAAAAACTCTTCACGATCCATCGATTCTAGATCAATCATTTTACGACCACTTGCCACGGCTTCATAATAATCTAAAACCACTGGTTTAAGTCCCGGACAAGTGACGATGCCGCCACCGTTACCAGTATGACCACCGACTTCAGCCTTGACCACGTCAGCCCCAATAACGAATAAGGACAATAAGAAAATATAAAATAATTTAAAGGTCATCTAACTCTCAATAAATAATTGAAATTATCTGAGCTAATCCTGCTTTATTCAATGCTCGATAACGGTCTATGTAAGTTTTACAAGTAGAGTAATAAATTTGACACTTCCTCTCGGAGCCTTCCAGTTGGCCCGTATAAGCACTTAGGGTAGCGTTTTCTGTGCAAAAGAGAGCCATGTGCGTTCTTTACTAGAGAATACAAAGATATTGGTAGTTTACTTGAATGAGATAAGAAACATTTTTTAAACCACGAGGATTAGAAATAGGCTTTACAAAAAACCAAGGTTCAGCTCCTTGTTCTCCTTCAAATTCAAATTTTACTCCGTCATTATCATCAATATACTTAACGTTTACATTCTTGAAATTATTGTAACCTAATTTATATAAATTAGATAAAACTTGGCTTTCTGATAACTTTATCCAGCTTTGAGAATTTTCGAGATAGTCTAGAGAGATTATATCTTCTTTAAATGGTCCATGAGCTTTCTCAATAACTCCAAGTGCTATACCCGCATGAAAAATTTCTTTATCGTCGTTAAAGAGACTTACACAAGTTGCGACACCTTTATATTCTCTATTTTTCTTTTCGTTTAAGCTCTTTTCAAGTTGTTCATAGCTTGGTTTACCTTCCTCTTTCCACATGCTGTATAATTCTGCTCTAATGTAAGCAGCATCAATTTTAGGTTTTACGTGAGCTTGGATAGAAAAAGGATTTGCAAAAGCACTTGATGTACAGATAAGTAATCCAATCAATAATTTCTTCATAAGAATCCCCTTTTGAAAATGCAAAATCGCATTTGTTATGTCCAAATAAATACCATAGGGATAAAAAATTTCTGGGTAAAAGGATATAACGTGAATTAATCCCCCTTTCAGGGCCGAAAGAATTTTCAGGAGCAAGAGGCTTCGATCGAGGGAGTATCTTTTATCTCAAATGGGGGGAGTGCTGCTATCTATCGGTATTTGGTAATATAGAGCTAATTCTTCTATTCACCATTATCTTCTTTGAAACAAAAAAAGAACAGTTTAATTAAAGTCCCAGGTTTGAGCCCTGGCCCTATAACTGGGACTTCAATCGACCTTGAATAATTTATTTTTGATTTTGATAGTTTAAATCTAGACAATCTTTTAAGTCCGATAGGTTTCCTTTAACTTCTCTGTTTTTATAATAAATATTAGACTCTAATTCGACTAGTTCATTTCTAAACGATGAAGCCGCATTTGAAACAGTATTCGCTGATGCCAAACTCACTCTTCCGCCTACTTGACTATATAGATCTTCGCTAATACTTACGATGTATTTATTAATGTGAAAAGCTCCTTTGGTTATATCATTGACCGCTATAGAGTACTTAGAGTAAGCATTTTCCAATTCTTCAAATTGGCTTTTGCAATCAGCGGCAAAGAGATTCAGAGAACAAACGGCAAGAACACAAAATACTATTTTTTTCATTTTTCACTCCTAGAGCCAAAGCTCTTAATTTATAAAGTAGGGCCACTTGAACTAAACTTGACCTTTTTCAAAAGTCGTTATCATATCAATCTTTTATCTTCATTGATATTCCTTAACGCATTTTAAAGATTTATTTAAGGTCACAAACCGCTACATCCATATATTTTCCATTTTGGTTATAAGCCGTGACCTGAACTCCTGGATCGCCACCATTATAAAAAAAATAAGATACCGAAAGTGACTTTACGATTTCACCAGTGGCAATTTTGGATTGAAGTATAGAGCTCTCAAGCAGATACTTTCTAATACAACTTGGATCTTCTAGTTCATTGTGATCGAATGCAAGTAAGTCCTCAATTGCCTGAACATCTTTAATTATGATCGTTTTCGGTACTGGTAAACTAGCATTTGCTGAAACTGCGGCTAAAGAAATCATGGCCATCAAAAACAACTTTTTCATAGGTATCTCCTGTTTTTTGCTAATGAATATTTTCACCAGCATTGTTAATCGTTTGGTAGAGAGAATGATATTCTCGCTACGGTGTAACCGTTTTGTGTCTCTAAGATAATTGATACAGAAAAAAGAGGGTGTGACACCGTGTGAACGCAAAAAATATAGGTAATTTTTACAGGAAACCCATGGGTTCGTTTGAGCGCTGTACAAACAGAGGATGAAGTCAGCATCGTCATCCGGATGGATAGGAAAGATTAGTGCATTATTCTTGAGTTAAAACGAGCCCCTGAGCTCCCTACCCTCGCTCACTAACTGTTTATAAGCTCTTTCGATAGCACGGTAAGGATTGTATTTCCAGACAGACAGCTGGTTGAATTGTATACATTCTTCTAAAATAATTTATTGTTTCGTAATAGATTTCAAATATTCGATAATGTCGGCACGTTGTAAAGGTTCAAGCGGTTTATCACCCGGTGGCATGTAATCATCTTTATCATTTAATTTTCCACTAACTCTTTTAATAAAATCAGGTTTCTCTTTTAAGTGCTGCTGAAATCTTTCTTCGCTATTAAAAAAATCGTACGTCTTACCACCACTAGAATGACATTCCATACAATTATTTTGCACCAGTTGTTTTCCTCTGGCAGCATCAGGTTTCTGGTCCATATTGATAAGCTTTAAATTCACTTCTTGGATATCTGCAAGATTATGACTGATCGGAGCCAATGATTCGTCTGTGATAAGATCACAATCTTTTTTCCTCTGGGCCTTCAATTTATCGAGAGTCCCTTTTGCAATTTGAGGGCCGAGAGACCCAGTTTCCATAACAACTTGCGCCTTTAGTAATTCTTCGCAAGCCTTGACCCGATCTTCGACAATTACTCCACCGCCCAGATCATCATTACAAGCAAAATTTTGGCCAAAAGTTTCCAATTCACCTTTTGAAGTTGAATATGTTCCTTTTAGTGCTGGAATTTCTTGAGTCAGGCTACTCATTAACTCGCCTTCCAACAAGTCCCCAATACCAAGATCACTAAACTTTTTTTTACCTGGACCTGATCCACAGCCATAAGTTGCATCAGTATCCTTATTAAAATGCATGGTCCATTCTTTGTCTCGAATCCCCATGGTCTTTCCAACTTCATAGGCTAGAGAATAAGTATTGTTCGAATTATACGGATCACCAAAGTTTTCATTCTTGACCATATGCGAGTCATTCGGAAAAGTAACCTCAGGGATTACATTTGTGATCATCTCATTTTTGAACTGCGAGCATCCCATCGTCTTCATTGCTAAAGAATATTTAAGATATTTGTATTCAGGTTTTGAACTGATTCTCCTGGCAAGTCGCTTGGCCGTTAAGTGACATTGAATTTCAGTAAATTTAAGACCTGGTCTTCTTATGTAATCACTATTTCTTGCTCTATTAGAATAAGGATATTCAGGTTCGTAATTTGTTTTCGGCCAAGGCAAAGAAGAATAACAAGGATTGCTTTTTTCAGCTGCTCTAAAATCAAGATAGTCTTTTTTCTCTTGGGCCGCTTCTGCCTCTGTAATACGAACACCATTTTTGGAGCTGTATTGATTAAATGTGTCGTCTTGTGATCCATAAAATCCTGTCCACTGATCATACTGCTGCCAGTTCGGTCTCGGATCAGGTGCCGCATCCATTCCAGCTGGATTGTGACACTTCATACAGGACTTAGGATTCTCAGAAATTCTATGACCTGGTGGTTGTCCTTTAACTGAAGCTTTCTGAGTGAAATCAAAATCGGCCATTTTATATTTGGAAGTCCCATCGTCAAAAGTAAGAACTTCCACTTTATTGAAAGTGGGTTTTGATGGATCGCAAGTATAACGAATAATCAGTTTACCATCCGCAGACATGCGAATAACTCCAGGCAGTCCTCGTGAAACTCCTACACCTTGAGCACTCTCACTTTTATAATTGAAAGTAAAAGTCTGAAGTGTTCCTTCTGGTATGGCCTGCAGAAAATCTAGTTGGTTATTTATATCCGGTCGATCAGCGAGAGTTTTTAAAGAAGCATAACTAAGCGGTAGTTCACCACAATGTGGACGAATCCCATCTTTAGGAGATTGGGTTGAAACAATCGCTTCTTTAGGGACTAGAATGCTGATTTGATTTTTTGAGCCATCTTCTTTTGTAAGTATGGCCTTAATGTTAGGTGAAACTTTTGTCAGGTCGATAACGATGTCGGAGGAACTTGTTCGAACGAGGATTGAATTTCCCTGCATCTTCACGCCAGGCATTCCTGCATAACCTTTGATATTTTCCTGGGCCTCTACAGAAGTAAGGAATAAAAGCCCAAACATAAAATAGAGAAACATCATGAGTTACCCACTAGTGCTAATTATAGGTGACTCTTTCAAAGTCTCAAATTGGGTAAATTAATCCCCTCTTGCCTTTAATATGAACAAGTTGAACTTTTTAGACTTCATTAACTTAAATTATACTGTTCTGCTTATTTAGAAAAAAATTAACGAGATTTTTTTCAACACTGTCTTGTCTTTCAAAAACAATTTTGAAAAGTTTAATAGTCTCATTTATGCCTGTTCCAGTTTGACTAGCATGGCAAGGATTGTATTTCCAGACAGGAAGCTGTCCAATTTTTTTACAGTTTTTTCCTCTTAAGTAAAAAGTTCATTAACCGTATTTCCACATAAGAATTGCCAGTATCATTAAGACTAATAATTTTATATAAGCTGGTAAAGAGATGAAAACAATTTTTATATTACCACTAATGCTATTTTCGATGTCAGCATACTCAAAGCTAGAGTCGTCAAGTGCCATCTGCCTTAGTTTACAAACGGGAAAAGGATTTGAACGTTTAGCTTATACTTTATTTTCAGAAAAAATTTGTGGCAAGTATTCAAAAAACTTACAAATAATTTATAGGCATTCTGAAATTAAATATCCTGTCTCTGAATTTGATAGAAAACGGATCACGGATTTTCTGAAGTCATCTCAAAAAGTTGATGTGTTCTTTTTCGGTCATACAAACAATGCATCTTTCTACTTCGTTAATGACTTTAAAGATTATTTGGGAGAAAAAGTTAGACTTGTATACAACTCAGGATGCTTTGATGGAGATAAGTGGGATGCTTTTCGCTGGCAAGGTTATACTAAAGTTTATGTAGGTCATCCCATGGATAATTATGGAACTAGGTACACGCCTTTTTTCTTAAAAAGATGGTTCAAAGGGCTAAAAATTGAACATATTGTTAAGCTATCTAACAACCGGATGAATAAAGAAAAATACTTTGAAGGTGGTAATGATCCTTACGGGTATTTTTATGGGGATGGTTCCCTGAGTATTAATGACTAGATATTCGAGCAAACGAACACCATTGTGTTGATGAATTGAGATTTGTGAAAAAATACACCTTTATTCTATTCATTTTATTTTCTTCAATCATGGCCGATGCCGGGGTCAATGTTATCTTCGAACTCGATGAAGATTTTTTAGCAGCTATTACCATCCAGCACGGGGGCTCAGGACAGGAAATCGAAGATTTGAGAAATCGTTTATGGGAGAAGTACAAGGATGAATATAAGGCACTAAAAAAAGTTCACAATGAAAGTGAATTTGGACTTACTCCAGAACTTGTTAAGCAGAATAAAACTTTATTTCCTCATATTATTTCAGAAACCAAAAGTTGTCACTTCTTCACCAACTGGCTCAGAGGTGCAGAGGGTTTCAAACTGAAAAGTGAAGAAGAGTGGAAAAGAAACTACGAAAAATCGTCTGCTCTTATGAAAGATATAACAGGCTTTGATCTTTCATTAACTTTTCATGTTTATATTTTGAATCCAGCCAACCATATTGGAAGATCAATTGGAAATGGTTTAGTCGCCTGGGGGGCTCCTGATGAGTTTCCTCAATACACAACGATTTATATTTGGCATGAAATTCTTCATTACTACATGAAGTTTAATAAGATCAGCCACTCTATTATTGAGCTTGCTACGGACAATGAACTTAGAGTTCGTATGAATGGAGGGATGATGGAGCCTCTTATAGGCCATGATTATCTCACCGATGTGAGAAAAATCCTCTTTGATTCAGATTGGAACGAATATCTAAAAAATAAAAATACTAATTTAATAGAATTTCAGGAGAAAATGTTGATTAAGTACGCCGATATTCTGGGGAATGGATAGAAAACATGAAAGCTCTAGTCATCCTTGTGACCAACAACTTTGATTGCCAGCTGTTCATGAAGATCAGCTTTGTAATTCACGGAAACAGATTATTTTCACATTACCGTAAAAAAAATCGATTCGATAATGACAGTCTACCAGTTACTTAAGTTTATTTAAAACTCAAACACTCGACAGGACAAGCAATGGTTCCTGAATGGCACTCCCCACCACAATCCTGCATAACCGAGCAATAAACATGAAACTTTGCCTTAGAGCATTCTATTTTTCCGCTCGATGACTTCGAAGGAAATACTTTTGAGTTGACAGTAATAGGATCGAGATCACCCATTTGTTCATGATAACAACTGCATGAATCGACTTTCAGAAAAACCTTACTAAGAGGTTTATGAGGAGTATTATCTTGAACTCCACATAAGTAAGCTAAATTTTGACGTCTGGTTGAGCCTACAACACCGTCTCTCAATTCGGTTGGAGTGAGTCCATCTATTTCAGCGTGGGTGAAATCTTTTGGACAGAGGCGTGCACGAGCGTTCTTTAGTTTCGTCTCGTCCTTCGTATCAACGAGTTTTCTAAGCTCAGTGATTTTCAAGTCTAGCTCTTTAGTATTATCTGCGATGGCAGTCCCAGCAACCATGCTAAAGGCAAAGAATAGAATCCAATTTGTCATAGGTAAAAGTATATCAGTAAGATTTAAATACTACAACAATGTCAAAGCTGGACTGCCCCCTTGCTTCTAAAGAATAGGAGAGATTGATTCTGGTCGGTTTTTTCTTTTTTAATAGCAAACTAGTTCTAAGTACTAGTGTTTGGCTTTACAGAAGTTAATTGAAAACTCGATGGGATTTTTATAGATCAGTGTTAGATCATTCGGTAGTTTAATCGCTTCCATAAAACAGTTCATCGGTGTCATTTTGCTTTTAATCGCTCCACGGCAGATGGTAAAGGCGGTGAAGTGCTTCTCCGCTTGAGTTGGAATTATATAATCAGGAAGACTTAGAAATTCTTCGTAACAAGTAACAGGATAATGATCTTCACTTCCTTTACAGAGATTATAAGCAAAAGCCTGCTTACTTTTATCATCTTGATTCGCACTCTTTAAACCAATTGCCATCTTGTAACAATCAACTGAGCTGGCATGAGCTTGAAATGAAGTTAATATTATAAAAGTTAAAGCGCACTTTTTCATGGTTATCTCCAGTGAAGATTGAATATTTCGATTACTCATTTAATAGACGGAATGGGTTTATTTGGCAATGGTCGACTGACAGTATTGCCTAAATAATTGATTCATTTGAGCCTGTATTAGATCCATTAAGTTTTGCACCTATATTATTGTCCTGAAATCCTTCAGGACAGAGTATTTTGGAATCTAACTAAAAAAAAGAGCGCTATCAAAGCGCCCTTTAAGTGAGAATCATTTAAACTTTATATCTAATGAGTTAGTCCCAAAGAGAAGAAATACTTCCATCATTAATCAAATTGAGTGATTGAATATTACATTTTTTTGTTCCAACAGTTACAACCCATTCTGAAGGCTCAACTTCATCACTTGCACAGACGGCATAAGTTTCAGCAAAGGCTCCAATAAGAAGTGGCTTTATACCGCAAATTGATCTTGTATCCTTTGAGTCTCCATTGAATCCTTTGGTTTTATTAATTTTGGCCAAAATAGACTTTTCAATCTTCTCTTGGCAAATTGCTTTTGGGGAAGATGCATGAGCAGAAAGTGAAAAAATTGACAGTAATACCACGCTTACTAATAAGTGCTTCATAAATTACTCCTAAATAGATCTAAAAAGTTTTAGAAGTCATCTATATACATACTTTTTTTTAAAAGAAAGTGATGCTGTAAATTTTATGGACCTTAATGGAGGGTTACCTAAGGCAAAAATTGAAGAACTTCACTGTTAAATTCAACGTCCTTGATAAAACCAAAAAAGTTTTTCCATGAAGCAGCCCCTGGTACTCCGGCAACCACGGTAATACCTGACTCGGCTGGGAGATAAGGGTATGAAGGGTTTGGAGCAACAGCATTAGGATTAATAATAAGTGCATTAGGATATTCTTCAACTATATCTTCTAAGGAGTATGTCGCATTGGCACTTATCGAATCACAGAAATTTTGACCAATGGCCACTGAAGGTTCGCAAGAAAACTTCGCACTTGAATCTGTTGGGGTCCACGTTTGCCAAACACCAATCGCTGGAGTTCCATTATTTTTAGGCTCAAATGTTAAAGTCACAATATCACCAGAACTGTTATTAAGATCAATGGTAATTTGGGCCATCGGTGCAATGGTCGCTTGGGTACCTAAAGGGAGCAACGTTTTATAACTGAGACTACTTACTTCACTTAACTTCTTTCCATTCCAATTTGCTCGCCCTATAAAGGCTTTGCCATTAGTTTCAAAGGTGTTCAGTGAAAATGAATTTTGATATGTCGATGGTGAAATAATTGTCGCAGTTGCAGTAGCATCACCACAAGAGCGATTAGCATTACTGACTGAAAAAGTTATATTTTTAACGGGAACAACACTACCCGCCAACAAGGTGGATATTTTAAATGATGAGTTATTAGCACATCCGGTAGCATTTGAATTACAATTATTATTTATCCATGTAGATTCGTTCAAACAGCCCAGAAAAGTATATTTATCTCCCAGTGGTTTTGTACAATCAGATGCCTGAGAACTTGTATAACCATTGGCACGATATACACATCGAACCTTAGCTGTGTCAGTCGTCAAAGTTAATATTGCCCAGTGAGTTCCGCTTTTTCCTTGGGTCAACACAAATTCGGTAGGAATTTGAATCGGTTTATGGTTACTAAAAGCTGTGGAATACTCAATTATTCCAGAAGTAAGTGAACGAGTCGATGATACATTCAATGATGTTGCTTGTTCTCCAACATAAACAGCTTGGGCAGTTAAATTCTCTGCGATGTCCAATCCTTGAAAGTCAACATTATTGGCTGCAAAGTTGGCAGTGCTTAAATCTGTCCTTATTTGTGATTCTGAACAATAGGTCGTATTAGACTTGATCTTTACTCTCTCATCATTAGTATTTCCTTCCAAATCATTGTAGGCAATATTAACCTGACAAAGCTCTGTTGAATCATAAGACTCAAGGACAATACCTGCATAACCATTATTTTTTATGGATGAATTATTAATATAAGTTTGAGAAACAGTTCCATTTTCTGTTGCGATTTTGATCCCAACATCAAGATTACTTGTCGTAGTCCTATCGACAAAGATTTTTTTCGCACGATAAAAATGTAAACCATAAGACTCTTGTGTAGAAGTTGAACCTAAATTAGAAAAATTACTATTTGTCACATCGGCAGAATCAACTTCAGAAATGAAAATCTTAGTTTTAAGAATGCTTGTATTGCTTAAATCAACATTACTAATGGTAATTCGACCACCAGTAAAGTAAAGTCCACCAACAGAATCTGTCATGGTATTAAAATTATAATCATTTCGATAAAGGAAGTAAGGAGACCTTATATGTAGAGCATAAAGTTGGTTAAGCGATAAATTATTACTCTCAATTCGTGGCATTCTAACAAATTTCATATTTAAATAATCTGAGTTCACTCTAACACCAAAAAGTGAATTTGATTTTGATTCATTTTGTCTAACTTTTACACCAGACATATCAACCGTTTCAGCATAAAGAGTTATACCGATAAGGTTGTTATTGGTCGTATTATTTTCAATCATCACATTAGGTGCATCGAATGCAAGAATCCCCATCCCATAGGTCATCGATTTAACTTCAGTATTTTTCAGCACATTGTTACTTCCAACCACAAGGATTCCTATTTTCCCTTGAGGGAAAATGATCTTTGCTTTGTTACTACCACCATCAAAAGTAATGTTATCTCCATAGACGATTAAAGCATAGGAGCCTTCATGACTTGAACAATCAAGAGTTCCACTCCAACTGGTTGATGAAGTAATGACTCCACCACATGTCGGGGTGTCGGCGTGAGCAGATTGTATCGGAGATAAACGTTGATAAACTGTCTGATTTTTAATTTGTTGAATGGCAAGTCGTGCCACCTGAAGAAATTCTTCTTCAAAAAAACTAGGAATTCCAGCTTGCGGAGATGGAATCGAAGCGAGTGGAACCGAAGACTGTTTCCCACAATTTTGGTAGATAAGTAATATTGAAGAGAGAAGGACAAATAAATATATCTTTTTCATAATTCAATTATCGTTCATTTTGAAAGAAAATTTAGTTTTTTTTTAGTGCTAATTTTGAGTTGATTAGTGAGAATGTCCGATGTCAACAGTTGCCTTTGATCCGAAAGTTATTTCAATCTGTTCAGTCGTTTCTGAAGTAAAATAAACAACAAAAGGAATTCTTTCTTCAGATCTCCTGGTCATTAAATAACCTTTCCACCAGGTAGGATTGGTGTGAACATCCCAATTGCGGCCACCGGTTAAGGAGCGGATAGTTTCTCCATTTTCGCCAACAGGAGCAAGTCCTATCCAAGAAGTACAGTTGTGTTTGGCATCCAGGCCACAATTATTGTTGATTTGCCCCATGGATTGTTGAGCACCCTGGTATTCAAATCCACCAATGGTACTTAAATATTTTTTTCTAGCAGAATAAACATATCCCTTAAGGTTAGAAAACTCAGCATCATTAAAGGTCACAACAGGAGAAAAATCCCCAACCGAAATACGATAAGAACGCTCATGTATAATTGTGTCAGAGTAAGAGTAAGAGTGATCGTAGACTTTATTGCCTATTTTTATGTATAAATGTCCAACGCCTGAAAACATCATTGAGTTATGACTTAGATGCTTACTAAATTCTTTCACAAGTTCATTTTGAGCCAATCGCCCCAAATCTTTGACTGAAATCACGAGAACCTTTTTTTGATTAACCCAATTGCCTTGAGGGGTTGTCAGGTCGAGATTTATATTATTTAACATTTTTACACGATCAGGATATTTTTGCTGAAAGAGCGTTGCTCTTTCTAGAATTGATCCTTCTTTTAACATATCTTTAGGCATGGCATGATTGAGAGCATTGTCTGGAATCCCTTGATCTGGAAAGAAGTAATCACATACATTATGAAACCAACTGGCGTAACTTGGAGTCGAGGTAAAAATAGTAATAAGCAAAATCAAAATGAGTTTTGAATTAATTGTTCTCATAAATTGATGCCTTTTAGCTGTATTCATTATTCATTCTAAATCACCTACCATTTCTTTTTGATCGGCTAATTTCGAGATCATTAGTGAGCGCCGCCGATGCCAACTGTTGCAGTAGATGCAAAAGTTCTTTCTATATCTTCAATAGTTTCAGTAGTAAAATGAACAACAATGGGTACTCTTTCTTCAGATCCCTTGGTCGTTAGATATCCTTTCCACCACATAGGATTGGTGTGAATATCCCAATTACGCCCACCGCTTAAAGCGCGAATGGTTTCTCCATTTTCGCCAACAGGTGCAAGCCCTATCCAAGAAGTACAGTTGTGTTTGGCACCCAAACCACAATTATTGCTGATTTGCCCCATGGATCGTTGAGCTCCCTGGTAATCAAAACCACCAATAGTTTTTTTATATTTTTCTCTCGCAAAATAAACATATCCCTTAAGGTTAGAAAACTCAGCATCATTAAAGGTCACAACAGGAGAAAAATCCCCAACCGAAATACGATAGGGAGTCTCACTAATACCTGATAGGTGATCGTAAACTTTATTCCCTATTTTGGTGTATAAATGTCCACTACCTGCAAACATCATTGAGTTGTGACTTAGATGCTTGCTAAATTCTTTCGAAAGTTTATTTTGATCTAGTCCATCCATGTCTTTAACAGATATTACTAACACTTTTTTTCTTTTAACCCAATTACCTTGAGGTGTTGTCAGGTCGAGATTTATATTATTTAACATTTTTACACGATCAGGATATTTTTGCTGAAAGAGCGTTGCTCTTTCTAGAATTGATCCTTCTTTTAACATATCTTCGGGCATGGCATGATTGAGAGCATTGTCTGGAATCGAATTATCTGGAAAGAAGTAATCACATACATTATGAAACCAACTGGCGTAACTAGGAGTCGAGGTAAAAATAGTAATAAGCAAAATCAAAATAAGCTTTGAATTAATTGTTCTCATAAATTGATGCCTTTTACCTGTATTCATTTTAAATCACATTCCACTTCTTTTTGATCGGCTAATTTTAAAGGGAACTTGAAAATAATAAAAATATCATTTAATTACTGAATCTTTTTAATTGGGTATTTCTGATTTACTCTGTTTGACCATACAATCTAAAGAAAAATTTATTTATCGTTTTAACAAAAGGCAAAATAAAAGATCAAAATATTTTCCTCTACACTATTTTTGAATTAGAGACTGAACTTATGTTAATAATTCTATTTTCTTAGTAAAATATGACGAAAAGTAAGAAAGAGTAGTACTTAAAAAAAATTGGGATTGAAAATGAGTGAATTAAGTTTAACTGAAGTAAAATTAGATGAAATCAAAACGCATACTGATATGCAATTTGACATCTATGTCATTATAGAAGAAAAACCTAGAAAAATCATTGCTTCAAATAGCCAATTTTACACTGAAGAAATTGAGCATTTTCAGAAAAAAGATATTAATAAATTCTATATTGATGAAATTGATTTTCAGAGAATGGTTGCTAAAATACCCAAACAAGAACCAATACAAGCTAAATCGACTAATTCCCTTGAAACATCCGAATATCTTTATAAATTAGTCCAAAGTAAACTGCAGCTCATTGGTATTGCCCCAGATGAAATTGAACAATGTACCCAAAAATTTAATAAATTTTTGAATACGCTTCAAAAAAGTCCCCGTCCGGTGATGGATAAACTGTACCCTTTTCTAAATCGGAAGGATTATATTGTTAGTCATTCAATGCTGGTAGCCCATATTGCTAATCTTATGGCGAAAGAAATGAGCTGGTTTAATGAAAGCATTACTCAAAAAATTTATTATGCTGCTTTATTTAAAGATATCTTTATCGAGGACCCTCAATTAGCCAAAATAAGATCTTCCAAACAAGCAGAATTTACTAGTCTAACCTCAATTCAAAAGAAAATAGTTCTTGGCCATCAAGAAAAAACGGTAAAACTTCTCCTTGATATGCCCGAATTTACCTCCGATGTAGAATCTTTGATTATGAACCATCACGAATTACCTAACGGAGAAGGTTTTAACAACGGCAAGACTACAGAACATCTATCTCAGTTATGTTGCACCTTTAATATCGCCTGTTATTTTGTTCAAGATATTTTAGAAAGACATGAGTCCATAGGGCCGCTAGGAATTTACCGAGAAATGGAAATAACCTTTAAGCAAAAAAATTATAAAATGCCTTATGAAGCGTTAAGAAAAGTACTTAGAGGATAATGAAAAAGGATTAATTGGAATTTGACTATGAAAAGATATTTAATGATCACTCTCTACTTTACTTTCTCAATGACAGTATGGGCTCAATCTCATAACCATGCCACAAAAGAACATGACCATAAACTTGCCACACATATGGATGAAGTTTTAAAAATAAATGACGAATTATTTAATGCACTTTTAGGAACAGATCAAAAAATAGTCGAAATGAGTTCAAAGAGCCTTTCAGGGGTTTTAGCAAAATCAACATATCCAGAACTTTCGAAATTATCGACTTTACTAAAAAACTTCAAAGCATCAAACACCAAAGCAAAAAACATTGAAGTTTATTCAGACTTCATGCCAAGCTTTATTGAAGTTTTCAAAAAAAATAACATCAACACCAACTACGAAATATATTATTGTCCGATGGTAAAAAAGTATTGGATTCAAAACTCAAAGAAAATGCCTAAAGTTCAAAACGTCTTTGCTCAAGATATGCTTGAGTGCGGTGAGAAAAAAGCCTAGCTCCTTAGTCACTTTCAATTCCCCAAAAATCTCCCCAACGAGGAAATTCTCCTCACTCAAAAGAGTTTTTTTTCAATTCCAGTAACTTGGAGTTGGCATCAATCATGCTCCCTAACCTTTTGCCTATAGCAAAAAAGGAGAGCTCATGAAAAATTTTATACCTATAAGTATTGCAACATTACTTCTCTCAGTTAATAGCTATGCTCTCATTCCCGCTGGAGCGCTAATTGAGCCAAGTGTAACTTATGAAAATGGAGATGGGAAAATGACCACAGACAATTCCAACAATAGTGGAGGAATTAATGGTTTTGGTGTTGGACTTAGGGCCTGAATGCATGTTCTCGAATCAGTATTTATCGCAGTCGATGGGCGTTATTCAATGCCAAAGTTTGAAAGTCCTAACTTAAATATTAATGCCAGAGCAAAATCATGGAACGTGGGTCCAGTTGTCGGAGTATCACTACCATTTCTATTCTCTGTTCGCGCTTGGGGTGGATGGGTTGCGGCAGGTGGAATGGATCCTAAAGAAAGTAACGGATACGACTTTAAATTTACTAGCGGTAATGGATACAGAATTGGTGCGGGTATTGGTTTAGGTCCTGTCGGATTAAATATTGAGTACCAAGACATTACTTATGACAAAGCCACTATTCAATCACAACCAGCCAATTCAAATTGGAATGGTCTAAACTTAGAAAACAAATCTTACGTACTTAGCGTAAGCATGCCCCTAAAACTATAATATATCACTAGAAAAATCTAGCGAAAGGAAGGTTCTTATGAACAATGAACAATTAATCCCAGAAAAAAAAGAAGCTAGCTCTAACGGTTCTCAAAAATCTGATTCATTCGATCAGAAAAAAGAGAAATCAACAGACAAGCCAGAGCTAGACAAGGGACAAAAAAGTCCAGGCCAACAAGGGCAACAAGCTCAACAAGGTCAAAAACACAATCAAGAATCTTCGTCTACTTCAGGAACTAAGTCTTATTAAATTATGAGCGGGCAAATAATTTAATAAAAAGGGGGAAGCAATACGCTTCCCCTTTTCTTTTAGATAAAGCGAGAGATTGTTTTTATATGCAATTCTTGCATTGGAATTAATTTGTTTCTGATATCAGCTTTCAGCTTTGGATCCACTTTTTCATTTTTCAGATATTCACGGTATTCTTCCAAACCATGAATCTCAACTTGTCTTAATGCACGCATGGCCGAAGAATTACCAAAAAGCTTTGCACTTCCTGTATAAGCTTTTGTAAAAGCACCCCATACACCTGCAGTCTTTGTCTTCAAATTCGTTTCAAAAGTCACATACTTGCGAAGTATTTCTACCGCCATTGAATGATTTTGTTGTATCAATCTTAACTGTGAAAGCTCACTATGGTCTTTTACTTTTTCAATCACCTGCTTGTAGTTTTGAACTGCCGCCATTTCTTCTTGAATCAGATCATTGTTTGTACTTTTAGCATTAGTGATGAGACAAACACTAAGAGCAAGAAACATTAGTACAACTTTCATTTGAAATCCTTTGATTGAAGGGACTATTGTCCCCTTTGTTTAATCTTCAAACTGCAAGGTGCAATTAAAAGGCCATTGAACGTTGTTGGCGTTGGCCTTTTGTTTGCATTTTATTTGAGGAATTAATTCTCAAGGAGAATTCTGATGAAAAGTTTAGCCATCATTTCTTTGATCTTTTTCATTTTAGGCAACCCCGCCTACTCTTACGAAATAGAATGCTATTCTCCCCATAATTATCGAGGTTACTCTTTTATCATTGCGGTGGAAAAAACTTTATCGGCAAGACCTAAAGTTCGGGCCCATATTACAACAAGGTTCCAAAACAAAATATTAAAAGCAGAACATTATACACTTATCAAAGTTAAGTGGTTTGCCTTTCATCAAATTGAAATGAAAGGTTCTGGAGTTAATCTTTCAATCGACTATTGGCCAGATCAAAAAGTGAAGAAGGATAAAGTATATCCTGCGAATTATAGAAACATGAACTTAATGGATTCAGCAGTATTTGAAAATATTGAATGTCAAATTCATCGCTCTTCTAAAAATGCTTAATCACTAAAAATGCTCAGCTGTAGCCAATTCAAAATCTCGTCTCCATCTTTCAGGAATTTCATTTTGTAAATAAGCTCCTTCTCGAACCCATGGAACTATATCAGCCAAACTACGTACATCAAACTGAGAAACTCTTCTGCGAAGATCATGAGGTGTTAAATGACGATGATCGTGAACTCCCATTGCTCCTAAAATTTCAGCTACACCTTTTAGCGTTTGTTCATGAAAATTTTTAACTCTAGTTCTTTTATCAGAAACCACGAGGCCTTGTGACAATTCTGGGTTTTGTGTAGCAACTCCGGTTGGACAGTCATTAGTATTACAACGTAAAGCCTGGATACATCCAAGTGATAACATGAAAGGTCTTGCAGCATAACAAACATCAACGCCCAAACATAAATGGCGAATGATTCCAAAGGCTGAGGTTAACTTTCCTGAGGCGAATACACTGATATTTTTCTTCAAATCAAAACCTCTTAAAGTATCGACCACAAAAACAATCGCATCATGCCCTGGCATACCGACTGAATTTGAAAACTCTAGTGGTGCAGCACCAGTACCACCTTCTGCTCCATCAACGGAGACGTAGTCAGGATAAATTCCCGTTTCTAGCATGGCCTTACAAAAAGCCATGAATTCTGATTCTCGGCCAATACAAAGTTTTACTCCAATTGGTTTGCCACCGGAAAAATCACGTAACTTTTTGATGAAGGCACAGAGTTCTTTTGGTTTTGAGAAGGCAGAGTGCCAAGGAGGAGAAAGAACATCTTGTCCCAACGGAACATTTCGTATTTGTGCAATTTCGGAGGTTAACTTCTCTTTCGGTAAAATACCTCCATGGCCAGGCTTTGCACCTTGAGAAAGCTTGATCTCAATCATCTTCACTCTTTCATCTTGAGCTTTTTCTTGAAATAATCTTGGATCAAAATTTCCTTTCTCATCACGACAACCAAAATAGCCTGTCCCTATCTGCCAAATAATATCGCCCCCATTCTCTAAATGATGAACGGACAATCCCCCCTCACCAGTATTGTGAGCAAATTTTCCATCATGGGCACCACCATTCAAAGCACGGACAGCATTCTGGCTTAGAGAGCCATAGCTCATGGCTGAAATATTAAAAACTGAAGCACTATAAGGCTTCAAGCAGTCTTTACCACCGACAGTAACTCGAAGAGTTTGAGGATCTATGTGAGAAGGATTGATTGAATGAGGAACATATTCATAACCCTGTTCATAAACATTTCTTTGAGTTCCAAAAGGTAAAGTGTCAGTAACTTTCTTTGAACGTTGGTAAACGAGTGAACGCTCCTCCCTTGAAAATGGAGTTCCATCGGTATTTGACTCGATAAAGTACTGGCTTATTTCAGGACGAATCATTTCCAATAAATATCTCATATGACCAATTACGGGAAAATTACGTCTGATTGAATGTTTGGTCTGGCGCATATCCATTATACCAACAACAAATAATGGAATTGAGATAAAGAGAAAAATTAATGTTGGAGGAAATACCCAAATAGTAAACATGTGAAATAACAATAAAAAGCAAGAGACTAGCCAAAAAACCTGTCGCATGAAAACTCCTCAAATAGTAAACTAATTCTATCATAAACGAGAAATTGGTTTTGAACACTTTTATTGAAGGACCAACATGTATATTCATCTTCTTTTTACCTTATTATTGACCTCAACTGCTCAAGCCGAAATTGGAAAAGTACTTAAATTTTCTGGAACTGGAAGCTTTGTGATCAAAGTAAATAGCCCATCAGACCCACTAAAAACTGATCAGCTACTTGAAGAAGGTGATCAAATTAAGACGACCGATGGAACAGTCGTAATCTTGCTCTACCCTGCAACTCAAATGATTATTAGCAAGAACACCATTGTGAAGTTAACCAAAAACCAAACCGTAGAATATGAATCGGGAAAAGAAAAAACATCATCAATTATCGAATTTTTAAGCGGACTGATTCGTCTACAAGTTTCCAAAGATGAAAACCAAGAAATCGAACAAAAAGTACAAGCTCCTCATGTGGTCTTTGGGGTGAGAGGAACTGAATTTGAGATTTCTAATGACGGTGAAGATATTGACCTTGATGTGGTTGAAGGAGAGGTGGAGGTTAGTTCACCTGACGTTCAAACTTTTGCTCCTGAAATAGTCAAAGCCAGTGAAGGCTTTAAGTTTTCAAGAAAAGAAAGAAAATTTATGCGGCGACAATTTCGTCAAAAATTTAAGGACCATCCTGGTTTTATGCAAAAGCAGGAACTGTTTTCGCAATGGAGAGACAAACGAAAACTGAGAAGAGAAAAAAGAAACGTTAGAGGTTTGAGAAACTTTAAACACAAGAAAAGAAGATAAAAATGAATCACCTAGCAAAATTACGTCCAATGAACCAAAAAGAATATTTAGAATGGTCAAAAATTTCGATTGAAGAATACGCCAATGAAAAGAAAAAAGCTAATGGCTGTAGCAGCGAAGAAGCGAATAATATTTCACGAGATACTTTTCAGACTTTACTCCCCGACGGTTTAAAAACGAAAGATCACTTTCATTATGTACTTGAAGAAAAAGGTATTTACATGGGTAGTTTTTGGTTTCATTTACAAGGAACAGAGGATCATCAGAAAGCCTTTATCTATGACGTCAAAATCTTAGAGGAATTCCAAGGTAAAGGTTATGGTCGATTAATTATGACATTAGGAGAAAATGAAGCCAAAAAAGCAGGAGCTAAGGCAATAAGGTTACATGTTTTTGGTTCTAATTCTAGAGCGATCAATCTTTATCAGTCATTGAACTATATAACGACGGACTTAACTATGATGAAGGCTTTAACTTAATTAACTAGTTTCGTAAAAACAGCTTCGACTGATTTCAGGACAGAATTTAGATCATTACCGTAGAAATAATCACCAACAAGATAAATTTGTTTTTCCTTTAGCTGAAATTGAACGACCGGACTAATCGATTCAATTACCCTCGAGTATCTCCACTTATGAGCGTGAAATTCAGAAAAGTCATTTAGATCAAGCTGACAAAGTTTAATAATATTTTCTTTTATCACTTCTTTATCTAATGTTAGCCAAGGGCCATGCCAATCTTGTTTTAAATCCGCAGCGTAGACATCTTGTCGAAAAGTAAAGTTCTCGAAATATGTCGAGAGCTTAGAGATTTCTTTTTGTTCTTTAAGCTTAAACATAATTTTAATACATGATTCGTAATTGACTAAGGCAAGATCGCTTACCACTAGCTCAGATTTAGACAATAGATCAAATGCCTGAGGTGCAGGAAGAGCAAGCACTACGGTGTCAAAAGATCCTAGAATTTCATTATTTTTATCAATTAGTTGAATTTCATGAGTATTTATACTCAGACGATCAACATGAATTTCTTTTTTGATTTCAAGATTTTCACTTAGTAATTTTGTCCATAAGTTAATTCCCTGAATTGCGTGACATCGATTTCCGTCTCTTTTTAAAATATTTGCATTAACACCAACTTGAACAAGATTTGATAAATTACTTTGTCCAATTTCAAAATCATGGACACCATAATTAAAAAAGCTTTCCCCTAATCTTCTAGTGGCAATCCTGCCTCCTACTCCACGAGATTTTTCAAACAAAACTACATTTAAATTGATTTGTGTTAATTGGCGTGCGAGAGCAATTCCACCTAATCCAGCACCAACAATAGCGATTTGGGGTTTAACATTTTTCATCTAAAATCTTCTCATCACTTATGTTGATCAGTGTAAATTCATTCATCATTACAACTTTTGAATCAACTTTGATTTCCCCTTTAAAACGAAAACTTGATTCTAGTTGATCAATTAATTTAACAGTTATCAATAATGTTTGCTCAGGCCTAACAAAAGACTTATATTTGGCTTTTTGAACACTTCTTAGTACTCCCAAAGCATGGCCTTTCGTTATTGAAGAATCATAATCTGGTACAGGAGAATAAAACTCTGCTAACAAAATTCCTGCAGCCTGAGTCGTCATTTCTTGCATCATTGCCCCTGGTACAACATGAGCTCCTGGAAAATGACCAGCTATAAAAAAATCACTAACTTTGGTTTTTTTAGTTGCTAAAATCTGACTTGAGTCAGCATGTAAGACTTCATCTATCATTAGATAGGGTGGGCGGTGATGTAGTTTCTTTTGAATATTAATCATCATTATTTTTAAAATCTCAGAGGAGAATTGGCCATCTCCTTCTGGTTTGTCTAGGACTTGTTTAAGTTCTTCTTGAAAGTGTTTTATGCAAAATCCTTTTTTTCCACATGAATTATTTTAGTTTGAGGAATTTGAGAACGCCTTTTTGTTCAGAACCAACCTTGTGGCTTTTAAACAGTACAACACAGTGGTTTTAAGCTTGCAATTAGGCAAATCGGCAAAATAATTTGCTTATCAAAGGATTTTTTACATGAATAAATTTTTATCGGTACTTTCCTTGGCTTGCGCCTTAACAACTGTAGGTTCAATGGCTCACGCTGGAGAACTTAGCTATGACGATTTCGTTAAAAGCTGCCAAAATCCAGGAAGCTACGGCCATCAAAAACCACCTAGTAATATCAGAGTTCAGTGTAAAAACGTACAAAAAGCATGGGAACCTCTAGAAGCTGGCGGCACAAGCCTTTCGGAGTCTAGAATCGTTTCAGCTGAAGTATTCTCAGACAAATCTCACGTTCAACTTCAAAGTTTCAATGTAACTGTTCCAGAACTTACAATTGCGTGTCCACGTTTCCGTGAAGTTACTGAAACAGCTCAAATTGAAAAAGCTGTTACTTGTGAACAAGTTTTGGCCGACCCAAAAACTCTTCAAGAATTATGTACTGCGGCCATCGACGAAGCCATCGCTGCGAACCCAGACATTGTTGAAATTGTTCCAACTGGAAAAATCTACAATATCTGTACAGGCAATGGTCAAAAACCATAATCATTTTTTCGATATATTTCTTCGCTTAGACGGAATCAAATTCCGTCTAAGCTCATATTTAGACATTTAAAAACGTAGGAAGTTTACAAATGAAATATCTATTATCACTTTTCATATTGATTTTTATTTTTGGTTGTAATGGTCCAGAAGAAAAAGTCGTCTATAAAAATTCGCAAATCCTAGGAACATCTGCAGCCAAAGATACACCTGTAACAGAAGAGTTTGGCTCATTAACGGTGAAAACGGGTGAAGCAACCGGTGGTACCAAAATTGTTCCTTGGTCATCATGGTGGTTTCCAACGAAAGATAGATACATGTTTGAAAATGCAACACATGGAGCACTTGCTCCATTACAAAAATATGATCTTTACACTAAAAGAAGAGATGGAGTAGATCCCGAATCAGCTTGGTATGAAGAAAATGAAATTTATGATCCAAGTGAAGTTAACTGGGCAGGTCTTTGTCATGCTTGGGCAGTGGCTTCTGTCCTTCATACAGAACCAAAAAATTCGATTGTGAGAAAAGATATCACATTCTCGGTAGCGGATCAAAAGGCTTTATTACTTAAGAGCTATGAGAACGTTGGTGAGTTAAAAATTTATGGAAAACGTTATAATGGTAACTACAGTGATGATTATAATGATATTTACCCTGATCAGTTCCATCGTTTTGCACAAGTATTTTTATTCGAAAAACACTTACCTTTTCTTATCGACTATGATCCAAGTTTTCCAGTATGGACTGTTCCTGTCTATAACATCAAATTTATTATTGAACGCGAAAATGAAAGTACAGCCCATGTTAAAACTTGGATAACCTTTGCAAGTTCATTCGTCGACTCTCCACAATTTGTAGGGACCAAGAAAATGGTCAAATTTTATGAATATAAACTTTATGGAAACTGGGATGGGGATAACTTAAATGTAACTGGTTCAGAATGGGTCAACGATTCAGTCTATGATCATCCAGATTACTTAATCGCTTTTCCTGATTCGGTAAAACGAGGAGTTCTTAATAAGAAACTTGATCTAGAAATCATTGACGAAATTGTAGGGAAAAATTATGTGGCCAACCAATAGACTGAACACACTAAAATTTCTGTGCTTTATTTTAACTTTTGTATCCAAAAACATTCATGCAAAGAATCTAAAAGGCGATTCTTTCAGGACTTCCTACGAGTCTACTTTTCTCCAGGGAGAATTTGCCAGTAAACTGAATAGCCTTCATGTGCTGGCAAGTCCCCTTCCTGGGGAGCCTTTTTACCCGGATTTTTTAGAGCAAGATGAGGAAATTAAAATTCCATTTCAAGGAAGAAGTGGAATTTTTATTGTTAACGATGACTTCAAGAAATTGATGGAAGTTTATCCAGAGTATCCTGCAACTTTGAATAATGTTAACTTAATAGATGCATCTCATTTACAAAGTGGTAAGTCAAAACTTCAAACTTGGTCATATCATTCTTTTCCAACTTATAAAGGTGGTTTGGCACAACGTTTTTTAGATAATAGATTTTCACTAAGTGATTCTTGGTTGGATTATTTTCATGAATATGAAAAAAACCCTCCTGAAAAGCTTGTTGCTAAGGGGAAAATTGATATTTTGTCGCCACTCGAGAAATATGAATATTTAATTGGTAATACTTCCTTTAGTTTAACTAAAGGTCAATGGATGGAAGGCCAAAAATATTTTAGCGAATATGGTGAAGTTTCAACTTGGATTGGATACTGCCATGGAACAGCTCCAGCAAGCATTGCCGTTGCCAGACCTGAAAATGCCATCACTCTGAAGTCATTTGATAAGTTAAAAGATATAACCTTTTATCCATCTGACATAAAGGAACTTGTTTCTTATGCTTGGGCTATCAGTGGCGGTCCCTCGGCAATGATTGGAACAAGATGTGGTGAAGCACTGACATCGGGATCAAGACCAACACAAAATTGTCTCGATGTAAATCCCGGTGCTTTCCATCTTACAGCTGTAAATTTACTTGGTATTCATGGTCAACCATTTATTATCGATTCGTCCTCAGGGTATGAAGTTTGGAATCGGACAGTGATATCTTATAAGTATCGTTATTTTAGACCAGGTTCACACAACCTTACGCCAAATATAAAAAATGCTCTATTGGCGCGAAAGGATTATGTGAAAGATCCCTATGCTCAATTTCGTTCACCGAAAGCAACTTATATTGTTGGTGTGTCTATGGAAATCACGTATATCTCAAGCACGAAACCAAGTTCTTCAGAAAGTGATAGTCCAGACCAAGATGAAATTGGAACGAGTGCTTATCGCTATGATCTTGAACTCGACGACAATGGTGTCATTGTAGGCGGTGAATGGAACGATATCAACCATCCAGACTTTGCATGGGTTGTCTCTAAGAGTTTATTGCCTAGAACGCTCTATGATCACATAATTGGAAACGGGCTCTTGACCTACACTGGTCAAGAGCCTCTTCCGGATTCCATTTTGAAAAACGCTCACTTTGCTAGCGACAATGGAGAAATTCTTTATAGTGTTCTAGAGGCAATGGTTCGACTATCAAGAGCGCAATCTAAGGAATACATGTATCGAGTGGAATAATAGGACCTGCCGTAACAGTCGGTCTAGGAGTTGGTGTAGGAGTGGGAGTTGGATTCCCTCCACCACCTGGGGGGATGACAACGCCATTATTACCCGCAGTTCCGAATTCATAGACTGGCGCTAAAGCCAATTCCAGAATTTTACTTTTTATTAAATGCATGGGAACTCCAGCATTCATGGCGGGACTTGTAGATGTCGCTGGAGAGCCAGCATTATGCAAAGCAAGTACTTGGTGTGTATCCTCAGAAAAAATTGGACTTCCGCTTGATCCACCAAGAGTATCAGCGTCGTGATAAATTCTGGTTGCCTGAGAAGTTAGAATTTTACCAAATCCTACAAACTTATTTACAATGCAGTAAGGATTACTAATGTAGTCACAATTTTCCTGAACGACATAAATGCCAGCATTCATTGCTGGCTTTTGATTATAGAGCCCCACCCAACCATATTTATTCCCAGGTGAGTTAGCACATTTCACGAGCGTAAAATCATAGGCTGCACTGGTATAGATAAATTGATCACATGAATATGTTTCTCTCCCCCCAGCAGCATCTCGAAAAATGGCAGTAACATTTACCGCCTGAGCAATTGAGCCAATACAATGATTGTTGGTAATAAGAGTATCAGCATTAATTAAAAACCCAGTACATGCAGCTGACTGAGCAGGTATTTTAATTTGTGCCACTGTTAACTCGTTAGCATTTTGCGGATCTCCACCTGTCTGTCCATGATTAATCCAATCATTATTGCCAATGATAATTTCATTTATGCTGGAAGAGTTGGTGGGTTTAGTACAAGTAGTTTTGGACAGCACATCTGGAATTTTAGTTCCAATGCAAGAGGAAAGTAGAACCATAAGGGATAGATGAGAAAACAGACGTAGCTTGGCCATGACACACTCCTTGTGAGTTCCACAAAAATAATGAATAGCCTTCAATTTTTTGAAAATGTAAATTCAGGATAATTTATTTTTGATTTTTGTAAACTTTAAAATTGGTGAGGCACAAAACGACAACTGGATGTAAAATTTTTTTATCAAGTATCTTTGAGTAATATTAGGAGTTTGAAATAAAAAAAGACCATCAAGAGATGGTCTATAAAATAAAATTTTATTTTTAATTTGTTAATTACAGAGAAAGCGGAGTGATTACAATATCGATTCTCCTATTTTCGGCTCTTCCTACTGCTGTTTTATTTGTTGTTAAAGGTGATGTATCTCCTAATCCTTCCGAATGAATTAAGCTGCCTACCCCATCATCCAGTAAATACTTAACAACTGTAGCAGCTCTATCTTCCGAAAGCTTTTGATTAATGGCTCTACCACCAACGGAATCCGTATGACCTTGAACTAAAATTTCCTGTGCCTTCAAGTCTCTAACAACACCTTCAACTTTTGCTAAAATGGCAGAGGCGTTACGGGGTAGAGTTGATTTCCCTGATGAAAAATTTAAACTTTTTAAACGAATAATTAATTTATCATCTTTTTGGTAAACATCCGCTTCCGCAGCTGAAAACTGCTTTGAAGCAAGAGTCAGTGACTTTTTTAAAGCCAGTTGTTTTTCAACATTTCCTAATGTCTCTTGATCATGAAGCGCAGCATTTCCTAAAGAATCAATGGAGCTATCCTGATTAGAGATAATTTCTTCTTGGTTTTTAATTTCATTATCCTTTTGAGCTAATATTTCAGCCTGATCCGTAATTTTTTCATTTTGAGCCACTAAAACGATCGCTGCCTCTTCTCCAATTTTACGTTTTTTATCAGTAACGAGCTCCATGACTTCACTAAGACGATTGGCACTTTTATTTGCCTTAAGAACCTCAGGTGAATAGCTATAGGATTGGTAACGACTTGCCGCGATCATATTTGTTGCTGTTGCAAATGATTGATCTGCGTCTTTAAGTGATTTAGGAGCAAGGGATCGAGCATTTCTTTCTTTGGCTGAATTAATTTTGGCCACAGCATTTCCAAGATTATTTTCCTGGATTGACATTAACTCAAGGTTTGAATATCTATCTTGTAAATCCTTGACCGCATCAATTTTTACATCGACAGACCTTTTCTTTGATAGATCTTTCGTGTCCGACTCAGCATTTCTCCAGTCTCTTGTAAATTGAGGATACTTGAGTACACCTGCATTCAGGGCTTTTTGACGGACAATCAAAATGGGCTCAATATCACCTCGTCTTGCTTCTGCCTTTGAAGCAGCTTGCTCCAAAAATCCTTTTGAATATCTAAGTTCGTCGAGTACCTTATCTTGGGCAACGTTTTCTTGTAATTGTTTTTTTGCTTTCTCTAGGTACTTTTCACTAGAATGAAAATCCTCATAAGCCAGTACATCATATTGACGGCTTTTTCCTATCGCGAGATCCTCTTCAATATGTCCAATTTCTTCTGTTGGATTTGCACTACTTGAAATATCTGCTTTTTTCATACCAGAGCAACCATACCAAACCACTAACGTAAGGAGCACAAATGGTACTTTCCACTTTTTTATCATCATCAAAAACCTCCTGATAAACTCAAAAATTAATTCTTACCCGATTGGATAATAAAGAATTTACAAGCAATCTGGGCGCCATTAAAAACAATGACATTCCAAGCCTTTGAAAAATGTGAAGAGGAAGAAAGGGATTTGCTAAAAGTTAAGTGAGTAACTTTGGGTCATCATGTATGTGAACTTAGTCGATTGATTTCCAAAAACGCGCTTTTTCATCATTTGTAAGGTTATCAAGACCTATTGAAAACTCTGTAACTGTTTCAGAATTATTCTTTTTGACCCCTCTCATCATCATACACATGTGGGAGCCCGTTACCTTGACCAGAACTGCACGTGCATTGATCAATTGAAAAAGACTATCGGCCACTTGTTGGGTCAATCTTTCTTGGACTTGGAGTCTCTTAGCAAAAACATCCACCAATCGAGGAATTTTGGATAATCCAACAATTTTATCATTGGGAAAATAAGCAACACTTACTGTTCCCCAAAATGGAAGCATATGATGTTCACAGAGACTAAAAAATTCAATATCACGAATACTCACTAATCCTTTTCCTTCTCCAGGAAAAATTCCCTCACCCACTGCATCTGCAGGAGTTAGCATGTAACCTGAGCATACTTCCTTGATCGCTTTTGAAAATCGTTGAGGAGTTCTCAATAATCCTTCTCTTTTAAGATCCTCCCCCACAGAACGAAGAATTAATTCACCCGCTAATTTAGCGGCATCAATTGGAGCTCCCAAAGAATCATTAAGCAGGTTAGCAGCATTTTCAGTGATATTAGATATATTCATATTAAAACTCCTCATTAAACTATTGTGAGATGATAAATTCGAATTCGATTTCAGTTTTTACTGAGTCTAAAATCATGCAATTGGATTTTGTTCGTTCCATTAGATTCAGGGCACGGTCTTTTTGAGTGACACCAAATAAAGTAACTTCAATCTTTATATGCTTCATCCATAATTTTTGATTAAGATCAGGAGCAACAGTTAAAACACCATTTGCCCTAATCGAAGAAAAAACCAGTTTTGATTTTTCAGCTATAAATTTGAAGGTAGCGACATAACAATTCATAAGGGCCATGGCATAAAGATCTTCAGGAGAATAACCATTTCCCGGTCCCGAAAACTCAGGTGGTATACTCATAATGATAGGAGTAAACTGCTTAGCGGTGGTATTGCTAAAAGTCGTATTGATACCGTAATCGGCTAGACAATGAACTTCAAATTTTTTGTTTGGATTTGACATAGGCTTTTTTAGCACAAAGAAATGCTGTGTGAACATTTGTCCAATCTTTGTCTAGATAAGAATGATCGATAGATGATTTTTCATAGATTAAAGTTTAAGGAACCATAAACAACTTACTATAGGTAATTCGATGATAATTTATAACTACTTAAACAAAATACAGGCTTTTGCCAGCTTCAATATGTTGGGAATAATTCTCATTATTCAATTCGTTCACTATCCATCTTTTATCTTTATCGATAAATCACAATTTCAATCTTTTGAAAAAAATCATTCAAGAAAAATCAGTTTTATTGTAGCTCCTTTGATGATGGCAGAACTACTGATAGCACTTATATTAAGTTTCGATAACCCGAGCCTCATACAAAATTCAATTAGCATAATAACTATTCTCATTTGTTTATCGACATTTTTGATTAGTGTTCCCATTCACAAGAGGTTATTGGCTGGTTACTCAAAAGAACTTATAGAAATTCTTATCAAAACCAATTGGATAAGAACTATTTTATGGATAATTAAATCAATTCTTGTATTTAAAACTAGTCTTTAACAAAAGTAATTCCAGTTACGTCCCAATTCTCCGCCATAATTTGATAATAATTAAGGATCTGAGCCAAGATATATCTAGATGAGAAATATGGTTTTAAGGGGCTGAAGACCCCTTTAAACCATACAAATTAAGTAATCTTACTCGTACCTCTTTTCGTAAAAAGAGAAGCGATAAAAGATAGAATAGAAAGAGCAATAAAGGCGATTAAAAGAAACTTTCCAATTTCAATTGAAAGCCCGGCTACACCATAAAGTCCTAAAAGATAGGCAAATATGGCCAAGACTAAGAACGCAATAGCTGCACGTACCATATAAAACTCCTTAATAGATATCATCCATTACTGTAAATCGTTATCTTGAATAGACTCATCATTTTTAGCAAGACCAGTAATTAACCCTTCGCAAAATTTTGTCGCCAATTCCTGGTAATCAGTAATACCAGAAGAGGTCCTAATTTGACGAAAAGTAAAAAAGAGAAAAAAAGTACTTAGTATAAATACAAATCCAAAAACGGAAATAACAATTGCCTCTTGATTTTCTTTAGGTAACAACCAATGTTGAAAACCTTCAGCCGCTTGTAGAAAAGAATAAACAATAATGAATGATAAAATGACCCCAACTAAAAGTTTTAGTCCCAAAGATATAATTTGTGCATTAATCGTTCTCATTAAAATTCCTCAAAAGAGAGCACGAACCAGAATAGATTCGCACTCTCGATAATTTAGTTTTTTCTATTTAAAATCATTGTTAAAACGCTGCCAGCAACAATTCCAGCTGAAGCTGCAATCGCGATACTTTTGGCTGGATTTGCTCTTACAAAAGACTTACCTGTTTGTATGTACTCAGAGGCAGAATGAGAAAAACCAGAAGCTAATTCTCCGATTTTCTTTCCTGCTTCTGTCGACAATTTCTCTAAAGGTGAATCAAGCCCATCGGCTTTGTTAAAGCCATACATAGATTTGTCATTTTTTTCTAGATTCCCATTATTCATGCTTCCCATAAAGTACTCCTCATGATTTTAGTTAATCTGAATTGATCAACTATAATAATTAGCAACATTTTTTTTATAACTTAAAGTGAATTGGCAAAACCAACAAACTTTACATTTTAAGTTAAAATGCAAACGCGATGCCTGAATATAAATTGATAAAAGGAGCAAGGATGCATTTCCACAAAGAAAAATAATATTTCGAGGAATTGTTCACCATAAGGAAGGGGCAAATGTTCCCACTGCTACAACAAAAAAGAAGTTATAATTTTAAGAAAACTTTAAGTCAGTAAAAGGACTCAATTCAAAAAAAGGAAAATTAATTGGCTTCTTCTTTGCTCTCTTGGTTTGAGGATCCTAAAAACATTGAAAAAGGAGTTATAAATGAATTATGACAAGAAAAAAGACAAACAATCAAAACCAGCAAAAGGAAATGACAATAACAAAAAGCCATCAGCAAAGCCGCTCGATGTAAAAAAAAATAAAGAAGTTATGAGTGCAAAATCAGTAGATGAGAAATTGAACAAACCAATGCATTAAAATTTATGATTGGAGGTTGCTCTAGGGTTAACCTCCAATATAATTTAAGAAACATTAGATTATTGAGTTGAGAATAGTATTGTTCAACGCCTTATCATAATCCTCATTAACAATTTCCCTTTTATTCACTAAAAATTAATTTCTAACCATTTTCAAAGAGACATAGATAGAAAGTAAAAGTGAAAATGCCACGACGTTTGTTAGATCCATTAAGTACCTCCTTTAGTAATGAGAATGCAAGGAAAAGCTTGCAATGTTTACGCCACTAAAATTTCACTTTCATTAAGTCTGACAAGAAACTGATTCTAAAAATGGACTAAAGAAAAATATGAAGAGGATAAAAGGAACATCTATAAAGTATGAATAAGATCAGAAGCAATTAATGAGTAACCACTGTTGGCCTTACCATTGCAATCAAAAGTGGAGGATGTAAAAAATCAACAAAGGAGATTTCATGAGTTGCAAAGTTGCTCCAATAGAGAAGAAGAAAAAAATAACAAAGCTTCAAGCGCAAAGCATAATTGGAGAAAATTTCGATGAACATACTCAACGTATTAGACCTAACCGTGCTCATTTTTCTCGTCCTCGCAGTTCAAGTAATCGACAGGACCGAATAAGCGATGACCTTGATCGTCTGAACACGGATTATGATCAGGATCCCAATAAGACGAAAAAAGTAATAGCAAAAAAAAGGAAATTACGCCGTCGCCATGAGAGGGATGTTAGTAATTCGTTGATTGATAATTGGACCGATTTCCAATACCCAATCGATTATCAATCCCCACAAAGGAAAAATACCTTTTCAGTGTTGCCTTTTTTTAACACCAAACACTTAAAAGCATTTGTAGAAGATAAAAAAGTGGTTGAAGTTAAAAAAAGATTCGATAACCGAGCTCATTTTTTATCTATCGCTCGTTTTCTTTGTAACAACTTCAAGTGGGAGGAAAAATGTTTAACATTAGTAAAAAACTAAAAGAAAAAAGCCCTAACAATAAAAACATTATCAAAACGAATGGTGATGATGGTGATATCACTTCGACTCCTGTAACCATACCAATGACCTATACTGAGTCGAATGAAGCCGAAGAAAATCCCACTTCAGCAGACCCCGCACAAGCGATAGATTAAATATTATTTCGACTGCCGAGGACGAAGTCATCAGACTCATTATCCTCTAAGTTATCAAAGGATGTCATTTTGTAAGGGTTTATCTTTTACAAGTCAAAAAATCTACTAAAGTCCCAAAAGTAATCTTTGGCAGCTGATTTTAGAGGTCGAATATTTTACTAGAGAGAGAAATTTTCGATCACTAAAAAAACTCCGCTGAAAAGCGGAGTTTTTTATTAAAATGTTAACATTAGTCCAAGACGGTACTGTTCAGATTTTTGATTATATGTAATTAAGCTTTCTGAAAAGCCACTAAAAAATTGAAAATATATAGAGGGACTTATATTTTCTGATTTAAAATCCCAGATCAATCCCACTTGATTGGCTCCTTGATCAAAATCATACCCCCTTGCTCCTGCATAAACTCGATACTCTAAGCTTATTGATGAAGTTGTAAAAACTAAAAGATCTGAGAAAAGGGCTGTCATTTCCCAAAATCCTAGATGTTTTTCGATATCGTTATTGGGAGCATCAGGGTTAAATATTTTATAAACCATCAAATTAAGATTAATATAATGTCGCCTAAACTTTTCAGAAAAATTTGATCTTAAATAGACTCGATCGAGTGAACGAGAGTCTAAATGATCTTTACCATTCGATAAATGAATATAGCCCATATCAAGAGTTGATAACGATTTTTCCCCACTATCAATCAAACGATAAAAAATCTCTGGACCAAAATTGATATCTCTAAATGGCTGAGATGTTTTATAGATATTCCAAATATTTAATTGTGAATATCCAAAATAAATTGGTTGCTTGCGAGATAAGCTATACTTAAAACTAAATTGCAATTTTGCATCATGGTAACCGAAAATTATATAAGATGGATGGTGGTAGGAAAACTTCTGCTGATTATCCGTTCCATAAATTTCTTGGACTAATTTATCCGAATTATTTGCAAAAGAGTTGTTAATCATTAGATTCAAAAAAATAAGTATCAATATATATTTTTTCAAATTTTACATTTCCATCCTGCGATAGAGGGTTTTTCGATCAATTCCAATTTCTTTTGCTGTTTTATCTTTCGCACCATCATTTTCATTTACGGCATAGACAATATATTGATGAATAACATCCTCAAGTGAAGGTAATAAATCTGCATAATGAATAGAGAAAACATGACTATCATCGATCAAAGGAGCGGTGTCTGCTTTACGACGAACATCTGCAGCAATAGGCATAAAACTATCTAAGGCGATAACGGTATCAAAACTTAATACCACTGCACGTTCAACGGCATTTTCAAGTTCCCTTACATTACCGCGCCATGGATTTTCTTTCAAATAATCTATCGCTTCTGATGAAAATGACTTAACACCTGTATTATTCTCAGAAGAAAACTTTTTTAAAAAATATTCGGCCAAAGGTAACAGATCTTCTATTCTTTCACGTAGTGGAGGGATAGTTATAGGAATCACATTTAATCTAAAATATAAATCTTCTCTAAATCTTTTTTCATCGACTTCATCAAGTAAGTTTTTATGGCTGGCAGAAATAATCCTACAGTTGATAGGACGATATTGATTTTCCCCTACTCGTTTAATTTGACGTTCCTGTAAAACTCTTAAAAGCTTCGCTTGTAACGAAAGGCATAGGTCACCTATCTCATCTAAAAAGAGTGTTCCATTTTGAGCTTCCTCAAAGAGTCCTATCTTCTTATCATATGCCCCTGTGAATGAACCTTTGGCATGTCCAAACAATTCTGACTCCAAAAGGTTCTCAGGTATAGCGGAACAATTAATGGCGATAAATGGTCCATTAGACTTCTTCGAAACCTGATGAATATATTTAGCAAAAACCTCTTTGCCTGTTCCACTTTCACCACTGATAAAAATATTAGTTGAACTTGGTGAACTTTTCTTAGCAAGTTCTAAAGCTTTTAAAAATTTAGGACTTACTCCAATCATCGAACTTCGTTTGATAAATTCCCTTGTTGTTTCTGATGAAGTCAGCATTGACTTATCAAAAGACAATTGTGTTTCAACATTTACATTTTTATTTTGTGGATTCATTTATTGCCTTTTTTAATTTTTATTATCAATACAAAATCCTTATAGCTCTTACTCATCAGTCTTAATATATAAAAAAGCATGATTAGTATCAATTACTCGTTTCTTAATTGCTCTAAGTTAATTTTTAATTTTTAATTAAGATGTCTTAAGAGGCAGTGGGTGTCGTGAAAGAAAGCAGAGACTTTTATTTTTCTTCTTTTATAAAAGAACTATCAATGATTTTTCTATTTATGGCATAACGAGTAAGACCTGCAGTATCTCTCACTTCAAGTTTATTCATAATACTTTGTCGATGCTTATCTACGGTTTTAATACTAATGGAAAGTATATTAGCAATTTCCTTATTAGTGGTTCCTTCAGCTATCAATTTGATTACCTGAACTTCTCTTAAACTTAATTTAATTTTATCTATTTTTTTCCTGACGCCAGAATTGATTAATTTTAACTCCAGTAATTTTTCTTTGATGATAGGACTAAAAAAAGAATTACCTTTATGAATTTCACGTATCGCTTCAACTAGATTAGTTGATGCACATTGTTTCATTAAATAACCTGATATTCCGATAGCCATCGTCTTCTCAAGGTAACCATCATCTGAATGAACGGTAAGAGCAATAATTTTACATTGAGGATTATCTTGTAAGATATATTTCGACGCCTCGATACCATTTAAAACGGGCATGGCCAGATCCATTAGAACGACCATAGGCTTAAAAGACTTCGCTAACTTTATAGCCTCTAAGCCATTAGAAGCTTCTTCAACAACAACAATATCATCTTCAAATTGCAATAATGCTCTAAGACCTTTACGTACGACCCGGTGGTCTTCACAAATGAGAACAGAAATTTTATTTTTATTTTTATTCATTTATGTTTAATTCTTTTTTTTAATTTTTCTTTTCCTAGATCTTGTTTTACTGATGCAATAATTGTGGTGCCGGCTTTTTCACTAGATTTTATAGAAAAAGTACCATCCACAATTTTAAGTCTCTCTTCCATTCCGATCAAACCGACGCCTGTCGTTTTATTTTTTTTTGATTTACGAGTTTCAAATATTTTTCCATTATCAAAAACTTTAAGGGTAACGATATTATTTAAAAGACTCAGCTTAACAGAAACCTTTTTACCCTTTGAATGCTTCTCTATGTTAGTTAAAGCTTCCTGAGCTATTCGGTACAAAACAGTATTCTTTCTTTCATTTAGAATAATGTGTTCATTCATTTCAATTTTTCCAATTTTAATTGAAGTCCTTTTTGTGAATTGGCTAGTTAATGTATTGAGTGCATCTACTAATCCTAGATCGTCTAGGATGAGGGGCCTAAGCTCTCGGGCAAATCGATGGATAACCTCAACAGAATCGACAACCAGTTTTCTTGTTTCTAATATTTTTTGCTGAAGTCTTTCAGCACTACCTTTGGACTCTTCAATTAAAACTGCCAATTCAAAATTAATCCCAGATAAGACTTGAGCTATTTCATCATGCAGTTCTCGGCTAATTTCTTTTCTGTATTCCTCTTGCTGCAAAAGCAAACTGCGAGACAGATTATGAACCATGGCATTTTCAATCAGCATATCTTTGTATTTATCTTTTAAAACTAAAAACTCAGACTTTAGCTTTGCATTTTCATCGAAATTTTTTTGAGTTCCCGACAAACTCGCTTGGCGATTCTTCATTCTTTTAATTAATTTCATTTCCTAAAACCCATTTTTCACCCAAAAAGCAATTCCTGTCATATAGCCGATAGTATCTTTAAGCCTTCATAGGAGTCTATGGGGTAAACTCCCCATGAATTTTTGCTTACTTGCCTTTTCTTAAGAAATATTTTGTCCATAACAAACATCCCTTCGCCTAGTATTTCATGGGCTTGGCCAAATAAGTACTTTATAGATGAAATTGAGCCTATTTTCAGCTCCACACTCAATTTCTCTAATGTGAATATTCTCCTCTTTGCTCGTTCTCTTTTTGGGTGGCATTCTTCTCCATCGCTAGTTGAGGCCTTTAACTTCATTCTAAATGCTTTCTTATTCATGGCCTTCTCTTTGCAACTTCAATTTTTTACAAACCCTCTTAATAGAGGTTAACAGGAGGATACTATGCTTAAAATACTTATTCTTATTCCTATACTTTATTCATTTTCAAGTTTTGCAGAAGAACGAATGGAAGGAATTTTTCCATCCTTTAAGGTCTCCAATAAAAATGAAACAAATTTACAAATGGGAATTAATGGTGGAGTAAACTCACCACGTGGAGCGGAAAACAATTCAACATCAGAGTTAGGTGCAACTATCGCTTATCAACCTTTTGCCCCTATTGGTATTGGTGCAGATGTTTCGACTTCAAGATTTCAAAAATCAGAAGATGAAAACTACAGACGAATTACAGCTCTAGCACGAGCTACCTATAATTTGGGAGGAACAATTCCAGTTCTTAATAAAACCTATATAGGTGCAGGTACAGGACCCGTTTTCTTAAAAGGCAGAACCGAATGGGCCCTAGCGCCTCTAGCGGGATTTGATATCCCATTAACGAATAAAGCACACAACTATGTCAGCCTTGGCTTAAATGAAAAATTTCTGGCAGTTACTAATGCTCCCAATGCATGGATAACAACAGCAGCAGTAAAGTACTGGTTCTAAAAAAAATCAGAAGGAGAACAGTATGAAATCTATACATATCGGTATTAATGAAAGTCATCGCAAAGAAATTGTTCAAGGTCTCGATCGACTCTTAGCAGATACTTATTCTCTCTATTTACAGACTCACAATTTTCATTGGAACGTATCTGGTCCTATGTTTCATACTCTTCTTCTTTTGTTTGAGTCACAATATCAAGAAATGGCCATTGCAGTCGATGATATTGCGGAAAGGATTAGGGCCCTTGGCTTAAACGCCCCTGCAACTTTTAGTGAGTTCCTGGAATTAACTTCAATCAAGGAAGTTAAAGGAACACCAGCTGCCATGAAAATGGTTGAAATTTTACTCAGTGGACACGAATCAGTGATTCGCACTTCTAGAGAAGCAATCAAAGCAGCTGACGAGGCGAGTGATACTCCAACGGTAGATCTTTTGACTAGAAGAATGCATGTTCATGAAAAAGCAGGTTGGATGCTTAGATCAATTATTGCCTAAAATATTTTTTTCAAATAAAAACTCAGGTAGTTAAAGAATCCATTCTTCGCTATCTGAGTTTTTTAGAAATTGATGGAAGACCAAGATGTTAGTAAACAAGTAAAAAAATAAATAGTACAAGAGATCTGTTCGTAATTAGACAAAGACTCGACGAGAAGTGGAGTCTTTTCTTGTCTATACTTCATTTTCTCAAAGTCATAGGGATACCCTTTTATGGAGATTTATCTCTAAGAATTCCTATTTCTTTTCTAATAATCCTATTATAGGAATGTTGGGCAAAGAGAATTTCATGAGCAAGATTAGCACAAAAGAGTATGTGAATTCAGAGATTTGAGCTGGTCCGATAAAACTTTAATCGGATCATCTTTTTCCAATTACTAATAGGACTTTTCTGGCTAAAATAATTTATTATTACTTTTTATTCTCGTTCATCAGCAATGCCGAGGGCTGTGCGTTCAAGAAAACTTTAGGGGCTACCTGATGAGAAACAGACTTTGCTTGCTTGTCCTACTCTTTTCTTTAAACTCTTATTCCCAAACTCAAGAGGAAGCGAAGGTAGAACAAAATCCTCCCGTAAATCCTGCTAGTGCGAGTAAACCCCGCTGGGAAACTCAAATTGAAACCTGGAATCTTACTCCAAATCAAAAGAAAAACTACACTTACGCTGGAATGGCCATTTTTCCTTCAGCCATGTTTGTTTATGGAGTGACCTCTTGGGGTTGGATTTCTGATGGTATTAGTTTTCGAATGAGAGATGAAAAAATGTTTCAAAGGGATACTTATGCAGGTGGAGCGGATAAAGTGTCACACATGTATAGCCTCTTTATGGCAGAACATGCTTACTATAGCTACTTTCTAAGATTAGGATGGAGTCCTACTGAAGCGAATAAACTGGCGATGGCTGGTGCTGCAGCGACGGGCCTATTTATTGAAATAGGAGATGGAATAAGTAACTATGGATTTTCGGTCGATGATTTGTTGGTCGATTTTATAGGAGTTGCCTTTGCAGGACTACTAAATGCCTACCCAGATCTAGACAGTAAAATTGGATTTCAATGCCAGTACTGGAACACCACTCCAAACACAGCTCACCCAAATCGTAAAATCCCGAACCCTATTGATGATTACAATAATCAAAAATACGTGATCAATATTAAAGCCGCTGGCTTTGAACCACTGGCCGAACATTGGGCGACAAAGTTTGTCAATTTAGATGTTGGATATTATTCTCGTGGATATAAAGGTGATCCAGGCAATCCTAATAAAGATCCTGAAAAATTCACTCGTAATATGTTTCTTGGACTCTCACTTAATCTGTCTGAAATTTTTGATGGAAAAAGTAAGGTGGCGAGTACTATTTTTAAATATTACCAAACTCCGTACAACGCAGTTCAAGTTAAAAAATTTCCGTTATAGTTAATAAAATTGGCAGATAATTTTGGCCCGAATAGAATGGCTGCCAATCTCTAATTGATAAGTACTCTTCACTCTTTCTTTTGTATTATCGATAACCTTTTCCCATTCTTCCGGATTTGTTGAGATTAACTCAAAAATGCCGTCTTCAAATGAATTGGTTATTTGCAGATGATCTTGATCGATTCGTACAAAGTTCAACTTCTGTCCTTTTAAAACCTTTATTCCACAACTCTTTTGTCCTAATTCTTTAAAGCTTTCCTTATCCACTAAAACTTCAAATGAATCATTCAAAATCAAAGCCTTAAAAGTCATTTCTACTTCTAACGTCCCATTGGTTTCTTCCGCATTATTCTCAATAACCCCACGATACAAATCACAAGATACAGCCTGTCCATTTAAAGTGCAGCTCTCTGATTCAACTCTTTTGGTCGATTTTGCTTGAAGACAGCTCATGAGTAGGCATAAAAAAGCTAGTTGAGAGTAAAGTTTCATTAAATTATTATAAGGAAATGAAGATGTTTTTCACACCAGAGCGGAAAGAACTACATCAGTGATTAACTTTTAGACAGTTCCCGATAGGACTCTTTTAAAAGATCCTTCTCTTGAATATTAAACTTTTGCATCAATAGACATACTTTTTGATACTCTATCTCTTCTGCAGCTTTAGATTCAACTTTATAAACGGCTTCAAATTCAATAAATGTGCCGAGCCCCTTAACCTGATCCAAATGTACCCTAACGTTATCAATTAAGAAAATTTCACGCATTTTATCAATCACTTGAGACACACCCAAAGCCTTACCTAAAAGTTCCCGGGCCAACTCAGGTTCAGTCGACGTTAAAAAAGTGTATTGGCTCTTCTTTGGGCCACTGAGATTATCGCGAAAGTAAGGAATAAGGTAGGCACCTTTTAAACTCGACTCTCTAAGTTTAAGTCTCCCCTCTAAAGTATGAAAATAGGTATCTATTTGATAATCCATCCCTAAACATTCCGTCGCAAGTTTTAATGCAACTTCACGGGCCAGGTTGAGATTCGAACATTTGGCTTTTATTTCAATATTTGGCATAAAGAAATCTATCCTAAATTGGATAAAAAGTCCCATTTATCTCGATGATATTTTCTTTCTTTAATAAATATGGAGTCCAAGTGACTCCATATTTACCAAATGCTTTTCTTCATCAAATTTCTCTTTTCAGTAGCCTGATCACTTATCCATTGAGAAATTAAATTATACTCGACTGAAATATCTTCCATTAATTTTTTAGTGTCTTTTTGGATTACTTCAAACTGTTTTAAGATAGTATCCTCAACCTTTGAGCTCATATCAGCCTCAGATGGAGTTGATTTAACTTGAGAATCCCAAAAAGCATTTTGTAAATTTCTTTCTGTACGATTTTTTTTTGTCACTTTCAAATTTCTTTTCATAGGCACCTCCAACTATTGAACGTTTTCTCCGTCGTATCATCTAATGTGCAAACCGAGTGCCGCTATGAAAGCTCAATTTTATTGAGATCTAGATTGCAATTTTGGGGTAAATTTCCCCATTTCAAAATTCTTTTTTCCAATAAACACTTAAGAAATCTGAAAAAAAATAATGGCATCAAAAATGCTTATTCAAAAATGAACGCCAAAGAGGAGGCCCTATGACAAATAGAAAATTTAACATTATTGATATATTACTGATGGATCACATTTACCTAAGGGAATGCATCGAGACAATTAAAGATGCAAAATCAGATAAAAATGAAATCTTATCATATGCTAAAAGTTTTTTAGATACTTTAAAACGACATAGTGAAGCAGAAACGAAATGTGTCTATCAACCACTCTTGCAAAAAAACTCACTCAGAACAATTATTATGAAAAATGAAATTGAACATGGTATCGCGGACGATAAGGTTCGATTTCTTATTCCTAAAGTAAAAATGGCCAAAATCGTGAAAGACGAATTACTGGCAGAGCTCATCGTTTTAGCTGAGTTGGTTGAACATCATATAGCTTCGGAAGAAAATATTCTCTTTTCTCAAATGAAGAATGAGCTTGATCAAGACGTACTCAATGATATGGGTTTTGAATTTATGAAACTACGTCAATTCTCGGAGAAAGATCTAAGCTCGTACCCAGATCTTCTTAGCGAGTTGTATCAATGGAAAAACTCCCCCCCAAGAGTCTCTAACCAATTTCTACATCGAATGAGCGTCTATACAGAAAGTACTAAACACTAAATATTCTCCAAGGAGAAACTTATGCGTACACTCCGACATAATAAAATTCACGACATTACTTTTATCAATAAAGATTCCAGTCAAAAAGTTTGTTTAACATTGGGGTTTGCCCTCATTATTTTAGGTCTAATAGGAACGGTTTCAGAAGAATTCATTGGACTTCATTTAAATAATGTTAATAAATCTTTTTATTTATTGACTGGAATCCTGGCCATTTGGTTTGGATCACAAGTAAACGGAAAAAATTCTTTTTATTTTTGTGTCTTCACTGGAGCATTCTACATAGCTTTAGGTATAGTCGGCTTTTCCTATGGAGTTCCTGAATTGCATAGCTTGGGTGATATATCAAATTCAAAAGAACAATTCCTACTAAAACTCATTCCTAATAAATTTGAATTAGGATCTATGGATCATACATTGCATATCATTACAGCCATTTTATTTCTTTTTGCTGCTGTACCAACAGGAAAAGCTTCTTTTGAAGATTAGATACGACATGGAAGTTTGAATGTTACATGGAAGTATATAGAGAGAGGTCTTAAAACCTCTCTCTTTAAGGATTAAAAATGAGCGAAAAAAATTATTTTGAGACAAAAAATCTATCATTAAGAATTCAGTGTCTAGAGGGTAGACGGATAGCCTTTTTGGCCACAGACGGTGTGGAGCAACTAGAATTAATAGAGCCGAAGCTAGCATTAGAAAGTGCAGGTGCCTTAGTCGACATTATTTCCCCCCACAACGGGGTAATAAAAGCGTGGCATCAGCATAACTGGGGTGACAATATTCCTATCGACGTTCACCTTTCTATCGCCTCTGTAGAAAACTACGATGCTCTAGTTTTAGCAGGTGGTCTACTAAATCAAGATAAGTTAAGAAATCAGGCTGCAGCTGTAAGATTTCTCCAAGATTTTGTGAAAGAGGGAAAACCCATCGCCGCGATTGGACATGGAGTTCAGATCCTGATTGAAACAACCAATTTAAAGGATCGCTACTTAACCTCTTGGCCAGCCCTCAAAACTGATTTGGTAAACGCTGGAGCTCATTGGATTAATAAAGATGTCGTGGTCGACAATGGACTAATAACAAGCCGAACAATTGATGATATACCATCATTCATTCAAGTCATTATTCGAGAGTTTAGCGAAAGACCCACAAGAGAAAGTTTTAGTCGAAATAATTTCATCAGCATTCTCTCTTTGACTTCATGGTTGATCATATTCTTAAGCATCTAATAATATCTTATAAGTTTAGAAATCGAGAGTTAAAAATTTCCTTAATGTTTCTTCAATTCTAATTTTTAATTCTGATACAATGGAAGTTGCCCAAAAAGAATCTTCATTTATAGCCGCATTTTCAAGCTGCTGTCCCAAGCTAGCAAATTGAGGAAAACCAAAGGTAAGAGCATTACCTTTTATTTGATGTCCCACTTGTAAAGCCAGTTCAAAACTTCCCGCCAACAAATCCTTTTGCATAAGAATGATTTCTCGTTTGCGACGAACTAAATATTTTAGCTGATTATTTTTAGGGACTAGCATAACATTCCTTCCTTAGTAAAATGTTCTAAAAAAAGAAAACCACCTTGTAAACAAGGTGGCTTTCTTAAGAAGTAAAGTTAGGCGTAACTAAATTGTGAACAAGAAACTACTTTTTTTTGGTCATCAGTCTAAAAAAATTTCTTTTTTTAGAAATCGAATACTACCATTCTAAGTTTTTTAGTTATATTCAGCAATTTCTTCTAAATCTAACTTCTCCTCTTAAATATATTTTCTCATCTCTCTATTTATGTATTAAGCATAAATTATGCCAATCCTTTGTACATGTGTTCTTCATTAGTTGAGGGAGGATAAAGAAATAAGAGAGAACATTCATAAATTCATGAGAGACAAAATTACACATCACGAGGAGGATTTTCAATACCTCTTAGTTTACGGTAAAGAGTTTTTCTATCAATGCCTAACTCTCTAGCCGTTTGCTCTATTGCAAAGTGATTTCGTCTATAAATGAATTCAATATATTTCTGGGTCAAATCATCAATTGATATGACATTTTTGACAGTAAAAGCAAGATCGTTATCCAAAACAGATGATGAAAGGACAACATTTGTAGGTTCTTTATAATCGGGCAAATCATCTTCATCAATTAAATTTGAAGAAGACAATACGACAGCCCTTTCAATTGCATTTTCTAATTCACGAACATTTCCTCGCCAACTTAAATTTTCTAGTCGTTGTAACGCGAACTTAGAAAAACTTTTCATGGGAACACTATTTATAAGACAATATTTCTTTAAAAAGAATTCACTCAAAGGAATGATATCTTCCTTTCGATCTCTCAAAGAAGGCATAAAAATTGGAATAACGTTTAATCTAAAGTATAAGTCTTCTCTAAAAGTTCCAGCGTCAACTTCTGCTTTTAAGTTTTTGTGGGTTGCACATATAATTCTTGCAGTTATTTCTCTAAATTGATTTTCACCAATACGCTTAATTTTTCTTTCTTGTAATACCCGAAGGAGTTTCGCTTGTAATGGTAAAGCAAGATCACCTATCTCATCCAAAAACAGTGTTCCTTTATTGGCTTCTTCAAAAAGCCCAATTTTCTGATTCATAGCACCTGTAAAGGCACCTTTTACAAAACCAAATAACTCTGATTCAAGTAGTGATTCAGGAATGGCAGAACAATTGATGGCAACAAATGGCCCATTTTTTTTATCACCCAGCTCATGAATTGCCTTGGCCAGGATTTCCTTACCAGTTCCTGAATCTCCAGTAATCAAGATGTTTGTTCTACTACTTGAAACTCTTTTTGCTAAATCCATGGCCTTTTTAAATCCGGCACTTTTACCAATAATCCCCTTTAAACCTAAATGATTTTGATCTTGAAAGAGACTCTTCAAGTTTGTATTTTCAATTTGTATTTGATTCAAATATAGCGCTCGCTGTACAGAAATTAAAAGCTGAGGCATGTGTAAAGGCTTTAACACAAAATCATATGCACCAGCCTCTACGGCTTCCACAGCGATCTCCACGCTCCCCTCTGCAGTCATTAAGATGATAGGTAAAAGCGAGTTTCTTTTTTTTATTCTTCGAATAAAATCTAATCCGGACATCATGGGAAGTTTCAGATCTGATATAATGATATCAACAGTATTTTTTTGAGTTTCTAACTCTATCAGCGCCTTCTCTGCACTATCAAATGTTACAACTAAATATCCATGTTGTTTGAAAACAGTTGAAAGTAAATCGAGAAGATCTAAATCATCATCGATGATGACCAGTGAGGGCTTTTTTTTAATATTCATGAGGAGGTTCCTCTCATTTTTCGTTGTGGTCAATTTGGATGACCATCTTGGCATCCTACCTCCTTCAGAGAGCCCTATCAATCAGTCATTCCACTATAACTAGGTGGTCCAAAACCCTATTGTACTCAATCAGCATCTAATCATTTAAGTGAGCAATAGACTTTACCCAACTGAATTAATCAGAAATTAGTAAGCTCACGTTTATCTTTAATTCTAAATGAATTCTGCCGAAAAGTTATTGATGAAAAAGCTTTCTGTTCTTTGCCTATTTATGCTCATTTTTTCTGTTCAATCAAAAGGACAAGAAACGAATATTTGTGATTCACAAAAGAAAATCTATGCTCCTCTCGATCATTATTTGCAATCCTCTCAAATAACTATTGAAAAGCAAAAAAAAGCAATTGAGTTTTATCAAGAGAAACCTGCCTTTCTAGAAAATATTAAAGAACTTATCTCCCTCAAAGATGAAAAAAAATGGGCTCTAATAAATATCGAAAGTACAGAGCATGCCATTAATATGTATCAAATAGCACTAAGCAGATGGGGCAGTGATAAAGATGTCGCCAAAGAACATAAGCAACTAATTGCAGAACAATTAAAAAAGAAAAAAGCAGAAGAAGAAAAATATAAACTTGCTTCTGCCAATTTTAAAAGATTAAACGTATATAATTTAAAGGACGATTTCTTAGAAACCTACGATAAGTATTCTTACAAAATTGAGTTTGGCATAGATCGTTTTTCGTTTAAAAGTAATTCCGATGCAATCGAAAAAAATAGACCCAGTTGTCTCTATGACTTAAGCTGCAATGATCTCGATCAAAAACTTCGCGATTTTAAATTTGCTTCAGAACAACTAAAAAAAGATTTAGATACATCTGAAGTTAGAGATTGTCTTAAAGAATCGAATGAATACTCTTTTATGTTAGACCAATTTTCAGCAGACAAAGTGAAAGCAGATAAAGAGTTAAGAAAATTGAGCCTATATTATTTTAAAAATTATGACAAAAAAATTCATCCCGAATCAATTGATAACTGGCAAATGTTTTGGGGAAATGTTGATTTGACACAACAAGCTAGTGCCAAGGCAATACGCTCCCAAGAAAAAAAACTTTTAGATGATAATGGGAAAATTAGTCTACTTGAAAAACGTATCCCCTTTTATACTGAAGAATATAATATGAATATGAAGTTAATATTTAACCGTCTAACAGATGAGGGAACGTTTAAAATGGAAGCTTTTAATAAAGCCTTCAATCCAAAAAGTAGTGATATTGGAAGTTCTCAGAATAACTATACGCTGTCAGACTATGATAAATTTTTTGATCAAAACATTATAATGAAAAAAGAAGGAATGAAGCCTGAAACTTGGCTGCAAAATGCAGTCAAGACGGTGAACGACTCCGATGATTTTATTGATTATATGAGCAAAATAAACTCTGATTTTCGAGCTGCTAGTTTTATTAGTAAAAAAGATTTTTTCAGTGAAGAAGTTTGTCGTGAATTAAGCTCCAAAACGAAGATTGTAAAACGAGACCTAGAAGCCATACGCAATCTACAGCTAAACCTTAATTCACTAAAGCTTGGCTGTGCCAATAGTCTGGCGGGATTTAGGCAATTTAAAAAAGAACTCAATGATGACAACAGAGGCAAGGTTCAAAAGTTAAAACAAACTTTCGAACAAAAAATTGAAAAAACTTTTTCCGAAACAATTAAAAACTAACGTTTTCGATGTCCTTCTAAATTAATCAAGCGTGGAGCAAATTCCTTATATTTTTCAACTAGAGCTGGAATCTTGCTTGAATCTACGGGACAAGTATATTCGTGATCTGGATCATTATTTTTAAGTTCATTTAACTTTGCTTTAAGTTTTTTTGCAGCCTTGCCACTGGCAAAACGTGAGCAGTTTATGGCTTCATCGAATCCATCATCAAAGTACTCTAAAAAATCAATGTTTTTTACTTTTGCATAGCGGTCATTCTTACATTTTATATATGGCCCATAACTTTTACCTAAAATATCCGGTCTTAAACTCAGCATATTATTCCAAAATCTCATCCCGTTAAAATTGGCCGTTAAATCTGCAAAAGAATAAACACCGGTGGCTAACCTTGTTCCACCATAAACCGTTCTTTCACCAAACTCTCCTTTTGAAAGTACTCTATCGATATTTTTTCCTTCTAAGTAGTAAAGTGTGAAATAAACAAAACCTCTACCAAAGAGATGTTCAAATTTATCAGAGCCAATCGTCCTTTCCCCCATTCGTAGTAATGGTCCTAAAGCAACTTCGCTTTCATCGGCTGACTTCTTACCCAAGAGATAACCATCTAAGACTGAAAAATCGGCATAAATAGAATCCTTCACTTTAAACCTGCGCTTCGGGAGTGCTTCGTCATGCAGAATATACCGAACCAAATGTCCGTGTTTATGATTACTAAAATAGACTTTAAGCTCACTATAAAGCTTAGTTTCATCGCAGGTTGAAGAAGACTCATTATGTGCTTTGATCGCCAATTCGAGATAGTCGTTAGCTTTTGCATTAATAATGGTTGCAACATCTTCCAAGGGTTCATAACGCTTCGTAAACTGATCGACCTCAGATGCGAAAGCCCAAGTAGAGGTAAGTAGTGCCAGCACTAAAAAACTTTTCATTTTTTAACCTTTAATTTTTTAGAAGCATAAACAAGTGTATCTGCCGTGGTAACGCTTCTATCTTTTAATATGCATAGTGAGTAACTATTTCCCTTTTCATCTTTAGCAATGGCAATCATTCCATGATGGGCTTCTCTACAAAACATTGAAGAAGGGTTCTTTCCACCATTTTTGACTTCCTTCGGTTTGTAGTTTGACCAAGAAATTTTCTCTAGAGCGCTATAAGCCTCACAACTAGATTTTTTTTCCCAACATCCTTTTTCCAAAACAATATTCTCGTCATCTTTAGACTCAAGCAGGTAATGATCTTTTCCAACAGTTAGTTTTAAAACTTCTGCCTGGCAAATATTTGATATAAGAAAAATAAAAAAAATTCGAATGATAAAAGGATTTTTCATCTAGCATTGTCCTTTTTTAAACTTTGTAAGTCGGTTATATTTCCGGCCATTGCCTCTTCACCCACCCAAATTTTACCTTTTTCGCATTTTTTTGGATCATAATAATTTGAACAACCGGCTCCCCAAGAATTTTGAATTAAATATTCACATTCATTTTTTTCAGGATTTTTTCGTACACCAATAATAACCGATCCATGACCACCTTTTTCAATCCTTTCATTTCCAGCATCATCAATTATTTTCTTAGCACAATCGGATTGGTAATCTGTATGCCAAGATTTTTCTTGTAGCATATAAGAACAGTAGCCTACCCCAACTCCGGTTGGGGTATCAGAATACAAATCTTTTAAAACTTTAGATCTCAGCCATTTTTTTCTCTTATCGATTTCTGACTTATTTTTCTTAAAAGGAGGGAAGTTATTTTGGCAAGTATAACTCGGTTTTGAAAAGAATCTGTTGGCAGGGTCCACACATCCTGGTTCAACAATTTTTTGTAAACTAGCAATAGAAGAATTTAAGTTAGAAAAATCTATATCAGTATCTTTCATAAATTTAACAGAATTATAAATATTATTGGCAAATGCCACAAGGTTAGATTTATTTGTATGTCCCAAACATTCAGCACAGTCATGACTAACCACTTTTAAGAAATCTTCATTCATTGAAATGACAGATTTTTCAAAATCGAGAAGTTCTGCTCGGCTAAAATTATCATCTTTTACCTCAGAGATCAGATTGGCATTATTATAGGCTTTAAATATCTCCTCATATACGGGCATGCCCTTTATTGTCTGAAGGAATAAATCTATCGCCACATCAGAACGAACAGGATTATTTTTTTTCAAATATGGATAATAAGTCTTTAACAAAAATTTATTCACGAAACTTAAAAAGGCACTGACCTTTTCTTTTGGTACCGAGGGAAAAATATTTGGATCCTTAAGGTCTTCACGTAATTTTGTCAAAAAGTTTAAACTATAGACAAGTCCATCTTCGTTTAAGGCATTTGGCTTTTTTTCATCATAAATTCCTTGGATCACTTTAACGATTTCATTTCCTTTCGCCGCCATTAACTTTTTATTTCTTTCGTTTAAACCATTAAAGCTATTAATAATATTTCTGGCCATCGAGATGGCTCCCGATTGCTCTGAACTTCCCCAATTCGATTTGTCTGGTGAATCGATAAAGTTTTTGTCGACTGGACAAAAACCTTTTGTCTTCGCTGCATCTAAAGCACCACAAATATCCCCCGAGTTAATAGCATTTTCTAAATCAACCTTAGTGTCATTGATCCCCTTAAAATTCATGGCAATATCCACATAGGACATAAGAGGATCTTCAGGGTAGACCGAGCGGTAAAGTAAAGCTGCAGCAGCAGCATAACAAACACCTAATCCATCCTGATCTTCAGTTGGAACATCGATCAGGGGGCCTTTGACATTTGGTTTGTCGGAAGAAATAGAATTTTGATCTAGTCTAACTTCATCACCTTCTCCACATTGGTACAGTTCCAGCTCCATTTCCTCAGCTTCTTTTTTGCTTTGTAAATATTGATTAGAAAAAGTTGTGTAACTCTGGTTGGCTACAGTCCGTGCATTTTCAAGGTCTTTTCGTTGTTGATTCAACACCATAAACTGCTGATCAAGAGTTGAATATTTAGGATTCGCTATAACGGAGATGGCTTTTTTATACTCATCAACCATCTTTTGCTCATTAAGAGACATTAAAAGATAAGACTGAGCCATCTTACTGGATTTTTTTTCTTTGTATGCTTTCATCCATTCAGCGAAATTTTTATTGACCAAAGCCTTATTTTCAAAAGTTCGTATTTGTTGCTCTAAAACAATTTTTTCATCTCTAACTAAACTTAGGGCAATTTGATTTGCATAGACTAATTGTATTTCTTTGAATGCATCTTCTTGGGCTTTATTGGCAGCATTTTTTTTCTGTTCAAGTTCAGTGGTTTTGGCTTGTTTCTCTTTATAAACGGCCATACCTTCCTTGTTTTCAAATAGGGCAAAGCTATTTTGAACAGTTAGTATGCCAATCACCAAAATGGTTTTCACATAATTTTTCATTGTCAGCTTATCGGATATAAAAAGCTTATACATGAGTACTTTACTCAGACAAAAAAACCTCATAGTTTCAATTGCTTAAGATAAGAACGACTGCGTTTTTTACAACAAATGTAAAAAATCCACAAATCACTGTTAGATCTTGCGCAGAAAAAATGACAGGTGTAAGGTACATTTATGACTATAATAAATCGTTTTCTCTCATTCACTTTATGCCTGATTGTTCTTTTGAGCCTTCATACTGCTACAGCTTTTGCTGCTGATGATTTAGGGACGACGGATACAGTGGAGAAAATCTTCACTCCAGAAATTCCACTCGCTGATTTAATTGCTCCGATGATACTTCTAAACGCGCCTATTATGGGCGAAGAAGTTATTTCTCATTTCCCAGAACTTGAAGATAACTCCGAACTGACAAACTATAGTTTTCTTTCCTCTGATCTCTCTCCACCAACTATTCAATAATCTCCCTTTTAACTCTGGGTTCATGAGGCAGCAAGCTCAGTTTATTCATAACAACGGCCCATGGGAAATGGGAGCAGCGATCGGGATGGCGGGAAATAACCCTGGTGTCACTGCAGACTTTTCTTGGATCACTGAATACACCCACTACAACACCAGTGCCTTGATAGGAGCAGACATGCATACTTCAAATACTAATACCGCTGAAACAGGCATAGTGCTCAAATTATAGTCTTTTCCCTTATTGAAAGGGCTTAAAGGACCTCCCTTAAGCCCTTGTTTTTTGTATTCATTCAGATTGCCCTTACAATAGATCAACTAAAGTGAGGGCCTATGAAAATCCTTTTTCTTTTCCTTTTTTCTCTTTCTTCCTTTCAAGTTTTTGCCGATGACGGCATTAGTAAAGATATCGTGCTTTCGATGATGGAGCAGATGGCGAAAGAAGGGATCATACCGGCCAGCGAAGTTCCTGGGGTGAGAGCCAAGATTCAGGCCATGACTCCAGAACAGTTTGGACAAATTAAAGGTGTGGCGAGATCAATTGCAGCCAAAAACCCCTCCATGAATCAAAAAGCTGAGCCAACGCTCCAAAATGCAGCCGCAAGTATCGATGTTGACTCAACAGAATTCAAAGATGCGACTAAAGAGCTTGATAAAATCCTACATTAACTCTAAAGTATGGCCATGGCCGGCCCTATAACCTTATGTTCTCTTCAAAATCTTCATTTGCATTATCCCCACAAGGTGATTTTTCGTGATGCAACCTTCGTTCTAAATGAGGGAGATAAGATTGGTGTGCTCGGTTTAAATGGTCACGGTAAAACTTCTTTATTTAAATTGATGACTGGCGAAGTGGTTCCAGATACGACCGTCCCACCTTGTTTATTTGATAAATCAAAAGACTTTTCTTATTTTACAGTTCCTCAAGAGCTCCCACTTTTTGAAGGGGTAACTGCGGAAAATTATCTCTACTACTTCTATCCTGAATTTAAGCAGCTTAAAACTCGTCTGGACGAAGTTGGTGAGATGTTAGGCTCTGGAGAAGGCGATTTTGAAAAGCTTTTAGATGAGCAAACCAAAATCTATGAAGAGTTAGAAAAAAAAGAAGCCGATAAAATCGTAAACCAATATTTAAGTTTTCTACGCTACTTTGGACTTAAGGGAATGGAACGCGCGGTTGAATCTCTTTCTGGTGGAGAGCAACGCAAAATCGCTCTGGCCTTAGGTTTGTCTGCCCCTCAAAAAATTATTCTTTGGGATGAGCCTACAAACCATCTTGATCTAGAAACCATTGAACTGTTCGAAGAAGAGCTGATGAAGACTAATAAAACCTTCATGCTCATTACACACGATCGCTATTTATTAAATAACGTGGTTGAAAAAATTGTTCACATTCAGCACGGTAAAATAAAATCTTTTCAAGGCACTTATGCAGAATATTTGACCTTTCTTCAAGAAGAAGACAAACGCCGCGAAAAAGAACTGGATAAACTCTCCAACTATCACAGACGCGAAAGTGCCTGGATTATGAGAGGAGCAAAGGCCAGAAGAACCAAAAGTAAAAAACGTATTGAAGATTACTCTTCTCTTTCAAGTGCTATTTCAGAATTAAAAAACCTGGCTCATAAATCGGTTAATTTAAGTCTGCAAAGCAGTGGACGAAAGACCAAAATTCTTTTTGAAGCAACAGAGATTGGACTTACTTTTGGTGAGCGTGAATTATTTAAGAATTTAAGTTTCACTGTCGCCAAGGGTGATAAAATTGCACTTATTGGAAACAACGGAGTCGGAAAAAGTAGTATCTTAAAAATTCTTCAAGGAACTCTTGATCCAACAACCGGTAAAGTAAAACGTGCCGATAATTTACGAATTGGCTTCTTTTCTCAAAAAAGAGAACAACTCGATCCAGAAAAAACACCTTGGGATATCGTGGGCGAAGGCATGGACTTTGTTGTCTCTACCAATGGAATCAAACGTCACGTCGCCAGTTACTTAGAAAGCTTTCTTTTTAATTCAGAAGAACTGCGCCGTCCGATTAAAACTTTTTCTGGTGGCGAAAAAAATAGACTGCAACTGGCTCAATTCATGAAAGATCCGGCAGATATTTGGATTTTCGATGAACCTACAAACGATTTGGACTTAGAGACGATTGGTATTCTAGAAGAAGAATTAAAAAACTACGATGGCGCTTTAATTATTGTTGGCCACGATCGTGCTTTTATTGAAAACGTTTCAGGGAAATGCTGGCTACTCGCTGATAAGAGAATTGAAAACTTTGAAGCTGGTTATTCCCAGGTTGAACCTTACCTAGAAGCACTCAAACTAGAAAAAGACTTAGCTAAAATGGCTGCGCCTAAGGGCACTAATTCAAAAGAAAAATTGAACTATAATGAAAAGAAAAGGCTTGAAACCATTCAAGCTGAAATTGAACAACAAGAGACTCTTGTGAGTTCACTTCAAAATACTATAGATAATTTTAACTATTCTGAAATGGGCCCTGAGAAATCCGCTGAGCTGGTTAAAACTCAAAGCCAATTGGATGAAGCAAAAATTAAGCTTGAAAAAATCTTTGAAGAATGGACTGAGTTAGAGAGTAAGCAGTAGTTCTTAAACTAAAGTTTACCTGCTTCAACAATCACTGGAGCTACAAGTTCATTTCCCCGATTATCAACAACAATTTTCCCCATATAAGCTTTAACGTTGCCGGTTGAGCTGTCCAAAGCTTCAAAAGTATAAAGTGTTTCGTGAAAACAGTTTGAATCAGTTGAGTAATCTTTCCCTACTTCTGAATCAATAAATGTATTAATTTTGACTACGTTTCCAAATTGTTTCGCCACAGAGGCGCGAACAACTTGTTCTGCCAATCTCTCACCTTCACTTGAACAATTTTCTGCCAAAGCAAAAGAAGTCATGGAAAAAGAAATTAGAACAGCAAGGGACATCAAAGGTTTTTTCATTTATTGCTCTGGTTTGGAATTAAACTTAATTATAAAATTGTAACAACAGAACCCATTCGTGACAACGGGGGCATCGGACCAAAGAAGTTGACTGTTTATCCTGCGTTAAAGGATTAAACATTTGATTATTGGAAACTTCGACCGACGCAGATTGAAATGTTTGATTTAGAAATGGTTTTTAGACTGATGTGGATCAGCTTATTAGTCTATGGTTCTCTATAGAATCAATTAAAAGAACTTGAGGAGAATCGATGAATTGTTGGTGGGAAAATTATTTAAAGAGCGAAAAAATATTACAAGTGAACCCTTCGTCAAAGGTGCTGGTTACTTCGGCGGTTGAAGGGAAATTTGGAGTTTTAACAAATACGGGAAGCTTGGCTGTAACAACAGGTCTTCATACTGGCAGGGCTGCCAATGATAAGTATGTTGTCCTTGGCGAAAAGTCCGAACAAGTCATTGATTGGTCAAATAATATTCATAAGATTGATCAAACAAATTTTGGAAAAATTAAAAGTACTATTCTTAATCAATTGAATAAAGATGAAAGTACCAATGCACACCTCTACATTATGGAAAGAAGTGCATGCGCACTTCCGCAATACTCTCTAGGAATAAGGCTCATCACAAATAATCCAACTCATGCTCTTTTCGCTCATCATATTTTCAGAGAGAAAGTTGATCAACCACAACTTGGTTTTTTCACCATTTTTCATCATCCGGAGCCAATTCCTGAAATTAAGGCATTTGGATTAAATTCAACAACGGCCATTATCATCAATATGGATCTTCAAGAAATTCTGATCACGGGAACCAGTTATGCAGGAGAAATAAAAAAATCGATTTTCTCTGTCTTAAATGTGCTTTTACCACAACATGGTATTCTGCCAATGCACTCTGGAGTCAACGTTACGACTAGTGGCTCAAGTTCAATCTTTTTTGGCTTATCGGGAACTGGAAAAACAACACTTTCGACTGATATTGATACACTCTTGGTTGGAGATGATGAACATGGACTTTGTCCTGAGGGAATTTTTAATCTTGAAGGTGGTTGTTACGCTAAAACACTTGGGTTAACAGTAGCCACTGAACCACAAATATTTGAAGCAGCAACTGCCAAGGAAGCCTTACTTGAAAATGTTGTTCTCGACCAGAAAACATCTGAGCCACATTTTTTAGATTCCTCGTTAACAGAAAATGGACGAGCCACCTACCCACTTTCATTTATCCAAGGATCTATTAAAGAAGGAAAATGTGGACTTCCAAAAAATATTTTTTTTCTTACCGCTGATGCCTACGGCGTTCTACCAGCAGTAAGTCAGCTAACTCCAGAGCAATCAATCTATTACTTTTTATCTGGCTACACAGCCAAACTTGCTGGTACAGAAGTTGGTCAAAAAAAGGTCAGTGCCGCCTTTTCTCACTGTTTTGGTGCCCCCTTTATGATGTGTCGACCACAAGTCTATTCAGAACTTTTTTTAAAATACATGAACCAACTCAAATTTAAAGTCTGGCTCATTAATACAGGTTGGTACGGTGGTGCTTACGGAGTTGGTAGACGATACGAATTAAGTCTTACCAGAAATATAATTCGCGCTATACAAAAAAGTAGTTTAATTCAATCTCAATTTGAAATTGAGCCTAACTTTTCACTTTCTATACCAAAAGAGATTGAAGGAGTTGCCACTGAACGCCTAAGGCCTTCTCAATCATGGTCCTCAAAAGAAGAATACGAAGTCCAAGCGAAAAAGCTAAATAAACTTTTTGAAGATAATTATAAACGTTTCCAATCCTAGGAGATCCATCATGAACCCAAAAAAAGTTGTCATTGCCGTCAGTTTAAAAAAATTAGATCAAAAGCCATTAGAAAAATTAAAAAAAAGTGAGTGGCTCGAAGGTGCAGAAATTCATTTAGTGCACGTCATAGAAACAGTCGCCTATGGAGTAGACCTATCACCTTTATTATTTCCTCAAGAAAGCGAATATCCCAAAATTAGAAAAGAAGTGATTAAAGAATTAGAGCTTCTAGGAAAAAAACTTTTTCCTAATACAGGAAGACCCAAAGTAATCACGAAATGTTTATTTGACTATTCTGCCAATGATGCTTTTTGTGATTATTCAAAACAAATGAAGGCAGATCTCATTATCGTTGCAACGAGAGGAAAAAAAGGCATCAAGGGCTTTTTTGATAGTTCATTTGCAAGATATATGTCGAAATATGCACCGGCCGATTTAATGATTTTAAGATCGAATACGAAATAATAAATTTCTAAATCTTGTTGGAAAAAAGCATAAGTTTGAAACTCTTTCGGGTGGTTCAATCAAAACGACTAAAAAAAGCGCCTGAGGGGCTTCTTCAGGTTGAGAGCATTTCCCACCCTTTATCTTTTTTGAGGTCACAATTTGTGACCTCAAAACTTCATCAGACTCAGTCGTCAATGAAAAGAAAAAATTAAATATGATTCAACGAAGATCAAACTAAGGAATAAAAGTGGTATTTTTTAATAGCCGAATTTAAGGTATATATGTACAACGAAAAGATAGAGAAATATCAGCATCATCATAAGATGCTACAAAAGCATAGATACCCCATCCTCCTCTTCTTATCGTCGTTAAATTTCCACTCACGGAACCACCTGAATAGCTTCCCAGTCCCTCTGCAGTTCCAAGAGTGTCATAAAAAGGCTTAAGCAAAGTTATATCCATGACATTTCCAGAAGCGACATTTTGATCGAGTTGATAAAATTCTCTTAGGCTACTCACGGTCGAGCCGTCAGAGCCAACATAAGCTTTTTGAGCCTGAGTCACATCCCAGTCAAGCCATTCTTGAACATTTCCTGAAAAATCCCAAATAATTTGTCCATTGAGAAGTTGATGAGTTCTTTTTTGATTCCACCCTGAACTACTACTATCTCCGGTTCCAAAATAGGGATCATTATCTGTGCTGGCGGCGAGATAAGTTCCATCCGTATGACCTCTGTTGATCTCACCACTTCCCGCAACACCACTAGACCAATTATTACCATTTCTCTCAATACTTCTGGCAATGGCCATCCATTGGGCATTAGTCATGAGAGCATACTTATTAGAGACACCATTAATAGCATTGAGATTACTGCAACCGGTTCGAGCATCAGTGATAAAAGGTCTGTACCAAGGGATGTTAGAAGTTTGCGAAGTAGCAACTGCAGTAACTCCAGGAGTGGTCTGAGTCGGAGGTGCATTACAGCCTGCTCCCACACATTTCATTTCATATTTGGCGACACAAAAAGGCGTTGACGTAAATCCGGAGTTGGCTGCGACAATATTCACGGGGATAAAGTTTGTAGGACACACCCACAAGTTTACAGTTGCAGTTGTCGATCCACCGGAATTTGTGGCCGTTATTGTATAAGATGTGGTGGCTGTGACAACTGTAGGCGTCCCACTAATGACACAAGTTGAATTATTAATGGTGAGTCCCGAAGGCAAACTCGGAAAACTTGTACAAGTCGTAGGCGTTTCTCCATTAGCGTTCAATGTTGTAGGAGAAATACTCATGGAGGAATTGGAGCTTCCCTCTAATCCGCTGGCGCCAGCATAACTAAGTGTCGGGGCCAGAGGTGCCACGGTAAAAGTGACTTTTTGAGTGGAAGAACCCGCAGAGTTCGTCGCAGTAACGGTATAGGTGGTGGTAGTTGCACCAGTTGTTGGTATGCCACTGATCACACCAGTTGAAGTATCAATGCTAAGCCCAGAAGGTAAATCTGGATACACAGTAAAATTAGTAATTGTCGCTCCATTATTGTTTAAGCTTGTAGGACTGATCGACATAGAAGATCCGTATGTTCCAGATGTTCCCGTAGCACCGCTATAACTAAAAGTTGGTACATAAGGACGATAAACACAGCGAAAGCTTACGAAATTTTTTATATCAGTTGGAGCATCACTCACGTCGAGATAATAAATTCCAGAAATTCCTCGCTCTGTAGCTCCATAACCAGTTCCCCCTCCCCAATAAGTTCCGAGGTTATAGTTGGCATCGGTATAGTTGGCGGCGGTGATAGAGTTATAATTTGCTGGTTTGTAATCAATCGCTGCTAAAACACCACAACTCAATGTTGATAAATCACTAGCTCCGGTAGTACAACTTGCCGGAGAACTATCAAAATCTCCACCTAAAATCCAATCAGTCCATTCTGCAGCATTCCCACTAAAATCCCAAATCACGCTGTTGTTAAATAAAGAGAAAGTTCTTCTTTGTTCATGCCCCGAACCCAGCGCTTGGGCGGAAGTATTGCTTGTACCATCATAGGGGTCATTGGTATTTGTGACGGCAAGATAAGTGGCGGGAGTTCCATCGGTATGACCTTTTAATAATTTGTAAGAGCCCCCCTTAGTGTTATCGTACCAGTTATCCTGTCTCTTTTCAATTTCATAGGCTGTCGTCATCCACTCAGGGTTTGAGATCAAATCATAATTTGAACCTAAATTATTACAGGCCACTTTTGAGTTGATGGCACTAATTGATAACCAAGGAGTGCTTGAGGCTTGGGAAGTTGCGACGGCGTTGGTTCCTGGAGTGGCGGTAGGACAACTTGAGCCCACACACTTCATTTCATATTTAGCGACACAAAAACTTTTGTTCACACCAAGACTGGTATTTCGTGAGACCTGAACAAAGTTGCTTGGACAAGTTAAACCAACCGAAAGGGATACAGTTGCCGTCACAGGACCGTTAATATTGGTAGCGGTCACGGTATAGTTACTTAATATTTCATCATTAGTTGGTGTTCCTGAAATCACACAAGTCGTATCATCAATGGAAAGTCCAGCTGGTAAAGCGGGCGAAATAGTACAACTACTAATGGCCGATCCATTATTGTTGAAGGTAGTGGGAGTGATCGTCATCGGAGTTCCCACTGTTCCCTCTCTGCCTGTGGCAGATTCATAACTTAAAGAAATGGTCGTAAGTGGGCGGTAAACACAACGAAAACCAATTTGCCAGTTTGCTCCGCCATTGTCTCGAAGATTCAAAGTAAAAATACCAGCCGCTGCTCCATTGTTATATTTTCCTCCACGAACACCGTACATAGTTCCACTAATAAATTGATTCATTCCAAGGCCATAGTCAGAATTATAGTTAGCAGCAGTGACGTTCGCTGGATTGGCCGGCATATAATCATTACTACTCAAAGCTGGACAATTGATGAGGGGAATTTGAATTGAACCACCTGTCGTGCAAGTAGTTGTAGGCCCCGACTGAAGTCCTGCGGCCATACTCCAGTCAATATATTCAAAAGCATTTCCTGACATATCCCAGACCTCATCACCACTTGGAAGTGTATGAGTTCTTTTTTGCACATGGGTTCCAGCTGCACCACAAGTATCAAAGCTAGAATTATATAAACAGCTAGCATCAGTGGTATTGACGATCTGTTGTCCTCCGGTCCAAGCATTGGACCATCCTGTAGAAAGTGTTCCACTACCTACGGTACCAGAACTCCAGTTACTGGCCTTGGCTTCAATCTGGCGTGCCACCGCCATCCATTCGGGGTTGGAAACCAGATCATATTGAGAACCAAGATTGGTACAAGCGACTTTTGCATCGGCGGCGGAGATAGAAGTCCAGGCGCGGCCCGAAGCTTGTGAAGTGGCAACTGCATTAGGCCCTGGCATTGCTCCCCATGGATAGGTTAAGCAAGATGAGCCAACACACTTCATCTCATATTTAGCAATGCAGAAATGACTGTTAACTCCTAAGTTAGTATCCTTGTTGACCTTGGAAAAATTTGTGGGGCAAGCAACATCCACTGACAAAGTTACTGTTGCTGTGGTGCTGCCCATACTGTTGGATGCAGTTATTGTATAAAGTGTTGAAGCAGAATCGACAGTAGGCAAACCACTAATCACACACGTTGTACTATTGATGGTGAGCCCAGCTGGAAGATCTGGCAAAATAGTACAATTAGAAATGTTAGAACCATTAGTACTCAGAGTTGTTGGGGTCACCGACATTGGTGATCCATAAGTTCCACTTGTTCCTGCCGATCCGACATATGAAAGAGTGGGAACAATAGGATTTATAGTTAGAGACAACGAAGTGCTAGAAGAACCTTCGGAGTTAGTGGCAGTGATTAAAAAAGTATTCGTCAGAACCACAAAAGTAGTACCAGTAATTTGACAAGTTACAGGATCAATTGTTAGCCCTGCTGGAAGATCAGGAATTGACATACATGCTGTAATAGGGTCACCGTTATTTTCCAAGACATCTGGATCTATGGTCAAACTTGAACCATAAGAACCGCTGGCGGTTGAAAAATTTATGGTCGGAGCGTAAATGGAAGATTGTAGGGGCAGGCTAGCCGAAGTAGAACCATAACTATTGGTCGCAGTTACAAGGAAGGTTTGATTAAAAGAAGTAACCGCCACACCAGTGACAGAACAGGTTAATGTATTGAGCGATAAACCTGCAGGTAAAGAAGGAGAGATAGAACATGAAGATGTCCGAAGTAAACTACTTGGTGTGATATTAAAACTATTTCCATGAACAACATTTTTTCCTGTCGAAGTAGAATAATCAATTTCAGGCAATTTGGATTTTGATCTGCTGTCGGAAAGCTGAGCTTTAATTTTTACTACGTCTACACATCCAGTGAGCGCAAATAAAAAAAGGAAAATGAAAAAAGAGAGACTTTTCATACTTCAAGCTTTTCGGAAAACATGCTTAAAGACTTTAAATTACAGAGGAAAAAATGAAAAAAGTGAAAATAACCAAATGAAAAAAACAAAAGAGTCGGGTTAATAGAATTTAAATACAAAAGATCAAAAAAAAGAAACCATCATTTCTAAAAATATTAACAACTTAGATGAATTCAATATAATGATCATTTCAAAAACATGAGCAATCTACTCGGTTTATTCTTGAATCTACCATGAATAACCTACATCAATTTTCAGTTGATCAAAAAATTTTGTCCTTTTTAAGCATGCAAAGAAACTTACATTCTATTTAAAACTAAAACGCAATTTAATGTGGACTGACCCCTTCGGACTGTAGAGCCTTTTAGGCTATTTCTTGTACAGGACG
>JBMOGR010000019.1:0-61546 GCA_049318265.1 Bacteriovoracaceae bacterium
CTTGATTAAATTTTTTGCCAGCAAAAGCTTGAGATGTAACCAGTGCAAGGAATCCCAAAATTAGTTTTTTCATCAATTCTCCCTAGATTTATTTACTCATAATGAGTTTTTATTTTTTATAGGGACTTAACTATTTCAAAAACATTTTATCAGCAATGACATTTATCAAGAATGAGATCGATCTAATGATTTTTACTTCGTTTATGAGGTCGGACACAGATATTGCCGTCGGAGGGGTTTTTGTCACCTAGGTGGACTTGATAGTCTTAAATATGTAAAAACTCATTATTTAGGCTCCCTCAAGTTTTTGTCAAATCAACCGATGAGTGTAGTCAAGAATCTCTTTGAGGAGCTTTTATGAAAATACTTTTGTTTTGTCTGCTTTACTCTCTAACTTTTACAGCTACAGCTCAACAAGAGGATAAAATGGAGGTAAATCCGACTATAGCAGAGATCAATCTTGATTTGAATAATCGATGCCTTGCTCTTTCTGGGACGCTCTTTTTTGAAAAGCTTTCGGAACTAGGAGAAAAGCTTGGAGAAGGCAAAAATACAATTTGTTACCGATATAAATGTGTCGTAAAAAAGAATAAGAGCAAACTTCCTGAAGGAAATTCAATCTCAGTCAATAAGGTCGAGGTGAATTGCACCCAAGATGCGATAATCGATGAAAAAATTGCCAACCCTTACCGAAACTGGGCACCAGAGGCAAAAGAAAAATCAAAAGGAAGATTCAGATTGCCTGAAATCCAGACCATCAAGAGTTAAAATAGATTATTCAGCTTCAAACATCAAAATTATTCTTGATAATTCATCAAACGATTTTGATATTTTTTCGAAATAGCCTGGCCTTCAATCATTAATTTTTTATAAGACTCAATTCGATATTGAGCGTCTTTGATGGCCGTTTCAAGATGGCAGCTGTAGTACTCACCAATTTTTCGGTATTTACCACATTTGAAGGTATTATATTTGATATCGGATTCTATGTCTTTCGTCTTATCAACGTGATCGTTAAACTCTGTAGTGAATTCAAGCATAAGGTTGAATGTATAGGCCCTACGTTCATTATTTTTCATCAGATCAACTTCTTTTAATAATTGTTTTAAGGAGACAACAATTTGTGCATAAATCTGGCTACCCTCATTTGATAAATCAGAATTGATGTACTCATTTAATCTGTCCTTAACCTCACTGTCTTTAGGTTTAGAGTATTTATATCTGCGTGAAATTAACCATTCATAGTCATCTTTATTTTGTACTTTTATTTTGTAATTTATATTACGAATAATCTGCTCTTGGTTGGCAATAGCTACCTTAAAATGTTCCTCAAGAGAAGAGTAGAATCCACTTAATTTATTTAAAAAAGAAAAACGGTACATGGTTGTACTAGAATTTGATAGGTCGGTTAAAAAACTTGCTCGGCTATAATAGGGAGCTACAAATTTTTTAACAATATTTTTCAGTTGAAGGGCATCTTTATGACAAAAGACATAACCTGTAACTGCTTTAGATCCGCCCTTTAAGGTAAAATAATGGGAAGAGATTTTCGGCTGTTGCATAAAAGTCTCGTATCCCGTTTCTCCAAATAAAAAGCCATCTGCAGTATAGCGATAAATGCTTGTGCCATTTTTCTCTTGAACTTCCTCGCCATCAAGCCCAGCAAATTTATCGGTTAAAGCAAAAGTTTTCGTTGATGCTTCTTCACCATTCAAATCGATAGCTAAGCAGGGATAAGTTTTGTGATCAACATACGTGCGCATGTTTTTATCACTCAGTTTAATTGTTAAGTGAGCATAAGCTAAGGACATGGCTTTTAGTTTTTCTTCCTGTGAAAAATTCTTCTTATTGGCACCATGAAGGATCTGCACCATGGAGACAGCAAAGCGTTCGGCATAGTTTGTCTCCTCAGTTTCTTCACCAAAACCCCATAAGTGAGAAATCTCGTGCAACATCAATCTTTGAACTTCCTTAATGATTGAGACTGAGATATCTGAAATCTTTACTTGATAACGAGAATTGTTAAAAAAGTTTTTGGTTGCAAACACTTTTGGTTTTAAGGGATTTGAATTGTCATAATCAAAAAGACGAATCCCATTATAAGTTGATTGTTCGATCTCGAGTACGTCTGGATCTACCACCGAGTTAATAAAATACCTTAATAATTCAAGATTTATTTGTTCTGGTTTATAATACTCTTCGCGATCATGCATATTATTGATCGCTTCTTTAATATCCTCTTCTGAAGCTCGATTGAGAAGATCTAATAAATTTTCTTTCGCAATTTTTAGAAGACTAATCGATTCAGGCCACCCACCATCACGCCCATGACCTCTGCCGTCAGCAAAACTCAAGCTGGGAAGAAGGAATGAGATAAGAAAAAAGATTATCTTGAATTGTGTAATTTGTTTCATGTCATCATTATGACCCAAAGCTTGGTCGTCCTCTAGGGAAGGAGTATTATTTACTAGCTGTCTAATTATTAGACACTTGTCCTTAGACTTAACTTGCTTCAAGTATTTAATATGAGTAAGTTACATGATAGAAAAAATGATAGAGTCTCTCTTAACGTTTTAGTAGTATTCTAGTCTAAAAATTTACAGTTCATATCCACTGTAACAGAAGAAAACTTGCTAAAGCCCCAAACTTGTCTATTTTCATGGTACGGAAGAAGCTGACCTTCTGAATTGAATTGATGGGGACCATTTGTATCTCTTTTATATGAACAAAGCTGAAAATACACTTTTGCCTTAAATTTTCGTCCATTTAGCGAAGTCTTATCAGGTGTTAAGGTATATTTATTGTCTAGGTCGATCATCCTTCTTTCTTTCCAATCAAACTCGCATGTCCCACTGGAGGAGATTATATTATTATCAATAATAGCAGCTGAAATATTTGGAGATACCTCGGCAAATAAAAACGACTGATTAGGGTCATCATTTCGATTAAATCTGATGACATTGAATTGTTTTGCCACAAGATCAACAAGGATTTTTGATTTTGGAAATAATTTACCCTTAGTTTTACATTGGATTTTACTATGAGTATTTATCGCTTGATTAAAATCATCTTCGTTTGCGAAAGTGGTGACCGATAATAAAATGGCCAATAATAGGATTAAACTTTTCATTTTTCATTTTTCTTTTTTGATAATTGCTACTAATTCTATTATTGACAGTAATAATGAGTTTAAGTAGATATCGCGAAATAATTACTCTACGAATTTCAGCATTGTATAATTTTTGATCATTCCTAAAGGCTGAGCTCAGCAACTTCTTTTATATAACCGAGCACTTTTATAAGTTGAGTGCTCGGTTGTTGTTCAAAATTAATAGCAGCGAGGATCAGTCTTAGGAGCTTCCTTACACTCTCTTTCCCCGCCCCAAGTTCCATCAAACTGCTCAATTTTTGAATCAGAAATGACTGCTCCCGTTTCAAGGTTGGTTATCTTCTTATACAATTCATAGCCACCCCAAGGACCATTTCCGGACTTGCAATAACAGTCCACCATCACATGTGGGGCTGTCCCGCCTGAGCAATAAACAGTAGTGTAGCCCACTCTCACGCTAGACCCTGGTGAAATAGTGACATCATCGGCAAAAGTACTTAGGGATAAGAAAATAGCAACAGTCATCAATAGTTTTTTCATCATTTCATCTCCTGATAGGGTTAATGGATCATTCCATGAAGCCCATATAGCAAACAAGGCGATCAAGAGAAAGATGACAAAAGTAAATTGAAACTTTACCTCTTTCAGGCTTGAAAGATGATGGCCCTAAGTTTTAACTCAAATGAGAAACGATCTTGGTATGTAATTGATAAATGTTGGGTGGTATTGCACTCATGATCAATCACCATTTCAAGGTCTTACGATTGTTTTCCATTTCCTTCTCAGACTCAATTATTAAAGTATTCTCTCAAGATACCGATAAACTTCTATGCCTTTAACTCTTACCATTTTCTTTAGTCTTTTTCTTCTCCAAGCAAGCGCGCAAGAGACCTTGGCTACGTCCAGTTTTGAGCAAATAAAGCCTGTTCTTGAAGTAAGCTTGGCATCTTATCTCAAAGAAGATTTTTCGTTAGAATTAAAAGAAAAAGAACGATGGGTAGAAGTTTTAATTAAAGTTCACGAAAATGATTTACCAGTGCTTTTTGAAAGAGGAGGAATTCGTCTTCGTAACATGAGATATTCGCTCAATGATCTTTTTTTACATGTACAAAAAAAACGTGAAACTCGCACTCTTACTCCAGAAAATTTAATTGGGCATAAACCTCTGCGTTTACTCCTGATAAAATCTATCCGATGAAATTCCTCTTTCTTTTGGCGCTTATTTTATTACCTTCACAAATGTTGGCCCAAACTATCCCGAATATTGATTTAGTAAAGGGGAAGAAAAAAATTGAAGTGCTGATCTACAATGGGAAGGTCGTTATTACTGACCCAACCAAGGAAGAACTGACCGTTTCAGAAACAGAAAAAGAAGCAAAACCTGAAGCAAAACCTTTAGATAAAATGGCTTTTAAGGAAAAGTTCAAAGATTTTTTAAAAAAAGAACATCGAGATGAAATCCGTCAAAAATTTAAAAATTTCAGAAAAAAAACTAAGTATGAACTTAAAAGATTATTGGCCGCCATACCTAGTCTTATCGGATATACCTTTAAGGCTCAAGAACTCGGAGCGGGTCTCGTTATCACTCGCCGAAGGATAACCGAAGTTGAAATTAAGACCAATGTGGATGTTCTAAACACCATGGAAATTGAAGACGAATTATATGACTGGGAAGAAGTTTATCTCAGAACGAACCTAAGCTTAATGAATAATCTCTTTCTCGATTTAGGCCCAGGGTCATTAGGCCTTAGAAATGGTGCCGTGACATCGGTGAAAGTGCTTCGCCCTAGACCACTTGCACTTGATCCAGCCACAGCCAAGGTAAAAAAAATCTTGGCACAACATCTCGCTGATTTTGCCACGGTCTATAAATCGGTTAAGTTACCGACCAAAGCTCTCTCTTTCATGGAAGACTACTCAGTTCCTGGAAGTGAGCTGGTGTATGTTTCCAAAGGCAACTTGTCCTTAGCTTTTGGCTTGCCAGTTCCTATAGCAGTCACCCCATTATCAGCCCTAGGCCATTTTGTCGTTTCTTATAATGGAAAGTTAACTAAGACCATCAGAAATGTAGGACCTGATCAAGACCACCCGGTATTTATGATTACCATAGAAAATGAACTCTCTGACTCAAAAGAGGTTTCTGTCGACTTACGAGCGGGATATCAGTATGACTTCACTGATATCTCTAAAAAACTTAGTAACTTTTTCAGTGAAAAACTTGAATCCGTAGTAACCAGCTTACCGATCTCCAATGAACAACAAAATGAAGCTCAAGATTTGACCACCACTACGCAAAATATGATGGGAAAAAGTCAGTTTACACTGACTTTTTATGGAATTGGTTTTTACAAAAAAAGATTTCAAAATCAGCAGAAAATTTATATCTACGATATGTCTTTTCCTGAAGCTCAAGTAGCTTTTGACCTAGCGATGAAAAATAATTTCGTCCAAAGCGATCAGCTCGCCGCAACTCCAGGCGATAACAAAACCTATCTAGGAGTCGAGCAATCTTCCTCAGTCTCCAGCAATAATCTAGAAGAGGGTTTTTGGCAAACTTTAGGAGAACAAGGAATTCAGCAAAACAATGCTGATGATAAAAAACCCATTAATCCTAGCTTCAGTTCTAGTTTTAGGAAGGGTAAGAAAAACGGTCTTTTGCGTTTTACTTTGCAATCAAAAAAAATCAAAAAACAAAGTTCCAATTCACTTGCGGGGCTTACAGAAGAATCCGAAATGCTTTCGAAGAAAAAAGTCTTGGGTTTTAGTGGCCTCTTTGGCCTCTTTGGTGCTGGAACGGATAAAGAATTTATCGTAAGAGTGAATAAGAGAAAAGTTGAAAACAATGAGAGTCAGATTACAGTCGGGATGGATTATCTCCTTAGTAAAGGCAAGCTGAAAAAAAATATCCAGCTATCCATTAACCAAGCATTATTCAATGTCTTCACACCTGAAGGACAATCAGTGACATCTCTTTCTAACCAGTATCTTCAAAAAGAAAAATGTTTTACAAAACCCCGCTTCCAATTAAGCTTTGATTTTGACCATTCGCTCATTAAGGAACTTAACCAAATTCCTGAAACAGAACTGTGGGAGATGCTCTCTACCATCATTTTGGGGCAACCGCTTGAGCCCTCATCCAAAATGGAACTGTTGCAAGTGTTTCAAAAAAATAATCCGGACATTTCATTCGAGCAAGCTAAAAAGTATCATCACTACTTAAAGTATATGTTGGATCATAATCGAATCAAACAGTTCAAAGAAGATATCAATGAAATTGACCAAGCTTTTCAGAAACAAGACACCAAAGCGTTAGAAAAGAAATTTTTTAAATTCAAACACAAGAAAATATTAAATGTTCTGATTGGTCAAATCACGGGCAACAGAGAAAACTTAAAACTAGATTCAGGAGAAGACATCCCTGTTCATATCGGACTCAAACTCGACTCCAAAGAATGTAAACTCAGGTGGGTGTTTGAAAATTTTAACGATTTAACTTTAGTGGAAGACTTAAATCAAACAGGAACTCTAAACCAACTGAACTTAGGCAACATCAACTAATTCATAAATCATACTGAAGAAAAGGGCCCTATGGATAAGATCATTTTGAAAGCTAGCTTACTGCGCGCCCTCAAAGGAGTAGATGTAGCTGCGTTTCAAAAGGTGACTGTATTGCTCCAGAACGAAGAAGCTCTCATCACTTTTTATCTGAAAAATGAACCGACCGAGCAACTGCTTGAGGTCATTTCAGAGATTGAGACGGAAATGTTAGCCGATTTAAACGAAAAAGAAGTCTCTAAGTTGAGCTTTAAATTCACCCATTCCGACATTAATAGTCATTTTGGTTTAGAATACCTTATTTTTCCTTAAAAAAATCCGAATAAAGAAGTATGAACAAGCTGCTTATTTTGCTTCTTATCCTTTTTGTTTTTCCTGCTTTAGCAGGGACGACTGATCCTATTTGCCAGAGTTACGCCAGACAAAACAAGTTTGTGAGTGGAGATACCATCTACTGGGAAAACAAAGTTTTGCCTCAATTCGATAGTGTTCTTTCCAGTCCCCGTTTAGTTTCAGAAGCGATCAATAACCAAAAATATAAAGGGTTGCTCGCGAGTTACGGGCTCGGCGAAGGGGACATCTCGACTTATAATCAGCAAAGAATTGTCAGTCATTGTTCTGGCCATCCTAATATGGAAGGCTGCTATTCGATGCAAAACTATTGTGTGCGTGACTTCATCGATAATAAACTACCTGAAGCGGTCGACAATACGATCAATTGTTTACAGCCTTGGAACCGTCCGCATTGTGGGCAAGCTTTTGCCACACCAGAAGGGATTCAACTCAACTTAGATGTTCTTTTAAAAGTTGATAAAAAATTAAATGAAATTAAACAGAAGAATTTAAACCGACCTTACGTTGGTGAGTACTTGACTGATCTAGATGATGCCTTCAAAGCTTATTCAGCGAAGGTACAAGAAGCGATCAAACTCGGAAAAAAACAAATTGAAGATCTAAAAAAGGAAGAAGCATCAAAGGTTGCCAAAGACTATGAAAATGCCAAGAAAAATGTAGGAAATTTGGGCAAAGCCTGCGCCGTTTTTGATCAGTGTAAAACTCAAATTGAAACAGATGGATATAAAGATAACCGTTATCTATTAGATCAAATCTCCTCTTGTAATGTAGATAAGGGGACACCGGTTTCAGCTGAACTAAAAGATGCCATGTCGACCATGGAAAAAATAGAAAGCGAGGCAGTCAAAGGTGATGCTGCCATTTTAGTGAAGCAGGTTTTCAGCGAGACAATAAAGAAAACTGCCGATCAATACATCTCTTCATATATTGCCATTAATAATAAAGTTCCTTCTGAAGCAGAGGTTTGCGCGAAGTTAGGACAATGTTCTAAGGAAGTTAAAGACGCTTATGTGAACGTGATTGGTAAAGCCAGCCAAATTCCACGCATGAATGTTGATAAAGAAATTGATGAATTTAATACAAAGGTTCGTGCTTTAAATCAGATTTGTGCTGAAGGAAAATCAGCAGGTGATGCTTATCAAGATATGCTCTATAATTCGTCCTTTGGTAACTTAATGGCGATTGAGAAATTCTCAAATCTGGTAGGAAACTTTAATCCTGATAAATGTGTTGAAGACGGCCAAGGGATGAAAGAAATCTCAAAAACTGATAAAGGATCGGTGCAATCAGCACTCGGAGAATCTTTAAATGTCCTGTCGGATAAGTCTAAAGAGCTGATAAAAAATAAAGCGGACTTAACAAATCCAAACGATCCATTCTCTGGCATGCGCTACTTTTTAGAATATGAACCTTTAGTTATTAGAGATGTTATTCGAAATAGTAATGATCCACAAAAAGCGATGCTACTTTGTTATGAAATTGAGCAAGTTTATCGGAAAGAAAAACACCGTAAAATTTTCTCTGGAGTTTTGACTGGTCTCTCAGTCGCTGGCGCACTAGTCGCGACCGTTATAACTGGAGGGGGAGCTGCGCCTTTATTAATTGCTGCTACTTCTATCGCCCTTGGTGTTGGGAATGGTCTAGTGAACTATTCTCATTCCAAAGAATTACAAAAACATTATGAACAATCTTTCGTCGCGGGAACTTTTGACCGAAATTTAGCAGAAAATTTGATTTCACAATACCAGATGGAAGCAAAAGCTGAAGCGGTTGGTGTGGCCTTGACCTTTGTTCCCGGTGCAGGAAAGCTGATCGGAAAAGGTATTAGTAAGGTTTCAGCTTCGTTCATGGGTGCTGCTTTAAAGACCACTCCAGTATGGGGAAATGGCGTAAAATTACTAAAACCAGCATCTGATGTTTTATCAAAAGTAAAAGCTGGTCAAACAGTATTGATGAAAGATTTCCAAATCGCACTGGCGAGCAAAGTTGGACCAAAAACCTCACAAGTGATGGTGCAGGGATTTAATGGTATAGCTAAAGGAATGGGAGAAGATGCGGCTCTCACTTTTGGATCGATGGCCTTAACTCACCCCGATCCTTACTCTGCCAGTGGTGTGACTGACTTACTCGTGGCCCTGGCCCAAAGCCGTGGTGTTTCTGCCCTCGGGTCTAGTGGGCGTGCTTGGTTACTAGCAAATAAAGGTAAGAAAGAATTGGCCGGACTAGGGATTAAATTTGGTAATGACAAAACTCCGGCGACTACTACAACGACAGTGCATACAGAGACACCACCGACTACTAATACGACCACAACTGCAAAAGAGCCTACGCCATTAACTCTCTTAACCAGTTCATCTAATGATTCTCCTCCTGCCAAAACCACTACTCAAACGAATAATAACCAACCATCGGTTAATAATACGACGACTAATCATTCAACTACTGATGTAGTTATCAATTCGAAAGGTGTAGATGCTGCCAAACAAGGCAAACATGTTCCTGGACATAATAACTACATACCAGGAAAAAGTGTTTTAACGAAGGATGCAGCTGATCTACTGGCGGCTTATAAAGCGAATAAAGTTAAAAAACAAGCAATAAACGGTGAAAAAACCCGTGTTGATTTTGGGGAAAAAATAGGACTTTATATTGATCCTGTTACAGGAGAATCAGTTCCGACCACAAACGGGATTGTTCACTATAGTTCAAAAAATAACTCTATTCATATTGTGCCAGCAAAACCCAACTCAGTAATTGAAATGCCAGCGGATTATTTTGGATCTTTATCACCTGAACAAGCCAAAACTTTTCAGGCGTTCAAAGACAAGATTGATTTTGACAATCTTCCCCCAGCGAAGAAAAAAGAACTTTTAGATAAGATGTATTATGACGTTCATAAGAAAAATAACGGAACTGAAATTGATCCAGAAACTGGCAAACCAAAAGTTGAGTGGCAGAAAAAGAAAACGCTGATTGATCTTAAGAAGTATTTGATGAAAGAGTATAACCTGGATGATAAAACTGCCAGCCAGCACGTGAGGGCCATGGCGGATGATAATATTTTAGGTAGTAATATCGAAGAACTCATGAACTTCCAGCCGATTGAAGACTTGAGCGGCTTTTATAAGAGTACCTCTGAAGCTGATGTTAAAAAAGTTTTTGAAGACCTAGTGGCTTCGAGAGATGTTCTAAAGCTTGAATTCTCTGCAAATCAAGACATGACGGTCTTCAAGGCCAAGAAAAAGTATGACCAAGAAATTAAGAGCATGTCGGCTTATATGGAAAATCATTTTGGTAAGGACGAGCTAGATCGAATATTAAATGGAGCCACACCTGAACCATCAAAAGTTGTTGTTCCAGATGTGATCGTCGATGTTGCCGCTGATAAAAAAATTGTCCAAAACATCTTAAGCGAAACTAAACATGATATGGTTGAAAAACAAGTGAATCGTGTGAACGATATGCCGCTCTCAAGCCGAACCAATGAGCTGAGTACATTGGAAGCCGTTTTACTGAAGAAAAAAGAAGAGTTAATGAAAATCCACGAACGTTCCGGTGGAGTATTTGAAAAAGAAAATGCAAACGAAAAAACTTGGCTAAAAAACAGTATCAACAATATTGACCAAGGGCTGGTGAAGATCCAAGAGCAGAAGAAATTTGTCAAAGATCGTCTCGATAGTTATAAAGAAACGAGCGATAAACTAGACTTTGATTTCTCTAAAAAAGAGGTCGACCGCAAGATTAAGAATATGCAAGATAATAATAATACAGCAGGACTGCAGAGCTACAAAAAAACGGTTCAAAAACAGTTGGACGATATGGCGAAGATCAAACGCTCGATTGATGAGGGACAGATACCTAAAGATAGCTACCCAGACATCAATAATGAGATAGAACGCCTGACCAAGCAGATCGAAGGTCTTTAGACCAACATTCCCCTCTAAATATTCACGGGCACAAGCTAATCATCGATATTTTGTAAATATTGCAGACACTATCGTCAATAAACTCGATTTGTGGCATAAGCACTCAATGAATTATTTTATCTTACTTATGCTGTTATTTAATTTTTCTCATTCCTTTGCTCAAGATCAAGTGAGCAGTTGTTATTATAAGATTTCATTGAACCACTCCATGAATTCTCGGGTTTTTCATCTAACATCTAGCGAAGTGCAAGAATATGAAGTTTTGAATGAAGAAATGGCGATTTCGACGATTGATCTATTACTGAAAAAAGAAATTAACTGTTCAGTTGAGACATTGCTCTATGCAAATCCGATTACATGTTACAAATTAAAAACGGGAATCACTTGCGAAGTTTTGACGTCAATTGGCTATTTTATTATCCATCGCTCAGCTTATGGTTCATTTGATCATAATGTTATTTGGACACGTTGGGACTAATAAGATTAGAGACAAATTAAAACTATATACTGAAAACTAGCCTCTTAGCTGCCTCCCCCATTTAAAGTCCGCGCTAGTGGGCTTTAAACCTGACAAAAATCATACTCTCTCTGGTTACAACTCATAGAAAACATTTTCATCTAGTGAGAATATTGAGCAGACGTTGGAGGGCCCATGAAAAAAAATAAAGAATTCTTAGACCGATTGCTCAAAATAACTGGGGTTTTAATTCTCTTATTTCCTTTTTTACAAGGTCGATGGAAGCTTAATAAAACTTCGATTGATGAGGCCATGAAAAGTGACGAGGAGGAGTTTTAGTAGGACTCTACTCTTCAGACACCCCTTTTTAAATTAAAAAGAGTTGTCCCTGTTCTTGCAAATATGTTCTTACAAATAAGAAACATGAGAATCTTAAAAAAACACCCTATCTAAATGCTCGCAGGTCTGCTTCTTAATAACAAGTTTACTTTCAATTTTACTAAATCTCCTTTAGACTTTATGAATTAAATTAATTGAAGGGAAAATCATGTCAAAATTAAACCTATCTATTTTAGTCATATCTCTTTCACTTACTTCTTGCGCTGGATTATACAAAGATTGGGCCGCACAAAATTGTAACTACAATTCGGCTTACGAAAACGGAAATAATGATCGTGAAGAAGATGAAAAAATGGATTCTGGTATGTATGCAGCTCAGTGTTCAGGCAAGGCCAGAGAAGCTGCGCTAAAAGGTTACCGAGATGGTTATGAAAAAGCACGACAGTCAGAAAATACGGCTCCTGAATCAACTCACATACAAATCGGTGGAACATCAATCAATATTCCTGGGAAAAAGAATCCTAAAGCTTTTTACTGCACGATTGAAGCTTTCGGAAAAGCATACAACGCTTTTGGAGCGACAAAGTTAGAAGCAAAAACAAGCGCTTTTGATGAATGCAAAAAAAATAACCATCCAATGCATTGTGAAGGAGCAGTTTGCAAAGTTAACAAATGATCACAAAGATCGGTAGTCTTGTGCTTTACTTTTGACCCTATTATAATGGACAGAGCGAGTGGAGCAAAAATGGCGAAGCTCATCAACAAATACATTTAAAACCCCGACCTTTTGGGATTATCACTTATGTCACTCAAGCTTTCAGATTATGTTAAAGTTATTCCACGTAAACTCTGGTTGCCTCAGGAAAAAAAATCTTTAATGACTCTTTTTCGCTGCTTAACTTTAGTGGTTCTCTCCCAACTTCTCCTTTGGTATATGCCTGAAATTTCCTTTCAAAATGCCCTCTGGGCATTACCGACATATATTTTTTTGAGTTTCTTCAGTGGATTCTCACTTGTTGGTTTATTCGTCCTCGTCCATGATTGCGGACATTATTCATTTTCTAAAAATAAAATCCTTAATGATCTTGTTGGCTTTTTCTCATTCGCCTTATTACTTAATAGTTTTTACGGCTGGAGGAGAGCCCATGATTTTCACCACCGTAATAATCAAATCCGCCGAATCGATCCTGATTGGCCCGAACTACTTTCTACCAATGAAGAACTAAAAATTATTCCATGGTATGAGCGAGTCGCAATCCGCATGGGCCCAGGAAGTCCGGTAGGTCTTTTTATTGGTTTTTGGGTAGGAATGATAAAGAGGTTTTTTTTTAGTTTTCTTATTCCCCAAATGAAACTATCAAGGAAAGAAACGATTGTACTTTATCTACAAAATTTTCTGAGTGCCATTTGCTCAGCACTCTTTCTCTATTTTTACATCAACTTAATAGGATTTGATAAATTCGTGTTTGTTTATTTTGGACCAGTCATTATTGCGACTACAACTGGTGCCTTTCTCACTTTTCTTCAGCACTCGCATCCAGGGAACTATGCTTTTGATCAGGAAAGTTTTGATGTCGTTTTATCTCAAGTTCATAGTACTGTTAATGTTCGGTTCCCGAGAATTCTTGAATATCTTTGGCTTGATATTAATATACATCTCCCCCATCACATTCTAGCTGGAATTCCTTGGTATCACCTTCGAGCAGCCAACGAATCCCTGAAGGCTTCCTATCCTGCCGATGTGAAAGAAGTCGACTTTTCATTTTCACTTCTTCAAAGGTGCTGGAGAGCCACTAAGCTTAAAGAGGTCTATTCTGGAGTTTACGTACTTTCAGAATAAAATGTAGTTTAATGCATCCTCTTCTCACGAATCATTTATAATTGGATTAACTCTTTTTAGTTAACTCCCATACAAAACTCTGCTGAATTATATTCAGCTCTGCATGCCTTATAATTAGCTCCAGCATTGAGACAAAAATCTGACGAATAATATTCTGCTCGACAGTCTTTATAGCCAGCTTTGGCATCAAGACAAAAATATGAACTTTGATATTCATCTCGGCAATCCTTATAACCGTCCTTAGCATTCAAACAGTAACTTTGAGAATAGTACTCAGCTCTACAGGCTACATATCCCGCAGTCGCAGGTTCATTTCCAGAGGATACCCCTCCAAGACAAGTTTCTACGGAGTTGTAGCCAGCACGACAATCTTTATATCCAGCTGCCGCGTTTCTGCATATTTCCGCAGAATTGTATTCGAGTCTGCAATCTTTAAAACCAGCTTTAGCTGATAAACAAAACTCTGCGGAGTTATACTCAGATCGACAGTCTTTATAACCATCTTCAGCATTTTTACAAAACTCAGCACTATTGTATTCTTTGCGACAGTCTTCGTAGCCAGAAGCAAAAGAAGAAAAGCTACCTAATACTAAGAATGCGATTAATAATTTCTTCATTTTATCCTCAGGTTTAAAACAATTGACCAGAAGTCATCCTCTGTAAATAATTTCTTCTTTTTAGTTCACATTGATTAAAAAAGTTCTCCATTCGATCCATTAGATACTTTTTTTTCATTCATCAATTCGCCAAAATTTCATTGACCTAATTTTTTGAATTCCATTTTTCACTGAAGTCCAAGATCTCTTCTTGCTCAGGAGAAACGTATTTACAGTTCTGATCATAGATTCTGGTGATTTCACCATAATAGGTGTCTGTAGAGGCATCCCATTTTACTTTATAATATTCAGGCAAACGACTATTTCCAAAAATCGCTTCAATGTCATCCCAAGTTGATCCATACGATTTACTCCAACCCATAATCTTGCCACTAGGTTGGAGAAATTTTTCAAATTTATTTCCGCCGCGCATCTGAACTAAAGCTTTCATCTCTTTCATGTCGTCGAAAATCTGTGCCCCACAATCGTAGACTATCGAACGTAATTTACCTTCTAGCTTAAAAACGCTTTGACCTCTGACATCCTTAAGCACCGAATAAATGTCTTCATCTGCAAAGACGGAAAAGCTTCCTAGTACTAGTAATCCCAAAATAATTTTTTTCATAAAATCCTTGTTCACAAAACCTGCCCCATCTCTAAAGGGTTCGGGGGTCAGGGCAATTTAATGTTATTAATTCGACCTGTGGGCATTTTCTCTTTGTATTGATACGCCATAATTACCACACTTTTGAGTAGCTTGGATTGGCTCGGTAATAATTACGGCCATTCTTCTAAGTATAGGGCAACTGATTGACTTAAATTTTACGATTCTAATTATTTAGCTCTGCCCATTCTAAATTTTTCAAAGCTCTATCGATTGTGTTTGACATATCATACACAAATATTAGTATACATACATGTTATTCATTTTCGTCTTATTACTCTCTCATAACCCTCCCGTTAACGGCGCTGAACTCTCTCGCAAATTTTTTCTAATGGGTTCCGAATTAGACATGACTTTAAAAGGTGAAAATGAAGTTGAATTGACTAAAGTAAGCGAAGAAATCATCAAAGTTGTTTCCGACTATGAAAAAAAAATTTCTACCTGGAAAAAAGATTCTGAATTATCAAAATTCAATGCATCTCCTATAAAAACACTAATCACCTTCAGTCCTGAAGTGAAAGATACTTTGAACAAAGCTTCTCTTTGCTCACATTTAACTGAAGGAAAATTTCATTATGGCTTAGGAAAATTAATCGAAGCTTGGGGCCTAAGACAAACGGGCTCCATCCCAACTGAAAAAGACATCTTTCGTTTTATCAAAGGCTCCGACCTCAAACACTTTCAGCCAAAAAATAATAAAGTAATGAAAACGCATGCCGACTTTTACCTTGAAGAAGGTGGAATCGCCAAGGGAGCAGCCCTAGACCTAGCTATTGCAGTCTCTAGAAAAAATAATTTAAAAGACCTCGATTTAAATTTCTCGGGTCAAGTCTTCGTCTTAAAAGAGAAGTCGATTGCCATAACTCATCCTGAAAAAAGAGAGCAGAAGGTGCTAGAAGTTAAAGTTGAAAATAGTTCACTCTCTACCTCTGCCAATACCAACCAAAAATTCAAGGTAGGTGCACTCTCCTTTGGCCATATCTTGAATCCAAAAACAGGGAAGCCACTTGAACTATTCAACCGCAGTCTCTCTGTCATTCATCCTGAAGGTACTTACGCTGATTGTTTATCCACAGGACTTTTTGTTCTTTCTGAAAATCAGAACAAACTCAAAAGTTGGATGAAGAAACATGCTAATGCAGAGGTTATCCAAATCGACACCAAGGAAGAAACAATTAAAGTACTCGCCTCTTGTTCACTTAAAGGCAGAATAACTAATCACTTAAAAGCAGACATTGAATACGTCTGCAAAAACTAGCTGAGGAAAATCTATGTTCAAGTTACTGCTCGCTACTTTCATGTTCTCCCAATTGGCTTTGGCCCAAACTAGTCCTAGCAATCTTCAGATCGAAGAGCTTGATCGCAAGATCAATATTCTTGCGTCTGAAATCGAAAAGTTAAAAATTGGTAACACTGTCATCAAGGCGGACCAAGTTATGTATGGTCTAGGCCCGGCGGCTTCCAAAATTTACCGTGTGAACGAAGGTCTTTCGATCGGGGGATATGGTGAAATTATTTATCGTAACGTTTCTGCCAGAAATGAAAAAGGTGATCCTAGTGGTATGAGAGATATGGCGGATGCTTTAAGGACAGTTCTTTATGTCGGATACAAAATCAACGACAAATTCTTAGTCAACACTGAAATTGAATTTGAGCATGGTGGTGCTGATTCTAGAAGTGGTAACAATGCTACCGGATATGTTGGGGCAGAGTTCGCTTATATCGACTATCTACATACTAAAGAAATGAACTTCAGAGGTGGCTTAGTTTTAATCCCCATGGGTTTTATCAATGAGATGCACGAACCAACCGTCTTTTTAGGTGTAAACAGGCCAGACATTGAGTCTAAAATTATTCCTACGACTTGGAGAGAAAACGGCTTAGGTATTTGGGGTGACATCGGAAATTTCACTTATAGAACATTTGTTGTAAACGGCTTCAAAGGCGAAAGCTTTACTGCAACTGGGTTACGTGGTGGTCGTCAAAAAGGATCTGAAGCGAACGCTGAAGATTTAGCCGTGGTCGCACGCGCCGATTACCAGATAATTGAAGGCACCGTTTTGGGCGTGGCTGGTTATTACGGTGGATCAGATCAGGGAGTTGAGAGAAATGGGGTAAAACCAACTAACAGAACTGAAATTTACGACACACATTTCGAAATGAAAAAAGCTGGTTTCGATCTACGTTTCTTAGGGGTTGTTGCCTATAACTCTGGAGCACAGGAACTTAATGCGGTAGCGACTACTCCACTGACAGGGAATGCCACTATTGGTAAACGCTTAATTGGTGCTTACTTACAACTTGGTTATGATGTTCTTCGCGGCAAAAATCAACAGCAACTCATTCCATTTGTGCGTTATAGCGATTACAATACACAAGACAAGGTACCAAATGGCTTCAGTGCAAACTTGGCAAATGAAGTTAAAGAATACACTATAGGTGTAAACTATAAACCACACCAAAATATTGTAGTTAAATTCGATTACGAAAATGAAAACAATAAAGCGCAAACTGGTGTTAACCAATATAACTTAGGATTAGGTTTTAACTTTTAAGCAAAATGCAAAAGTTTCTCTATTTGATCTATACTCTATTAGTAATGGGAGGCGGTTTATCCGTCTCTTATGCTAAAATATTGTTAACTGTCGACGATGCTCTAAAGAATTATTACCCTGGTTGCAAAGTCACTGAAGAAAATCTTTTTTTAACTGACCAGCAATTAAAAGAATTAGAACAAAATCTAGGTCATCAAAGTAAAACCAAACTTTTCACCCGTCGCGTGGTAGATTGTAAAGGCACCAAATCTTTTCTTTACCTAGACTCAGAAACTGTGCGGACTCAAGCGCAAGTTCTGATGATTGTGGTCAATGCTCAAAATATCTTAGAAAAAGTAGAAGTACTCGCATACAATGAACCAGAAGAGTACATACCTATGAAAAAGTGGTACGAAAGTTTTGTCGGTAAAGGCTCGGGTAATGAAACTCCGCACATTTCAGGGGCCACCCTAACGAATAAGGCGACGGTGAATAGTGTGAATAAAATTCTGGCCATACACATGGTATGGCAAACTAAAAAATCTAATGCAAAATAAAGAAAAGTGGTTTTTATATCTCACCAATTTGCTCACGACGGTAAGCGGCTGGGCTTATGCTTGGATGATCTTCTTCGTAAAGCCGGTAAACGAATGGGATATCATCAATCATCCCTGGCAAAAAAAGTTACAAGTCATACATCTTTTAGTTTCACCTCTACTCATCTTCGCCTTGGGCTGGATTTGGAAACAGCACGTGCTGATGAAAATTAGAACTAAAAATAAGGAAGGATTTCTCTCTGGATGGCTTTTAATTCTTTCCTTTTTCCCTATGGTTATCTCGGGGTATAGTATTCAAGTTTCGATGGAAACATGGTGGAGACAGCTTTATCAAAATATTCACTTAGTTAGTTCTGCTCTCTGGACCATGGGTTTTATTGTGCATTTACCTTTGGCCTTTAAAAAGAGATAGATTGGCTTAAATTTACCTTTATTTTGACCAAAAAATAGTAAAATCAGTTGCCAAAAGTTACTAGTTAAACCCGAAAAATTCCTGTCAAATTTTTTATTCCTAAATCCTCAGGGCCGCTGCTAGATTTGATTCAACAGAAACGTTCTGACAGTAGGGGCAGATAACTTGCAACACTTTAGGGACATGACCAAAGGATATTTATGAAATTAGTAATCTTAGCTATGGGAATGATGGCGTTAAGTTCACAAGTTTTCGCTGTAGATCTTGAATTCTCTTTAGACAAATGTGAAGTCATCGCTCAAAAGCAAATCGAGGCAGGTTTTCTTTGTAAACCAGAGATTGAGGCGGTGAATAAAGCTGGAGATGAGTATAGAGCAAATCCAACTGAGGAAAACAAAGCAAAGGTCTATGCAGCATTAAAAACATCGCTCCTTTGTAAAACTGGATCTGAGAATATCTGTGCTGCCGAATTATACAAATAATTAAATTCTAGAAGCACGTAAATTATTCATGATGATTCGATGACTAAAAATAATGAGTGCCGCGAGGAAAAACAAGTTTTACTAAGCGGCACTCAATTTCACCAAAAAATCAAATCTTAAAACTTAGTCGCCAGCAATTTTATTCTCAGTTTGGCTTAATTTAACCTTTTCAACTTATTTAAAAATATAGTTAGCCTATAAAAAATGTGAAACTTTCATTGAGCCTCGATTGAATTAATTTAATCAATATTTTACTTGTATTGTGATGTAGCTGTGCTTTTATAAGAGTATGACAATTAACAATTTGATTCCTGAAATTCATGACCTTGAACAACTTAATGTAGAATTTGGAAATTATATACGTTTTGAAAAACTAACAGATTTGAGTGCTCAAGGCCTTACACTTCCTATGTATGCCCTCTCGATAGGCACTCAAGATCCTAAAGCCCCTGTTTTTGGACTTTTTGGTGGAGTTCATGGATTAGAAAAAGTTGGCTCACATGTGCTTATCTCTTTTTTAAAAACGCTTCTTCACCGCATGACTTGGGATAAGGAGTGGATTAATTTTTTTGAGCACTGCAGGTTTGTTTCCATTCCCGTTGTCAATCCCATAGGTATGGCACTCAACCGTCGTAGTAATGGGAATGGTATTGACCTCATGAGAAATTCTCCCGTGGAGGCAAGTGGAAAGCTTATTCCTCTAATAAGTGGGCATCGTCTTGGAAATTGGCTCCCTTGGTATCGGGGTATTGAGGGTATGGAACTTGAAACTGAACTCAAAATTGTTATGGAATATTGCCATAAAGAATTCTTCCAGTCTCAACATGTTATCACTTTGGATCTGCATTCAGGGTTTGGTCTCAAAGATCGTCTTTGGTATCCCTGGGCCAGTAACAAACAACCTTTTCCGCATGAACCAGAAGTTCTTAATTTGAAAAAAATTTTTGAAAATTCATTTCCCTATCATATCTACACCATCGAACATCAATCACTAAATTACTCCAATCATGGAGATTTATGGGATTGGATTTATAAAAATTATTCTCTCGCTAATCCTAATGGAAAGTATTTACCTCTAACCTTAGAAATGGGTTCATGGATGTGGGTGAAAAAAAATTTCTGGCAGCTGTCTTCTTTCTCTGGATTATTTAATCCTATCAAAAAACATCGATTCGCCCGAACCATGCGTCGACATAATTTTCTATTAGAGTTTCTGTTGAAGGTCAGCCGCAATCATCATGCTTGGAGCAAGTGAAGATTTAGCTTGAAAGAACCCTATCGGTTACAAGTGGGCAATTTCAACTGAAACACAGCAGAGACTAAATGTACGTCTGATAGACCGCTTATTCATTCACATATATTTTCGGTCTTAAAGCCGAAATAATATTGACTTTTCCGGTTTCAAGACCGAAAATATATGTATGGAAAGATACCTTTATAAAGAAATTAAAAAGTATGTTGGAAAAAAAATTATCCTTCTTTCTGGCCCTCGTCAGGTTGGAAAAACAACTCTTTCAAAAATACTCTATAAAAATTTTGACTACTTTAACTTTGATCGAGCAATCGACCGCAAGAGATTATTAGCGGAGGAATGGAATAGAGAAGTTGATCTGATCATTTTTGATGAAATTCACAAAATGAAAAAATGGAAACAATGGCTTAAGGGTATCTATGATACCGAAGCTCGTAAAAATTTTCTGGTTACAGGAAGCGCCAGATTAGATACTCATCGAAAAGTCGGTGATTCTATGGCTGGCCGTTATTTCCAATACAGATTGATGCCATTTTGTCTTAAAGAATTAGCTCAAAATCAATTTAATAATCCCAAAGATAATTTAAATAATCTACTAAAACTCAGTGGATTTCCAGAGCCATTATTTAGTAATTCTGAGAGTTTTTATAAAAAATGGCGAAAAAGTCATTTGGACATTATTGTTCGCCAAGACATTGCTGAAATTGAAACGATTAAGAGAATTACAGATTTAGAATTTTTAATCGAATTAATGAAAACTAAAGTTGGATCAACGCTAAGTCATAATTCACTTCGTGAAGATCTTTTAACAGATGATAAAACAATTAAGCGCTGGCTAACTATTTTTGAAAATTCATATCTACTTTTTAAAATAACTCCCTATAGTAAAAACATTCTTCACTCTACCAAAAAGGCACCTAAGTATTATTTTTACGATTTTCCGAGAGTTGAAGAAAGTGGAGCTAGGCTTGAAAACCTAGTTGCGCTCTCATTATTAAAAGAAATTTATTTTTTAAATGACACCGAAGGTGAAGAGTATAATTTACATTTTTTAAGAGATAAGGATCAAAATGAAGTTGATTTCTTAATCACAAAAAATAATACTCCATTGATCGCTTTTGAAGTTAAATCATCAGATGTTCAAATTAGTTCAGGTTTTAAAAAATTAACGAATCAACTTCTGTCGCATTATCCAGAACTAGAAAGAATTCAGCTCGTTAAAAATTTGAATCGTGATTTTTCTACGAAAGATGGAATTAAGATTAAAAATCTAGAAAAATTTTTAACGAATTTAAAATTAACTTAATTCACACTGTTCTAATCGGAGTATCAAAACTATTAGTACGATATTACCAAATACTATTCCCTAGCTGCCTCCCCTACTAAGAACAAGGAAACCCCAACGGGCTATCTTTTAGTATTTATAACAGAAAATAAAAAAACTATCAGAACCCGAGTATTCGCCTCGGTCTCTGAACTAAAAATTCTCTGAAATGAAGATAAATTGATTGTCATTTTACAGAACGTACCTATGATTTTAGGCAAAACCTTTTATCAGTATAGGACCGACCATGACTATCTTTCGTCACAAAGCGGATCAGCTTCCCATTACACTCATTCTTTGTTTATTTACGATGGATGTACTGTTTTATTTTGTACTCGATACTTGGTCGATTGTGGCGTGGTTTGTGGCCAGCACATGGTTTAAGGCCAATATCTGCGCTTGGAATCACCACCACCAACATTGTGTGACTTTCCGCTCAGTCTTCTTAAACCGCCTCTTAGAAATAGTTTTTGGCTTTCATACAGGTATCACCACCAAAGGCTGGCTCCTTCACCATGTGCTTGGCCATCATCAAAATTATTTGGATCAAACGAAAGATGAATCTCGTTGGATGAATGAAGACGGAACCACTAAATCAGAAGCTTGGTATACCATTGAGGTGGCCGGCACTAGTTTCTACCGTATTATCAAAGTTGGTTTAAATCACCCACGCCATTTACGTGATTTTCTCCTGATGTTCGGGCTCCAGATGTCACTCCTTGGAGTGATGTTCTGGCATAACTGGTTTAATGCTCTGTTTGTCTTTTTTCTACCGATGGTGATTGGTTTGACCTTAACTGCCTGGGCTACTTATGATCACCACTCAAACTTAGATACGAAGAATGAGTACGAAGGGAGTCGTAACACCCTTGATCCTTTCTACAACATGATGACGGGGAATCTAGGTTATCACACAGCTCACCATGTAAAGCATTCACTGCATTGGTCAAAAGTTCCTGCTTTACATGCCAGTATCGAGAAGCATATTCCAGAACATTGTTATCTTGAGGTGGGTGCCCCTTATTCATGGGTCAACGCCGCCAAAAAGATGCTTAGAAAACCTTCCGCAGTTTAGCCTTTCGAATGTAGTAATCCATTCACTCCGTTTAGAATTTTTTAGACTTTATTGGTAGTTGCCGAAGCAATTGTTGGCAGTAAGAATGCGACAAACATAAAATTTTTAACTTCAAAAACATTTCCTTTTAATCATTTTGAGATTACTTTTTTTCTTCAATTTTTTTTCAGTTGAATACAAGAATGATGTTGGAACAATTTCATCGGGGATTATGAGAATTAAATGAACATAAAGTAAGTGGTTAATAACACAATTTCGAAGAGAAACACTTTGTTCAGGATAGGCATATATCCCTTTAAGTTCCAAGAAATACCATCCGTTAAGATAAGTGAATTCAAAATGGAGACTTTATGAAATTTTTAGCTTTGTTTTTTCTATGTTTATCCTTCAGCCAAAGTGTATGGGCTATTCCCTGTACTACTTGGGTTTCTGACCTTAGAAACTGGATTTTTGGTGGAGATATTTCAATTCAAACTATGGAAGCAGGAACTTCTGTAGGCGAAAAAATTAAAAAGGACACCAATTTAGCTATGAAGTTAATGAAAAATGAGGTTTTAGAAGCCAAGAAATTTGACGTGAACTATCTCGTTACAGAAAAGCCCCTTGCCACTTTATGGGTAGAAAACGAGTTTCTGGTAGTAAGTAATAAAGGAAAAGAAGCTTACAAAATTGACATCAGCTATAAGAAATTAGTTTTTGCGCAGAAAGATGGTGATAACGTCATTGTCATTGTTAGTGACTCTTACGGTTATGAAGGTGGATTGGCTGCTTCTTTTAATGAAGGTGTGACTTTGGATGGGTTAAAAGCAGATATCTATCTTTTGAAAGCCGATAAGTTTGACCATTTGACGGTGAAGTTCCCTTCAAAAGTTGAGAATGGAGAGTACCCAAAGTTGAAGGTGAGGCGAGGCGACATTGGTGAATTGATTCTAGTGAATTCAGAAAGTAGTGAAGCAGTTTCTGTATTTACGAAATGAGGGCGAATATAAATTTTAATGAACTTTATAGAACGAACGGTTAAGACAGATAAGCTACTCTTCTTGAGGTAAAACTCAGGCCCTGAGTCGCCCTCCATAAGCGTATTGAAGTCTTTTGGCTAAAAAACATATTTTATAATTGAGAGAACTGCTATTACCTTTAAAATCCAACTCGACAAGGTAGTTCTCTGTTTTTCCTATTCTTGCTTCATAGACTTGAATAAGCTCTTCAAGCTCAATTTGACAACAATTCATAATACCCTCTTACATTTTATTCATTGTTGTTTTTTCCTTTTTAAAGGCAGCAAAGTTATTTTTTACTTTTGATTAAATCTGAATTTTTCATTTTTGGACTATTCCAATAAAAGGGGAAAATCGTTTTTAATTATAAAAATCTTTGGCTAGATTTTTCAAGTTCCGGAAAGATTAAAAAAAGAGTGATAGAGATTGATTAGTGCATTTTATTGAAATTGATGAAATCAAGAAAAAAGCCCCTAAGATTTTTAACGATCTCAGGGGCTTTAAAATTATCGACATTCTTTTACTTCAAAAGTTGTTCGCCGTGCGGATGACTAGAGGTTTCGATCAGCGCAATTCATAGAAACTTCTTTGTCGACTGGCAAAAGCGCAAAATGTCGATGTTTATTTGCTTTAATGTAAGCAGACTCAGCAAGCTCTATGAGCTCTTGATCTCCTGAAGCTTTTGCTGCTGAGTAAAAACTACTTGCAGTTTCAATAACAGCAGCCGTTTTATCAAAAGTGTTAGTAAGCTTGTTAATTGCCTCTAGGCAGTCTGCTGCAAATGCGGAATTCCCAGCTAATAAGATAGCAAAAAATAATTTTCTCATAATTTTCCTCGAGCTTCTGCTCTAGTTAGAGTTACAATTTTTTCATTATAAAGGACACTTATCAAAATTTGTAGAGATCACTTCCCATTTTGCCATGAGTGGGTCTTTTGAAACATCACTGACCTCAGCATCAACTATACAAGTCATGTAGCTTTTATTTCTATATTCAATGGTTGTTATTGTGAAAAGTGTATTACCTTTTTGTAGTTCAGTTGAAGCTATGTTTTTGACTTGCCCCCTAAGATGCTTCCACAATTCAATGCTTTGAAATAATGAAGAAATTTTATCTCCACTTGCGATAAAAGGCGTTTCTCCCCCCTTACCTTGACCAAAGTTCTCTCCATTGGCTTGAGCATTAGCGACGAAAGCTGATAATAACAAAATAGCGAATAATTTCATGTGAGATTCTCCTTGGTAAGAATAGGGAAGCTTGTAAACTGTAAGGCATATATAGAATTTTTATTCTTAGATTTGGTTTCAATAAAATCTGTTAACTCTTCCTGGAACTTTCTAATTTTATGATGAATCTCTAAAACAATAGATGAATCGATCGCAATGATGTGGGAGGTATGATTACGGATATCTCTTGGCTTAGAAATCAGAGCATCCCTTGAAAGTTCAAGAATCTGTTCTTGGTATTGCCTTAGGGCGGATGATGAGACCGAGTCTTCAAAAAATGAAGTTAAACTTTGCTCTTGATGACAATGCCAATTTCCTCTCCTGTCTTGTTCAATGATACCAAGTTCTTGCAACTGAGCCATAATATGCTCAGCTTTAATTTTTTTGATTCCAAGGATTCTTGCAATTGAAGATGGAGTAAGCTCGAATCTCTTAACTTTAGTTAATTCAATGACTACATCGTAATACCACTCGCTAATAAGATTAAAAGTCTTAAGATCAACTGTCACTGATGATGACACTTGCATAGAACATATGTATGCCTCAATATCTGCATCAGACAGTTTCAAGCGCTTGCCTAAAATCATTATTCTTTCAGCGGTCATTTTTCTTTTGCCCGCTAGTATCTGGCTCAAAGTTGAATCGTTTACGGCCAGATCTTTTGCGTAGGATCTCATGCTATAATGTGAATTTTTTGAGATTCGTCTAAGAAATTCCTCTTTCAGAACTTCACGAAACTGCTTATGAGTTTTATTCATGGCGGGGATATAGCACGGGTATTTTTGAAAAGATATAGTGCTGCCGAGAAAGTGCGGCAGCATATTCCGCCGCAAGAAAAAAAGTAATGTTTTTGACTCGCTCTAAGTTCATTAGAACTTCGATTTAAAGTTAGAATTGAGTCTTTATTTTTTATTGATGAGCTCATATCATCAAGTGCCAAAAGTGATAAGCCTTCATGTTTAAGATGAAATTGTTACATGATTTCGCCATTGCGGGGATCAAAATGATGACAGGCTTTATTCCCTATGATGGCTCAAATTAATGTAGGTTAAGACAATATTTTTAAGGAAGAAGCAAGCAGACTATTAAACGACATCTGATTGATGAATGAGAAATTTGGCTAATTTCAACATCATTGCCTTAAATGAGAAATAAAAAAACCACCTGTTGGAGGTGGTTTTTTTTAAGAAGTCTTCAATTATTGAATATGAGTAGGTTGAGTCGTACCAGTGAAAGTAAGAGCTTTTAATTCAATCTTCCCTTCAAAAGGCACTACCAAAGAAATGATTTTTACGGGAGCTTCAAAACACTTTGTAATTTCAGACATTTTGTTTCTCAAGTTTAAAGCACCAAAATAAAGAACACCTTCAGTGTGGTTATCTTCGAAATGAAAGTTATATCCACCTAAGCGATCAACACATCCATTTAATGTCACCTTAATTGTAACATTTGAGCCGTAGGCCATACATTTAATACCTGATGGACTAGCAGGACAAAGAGGTTGAATTGAAACGATCTCAGCATGAGCATTCGTAATGCTCAAATCATTTTTTTCGATAGGAGTAAAGCCCATGGCGAAAGCATTATGGACAGCGATTAAGGTAACTAAAGTGATGAATAATTTCATAAAAACTCCTATTTAAATTAAGTTCCGTTGGTTAATTGCTGCGAAATATATGTCGAATTTGGTTTTAAAACAATTTAAAGATTGTTAACATAATGTTTAATGAAATTAAATAACATCAACCTCAATCAGTTCAAATGTTTTCAAGCTGTTGCCGAGAAAGGAAGTTTGCAAGAAGGAGCTAAGTGCTTGAACTTAACCACTTCAGCAGTTCACCAAGCGATAAAGAAATTAGAGAGTGAACTCAAGGTGCATTTGTTCTTTCGTTCTGGCAAAAATTACATTGTGACGGAGGAAGGCCGAAAGCTCTTAGCGCTCTTTCAACATTTTTTGTGGGATCTATTACAGTTTAGTGATCAGGCCAATCCTCAAGATGAAGGGTTGTCGGGGGAAATTCGTATAGGTTTGCCACTCAATTTTTCCAAATATATTTTTGTGCCTATAATGAAAGAGTTCAATCTCCTCTACCCTGAAGTGAGCTTTCATTTAACCATCGCTGAAACTGGCCGTCTGCTAGAAGGGATCACACGCTTTGAACTGGACTTTGCTATAACTGATGACTCATTCACCGATGAAGCTTCCTCCAAAATCGTCAAGCATCAAATCTTTAAAGAAGAGCTCATGTTGGTCTGTTCCCAAAAGTTCGCTAAGGCCAATGCTCAAGAGTTAAGTAATTTTAGCTCTCTTAAAAAACTTCCCCATCTATGTTATGCCAAGAACCTTCCCATCGTACAAAGGTGGTATCAAACCCATTTTAAAAAGCAGATTAAGTTTTCTCATTTTCATAGTATCGACAATGTGGAAACCATGGTGGCGGCACTTAAGTCAGGAATGGGTTTGGGAGTGATTCCAAGTGATCTTCTTCGTAACAACACCCAATTGCAAAAAGAACTGTTTATAGTGCAGTTGAAAGATAAGAATCTGCTTTTTAATCATTTATTTTTAGTGCAAGAAGCGAACTATATTCCGAACAATCTAGTGAAAAAATTTATCCATTTCTTTAATCAGGAAATTGCGAAACTTTAGTCTTTCCTGATTCTTGTCATCTCGTACTATCTTCCAGAGAAAGAATTCCAAGCTTTAACCTTGATTTCTTTCACGCTTTGGCTTCTACAAAACGAAAGAGACGAAGAGGAGTTTCGGCTGCAAAAAGGGTTAAGGAAGTGAGAGTTAGGAGTGGATCTATCAGTCAATGAAGTGAGAACTATCCTTACCGAGATGGCAAAAGCTATAAATAGCCAAAAACACTGACCTTTTAGTCGAAAAAAAACAAGAATTTTTTTTTCCCTAGTAACTCTATTGGCCGTGTAGAATCTGCTACAAGACGACTGATCGAGAAGCGATAAAGGATTAAATATGTTACCCACTAAGAATTTTTATTTAACAAATGCACTCCTGATCATGGGATTTATTAGTTCGTCACTTCAAGCGTCCTCAGAAACTCATACTTGGAATCTGGAAGGCATCCCTACACTTTGTCAGAAAATTGGGAAGGATGCTGTTTCCACATCGTTAGCAGAAAGTCCTTGGGTGTTATTTTTTTCTCCGAATTTAGATCAAAAAAAAGAAGCTTTTTATAATTCTATCGGGGATACCCCAAATTGGATGAGGGGGGATTATAGAAGTACTGGCGAAGACTATCTCAATATAGTGAAGAATCTTGATCTTAATAAAATTCCTACAAGTTTAACTCCTGCCTTAAAAGAGCAGATTGAGTGGAAAAGTAATCCCAAAAACCTTGGTGATTATTACCCTGGAAAAAAGAAATATCGAGCACCTCATTGGTTTGTTGCTGAAACAAAAAAAAGAAATCGTACCTTTAAAATGTATAAAAAAATCATGCCATTTGCCGCTTCTAAAATTTGTGAAAAGATAAAGTCCGTTTCCCAAACTGCTTGTGCTCTGGCCTTAGTTGAAGCAAATAATTTCATGGACGTAAAATTTATTGACCTTGATACTGTTTCATTTCCAGACATAACCAATGAAGTTTTTACTGAACCTAGCTACTTCAAAGGAGTCGTCATTGCTGCTCAAAAAATTGAGAAATATATTAATAACTTGGAACAAGGAAAAGAAGTCAAGGCCACAAATATTTTAAAGGATTTACTGGAATCATTTCAAGAGGCGGGGCTCAGCTATGAGGAAGCAGAAAAACATGCCTGGAATGTCTTAGGTGTATTTGGAAGTAGAGGCGCCTCCCTCGAACTCTTCTTTAATACTTACACCCTTGAAACAGATTTATGGAGTCGTCAGTATTACTATTCACTACAAGTTATTTTTGCTGGGATGACTTACATTGATGGTCTCATTACTCACTCTCCACTACTTGCTCCTGAAGCCAATAATTCTGCAAATCCCTACAGTACCCCAAATTCTTTAAGTGGGAACTGTGGCTATGGAAAAATTTATCACTATTGGCTTTCCGCTTATTTAGCACGACATCTCGTTGCTAAAGGCTTTTCATCTAAAGAGGCCATTGTAGGTGCAGGGCTCATTGGTTATCTTTATGAAATGAATAGTAATACACATGGAAGAGACCCTAAACGTATCTTCACCGAAGGTCTATATTCTTCACTCAATCAAAGTATAAGAATGAACCTCAGTTTTAATCTCACCGGAGTCACTTTTGGAGCCTACTCTCATCAAAGCCAACCCGAATTGAATGTGGACCAGATCATTCTTAATCATCTTAATTTGGCCCATGATCCAAATTTTAATTATGCAGAGGCCGAACGGAAAGCAACATCGCTGATGTTACTTTACACTCCTTATGTGAAATTTAAAGAGCAGCAATTAAACAGTTTCGAATCTATTTTCGGAGGAATGAAACAAATTGACATGATCAACTCAGAATCTGGCGCGAACTAGCACTATATTACGAAATAGTATCCCCTAGCAGCTTCCCTATTCTCTTTTTTTAAAAAGTAAATATTAGCATTTCGAATAAAAATGTATGAGTTCAAGTAAGTTTTTTATATAAATAATGCTATAAAAAGATAATGTTTTCAGAAGGATTATTTATGAAGAAATTTTTTATTGATAAAATTTATAACCAAGATAGAAGTATTACAATTAGCGAATTTACCGAATTATCTCACGAATTGTTTAATAAAGAAGTATTGATGAATTCTGATCTGGGATTTTGTTCTATTTTGGATACTGAAACAACGGGCCTCGATCATAAGACTGATGAAATAATAGAGATTGCCATTAGAAAATGGATTTATCATAAAAGAGAGCATTACTTAATTAAACCCGTTGAACAATACTCTGAACTTAATGAACCCAAACGGAATGTTATATCTGAGGCCATTACTGAGCTCACGGGAATAACAAAGGAAGATGTTAAAGGCAAAAAAATTGATTGGAAAATTGTATCCAAGATAATTGGGGAATCTGATTTTGTTCTTGCTCATAATGCGGGCTTTGATCGGCCCATGATTGAAGCGGTAGAGGAAGTGAGTAAAATATCAGCTTCAAAAATTTGGACCTGCTCCTTTAAGCAAGTTGATTGGGAAAAAATGGGATTCTTATCATCAAAACAGGAGCTACTAAGCATTTTTCACGGTTTCCACTATTCAGGGCACAGAGCACTTACTGACATTGATGCTCTCGCAAATCTAATATTAAAAGGTGATTATTTAAAAGAAATATTAGCCAATGCTAAAATTAAGCAAGTTTGTGTTAATTGTGTTCAAGCTCCTTTTGAATCCAAAGATATTTTAAAGAGTCATGGTTTTTCATGGGATGCTCAAAATAAATTTTGGACAAGATTAGTGTCAGAGTCGGAGCTTGATGAAATGAAAAACTTTTTGACAGAAGAAGTTTACCCTAAAGGTAAAATGAAAGCGGAGTTCACAATCATAGAACTCAGAGATCGCTTTAAAGCTTAGGCCGATATTCTTTTACGCTGGCCCTGAAGATTCATAAAAAAAAAGTCACTAAAGGTCCATAGCCTCATTGTATCTAAGAGTGAGAGGGCAGATAGTTCGTAGTATTTCGTAATATAGTGCTAGCTCTGCTTATGCTCTTACTTCAGATTAGGTCGTGTTTTATTCTATTCAGGCATTCACCATAACCTAACTTCATCTTAGATTTCAAAGACATAGCACGAGAAATTTTTTATTCCCAACAAAACCTTATGCCATTTAGACTTCTGTTAAGACTAACAAAGAGAATCGACTCAATAACGAAGTCGAAGACATTAGGTAAACTTGGAGTAATAAACATGAAGAATCTTATAATGCTAGTTCTTGGAATGATGAATGCTTTAGCATGGAGTGCCACCACGGAGCTTACTCTTAGTTCCCCAGTGCGAAAGGCCATGATTGTTAATCCTGACCAATCGGTAACTGTTGAGCTTACCGAATATAAAACTGACGGATCATTTAATGATCAAAACGCTCGTGTTCTTCTGAGGATTAAAAAGACCGAGGAAATTGATGCTCTCATCAGAGACCTGCAGAGCGATAAAGAGTCGATCAATAATTATCAGCTTCTAAAACCCTAGTCATTGATGCAACTGATGTATCGATGAACGAAGAATACATTAACAACGTATGACTTTTAGGCATTACTTAGAAATGTGAGTTAAAAAATGAAAAACTTATTTATTGTATTGTTAGCGCTTACTTCAATTTCAGCTATGGCCGGAAACTGCATTACAGATTTCCCGACACAACGAAACGTCTTTGGAGTCTTTGATGAGTCAAAAATAGTAGAATACAAATTTACATGTTCTATAAAAAAAGACATTCTCGTTAAGCCAAGCATCTTAAATAAGAAAGTTGCTTTTCCATTTTCGGCGACATGGGACTCTTATTCAGTCCTTACTGATCAGATAGCTATTGGAACAGATAAGCTTGCCTACGTGTTTCAATTTGCCGGCTCAACAACATACGATATGGACTCAGAAAATCTCGGTTACACGCCGTTAACCTACCTTGTAAAAAAAATTGAAAATGGCAAACAAACTAAACTCGTAGGTTCTTGGACCGAAGTTAAATTTAAAGCGTATGATACAGATAGAGCACTGTTCAACGTGGACGGAGTTGAAGTGCGTTGCTACCGAATGTTGCAATGTAAGAACTAGTCATCCACGCAAGGAACAAATTTTAAAGCGAAGAATTCCTATAAAAATCCCCCAGCCTAAACTGGGGGATTTTTATATTCCAAAGACATCAATACGCTGAGTGAAGGCGACACAATTTCTTCTTTGTATCTAACGAAGAGTAGCTTTTCTGTCTGTCATCTCATCTTCTAAGAGTTTACAAAACCAAGAGATTCTATCATGCCCGAACTAGTACTCATGAAGTCTCAAAGCGAAGCAGTTCCAGGAAAATTCTTTTTTAAGGAAGGTGCCTACGATGTAAGTATGTGACTGACGCAAAATATGGATTTAACGCCGAAATTCGAAGTTTTCAGACTTCATCTAAAGACAGGATTTGTCTATCTGTTATGTGAAACTCCCCTATGAAAACAAAACACGACCGTTTAAAAGCCTAGAAAATAGGCACCATTTCAAAAACAGTTTATTCATAAAATAACTTAAGGACGCAAAGAAAATATATTTTGAATTTGAATACCTTATGGTAGTTTTTCTGCTCAACAACCTCAGGGATCTATCTATGTTTTGCACCTTATGTCTGTGGATAATGGCTTTGCCTGCTTCTGCTAATCAGTCCAGCGATTTACAACAAAATTTTGAAGCGAAAATACAAACTTTGCCTGAAAAGGCCCTAACTTTTGATTTCGTTTTGACTAAAGCAATGAATTCCTCTTCTTCATATAAAATAATTAAAGCTGAACAATCAGGAACAGGTGCAGCTCAAATTAAATCCCTTGCTCCTTTGGATGGTGAAGCTTATGCCAAAGCAACATCGTATAATGGCCGTAATGAACCAACGAACCCCTTTGCTCCATACCGCCAAATCAGTCGTGGAGTTACCGTGGGGGGAAAAAAATATTTTGCTTCAGGTACTCTTGCCACAGCGGAAGTTAGCCACGGCTATACCGAATTCAACATTGGTGGAGCTTTCCCCGTGACCTCTCAATTTTATCAAACTACTGCCAGTGCATTTCTCCATCAAAATTTATTTCGAGATGCTTTCGGGCAAGCCACTAGAGCAGGAGCAGAAGCTGGAAAATTAACCAGTGAATCAATGATAAAACAAACAGAATTGAATAAAGAAGATTGGTTCTTTAATTTGGCCCGGCAATTTTATGGTGCTTGGAACGCGCAGGTTCGAGTGCGTGAAGCGACTGAGACTTTAGAAAGAAAAAAACGCTTACTTGATATGACCAGATTACGTGCTCGACGTGGAACTGCTGAACGACCAGATGTCATTCAAGTGGAGACAGCTTTAAAACAAGCAGAACTTGTCTTGAATGCTGAAAGACAAAATTTGCAGGACACTTGGCGCCTTTTAATCACAATCTTAGAGCTGCCAGCAGATTGGCTTAATGTAGATCCAATGCTGGTTCCAATGAAAGTGGATTTTCCAGAAATTGAAGCGAAAGCTTTATGTGCCAAAGATGATCACGTCCCCATTTCAGTGAATACTGAAAAAATGAAAATTGATAAGGAAGCTTTAACTTTAAATGCAGAACGCTTAACTAGTGTGGGGCGACCTGAGACCCTCCTTTCAATGGGTGTAACTGCGAACGGAGTCGATCAACGTTCAGGTCCAACCTATCCTGAAACGTATTCTCTTGAACACCCAGCCTATACTGTTGGCCTCACGCTAAACATTCCCTTAGGAAACAGCGAAAACGAATCTCAACTCATGCAAACTCGCAGCGATAAAAGACGATTGGAAGCAATGATTGCTCATACTTCTTCCAATGAAAAAACTATTTTTCGTAACCTATGCCATGATCTCAATCGCCACACTCAAAGTATTGAAATGCTCGATAAAATGAAACAAGAACAAGGTATGCGTGGACGCTTAGAAAAAGAACGCTATGAACTTGGTCGCGCCCCACTGATCAACATGATTAATGCCGAAGATGATTTGATGAATGTTGAATTACAACATTCTGGTCTAGTGGCCAGTGAAAAAATTATTGCATGGAATTTACTCAAATATTCTGGCGCAGTCCTTTCCAAAATTAACGAAAAAGAAAAAATGGTAAGCGAATGAGAAAATTAATTGAATTTTTTATTAATCGTCCTATCTTCGGTGACTTACTCACGGTAGTGGTTATAGCTATTGGTTGTAGCTCACTCTTTCTCATCAAGAGAGAGGTTTTTCCTAACGTTTCTTTTGATGTGATACAAATTAGTACAATCTTTCCCGGCGCAACTCCGGAAGAAGTAGAAAAGCAGATCACCAACCCGCTGGAGCAAGATTTAAAAGAAATCAGCGGTATGAAGCGAGTCAATTCCTATTCCGTAGATAACCTAAGTAATATCTTCATCACTCTTGATCCAGATGAAACCAATGGGCCCAAGGTGAAAGAGGAAGCCAAAGACATTATAGAACAAATCGATGACCTTCCCAAAGATGCTGAAAAAACAATTGTCAAAGAATTAGAAAGTAAAGAAGAACCCATCATCGAGATCAGCCTCTTCGGTGATACATCACCTCTAGAATTACGCAAAACAGCCAAGAATTTGGAAAAAGAAATCGAAACTTTAAAAGGTGTCGCCAAAGTTTCTCATCGTGGTCTGCAAGATTTAGAAATAAAGGTGGAAGTTTCGGTCAAAAAGCTCGCCCAATACCGTCTGAGTTTGGATAATGTGGCTCAAGCATTACAAATGCAGAACTCATCCATTCCTGCAGGAACCATTGAATCCACCGATCCCCTTTCCACACGAGCAGAACAATCAGTGAGAACAGTGGGTGATTTTAAAAATGCAAACGACGTTGCTGCTACAGTGATTCGTGCAAATGAAGCTGGTCGTGCTATTCGGGTGAAGGATGTGGCCAAGGTTTACCTAGGTCTATCGAAGCAAAACATTATCAATTTTACCAACGGTAAACCTTCGTTGGGATTAACCATTATGAAAGAAGAAAAAGCGGATGCGATCGAAGTGGTTGAGCGAGTGAAGGCCCATGTGGACACATTGAAACCGACTCTCTTAAAAGGAACAGAATTTTCCTACATCAACGATATGTCGGAATATGTGGCCCGACGCTTATCCATTCTCACAGGTAATTTAGGTCTGGGCTTACTCTTGGTCGTGCTTTTACTTCCCTTAATGTTACCTTTTCGTTTTTCCATGATTATTGCCCTAGGAGAGCCCTTTGCCTTTCTAGGTGCTATTGCAGTGATGTACCTTATGGGTGCCAGTATCAATCTCATCTCCATGCTAGGATTAATTATCGTTTCAGGAATTCTCGTGGATGACTCCATCGTGGTCACTGAAAATGCAGTCCGTTTAATTGAAGATGAAGGAGTTGAACCTAAAGTCGCGGCGATAGAAGGAACTATGCAGATCATTGCACCAATGACGGCTTCGGTTTTAACCACCACGATGGCCTTCTTACCCATGGCCTTCATGAGTGGTGTATTTGGTAAATTTGTGCGAGAAGTCCCTCTTGCTGTCATTACCTGTATGGGAGTCAGTTTGTTTGAAACCTATTTCATTCTTCCTGGTCACGTGGCCCATTGGGTGAAGGCGCGCAGTAAAGAAAATAGAAAAAAAGCAGAAGCCAATTTCATCGCTCGTTTTTTACACAAAAGCCGTGATCTGTGGGATGGAAAATTTGTTCCCATGTATAGTAAATATTTGGCCTTCACTTTACGCCATCGCTACTGGGTTGCGACAGCTCTCGTCGTGCTTTTTGCTGGGTCGATGATCTTAGCCACCACCGGGATGCGTTTTATTCTTTTTCCACCAGAAGGAATTGAAATTTTCTTCGTTCGAACCAAAGTCGCCACAGGGAGCAGTTTAGAACGTCACCGACACCTACTTTTACCACTTGAGCAAGTGATCTCGAGTCTTCCCAAAGAAGAATTGAAGGATGTAGTAACGACAATCGGGATACAACAACAAGATCCCTACGATCCACTCACACGCCGGGGAGCTGAATATGCTCAGTTTAGCGTTTATTTGACGCCTGAAAGTGAGCGTGAAAGATCGGCGGATGAAATTATAGAAGACCTAAGAAAAAAATTAGGGAAAGCAAAACATTTTGAAGAGATTACTTTTAACCGTGTAAACCCTGGGCCTCCAGTAGGAAAACCAGTTTCACTGGGAATTAGAGGGACTAACTTCAATCAATTAAAAGCTGCAGCCGAAGACATGAAAAAATCCCTATCCTCTATGCCTGGAGTAAGCGATATTGCTGACTCCTTCACATTGGGAAAAGAAGAATTAAAAGTAAAAATTCGTCCTGAAGAAACGGCATCAGTAGGACTATCCGCCTCTCAAATAGGTGTTACAGTACGTGGGGCCTACGAAGGATTAGTTCCCACGAACATCAGAGAAGTTGAAGAAAAAATAGATGTACGAGTGCTATTAGATAAATCAGAACGAGAAAGCGCCAACGCTTTAGAGGCCATTTACATTCCCAATAACTTTGGAAACTTGATCCCCTTTTCTCAAGTGGCCACTGTGGAAAAAGGTCAAGGGCTCTCCGTTTATGAACACGAAGATTTTGAACGCCAAGTAAAGGTAACAGCCGAAGTTGATACTCTTGTGACTCAATCTAATATTGTGAATGATAAAGTCCGGACTCTCATTCCCGAATTTAAAAAACGCCATCCACAGGTCACGATAGACTTTGGTGGTGAAGACAAAGATACAGCTGAAAGTATGGCCTCTTTAGGTCGAGCTTTTATTGTGGCTATTTTGGGAATTTTTCTCATGCTCGTGCTTACTTTTAAGCGCTTGCTGCAACCATTGGTTATTTTACTTACCATTCCACTGGGAATGATCGCCGTCATTTGGGCCTTCTTTCTGCACAATATGCCACTGTCATTTATGGGAATGTTAGGAATCATTGCTCTCTCTGGGGTTATCGTTAACAACGCTATCATGTTAGTGGATTTTGTGAATCAGGCCAGAGCGCGCGGCATGGATAAAATGGAATCTATTTTAGAAGCAGGTAAAACTCGTGTCCGCCCCATCTTCCTTACAACTGTCACTACAATTATTGGGGTTATTCCAACTGCCTATGGGATAGGCGGCCTTGATAAATTTGTGGTTCCTATTGCCATGGCATTAGGCTGGGGACTTTTATTCGGTTCCATCCTCACAGCTTTTGTCTTTCCGTCGGCTTTAGCGATCCTAGATGACATTACAGGCATATTCGAGAGGAAATTTCCGAAACTTGCTAATTTTTATAATCATTGAGAACTGCTTTTATAGGATCTATTGAAAGATCACTCGAATAAAATTTAGTGAGCTAGATCGGATACTTTCGACTCCAATCCCAGGACCAAAAATTTAAATTTTGGTCTTTCCGCTTATATATCGAAAAAAACACTTAATAGCCAAATTCATTTAGATGCACTCACCTCTTTGGGCCATCTTAATGTGCGTGGCTTGGGATTTTCCGGACAGATTTGAGAGAAAATGAGGTGTAGCGTTCATAGTGCTACAGTAAACACTCCTGAGCGATTGCGCAACGCGCCATTGTGATTTATAAATGTTTCACGAAGAAAATCGAGCTCAAAACGAAGTTGAAAACAATAAATCGATGCAAAAAACGGCATCAAAACTTAAGGAGTTTTTATGAAAAAATTATTAATTGGATTTCTTATTCTTGGATCTATTTCAGCATTTGCTGAGACAGAACTAGTTTGTGAAGTTGGTTCAGTAGGAGGCGAAGGAAATATTTCCTTTTCAGGTAAAGCAGGTTCAAAGATCAATATGAGAACGAAAGAATTGGAAGGTCAGGGAAAGAAAGTTGAAATCCTGTCAGTAGTCTCTAGTACTGGTGGTGCTGCAACTTCTTTAGATTCCACTGAAAGATGGCGCTTCGTCGTAATTGACCGATTATGCGCAACTTTAAAGTACTAGTTATCGATATGTCTGGCGATTTTATGAACGAAGAAATTATTAATAACGGATGACTTTTAGTCATTACGAAAATGAGTCTAAAGGCTCAAGGAGATTGTATGAAAAGTGTTTTATTATGGTTATCAGTTATGAGTTCATTTTCGGCTATCGCAGGCCATGAGAAAATTGTTTGCAAAACGAAGAATCATTTTATTTTCCCAGCAAAGACAAAGATTGTGATTGATTTGAAGTACAATGATATGGTGGTAAAGCGCTGTAAGCCAGCTGCCCGTCATAATGACCATGGTGAATATCCATACGAGATTGAGGCTTATTGCCCAGGAGTTTACGGTATTTCTGATGATGAGCAAGGCGACTACTCTTGGAATTTGACAAAAAGTGATCAAGTCCAAGACATATATGAAGCGAATGCTGGAGAATCAAGGTATAGGGTTGCTAGAATTAATCGTTTCGGTTCAAACGTTTTCGACGCTATCTTTACCGCAAGCTATGGAACAGGATCTGTTATATCTGTCACCTGTCGTAAGCGTTAAGCCTTAGAATGAATCAATGAGTGCCGCGCGAGAAAATGAGTTCTTCTGAGCGGCACTCTCAATTACAAAGCTCTCAAGGTCGTTCAAAATTAACTTAAATTATTCTGTTCCACTTATTCAAATGAATCATCTTAAGATATTCCCGGGAATTTTCATCGGTGATGTGGATGACCACTTTCATGACAAATCCTAGAAATCCTGGAAAAATCTATTTATTAGGACTTCCACTAATATTGTATTCGATGAAGTGGGTCTGCCCCTGATATTCCAAAGACATTTCAAGTAAACATTCTTCTTCTAAATCTGAGGTTAAAAATTCCCATTCATTATCATGGTGACCCAGGTGGATCTCATAAGTCATCTTTCTCTGATTTTTATAGTCCTTCTTAACCTTATCGAAACGAGGTTTTTCACAAAAAGCTTCCACCTTTAGAGCAGTATCATCAGGTTTACTTCCATCTTCTTTCGTTATAGTAAGCTTTACCACGTCAGGAGTTCGAGTAATCTGAGTGCATAAAGAATCATGACAGGTCTTCTTATTGATCTCATCGTGATAGTGGTGCACCTGTTTTTTCGAAGCACAGGAAATTAAAACTAGGATTGAACTTAAGCAAAAAATATTTTTCATATTAACCTTCATTGCATTTTACCAGTATTTGTTTTCGTAAGAAAGATACAGAAAGACTGATCTTTCAGATTGAGTTTGATTACCAGAAGTGGCAAATGTCATAGGAAAAGAAAGACCCGGAACAAGTTGTGAACCGTCTTCGTTATCGATCGCCCAACGCATTCCTGGATTAAGAGTGTTCGTGCTGGTGATGGACGTTCTTGGGCGGTTAGAAGTTTTCTGTCCAGTTGTATCATCAAAAGTCGTATCATTAACAGACTCAGTCACCTCGGTCACAAATTCAGTAAAGATGTTGAAGTTTTTAGAATACATATAGAACAAGCTCGTTCCATAGTTGTAGCTGACAGTGTCCTGGCTATCACCGATAGCGTTTCTAGACTTTGGATAATAAGTCATCCCCAAGTTCCAGTGCATAACAAAGTAGTCTGAAAGAATTGAAGTGAGGGCATTATTCATTTTAAAACCAGCATAACCAGCCCCAGTTCCTCTTCGATAATCACCAGTAGGGAGAAAAAGTGAAAATTTTGTGGCAGCAAGTACTTCGTCACGACGTTTAACCCATTGGGTGCGGTATTCTAAACTGATGTCTCCCAGGCCATCTTTATGTGTGTCTTCAGTTTTCACATTATGGGCAACAGGAACAGTATAAGAAAACTGATGCAATTCATCAGTCATGGGGATCTCGTTGGCATAAGAATATTCGTAACTCTTGGCCTTTTTGTTGTACTGAAGACCTTGAATGAATTGAACCACTCCGTATTCCTGGTTGTAGGCTTCTTCCAACAAGAACGAATTATCTTCAATCCTCTTTAAACCAATGGTGTTGGGTTTGTGAAAATAAGAGGGCGGCATGTCTTCTGCATAAGCCCCAAAAAGAAAAAGTAGTGTTGTCATGAACACAAGATGCTTCATGGTAAAATCCTCGGCAAAAAGCGAATAGTGGTTAATATTTAAGAATAGATTGAAATAAATGTCCAGCAGAAGATAAGGAATAAAGAAAAATAAAGTTCGTGAATGTTTTTTATTAATGTCGCTCTTTGAGCTTAATCTTTTTGTCTTACTCACGGTGAAAAATATTCTATAAAGATTATAGAACCAAGGAAGAAAACTGCAAGCTCCCGAGTTTCAAGTAAGTTTCAGTCGTATTTGAGAGAGTCCATGAGAAAAGTGTTTCTCCCACCAGTGTCTTAAAATTTTACGATTCTACTCAAAATAAAAGATCAAATCACTCAACTTCAATAAGGCTAACAGGAAGAAAATTTCAGCCCATAAAACTCTTTAAAAAAAGAAAAAATCCTACTAAAACTGTAAATATTTGCAATAATTCAAACGGGAGTGAATTAATTCAAGTCTTGTTTAATGAATTAATAAGAAAGCGACGACAAGCTTAGTGCAATCATTTTTCAAAATTGCAGGAGTATCTGAAATGTCCATTCGTGAGAAGAAAATTATATTAGTTGATGATATGATTACCAACCATATGATCTTTAAAAATCATGTAAAAGATCTAAACTACATAGTCGATTGCCATAAAGATTCTCAGTTATTTTCTAGCAATCTCAGCAAAATTGAAAGACCCGATTTATTTGTTCTTGATATTGAAATGCCAGGCCTTAGTGGTCTAGAGCTTGCTGATATTTTAAAAAAAAATGAAAAGTTTCAAGATGTTCCCATCATATTTTTTAGTACCCTTGATGATGAACAAGTCCTAACTGAAGCTTATAAAGTGGGAGCGGTTGAGTTTTTAAACAAGTCGATGAAAGGCACTGAGCTTCGTTTGAGACTAAAAAATATTCTTCATCTTGAGGAGTTAAAGCACGAACTTCATAAAGAATTAAGAATAAATCAAATTCTCTTTCGTGTTCTTTTTCACGACTTAGCAAATTTATTGGCGATTATTGATGGAAATCTTCGTGTTTCGATGAAAAAACTGCTTGAGCATCCAACTTATCAACGGTTAGAGAAAAGTGCTAAATCGATGGATCAATTAATGGAAATCTTGGACTCGATACGTAGTCTCGTCAAAACTACCCATAAAGAAGTTTCTGTCTCACTAAAAGAAACATTTGAAATTGTTCAATTTATTTTTCACGAAAAACTTGAACAAAAAAAAATAAATTTAGTGATCGAAATAGCAGATGATTTGTTTGTGAAAATTCCACGTGCCTTTTTAGTTCACCAAATTCTGTCCAATTTTATAAGTAATTCTATCAAGTTCACACCAGTTGAAGGCAATATTATAATTAAGGCCAATCAAACAGATTCGTCAATTTTTATAAATATTATTGATCAAGGGACAGGAATGTCACCAGAAGTTATCAAAAAAATTTTAAGTGAAGATCAATTTCATTCTTCAAGTGGCACTCAGGATGAAGTTGGGTCAGGATCAGGTGTTAAAATTGCGCAGTTCTTTCTTGATAAGTTTTCAGTTAAACTAAGTTATAGAAGTGAACAAAATGTTGGTACAACTGTGACTTTAGAATTTCCCTCAACTAAATAGTTTTTAAATCATCATAAGCAGAACTAGCACTAGATATGCCTTCAATGTTTTTTAACAAGTCTTCTTCTATAATTAATACAAAATCTGGAAATTAAAAGATAGAATTTATCTTAGAAGAAATTTGCATAACTGTTCTTCACTTAAAATATGATCTACTGCTTTTAACTTGATTGCTGCCTTAGGCATACCAAATACGACAGAACTGGCTTCATCTTGAGCAATTGTTTCTGCTCCAGCTTCTTTTAAGTTTAACAGTCCCTTTGCACCATCACTACCCATCCCGGTTAAAATACAGGCCCTGGATTTATTGATTAGACTAAGATTAGCAATCGAATTAAAAAAATAATCAATTGAAGGGCGGAATAGATTTACTGGAGGGTCATCATTGACTTCAAAGCGAAGCTCAGAATTAATCTCTTTTAGTTTTATCTGTTTATCACCGGGAGCAATATAGATTTTATTATTCTCAAGTAAATCAAAATGAGAAATTTCTTTTATTGGTAATTTTGAATAAGCATTTAAAGTAGATGCCCAGACCTTCGTAAAGTTTTTAGGCATATGTTGAATGATTATAATGGGAGGGGTTTTTTCAGGCATATTTTCAATTAATTTTCGTATCACTTCAGTTCCCCCCGTGGAAGAACCAATTATAATAAGGGATGGACTAACTTTCAGCTTAATATTTGTTGCAGGAACTTTTTGAAATTCTGTTTTACGACAAAATTCAGAGGCGGCTATAAGCTTTGACTTAAATTCTTCTCCCATCTCTAAAATATTTTCAAAACTAGGCTTTCGCATAAAATCAAAAGCGCCATATTGAATGGATTTAAATACTAGGTCACCTTCCCTGTCAGAAAGATCACTCAGCATAAGAATCCCACAGTTCCCTTTAATACTTTGAATACGTTTTAAATAACTAACTCCATTTTCGCCCGGCATATTAATATCCAAAGTCATTACATCTGGCTTTAAAGACAATCGAAGTTTTTCAGCTTCAAGGCAATCTTTGGCTTCGCCTACAACTTCAAAACGAGAGTCAGAGATTAATATTTTATTGACAATTTTTCTAATAGGGAGAGAGTCATCAACAATAAGAACACGTATCTTTCGATTAACCAGGTCTGTTACTGGTTTTGTCTTTTGATTTTCTGATTTAACTCTAACTGAGCCATCAGATGAATTAAAGCATATTTGGAGGCCATTGGCAGAATTAACTTTTTTCACAACCAAATTTAAATTTAATTTTTTAATAAATTTTAATGCTATGTCTAAGTTTTCTTGGCTAACTTGCTTAGCCATTGGATTTCGTTCAATACTTTCAAAACATGCACCAAAAATTTTAACTTCAAGATCTTCTTTTGCACTACCATTTATTTTAAACATTTTCAAAAGTGAAGCTATCGCATTATCACCATATTTTAAGCTTGTTTTATCGGTCTTCGATTCAGGTAGGAGATAATGAACCATTCCGGCCAATTTTAGTTTTGTATCATAAACACAAAAGGCGATACATGAACCTAAAATAGCCCTCATTTCCTCACTTTTATCAGTAAAATAAAGTTCCCCTGAATTAATTTGTCTCATAACTATAATTTCCGATAAACTGAAGTATCAACTCTCTCCCACTGGCTCAAATGTGTTTTAGGAAGAGTTTCAGAAAGGCCTAAATAAATCAATCCACCTTTCTTTAAATTCTTAGAAATTTGATCGATTATCTGGCCGCATTTTTCAGGAGTAAAATAGATAAGAACATTTCTTAAAAAAATGAAATCAAAATAGTTTTGTAATGGGAGAGAATCTGTAACTAAATTAAAGCCCCTAAATTTAATATTTTCTTGAAGTGATTTATCGACTTTAAAATAGTCTTGAAGACTAGGATTTCCAGATTTATTGAAATATTTTTTTACTAAGGCGGGTGAAACTTGAGAAACAACAATTTTCTTGTCATAAATTGCCATTTGAGCCTTTTTTAAACATTCACTATCAATGTCTGTCCCTAAAATTTTGAGCGGCATTTCAGATGGAAAATTTTCTTTTATTTTTATCGCTAATGAATAGCATTCTTCGCCTGACGAAGAAGCAGCTGACCAAATTTTCACTTCTTGAAAATCATAATCCTTCATCCACAGACACATATGATCGAAATGTTGAGGTTCACGAAACCATTCAGTTTTATGCGTTGTCAATCTTGAAACAAAAAACTCTCTCTCTGCTAGATTTATTTTAATAAGATCTAAATATGAAGAAAAGGTGCAATTTAAATCAAGAATTCTTTTTCTCAATCTGGATTCAACAAACGAGGCTTTATCTTTACCTAGTTCAGATCCAATAGTCGATTTTATATAGGATTGGTATTCTTTAAATACATCTTGGTTTAAAAAAATTTCTTCACTGCTTTGTGTTTTTTTTGAAGCTATCATAAATTGGCTTCCTTGGGTGTCATCGATTCAAGGATTTTCACTGCAATTCCTCTAAGATCAAGGATAATCGCAGGGCCACCATTACCTAGAATTGTGACTCCGCTTGCTCCACGACAAATGAGCAATTCTTGATTCAGGGGCTTCTGTACAATTTTTTGAATATGTTTTATCGCTGAAACCTTAAAGGCCACATGATGATTATTAATATTTGTAATGAGGTATATCTTTCCTGAATCATCATTTTGAGAACGACTTCTTCGAACATAAGAGTGCAAATTTTGAACGGGTATGACTAGCTCTCTCAACTGGATAAATTCTCCGACATTCGGATCTATTCTCGTCTTCACCTCATTCACATTGACAATTTCTTGTACCTGAGAGGCCGGAACAACAAAAGTTTCCCCATTTAGATCAATGAGAAGACCATTAAATAGTGATAGACTCAGTGGTAATTTAATTAAAAAAATAGAACCCACATTTTTCTTAGACGTGATCTCACAACTGCCACCTAAATTCTCAATCATCCCTTTCACAACATTCATTCCGACTCCCCGCCCAGACAATTCGGAGGCAGATTCTTTTGTTGAGAATCCATTTTCAAAAATAAGATTAAAGATGGCTTTTTCAGTATAGTCTTGATCTGGTTTAATTAATCCTTTCTCAATACCCTTTTGGTAAATTCGGTCAACATCAAGCCCCTTTCCATTGTCCTGTACTTCGATAATAAAAGATCCACCTTCACGTCTGGCCTTAAGAGTCACTTGTCCGACACGATCTTTTCCGTTTTGGACTCGAATATCATTATCTTCAAGTCCATGATCGACTGAATTTCTTACCATATGAATAAGAGGATCTCCCAATTGATCAACAATTGATTTATCAAGCTCATTTTCAGCACCTAGGATTATACATTCGACATCCTTCCCCGTCATTTTCGCAGCATCTCTAATGGCACGCTCCAATTTTGAAAAAAGCGTTTTCAAATTAACCATTCGAAGTCTTAGCATTGTCTGCTGAAGCTCAAGAGTCAATTTTTTCAAACTATGTATTGTTTGAACAATATCTGTTTGATGCTCGATCATATTATTCTTTTGGTGATCAAGTGAATTCAGTAAAATAACTTGTTCTCCAAAAGAATTTAAAATTTCATCTATTTTCTTCAATGAGACCCTGATACTTTCGTCTGTATCACTTGTCTTAGCGGTTACCTTTGCGACATTTTTTTCAGCATTTGGATTTTTTTCTGGAGGAGTTTGGATTTGAAAATTTTCAAAAATATTATCAATTTTCTCAGGTTTTTTATCTAATTCATGATTCACAGAATGCATTGAGTTTGAATTAGAGACTTGAGGATTCGCTATTACTGACTCTAACTTTGCTACAAGTTCACTATCATCTATAATTGCCTTAGCATCCATTTTCAAAAGCAATACTGAATTTTTTAAAAAATCATTTGATTCTAAAAGAAGATCGAGAACTTTAGCATCAATCAATATACTTTTAGAAGAAAGGGCAACTAATAAGTTTTCAAATTTATGACTAAATTTTGATAAATCATCAAAACCAACAGCCTTACCAGATCCTTTAAAATTATGAGCAAGTCTTTTTAAAGAGTTCAATGTCTCAGTTGGGTCGGCTTCCTTCTCTAAGTTTAAAAAGAGAGATTCAGATTGAGCCAGTAGATCTTCGGCTTCAGCTAAAAAACTCTCTTGAACCTCTTTAAAAAAGTCATCAATCATATTATTTAAGCCTGATTTTTTCTAAGTGCCTTCATTTTTATTAGTTGTCCATACATATAAATACGCTTTAATTGCTCTGGCATTGAAATATTATCCAAATCGCCCATTGATGGAGCATCAGGATCCAGAGCCAAGACACAGGTTAAAATTTCCATCAAATGAGGTAAAATAAGAGCATTCTTCACTCTATTAATAAGAACTTCCTCCCGAAAGGGCTTATCTAAAATATCAAAAGCTCCGCTTCTTAAAGAATCGAGAATCATTGAATCTCCACCATTACCGGTGACCATAATTATTGGTAATAATGGTTTAAGCTTTTTTATTTCTTCAACCAATTCAATTCCGTTCATTTTAGGCATTTTAAAATCAGTTAAAACAACATCAATATGCTTATGCTTCATAATTTCAATTGCAGTAAACCCGTTTGTTGCTGTTACAATTTCATCAAAATGTGGTTCAAGTGCAGATGCGATGATTTCTAACAATTCGGGTTCATCATCTACACATAAAACAGTCGACTTCAGAGATAATAAATCTTTCAATTTATAATTTCTCCCACTCATCATCAGATGATTCGAAATCATCAGCGCCATTTACAACTTTTAGTTTTGTTTCCCTTGCAATAGATAATTTCGATTTCTCTTTATTCTTAGGGAGTCTTGCTATATTTGATTCAGTTTGTGGAATTTCAGCTATCGTTGCATGACCTGTAACTAGTGATCTTAAATCACCAACAATGCCTTCGAGAACTTCCGATTGCTTCTTTAAATTCGTGGCAGAACTTGATGATTCTTCAGAATTCGCTGCCGTTTCTTGAGTAGTTTGATTAAATGAATCAAGACTTGTAGAAATTTGATTTAGTCCTGTAGATTGCTCTCTACTTGCTTCAACAATTTTGTTTGTATTATCAACAATTGTTTTGAGTTTATTCATGAGTTCTTCCATTTTACTAGTTGTAACTCTGACTAAATTCTCCCCCCTAACCACTTTTTCTTTATTTTCACTCGCTACATCGGTTGCATCTCGCATACTTTTTTTCACGATTGAAGATATATCGGTAGCGGCTTTACCACTCATTTGGGCCAGGTTTCCTACTTCTTGAGCTACGACAGCAAAACCTCGTCCATGCTCACCTGCTCTCTCAGCTTCAACTGAAGCATTAAAAGATAGAAGTTGTGTTTTAAAAACAATGTCATCAATTACTTCAGTTTTTTCTCCGATTTCCTCGATGATTTTTGAAAGATTCACTATTTTATCATTTGAGTTTAAAATTTCGGCCATAGCAACTCTTAGTTCATCCATGGCAGCTTTAGTATTTTTACTAATTTCAATCATGGCCTTGGCAAATTCACTAGATTCCTCTGCACTTTTTACATTTTGCTCTACCATTCCTGCAAGCTCAGTTAAGGAAGCAGAAGTTTCTTGAATCGAACTTGCCTGCTCTTGCGTAACTCTTGAAAGTTTTTCAGAAGTTTTTTGAAGTTGTTCTGAGGAACTTGAAACATCTAAGCTTGAACTTTGAACAGCATTTGTTAAATTCATTAATTTGCCAAAAACGCTTTTTAAATAAATAAATGAAAATAAGACTGCAATAAACATAACTGCAAAATTAATCGCCAAAAATAACTGTTTGGCATGACTTAAATAACCAATCACAGCAGACGTTGGAGTTCGAGAAAAAACCTTCCATCCAATAGTTTCGATAAATTTATGCGAATTTAAAGTCGAAAAACTTATTAGTTCATCAGCCGTCGGATTTTCCCCTTCAATATCAAAGTTAACCCTCATGATACCATTATTGTCATTCATGAGCTTAGTTACAAATTCATTCTTAAGTTCAAAGAAATTACGCTTTAGAATAATATCAAATTCTCTGTCGACAACTTTATAATCTTTGGCGGATTTAGGTTCATAATCAAGAATTACTTCCCCCTTAGAATTGAGCATCATCAAATCTAATTCATCATTTCCAGCGATTTTTAGTGTTTCATATAATGGAATAACTTCATTTTCGACCCATTTAAAATTTGCTCTTGTACTAAGGACTCCGATTATTTCTCCATTCGCATCTTTCAATTGAGTGGAGAAAGTTGTCCCAAGCATTTTTTGGCCATAAACTTCCGTCGTTAAGGGGTCTACTTCTGTATCGCCAAAGTATGTTCCAACAAATCCTTTTTTAGGGTCTTCAGTAAATTTTCCTGCAAGGGCATTTTTAAACCACTCTTCATTTGAAACATCTTTATTTCGAAGTGAAAGTACATCTAATGAATCTCCATTTGCTTTTTGATTGCTCGAATATATAATTTTCCCACTTTTATCCGCAATAATGATGAGATCATATATTCCGTAAAGTCTAATGTAATCATTTAAACTCTTCTGTATGAGAGCACCATTATTTGATAAAAAAACATTGTTCATGGCAAAAGCCTGTACATCTCCGTAACGTTCAAAAAATTGGGCGCCAATGGCATTTACAAGGCCTTCACTGGTTGATTTAAAGGCATTAAACTCTTTTCTTAAAACTTCTTTCTCCAATTTCTGAAGATTAAAAAAACTAAGAATTGATAGTCCTAGCAGTGAAAACACAACAATACCGACAACTTTTAATCTAAGTGAAAGTTTCATAAAACTCCTATGCAGCTTCTTTATATTTTACTAATTCTGATAAATCTGTCGCCCTTCTTAAATCAAGAAGGAGAATTAAGGCCCTATCTTCAAATTTGGCCATCCCAAGACAAAAATCTTTACTACCTGCAATTTTTACATCTACATTTTTTTCTATGTCACTTTCTTTAATAGAAATAATTTCCTTTACACCATCAACTAGACAGCCAAGATGTAATCCTTCAATTTCAGTTATAATAACGACTTTATTCTTCGCAGGACCATCATGTTTTTTAATTTTAACTTTTAAGCAGAGGTCTACAATTGAAACGACTTTTCCTCGTAGATTAATCATTCCTATAAGATAATCCGGAGAGCCTGGAACTGGGACTACAGGAGGAAGAGAAATAACTTCTTTGACCTCGAATAGTGGTACCCCATATTCCAATCCACCTAACATGATAATCATGTACTTTTGCTTAGAATCACCCTGTTTCTGCATATGCTAAAACCTCAATAATTATTTCCAGGTTTTTAATCGGTAATTACTTTTGGTATCTTTAATACCAATCTAAATTCTTTATCATTTTTAGAATTTTTAGTTGAACAAGTTGATCAAGTGCTAGATATCTCCGACTAAGAAAGTACGTCTTTCATCTTTTAGGTGGGTAAAAATTTTATTCCAAAAATTGATTAACTATTTTTGCCAGAAGATTGGGTCAGTTTAAAGACAACTTGAAATGTCATGAACACAATATGATCATAAACATTTTTCTTTTTTGAACTTACGAAAAATGTTTTGGCTAAACTAGTACTGTATAACGAAATACAACATGGAGTTACATTCCACCACTTAGACTTTTTTGACTTAAATTTAAATGAATTTCTTAATTAACAAAAATCATATCTCCTAATTAAAGTTTGATTTATTTCATAAAATATTTTTTCTAAAAATGCTTCGTTAACTACTTTAATTATTTTCATATTTATTCCACCAAAAAATTTGAGAGAGACTCTGTATCAATATCACAATGTCCACCTGGTCTTGAAAACCAATGAATTTCACCACCAGTTCTCCCTATGTTTTTCACGAACAACTTTGACCCTTCCATGCAACCCCATTCATCTTTCTCACCACATGAAATGTAGATGGAAGGAGAGCCTGCGGAAGTATTTTTTTTAGAAAGCTGAAGCGGATCATTATTTTCCCAAATTTCTTCAGTTGGATAAAACTTTTTTGAAAACCAGAACATCATTAGAGCACGCTTTAAACTAGTGCTCGATCTGTTCACATAATCATAAATTTCTTTTAAGCTCGCATATGGTGAAACCGTTGGTAAAGCAGCACAAAGTGAAGCAGCCTTGTTGAAAACATTTTTAGTTTTCATCGCCATCATGAGCGTATTAACACCGCCCATAGACTCACCCATAGCTGAACGATGATGAATGGGATTATTAATTTCTTGCTCAACTCGTTTCATTACATAATCTAAGAAAACTCGATAGAGTCCACCATGTTCCTCGTCTTCTCGTTCAACCAATAACCAAAGTTTTCCAAATGAGATTGAAGCGACTATCGGAGGCTCTATGCCTTTTTTCAACCAAAGTTCGTGAATTTTTCCTGTATAATATGTTTTATCGTTCCACCAATTGGCAGCGCCATTCCTGCCATGAAAATAATAAATAAGATCAGTGCTCTTGCTGCTGTTAACTTTGTTAATACAAAAAGACCATTTGATTGGTTTCTCTTCCTCAAAACATTTCATAGAAATGCCTTCAATCGGAACGGGTACCCAATCGTTTTCAACACATGAATTACATAGAATTATCAGTAGAATGGAAATGGCTATTTTCATCCCTATAATCAAATCAGTAATTCTGAAGACAGTAAAGTTTTGTACAAAAACCTACACAATGAAAGGATTGAAAATTTTACACTGAGAAGAACAAAAATCCTCTCGTTGTATTTCTTTTGTCCACGTTTTCTTTAAGCGTCCATGATGGAGGTCAGCCTAAAGTGGTTGAACAACCTTCGGGCTATCATTTAGTATTTTTATTTGAATTTGTTAGACTTTATTGACTTAAATTTTACGTTTCTTCTTATTTTAATATTAATTTTCAATAAGAAGTTACTTCGAATTTAATTTTGGTTATTGGTGCTTAGAAATACAAGTAGTGCAGTTTAGATAATGTAAACGCAACTACAAGGATAAAATATTTTCATATAAATTGATTATAAAAAAATTTTACTTTTTGTCTAATCAATTAATCTGTCTCTCATTTCTGGTATTGTTTACTCAATAGAAATGTTGGGGTAAAGCAAGAAACAAAAAAGGGCTCACACCTCTTGTCTAAACCTAGGATAATTTTCAAGTATAAACTAGATACTTAAGACTTTCTCATTTTGAAAGAGTATAGTCGGAACTAGCAAAATCTTAAGAAATTCACCATCAAGCTGCTTCCCCACTAAGAACAAGGAAACCCCTACGGGTTATCTTTATTTGAACTCTTTAGACTTTATTAACTTAAATTATACTCTTCTGCTTATTTAAAGCTAATGATTGATGAGTCGGCGGCAGTATTCATCGAGAAAATGAATGCGAGTTTCTGGTAGAAAAAAAAGCCCCTGAAGATTAAACTTCAGGGGCTCCAAGGTGATTTATTCAATCGCTAAAAAATTAAGCCAATCTTGAATTTCCGTATGGTTTTGACCTAAAAGGTAAACAGGACCAATACTTGAGCTCGCGAGCGTTAGATGAATCAGACTAAAACCTGCGCCTAGATCAAGCAAGATGTCTTTATTTCCAAGCTCTAATTTCAGAGAGATCAGCCCATAAAGATTGAGGACGTCGTTATATTGGGCCTGTAATTGGGCCATAATACGTGCATCAAAACGAGAGGCTGAAAACATTTTATAATCTTCTAGCGCTAGTTTGAAAGCGAAGAGATCAGAAAGCAATTTTTCTTTAAGCCCATTGGATAAAAGCTTCCGTAAAGCCACTACTTGGGCCGCTTTCATGGCGTCGAAATTGTCGCCTAAATTGCGTTTTGAAATTTCAATGCTCTTGGCGATCTTAATTTCTTTTAATGCTTGTAGATTTTGTAGATTCACTTTCAACATAGAAACCAGGTAGTCCACCAAAAAATCAGTAGGACGGATTTCCGTTTTAAAAACAATTGCAGCATTGATCAAAGAGTTGACTAGAATTTGACTTTCAAAGGCTCCCGTTTCTTTTCCTTGGAAAAGAATTTGGTAGGCGTCGCCGGTTTTTAAAGTTGCAGCAGCAGGGGCCACTTTCACATCACAGAAAAAAGTTACTCCTAGACGTGATTGTAGCGTAGGACAACCGATATAATCAGATAGATCTTTCGCTGATGAGACCACTTTAGCCAGGGCTTCTTCATCTAAATTTAAACCTTCTTTAAGAGTCAAAGAAGCCTTATCTAATTCTGCCAAGTAAGCTTTTTTCGTTTCTGCCACGACTTCGTTATAAAGAGCGATGGTTTGCTCTTCATCCAGATTCATGTTGGCCACTTTAAGTTTAACTTGGAACAAGCCTTTTTTCAGATCGTTTAAATCCTGTGCGATTTTTTGAATTTTAACGAAGTAATCTTTTACAAAACAAAATGGAGCGCGAACTTTAATCCCAAGGCTAAAAGCTTCTTTGGTGAATTTATCTGTCCCAGTGGCGCTAATCGCTTTGACTAATTCACAAGTTCTTGGATTACCACCGTTGTCAGAAAGTAGGTTTTCTGCGGCCATGGTGCCCATGTGGAAGCTCGACCAGAATTCTCTTAAACGATTCAAACGTTGGGCAGCCTGGAATTGGGCTTCAAGCATTTTTACAATTGCTGGATCTAGATGACTTAGATCCAGGTAAGCATGAAGATTGATCACTTCAATACGGTCAGTTCTCCCATTTGTGTAATTATGGGCCAGAGACTGAGTATAAGAATTCATGCTTTGATTCGCATTTAAATATTGATCTAAAGATTCTGACACCAAGTCTTGAGAATAAGCAGTGACAGAACTAAGGGCAAGTAGTGTTCCTAAAAATATATTTTTCATTTGTTTCTCCTAATCCTGAACTTTAGCGATTACTGTATTAAGGGTTCTAAGAAAATCGCCTTTTCTATAGAGTTCGTTGTTTCTTTTTGATCCTACATCTTCAGAAAAGCTCACATTTCTAGTGTTCACTAAGGTGATGCTTGCTGCATGATAAAGATGACAATCCGCAAGATTTTCTTCATAAGCTTGTATGTAAAGCTTAACTGTCATTTTCTTAATAAGGCTTGAGTTCATGCTAGCAAAGCGACTTTGAAATTCACTCGACTTCAATTCGGAAAAAATATTGTCAGCCACTTCTCCAGCACAACTAGTTTTAATTTTTTTGTCAGTTGCTGATTTATCATTGTAAACATAATCTGAGAGAGAATAACCATTATGATAGGAAACATTAAGGACCACATTCCCTGATGAGATCCCTGTTGAAATCGGTAGCTGAATCGATACGGTACTCGATAAATAGGTTGAATAACGATTATACTCATCCACAAGACTTCCATAATTTTGACGAAACGATTCACGATCATTGATCGCCGGGTTGAAAGCGTTGGCCATAATAATTAGATTTTTTTCTAATCCTACTAGTTTTTTCTCTGCTTGGAAAAATTCCACTGGAGTGATTATCGAAAGAAGTTTTTTAAGATTAGTCGCAACATCTTTAAGCACTGATGGAAGTATTTTTTTGAATTCAGCGACACCAGCTTCTCCACTTGGAACAGCGGCAAGTTTACTCATGACTTCATTATAAGAAAGATCGATTTCTGCGCGAAGTTTTTGATCAGCAATAAGAACATCGTTGTTGGCTTCTAGATATATGTTTTGTCCCTTAGAGAAACTTGAATTTGCATCAGGCTTCTGTACGAAGAACTCTTGTGACTGTTTGCCTAAGGAGATTTTGAAAGCTTGATAAGAGTCGATAGTTGAAGTTTGAAGACCTTCTGGAATTAAGTCGAAAGAATTAATTGTCTGCTCAGCAATCTGAGAATGAATTTGGTAAAAAGATTTACTTCTTTCACGATCGTAAATTAAGTCACCAGCTTCGGCCGTCATATCTTTTTCTTTACGAAAAGCGACGACATCAAGTGCACAATAATCCTGGTCAAACACTGTTTCAGACTGAACACAGTTTCTTATACCAAGGAAAAGAACGCGATTGAAAGATGTTGAGAATTTCCTTAGAGTGTTTTGGCAGTCTAGTTTCATTGAGCCATAATAGTGTTCGCCAATGGTTTTATTTTTAGTCGCTAAATCGCGACCTTCAATTTGGAGATTAACATTACAGTTAAAAGTCAGGTCTTGTGAACTAGTGACTTTCCACTCCGCCTTTTTGTTTTTAAGTTTAATTTTTTGAACACTCACACGTGTACTGCCTTCTAAGACCAAAGCCTTTGGAAAGATCACTCGATAAGGATTCATTTGCTGCGAATGCGCGTTTATGGACAAGAGCAGTCCCGCGGCCATTAGTAATTTCATTTTTCACTCCAAGAAAAAAAATTTTTTTGTTTTTTCTTCGAAGCAATTAATATGCCACCATTTTAGTCGGTCTTTAAGGTCAATCTGTCTCCACGCAATGCGCATCAGTGCCAGAATGAAACCTTTTGTGGTGTCATTAGAGAATAACGCATAGCGCTTCTATTATCCTAAGTTTATCGTCATCGCAATTAGATTTGAATGAATTTAATTTTTCCTCTTTCTAAGTTGAAAGATGATGAAACGAAATTTACAAAACGAGGAAAACTACGGGCTATCTTTTAGTATTTATATTTGAAATTATATTCACAGATTGGCATAAATTTTTACAATTCTCTTATTTAAAACCGAAATTAGGCACAGTTCTGCAGGGGCAAATTTAATTTTACAAAAACATTAGGAAAATTCAAAATTTTCTTCAAATCATCTCTGCTCCGGCGGTTACCTAGGCATTGCAATAACAAGTTCCTCGTAAGTGGCCGACAAGATATTGATAGTCAATTGTTACAACATTACCACTTTTCAATCATTTGTGATAACATTGTAACATGAACAAAAAAGAACATAAAAAAGCCTTGGCCAAGATAAAAAAAGAGAAGGTATTTAATCTTGCAGAACTGACTGAGCTTTTTGGTAACCGAATGGAAGTTTGCCGTAAAGCTCGTGCGGGAATCATTCAATCTCTAGGGAGTGGATATTACGCAAGCCCAAAACTAGATCCTTTTCTTGCTACTCTCAGAGTCGTTATGAAATATTATCCTGAAGTTGTTATTTCAGGCCGCACCGCTCTCCATATCCATGGTCTTTCACAAGATTATATTGAACAAATTGATGTTGATATCAAGCGAGAAAAATCGCTTCGAAATAAACTTCTTAAAGTCCATCGAGTTCCCTCCTCTAGATATGTTGGTATTACTCAAATCAGTTATCAGGGAATAAAAATAAAAATCTATGATACTGAAAGGACACTGGCAGAAGCCTACCGTTTGGACCCTGCTGGTCCTGACTTCTATAAAGCACTTAAAAGATACATTAAAAAAGGCAATATTAAGTCAGATCAGATTGCCCATAATGATAAAATTCTAAAAACAAAAGTTATGACCCATCTCCAACAGGAATTGGCCAATGACTAAAAAAGTAAATACGCTGTCGCAGGCTAAGATGTGGGCTAACAAAAATAAGATAGTAGGTCCTCAAGCATTCTTGCGATTTGTGATGTTTCATTTCGTTGAGGAGCTTAGTGAAACTTCGGATGACTTCGTACTCAAAGGCGGAAATCTTTTACTCAAATCCTAATTATCTAAAGAAATTCAATCTTGTATCCTTTACAGCTATTGATCAAATTATAAAAAGAAGGTCTAAATGAGATATTTGATAATTTTGATATTTTTTTTCACAACTCTAAATTGCTCCTTAAAAACTTCACCTCCAAAAGTTAATGATATCTTCGATGACATCTTCTCTTATCGAGGTAAAAGCAAGACTGAAATAATATCTATATTAGGAGAAGCCAGTAAAATTCAAAAAAACAATAATGGAGAAGAAATACTAACCTTCAAAAAAAATACTGATACCATGGACATTTTTTTTGACTCTCAAAGTAAAACGGAAGGAGTTGTTCTGTGGTATTGGAAAAAAGAGTTTGATAATTACAATTTCTTAAAGAAACGTTTTCAGGGATACCAATGGGAAGACAAAGAATTACCTCCCGTTCAAAGCGATTCTGTTAACGAGCCTCATGAAGTAAAAATCCAGGAGCTAGGTATTGAGTTTGAATATGATAATCAAGACCCACAGAGAAGGCCTATGACCATTTATTTTAATTTTAAATAGAGTATAGAAGAAAATAGCACTATATTACGAAATAATACATGCAGCGGCACTCCCCCACTAAGAACAATGAAACCCCTTCTGGGTAGGATTAATATTTCAACCGCTCGGAAGAATCATCGGTGCTGGTCTCGCCATTCCTCTGGTGGTTAATGGTAAACACGCAATGGTGCTGCCATTGGTGCTTGGGCTAGCGGTCCTCGCCCTAGCCTTTTCAATCCAGCCAGAGATTATGAAAATACTAAAAGTAGAAAAACACTCTTTTTAGCTTAAGCCGCTACTACTTTTTTCCCAAAAGATAACTGACTAAAGTATTGGGGAAATGAGTGCTCGATAAGTTCGATAAAATTTTCGTGAGGCAAACCATCTATAATGGCAGATCTATAAACTTCATCCAGTTTGTTGTTTAAACTTCCAATATCAATTTCAGTTTTATAGTGATGTTCACACTCTAATACGACTTCATGAATTTCTTCTAAATATTGACCTGAAAGCATGTTGATGATGGACTCTTTGTTTTTCTGTTTCATAGATCCTGCCTTTGATAAGTTGATAGGACTTTGATTGTAATGAAAAAGCAGAGGCCTGAACTCGTCCTTAAATATTTCAAATACATAGAGAATAAGAAGTTAATTTTGTTTAGCGGATTACTGCCTATAATTTGTGACTAATTCGATCGCCATGGGAAGTATGGAAACTCCAAAGATGCCAAATATCACGATATGAAAATTACTTTTCACCTGAGGAAGATCACCAAAAAATTGCCCAGGAAAAGCAAAATGAGGACCCAAGAAAGCGCACCAATAATAAGGAGCAAAAGTACGAATGATAGGAACATAACGGGCAAGAATAATAGTTTTTCCCCCATTTCTATCGTAGTAGGCCTGGGTTTTATCCAGATACTCCTCCTTTAAAAATCTCGACTGTGACTTAAAGTCCTTAGATCCTAAATAGCGACCGATAGAATAGTTGACAGCATCGCCTATAATACCTGCAGTGAGAAGGGAGTATAGCAACAATTAGCACTATATTACGTAATTCTACATGCAGCTGCACTCCCCCAATAAGAACAATGAAACCCCTTCGGGCTATCTTTTAGTATTTTTATTTGAATTTTTTAGACTTTATTGACTTAAATTTTAATGATCTTCTTAATTAGAAAAATATCGTAAATTTAAGTCCGGTTTAGGTGGGATTTAGTTAAGGCTCAAGTTTGAAATCACCACTGTGTTTTATCCAATATTCTCTAATTCGTTTTGTAAAATCCTCATTTCGATCTAGGTAAACTTTTGGATCTGTTAGACTGGGATCATTTTTCCAGTTTTCCAATTTATTTATTCTGAGCATTTTATGAAAGTAAGCACCAACTTTTGCACCTGCAACGTTGGCATAGCCTTCCTGCTTTTCTCCGCTCTCTTTTGCGAAAATTGAATTCATTTTTTCTAGGTGCCCTCCAAAACTGCTTTTGAAACCACCTTCAGTATAGCCAAGTATTAGAGTTCCAAAAAAATGATAATATGGGCCAAAAAGATCGGTCCTGTCGCCTAATTGATTAAGTATTGGTCCGAGGCGATTACTCAATTCTAAATTATTCCGATCCCGCCAAAATCTATAACGAGATAGAACGTTTTCAATCATCAGGAGTGACAAGTAAACATCACCATTATGAAGACGATAGGCCTGACGGAAAAGGTTATGAGGGAACACTGTTCTTGGTGGTTGAGATAATATCCATAGTTCCATTTCGTTTTCTTTTCCAGTCAATAGAACTCTACCAGTGTCTCCATTCGTTAGGGCGATTAAAAGCTTCGATGCCATGAATGGAAGACCAACTAGTTTTTTTGCATGTTTTTTCAAAAACTCAGGACTCCATCTCATATAGTTTTTATGAATAATAGGAGTAATAGGTTTGCTACTCTGATTTTCTTCAAACATGATCTGTAAAAACATCTGTACGATCCCTTTTACTTTAAAGGGATTCTCTTTTCCATCGAATGCGATAGGGTTTTTATCTAAAAGATATTTTATAGCTTCTTCGTCCAATTCTGGCACTTTACGTAACTGTGATTTGGTAAAGATTGGATCAATGCTCACGTTTTTCTTTCTAAGCGGAGGTCTACTTAATGGTATTTTCAAACAATTCAGGGCCCGATCACGGTTTTCAAGATCTTGGTTAGAGTATATGGCAAAACTATAGTAGTCTTTTATCCCTCTCATTCTGTAGTATTTTTCTTTGGTCATAAAAAGGAATTCGTTAATCAACGTATAATCCCCAAAAGGGTCATGTTGTTGTGGGGTCAATTGGCGATAATGAACCAGGGTTCTTAAATCAAATGACTTTGGATCGCTGATACTTGGATCAAAATCTTTACAGTGAGAAGAACCTGCTCCAGGTGCTTCTCCCCATCTTTGATTCATTTTTTCGGTTAAGCTAAACTCTTGTGGAGAACTGGAGGTCTCTAAAGACTGGAAATACTGATCAAAAGTATAATCTTCATCAGAGAGTATTTTTGAAATTTCTTCATCAGCATCATCGATATTCATTTTGTCTAAAGAGGCGACCGTGCGTTCGCTTTTTTTGTGAGATGTCGAACATCCACTTAGCATGGTAGAACTTATTAGGAAAAAAATTATCAGCAAAGAAGTGTATTTATATCTTTTATTCATATTTTATTCATCATTTAGGTATCGGCTTTTTTGCATCATTGTTGAGGGTAAAATAAAAAAACATTCACAAACCCGACAAGGGAAGTCGGTAATCTTTCAAAAAACTATAAACTGCAGACGACCGATTTCGATAACTACTGGCATGAATTTATTGTGTTCAATTGCATGGATAGTTATGGGGTGTCCTTTTGAATCTAGGACAAATTAGCACTATATTACGAAATACTATCCGCTAGATGCCTCCACCCATTTAGGAAAAGGAGAAACATGCAGGTAAATTTCATCTACCTTTTGTATGCTAAAAGAGAGAATAAAAAAGGGCTTCCGAAGAAGCCCTCTCTAGTGATCAGAGATGCTTAGAACTCCGGACAGAAGGTTTCTTGATTAGAAATCTTTGTCACTTCACAGGTATTAAATTTATCCGGTCCATGTGAAAGGTGCTGGCAAGATTCGAAGTCGTAACCAAAATCTTTGTGGGCACAAGTAAGGAACTTTTCGATTCCATGGGATTCGTCACGACACTTGTTGAATTCCTGGGCACCGAAGCTCTGGTCGCGGCATGATTTATAGACATCAACTCCACAAGCAGAGGTACGGCAACGTTTTCTCGAACCATCCCAATTTTTGCCACAGGCTTTGGAGTGACACTGTTTATAGCGAAGCACACCGCAGACACTGCCTTGAGCTTCATTATAAGTTTTGACCCCACAGGCTTCTGATTCTTTTTCGACGTAAACCGTTCCGCATGAGGGACCCGTTCCAACCTTAGGTCCAAGCACGTTACAAGCAGAAGATCTTTGTTCCTTGTAGCTTTCAACTCCGCAGAACGGAGTACGTTTTTCTACACAGCTAAACTTCAGTTCACTTCGTTGCGCTTTTCTTTTCATGGCGGGCAGATTAATCGAGAGATCAAGGCTTATCTGGTCTGGATCTACATCATTCATAAAGTTATAACTTTTATTAATGAAGGCATTAAGATCCAGGATTTTTTCGTCGAGATAACCAAGCTTGGCCTTCAGTTCCGCCTCGCTGAAGTTTTTAAAATCTTTTTCGTTTTCTAAGATATAAAGGATCTGAGAAAAAAGGTTTCTGGCCAATTTTAACTTCCCCTCTGCCCAGGTGATTGTATCCTGACGAATTTTTACAACGTATGGGTCATAGACGATGCCTGAGTTTGCCACGGTTGAGTACTCTCTTGTTTCCATATCCAGAGACACAGGATGAGCATCCGAGATGGCTTCGATTTTACTGGATAGACTCAAGAGTCCTTCGATTGTATCCGGAGCATCAATCTTCTTTCCACCAATATGTTCATAGCTCACAGTACAGTTAAAACTTTCTCTAAGTTTCTCGATTGTCTCTTTAAAGTCTGCTCCACCTTTAGCAGAACCCATCGAATATTTCCCCGAACCTTCAATCGAAGCGGAGATCCTTTGTTTTTCCTGATAGCTGGAAGAGTGAATCTCAATCAAACCATAAATTTCTCCTCCAACGCGAATGACATTGGCAAAAGAAGTTCCGCAACTCTGAAGAAAATCAAAACGCGATTGCAAGAGAACCTTCTTCGAATAATCCGACAACATAATATTATTAACCGAAATTTTTTGTTTTTGTGTAACCCTCACTGCTCTTACCAGAACATAGTTTGAGTTGTGGTTCCACTTCACTTCTTTAACAAAGCTGGCCTTGGCACTGGCGGAAAAAACGCCGTAGCTACCGCTGGCACTTCCAGAGGCCGTAATCTTGTCATAAAGCTCCTCTTTATTTTTTACCAGGTGAAGATGATAAGTTGTTAGGCGAGCGTCTTCAGAATATATATCCGAAGGCTTGAGCTCGATACATCTATCCTTCACTCCTGCCTCTTTATCATATTGAGAGATACCTCTCCCCAAGTCTGTTTCAACTTGAGCAAAACTTGATAAAGATGTCACAGCCAGAACCAGTCCCATTAGCATCATTTTCATTTTCATAAGCATCTCCTTTTGTGTGTGCTTGTTTGCATGAAAGGCTTGTAAAACGAAGCGAGTTCTTTAACTAGGGGGTGAAGGTGGTTTCTGGTTGGGATTGGGCCATAAAGAGAAAAAGGGGGTAAACTCAACCAACCTTTGGTTGAGTCTCAAGGCAAATATAGAGTTTTCAACTACTTAGAGTGTGAACTTTTTACCATTTATGGTAATTTCTCAGTCGTTTTCAACCACTTAGGCGTACAATAAAAGCATGAAAAATGAAAAAAACCAGAAGATCCTATTCGCCATCATTGAAGATTTAGAAAATTATTTCAAAAGAAACTCTCACATCTCGGAGAGAAAACTATCAGAGCTTTCAGGTGTTTCACGACACTATGTCAGAAACATTAAAGGTGAAAAAAACTTCAGCACGAAAAAAGATTTATTCAAACTGTATAAAGTACTTCAGGTCATCGTTCCGAATAAATCAATCGAATACATCACTGCTTTAGACCAGCAATTTTTCAACCGCTCTGGAATCGACGTGAATTTTGCTCTCAAGACGTTGAGTCTAGGAAGGGTCAAGACTGAAGGAAGTAATGATCTCTATGAGGTTTTAGCTGATGATAATGAAGCCATCCTTGTGCTGCTTGCCTCCGAAGAAGAGGGAGTCTCAGAGCGCATGATTGAACGGGTTCTGGGTGACTCTGCGGGTTCCACATTAAAGAAGCTCTTAGATCAAAACATCGTCTATCAAACGGGGAAGCGCTTTAAAGTGAATAAAAATATTTACACTAACCTTTCTATCCGCTTTATCAAAAAACATGTCGCGACTCTGCTTGGTCTTTACAAGATTTCACACGCAGGAAAAGACCGTAACTACATCGGAATGTCCTGTGGTCGTACGAACAAGGCAGGACTCAAGGAGATGAGAAATGCATGTGAGGAGTTCAGAAAAAAGATAAGAGAGATCAAAGACAAAGTAGAGTTTAAAGGGGAAATCCCTTGCTTCACCATTCACTGCTTCGACACCTTCATTGATAACATAGACTTATAGGCCTGTAAGTTTTTTAGGGTTCCTTCTCAGCTACTTTGGGCATGTTACACTCCTTTTATGAAAAGATTCATTTTAAGTATCCTCTTTACGAGTACGCTTTCCTTCGCCCAAGAGAAACCTGTTCCTAATGTACCGGTGATTTTCTTTGAGTACGCCAGACTCTACGATAACATTGTCTGCCCTAATGCTTTTGATCCTGCCTGGTCACAGGAAGCGACGGAGCTCGAACCCCATTTCAAAGAAGTCTGGGAAAAAGAGTCGCCTCTTTTTTGGTCAACGCTTTTTAGTAAGTTCCCTTATGGATTTTCCCGCAAAGAATACACCGGAACCCTTTCAGTTTGTTCTAAGTCTCCCTCCTATAGCAACCCTCTAGTCTTCAACATCACACGTTTGTTAAAAAGTTTTGTGAAAGAAAAACCACTTTGGGAAGATTACAAATTCGCAGACCTGGTTTTCCATGAAATGATTCACAACTGGTTGATGGAAAATTTTGTGTACCAGACTCCACTCATGGAAAAATATAAAAATGAAAACTCTGGAGTTAAAAATCACTTTCACTTAATGGGCATACAAGCTTGGGTCTATAGCAAGCTTGAACGTAAAGACCTGTCAGAGTGGATCGATTTTCGCTATCAGCAGATGCCACCGGACTATCAAAGGGCTTGGCAGATCGTCAAAGAAGAAGGCTTTGAAAAGGTAATCAACGACCTTATTCCAAAGCACCCTTAAGGAGTATAAACTGCCCCACTTGCGTGGGGACAGAGTTTTAGTCGGCCATGAATTTTCATGG
>JBMOGR010000020.1:0-61178 GCA_049318265.1 Bacteriovoracaceae bacterium
TCCCCTTGATTACAGAGGGGAAGAAAATATGAATTGATTTAAAATGACATGTAGGAAGGACTAAATCATCCCCATGCTAGTGGGGCAGTTCTAAAGAATCAAAAAAATGCCACATTCTCTCATTGGCCGAAATTTCTTGAAAAGGTGTTCCGGCCATGAAACGAGGATTCTTTCCCCCTGGCCAACTATGGCCGCCCTTATCTGTAACACACAATTCAACTTTTACATCATTTTTACATTGAGAATAACTTTCACAATATACCCCTATCTTCATAAAAGTATTTTTGGGTATTTTATGACATCCATTTAATTCAACCCATTTCTTAATCGTCTTAGGTACCGAGGTATATTCTGGTACTCTTGATTCCCCCTTGAAGCTTTTTTTTCCTGCCCCTCCTTCAAATAAGACATGATCGTCATCCTTAGCATGAATATGGAGGATGGAAATAGGAGCTTTGGGGTTACACAAAATTGTATTGTCAGTCCCAGCAACAGCCGCAATGCCTCGAAAGACTTCTGGCATTTCGCAGGCCAGACGATAAGACATCATCCCCCCATTAGACATTCCAGTCGCAAAAATTCTTTTTCCATCTACGTTGATGAGTTCTTTTACTCTTGCGATGACTTGTTTAATAAATGTCACATCATCAATTTTGTTATCCCTGGCATATGAGCAACATTCGCCGGCATTCCAGGTTGATAGTTTTCCAGACTTAAATTGGTTTGTTCCATTTGGAAACACGACAACATGACCTCTTAATTCAGAATTCGAGATTTGATGATAGTATTCTTCGGTCGATTGAATCTCCATATTTCCTCCACCACCGTGAAATGAAAAAAGAATAGTTGTTGCAACTGTTGGATTATAACTTTTAGGAATATGAATTTTGAAATAACGTTCCAGACCGTTTGATTCAAGAGACAGAGTAAAAGTTCCAGGCTTTGTCATTTTCCCATTCTCAATTACGCTTACAGTTGGTGTTGGTTCTGTTTGAAGTTTTTTTAGTAACCTATCTTTAATCAAATCGCGAATGGGACCTGCATGTGTATGAGATGTAAACAATAGAATTAGTAAAAATATTTTTTTCATATTTTTTATCCCAGAATATAGAATCTTGAGGATCTGCCCTAAGTAATTTTGAATGAATTTATGCATAAGTCTTTCATCCTTTTACATCTTCTTAATTGTCTAGGAGGCCTCGTGTTCTTTGCAGATTTTTTTTAAATATCTTCAAGACTTAGCTTCTCGTGAGTTAATCCGCAGTCAAAATCATTTTTACCAGGATTTTGATTGTGTTTACAAGAAGAACAAATGCCAAATTTTTCTGCTATCGTTATTTCCCAACACCTAATTCACCAAGATCAACATAAGAATTTTTTAATTGAATTTTAAGATCCGGATTCACATTTATTTTAGTTTGGACATCAGAGACGTCTGAGGCAAAGATCTGTAAAATTCTATTTTCAATAAGTGAAGAATGACTACACCCATCAGCAAAAAGCTGATTATAACATGTTAAATTTTTAGCTTTAAATGTTGCTGCTAATTTCTCGAACTCTGATTCGAGAAGTGTTTTTTCATTTCCAATTAGCACGTTTAGATCATCTACGGATTTAGCTCTATTCTTTTCGACAGCTCCAGTATAGAACGCCACCCTATTTGATAGGTTAGTTCGATTTGCTTCTTTCGAAAACTTATTATACCCCTGTACCGCTTGATCAGATATTTTGTTCATTAACCAAACAATTGATACATCATTTAGATTAAGCTGGGATTTTGGGTATTTAGCTTGATAGGCCAGGATCATAGCAGAGCCCGAAGTATTTGTAAGTCTTCTATTTCTATCATAATAAGATAGTGACTTTTGGGATTCTAACTGTTTGTTAATATCTTTTAAGTCATCAGCCAGACCAAACTTCTGATAAGTCGTATTTAATTTATCTAACACTTCCTCTGAAGATTTAATTGTCATCATTTCTTTTTTCTTCTTATCAATTAACCCTTCAAACGTTTCTTGATTATTCTTAACCACTTCTTCTGCAACCTTCATGGCAGTTAATTCAAACTGGTGAGCAATAATATTTTTATTTTTATCATTAACCAATTCCGAAATTAAATTATTGAGTTCATTGTCACAGTCAATATTAGTGACAACCTCTTTTTCTGGAGTTTCAGGTTTTGAAAGGATTAAAGGATTCTCGACTTTAACCATTTCTGGAGGAGAATACTTAATATCGATAAGAGTAGGTCCTTTGGATTTAATTTCAATAATCTGAACTTGTTTCTTTGCTACAATCTCCTTATCCATATCTTGTTCATTCATTAAATTTTCATTTTTCACTTTTGACTTTTGAGGGATGAGAATTGTCTCATTAATAACTTTAAGTTTACCATCCTCACCTGGCACGACATACTGACAAGTAATACTTTCGCCAGAGCTAATCTCTACATTGTTTTCAATTGTGGTTTTACTATTTGAAGAAGAATGGCCTGTAACCTTCGATTCATAATTTTTACCGTTAATTATTTTATCAGGACAAAATTCTTTTCTAAGCTCTTCCTCTTTATCATCAGATTCTTCCAATGCAGTCTGTAGCCTCTTCAAGCTTTCGTCATCTTGAGCAAAAGTTGGACTCATTTGTAAAATCAATATTAAAATTAAATTCAAACTTTTCTCCCATAGTTAGCCAGCTAAAAGAGTGGTACCGCTTGTAACTAGATAGGATAACTATCGTCTATAGAGTCGCCCCAGCTTAGTATAAAAGCTAATTAATCAGGTATCGGTGATTCGTTTCCTATGATTTTTATCTTAACAGAATAGCTCGCCGACGCAGTCAAATGATATTCATCGACAAGCTCTATTGAAAGCGAACAGCTCGACCTACTTTTGTCGTCAGAGATAGGACAAACATGATGAAGATTTCTAAATAAATTGAAAATTAACCCGATGAGAGCTTTATCAAAGAATTTAAGGAGGAAAAATGAAACTTTTAATCTTATTAACGATGATAGCCCTTTCGGCCAATGTATATGCTGGTAAAAAATCCAAAAAAGTAATGCATGATAAAGAGCACCATCATGTCAATGACAAAGCTGACGAAGATCACACTCATGATGATGCCCACCATAAGCCACATGATCATCAAAAGCACCATCCTAATCATGAAGAAGATTTGAAGAAAGATGGAGACAAGCACTTAAAGCATGTCAAAATGGAAGCTCAAGCGGTCGAAGAAGTAAAATAATTAAGAGCAATAACAATTTTCTATTCAATGAAGGGCCCTGGTAGACAGAGCCCTCTTCTGAGATATTATGTGAAGTTAGAATCTTTAGTTATTAAAAGGAACGATACTGAAAATAGTAGTATTATTCCATATCTCCACTATTGGCCTAGGATTGAAATACAATTTAATGACTCCATCACAAGCAGCTTTGAAAGTTTGGTCTAAAACTCCTCCCTGACCAGTACCTTCCAATCGATTAACTTGTGCAACCACTTGTCCCTCTTTTACCACTTGTGAATCATTAACCGAGTACCATAAGTAAAAAGATGCATCAATTGGTTCAGGCATTGTCGATTGAAATTTAACAAAAACACTAGGTTCTGATTTCATGCCAATGAGAGTGCAGCTTGAATGACTAGGCGCAACCTCTAGTTCATAGCTACTGATTTTACAACTGCTTGGATTTCCAAAACGTATTTTATAAATATTCTGAGTAGATGCGGAGTTTTCAATCTCACTAATAATACCGGATCCACCGTTGGCCAATGAAATTTTAATGGCAATTTCTTTGGCAAAGTTGAGGCAATTGTTCTCACTGTTTGGCTGAGCCCAAGCAGGTGATGCTTGAAAAATAACGGCAGTTCCAATGAGGACCAACATACTTTTCATTTTCTTAAAATTCAATTTCTTCAAAGTCTACTCCTGGTTTTCTCATCATTTTTACTATTCTTAAAGCCTATATTCTACACAAGTTCTTGTAAAAGAAAATCAAATCTAAGGGGAACATTTCTTTAAATAATTTTGAATTTGGGTTGTTATGAAAATAAAAAAAATTAGGATTTAGAAAAAGTAATGTATTATTTTTTCCAGCAGGAAGAAAAATCTGTTTTTATTCCTGCTTTAGCAAGAGTTTCATTACAGGCATTTGGTAGTTTACCTTTTCTAACATATTCTGCATGTAACGCTCGAAAAATATTACTTGAATGAACATCTTCTGCATTAGTATTAAAGACACTAAATTTTTCATCACCTGCAATGCCTAATAATCCACAACCAACATTAAATTCAGGGAAGGCGGTCGAAGAAACTAAATCTGCAAGATCTTCTTGGTTAAATTGTTTCATAGCAAAGCTTTGTTTTACGATTTTTCCTTGATCTAATGTATCGATAGTCAATCGTTGAGTAAATTTAGGGTTGGCTTCCGGGTGTTTCTTAGCTAAACAATTTTCTATATCAATATAATCCTTAAAACTCGAACTACTTGCTCCACCTGACATCAAACATGCTTCCATGATGTGCCCCATTTCGTGGGCCATAATACTTTTCCCAAAATTGGGATATTTCACAGTAGACCAACTGGCATAAAAGACTTTGGTATTAGTTATGGCGCGATCATCGACAAAATTCATACTAAATTTATCGGCACAAAAAGTAAGGGCATCTCTCGTGCCTGATTCAGCAGTCCAATCCTTATCAAAATAACTGTAGACATCAATTAAGGAGAATTGTTTTTTGGTTTCATCAGATATTAGAGAGACATTGGCTCCACCATCTAGAGATAAATCTAAGTTCTTGTAGAAATCCTCCTCGAAAGAAAATTTATCCTGAGGAAGGATCACTTCAACATCTTCAAAGCAACTATTTAACATTTCTGCTGTATGAGTAGAGAATTTAGTAAAGACCTTTTCTTTTAAATTATCAAGCACATGCTTTGCATCTTCTTTAGCTTTCTTTATTTGATCTTTAGTGGGAAGAGCTGTTATATTTTGAGCATACTTGGCAATGCAATCAAGTTCATCATTAGAAGTTAACTCTGCAACTTTAGCTTGGTTTTTAAGTAGTGCCTCAGCCTGATCTAAGCGTTTCAAGATGTCACTAATATTGACAATTTCACTGAGGCTCGCCGTTTCCCTCTTTGTAAACCAAGGATATTTTTCGGGAGAGCTCCAGAGATTGGCCATTAAGGAAGTCATTCTTGCGGTGGTAAAAAATTTTTCGTAGGCAGCTTCATCAGATCTTTTTCCACTAATGATATCGTCCGCTAATTTTGTATCAAAATACTTATCAAAGCTCGTCTGATCAAAGCCCATACCTTTGAAAACTTTTTGATAAAGTGTATTTGTCTGAACTTTTAGCTCTGTTGCTTCTTTTTTTATAGCATCGGCAAAGCTCACGCCTGGATATTTACGACGGTAAACATGGTCTAGAGAATCAGATGAGATGGTCAAAATATCTATCATCTGAGGCATTTTATAAAAGCCATTCACCGCTTTAGTAAGCCAATTCTCATCATTTTCTTTTAATAAAGCAGGAATGTTCATTTGCGTTTTTTCGTAATCAAGTTGTATATTATCGATGGTACTTCCTTCTTTCATTTGTGCTTTACCTACAACATGTATCAAAAACATTAAATTATGAAATGATTGAAAGTTTTTCTGAACCTTTGTATCACCACTTTTTAAAGCCATTCTCAGATTATCAATCGACTCAAGTTGTTGTTTTATACTATCTTGAACTTTCGTTTGTAGTTTTTGATGAATTTTAGTTGTGACCTCTGCAATTAATTTCTGTGATTCGTTCTCGACGTTGCTGAGCATTTTAATGGCGGTAGGATTTTCATCTGAAACAGGACAGATAAGTTTTAAGCAATCTTGCTCTTCTTGTTCAAATGTTACCATCGGACAAGTTAAATTGTTTGAGCTTATATTAAGTGGATTCTTGATTTCATTCTGAATTTCATCCCAGCGTTTAAGTATTCGTTTTTCTGACTGGGCAGATGCCAAATAAGGAATTAATAATGAAAAGATCAGAAGCGTTGGAAATATTTTATTTCTCACTTTTGCCTCTTATTGCATACAAGTTGAGCCTTAAAGAAAAGAATATCTACTTCTGATGGCAAACGTCTTAACCAATAACCAAACTGACTTATTGGATTGATATTGGAAGTAACGACTCCCTTTTCCTTAAGGATTAAGGCCCTTTCTCCCATTAAGGATTTAGGCATAGGTACGTATTGTTTTTTTCTAAGTTCAAAATCTTTAAAAAAATTGGCCACCACATTTTCATTACATTGCTCAATTTTAAATGCTCGAGACAAAGTGGAATTGGAAAATGAAAAAGTTGTATCATTTTTTTTTATCTCACTAGTTTGTCCTTCAAATATGACAGAAATTTGAGGTTTCAAGGGGACTTTTGGTGGAGCAGAAAAGATAAATCCTGAATGGCCAATACAGAGGAGAATGAAGGTCTTTTTGAGTGAGCTCAACATGAGGATAATTATATATTTCGAGGCATTTTACTTAAAGGTACTTTGGAATTGGCAAAAATTACCTGAGTAAAATACAAGTCTTTCTTTATTCAGCTTTCGCCAATGAACAAGAAATTGAATAAATCCTCTGTGCATTTTGATTAGGCATACAGGCATTGGTAGTTAAGCTGAGCACTTGTTAGTTTATTTTAGTGTTAACCTCGTAAATAGCCGAAACTTCTAAACAAGAGCACAACGATCGCTGGTAGTGACATATCCTATAGGGATATTCTGCGGCAAAAAATCAAGTTTTATCTGAGATAACCGATACAATATCCATGAAATTAAGGCCAGGCCTTGGAAAAATACTCTTGTTTACTACGCTTGCTCTGATGAGTTCTTCAGTCATGTCTCAAATTAGTGGTGGTAGTGGTGGTGGAGGTCCCATCAACGTGCCTTTACCAGAAGATTTTAAAACTTCACCTCCTTGCAGAGAAGATTATGATGAAGAATGTAAGCCATCCAAAGATGAATATAGAGTTTTAGAGAAAAAACTAATTGAATATATTTTTAAAGGTCAAATTTCGTGCTTAGGATTGCCTCTTTATCACCAAAATATTATCGATTTTTATAAGCACATAATACTGAGGAACCTTGTTAATAGTAATAAAACTAGATTACCTCAAGGGTGTGAAAAATTACAAGAACCGGTAGATGAATATTTTGAGTGCTTAATGAGTGATCCCTTTATTGAAGCAGCTTTTATGAAGTTCGTTTATTTTAAAGAAGCCTTTGAAGAATATCTAATAAGTGAATATAAAATATCGATGCCTCAGGCGAAAGAGATCGCTAATTATTTTTTCAACCTTCGAACTCAGCACAAACGAAAGTAAACCATGACTAAAGCGAAGCTTTTTTTACAAGCAATAACTTTAGTGAATGAAGACTTTTTAAAAGCGAAAAGCGTCTTAACTGATAAGCGCTTATCCCAGCTAGAAAAACAAATTATTCAAGCCTATGTTGATCTTAGAGATAATCGATTTTCTGAAATAATTCCCGTCCTCATCAATCAAAAAAGCGAAGATGTTTTTGTCGAATCACAAAGAAATATCTTGTTAGGTTTGGCCTATAATAATTCGGGCGATTTAAAGTTGGCACGACCCTTTTTTGAAATTGCCTGGGACATTGTGAAAACAACAAACTATAAAACGTCACAATTTATTGTGCTCTATAATCTCTTCACTCTTCATCGAAACTTAAAACAAATCGAGCGAATGAGTGAATATCTTGATTTAATGCAAGAATTAGAGATTAAAGATCATCCTGGCTTATTCTTAATGTTGTTACGCTGTCGTTTTTGTTATTATAGCTACGTTGGAGATATGATGAAGGCAAAGTCCTTCATGTTAAAAATTGAAAGACGTAAAGAGGAATTGGGCGAAAATCAAATTCTCTCGTTTCAAATTGATAAGTTTGACTTTTATCTAAAAAACGATCAGTACTCTGATTGTTATAAAACTTTGGAGGAAATGAAAAAGTTTCGTATTTACGCCTCTAGTTTTAATTTTAAATTCATGAAAATTTTGCTCGATCATATTACATTAGAGAAGCCGATTTACGCTTACGACAAAGATTTCATCAATGTACCAATACTCTACAACATGCTTAATGTGGTAAAAGCGCTTGAAGCCGCAGATCCAATTGAAGCTCTTAAATGGTGGGGTGAGCTTACATTGATTTCGCCAGATATATATCAAGCAGATTTTATCTATAAGGGTGATAAATGTTTGTTTTCAGTCGCCTATCAAATGCATCGACAAAATGATGAGAAAATTATCATCTTGGAAAATGTCAAAGAAAAAACTAAAGAAGAATTGCTTTTGAAGATTTTGGAAAATTCCAAGCATCCCGTAAGGAAAGACCAGATTTATAAAATGATCTGGGGGGAAGAATTGCAAGATAAAGAAGGATTACTTAAATTGTCAAAATTAGTTTGGAGAGTTAAGAAAAAATTCAATATAGAGATCAAAACTCGCAAAGGCTGCTACTATACTAGTAGTAGCAGCCTTATAAAATTAAAAAAATGTTAAATATCGCTTACCCAGAAAATGTCGAGGGATTAATAAAGCTTAAAGTTTAATTTGTTGCCAAATTTTACTGGCCGGAATGTTAGTCATATATTGAAACTTAAAAGAGGGAGATGGTATTCCTGGTCCTAAAGCTTGGGCATTCTTTCTTACCATTTGTAGATAATCAGTTTGCGAAGAATACATTACGGGCCCATTAAAAATATGGGTTGAATATATCAAATGCTTATGACCATTTCCAAGCCGATGGTTGATCCAATCATAGACTAAGTTTGTATCAGCAATAGAGAATGCTAGTGCTGGTTCATTCCCCAAGGCCCAATCAACTCTATTAAGTAAATTCATAAAAGGTACTTTTTTATCCTTCCCATCACCCATAAGTGAATGAGGAACCTTGACTTTGGCCAGCCAAGCTTTGGGAGGTAGTGTGCCGGTGGCGATGGTAAATAAGGTCATGGCAAAATCAGCACAACCAGCCCCTTCCCCATGGATAGTGTCTTTCCCACCACCATAAACTTGATAAGAACCATGGTTAATCCAATCCTCTACAAAATCCAGCATCTGCTGACATCTCTCTTCTGAGGTGTAAATATCAAGGGTCAATAAACGATTGTCCCTTCTTGCCTGGTCAATTTCTTTTTTTGAATTTTGAGCACTAACGAGAGCTCCACGAAATGAATACGTGAGACTTCCTAATCCTAACTCTTTAGAAAGTGTAATTTCTTTACTTTCAGCTTTGTTTACTCGCTCCATCCCAGTCAAAATTGTTTTTGCCCATTTACCTTCCTTGGAGCATCTTACTTCAGTGGCAAAATGTCCAATCGGTGCATAGTCATCACCGGCAGAGTTTACTCCAGTAGTGATGGAAAGACTGCGAGGAGAAGTCCAATTGATCCTATGTTGTGGCGTAATAACATGAATTTTTAATAGACTCGCAAAAGCTAAAGGTAAGTTGAAAAATAGTCCAAAAAATAAAACTAGCTGAGTACATCTAAATATTCTTAAGTATTTTTTTCCAACATTGGATGAAGGCTCAGTCTCACATTTAAACATAGTTCTCTCCCGGTTCTTAAGTTTTAATTCCTATCTGTTCATTCTCTGTGTGTAGAAGTGAGTCACAAAAAGTCCCAGCGTTTCGGGCCGGGACTTGAGCAGCTGACTAGTCATCAAGCAACAAGATATAAGCTGCACCTAACGCCTCCTTAGTACATTCTAAGGTTCCCGACCCTGCCTGCCATCTTTGTGAGTTAAATATTTTTCCTTCGGAAACTGAACCGGCCTGCCATCCTTGCGAGTTAAAGATTTTCCCTTCGGAAACTGAACCGGCCTGACATCCTTGCGAGTTAAAGATTTTCCCTTCGGAAACTGAACCGGCCTGCCATCCTTGCGAGTTAAAGATTTTCCCTTCGGAAACTGAACCGGCTTGCCATCCTTGTGAGTTAAAGATTTTGCAGGTATCGGCATTCGCAATAGTGACTGTCCCAATCAATAAAACAAATCCTAATATTTTCATCCTATTACTCCAAGTTTTAATCAAATGACCAAAAGTCATCCGTTGTTAATGTATTCTTCGTTCATCGATTCATCAGTTGTCAATGACTAGAGTTTTAATTACAATCTGGTAACTTCTCTTTAAACTCAGCTATAAATTCGCCAAGTCCAGCTTCACACGGTACGGTGACAAGTGGAACGATGGTATTCCACTCTTCCAGTTTTGTATTTCCATCATCGTCTTTCACTACTTTTTCGTTAAGCTTAGAATAGTAAGCTTTATAGTTGCAGCTCAGTTTCTCCTTAGTATGGCGGATATTGCCAAAGATATCGACATACTGGCGTGCAACATATTCATTTACTTTTTCAACATGTAGTTGATTCCACATAGAAGCAACTACATGGTAGTTCTTTGAAAGAACCATTCTATTGATTCGTGCCTTTCCTCCACCGAGATTTCCTAAATCATTTCTTAAATCAAGAGGGCAGTATGCAAATGTAACTACTGAATTAAGTAATCCAATTACAATTAAAATCTTTTTCATGTTTAAATTCCTTTCATAAATCAAATATCTTCGACTTCGTTATTGAGTCGATTTCTTTACGTTAATTTTAAATTAATCTGTGTCCGTGAATTTGAAAGCTGATCTTCATGAACAGCCTATTTTAGTATCATCAAAACTCTGCCTTTCGGGGGAGAGAATTGATTCGATGATTAGGGATAACGAATAAACTTTATTGTTTCGCCAAATTTTCGGCTCATGGAATAGGAATCGTATGCATCATAGCGAAAGGTAAAATTGCCATCGCTCATAATTTGTAAAGAGGCACTATCTTTGTTAGAAAATGTAGCAAAACACCTTTGACTACCATTGCATGAGACGTTAAAAGTCCACCCCTGACCATTGCATGGAAGATCAGTTCGGGGATTTTTCACAGCTGTTACTACTAACTGATAGTCATTGCGCTTCTCAACATGCAGACCACATACATTATCAGTTAAAGCAGCATATGTAGCCCCACTCACCATCAAGTCAAATTCGGGTGAATTGGCGTAAACTGTTGCAGAAGAAAGTGTTAACAATCCAATTATAATTTTTTTCATAAATACCTCGGTCGTTTCATTAGTTTTTCCACTTCGTTATTGAGTAGATTTCTTTACGTTAATTTTAAATTAATCTTTGTCCGTGAATATGAAGGCTGATCTTCATGAACAGCCTATTTTGCATCATTAATCCTTAGCCTTTCGTGCCAAGAATTAATTCAATGACTAGTGGTTGGGTGTACAGGTTTGAACTGAATAAGCTTTGTGTTTTCTTGTATCTATATATTGAAATAAGCTTAAGCCTTCTATTTTTCCATCGATTAACGTTAGACTTACTTGTTGATTATTCTCAGAAAACGGCGTCGAAATACCTTTTGAAAAACCATAAACTTCTTTCGTTATATCAAACTCAATTTCCTTAATCCCAGACCAATTTCCGTAGCTTTGAGTATCAACCACATAATTGGTTTGATTGGTTTTAAAAGATAGAACTGCATAGCTACCTAAATCTTCAAATTTAATATCTTTGATCTGACAGTCAGTTTTTTCTCCTTGAATAGTTAAAAGAAGATTAGATAATGTACCAAGGTCATTTTTATCGTTCGCATAAGCAGAAGCAGATCCAAGTACTAATAATCCAATTAAAAAGTTTCTCATAAAATCTCCAGTTTATTTAATCAGTGTTTTCGATCTTGTTATATGATCAATTTTTTTGTGTTTATATATTTGTCTTATAATCCGTGAGTTGGAACCCCATCCTCTATGGATACCGCTATTTTTATCATTAATTCGATATCTAGAGTTTTAAATTGAAGCCTTTAATGTTGCTTCGCAGTTCTCATCTATCTTTTTATTATGAACTGAATTGAATCTTCTAAGTACTTCACCAGTACTAAGATTCTTGAGGTCGTAGCCATTACAATACAATCCACCAGATGATGCTCTTAAAGTTGCCTCGCAGTTCTCATCTATCTTTTTATTATGAACTGAATTGAATTTTCTAAGAACTTCTCCTGTACTAAGCTCTTTTAGTTCGTAGTCATGACAATAACTTCCTGCAAAAGCAGAGATTGAAAAAAGTGCTAATAAACCAATAAATAAATTTTTCATCGCATACCCCTTATATTTCACTAATATTTTTCGACTTCATTATTGAATCGATTTTCTTTGAGTAAATGTTAAATTAATCTGTGTCCGTGAATTTTAAAGCTGATCTTCCTGAACAGCCTATCTTGAATCATTAATCCTCAGCCTTTCGGGCCCATGATTGATTCGATGACTAGTAATTTAAAACAGAAAAAGACAGGGAGTTAGCTACACTGCCATCTGGATTTACGACTAGATCACAAGAAACTACATCAACTTCAGACGTGCCTAAGGCGATGATCTTTTTATTTTTATCTAAAGCAGCAATTGCATAAGAGGCCTTAGAATTGTCTCCTGAACTGACAGCTGAAATCTTATAGTTTGTGACCTTTTTCGCTTCCGCGAATTCAGGCATTTGTGAGAAAGCAGCCATAGCTTTTTTTGTACTTTCAATGACTAACTTTTCCGATTCGCAGTCAGTTGCGAACGCCGAAATACTTCCGAGTGCTAATAATCCAATAAGTAACTTCTTCATAATATCTCCTGTGTTTTTATCTAATGGTTAAAAACCATTGTTTGTAATTATTTTCTTCGTTTTTGTGACCTGCGAACGAAAAGATAGGCTTTTCGATTTACTGGTCGCTATTCGTTCGCTTATCAAATCACCAGTCACATCGATGACTAGTTATTTATGGCATGCTGGAGTTGCTAACAGAAACTTCTGACAGCCATTAGCATAATCAAAGGTTCCAAGACTCTTTTCCTTTCCTTCACTTACAAGATATAAAACCGTATATTTCCTAGATTGATCTGCCGGTACATTACAGTAGCAATATTGTGATTCTTGCTTAAGCCCCTCGCATCTTACTGTAGTATTTTCTCCATTTAATGTGATAGAGTTGCCCGGCGAAATGACTACATCTGCAAAAGATGTAACGGTTCCTAATAGCATTGCACTTAATAATAAGATTTTCATTCCTTACCTCTCCTGTGTTTATATCAAATATCTTCAACTTCATTATTGAGTCGATTTCTTTACGTAAATGTTAAATTAATCTGTGTCCGTGAATTTGAAAGCTGATCTTCATGAACAGCCTATCTTGAATCATTAATCCTCAGCCTTTCGGGCCCATGATTGATTCGATGACTAGGGGTTTAGAGTGCGCCCTTCTGATCAGACAGCGATCACCAGACTTTTGGTCCAATCTATTTTATTCAGAAGCTTTCTGGAAAAAAATAGAGCCTGATCCTGATTTTAATGGAAATTTCTTACTCAATGTATAACCAGACTTACCGTTAGAGCCAGAGACTTCAAGATAAGCTGAGGAAGGTACAGCTGGATTACCCATGAGCACAGACTTAAAATCGTACGAGCAAATTTTTAAGTCCAGATCGCTCCCGGAAAGTTCAGTTTTGATTTCAATCGTTGAAGTACCCGTTTCTTTTTCATAAGTTGAAGTGACTAAGTTCTTTGAGAATTCACAAGCTATTTCCGCTTTTGTGTTGCCTGCCTGCCAGTTTTGTTCTGTGAAAACGAGTTTCATTTGAAAATTAGATAGACTTTCAGGAACATTTACCAATTTGGCAAATACACTTGTTGTCGTTAAACTAAGTAATCCAATCAATAGATATTTCATTTTTTCTCCTCGAGCATTCTCTGCTCATTTGTGTAATGGTTAAAAACCATTGTTTGTTATTATTTTCTTCGTTTTGGTGACCAGCGAACGAAAAGATAGGCTTTTCGATTTACTGGTCGCTATTCGTTCGCTTATCAAATCACCAGTCACATCGATGACTAGTAATTTAGACTTGCTTTAATAAGGCATATCCCATTTGTATCACCAACGTTATTCAGAAGAAGATAGCCATGAATACCATTTTGTTCTTTTTGAACTTCTTTTAAAATGTTCAAACATCTTTCAGAGATGATGTCTTCTCTCCCACCTAAGGGAATTCTTGAATCTTTTAAAAATTGAAAATTAAAGCTTTTGAGTTGCTCGTTGATTGGACCGTAAGAAACCATGAACAATGGCTCTTTCGCAAATGCCGCGACACTTGATAACAACAGCAATCGAATAAATATTTTTTTCATTTTAGTCTCCTAGTTTTCAATAAATATCTTCGATTTCATTATCGAGTCGATTTCTTTACGTAAATGTTAAATTAATCTGTATCCGTGAATTTGAAAGCTGATCTTCATGAACAGCCTATTTTGAATTATTAATCGTTAGCCTTTCAGCCCAAGAATTAATTCGATGACTAGTGCCATAAATTAAAAGCTGTAACCAACATACGTATTTAGAAGTGTTGCATAGCCATTAACTTCTTGAGTGTTTTTAAAAAATGCAAACATTTGTCCGATCCCTATCCAATCACAGCCTAAGGTAAAATTTTTCCAGTGCCACTGATTTCCGATTCTGAAACCAGCACCTAATCCACTTGAACTTGTATCGGGTGATGAAGAGCCAGCCTCCGAGTTCTTTGCTTGCGTTTTGAGATATATGATTTCAGGAGCAAGATAAAAGGAATTTGAAACATATCTCTTATATTGCAACGAAATATTGGATTGATAATGATTCCAATATTTGCTCGTATTATTGTTTGTATATCCAATTTTGAGACCTAAAATGTTGTCATCATCGATGTACTTACTAAGCATTGCTTGCTGAGTAATTTCTTTATAGTCCGGCCCATAAGAAATGGAGATCTCGTATTTTTTATTCTCCCTGTTTTCCTTTGAAGACTTGGATACCAAAGCAGTTGATACCGATTTTGCCCCATCATCAAATCCTTTTTGATAGTCACTCGTTTGCCCAAAAGAATACATGCTTACTTGGGTAAGGAGAATACAAAGAATGATTTTTAGTTTCATAAGCTTCGATACCTTTTAATCTAATGGTTAAAAACCATTGTTTGTTATTATTTTCTTCGTTTTGGTGACCAGCGAACGAAAAGATAGGCTTTTCGATTTACTGGTCGCTATTCGTTCGCTTATCAAATCACCAGTCACATCGATGACTAGGCACAAAAATCACTCCAGGTAGCAAGAGATCTTCATTATCCAGTAAGAACCTTTCTCGCTAGTATCTTCTCCACCGATGATCGCTCCTTTTCTATTGACTACCACAACTGGTCCTACTGAGTTTAAAGCCTCTTCCGCCGATCCAATTACGCCGCTTTTGTAACCCAAGGACAGACAAATGCCTTCTTCGCTAGATTTGCTAGAGAATGGAATGTTTGTTGGATGCTTCGGATTCGTGAGTATTACGGCTCTTTTTAGATTTGGATTTTTATTTATGCAAATAATATTGTTAATCCAATAACCATTAGGGACGGTTGGATATTTATAATCAATGATTTTTCCAAATTTATTTACGACAGCCACTCGCCCCGATGCGGAATTCCACTTTGTAGCAGAACCTACAGCCGCTCTTTGGTATCCCATGGACATACAAATACCGTTCTGATCTGAAAGATGAGAATAATTAAGATTTGTGTATGGGACTTTCGGAGAAGAGACCTTTTCTGGAAATGTAGTAACTCCTGATACCTTATTCACACAAATGATCTTCTTTATCCAGTGAGAACCTATCTCTCTAGTATCGTCTCCACCGATGATCTCCCCGATACTATTGACTACCACAACTGGTCCTACTGAGTTTAAAGCCTCTACCGCCGATCCGACAGCCGCTCTTTGGTATCCGAGAGATATGCAAACACCATTCTGATCTGAGGTTGAAGAAAATCTTATGGATTCCCCTAAAGAGGGCTCATTTATGATAATTGCGGTATCATGGTTAATATCATTTACATTATCCGAATCGCATTTCGGAATTCTTTTTTTTAATTTATTAAGAAATTTGCTAGGATCATTAAAATGATCGCCGTTTTTAATATCCTTATATTTTACTTCAGGAGCATTAAAAAATAAGTATGTTCTTTTGATTTGAGGATTTAAGGCAATTCTTGGAAAAAGAGGAGAGGTTGCAGTGTAAAAGGAAAATATTCGATCAGGGTTTGAAACTCTATTTAATTTTAAGTCGAACCATTCTTTTTTACAGGATCCTTCATTATTACATATTTCAATTTGTTTAAGATTGACGATGTTGTAATCTTTATCTTCTAAAATTTTTTGAAGTTCCTCAGGAATAGATTGTTTTTCATCTATTGCGACATCACAGTTGCCGGCAAAAGCTGAAATGCTTCCAAAGACTAATAATCCAATCAAGATTTTTTTCATTTCCATAGATACTCCTCGAGCTTCACACTCATGTAAGTAATGTCTTCGACTTCATTATTGAGTCTATCTTCTTTACGTAAATGTTAATTTTATCTGTGTCCGTGAATTTGAAAGCTGATCTTCATGAACAGCCCGTTTTGAATCATAAATCCTCAGTCTTTCAGGCCAAGAATTGATTCGATGACTAGATTCTTATATTAGCTAAATCATTTTATAATAATTGGCTCACTCTTCGGCCAAATGTAGTAAGACCCTTCTGCACAAACCTTGTCCTTCACAAGCTGAGACAATGTAGTATCCATTTCCGATTTTTTTACATTTTGAGCAAGTGTCTCACCTGTTGTACTAAGATAGATCTCGTATCGAGGAAATTTTATAAATCCTACATCCCTAGATATACATTTTTTCGGGAGGCATACAGCTTTAACCAAAACTGAATTAGTTTGTTGCAAGCCGACTAAACTCCGACTAAAACCTTTTGCACAATCTGACATAGTAACTCGTATGCTTTCACCTTCACTTAGTTCATGCTCTGTCTCGTTATTACTTTGTGAAAAAGCCGAGATTGAAGAGAAAGCCAATAATCCAATTAATAATTTTTTCATAATGTTTCCTTTTTTTTCTAATATTATCGATTCAATGATTTGATTTGATTTGATTCGATTTATAATTTTTTTATTCAAGGACTAGTAAAAGATTCTACTGATGCTCACATCGAAAACATTTTCAATGTTCTACCTTCGCTTCTCGATAAGTCCTCTTGTAGCAGATTCTACACGGCCAATAGAGTTACTAGGGAAAAAAAAATTCTTGTGGTTTTTCGATTTAAAAGCCAGTATTTTTGGCTACTTAGAGGCTTTTGCCATTTCGACGAGGATAGTTCTAGCTTCATTGGAATGGCCTAGTTCACGTTCAAAAAAGATTCTATGTTTTACTTCATTGACTGATAGATCCATTCCAAACTGATCAAGACCAGACATTCTAATATAATCATTTTCTTCGAACCGATGATCTAGATAAAACCGAGCATAGTCATTCAAAGAATTTTGATGATCTTGATTCATGTGAATCACAATTTTTTGTTCTTCATCGGGCGTAAAAATATTTTTCAAATTGAGTATATCTTTTTCAACCCAATAAATTTTTCCAAATCCACCAATGTAACGAAGTCTTACAGGCTGGATTTTATAAAAAGAAAAATCATGGGTTTTGAAATAATCGACGGAACTAGGAAAATAACTGATATAGCGTTTTTTAATGTCTTCACTATTTTCAACTTTTTTAGCTTCACCAATATAAGTTAAACGGCCTTGAGCTTGCTTATTGGTTTTGGAGCTTCTTTCGCTTATGAGCAGAGATACTTTGTTGTTCGAAACGATATTTTTAGTGTGTTGAGCGATACCACTAATTAAAATATTAGGAACAAAATCTGCATCCAAGCAATAAGGAGTAGCCGATCCAAAAGGAAAACCTGGCACGTCTACTGAAATGGTAGAGAGAACTCCATCTCCTTCATTGGTGAGAAGTTTAAACATGTCGAGGTGTTTTGTGTACGTTGTATTCATCTATTCCTGAACAGCCCCTTCCACCGCGGGAAAGAATTGTTGTTTTTGACCAATAACATGTCCTGCAGAAATTCCTGTTCCCAATTCATCTAACGAAAAGACGCTCTCAGGAAGATTTAAAGACACACGAACTTTATCCATCGTTTGCGGAACGAAAGGATAAAGCATGATCATAAGATTCTTTAAAACATAAAAACAGCTGTAGAGCGCATCTTGTCTTTGTGTTAAGTCAGCTCGATCATCATGAGGTTTATACTGAACAAAAAAACTATTAATTAATCGAGCATAGTTCTCAATCTGCCCTAGTAGCGTAATGTGTTCCGCCTTCTCCATCGTCTTCACATACATCTGAACAATCTTCATCGTTTCTTTTTCGACTTTTTCTAAAAGTTTTCCATCGGGAACCTTACCATCAAACTTAGTATTGGCGGCTGAAATTGGTTTTTCAATGGCGGCATTCATAGGTCCAGCCAAAAATTTATTTCTTTCTTTAAAAGTTTCGAAATCAAAATTCGATTGTTTTTCAGGGATTCCTAAAGTGGAAAGGAAGTATCGTACTTGATCTGGATGAAAGCTCATTTCTTCCGTTAACTGATCAGCTGTAATAAAATTTCCAGTGGATTTACTCATCTTCTCACCGTTCACCAACAAGTGAAAAACTGAATAGACATCAGTCATGGTGAAGTTGTCCTTAGCTCCTAACCACATCGCTCCTTGCATAAGAACATAGAAGTAAACATTATCTTGTCCTAAAAACTGATAAATCTTGGCTTCCGGATCTTTCCAGAATTTTTCGTATTCATTAACATCACGTCCAAGTTTTTTGAGCGCAACTTTTGTGAATGATATTGGTGCAATTAATGAATCGGGCCAGACATACAATGTCTTACCTATCATCTCAGGATCAATGTCTAGAGGAACAGGAATTCCCCAAGAGACGTCTCTTGTGATTGAGCGGTGAGCCCATCCACTCAAGATTTCGCAAGGGATATTTTTACTCTTAAATAAATCTAAGCCCGTATTAAAATCATTTTTGTTTTCAAACTGGGCGACTACTTTTTTTCCCGGTGCATATCTTGATTTATGTTTTGGTAATGTTGCCTTGAAATCTTTGTATGTTTGTTCATGGGTATTATCGAATTGAAAAGCCGGTTGTACCGTCTCAAATACCTCATTAAAAACACCCTTACGCCATTTGTTCTGCTTACCTTTAATCCATTCTAAAAGTTCATCAGAAACTTTCCACATATCTAGCCACAAATGAGCCGTGTCTTTTAAAATGGGAGTAGCATCCGAAAGTGATGATTTTGGATTGAGTAATTGTGATGGGTCATAATGAGTTCCACAAGTTTCACACTCATCACTATAAGCTTTCTGATTAGTACAATTGGTATTGGGACATTTGCCAGTAACATTTCGGTCTTGAAGAAAACGATTGATGGAAGGATCAAACCATTGCTTAGTGATCTTTTTTTCCAGCATCCCATTCTTCCAAAGTTTTCTTAAAAAATCCTGAGAAGTCTCTACATGAGTTGGATAACAATCAGGCTGAGAAGTTCCAGAGAATATATCGTAAGAAATCCCGTAACGAGTAATTGTCTCTGTTTGCTTTTTGTGAATCATATCAATGAATTCACGAACAGGAATACCTGCTTGGAAAGCTGACACTTCAGAAGTTGAACCATGATCATCATTTCCACTGACAAACAAAACGTTATTTTTGCCAATGAGCATTCGCATGTAGCGGGCCATGATATCAGGAGGAACAATAGCGCCGGCCATATGGCCAAGGTGCAAAGGACCATTGGCGTAAGGCATACCGCCTGTAATCACCGCAGTCTTGGGGCGCTTTAGTTGAGCTAGAACTTCTTTAACATTTTGAGGGGGTGTAAATGGTTTATTCATAGGGGATATTGTAGATGACTGATAACGAGAGACCAATCAAAAAGAGCTTTTCGCAGTCCAGCGAAAAAGAAATTAAATAGCAAACCATTTCTCAGAAGTGAATGATGAATTTCCCTATCTTTATGTTATAAAAGAAATGTTATTAATTTTAAATTGGTATGAATATGTTCCAACTAAACAACGACCTCCCAAAATCAGCTCTCTCATTAATTGAGGGAGAACCAAATCTAGTTGCTAATCTGGCCAATCTCAGCGCTCTAATTTTTCATTCGATGGAAGGATTAAACTGGGCCGGATTTTATTTGTGGGATGAACAGGCCAAAGAATTAGTGCTGGGCCCATTTCAAGGAAAGCCTGCTTGCTTGAGGATAAAACCTGAGCGTGGTGTTTGCGGAAAAGCCTATAGCTCAAAAGAAGTTCAATTGGTCGATGATGTTCATGCCTTTGCTGGTCATATCGCATGTGACCCAGAATCTAGATCAGAATTAGTCGTCCCCCTGATAGTTAAAGGACAATGTGTCGGAGTCCTCGATTTAGACGCTCCGACTGTCAAACGCTTTAGCATGGCAGAAGGTGAAATGCTAAAAACACTTATGGAAAATGTTGTTCTGAAACTATGGGGACAAAAATAATGGACGCCCTTTTCTGGCAAAAGAAATGGCAGATTGGTGAAATCAACTTTCATATGGATCGTCCTCATCCACTTTTGCAAAAATATTTCTCAGAAGTACCTATTGGAAAAATATTAGTCCCTCTGTGTGGGAAAAGCACCGACATGATATGGCTTCGATCCCGTGGCCATGAAGTGATAGGAATTGAATTAAGTCCAATTGCCTGTGAAGCATTTTTTAAAGAAAACAAGATTTCCTATCGTGAAAAAAAGATTGATCATTTTCAAATATTTGAAGGAGAAGGAGTAAGTCTGTATTGTGGAGACTTTTTTCTATCTCCTGATTCAGCTTGGGAAGGAGTGACTTATATTTATGATCGAGCTGCTTTAATTGCCTTACCTCAAGAGCTAAGACAAAAATACGCACAACTCATCTGCGACAAAAAAATACCACTTTTTTTAATTAGCCTAGATTACAAATCTCCCCAATTAATTGGCCCACCTTTTTCGGTTCCCGAAAATGAAATTAAGAAACTTTATGAAAGTCATTTTGAAATTAAAAAAGTGAGCTCTCAAAAAGACTTTAGCCTTTCTGATCGCCCACCAAAATATATTGGCATTGAAGTTTTAGAAGAAGCTTACTTTATAACTTTAGCATCGCGAGAGGGATAGACTTCTTTCGGATCTAATCTAGCGTCTTTCAACTTTTTCATATCGATTGAGAAAATTGACAATGTCTCAACATTGAATGCACCAGTCTGAACTTCCTTCGAAAAATACTCATTTTGTGGCGTAAAAAGAAAATTTTGACCAGCATATGCGTGCCAAGGAGCATTGAGGTCCCCAGAAACCCCCGTCATAAAAACGTAAGACATATGCTCAACGGCTCTTGCTGCAGAAGTTAACTTTACTCGATTAAGACCATAGATACTGCCAGTTTGAGATGGAACAAATATAATTTCTGGTTTATTTTTCATCAAGGCAGCACTAATGGTCGGAAATTCAGCATCGTAACAAATGAGAATAACAAAATTGAAATTAGAATCTTTAAATAATTTAATTTTATCTGAGCCGATAAAACCAAATTTTGCTTCCCAAGGGGTTGGCTGTACTTTATCTTGATAGTTTACGACACCAGTATCAGTGATGTAATAAGAACGGTTAATAAAATGTTTATCTTTTTTGATTACGATACTTGCGCCAATTAAATTAATACCGTGTTTAAGACTAATATTGCTCATCCCTTCTTCAATATCTTTTGAAATAGCCGCCACTTGATCTAAGTATTTTTTCGTTTCTTCCTCTTTAAGATCTACCGGAAAAAGTTCGAAAACCATCAACTCTGGAAGTAACAAATACTTTGCTCCTTTGTTACGACTTTCAATTGAAAGATCTTCAATTCTTTTTAAATAACCAGCTAAATTGTTTCCACCTTTAATGGTAAAATTCGCAACTGCGATATTGAGAGTTTTAGCTTGAGCCATACAAGTCAGGCTCATAATAAGCATCATCGAGAGTACCATGGATTGCATCAATAGTTTCTTCATTTCAAATCTCCAGTAAAAAACCAAAATAGACTTAGTTTTTACCATACAATTAACTAGAATTTAATTAAATAATCCAGACCACCTTGAATGGAAGCTACCTGAGCAGCCACACAAATAGCGTCAGTCGCTCGGGGGCTATCTGGATAAACTTCTGTGGTGGTTATGTATTCTGCATTAGAGAAGCCACCGCATAAAGAAAGTTTTCGCTTATCATAGTAAATAACACCTTCAGAGGCGAGAGGAACACCGATGATGTTACCTGCTTGATCTGGATCAGCGATATGAGTCACTTTTTTAACTGATTCAATAATGGCCTTTTGAAATTCAAGGTGAGGAACTCTGGTATCACCCACCAAGTAAAATCCATCTGGTATTTCTGAAAAATCTTCTTCCTTACCATCTCTTGCCGCCAGTGCCGGTCTAAAAATAGTATTATCAGTGTCAGTCGTTTCATGTAAGTCAAAGTGAGCAAAGATTTCACCACCATTTTTTTTCACCGCAGATAAAAACTGGCGGCATTCTTCGGCGGGACTATCTTCACGAAAGGATCTGTTTGGATCTATGGTTAGTGGATTCCAACGATTAATGGTTTCATATCCCCAAGCACTGATACAAGGAAAACAAATTATATTAAAATGAGATGAATATTGAAGAGCAGACTTTTCCATGAAAGCTAAGGCGCCATGCACACCACTTGTTTCATAACCGTGAACTCCACCTGTAATTAAAACCGTTTTCTTCTTTGGATCAAAGTTAAGTGTCTTGATGAAAAAAAGTGGATAGCATTCCGGGTTATATGAAAGGGCTCCATATTGAGTTACTTCAAACTTGGGCTTAAGATTTTTAATTTTAGAAACAACTTCTGTAAGATAAGAGCGCTTGATTGTCTGTTCTTGAAACCAGTTGTCTTTTTCAATCTGTCCCCAAGGGATATGTTTTGTCTTGTTTTCCATTTTCCCTCCAATTAGGTCATGATGTGAGATTGTGGTAAGCGACTTATGTGTTGTTTTGCTTTTCCCATTTTTTCTTTCAGTCTTATTTTCTCTTTTTCGTCAGCGATGGCTTCAAGAGCTTTATAAGCAGGTTCTATTTTTGAAAGTGGACTATCACCAAAACCAAAGACCGCTTGTTTTTGAGACATGACATTTTTGTATTCGTTTTCAAAACTTGTTAAGAGGATTTTTTTTGCAGCACTTTTATCACCTAACTGATTTAAAACCCAAGCCCATTCATATGAATCTTGGCCAAAACTTTTATTCAAGATACTTTTATTCAATTCAAGTTTCTTAAATCTTGGCGATGGAAGCTTGTTATCCCACTTTGGAAGACTTGCCATCATCGATCGCATGCTTCGAATAAGATCTTGCTGATTAACGTGAACAGGATTTGAAGAATTACTAAATACTTCCTTAACATCAAAAACATCTCGAGCAATAATGGCTAACTCGAGCACTTGTTTAATATCATCATTCTTTGGTTCCATCTTTGTAAACTGAGTAATAACATCAGCAATCATATGTGATCTTTCAGGAGCCATTTTCGCTAAGGCCATATCTGAACTGGCAGAAACAGAGAATAAAAGAGAACTAAAAAGAAAAATTGCGGCTATTTTCATTTCCACTCCATGAGACTATTTTGTTATACTGGAAAGTGTAACACGAGTTATATCATGACCCAATTTGATTTTTTTGTCGGTAAAGCAGATTATCTGAGAGCTAAATTTCTCTCTCAAGTGCTTAAACCGAAGCTCTTTCGAGAAATCTATCGCCATTGCGCTAGTCGTCTAGCTCTTGGCTTCATTCTTACCTTACTTTTTTATTTTCCTCTAGCATTGAGAAGACCAGATATTTTACTTTTTTCAGGGCCACTTATTTTTGGTTATCCTCATTTAATCGCCAGTTTTCGTTATATACAACAAAAATCAAGTTGGATTTTTTTATCACTCACTTTGATCTGTATCATTGGCCATTTGACCATGCCGCTCACAATTCCCTTTGGAGTTTGGCAAATCATTGTCGCGAGCTGTGGTTTTCTTTTCGTTAAAGTCATCGCCCGTCAATATAGTCTCAAAGAAATTTTACCGACTCTTATTCTATCTGCCTCACTGATTAGACTGGCTTATTGGGAGCCAATTTATTTTATAGGAGCATCGCTAATTCTCCATAACTGGATTGGATTTTTTTATTGGATAGAGAGCACGATTAAAATAAAAGAGAAAAATAGAATAACTGTTTCCCTCTTTTGTTTTTTACTTTTTTTAATAATACACATCTTAGTTTTTCAAGGATCTTTTGATCAGTATTTCCCTAGCAAAAATACCAATGAAGCAATGACAACTGGATGGTATCTTGCTTCATGGACTAATGATCCAATTATATGGTACCGCATGCTGGTACTATATGCCTTTGGACTATCCATGCATTACTTTGTATGGCTTAAAGCCATTCCAGAGAGCTTAAATAAAATTGAACACCCTAATAATTTTCGTTTGAACCTAAAGTATTTAAAAAAAGATTTAGGTCGTACGCTTTGGATCATTCTTCTTCTTCTTTCAGTCATTGGTGTACTGATTTGGTTCTTTTCTTTTGATTTAGGAAGTAAAATTTACTTTGAATGCGCTATCTTGCATGGAACCTTAGAAATAGTCTTTTTAGTTTCTCGCCTCATAAACTTTTTATACCCCCAGACAACTTTCTCTGTTAGTCTGCCTTATGATAAAAAAATGGCTTGAAAAAACGATCATTGGCCTCGATCTTTGCCCCTTTGCCAACAAGCCTTATTTTGAAGGAAAAATTTTGATTGAAGAGCTCTCTGGAAAAAATGCCAGTGAAGCCCAAATTTGTTTTCTCGATTCCCTTTCTTCCTTTCAAGGACAAACTCATTTTGAAACGGTTTTACTTGTTTACCCCAATTGGAAAATCAATTTTTCACATTTTTATGAATTTTTAGAAGATTGTGAAAATCATCTAGAAGCATTAGGTCTCGAGGATGAATTTCAATTAGTCGTTTTTCATCCAGATTTTTGTTTTGAAGGCCTAGAAAACTCAAACCGCGCTAATTTAGTCAATTCGTCTCCACAACCTTTGATTCATATTTTAAAAGTTCAAGATCTTGAACTACTCAATTTAAGTCTAAAAGACGCAGAAGGCATGAGTTTTGGAAACGCAAAAAAACTTGAAGAGTTGAATGAGGAAGAACTTTTGGCCCATTTCCCATGGCGAAAATAAAAATCCTTGGTTTAAACTCTATGACTTAAAATTCTTCATCAGATATGAACTTATTGGATTTTCAATTCTTCGACTGGCAGAAATCATATAAAAATCTTCGTACGTATTTTCAAGCGTTCCAATCTCGAATAACTGTTGCTCTTTAACTAAAGATTGAACCGCAAAACGAGAAGATGGAATCATCGCCATTCCACTTGTCGCTAATAATTTCTTTAATGCATAATCTTGAGTTTCGGCAATTATATCAAGTTCAATATTATTCATTTTCACCCATGAATCCAAATCGTGGCGCAATTGAGCATCATAGGTAGGATTAATAACGGGTTGCCCATTCAAAGACTGAGGAAAGTTTTTCTTCAACTTTAAAAATTTTTTTGATCCATAGATACCTACTTCTTCTCTCATCATTTTTCGATGAAATAATCCCTGTGCACTTTCGTTATTTGGTAAAAAGTTTGAAATGATTAAATCAATTTTATGCAATTTTAATTCAGCTATTAAATATTCAAGACGACCTTCTGCAAAGTGAATGGAGCAAGGACTATGATCGTAGGCAACTTTCGCAATGTTCACCATGATAGACTTCGGTATACTATCGAGGGCTCCTACACTTAATGAAATTCTCGAAGGCTTCATTCTATCATTAAGAGCCTCCTGCATTTCCCCACCCAATTTAAATATATTTTGAGCGTAATTCAAGGCCAATTGTCCTTGCTCAGTCAAAATTAACTTTTTATGCTTTCTTTCAAAAAGCATGACCCCAATTGAATCCTCAAAAGTTTTTAGTTGAGCTGAAAGTGTCGGTTGCCCTAATTTCAAAAAGTGCGATGCCTTTGAGACGCTGCCTAATTGAGCAATCTTCATAAAATAATATAAGTGGTGATAGTTAATCCATTCATTCAATTTTGACCTCATCTTGTATCGCTTTTAACGATTTATCTTAACGTATTAATCTATTTGAACAAACTAAAAAAATAGTTATAATTACTCGGAAGGAGAAACTATGATCCATTGCGATTTAGACAAAATTTATACAAAACCCTATGTTTGCTTATGGCTCTTACTTTCTTTTAAAGCCGGCTTCATAAATTCTGGTGGGTTTTTAGCGACTGGTCAGTACGTATCTCACGTCACTGGTTTTGGAACAAAAGTGGGTTTGGCAGTAGGACACGATGAGATATTGTTTGGGATTGAATTGTTATTAATTCCTATTTCATTCATCCTTGGTGCCTTTGTCACAGGCTTAATACTCGATAGAAAATATGCGAGTAATGAAATCCCCCCTTATACAACAGTTCAAGTCTTTATCACTATACTTTTAGGAATCGTCGCCTGGAGAGGAAGCGAAGGTGATTTTGGCTCACTTAGAATGCTAGACCAATACCATCAAGTTTTAATGATATCTATTTTGTGCTTCATTTGCGGTTTGAAAAATGCACTTACTACTTGGGCCACACACGGAAAAATTAGAACGACTCACCTAACAGGTTTATCAACTGACTTAGGATTAAATCTTCCTAAAGTTTTTAAGAAGGATCCTCAAGATACTCGCTTTAAAGAATCGAGGACCGTTTCAATCGTAAGATTATTGACACTCTTAAGTTTTTCTTTGGGAGCCTTCAGCGCTGCGATCATTTTCCCAGAAATGGGTTTCAAAGGATTTTACATAGCCTTTGTCATTTCAATCGTTCTAACAGCAATTAGCTTTATTCATCGTCAAAATCAATTAGTTACTATTAATATTAAACAAAGAGGATTTTAAAAATGAGAACACTCACAAAAGAACTACAAAATAATATTTCTCCTGAAAATGCCTTACAAATATTAAAGGATGGAAACTTACGCTTCATGAGTAATATTAAAATGAACCGTAACTTGCTTCAACAAGTGAATGAGACTACAGTTAGCCAGCATCCATTTGCTGTTATCATAAGTTGTATGGATTCAAGAACGTCGGCTGAGCTCATTTTTGATCAAGGACTTGGAGACATTTTTAGTATTCGAATTGCAGGAAACATTATCAATGAGGCGATTATCGGAAGTGCTGAGTTTGGCTGTAAGGTTGTTGGTTCAAAAATCATTGCCGTAATCGGTCATACCAGTTGTGGAGCCATTAAGGGAGCCATTAAGAAAGTTGATTTGGGACATTTACACTTTATCACAAGTAAAATTCAACGTTGTATTCCTGAGGAAATGGAGTTCAATGAGATAAATGCCGAAGAAATGGAAAGAATGGTTACCATTAACAATATTAGACAAGGAATTAAAGATTTGCGGTCACAATCTTCTATCCTAGAAGATATGGTTTATAAAAATGAAATAAAAATTGTGGGCGGACTTTACGACATAGCGAGTGGAAAAGTTGAGTTTTTTGAAAAATAAAAGTCTATTCTCAAGACCAATACACTTTATAATTAAAGTGTATTGGTCTTCTCAAACTTAAACTCAACACCAATTCGTTCTTTTTCGTTAGCAATCCACAGCTCATTATCCTGAATAGAAATATCTAGATTCATTCCCTTGTCCGAGAGGACTTCGATCGGTAACTCTCCCAAGACTCGGAAATGCACGATGGATAAATGCTCAAATCGATTTGAGGAATTCTCAATGGACTCATACCACTTGGCCGCTTGGTTTCCGTGATAGGTATAAATGGTCACCTTTTTCGCTTTAGAGCAGATTTGACGAATGTGTCTTTCATCAGGCAAACCGAGTTCAATCCAATGCTCTACTGAGCCATCATAATTGAGTTTCCATAAATCTGGTTCTGTATCATCGCTAATGCCTTTGGTGAACTGGATTTCTTCGTGAGCAGAAAGTGCATAAGCCAGAAGCCTTATCATCATTCGCTCGTCAGTTTCAGAAGGATGCTTGGCCAAGGTTAGAGAATAATCTTGGTAATGATGAATATTTATATTTGAAAGAGTTAATCTAATTTTGTGAATGGTTGATTTTAAGGCCATGAAAGAATTGTAGTTCAAAGTATACCTATCTACTACTACTTTTCAAAAAGTAGCAGTAGACAAGTTATAAAGCGTTTACATTATCGAGTGTACAAATTTTCCCATTTCAACGTTCCAGAATAGCCCTTTAGCTTTATTGAAGTTTGATCAAAATCACCGAATGAGATGCTTTTGTCGCATAATCATTACTATCGTTATTGGTTGAAATACCAGCTCTTATAAAAGATGTTTTAAGCTTAGTATCTTCTGTATTAAATAATTTTGAGAGGGAGCTAGGACGTTCGGCCATATTGTATGTATCAACATCAAGCTTGTTCAGTGTTTTAAGATACTCTTTCACATTGTTATTTCTTCTATCTGCAAGCCCTCTTTGTTCCTTCGATAGTTTATTGAGATTTTTTGAGGGATAATTTTCATCTGACCAAGAAAGAACAATGACTTCATCGATTTTACCTTCACTTTTTGCCTCATTCACGACATTTCGAAGAGAAGATTTTGCATCGTCACTTAAGTGAGAGCTCCCTTCTTTGTAATCAATTTGTACATAATTATGAGCACCTGCTTCTACTGCTGCCTTATAGTTAACATTACGGCCAGTAGCTTCCTCATTCATCTTTCTTGAATGATCATGAGCAGAGTATTTGCTACCTGAATTTGTACATCCCACTGTTAATACCAGCACCGATAAACCGATTGTTAAAAAATTTTTCTGAAAAATCATTTTGATCTCCTAATTTGATATTGATGAAATTGTGAACACACTTCATCATTAGCAATTAGGGGGCCAGCTTTTAAAAAATAATTTTTTTACTAAGTCCTTAATATGATTAATGAACCCAAAACAGAAGTTTCTGCCCCCTTGTGTATCCGTAAGTTTTCCGTACACTGAGCTATGCCACAGGGGGTATATTATGGCCGAAATTATGGGGATGACAGGGTTTCAAAGTCCATGTGCTGAGTACGCAGAAGATTCATTATCACTCGATCAATTGCTAGTCACAAACAAACCAGCGACATTCTACATTTACGCTGGAGGCACTTCCAAACTTCTTAACATCAATCTTGGTGACCTCTTAATTATCGACCGTTCACTCAAGCCGACCGAAGATGATGTTGTGCTCGCTGAGTATGCTGGAAACTTTATCATCACCAAGTTCAAAAGAGTTAACGGGCAGATTCAACTTCACCCTTGGAAAAAAATAGTTGAAGACCCAGACGACTTTAAAATTGAAGGGGTCGTCAAATCCGTAACCCACAGGTATAGAAAATGATCTACTACTGTCTTGTAGACTGTAATTCCTTTTATTGTTCCTGCGAAAGAGTGTTTAACGTCGATGCCAGACATCGCCCAGTCGTTGTTCTTTCTAACAATGACGGTTGTCTCGTGGCCTTCAGTCGTGAAGCGAAAGAACTGGGCTTCGGTATGATGTGTGAGCCCTACTTTCAGGTGAAGGAGCAGCTTAAAAAACATAATGTCGCTGTCTTCTCCTCGAACTATACACTGTACGATGATTTCTCTAAGCGAGTGATGAAAACACTAGCAAACTTTTCCCCTGAGCTCGAAGTCTATAGTGTCGATGAAGCTTTCTTAAAGTTGGACGGATATGATCGTTACGATTTGCAAGCTTACGCAAAAGAAATTAAGGATACAGTTTATCAATTTACCGGCATCCCAGTTGGAGTCGGCATTTCACAAACCAAAGTCCTCTCAAAGATGGCCAATAAAGTGGCGAAGAAAACAAATGGCGTATGCGTGCTTCTTACTGAGCAAGAGATCGACAGAGTACTGAAAGTTTTCCCGGTCAAAGATATCTGGGGAATCGGCAGTGCCAGTACAAAAAAACTGAATCAACTTGGAGTTCAAACTGCCTACGATTTTAAAATGTACCGTAACGATGCCACCATTCAAAAACTTCTCACCAAAGTTGGCCGAGAAATCCAAGATGAATTAAGAGGGATAAGTTGTCTTCCGATAGAATCAGTGGAAGACAAAAAGAACATCGCCAACACCAGAAGTTTTGGCAGTAACGTTTATTTAAAGTCAGAATTAAGAGAAGCGGTCGCGACTTTTGCCACTCATGCAGCAGAGAAATTAAGAAGGCAAGATAGTGTTTGTTATAGTTTGACCGTCTTTATTCAGACAAACTACTTCAAAGAAGTTCCCCAATATCACACTCAGGGGCACTTCAATTTTCAATCTGGAACATCAGATACTTTTAAGATGATTAAAGCTGCTCACGAAGTTCTCGATCAAATTTATCGGGGTGGTTTTGAGTACAAAAAAGCTGGTGTGATCTTAAATCACATCGTTCCCAAAGATGAAAACCAGCTTGAATTTTTTCCTGAGCGCTCTGATGACAATGAATCTTTGACGGCACTAATGGATTTAATTAACAAAAGGTTTGGAGCCAACACACTTAAGAGTGGAGCGTGTGGAATAAATACAAATTGGAAATTGCAGGCAAACTTTAAATCTCAGCGTTACACAACTTCGTGGAATGAACTGTTGATTGCGAAAGTTCCGCCGAATACGTAGCTAATCGAATAGTCTCACTACCCTTTTCGAGCAGCTTCTATAGCTGCCACATCGATTTTTTTCATTTTCATCATGGCCCCAAAAACTCTCTTCGCCTCGTCTCCACCTTTTGACATACCTTCAGTTAGAGCACGTGGAGTAATTTGCCAAGAAACTCCCCAGCGATCTTTACACCAACCGCATTGGCTTTCAACACCACCATTGTTCACGATAGCATTCCAGTATTTATCCGTTTCTTCTTGGTTCTCCGTTGAAATTTGGAAAGAGAAAGCTTCACTATGCTTGAAGTATGATCCACCGTTAACACCAATGCATGAAATTCCTAAAACAGTGAATTCAACGGTGAGAACATCGCCAGCTTTCCCCATTGGATAGTCGCCGGGAGCGCGATGAATGGAGCCTACTGAGCTGTTAGGAAAAGTATTGGCATAAAACTGAGCCGCTTGTTCTGCTTCTTTATCGAGCATTAAGCAGACGATCATTTTTGGGGTTGGCATAAAAGTTCTCCATTTATAATTTTGAGTCGATTATAATTTAACACTCAATCAAAGATCCAAAAAATAGTTCTTATTCCTTCATTATTTTTCGGTAATGGCCTCGAAGCGCTCCTTTTTGTTGATAGGTTAAACTCGATAAATAAGTTTTTAAAATAAAGAAGCGATAAAGAATTTCAGCACCAAACTTCTCGGCAATTTTAAGTGAATCTGTCACTGGGCGATGGGTATTATTGGCAGTGGTAAAGCTTAAGGGTTGGATCGCCGTAGTAAACGACGCCAGCGCTCCAGCTTAGTTCTCTCCTTCCAGCATTGCCATTACCAAGATAATCTTTTTGATAATCCACCAAAGCCTCTCCGAAAGTTTTATTGTTCTTGAGGTATTTGTATAGCAGGTTAGGATTTTCGACTGAACCTGTCTTGGTGGAAGCGTAAACGCCTAAAGTGGTTTTTGAGAAGAGATATGTTTGAGCAAGGTTGGGCAAACCGAGACAGTGGCCAGCACTGCAAGAAAAAAGATTATAGAATTTTATCGATGGTTGCCAGGCATTGATATCAGAGGTTGTGACAAGTCCTGTGGTTGCGTAATGGAAAGTAGGATCTGAGTGAACTGCGAGACCACAGAAGTCCATAGTCCCCACCTTTTTTTCGTTGATGTTTTTTAAACCATCTAAATTTTTAAGCATGGTACAACCAGTTGAAAGACAACGAAGGTCTGAGATGTTGGAGTCGTTTTCCCAGTCCTTATCGATAAAACCAACCACCTTTAACTCATTAGTATGTGCACATGTACGGTAGGCCTGGTTGCGGCTGAAATAGTGGCAGAAGTTATCAATTCTCTGCTTCGCTGGACTCGCGTGATTTCCGTCGGAGATGAGTCCGTTCCAGAGCTTCATCTTGGAAAAATATTTTGTGTCCGTTCCCGTCTCATTTATCTCTTTCATTGGATTCATTAAAGGCAAAGTGGTTTGGACCACTTCCTTGGAATCTCTCTCCATGATCGTTTTTCCATCGTCAGCATCGTAATACTCGAGTACATCCAGATTTTTTTCTGGAAGCTTTAAATTTCCCACCATCATTGAACCGACCAAAGGATCGCCAACGGAGAGCATTTGCTTTCGATAGTCGTCGGTGTTCATATCTTTAGCAGAAAGGATTTCTGAAATCTTGTAACCTTCTACCGCCAGCTGCGCCTTCCACTGTTTGTAACAAGGCAGGTCCATCAAAGGGGCCAGCTCTTTTTCTAAAAAGAAGGCCACTTTTTTGGGAGTGATCAGTTTGGCATTGGCCGGTTTTACACTGCCGTCGACGGAAATCTTCTCTACCCCAAAGTTGGTAACCACATTGACGTCACGATTGAAGTACACTTCTTTTTTAAAGCGACAAACAACTTTCAAAGAAGAATATTGCCTGGTGAGGATGGGTTGTTTGGGAAAATCAACGTGACACTTTTCATCACTGGTTTTGGCAGACACAATCACTAAGGGAGTTTTCTGGTGGTTATAAATGACAAAATTTGTCTCAGCAGCTGTCCCAGATTTTATCTGCACTTGATGATTGCGTTTACCAAGTATAAACGGCTCTTTCGTCTGAGCGAAGGAAAGGGAAATAAGAGAATGAATGATGAGAAAAATCCACATCTCTAGATTTTACTTGATAGAAACACCCGTGAATATGTGATCAAATTTTCCTAGCGTCTCTTAATCTTCAGGAAATAGACAGACTTTGGGCTCACCTTGGCACAGAGAATTAAGTTTAAAAATAAAAAGCTCCATAAGGAGCTTAATTTTATTAGATTAAAAGTGTAGGTTGTTCTTAATCTATGTCTCTGAAAAATCTAGATTATTTATTTTTAGAAAGCCAGAAAAAGCCAAGATAAGCCAAATTACCCCTTATTGCCCACAGTTCTTCAATATGAAACTAAAAACATCCTCAAACCAAATCGAACTTCCACGATAGGTGAAGCTATGACCATCTTTCGCTGTTTTTCCAAACGCCGGATATATTTTCATTTCACCTTTAATTCCAGACAATATTTTAGAAGGAGATAAATCGAAATCATTTTCAGCTTGAAAAAAGAAAAGTGGTGTTTGAGACTTCGCAACAGCCTCTTTCATTATATCTTGTAACTCTTTTGATTTTGCCCAGCTTTCAGAACCACCAGCAGCATCAACTCCCGCACAGAATTTATTTTGGGAAGTCGCCAAAATGGTTTGAATTCCTCCGAAAGAATTCCCCATAACTGCAATTTTATTTTGATTAATAAATTTTTGTTTTTTAAGCCAAGTAAGTCCTGCCATTTGATCACTGAAATGATCCGTTTTCAAAGCTCGCACAATATCTGGTTCATCACCAATATATTTCCCTGCTTTAGCGCTTAATCCCTGTCCCCTTCTATATGGCATGAAAAAAGCCCAACCCTTTTGAAGAAATAGTGGAGCTATTGTTTTACTTGCCTCACTAGAGAGCATTCCAGGTGCGCTACCATGATTATAGAGTATTGTAGGAAATGGACCTTTTCCGTTTGGTTTAAAAAGTTCTCCGGCCAGATTTAATTGGCCATTTTTAAAATGTTTAATTTCTTGGGCAGAAATGAACCCAGAAAATAAGAGCAAAAATGTTATTAATTTGAGTTTCATTTATTCTTTCAACTTTTTATCAAAATCTTCATTTTGTTTTGTGAGGGGCTTTAAAGCAGCTTCCGCCATTCGGAAGGGGCACTGATTTTTGAGTTTTCAAAGAGCCAACCACCATAGGGAGTAAGAACCTCTTCTGCAAACCTCATGACTGAGTTAGTTGTTTTCCGCTGAAAAAGATCCTCAAAAGCCTGTATAAATTTTTCGGCTAAATCCTCATTCTCTTGTCGCCAACGACGAGGAATCGACTTTCCTTTTGCCGACCATTTATTTTTGGATCGAAAATAAAAATCGGTGATTACCTCATAAAGACGAACACCAGACGCGATCAATTCGGCGTCAGATCTAGGCGATTTCATGTCATCACAAATATCAGTGATGTTATATCGGCCTCTCATAATTTCCTTTTCGGTCCAGGGTATCGGCCCAGCATCAACAACTTTCTTTGCAAGATTTTTAGCCTTTTCTAGAATGGGATTTGCACTAGGAATCATTTTTCCTTCGATCACCATACTCGGTAAGGAAGGTACCCCTGAGGGGCGTTCAAGACTTTGAAAAAAGTAGTTAAGAGTTTCAAGATCGTGGACAAAAACCTCTACAGGCCATCCTTCGAAGTGAAAAGAATCTCTCCAAGCGTTGTCTAATCGTTCGTAAATAACAACGATATCCAAATCAGAGGAAGGTGTTCCTTCACCACGCATTACAGATCCAGCCAAAAGAATACCAGCACAATCTGGAAATTTTTCAAGATAGATTTTTTGAGCAGTTTCTTGCGGAGAGAGCTTTATCGTCATATTTAAAATTAAACCAGAAAACTGCGATTGCATAGAAAGAAAAAATATCAACTTTAGCGAATGAAAGCCAAAAGTTTTTGTTCAGTCCTTGCTAATTCCGGCCCATTTTAATGCCTCAATACGGTCAGCCCAGGTGTCGCGTCCTTGCGTGAAATTAGTCTTAAGTTCAACGAGACCATGATTATGGCCTCCGAATGATTCAAAGCGCTCTATCTTCTCATTCCGCCACGAAACATCTCATTCATAATTTTTGAATTATTATTGCTAGAACCTAACATGCGCCAAGCTTCAGTCTCTTTCAAACCAAGTGGTGATACAAAAAGTTCATCCTTAATCGTGACCACAACTTTTCCATCTTGTTGCGCCACTTTTGAAATCTCTTGAGGTTTTACTTTGCGAGCAGTTCCGTTTTTTAGATCTTTCATCATGAGAAATTTCATTGTGTTGTGTCCTTTTTTATTTGAAAACTATACAATAGGTGTACCACATTTTAATTCATTAACTAAAGGGCTTTATGAGCTATACAAACTCCAAAGATAACAGCCAAATCTATTACGAAGTCACAGGCAATGGAAAAACCGCCCTCCTCCTAGTCCATGGATGGTTAGGCAATGTTCGCTGGTGGGATGCCACGAGAGACTATTTCAAAAGCTCTTATCAGGTTGTCACCATAGATCTAGGAGGACATGGAAAATCCGATAAAAATCGTGAGCCTTCAGTAGAAAATTACGTGCAAGATATCGTGGCCGTGGCTAAGAATATAAGCGCCGAAAAGATTATCTTGGTGGGACATTCCATGTCTGGTGGATATGTGATGGAAGCCAGCCATAAGATTGCGAAGACCTCAAAAATCGTTTTAGTGGACACGCTTCAAAATCTAGATTTTGTGATGGTTCCGGAACAGATTAATGGCTTTGCTCAAACTGTCCTTCAGGATTACGAGACAGCGGTGAATACCATTCTAAAAGAAGAATTGTTTCAAGCGACTTCACCTCAAGAAGTGGTGAAGAGAGTGTTGGGAGAATTTCTCTTAGTTTCACCGGAAGTATCGATGAGTCTTTTAATTCCTTTCTTTGAACATGATTTTCGAGGTGCAGCCAAAAGAAATCAGATACCAGTTTGTGCCGTGAACGCAGATAAGCACCCTACCAATATGGAAGCTTGTCTGAAGTATTTGAAAGATTTCAAGATGGAGATTGTTAAGGGAGTTGGGCATTATCCAATGTTAGAGAAGCCCTTAGATTTTAATCAAGCCTTAGAGAAATGCTTACCGTGACTTCTTAGGTAGCAGGTGACGATTTTTAGCGAACACCCAGTAACCGGCCTTCGCCGCTTGGTAGACAAGAGGAAGTTTAATCAAACGCCCGGCTAAAGAGTATATAGGGAGTTTACTCCAAACGTACGCGAACGCATCGACGCCGATTTTCATTTCTCCACTTTCCGTTTGGACGTGCATGTTCTCATTTACGTTTTTGAACTCTAGTCCGTAAACTTCTGCATTAAAACCGGGTTGACTGATGTCCACCAGCTCAAAGAGATCGGGACGAATCCGCGAGTAGTGAGAAATTTCCATGTCGCAAACGATACAGTTTCCATCAAAAAAAATTTTGGTCTTCATGTTTCTCTTTACCCTTTGCCTAATTCACCTTTTTAAGGTGTGGTGGTGCTTCGCTTATATTTATCCAGATCTCATTTCTTCTTAAAAACCAAATTTGAAAGGGTGAATTATATCTAGCAAAGATCGGCTCACCATAAGTCAACTCGCCATTTCTTTTTAGAGCGTCTTGAAATAGTGAAGTAAGAAGAAAATAAGTGACTGAAATTAATCTTATCAAAAATCAATAACTCTCTATAGATCGGAAATACATATTAAAAACAGTCATTAACAGATTCTTACCGTGTAATTTCTATTGTCTAGTTTTTGTAGAACTGTACTATTCATTAAAAGAACTGATAAGAAATATGAAAAGAGGAAATCAATGAAATCAATTATTATGACTTTAGCTATAATACTTTCAGGTCAGACCTTTGCCAACAATTATGAAGATATTAAGGTTCTAAAAGAACTCATCGTCAAAACAGCTGGAAAGTATCAAGGGCTAGGAGATCCTGATTTTAAGATCCAAAATGAATTAGAGCCTCTTGTTAATAAACTTTTGACTTTGCAGCCCCAGACAACAGTAATTAATCGCCTGCCCCTTATTTTTGGTGTTTGGAAACAGGTCTGGGGGCCTTACGAATACAGAAAAAATGATAGGAGTGTTGATCCAACTCTTAATCCTAAAGAAATTTATCAAGTAGTTTCTCCTGAAGGCTTTTATTATAATGTTTCACCTAATTTGGATCCAAAGGGCAGGAAGGAAAAAAACATTAATTACTTAAAAGGAAAATATGTCCTTTCCAAAAAAGATCCAAATGGACTTGATGTAAAATTCGTAAAATTTATTGGTATGAAAACTAGGCCAACTGAAAAAGCCATATATCAATATGTCGAAGAGGCTGAGAGAAACCAATTGCCAACGCAAATTACGATAGTTCCAAAACTAATTGTTAAATTGTTTTTTGGCGGAGGTACACTAAGAGAAATTTATACTGATGAGGATCTTAGAATACTTTATGGGTCAAACAATAAAGAATTTAAGAATCAATATCTCTATATTATGACTCGAGTGAACGACTTTAATTAATTGTCACATAAAAATGAAGATAAAAATTCTTGTTTTCTTTGCTGAATTAAGAGGCCAGGGATTTTGTGTAGTAGTGAAGACATTCGCTTTAAATTGGTAGAGATGGTGGTTCTTAGTCTGTGTCTCTGTAATATCTAGATTATTTATTTTTAGAAACCCCAATGACGGTAATCCTCTTTAAGAGGTTATGTAACCTCTATTTAAGGCGAATTAGGAAGGTGCAAAATACTAATAGGTTCCAACAGAAAAAAAGCATTCAATGGAACATCCGCTAATTCAGGAACTTATAATTTCAAAAAAATTATCTTTATTGCATATGTCTCTAATATGCAAAAATATGAAATGTATCACCTAACAGGCAGAACCCTTGATCGAGAAGCTTTTAAGACTCCCCTTCATTCACTTTGGGAGATTTCCACGCGTTCGCTTGCTGATTCGCGTTTTAAACTGAAAGTTCATGCATTTGTTATAATGCCCAATCATTTTCATTTCCTTGGGGAGATGAATTGTTTTGATTTTTCCATCGATGGACTGAGCCAATTGGATCTAGCCTATAAAAAAATTCAATCTGCTTTTCTTTATCGGGAGACTTATCGTTATATTGTTTTAAATCCAGTGAGAGGAAGATTGTGTAAGGAGCCTGATCATTATCCTTATTCAACCTATAGCGGGAAGGCCCTACCCTTTTTGCTTTACTCACGGCTTTCTTTGGGATTTGGAGGAAAGGAAGGTGAAAGGAGATGGATTATGAAAAAAAATTAGACCCATTATAAGCTCTCACCTTTTAAAGATTGAATACACTTCTCAATTCTTCATCTTTTTTCGATTTGGTGGAGGTGGTGGTTCTTAGCCTACATACCCGAAATGGTTAGTTTTATTTTAAAAAGCCAATGAAAGCCAATCAGCCATAAATAGCGATAGGCTCTCTTTCATCATTTTCCTCGTCGACAAAAGTAATTTTCACTTTGCAGCCGATTGCTTCAGCATATTTTGCCAAAGTAGATACTTTCACATCTTTTCTTTTTTCAATTTTCGAGACCTCCGCTTGCCCAAGTCCCTTAAGATCAGTTTGCTTTAGGCCAAGCATTTCTCTAGCCATCTTCAAGCGAATTTCATTAGCAAGTTCATGCCCTGCTTGTATGCCTTTTTTGTAACGCTTTACTCCCATTACTTTTTTGGCATGTTTAAAAAAATCTTCTTCGTGTTTTTTAGTTTTCTTTTTCATTTTATTTTCCCCTTCTTTGGTTTTACCAGAGGCTTTTGAACTACTTTTTTAGCTATTTTCTTTCTCTGTGCTTCAATTGCCTTCGTTCTTGAGTCCAACCATTTCTTGTAAATTTCTTCGCTATTGGCGATCAATTCCTGATAGAACTTTACCTGATTTTTACCGGCTTTATCTCCTCCGATTAACAAAACACCATTGCGATCCGGATCAAAAACGAAGGTTATTCTCATTACCTTCCCGTTACTATCAAATCTTAATTCTTTAAGATTCGAAATTGAACTTCCCTTCAAAGTATCGACCAAAGGTCTACCAAGGTGGGGGCCCAATTCAGATAAGGTCTGAACCTTCTCTAGAATGTCTTCTTGCGGCTTACTATCTGAAGACTCAAACCATTCCGCAAATTCTTCAGTCTGCTTAATAGTCCACTTACTCATTATACCCCCAAATGCATATTCACTCAAGGGCATATGTCCTTTACGGCATATTCAACCCAAACTTGAGTCCTTTAAATTCTGGTAATTAGGTGGAGCCCCCTCTAATTACTAGGATTTACAAATGAAATCTCTTCTTCTGCTTATAACTTCGCCAAGTTCGATCTAAAGTACTATGCCTCATCCATATTGAAATGTTCTGAATGGCATTTCCCTTTGATAGCATGAGATCGGTGAAACCTTTTCTACCGCCATAGAGATCTACCTCATTTGCAAAATATTTCCTCATCGTTTTAACAAGAAGCCTCTTAAAATTTCCCGATTGAATAATCTTTAAAACAAACTCCTGCTCTTCATACAAAATAGGAATTGGCTTGATAAAACTTTACATTCGCTCTCGCAAGTTCGTCTGATAGAAGTGGGATTCAAAGAAATGGAAGATGGCATTTTGGATGTTTGTTTTTTAGATTATATTTAAGGTAATTTTGACGATAAGAGTAGAAAGGTGGAGCCAATTGAGGGTTCATTTGATTTAAGAAAAGTGTAAACTATGTGGCCCGTATACAATGTAAAGAATGTCTCCGGTACGGACCGAGTTAGAGGCCAGGGATTTTGAGACTTTGCGAACCTCCAGTGGACGATGGTTCGCTTAGAATTTTGGTGGATTCGACGGAAGCCAAATGAAATTTAGACTTTAGTCTACCGAGAAGAATTCGAGTAGCATAACTTTACTCAGGTGTATGGCTGTTTGACCCTTCACTAATATTCATTCTGGAAGTGCGCAAAAAAGCTCTCTCGCTGCCTCAACATATTCCGCATGCTTTTCAATAGGTTCAAACCAATAAACATCCCTCACAGGCTTCTAAATGGGGGAAAGCCTGGACTCCGCCATCTAAGTACAGAGAGACGCCTCTAGAGATTTTTAGGCTACGAGAAGCTCACGATAACTCGAAATTATAAGGCTTTAGAAACGAGCCTTTAAGATGGAACCAGTAAATATTACAAATTATCTGAGGTTTCCTAAAAAAGTTGTGATAGTACGGTTGTTATAAACTTAACCTGGACTCTCTTATGAAAAAATTGCCATTATTCCTTTTTACTGTCTCTCTTGGACTACAGGCCCAAACACATCAACCTGCTCCACCTACTATGCCCGAAGGCTACTGTGCTCAACAGTGTAACGGCAGAGCTGTGACCCCCTTCAACTTTATTAAACGTGCTCAAGAAATGGGCGACCCAAACACGGGCAAACCACTTGGCAAACAAATGTCAATCCCCGATGAAAGTGGAGCAATGGTTTTAGTAGATACCAAATCATTTTTTAGTGAACTTACCTTTATGGAATCATTCGCCGCTGGACAGTGTGGGGAAAGTTTGAACTCTACAACTTCAAATGAAATTATAGTCAGCGGGATGTGTCCTGCGACCTACAAAATTCTTGATGACAGTCGGGCCACGATTTCCGCCTCCCATAAACAGCAGGGAACACAGGCCATGAATAACCAGCAAGCAAGTGATGCCTTCCGGAGTGGTACATCAAGTGAATCTCGACGCCAATTAAACGAGGAACTTTACTGTCGCCTCAAAACCAATGTTGGCACCAATGCCATGGCCAACACTGAATGTAAGCCTTTCAATTTAAAGTTGGGAGAAGAGAAAATTCTGGCAGTGGGCATGAAAAGTCAGGTCTGCAAAAGTTTCACGTCACCCGAATTCGTTCCTGAATTCCAATATCCCATTGGGGCGGGCATGTACCAATGCCGTCGTGGTTTGGTTCCAGGAACAACTACAGCTACGCAGTCAAATTTTGTGATTGGCGCCTGGTTATTTAACAAAGAATTGGCGATTTTAAGAACTGATTCTGCACAGGTTGCAATACTAGGAACATCCTCAAGACATTTATCAAATAATTTCTTTCGAGGTAATCAGTACTGTAAACAGGACATTACAAGAGACACAATAGAATTCGAAGAATCGTGCCCTCTAGCGCGACTTTCTTTTTCTAAATCAGTGACCTTCCCAATCGGACCGATTCCCCTTACAGTTGAGGCCGGTGTTCAGGGACAACTTCGCGTAGAACACTTTTCACGAGTAGCACCCGCTTGGACCAATGGACGCATGAAACCGATAGCTGAAACCTCAGGTTTTGCCTCAGCTTCAATCAATTTGCTGATTATCAGAGCCGGAGTTGAAGCCAGTCTTCTCTTCTTAAGAGAGAGCTATGATCTCTTCTCTTTGGCCGCCATCAAGTACATGCCTGCGACCAACTCTTTGCAGGCTGGCTTTTATGCTTCTGAGCAACTTACTGGTACAAATATAATTGAGGCCCTGAGTGGAAAGATTTCCGCTTTTGTTGCGGTCCCTATTCCAAAATTTCTTGGATGGAGATGGAAGAAATTTAAATTTGTCATTTTTGAATGGGCCGGTCTTCGCACATCCGGACTAGTGATCGATCACCGTATTGGCCCAAAACCAATCCAGCAAATGTAAAACAGATGAAGAAGTTCCTACTTTTTACTTCACTTGCACTTGCCCTTATTTGGTTAATACTCGAGTTTCAACCTGACCCCGTATTTTCCCCACACCTACGGTCTGAATTAAGTTTTAGGTTTAAACTTGATTCAACTGGGGAAGCGGGACAAGGGCTCAAAGTTAAATCATCTGAATTTGGTGAAGTCTCGCTCAAACCTATGGCCACAAATCAGTGGCTACTTTCCGTAAGAAACTCGACTGCAACACTTGAGATCAACGGATCAAACAAAGAATCCATTATCCTTGAAATGAAATCCGAGTGGGAGACACCTTTCCTTGTCACTTTAATTAGTCCCAATATGCTTCCTTCTGAAGTGAGCGCCAGAAAGAATCAATTGCCATCAGAGCTTAATCAAATCCTTAAGAATCGCAGAAAAAATCTTGCTCGCTTAATTTTTTTACCCAAATATACAGACCAGGTATTTGATGGCGAATGCTACTATGGATCATGCCGCTTTCAATTCAATATAACAGAAGAGAACTCACTCAATCTTAATGTGAAGTCTTTAGATGAAACCAAAATGTCTTCAAATTATGTCGTAGACGCAGACGATTTGGGGGCCGAAAAAATCCTATTTAAAGAAATAAATACATTTAAAAATGTATTTAGCATCTCTTTGACCACCTTGGGAGAAGCTCAGAGAATAGATCATTTCAGCGTCGACACTTCCCTCATTTCTCAAGATACCCTCAAAGAAACATCCTCGATTACTCTCTCGAGCGCCACTGCAGAAGAGTTAAAAATCCAGGCAATCAATGAAGCCAAGTCTATAGACATTAAAAAACTGATCTCAGATACTCGGAGTAAAAATCGCACGATTGAAGAGTTGGGCACTTATCATCAGATATTAAAAAAAGTCCTGCTCACTCGCCCAGACTCAGTAAAAATTTTGGTAAAAGAGCTTAAAAAATCTAAAACCAAAGATCCATTCTACATTAGCTCAATCGCAGCCTTGATTGCGGTTGATTCAGGTGAAACTCAAAGCGGCCTTCGGGATTTGGTTGAATACCAATTATATAAAAATGAAAATCTTGAAGCCAAAAGTCTTGTCATGGGCCTAGGTCAGTCCAGCAATCCTTCACCTGAGACTGTAGATTATCTTATCGACAAGGCTTACATCTCGGACGCACGAAGAGATCTCAAGGAGACAGCCCAGCTCGCTACTGGAAGTATTGCAAGGGCCACAGAAGATCAGGCAGCAGCTGCCAAGCTGTTAGAGAGACCCCTCAGAGACCTCGAAGAATTTGTACAAGGTCATACCCCTTCAATTCCAATCTCTACCGTGCTTGAAGTTATTGGCAATAGTGGAACTCCCTCAGCTTTAAAAAACTTAAAAGTGATTTATCAGAACAATAGAGATCCACAAACTCAATTTGCTGTTCTGAATGCTCTTCGATACATGCCACAGAAAGAAGCAACAAAGATGCTAGAAGAGAAGCTCGCTTCAAAGGACCAACTAATACGTGAGCAGGCCAAACAAGCGCTGGCACTTCGATGTGAGCAGTATCCGAAATATTGTCGCTAGAATAGACTAAACCCTACTCGTATAATGGTTTTTCTTCGTTTTTATGTATTCTATACAACTAAGTGATTATCTAGAAAAAAATATGTTGTGCCAAATCCGAATTTCCTTATAGAACAAAATTCTATTGAACTTTTAGCTCTTCATTTAAAATCTCTATAACGATATTACGAGACTCAGGTTCGAGCCATGGAAAGTGACCTGCTTTTTTAATAAAATAAAGTTTGTAATTTTCAATTCTAGACTTTAGGTGTTTTATCAAGTCATTTGTGGGGTTAACGTCAAATTCAGGCTGTAAATGAATAACACCATCTTTTATTCTGCTGTAACCTTCAATAATTTTACCTTGTTCAACCATTGACCAATAGTCCTTATTAATTGCTTTTACAGACTTTAGGTTCTCCTCATCTTCTATTATGCCTACTGGTTTATACGTCATTTTTTCATGCATAAAATTCTTACAATCAAAGCAATAAGCATACTTAATAAGGTCAAAGTATTCTTTGTATTTTTTCTGATACTCTTGAGTATCTTTGATATTTTTTAATTCTTCCCACATCTTCCTAGCTTTATTTTCATTGCCTTTTGCACTCTTAAAAATGTTATTCGCAAAATCCTTGGTCATCTGACTTGTCATAGACCCGGGAGAAATAATTATGATTTTCAATACTTCACCATTATATTTTTTTGCATACTCAAGTGCTAAAGTTGCTCCCCATGAATGGCCTATCAAGATTGGCGGCTTTCTATATAGCTTTATGAGATTATGAAGATCACTAACATGTGCATCAACAGTGAATGGTCCAATAGATGGAGAATTTTTAATATCTCTTTGAAAATACTCAATTGTGTAATGATTAGGGATCAGTTCAGCAAGATTCCACATTGCCCCAGGGTGTCCCGGTCCTCCATGGATGAGTATTACAGGAATTTTGCTAGTGTCGCCTCTTTCTATAACTTTTAGCTTGGCTCCATCAACATCTCTAAAAAGAACTTTTTCTTTTTGAACGCTAGAGCAAGCGCTAAAAAAAATAAGAATAAATATTACAAATAAATTCATAGTGGTTTAAATTTTTTTCTGAAATAGCGCAGTTCTGTTTCCTTCGGAGTCTTTAAACTCAGCAACGCTGCCATAGTTAGGGACATCAGTTTTCGGAAAAAGAACTTCTCCGCCCTTTTCCTTAGCTTTGCGTAGAGCTTCTTCTATATTTGAAGTACTAAGGTAGATTAAAGTTCCCGAAATTGATGGCTTATAGATTTCACCCTTAACTAAGGCCCCAGTTATACCAGGTCCTTTATCGTCAAACGCAAAAAATGCCATTTCGTTTCCATGAATAACGTCTTTAGAAAAGTCACAGTCAAAAACGTAAGAATAGAATTTTATTGCACGTTCAAGATCATTTACTGGTATTTCAAAGTAAGTGCCTATATTTTGCATTCTGTCCCTCCTGTTTTCATCTTAGCTGTTATGCAATTACAAATTAATGGTATGCCTTTCTTTTTTAAACCTCTGACCTCAAAGTAAGTTTATCCAATTTTATGTTTCACATAAGACATAGCAATTACCTTTCCCTAAGCCATTATCTTTCAGTGGCCAGATCACAAATAAGTTTTTTCTAATAAACCAATTATCGTTAGCTTAGTGATCTTTTGATTACACGCCCCTAGAATTATCTCATCTGTAAGTTCTTCTTTAAATTGTCTGATGAACTCCTGGAAATGCACTTTTACCTTGCCTGTTAGCTTCTCCTCACTTTCATCAGTCAGAAATGCTACAGCCAAATTGATTATATCCCCTCTGTGTTTTTTCCAATTCTTAGAATCTTCTCCCCGCTCTTTGATTTCCAAATAAGCTTTAGCTTTAAAAGGAATCAATGCCCACTCATTTAAAAGGTTGATTCCATCCTTCTCAACTGCATTCTTCTTTATGATTGTGTAGTACTCTTCATCTAAAAGAATCGCTGAAAGAGATTGTACTCCAGCTGAATCAGCGATAGGGATAATGTGCTGATCTTCAAATAATTTAAATTCAGCTTCAGCCGTTGCAAAAAGTTCAATCATAACAGGATATTTATCATCGGTTGGCTTTAGAAAACGATAAAAGGTGGCTTGATCTTGTTTCCCTCTCTGAATTTCATACCCGCCGGCTTTAATATAGGCCTTAATTGCATTTAAAAATTCATCACTTGGCTTCATCATTAAAACAATGTCTAAATCTTTAGTAGGTCTTACACGAGGAGCTCCCGCTTCATCTAAAAGCAAGTAGCTAGCGACCCCTCCCACTAATATAAAGCTATCGGAATGTTGTCTAAAATAGTCTTTAAAGTGGTCTAAACCTTTAATCATGCTCACCTACATCCAAATTATTTTTCTCAAGAAGATTCTCCAGTTCGATTTGAACTCTTTCATCATTAGATTCTTTCAATATTAAGAACGTATCAATCACGTTAATACAATTATCCTCAAGAAGTATTGGCGGTCTTTCCCATAGCTCGATCCGAGAAACCGCAAATTCGTCCAAGACACTCTCAGTATTTGTAAATCTTTTGTAAAAAGCCTTTTTACCAGAAGCAAAAGTTGGAATTTCATCATCTGAAAGCATGGATTTATGAGATAGAGCTGTAATTCCTGAATATGGCAAAGCTTTTGGCATTTTATCAATTAGGATTGTTTCTTTTATAGGAGAACCAATATTCTCTATAAGAAATGCCCACAAATCTTTACGGGCCTTAAATTGAATAATTTTTGAAACACCATTTTTTTTCTCTTCACATAAATCATTTGCAAGAAGAGGTTCTAGTGCACGTCCTGCGCTCATTTTGGTAGTTTTAAATATCTCAGATATGGCAACTTTACTTTTTCCCGACATGTCCCCTACAAGTATTTCTCTAATTAGCATATTGGTACTTAAACCTAAAATTTGAATGGATACATTTGTTTTTTTGGTTTCTGACTTTATCGAGATATTAACTTCTGGCAGGTGAACTTGTTTGTCCTCGATAACAAAGTTCAATTCATTCTCAATCATTCGCTGAACTTTGTTAAAATGAAGATCTTTTAAATACCAAATTTGAGGATAACCTATTTTTTCTTTCAATATCTTGCTGTGCTTCTTAAAATCTTTTGGGCCAAGAGCTTTCTCCTTTACCTTAATCAGCAGGAAAGGTTTTTCATGTATATCCAGCTCTTCAAAATCGTAAAACTCCCTATACAGGGCAGGAAGATTTTTAAGGTTCAACTGTCGGCCTACGACTTTTAAACTTGGAAGGTATTTCTTTATTGTTTTTTCAGCTAAGCTTTTCATATCCTCATTGTAACACAAAAAACGTGATCGTAACAAAAAAATGTTACAATAACGTTTTCGCTGCTAAATAGAAGATAAATCAATACCTTAGTTGACTTTTCAGGTTCAGCTGAGATTTACTGAGTTGCAAAACAGGCACGTGCTTCTAAAACGGAGGTCGTGACAATACAAATGAGCGATCTTAAGTTCTTTTAAAACAGTCGGTAACTTGCCTGTTGAAACTGTTAAAATTGCCAAGATGCTTGCTATCTTAATTAAATCCGTAATACCCATCATAAATTACCCTTTGTTAAAAACTTTCTAATACAGCTTTTACTGTTCTTAATTTTTCTGGTTTAAGTCTTCTTAAAATTCCAATACACTCTCCTAAAAGATTTTCAGGTAACTCCTTTTTGTCTGCCACAAAATCCAAAAAATCTTTATAACCATATTCATAAGCAGTAATAACTTTCAAAATAAATTCTGGATCAAGATTTTTTCTTCCATTCTCAGCATGATCAATTTGGGCCGCACTCACTCCAATTAATTTTCCAGCTTTCCTCATTGAGATTTTTCGAGACTCACGTAGGTACTTTAAAGTCATCGCTTCTTTACTCATGCTTTTGTAATTTGATCTTCTTTTTCAAAATAGATCGGCAATAGTTACATCATTAATCTATAGACACGTGCCTTATTTTGGCCAAATGCTTCAAGCATTTTATTTTTACAAAGCGTTTCCAAGTCTCTCTCAAGGGTTCTTCTTGGAACTTTTGGAAAAAGTAGTACAACATCCTTGGTCTTAATTTCTTTTTTACTTTTAACGAGGGCAAGAATTTTTCCATGTCTAATTTGGGGGCTTGATTCTGTCTCTTTTAATATTGCCTTCGCTTCTTTAGTTATTCCTTCTGCTGCTTCAGCAAAACAAAATGCTAAAAACTCCAATATTGGATTTAACTTACCAAGTTTTTTAGTCAGCCTAATTGCCTTATAATAATCATCCCTGTAATTCATTATTACAGTCTCAGAAGGAACATATCGAACTATTTCTTCTCCTGATTGTAATAAAAGATGATGTTGCATAAGTCTGCAAGTTCTTCCATTTCCATCAGCAAAAGGATGAACTGCTACTGCAATAAAATGAAAAGCAAAGGCCCTTACAAATGGGTTAATCTCCTTTGAATTATCTAACCACTTCCACAGATCCTCTACTGCTGATTTTAAATGATGTGGCTCTGGGCAAGAGTCAATTTGTTCATTGGTAGCTGAATTAACAATAGAAACTGTAATTGTTCTTAGTCTTCCTACTTGATTCTTTTGAATCAAGCCTTCGGTTATTAATCGTTGAAGATCACAAAAATCAGATATTTTAATAGTACGTAAATTGAGGGCAAGTTTTTCAGCATATCCCAATGCATCTGCATAATTTTGGATTTCTAAAATTTCTGGTACAGTTAAATCTTTTTTCTTTTTGGAAATGAGTTTTCCAACTTCCGTTTCTGAAAGGGTATTACCTTCGATTTGATTCGAATAAGTAATGGCGCGAACTTTCGCATTTCTTAGGAGCGATACCTTCAGCGGTTTACTTAAATTCTCTGTAAAAAATGGACGGCATTCTGCAATTCTCATTAAATATGAAACTAATTTATCTGTGTACTCAATCTCATACGGAATTTTCAAGACATCTAATGTCTCTAACTTCATAAGAACCTCTAGGTCTTATTATCCGCCACTTATCCGCCATTGTCAACGTGACGGATATTTAATAAATGGTTAAAAAATACAAAAACAAATATCCGCCATGAAATATTTGGCGGATTTATGGCGGGATAAATGTTTTACCAGAAATGGTGGACCTAGAGTATCAACAGACGAACCATTCTATTGTCACGATTTCATTGATCTTTCACCTCGCACAACCTTACGCATTATCGAAAAATGCGCTCCACTTTACGAGAAAGGACTCTCCTTACGCGATATAGAAGAGCGCACCGGAATCGCCAAATCAACTATCAGAGAAGCGCTCACCAAGAGCGGTTTTGCACTTAGAAACCCGCTCAATGGTAATACTCCCAGTATTGATAGCAAACGAACCAAGCGCGGCGACTCCACTCCTTTTGGTTACGCTTACCTTGATGGCGAACTCCTGATGGACCCCAAAGAGCAGATCGCTCTCCGTAAGATTCTCAGTCTTTGGAATGCTGGAAAGTCATATCAGGGCATCGCTAATGAACTCAATCGCCAGAAAGTACCAACAAGACTGAAAGGTCTTTGGCGAAAGTGTGTCGTTCTCTCAATCATTAGAAGACAAAAAGAAAATAAATAACAAACAGGAGGAACGTATGAACAGTCTCATTAAAATCGAAGTAACAATGGCAATTGCAGCGGCAGCAAGTGGCAACCTACTAAAGATATTAGTCCACGTACGAAGGCTCAAATCCAATTGATTAAAGAGTCACAGGCATCGAAGTGGCTAAAAGCAATGACTATTCAATGAGGTAGAAACATCGTTAATCTCAGTGTCCCAAGATTGATGACGAGTGGTGCAGGCAAAACGATGAAAGACCAAAGATAAATTTTTCGACTGAGCAAAGATAAATTGAGTCGTTTCTCTAGATACACGCCTACGCACTGGATGCCAAAATACAACATCATACTACCATACATGTTAACTCCGTAAATGGTGTGCAACGGTACATTAACAATGATTTCATGAATAACAGCAGAAATAAAAAAGACCAGAAGACTTCCCAAGAAATGGTTATGAGAAAATTTCTTGAAAATTTGAGACCTGAACCAGTCTGAAAAATAAGTATTCCATCTTATTCCCCAAAAATTTCCGAGTGATGACGAGTGAAAAATTTTATTGTGTACTGGTGGGAGGTAGCCACAGTCCTTAAGAGACAAAAGCTGTATAAGTCTGCCGTAGCAATCTGTTAACAAATAAAATGGGAAAAGCGCAATGTAAGAGTTCACAATCCACAATTTTGAGAAAAAAATAGTCTCTTTAAAATAATAAATAAAACTCAAAAATAAAAGTTCTAGAAAAAACACCTTGAGTATACTGATGATGTCATGACGAGTGAGGTCCGTCTTTTTCAACACAGTTGAGTAATCAGGAGTCGGCCCCAAGAAGAGGAATTTTACTTTCTCTGCATTGGTTAGCTTGATGGACACTATGGATATGAACTTCATGCCAAAACCAATAGTCACCAAAAGAAAGGCATAAAAGAAAGTTATGTTGTTTGTAATAAGATCCATTGATTAATATTATACGCGAGAGAATCGCATGTTTGTGATGGAAAATTTGAATTCAATTTAACATGAGAATCAAAGTGAGAAGTTAACATCGAGAAGACCTAAATCCTCTCGATGTATTTCTTTCGTGCAATATCTCGCGCTGCATCATTAATGGAGGTGATTGGTATCCGATTCACATCCTAAAATTTTCAAGAGTTAGATTCAAGAATGATTTTTAAAAGCCAATATAAGCCAAATGGGTAAGCCTAAGACTCACTCACTGGTTTTAATATAATTTAGAATATTTTAGACGCTATGTTCATGATTTTGTCGATTGGCTGATCACAATTATTTGATCAAAAGTGATTCTTCAATTTCCTTTTTCCATTTATTAGTAAATAGTTCTTTCGTCCCATATATATTTGTATGAGCAGGAAGTGCCTTTAATAAGCTTTTAAATTCTTCAAGAATACTTCTATACAAATATTTATCGTTACCCTTTGCTTCAAGATATTTTGCTCTAAGCTCTTCGATCATATTGTCTTGATCATCAAAAAGCTTAAAGACTTTTATCTCATTTTGCTCAAAATAAAACTCTATGTGCATTTGAGCCGCTAAGTCTGCATATGGCATTACTTTATCGAATTCTTTCCAATTTCCAAATTCCTTTATAACACTCTTCGCAATTATTTTTTCATCTTGAATAGTAGAAGGGAATCTTTTCATTAAATTGTTAATTAAGGCTAAACCTAAAGGGGAAAAGATATCACTAGAGGCATCCGCGTATGCAAATAATGCCCAACGATCTTTGGGGAATTTTCGTCCATATTCAATAATTGCTTTTTTAGCACGTTTTGGCGAAAAGTTAACTTTCGAGAAGTGAATAAGATCACTTAGGTAGTTTTTACTGTAAACATCTTGATACTTTGTAGAACATATTTTACAGGCAATTTTCTTTTCTTCTTCTTTTAACTTATCTTGCATGCAACATACTTCACAAGTGTATGCATACTCAATATGATCTACATGAAGATAGCCAGCATTATGGAAACTTTCATGAAAAAGAGTTGCTTTTAAATACTCCACCTCATCCAGATTTGGAGTTCCTCGTTTTTGTGGAAGTTCAGCATTGAGAGAAATAAATGGATGCTTTACGCCCAAATATTTTATTTCCCTTGAGCTGTTTACAGATGCATGCGCATCTGTATCGGTCCAATCTTTTTCATAATCCGTTTCATTACAGATCAACGTCAGTAAGCTTTTATTTCGAATTTCTCTCATTTTTTGAAAATTGAGGAAGGCAATATTTTGCTTATCTTTTCTGGCTAATTTTTGAAGACATTGCTCACCTCTTGCTTGGCTTTGTAAAACAAAATTCGCAAAATTGCTTCCCCATCTCTCGATACATGATGAGTGAATTTTGTATCCTTTAGTGCTTAAGCTATAACTATTTTCAGAATTTTTAGGAGGTGGGAGAGCTTTATGGGAGCAAGAACAAATGATAAATAATATTAGTAAAAGTTTATACTTCTCGTCTTTCACATTTTTGAGTTTATAGTAAGATATTTTTATATTGAACAAATTTACGCCTCGTTGGTTTCTTCGGAAAAAGACTCTTGAGCTGCTCTATAAATTCAAAATACTCTTTATAACTTAATTTTTTTCTTAATTTCTTCAAGCTCCCCTCCTTTCCCAAACAGGTCAGCATAAGATTTAATTTTGTTCCAATCAAGACTTTCATCTTGAAGTAAAAATTGAATATCGGCTTTATCTTGAAATTCACGAGATGGATCATTGCTAAAAGCTTGAATTTTTAATCCAATAATATCTTCCGCCCTTAAGCATTTGATTTGAAGATCAGGAATGATCGTTGCATTTTTAATCATTTCTCTGCTTATAGGTCTTCTTGCAAGTAGAATATCGACATAACCAATACCAACGAACTGAAGAACGTCTTCTGATTCGTGGGTCAGATTAAAATTATTTTTTTGAAGTAGTTCTTTGGCTGATATCTTATTAACTTCATCAATGATTAAATCCACATCTACTGTCGCGCGATCTAAACCAAAATTGACCATCGCAAGTCCACCGATCAAAGCATGATCGATGTTCGCTTGAGTTAGTAAATCATGTACAAATTGAAGCGTCTTTCGCAATTCCAAAGTTGACTCACTTTTAACTGTTACTATTCAACAAAGCCTGCCGCTGGCCCTTCAGCCAACTCGCTTCAGCGAAGTACTTCGCTAAAGCTTGCTTGTTTCCCGTTAAAATTGGCTTTGCCAATTTTTGGCTGAAGTGGTGCAGGTGGTGGGAATCGAACCCACGTCCAAATATTTTCAAGAGTTAGCCTTGATTATTCTACTTCAAAAGCCAACAAAAGCCAAAATCAGTCAAGATAAACTATAACTTTAGCTTACAGACTTCAAAATTTACTGTTTCAAGGATTCCTTTAACAAAAATATGGGGGATAAAAGGGAACCATAAATACTTCCCGCTTTTTTCTTTAACTTGATTCCAGTAATCTATCGTAGGCTGAGGAACCTCAAGTATTTCTTGATAGGATGGTAGTAGCGAGCTGACCGTAATATCATTTCCCGATTTCCCATTTGATATAACTGCCGTATGAGAACTAATAATTTGATCAATATGGATTTTAAAATACTCAAATCTAAAAAGTTGTAAATCAAGGTCAATTGTTTTTAATTTATTAACGATAATTTGCGGATCTAGCGCTGAGAATTGAACAGCATCATTCCACTTACAATTTAGAATGGGAATAATTTCTTCCATTAAACTTTCTCGACCTACATACTTCTGAGCGTGACTTTTATAAAGTACACTATCACGATCCATCATATTGAGTGGTATAAGTGATGTTCCTTCAAATGGTATCGGTTTTAGATGATAGAGGAAACTCATCATTTCGCCTTAATTTTTTTTAATAAATCATCAAATGCCCAATCGGAGCTCTTACCTTTACACCACTTTTTAATACTCGCTAAATTCACATCCTGATTCTTTGCCACCAGAACTGCCTGATCTAAGCCTTCAGGTGCCTTAAAGTGAATATAAGAAGCCAAGCGATCTTTCACACAATCAGTTGGTGAAAAAATTTTAATGATTGTCCCATTAACTTCAACCTCATCTGGAATAATGGTGTTGTCTTCACCGATACCAAGAGGAGGACCTCCAGGAAACTCCACAAAGAGATGCTTGCAATCCGGATGAACATAATGTCTACCGCGTTTTTTAAATCCCAGCTCATTCATCGTTTTTTCAAGCTTTGTTACTAGAATACTCGTTTTAACAAAATCTAAATCGCCCGAACGAAATGCTCCGTTAGAATAAATGGATACAACAGCTCCACCAACAAGAACAGTATCAATCCCTTTCTTCTTAAGATGAACAGCGACATATTCCCACAGCTCTTTTTCACTGCAAGTTTTTAAATTAATTGCCAAGCGTTTTTCCTTTCTTGATGACAGGTTTTCCTTGTCTTCTTGGCCGTCTTCTTTCAGCAAAGATTTTCTCTTTGTCTTCTAAAGAAAGACCATCATAGTAAACCTTAACTAGTTCAATGAATGGCTTTGCAATCGGAGATTTTTTATTAAAAAGATAAACTCTGGTTTTTCCAACAAGCTTTGAAACCAAGACACCCGCTTCTTCATAGCGCGCAAACTGTTTTTGAACTGCACTTAAAGAAATTTCGTAATCACGGGCCACAGCTGATGGATAAATTTCGCCGTAATGAATGAGATGAAGCATAATTTTCATGGCAGTATCACTGCCTAAGATTTTTTCTAGCATGGACTAATTTTATCAGAAACCTAGACAGCGGTCAACCTCTTAAAGAGGTTACATAACCGCTATTTGAGGTGGCGGAGGTGGTGGTTTTCACCATAACTCCTTGATGTAACTAGTTTTATCGTATTTCAAAAGCCAACAGAAGCCAATTCACTAATGGTAAATTAATATTGCTTAATTACTTCGGTTTTGTTTCCGGTTTTTTCTTCAACTTTAGCAACTTCTACTGGAAAGTATTTCTCAACTTCCTGACATATTCCCGATGTAGAAATAACTTTATAGAAGTCTTCTGTCATATGCTTTTTTCTTGGTACAATTACTTGATTTTGAGGGACTGAAATATAACTAGCAATATTGGGTTTTAATTCATTTCCAGTTTTCACAATGCCTTTCACTTTATCAATTTGAATATTAAAATCGTATCCTTCATGAAAATTAAGGTATTCATCAAATTGTGCTGAAACACTAAAACATTTACTTAATAATTCCTTGTCTAGTCCTTCCATAACTTTTTTAAATTTATTACAAATTTCTTGATTTATTACCCTGCAGTTACCGCTTGAGCATTCTGTTAAGGATAAAAGTTTTCCATTATTATCAAATTCGGTAGAAGTAAGCTTATCGTAGTCTGTGACAAATTCAGTAATCGTTTTACCTTCCTTGCCTTTTAAAACTAAAAGCATATTTTGTCTGTCTTGATTTTTCTCTATATAAGTTGAGTAATTGTCTTCATTATTAATTTCCATTTTCCCAAAATTTCGAACATTCTCTACCCCATCTTTAGAAACAGTCCATACGCCAGCAAGCAGAGTTGCTCTTGCTATAAAGTCTGGAGATTGATTTTGTGCAAACAACGGAAATGAACATAATAAAGTTAAAGCAATCATTAATTTCATACAAATCCTCATGAAAATAGTTTTCAAGAAAATTATACGTTCTTTCTATTTTTCTTTATATGGTAACTTTTTGCCGTTTTAAAATTGAGCAGAACAAAAATTGAATAAAAAGCCTCGTTTTCAGAGGCTTTTAAATTTACGAACGATGGTGGAGGTGGTGGTTTACAGCATAACTCCTTGATGTAACAAGCTTTAAAATATTTCAAAAGCCAATGAAAGCCAAAAGCTCTTTGTATTTTCTCTATAGTTCATTCCTAAAGCCTACGAGCTATAACTTCTATCGTATGCCAAGCTTTCTCACCATTCATAACGGTCATTCCCCTTTTTTGTGTTTCTTCAAAATGGAGGATCTCAAAACGATCAAGTTTCGATTTTATTACTTGGGCTGTTACTCCCACGGTCTTACCAGCAACCACCCAGTCATCTTCAGGGCCAAAGAAACTGGCAACATATAATCCTCCTAGTGATACAGAATCGATTGTCTTTGTTACGACTTGATCAAAATATGCAGAACCACAAAATGGAAGAGAATGGAAAGAGTAAAAGAAATCAACTTTTGGCAAAGTTTCAATTTTCTCAAAAGAAACAACACTTGTATAAAGTCGACCTTCATTATTTCCAATTTTGGCTTTTACTAATTCAATGGCCTTCAATTCTTTGTCGAAAGCATGAACAACAAACCCTCGATTGAAAAGATCAACGGCTTCTGTACCTGCTCCACAGCCAAAATCAATTGCAATTCTACTTTTTGAATCTGAAAGTGAGATTGCTTTTAGATACAAAGGTCTTAATAAACGATCATTATTTTTTTCGAAATATACTTCTCAAGACATGATGACTCCAATGAATGATCATTTATTAAAGTAGAACTTTTTTGTATACAACAAATTTTCTTTTAATTGTTTTTTTAGGAAAAAGACTTTTTAGCTGCTCTAGAAAATCAAAATACTCTTTATAACTTAACTTTTTTCTAAATTTCTTTTTGGAGAAGTTTTCACATATCGGTTGCATAAATTTAAATTACGCCTTCACCTTATTTACAAAATCAACAAAAGCCGTATCAGCTCCCTCACCTTTACACCATTTCTTAACTTCTTCATGTTTAACTGGATGTTTTTTCGCAACCATTACTGCCTGATCTAAGCATTCTCTGGCCTTAAAATGAATATAACTAGCAAGGCGATCTTTTACACAATCAGTAGGTGAAAGAATTTTAATTTTTACTCCCTCTGACTCAACTTCGTTTGGTGTTATTTGATTTTCATTTCCAATTTCTAGAAAGCTTGAAGGAAATTCAATATGAAGCTGTTTACATTCAGGGTGAATATAATGTCTTCCACTTCCCTTTTTAAATCCAATCTCGTCCATGATTTCGGGAAGATTTTTTACAAACATAGAAGTTAATACAAAATCCAAATCCCCTGACTTATAGGCTCCATCAGAATAAATTGAAACAACCGCACCACCAACTAAAATTGTATCAATGCCCTTCTTCTTTAAATGAGTGGCAACATATTTCCAAAGTTGTTCTTCAGTGCATGTTTTAAAATTAATTTTCATTTTGCTTTCTGAATTACAGGCTTACCACGTCTTCTCGGACGTCGTCTTACACTAAACAGAACTTCTCTGTCACTCAGAGGGATAGATTCGTAAAAAACTTGAATCAGATCTTTAATTTTTTTCACAACACCAAGCTTGGGATTAAATTGATAAATTCTCACTGTGCCAGTTTTCTTACTGACTAAAATTCCAGCAGCTTCAAATTTATCTAATTGTTTTTGAACTTGGCTTAATGTAATGCCCATGTCTTTTGAAACACCATTGGCATAGGCTTCATTGTAATGAAAAAGATAGAGCATAAGTTTAGCGGCAGTTTGATTGCCGAAGATTGTTTCTAGCATAGGTTGATTATATACCTACTTTTCAGGTTAATCAACCTATTTAGTAGGTTGTGGTGGAGGTACGCTCACGACAAGCGAACACTCTCTACCTCATGATTTTATTACAGTTTCACCTAAATCGAAAGCTCGAATTTACGAGATTTGCACCCCATTATACGAAAAAGGACTCTCTCTTCGAGATATAGCTGAACGCACAGGAATACCAAAAACAACCATTCGAGAAACACTTAATAAAAATGGATTTGCATTAAGAAATTTCTCCGATGGCAGCGAAAACAAAGGTGATCGCAAACGATCAAAAAGATGCGGACACACACCCTATGGTTTTGCTTACCTCGATGGCCAACTTGAAATTGATCCAAAAGAACATTTGATTGTCCGTAAAATTTTGAAGCTTCACCAATCAGGTAAATCCAATCAATCCATTGCTGATGAACTTAACAACCAAAAGATTCCCACTCGCTTGAAGGGTAAATGGCAAAAATGCGTCATTCGCTCAATCATTAAACGACACAAGGAGAACAAATGAACAACTTAATTAAAATCGCAGTCACACTGGCATTCGCGGCTGTCGCTAGTGGGAATTTACCAAAAATACTTTACCACGTTCGAGTCGCTCAAATACAACTCATCAAAGATTCGCAGGCATCGAAGTGGCTTAAGGCGATGACATTACCGAACAGATAAAGAAAGTACAAAAATTGTCTCCAACCAAATATTTTGCTATGGTAGTTCAAATGAAAATACTACATCCACATCAGCCCAATGATCTTTGGATTATACATCGTGAAGAAGTATCTACCACGCAAGATGGAGTGTGTGATGCTTATGCTATTTTAGATGCCGATAATGGACATTGTTTTGGAATTGAGATGAGCAAAGACTTGCCATCATCTTCAAAAATAATAGCACTCATTAAAACGGCAAATGCTAAAGCGAATGCAATACCAAAGGCAATCGGAATATTGAAATCTGATCCGCTTACCCCAGTGATAGAGGCGATTTGCAATGGAATGAAAATCCCTTTTCAAGTATTCACTAAAAAAGAAATTGCGCCCTTTGTTTCTGATTTTTCGAATTCCTTCAGAAGTGATTTTTTAGGGCGAGGAACACCCACTCCAGATCAAAAAGAAGCTGAAGCCTTCATACCTCAAACTTACGATCCATGTCCTTGCGCTTCTGGGCAAAAGTATAAATTTTGCTGCCAGAAAATTTTCAAAGAGATCACGCACGCTATGGTTGCCTCCCAAGAAGGAAACCTTAAAGCAGCTCTAACTTTTATGGATGAAGCGGAAAAGAAAGTTGACCCATTGAAGACAAATTTCACTTAAACGAAACTTATAATAATTTAGGTACAGCATACTTTGAAATGCAGGAGTACCAAGAAGCAAAAAGTGCGTGGGAAAAGGCCCTCACGCTTTTACCATCGGATCGAATGGTTCTAAATAATCTAATGGAATTCATTTATAACAACCCAAATATTCCTTCGAAAATTAGAGAAATGAGTCCGTTCATTCAAAAATTTCTGCAAGCACGAACTTAACTTAGAGTCGAAGCCATAATTAATAAGATTTAACTTTTTGATTTCTGGTAGTTAGGCCGTATCGGACCGCATTGGGCATCATGTAATTATTAAATCCTATGAACGGTATATGGTGAAAAGCGACATTTTTTACCAAAAATGTTAAATTTCACACCATTTGCTAAATTGTGAAAATTCACATTTTTATTGAATAATGTTAAATTTCACCTGATCATAGAACTATGAATAATGCTCAAGAAACAAAACTCAAAAAGCTCGGCATCTTTACTCTTGCTCAGGCAAATGAATTGGGGATTAGCCAACAAAGCCTGTCTAAACTTGTGAAGCAGAAAAAAATTAAACGAGTGGATCGGGGCATTTTCCTCCACCCTAAAGCGAGCCTTAGCCGTGAATATGATTTTCAAATCGCCTGTGCAAAACTTGGCCCCGATGCTGTTATTGGCGGGATGTCCGCCCTTTTTTATTACAACCTTGTCGAGCAGGTCCCAAAACAAACATGGGTGTTAGTGAAGCCTCATAAAATCACCAGTAATCGATCTTACCGCCTAATTAGGACACAAACCCCACTTGATAAGGGCATCGTTGCGGGAAATGGCTATAAGGTCGCCTCTATTGAACGCGCCATTATGGAGGGATTTAAACTTGCCAGTAAAATTGGTGAGCGAACAGCAATCCATGCTTGCCGAACGGCCATCCAGCAAAAACAAACTACGCTTAAGAAAATTGGAATGACGGCCAAAGAACTTGGCCTTGACTCCTATCTTACAAAATATTTTGAGACCATCATCGGGGCAATACAATGAGTACAAAAGCGAAAGGCACATCTATAAGGCAAAAAATCATCGATCTCGGAAAAAAGCTAGGTATTGAGCCACGCGACCTCGAAACTGTCTTTATGATTGAGCGATTGGTCGCCCGTTTGGTCGCCGATAGAAAACTGGCGAGCCATATAGTATTCAAAGGTGGCTTTGTTGGTTTAAAGATTTACGAATCCCCACGATACACTATTGATCTAGATGCATTACTTGTAAAATCCAATATTGATGCAACTCTTGAATTAGTGAAGCAACAGGCGGAGCTTGATTTGAATGATGGGGTTTGGTTCCGCTTTGAAAGTCAAACGGACCTGGCTACTCAAGGAGAATACGGCGGAATCCGCCATTCATATCGAGCAGGTATTGGTGAAGTTCTAAAAAATCTAAAAAAAGCACAGGTCATCCATTTTGATTTGGGAATTGGTGATCCTATCACCCCGGGACCACTGAAAAAACTGACTCCATCCTTGTTGTCTCCCAATGATGAAATCAGTTGGTCGGTTTATCCGATTGAAACTATCTGTGCGGAAAAACTTCATGCCCTGATTTCACACGGCGATGAAAATTCTCGCTCCAAAGATGTGCACGACCTCGCTATATTTTTGCCAAAGGTTGATGGCCCTATATTGAAAGAGGCACTTAAGCGGTGCTTCGATTTTCGTCAGACTTCATTGCCAAAATCTTTTCATAAAGAAATAAAAAAGTTAAATACGGACCGCCTTGAGCGTGGCTGGGCCAGTGCCGTGGATTCCATTCCAAATGCGATGAGTTTTAAAACTGCTTTTGATCAAGTGATGAAACTGATCGATGAGATTGAGGCCAACTGATGCCATTAATCGGCGGTCTAAGGGAAAAGCTGTGTTCGCTATTTATCGAAGGCAATGACGTTACCGAATAGATCGAATTCATTAGCGCCCAATGACCTTCGTCTGAGATTTAAGCATTTGCATAAATATCTTTTCGGCTTTCGTAGGTACTTTATCCTGATGCTGAATTAATATAAGAGCATTAAGTAGCTTTTTCTTCTCAGGAGCAATTTCGACAATAGTCCCTTTATCCAACTCTTTTTCAATGAGATACCTAGGAATCATGGCCATTCCAAGATGATTTTTCACACCAGAAATCAATGCGCGAACGTTTTCGCTCACCAAGGACAATTCAAGCTTTGAAGGAACTTTCTTAAAATAGAATTGATACCAAATACCGATTGCACTTCCATCAGAAGAATAATCTAAATGCGGCAATCTTGAAATTGAATGGAAATCTTTCTTCGGTCGATACTCATCATAAAGTTTAGAAGACACACATAGAATCAGTTCTTCTTCGAATATATTCTCAATAGAAAAATTTTGCCCCAAGCCTTCATAGTAAGGTCCATCGTCTGCAATAATAAAATCAACTTCACCACTTAACAAGTAAGATAAAAGTGTTCTCGGCGATCCAAGTCGCAATTTAATTTTTATTTTTGGGTATTTCGTTTGTAACTGAGAAAACCATTCAATTACAAATGATGTTCCAAACTCTGATGGACATCCCAGAGAGATTAGTCCCGAAGGTTCATCCGATTCGAGATCACTTTTCAGTGCACTTAGATATACTGAAATTTTTGAAATTGCATCACTAGTCGCCGAAATCAAATTATGGCCAGCTACCGAAACTCTAATTTTTTTGTGTTCACGTAACAACAATTGTAATCCAAGCTGCTCTTCTAAACGGGCAATCGATTGGCTAATTGCCGACGAACTTACAGAGAACTCTGAAGCAGTGGCTTTTACACTCTCTGTTTTCGATAATGATTCTAGAATACGTAGTAAATTGAGATCGATTTGATTAATCATTGCTTACTCATAGGTTAAATTAATATTGATTTACTTAACCTGTTTCTGTTCATAAGTTAAGGAAAATTAAACGTCCGAAGGAGAAAAAAATGCTTAAAACTATGATTCTTGCCTCATTAGTAATCAGTTCCGTGGCTCAGGCTAATACACTAGCTTGCCAACCAATTGCGCTTCATCAAGCTATTGAAGCCGCCAACCTTAATTTAGGAAAAGCTTTATATAAAGAAGGCTATATCGATGACTCAAAGACTACCGGGAAAATGGAAGTATTTCGTGTCGTCCTTAACGACGGTACGGACTACCCTGATGCCAGTGATGCTTTTGTCATTACTCTCGATCCTGCACGTCGATGTGCTTTCGTAAAAGGTTATAATGCCTATACAGGAGAGAGTCTCTAATGAAATATCTACTTTTATTGGTATTGCTCATTTCTGGAACAAGCGCATTTGCGGCCACTAAAACCCATGCTGCAAACTTTGATTTGAATTATGCGAAGTCTCTAGCTGCGAAAGCAGTCGAGTGCGCCCAGAAGAACAATTGGAAAATCTCAATCGCCATCGTAAACAGCGAAGGTAATTTGCTTTATTTTGAGCGCAATGATGATTCATTCTCAGGCAGTATCGAAGCGGCCATTCAAAAAGCAAAATCTGCAAATGCATTTCAACGTCCGACGAGCGCTTTTGTCGATGGAATAAAGCAAGGAAGAATCGGACTTGTTACTGTGAAAGATGTTGTTGCAATGGAAGGTGGAGTTCCAATTTCAAT
>JBMOGR010000021.1:0-45633 GCA_049318265.1 Bacteriovoracaceae bacterium
CATTCTTGTTTACAAAACCATACCCATCTCTACAGTGTCCGGGGGTCAGGTCAATACTCATTAAATTAAACGTAGCTTAAATCGAAATTGACACTGACATTTTTCATGAATTGTTAATTGGATATATTGTTATATTAATCTCCACCAAAATTTTTTCTTGCCACGAGATTTGAAAATAATTGCACGCTTAAACGTTTTTGAAGCATCTTGCTCAGGTATTATGGAAGTTACTTCGACGTCTATATCTAATGCATTTATTGCCTTAATTGAAATAAAAATCCTCAGGTTCTATAATTACCTGATGAAGAATGTACCAGTAATTCGATACACATTGTTCCTTTTATTGAGCTACTTTTCAGTGGTCTTTAAGGCAGAGGCTACACCATGGAGAAGTAGCCTTTATCCGTATAACTGGCAGCCTGGAACTAAAGATCAGAGTGGAAGATTTCTTCACGATTTTTCCTATGCCGGTTATAGAAAAGGTGAAGTCGCCATCCCCATAAACCCACCTGGCCTTACTTACAATGTCTTCACTGGTTTTGGCGCTGATCCCTATGGAAAATACAATTCAACCCCTGAAATACAAGCTGCCATCAATGCCGCAAGCTCTGCTGGGGGAGGGATTGTTTATATTCCACCTGGATATTATAAAATCGACGGCGAATTAGTAGTTACTAGTTCAAAAGTTGTGATTCGTGGTGCCGGTCCAACTTTGACCAAACTCCGTTTTAGCAGTACTCCTTCGTCTTTAGCTCACATTGGATTTTACGGAAACGCATTATCAGGCCCAGAATTATTTCTGGCACAAGATGCAGAAAATCTTTCAACCATGATAAAAATTCAAAATGCAAGCTCCCTACGTGTTGGAGATGATATTTCGATTGGCTGGAAAATAACTGATAACTTTATTGATGAACACAAGATGAGTGGAATTTGGAGTATCCGTAGAGATTTTTGGTGGCCTATTTTCCAAAGAAAAATTGTGGCCATTAATACGCGAGTGACTCCTAATGTAGTTTATATCGATATACCCATCAGATACAACGTCAAGACAAGAGATTTTGCTAGTATTCGAAAGGTGACAGGATACCTTGAAGAATCGGGAATAGAGAATTTAGGAATATCAAATGTGACTAGTTACGTAAAGGCCTGGACTAAAAATGGAGTAACAGCCATTGTATTATCCTCTGTGAAAAATGGTTGGGTTAAAAATATAAAATCTTTTTCTCCTCCAGAAGATAAATCTCAGCTTTATCATCTTCAATCGACGGGGATAAAAGTTGAATATTCCAAGAATGTGACAGTTACAAATTCTCAAATGGAAGGCTCTCAAAATCGAGGAGCAAATGCCAATGGATATTTATTTAAGATTACCAATAGTAATGAAATACTCATTCGAGATTCAGCAGGGTTTCGAGGTAGACATAACTTTATTCAAAGTGGTGACTTTGGAACGACTGGATGTGTTTTTCTTCGCGTAGATAGTAGAGATTCAAGAGGATTCCAGAGTGTCATGGATGCAGTCGGAATGCCATATTTTTCCGAATACCATCATTCATTAGCAATGGCCAATCTCGTTGATCAATCCACCTTATATGATGGTTGGCTTGCCTATAATCGCGGCATGGAGAGCTCTGGATCAGGCCATACTTCAAGTCAAAATGTTTTCTGGAACACAAAAAACGGAACAATTCTGTCATATCAATATGGTTATGGTTATGTCATTGGAACGACCAACACTTCTGTTTCAATTAATGCTTCAAGTGCACTTTCACATTATGCAAAGGATACTTCTCCCGTAGATTTTATAGAAGGTATTGGACAAGGAGCAGGCCTTATTCCACAGTCACTTTATGAAGATCAACTTACTCAAAGGCTGGTGCGTTTGAGAAATGCTCCAGTAATGGAAAATCCCAATAATAATGGTCTTCAAAACGCTGTTCGATTCAAAAATACTGATACAGGCTCAATTCCTTCTTCCAATATCCGATCGAAGGGATTGTAGGTTTATAAGATGAAATACTTTAAAAAAATTGTATCTCTCATTATTTCCATTCATTTCATTATTCCTACTGCCTTTGCAGATCAAGGATTAGAGGCGAAGAAAACAATCAGTTCTAAAAAATGCGGGGACTTTGAAGTAGTTCTAGATATTGCTGATTTTGAAACCACTGAAGCGTACCGATGCGATGATGGAATTGATGATAAAAAATATAAAACGCCTGGAGGAAAAGTAAAACTTCATGTTTCTGAAAAAACTTTTTCCTTAGTTAAGAACGTTGATGAAGTGGCAGACCTTGTATTACTTAATCTGATTAGAAAAAAAATCAAAGTTAGATTTGATGAAAAATTAGCAAAACTAGATTTAACAAATCAAAAACCATTTTATGATGCTTATATTAAGATGCAGAATCAAATACTTAATGATGGAAAATCACCGAAGCGTCAAATTCGGAAATTACTTGTTCTTTTTCCAGATATTGAGAAAGAAATTGAAATGAACAACCCTGATTATAAGACATTAATTTGTCGTTATGAAGTTTGGAAGCATAATCAAAAAATTATTAAAGATATTGCGATTGGTTTTTCTATCCTTGAGATGGCCGCACTTCTAGCAGCGGCTCCTATTGCTGCGAGTGTTGTACTAGCAGCAAATGTTGATAAGGCTTATTTACTGGCTCAAATTTTGATTGTAGGCGGTGCTGCAGGAATCATTGGAGGAGCCTTACAGATTCAAAATGATATTACAAAATGGGATCAGGTGACTGCCTCCAAAAATGCAAAAATGCTTCTCAAATTTTACGAGCAAGTAGAAGATGAAATTAAAAAATTAAGAAAAGATCAAGTTGCCAATAAAGAGAAAATTATTGAATATCAAAAATGGTTGCCAACTGAATCTGAGTTACAACAACTTAAACAAACGAAAAAACTTGCCTTCAAAGAATATAAAAGTCTATTCTTGGGTTTAACCAAGGTGGGCCTAGGAGTCGTTCTTGTCTTTGGTGGGTCTGAAGTTTTAAAAATGCTCTCCAATTTTGAAAAGGAAAGTTCTCTCGCTGATCCTACCACTGGGTCTATCGCCCCACCTTGGTAGTAATTTTGAGTCAGTCTTTGTGATAAAGTTACATTTTACCTATGATTTCTAAACTCCAACATTATCTTAAGCAGCGTATTCTTCAAAAAGAAGAAAAAATGGCGATGGAAGATGACTTGTTTAAATATGCCCTAAAGTCACCTATGGTTGCAAATCCATCTCTTAGTGAATTAATCAATTGGTCAAAGGACCAACATCAATATTCTGATCAATTTTTTTCCCACCATGGTAAAAATCCTGTTCAACTTAATAGAGGGCGAATCACTTTTTTAAGTGAGGTTGAAACTGACTTTAGCAAAAACAATCTTGTGACCGGTGACTATTTTAAAACAAAATCAAAGTCTGCTGTATTAATCCTTGGTCATTGGAACTCTTCCAAGGAGACCTATAATAAACTGGCAAAGATCTATTCCAGAAACGGTCTTTCTGCTTTAAGGATTAGTTTACCGTACCATGACGAAAGGCGCCCTTTAGAGATGCCCATCGCAAGTGGCTTTATGAGTAGTGATCTCAATCGTACCATTGAAAGTTTTAGACAATCGGTGCTTGATTCAAGAGTCGCCATAAAGTGGTTGAAAGAACAAGGTTATGAGAAAATAGGGATTGTTGGGGCTAGCCTTGGTTCGGCTGTCGCCCTTTTGGTTTCGGCCCAAGAAAAAGAGATAAGTGCAATGGTAGGATATCTAACAGCTGCTGATATTGCAGATACTCTTTGGAATGGAACAGCCACACAATATTTAAAAGAAAGTCTTGAAAGTGATATGAGCTTGGATCATTTACAAAAGGCTTGGTTTTGCGTGAATCCTATTAATTATTTGCAAAATCTTTCTCGCCCTGGTTTTACGCTCCAGGTTTCATGGGCAGAATACGACACAATTTGTCCTCCTCGATTGACCCAAGAAATGCTTGCTCGTTTAGAAAAACATTCAGTAAAAGTAGAATCATTTTCTTATAAATGCGGTCATAATACTTTGGCGATCACACCTTTTATACAACTTTCTGGATTAAGAGGTATAAAATTTATGCGAAAAAAACTTCTTTGATATGATTGAAGCTAGGGGATTTTTTTAGGTGGTAAGATTGCTGAAGGTGTTTTCACTTTTTGCAATTGAAGTTGCCACCAACCTACGTCCCACCATTGACCATTTTTGAAGCCAATATCTTTATAGGTTGCAACTTGTTCGAAGCCTAAAGATTCATGTATCTTAACACTTCCAATATTCGGAATTGTGATGCCAGCTAAAACATTGGCCACTCCTTGATCCTTTAGAAGACGAAAGAGTTCCTTATAAAGTTTAGTTCCAATTCCCTTTCCATGAAATTTTTGATCCACGTAAACGGTGCACTCTACCGACCAAGCATATGCACTACGTATGCGATGGGTGCTGGCATATGCGTATCCTAGAACGACGCCATTTTCCTCTAAAACCAACCAAGGGAATTTACTGGTCACTTCTTCAATTCGTTTTTGGAATTCATCAAGGCTTGGTACTTCCGTTTCAAATGAAATAGGGCTGTTGATAATACAAGGAGCGTAAATCTCTATTAATCTTTCTGCATCTTCTTTTTTTACTGATCGAATCATATATTTTCCTAATTAGATTATTTCACTGAAAGATCGTTTTTGAAAGTGGGGAATGAATAACTTGTACAATTTAGTTTTTGATTTTAAAATCAATTGATGAATACATACACCATTTGCTTAATAGGCTTCCTCTATTATTTATTGATCTTTTTTATCTCTAAGTTTGCAGGCAGGAAAAGCGAAGACAATGAATATTTAAAAACCACAGCTCCAGCTTGGCTTGTCACTATTGGTATCGTCGGGGATTCACTTTCAGGTGTAACTTATTTGTCTGTTCCTGGAACAGTTGAACAAAAATCATTTTCTTATTTGGCCATTTGTCTTGGTTATCTGGTTGGATATGTCATTATCGCTTATGTCTTTCTTCCAATTTACCATAAGAAAAATTTAGTATCGATTTACGAATGGATCGGTAGTGAGCTAGGGGAAATGGCGCAGAAGACATCATCTCTTCTTTTCGTCTTCGGGAGATTATTTGGATCTGCCGCAAGACTTTGTTTAACCGCAGGCGTTCTGCATCTTTTTGTTTTTAAGGCCATGAATCTAGGGAATTCTTTTAGTATTATTGCTGTGACCATTGGGATATCACTTTATACTTTGAAGTCAGGAATTAAGAGTTTAATTGTCACTGATACAGTTCAGTCTATATTTTTGGTCTTAGGAGTTCTAGTGACCACTGTAGGGCTTTACTATTTTCTTCAATCACAAAATACTTCGCCACAATTTTTCCGTCCCATTGTTGTCGGCAATGACGGCGAAGCGTGGATGACTTTTTGGAAGTCTTTTTTTTCAGGAATTCTCATTACACTCTCTATGACTGGGCTTGATCAAAATATCATGCAGAAAACATTTTCGGTCAAATCTCTTAAATCGTTACAGATAAATTTTGTTCGGTTGGGATTTATTGTTCTCTTGGTGAACTTTATCGTGCTTTTAGAAGGATCTCTTTTAACTCAGAGCTTAGATTTTTTCCCTCATTTGAAGACACAACCCAATGATCAAAAACTAATTTATTTTGTACTTAATCATCAACACTTTATCTTCCAACTCTTTTTTCTCCTTGGTCTAACGGCAGCCACATTAAATAGTGCTGATAGTGTTATTACCACGGTAACTTCATCGATTAAAGTCGATTTAGTAAAATCAAATGCAGTTAAATTGAGCCATATTCATTGGATCGTAACAGCTTTGCTGGCGGGAACAGCACTCTTTTTAAATGCTTTTTCTGAAGGTTCGGCTATCGATTTAGTGCTAAAAAGTGCTGGATGGACCTATGGCCCACTGCTTGGGTACTTTCTGATTGCTGCTTTAAAACTAAAATCAAATTCTTATTCATTAATTCTGGCCCTTATTACTTCAGTGATTGTCACTTTTTTGATTCACTTAAATTATGATTTAAAGGCAGAAGTCATCATCGTGCTCAGTATGTTTATCCTTCTCTTTAATCGTCTTTATCTCTTTTGTCATTGTCTGCTGAGGTCTTAAAGGCAGGTATCATGGTAATAATTCTGTAATCAACGATTCCTGGTTTTACCATGGTAATTTCCCATGTGTCTGAAACCCAATTGAAAGTAGGTCGATGCATTTTAAAGGCTATTTGGCCTTTGTTGTCTTTGATGGTGAAGTCTGAACTAAAAAATTCTTTTTTATCTGAACTGGCAATGACAAGGCCTTGAGGATTTAAAACTTCATACTTAGTTTCTGTACTAAAGAAACTACTCCAAACTAATTCCTTAATAGTTGCGATTGATTTCCCATTACAATCGGTCACATCAATCTGTGTTCCCCAGCTAATGAATCTTTTTTTCGCTCTAGCTATCATTTTCCCTTTGCTATCCATTAACTCAAAAGTTCTTGTGCTGTTCATTACTCTTTCTTCAATGGTACCAATCGTCTGATTTTTACTTGTTAGATCCATATCAGTGCCGACTGAAAATACTTTTTCGTCTGCCTCAAAATAAGAAGGAATGTTGATGATTGGGCATTCTGCCCAGCAGTTTAACGAAAGTAAAAGAGTGGAGAGAATTCCAAAGGTTGTCATTTTTTTCATGACTTGATTCTACGAGGTAGTCGAAGACCTCGCGACTTAGTCTGTAATTTTGAATGGACTGTCTATTTTTTAGTCAGTGAATGTATTGTGACTAGATCTAATTGAGCCGATAACTTGTTAAAAAACAAAGAGCCTCAATGACCACTATCCAACAAGTTTTAAAGGATTAGAATCCTCAGTGTCATTAGTGGAATCAATCTCATTTTTTTCATCATGTATTGCTGAATCGGTTGTTTTAGCGTTTCTATTTTTCTTGCGATGACTTAAAACTTCACGATAGGTAATTGCCATACAACTTTTAATTTTGTCTGAAAAATCATCTTCAAGGTCATCGGTATCGAATAATGAATTGAAGATATTCATACATACACATAGAACAATACCCACTAATGAAGTATTCATCGAATAAGCAATGTTGTTTAAAAAAGCATCCATCGTTTTTTTAGTCATTGCCGGATCTGAAAGATCCATATTTGTCAGCTCTGGAAGACCTTGCATGATACCCACGAATGTTCCAAAAATTCCTCCAATAACAAATAAACCTGGTAGAAGAACTAATACTGAATTCAAGCTGCGATTAGAGAATAAACCGAAGAGTCTGTTGTAAGAAGGGTTCGATCTTGTTGCATATGAAGTTATTTCATCAAAATCTGGTTCTGCTTGTGATTGATCGTAGTATTTAGCTTGCATGGTAACATCTTTATTTAATCTTTGAGATGCTTCCGATAATAAAAATAGTCGATCAGTAAGTGATGTAACGTAATCTAGTTTTCTTCTCATTCGTTGGATTTTCATGTCATAAAGTTCCGAATGAGCGATAGACATTAAAGTAGAGATAAGTGTATGAAATTCAAATTTGGATTTTTCGATACTTTCATTCACTTTTTCTTTTTCAATTAAAAACATATAGATTTTTTTCTCTACCTGCTTTGCCAGTTCTTTTTGAGACTGTTTTAGAAACCACAAACAAAACTTAGCTACCAATCCAACCAGAAAGATTCCACACATGAATGGTATTAAGTGTTCGTTGGCGATATTAAGTAATTTATTTATAATTAATTGAATTGTCATAAAATTTCCTATTATTGGTTTTCCTGTTTTTCTTTTAAAGTGAATCTTAAGGTTACTTTTTGGTAGACATCACAGTTATATATTCCGCAGAAACCCTGTTTTTCATTCTGAGCTGATTTCTCTAGTTGGACCAAGTCATCCATCGCTTGCAGGTATCCTGTTCCAGAAACTTTCACTAGATGAACCATTTCTTTTTTGTGTTCAAAGTCTAGTTCATTACCAAGAAAGCTATATTCAAAAATTCCTTTAGCTCTTCGATAGCTTAGATCGAGGTTGTAAGTCATGGCCTTTTGTTCATCAACACTGGCCATTTTTCTTGGGTCGACATATTTACCCTTAAAAGAAGGTGAGGATGAGCCTACAATTTCAACCGAAGATATGGCGCCAGCAAATTTTTTATTTTCAAAAAGAGTTTTTGCATACAATGGAAAGATGACTTTTATTTCTTCTTTCATCGCTTCTTTTAACATAGAGCTATTATACTCAAAGTATCCATTTTTGAAATGAACGGTGACGTCTCCAGACGTTGGATTCACGCTGGCATCTAAACCAGACTTCTTTAATTTGTTGGCTAACGAAAGTGCGATTTCTTTTCTTATGTTTTCAGAATCTTTAATATATTTCTTATGAAGTTTTGCAAGTTCCTCTTCTTTCGCTTTTTTAAACTGCTCAATTTCAGAATCTTTTAGGGCTGTTAATTTATTTTTTTCTTCCTCTGACTGTGCTTTGATTTGCTCATTTTCTGCTTGGAGCTTTTGCAATTCGCCTATAGATGTCCGAGCAAGTGCTTCTTTTTCACGATTAATACGATTCACCTGAACGATTGAAGCCTTGTATAAAGATTCTTTTTCTTTTTGCAGATCATTCAATTTTGTTTTTGCTTGGGTTAAATCTTGTTCTTTTGTTTGTAATGTTTTTGTCAGTTCTTTTAATTCTTTTGACTGACTTGCAGCAAGCATCTCTTTACTTTTAAGTTCATTAACTCTTTCTTCAATAAAGGCAATTTCCAAAGTACGCTTTTCAATTTCTTGGGCTTTTGATTCAAGGACTTTTGATTTAGTATCTAAGTCTTCTTTGAGAGAAGCGATACTTCTGTCTTTTTCTTTTATTAACTCGGCACTCTTCGCTTTATCAACCATCATTCTCTGAACGGCTTCTTCATATACTTGCATTTCTTGTTCTTTTTCTGCAGCAAGTTTTGCCATTTTTTCTTGGTATTCTCTATTAGCTTTTGCATCTTCTCTTAGTTTTGCCAGAGAGGCTTTTAGCTCATCAAATTGCTGAATTTCTTCTGGGGGAAGCTCGGCCTCAACTTTTCTCTCATATTTAGCAACAGTTTTTTCCAGCTTCTTCCTAGTGGCGGACGCTTTGGAGCGTTCTTGAATGATACTGACCCCAGTATTAATGGTAGAAACCACGTACATAAAGAGGAAAACGAAGGACATAACCATGAAGAGGTCTGAATAAGAGCCGAAGTCAATGTTGCTGTCTTTCTTTTTACGTCTAGCCATGCTTGATAATCGGCTATTTGTAAGTAAAGCTTTAGGTGTTTTTGGAACTTAAAGTAATGTGCTGAAGTAATACTCTAATTCTAATGCCTTGGTCTCTGCCATCATTGCGTGACATTGCATTGATTCCAGGTGAATAAGCAAGATAGTGGTTGGAAGAGGTTTACATTTTTGATTTTTCAACACTTGCCAACTTCGAATTTGATTTCTCAAAAAAGTATGATCATCATAAGTTAATTTGAAATAGGACAAGTCGTGATATTCATTAATTTTTTGATTATAGTCACTATAGATTGATTTCCAGCAGGAAAATAATCCGACATTGGTTTTTCTGTCTGAACAAGTCTGGGGATTAGGTGATATCGCCTTGAATTTTGTGACATCGGCTGCTTTTATGGGTGTAGAAAATGAAAGTAATGAGAACAATAAGATCGAAATCATAGAATACCTTTTTTCTTTCCCATTTATAATCGATTTAAAAAGAAGGCAATAGACACTGTAATATTTACGTTTTTGAAGGGACGACGCTCGATCTATAAGCATGATAGAGAAGAATGGTGGGCAAGCATGGTGGTACCCATGATTTTGATTCTATAATTCTAGTCTACAAAAACCACAACAGACTCTTGGTTTCCTGATGGTAAGAGTAATAAAGTTAAGAGTGGAAGTGCATAAATTGTTTTTTCATATCACTCCTTATCGGAAGAGTCGGATAAGACTTTAGTAAAGTAATTTTATCGGAGACTACATCAGTTTTTTTTGTGTATAATGATTTCCAATGATTAAAAAATTCTTCTCCCCACTTTTCCTCCGTCACGAGGGCTCTATTTTGGCCCTAGATGGCATTCGTTCCTTCGCCATTTTAATGGTCATCGCTTTTCATGCTCAGGACCTGATCTTTCAAGTACATCAAAAAGAAAGCTTTCTTTCAAAAGTTCCCCCCTATATTGGTGGCTGGGCTGGTGTTCCTTTATTTTTTGCTTTAAGTGGTTACTTAATTGGAAAACAAGTTTGGAAAGAATTAAAAGTAACTCAGACGCTAGAGTTTTGGCCTTTTTTCTTTAAACGGGCTTTTCGGATCTGGCCATTATTCTATTTTCTCTTTTTTCTTTTTTGGCTTTTTCCTTATCGAGAGAATGTCACTGACTATTGGCAAAATGCTTTCTTTCTTTCTAACTATTTTGGAGATAATGGGCCAATTCCAGGATCGTGGTCTTTGGCTACAGAGGAACAGTTTTATTTGTTGTTACCAATGGCTTTGGGAATTTTTTCGGTCATAAGTGGTAAGCGTTTTATGCTTTCTCATTGGCGAAAATTACTCCTGGGATTGCTTCTGCTTCCACCTTTGTTTCGTGTGCTTACTTGGTACTATATTTTAAAGATGGACCACTTTGATGTATCAGTATTTAATCTCCACATCTACCGCCCATTTCATACTCATGCCGATAGTCTATTGATGGGTCTAATTCTTGCTAATTTTGAAATTGATCGAGGGCTAAAAAAAATCGATGGAATGAAGCCTTGGATTTTTTTAGGTTCAACTTTTCTATTTGGTGTTTTGTCATTTAAGAGTAAAGTTTTTTTGAATTTTTTTGGTGTCGGTCTGTTCGCAACGACTCTCATTTGGTTTTGTTTGATAACAGAAAATATACTGACCAAATTTTTATCTCATCCTTTCTTCGGAGTCATTTCAAAACTATCTTTTGGGATGTATCTTATCCATTGGCCTTGCTATTACCTGATGAAAAAATGCCATTTGGTTAATTGGGTAGGAATTCCTCTCGAAATAGAACTTGTGCTTGTCACTTTGATTGGAATTTCATTTTCAATCATTTTTAGTTCACTCAATTATCTTTTAATTGAGAAGCCATTTTTAGATATAAGAAAAAAACTATTAACTTAAAAAACTTGCCGTGGCTAATATTATGGTCGTTTCTTTACTTTATTGACCTGAGTTAGATATTTTATTGGATTAAATTCCAAATGGAAAAGCCTCAGATAAGATTAGTCAGGGGCAATAAAAGAAAGGGAGAAAAAAGGTGTGATATTCATTGAGTCGATGGAACCTGGTGCGCCAGGCGAGATTGGCTTTTATTTTACAAGGGACAAGGAAAGTGCACCGACACCTTTTCTATGTTCCAGACCCCAGTTTTATTCGGTGAAGACTAAAGTCTTTTCCCACCTTTTTTCTCTTAGACTACTATCGGATTAAGCCTTTTTATATTAAATAAATTTAAGCTTCATATTCAAAATCTTCTAAGCCGATAAATAAATGTGAAATTTAAAATTGTTAACCAATATGATCAGGATTTTCTGTCGAGAGAAAATTTTGATCAAAGCATTGCCCGAATTTTAAAAAAGGCGAAAGAACGTTCTAGCATGTTAGGGCCCAAACATGATTTTCTAGATATTCATTTGAAAACTCTTTTGGCCAACGAGGGGGAATTCTTTCAATTAATCCTTGATTTTTTTGCTCATGAAAAAATTGAACTATCACCTTTTAAAAAAATAGAAATTATCACCAATAAAAAAAGAGAAATTTTTATCGCTAGTTGGTGTGAGCGTATACTTTTAATGATGGCACAAAATACATTATCTCGTATATTGGAGCCTCACTTTAGTAAAACCCTTTATTCATTTCGTAAAGGTCTAGGTCCAATAAAAGCGAAAGGCGATCTTGGAAATTTTTTAAAAAAATGTCCTGATGCTTACGTTATACAATTAGATATTTCAAATTATGGTCCAAGTATAAATCAATCTTTTTTAAAAGAAAGATTGGAAAATCTCAATGAACTGAGAGACAGCGCTTTTTTAAAGCCTGTCCTCATTGAAGCGATTTCGATACTCTACCAAAATGCAAATGGGGTCAAAAGCAAACTTGATCAAGGAATTCCATCAGGCTCTCCCTTAGTGCCAGTCGTTGAAAATTTTTATCTAATGCCAATTGATCAACTTGCTCAAAGTCAAAATATCTTTTATGGCAGATACGGCGATGATATTATTTTAGTTTCAGAAGACCCTGCCAAACTTAATTCAATTTTTGAAAATATTCAGAAAACGCTTTCTACATTAGAACTTACTCTCAAAAGTGAAAAGGTTAAAAAAAGGTACTTGGGAAAAAGCCCATCTAAGGATTTAGGCTTTAAAAGTTCTCATTTTTTTGAATGGATTGGATCAAGTTTTAATAACCAAGGTGAAATTGGTTTTAAGCCTCAACATCGCCAAGAAGCAAAAAATCGTTTTCATTCCGATCTCAATAATCTCATTTTAAAACTAAGAAAAAATTCAATCAACCACAGTGAAGCCGTTTTAAAAGTGGCATTATCCCAATATTATCATTCCAATAATCCTGTACTCTTAAAAATTTATCAATCTGGAAATAATATCAGTTTGATTAAGCACTTTCACCATGATCAAAGAAAATTTCTGACAAGACTTCTTGCAATGCATTTGAAGTTAACAAGAAGGGAAGCTCGCCAAATGGGAAAACGAATTTTTCCTCAGATAAAGGAACTTTTGCCTAAGGCTGCCAGATGAGTACTCTAACTGACCTTTGGAGGATAAAACAGAACCTTTTGTGGGGCAGTGGAAGTCAAAAAACAACTTTGATTCAACTATTCTGGAAGAGGTATCGCGGATATTTTCAAAGAAAATTAACTTACCTCACTTATGATCTTTTGGAATTTTTTCTATTGGCGCTTAATTTAGATCAAAGATATTTCCAAACACTTTTATCTCTTTTTATTGTTCAAACTATTTTAAGTTTAGTGCAAGAATCAATGCTTCTCATTAATCGTAGATTAATTGGTAGGGGGAAGCTCATTGGTTCCGCCGTGACAATATCAACCACGATTTTTTGTTATTTGCTTATTGTTTCATTAGTAATAACCTCGATCGAACAACATTTATTTTCGACACTGGTAATATACCTAATATCCTTAAAAATTATTGTTCTTAGTATTCAAACAATCGTTTTTCAAAAGACCTTTCTCATTCAAAGTTTTAAGAGAGTTTATTTTCCACCTAAGAAACTTTACTTGCCCCTTATCGGTGCTGTTTGTTTTTCTGTTCTTAGTGTCTATTTTTTGTCAGATATAGTCTTAGTTGTTGTTCAGGCCCTGCTATTTAATTTAGGGCGTTTTGTGGTTGAGATAAATTTCTTAAATAAAATGTTGAGTCAGCAATCTTTGCTTTTTGTACGTTATAGTCAAAAGTTAATAAAATTAAAAACCAGTGCTAAAGATTATTATCAAGAATTTTTAATTGTATTGTTGCCATATCTGGAGCTTGCTTTAGTCTGCTATATTTGGGACAAGAAGTTTGAGTGGGCCAAGTTTATATCTTTGCTATTTATTTATAGAGTCGTTACTCGATTTTATAAATCACTTCAACTCGACTTCTCAAATCTACGCCAACGCCGTAATAAGTCTGGTTTAAAGTATCTTCTGACTTTAAGCTTTATGGTTTCACTCTTGGTAATGTCAATAATTCTTGTGCAAACACTCTCTTATTCAGGTTTTAATGGGAGGTCTATTACTTTTGTATCACTTATTTTTTCTATAACTTATCTTTCTTCACTATTTTATTTTTATGAAGGCCTCGATATTTTACCAGATAGTGCATATCATCTTCGATCTCTACTATTTGTAATACTAACTGGAGCTATGTTTTTCAAGTTAGATCTGGTCTCAAATAATTTGATGTTTTCTTTTTATTTAATACTGCTTCTTTTTCTTTTAACAAGCAAAAGAAAGTTGTTGCCTGCTAAGCCGCTTGATAACTTTTTTTGGTTACATATAAAGCCACAAACGACGATTAAGAATTCTCTTGAATTGTTATTGAATGTTAATAAGGAAAACGAGATTAAGTTCCATCGGATGATGGGGAGAAACCTTGCTTTAGTCAGTTCCAAGTTTTACATGGAAGATGAAGTTCGGAATCTTTTACTACTAAAGATTCCTTGGGATTATAGGAATGTTGAAGTTGCCACAGTTCAAGATGATTTACTTTTTAATGAAAGTAACCCTAATGAATCTTTGAAAAAGCTTAAACTTTATTTAGATAAAAATGCAGAGTTTAAGAATGGCGCGATGGATATCTTGTTGTTTCATCAAGGGAAAATTGTTAATGCGAGATATGACTTGGAGCTTAATCTATTCTTGGGCTCAATTGAAAGTAAGCAAAAAAATAATATTACTCAGTTGCAAGAGCGGGCTTTGTTTAAACTCAATCAGAAGAAATACTATTCTATTTTGATTAGTTTTGAAACCATGATCGTTTTAAGGTCCGACGATTTTAATAGAAAACAATTGGAGATCCTTGATCGAATTAAAATTAATCATATCCTCGCTTATTATAAGAGCAAACTATGAACATTATTATTTTATTTTTTTTAATCTTCTATTCGGGGTTGTCACATGCGCAATTGAATTGTTCTAGTTCGGGAGAGATTTCGAAACTTTATTATAAGGAAAATGGACATAACTATGAACTTGCAGATTTTAATTTTGAAGGGAAGGGATTTCTTCCTAGCTTTTTAGGTTGTGCTGCGTGGTTGGATGAAGTTCGAATAAGTCATTACTATGATGATAATCGAAAAGAACGATTTACTTATAGCAAACTTATTTCGGAAAAAGCCTCTTCCCCCATCAGGCTACGAGACTTTACTCGCCAAAAACTTTATCAACTATGCTCGGTATCTCAAAATTGCCGGATTAATTTTCCCTTTTATTTTTTGTCTTTTTCTGAGATCAAAAGAAAAATATTTTTTAAAACGTCTAAGATTATTAACCCAGTCTGTGAACTTAGTTATAACCATCAACAAAAAAATCTTTCTCTTTCTGATGTAAAACCATTGACTGGACTTCAGTGGTGGGATCAACAAGATAAAACACAGGCCGATCTCTTATTTCAGGAATTACCTATTATCAAACCTCATTCTATTTATGTTTCAAGTATGACCGTATCACCAGAATTAATGATAAAAATTGAGGACTACTTGGAAAAAAATTCGGAAGCTAAAGCTTACGTTTATTTTACTTTTGGCCTACATTCATTGGGAAACAATTTTCCTCAATGGATGAGTTCTCGCACCGGTAGATTGTTTTATATACCGGTTTTTTATACACCAACGAGTAAGAATTCTTTTCACATGAAAGGAATTGCATTGCTTGGAAAAGAGAGTCGATATATTTTTTCAAGTTCTAATTTTCGTCAATACAAATCGGAGCCACTCAAGGATATAGGCTTCATTTCCCGCGATAAAGACCTCGCCATGGAATTTGCCGACGAACTATATCTTATTGGTCATAGTCTTTGCCGACAACCTCAATCGTTTGATTGTAATATGTCCCATCGTTATTCAGTAGATGAGAACTCAAGGAATATTTTAAGTAATCAATATGCGCGTTTCTGTCAAAATCTTCCTCCTCTTTATAATCTAGAATATAAAAAAAGAAGTATGTTCACGGGAGATGTAACTGTTGAGAAAATACTAATCGATCTTATCAAAGGGGCGAAGCAGAGTATTTATCTAAGTACACATATTTTAAGTAATGAGGAAGTTCTTAATAGTCTTAAAGAAAAAAAAGCTCAGGGATTAAAGATACAGATTTTTGTTGGTAAACATGATGGAACTATGAAGTTACCACCTTCTTTAGCTTCCTCTCTTTTTTTGAATTCGAAAGACAAAATTGAGGTTCATTCTAAATTTATTATTGTAGATGAGAAAATTGCTATTATGGGTTCTGGAAATTTTACTGAGACATTGGCTAAGAATAAGTATGAAAACTACTTCCTCCTTGATCAGAAGGAAGTAGTTTCTTTAGTTAAGTATTTTAAAATTTTTGTCCATTAGATGAAGGATTTCTGCCTGAATATGAGGCATTATCGCCAGAAGCCGCTATCTTCACTTGAGCACTTAATTGTCCTATCTTCACTTGCTGTAATTGTTGTTTAATAGCTTCAATATTCGAAGCCATGACTCCCGATACTATAGCTCCAGACGCTTTGAATGATTCAAAACCACTTTTCATTATACTTGAACCAATCGCTCTTTGAAGAAAAAGATTAACTTCTGGTGATACACTCTGACTTAGCTCTGCACCAAAGCTACTTGTAATAAATTGTTTAGCTTTTTCAAACTTACTTTTATCAAAAGCCTCATCTTTTACTAATTCTACACCTAATGACGTCAGCTTATTTACGGCTATGTTGGCACCGCTTTCAATTTCATTTTTATCAATGAAGCTAGCTCTATCAAGGCCGTTAAATTTGGCTTCAATTTTGAGTACTCCATCAGATGGAAGTTCTTTTTCATTAACTAAGAGTTCATATTCCCCATTACTGGCGACGTTCGCATCACAAATTTTTACACTTGATCCATTGACCACTAAGTACACATTTAAATAGTTAGTTGCTCCTGGATCTTTTATTGAAGAACAGTAACTAGCTCCCGCTGCATGAGCTGTTGGAATAATTTGTTCGAAGATGTAACTAATCGTTCCTTTTACCTTCTTGAATTCTCCACCGCTGCTCTCTTCAGCCTTATTTCCACATCCTATCAAGGACATGGATAATAATCCGATTAACCATATTTTTGTTTTCATATACGCTCCCTTTGAAACTCTATTGAACTAACTTTATTATCGCTCACTATTTTTTTTCCTTCCCAAAATTGGTGTTTCGATGTCTGGGATCTGTGATTTAGATAGCTTATGATTTTTTTGAGTAGCTGTTTATTATTGTGGCTGCCTAATAAGGATGGCTTTTGGGACTATATTTTAGCTAACTTTCTAAAAATACAGGTTTTTCCAGTTTTCGATGACTTATGATGGTTAAGCATACAAAGGTTTAAAGCATGTTTATATTTTTTTCACTTTGAGTGCGGATTACTTTGCAAAAGGGTAATATTGTTATATCGGTATTAATAATGTCGGTCTTTGCTTATTTTAGATCTACAGAAAATTCAAAGCCCCTCATTAAAATCAATTAAATTTCACATGGATTGTGGCAAATTCTTTGAGGGGATCATGAAATTGTCATCTATCTTCATTTTTTCAAGCCTACTTTTTAGCTCTTTGGCCATGGCAGATTGGACCGACCAGTTTGTTGGGAGTATGAATTTTAGGCTCTTAGACGACCCCGATTATTCAAGACTCTATAATGATGCCAAAGATAGTGAAAAACGTTTAGGGCAATGGAAAGCAGAGGTAGAACAAAGAAAACGACATTTAAATCTCGCGGCTCAAAACCGTCACGGCAAAGAAACTGAGTTAAAAAATGCTCAGGATCTACTGGTCCGAAAAAATCAATTGGTTGTTGAGACAACTTCTAATTATAATTCTCTCATTCCTCAAGTTCCAACTGCTCAAGCTCAAATAGATTCTCTCAAAGTGGAGAATACTGGACTTCAAAATGAGATTAATGGTCTCAATTCTGAGGTTCAAAAGTTAGAAGCTTCTCTGAGCAGTAGCGCTTCGGTTGATGCAGATCGAGCGAAATTACAGGGGCAAATTACTGAAGCCAATAAAAATATTTCTAATTTGCAAGCGAGTATCACAAAGAACAACAATGAAATTGCTAGCTTAAATTCGACGATAGCTCAAAATGAACAAAAGGCCAACGACCTAGCAAAACAGATTGAAGCTTCCCAAAATAGCATTCCTAATATTCAAAATAAAATTAGTAATTTAAGTTCACAACTAACTTCCTTAAAAAGTGAACTTGCCGATAAAGAGAAGGAATATAATACCCAAACGAATGATCCAGCTTTCAAAGAACAAACGGCTTTAATTGAAAGACTTAAAAATAATTTAAACACAAATATTTCTAAATTAAATGATCGAAAATCAGAACTCGATCGTAAAACTTCAACTCTAAACCAGTTAAGTTCAAATAGTGCGAATCTTAAGTCCCAGATTTCAAACCTAGAAAAGAAAATTCAAGACCTTGATCCTCAATTGCGAGACGCTCGCGAAAGTTTGTCTTCAGCTGTAAGTCAGATTAAAGAGAAAAGCACTCAAATCGAGACTTTGAAGTTGGAAATAACGAGCATTGAAAAACATGCTGCTGATCTTACTGCTTCCATGAGGTCGATCAAACAAAATATCGATGACCTGCAAAAGGAAATAGCGGCTAAACCAGAGTTAGCGGAGCAAAATAAAGCCAGAATTGCTCAATTGAACCAGGCTATCAAGGAGCTGGCTGAACAAAGAAATGTTTTAAAAGAAGAAGCTGGAAAAAGAACGACTTCTATTGCTAACTTACAAACTCAAATCAATGAATTAAATACAACAAGTGCAACTCTTCAAAAGAATATTTCAAGCTTTGAAGCTGACAAGGCAACTAGTCAAAGCACACTAGAAGCCAGTAGACTCAAGATTGTTGATGTTAACAATCAAATCGACAGTGTTTCAGCAGAAATCAGTTCTATCGGTCAATCAATCAATGAATTAAATGGTCAAATTTCGAAAACGAAAGAAGAGATTGCAACTCGTGAAAGAGAATGGGCTCAAAATAATAGCGAGATAGTGGAATTAAAAAGTATCATTGATCGTTTAAGATCATCGGTAGCCAATGCTAATGCTAGCTTAAGCGGTGCCAAATCAGAACTGGATCAGTTGAATCAATCCTTGGTAAAAATGAAACAAGACCTCTCAAATTCAAAAGTGGCCAACGAAAATGCAAGTAAAAGAATACAAACCTTAAATGGAGACATAACTACAGCTTCCAACAGTATTCTTTCTTTTCAATCAAAAATAAGAGACTACCAATCAACTTATAATTCTACTGATTCAATAGTGGCAGAAAGAATTAAAATAAAAGCTAACATCGACCAACTGAAAAATACCTTATCCATCAAAAATACTAAGATGGCAGATAATAATACTCAGATCAAGAAAAACGAAGACGATATTGCCTCACTGAAAAAGAAAATAGCTGACACCAAATCTCAGCTTGATTCAATCAATGCTGAAATTCCCAAAATACAAGCCTCAATCACTTCTTTAACTAGTGATGTTCAGCAGACGATTGCAACAGAGACCAACAGTGCAAATGCTCTTAAAGAAGGTATGAATGCAGTGGCTGCGACTGAATCAGAACTAAATGATGATAATGGTCGTCTCAATTCTTACGCAAACCAATTAATAGGTGAAATCTTGGCGATCAATCGTCAGGGTTTAAATCGCGCTACTAATGATGGAACGAAAGAAGGAGAAGAGATTGCTTTCAAACTGGGAATTGCTACTGGTCAGGTTGATGGAAAAAGAGATGGTCTTGCTCGTGGAGAAGCTGATGGGCGAGCTCGTGACTATGCTGTAGGGGCCAAAACAGGAGATCAAAAAGGGTCAGCTGATGGTAAACGAGTAGGTGCCCTTGATGGACAACCTGCCGGTGTCAATGCAGGAAATAAAGAAGCCGGAAGAGTAGCAGGGGCGGATGCGGGAATTAAGCGTGCAGAATTTTCTGATGCTCGTTCTGTAGGTTCAAATCAAGGAACAAAAGCTGGTTTTGATGTGGCGGTCATCGATGGACAAAATACTGGTTATGCTTTAGGTGAACCTGAGGCCATCGATAATAATGAGGCTGGAGCACTCGCAGATAAAACGATTCAAGGTCAATTTTCTGGTACTTTCTCTTCCAGTGCTCCAGGGTTTCCAGGCACAAAGGGATCATACTTTAATAACTCTGTTTCTAACGTAAAAAACGTACTGGCCCATGCTTATGTGGCCGGATACAACTTTGGTTATAATCCTGCTGCTGAAAAGGCTTATTACAATAATATTCGTCTTCAATATGATCCTTCATATAATCAAGCCTATGCCAGTAATTATAATCTAGCCTTTGGAAATGGTTATGAAAATTCTCGTGCTCAAGGAGAAAGTGATCAATATAAAATATCCTATAAACGAGAATATAATTCTGCTTATGACTCACTTTTTAAAAGATACTACGATATCACTGTAGCAGCTCCTCAAATAGGGAGTACAGAATACATGAATGCCTATAAAAAAGCTGATAGTGATTACTACGCTTCTCAATATGAAAGTTTAAGAAAAGCTTCATATTCGAATGCCTATGCTCAAAGTTATAAAACGAACTTGATTGACCAAACAGCCAAGTACAAAGCTGAAAGAATGAATCAAGTGAATAAGTTGTACTCAAGCTTTCCTGTCTTGAAATTTGTGAATGAAAATATTTGGGACTCCGGAATCAAAGGAGTCGGTGCTAGAGATGAAATTTATATGCCAGGTGAAAATGTCATCCATGATCTTGAGTTCATTAATTATGGTGGAGCTGCCAATAATGTTGAAATTAAAATCGATGATGCTAATACCATTATCCTTCCTTCAATTCCTGCGCGTTCTCATGTAACGATTATTGGAGCTGCCGCTCATGCAATAAGCTCTAGCGGACTTATTGGTAGTATTGTGACTTCAAAATTAGTTATACGTTCACCTCTGTCAGCTTTAGAAAAATCAATTCAAGGACGCTACTTTGAAAAAGCCGGAGAAAATCTTCTGGCGAGAGCAAAGGCTCTGGACGTTCGCTTGAATTACCCACTAACGGCACAAAACCCAATTTCTAAAACAGATATATACTTTAAACAAAAAACCAAGCTTAGTGTCACCATCAACAATATTTCCAAGAAGCCTATTAAAAATGTTCTCTTGAAATTAGAAACTAGTCTTGGTGACGAAGTGATCTCAAAACCTTTTGCTGGTTTATCGAGTCTTGATTCTTCTGCTACCATTGAGGGGGCAGAAATCAATGTCATCAAAGAAGAACAAATGCTGTCCAAAGTTTCTTTTAAAGTGACTGCCACTTCAAACGGAGTTTACTTAGGTGAATCAAAGTTTGGTGGAGAACAGATTGTTCGTGCCGGCTATATTGAGAAAGACGATAAACCTGTGGTGGCTTTTTCTTCAGCATCACCAGAATCAAGAGCACTTTTTCAGGATTTAATGAACGAAGCTGGTGGCGCCGCTAATATTAGTATTTTGGATTTAAATGGTGCCGCGGATAACGATAAAATTCTCGCTTCACAAATGACCGGAAAAACTATTTTGGCCATATTAGATAAAGAAGGAAGAGTTTTAACTGCTTTAAATCCTACCTTTACTCTCAATAAAGTTACTGTCGCCATATTAAACGGTAATGATAGTTCTCTTAATACAGCTAGAGCGACTTTAAGTAATTTAAAAGATTCTACTATTTTGCCAATGGATTTTGCTGGCAAGAGAATAAATGTATTGACCTCTTCACCGCTTTTTAATGAAGCGATAAAAAGCAAAAACTCAATCGTGAATTTTGAACTACAAGACTTAGCATTTATCACTAACTTTGCCATGGCCCTTAAGTACTCTAATGATGAACTTCTTGAGTCTTTAGTGAAAATCTTTACCATGGACAAATTTCTTGCTCATGGAGATGATATGATCCTCTTAAATAAAATGATCGCACTTCGGGCCATCGAAGATGTTGTTGGTGTCGCTTCCTCTTATGAAGAAGCTGATAATGGCAGAGAAAGGAGAACCCTTCGTAGGATGTTTAGGCGCGAAGATGAACTGATGCTTAGGAAATTTCGTAAAGTTCTTGAAAAAGGGGAGAAAACCTCGCGTATGGCCGCTAGTGCCGCTGCTTACCCATTACAAAACGGGCTGAGCTTTCTTTTAGAAGAACGTGAACCCTTTAAGTCGTTACCTGCCCGTATACAACGAAATGTTGTTCGTTCGATTAGAGACTTTGATAATGAAGCGAAAAGAACGATCAAAAACTTTGTCATTAAAAGTACCATTAAGCAGATTGAAAATATGCAAAGTAACTACTACTTAATTAAGTAGTAGTTACTTTCTACCTCATTTTTGAATAAATCCAATCAATGTGACAAGTTGTTGACTAGCAGTCATGATTATCAATGGAAATTAAGTACAGCGCATACACACTGTAAGTAGAATAAACTAATCTATTATAATGGTGATCGAATTGCGTTAAGCCTAGGCTATTTCAACTGTATCTTAAATTTTGATTGGGCTATTACTTGTTAAACTAGGATTCATGAGTCAAACCAATTGTTTAACGCATTACTATCACCATTCTATTAGTCCAGTTTATAAGAGTTGGCCAAAATAAAAAGCCCCATCTGTAAGATGGGGCTTTTTATTTATTGTGTTAAAAGTGATTTATCTAAGATCTCTTTGTAATTTTAAAGCTATGTTGAACATCAGATCTGCTGTTTCATAAAAAGCATCAATTTCCCATAGTTCTTCCATTGATTCGTCATTGTTGAGAATGAAGTTTGAAAGGCCAACAAGTGCTGTTTGAGTTGTGGCAGAAGCTAACCCATAGGTTCTAATCATTGACTTACATTTTAAAGCCCTGGTTCTTAGTGGTGAATAGGTTGAAGCAAAAACCTTTGGAGATACATAGCTTCTCATGGCATTGACCACATCGACGATTTCATCCATAAGCTCTGCATTGATATAAGAAATTTGTGGTTGCACATATTTACTTTGTTTTGGTGGAGCTGGAAACGATTGGGCTTGCGCCAAAGGTACTCCCGCTAGACTTGATAATAAAACCATTCCCATAATTAACTTTTTCATGCTCTCTCCCCATATAAGAACGCAATGATCTGCGTTCTGTGCGATCTTTAAGTTCAAACAAATCATTTGTTGTCTCAAAATTAATTGAGTGAATTGCAATTTCAGTGCCTGAGATTTTAGGGGGGAAACCAAGTCATATGGGCCAATTTGACACCTAAATTGGGATCAGAAAAGGTTAAACTCTTATGAACTGGTTTCATTTTGAACCAACTTAGGAGTCATTATGAGATTCGAACGATTTTACAATTCTTCAGCAAATACCTTCTCGGTAATTTTCCAGAACTTTTCTTGTTTTCGGGCAATCACGAAGGACGGAAGCCTTAAGAGTTTTTGAATTTTAATGAGGTCTTTTGGCTCTTTTATATCTGGAGAGAGCTCCGGTCTTTTTAAATGAGAGCGTAAGAAGTTGATATTAAATTTCTTAATGGAAGATGGATTGTTAAAAAAGTGCGCTTCGCTTACATATTGAGCCTCACTATCGTAGTAACGGACCTCTAAATAGGGGTTGGAGAATTTATCGTGCCTTTCGTCAAAAGTAATTTTTTCTGGAGTCAGAACGTGGGCATTTTTTGAAAGCTTGGCTTGCTTAAGTTTTGAATCAGCATCTATTAAGGTTGCTTTACATTTTGCACATTCTCTAGAAGTAATATCATTTTCAGCTCCGCAGGCGTGACATAATTTTAAGCGGAAGCGAAATCCGCATGGATAGATTTGTAATGTGTTTTGATCTTGCTTGGCCCCACGGCATTTTCGACCATAATGTTCTAAGACATCACCGTCTAAATTCACAAGACCCCAAAAACTATTGTCAAAACCGCAAAGAGGACATTGAACGGAGACGGGAACCGATTCTTTAACGGGTTTTTTATCGCCGATTTCAGGGGTGAAAATATCATGCCCCATCCCTGTGTAGTCGAGAATGTAACAATCTGTTTTTCCTGGATCAAGTCTTAAACCTCGTCCAACAATTTGTTGATACAAACTATTTGATTCTGTTGGACGAAGTATGGCAATGACATCAACATGAGGAGCATCAAAGCCAGTGGTCAGAACCGAGACATTAACTAAATATTTAAATTTTCTCTTTTTGAACTCTTGAATAATCTCGTCTCTTGAATCTTGATCAGTATCACCAACCACAAGTCGAGCCTCTCCCTCTGGAAGATAAGTCATTATTTCTTCAGCATGTTTTACCGTAGAACTAAAAATCATGACTCCTTTTCGATCAAATTTTTCTGTGATGTCGATAATATTTTTGACAATCAGTGGAGTCAGTCTCTTTTGATTTTTTAAAAGTTCTTCTACTTCGGCCATGGTGTACATGCGATTTTTTTCGGTCAATTCAGAAAAATCATAACAGGTGACAGGAATATCTATTTTAACAGGTTGAGTGAGGAATTTATTTTTAATCATGTAGGAAATGGGAAGTTCATAGAGGCATTGCTTAAAAAATCTTTTCTGTTCAGTTTTCAGTTCTCCATTTTGGGAAAACTCATAAATCCATCCAAGCCCTAATCGGTAAGGAGTTGCCGTTAAACCCAAAATACAAATGTTAGGGTTAATTTCCTTCAGCTTTTGGATCACTTCCTGATATTGAGTCGAGCCTTCTTCCGCCACTCGATGACATTCATCAATGATCAAAAGAGAAAAGTTTCGAAAAAATTCATCAGGTGCTCTGGCCACAGATTGAATACTGCCGAAGATGGCTTTTTCATTCCAGTCTTTTTGACCAAGACTCGCGGAAAAGATACCAGCTTCCAGATCATAACTTTTATATTTTTGATAGTTTTGTTCCACCAGCTCCTTAACATGGGCCAGTACCAGCACTCGGCCTTTCGCTATTTTTGCCAGTTCTGCGATGACTAGGCTTTTTCCAGCTCCAGTAGGAAGCACAATAACAGCAGGATCTCGCATTCTTTGAAAGAAACGAATGGTATTGTCGACGGCATCTTGCTGATAGTGTCTGAGTTTGTACATTGTTACCAATATAGACAAGTTAAAACGTAGCGTCAAAGTCTCATTTGAGTTGTTAATAAATGAGATGATTTCGTTGTGTAAGAAAATAAAGAACGATAATATTTTCTTCATGAAGTTTGTATTCTTATCGCTCCTATTAACTGTCTTTTTTAACTACTCATCAAATCTTTTGAATGTTGAAGTACATGAACATCATGGCCACAAAGTAGTGGTAGGGGATTCACATCATAAGGCAGATCATAGTCACCAAGAATCAAAGAAAGATCACAAACACTTTCACCTTCACACTGCTACATGCTCATATATCAACATGGTTGATTTTCGTTTTTCTGATTTAGTTCATTTTGAAATAAAAAAAGACGATCACTTTGTTTACAAAATTCTAAAACCACAGTTTTTTTCAGAACTTCAATACCGCCCTCCTATTGCTTAGACTTCACCATTATTTGAACAGCTAGATCATTCCTTATTTCATTTATTAGGATCGTTAATATGCTTAATTCAATTATTAAGTTTTCTTTGAAACATAGACTTACTGTTTTGGTATTTTCATTGTTTATTCTTCTGTATGGATCATGGGTGGCCTTTAAACTTCCTGTTGATGTCTTTCCAGACTTAAATCGTCCCATTGTTACGATTTTGACAGATTCCCATGGACTGGCACCAGAAGAAGTGGAAACACTCATCACTCTTCCCATTGAAACAGCCTTATATGGAACACCCAATGTAGTCAGAATAAGATCATCAAGTGCCATTGGAATTTCCATTGTCTATGTAGAGTTTGAATGGGGGACAGATCTTTTTCGTAATCGTCAGTTAGTGGCGGAAAGATTACAACTTACTCGCGACCGACTTCCACCTGGAATTACCCCTGTCATGACACCTACGTCTTCGATTATGGGAGAAATTATGTTTGTGGGCGTGACTTCGCCCAATGAGACGAATTCTCCCATGGAACTCAGGACCCTTGCTGATTGGACAATCAGGCCAAGACTCATGACTATTTCTGGAATTAGCCAGGTGATTGTCATGGGGGGCGACCTTAAGCAGTATCAAATTCTTGTTTCTAGTGAAAAATTACAGAAGATGGGAATTGCCTTAGAAGACCTAAAGCACTCTTTGGCTGAAATTTCGGAGAATACCACAGGAGGATTTTTAAATATTGGAGAAAAAGAATTTCTCATTCGTCCTATAGGAAGAGTTGGTTCAATGGAGGATATCTCAAATTCATTTGTAGGTCTCCATTTAGGTAAACCAGTTCTTTTAAAAGAAGTGGCTGAAATAAAAGTGGGAGCAGCTCTAAAAAGAGGCAATGGTAGCGTCAATGGAAAACATTCCGTGATATTAACCATTCAAAAACAGCCGACAGGAAATACTATTGAGCTCACCCACAAAATTGAAGAGGAACTTCAGTCTTTAGCAAAATCATTGCCCGAAGGGGTTAAAATTGAAACTGATCTTTTCAAGCAATCAAGATTTATTGAAAATTCAATTTCCAATGTAGAAGAAGCATTTTTATATTTAATTCCTACTATTCTTAGAGTCTAATAGACAGACACTTTAAGTTTAGGAATTATATCATGAAAAAGTTAAACGTTTTTCTTTTGCTCATTCTATTCAGCCTTATTTCTTGTTCTCACCCTAAGGTGAATTCAAGTGCAACAAATATCAATCCCTTAAATCAACTTTTTGCCGAATACTGGGAGCAGCATGCAAAGTTATTTCCCTTAGAAGCTACTCAACAAGGAGACAATCGTTACAATGATATACTTCCTAATGATCAGACTGAACAATCACGCAAAGAAATCCAAGATTTTTACAAACAGTATCTAACTCGATTAGAAAAAATTGACCGACTGTCTTTAAATGATAATGATAAAATTAGCTACGATACCTTCAAGTTTGAGATGGAAGAACAGCTGGCCATCGGAAAAAGTGATCTGTGGATGATTCCATTTCAACAATTTTGGGGATTACCGCTAACCATGGGACAAATTGGTTCTGGGGAGCAATATCAGCCCTTTAAAACAGTTAAGGATTACGACAATTGGTTGGCTCGTGTAAAAGGCTTTGTAACTTGGAGTGATTCTGCTATTTTGAATTTTAAAGCAGGGATCAAAAATAAGTTTGTTCTTCCTAAGTCGTTGATTAAAAAAATTATTCCTCAGTTTGTGGCCCTTCAAGTAAAAGATCCAACAAAAAGTATTTTTTATGGCCCCATCACAAAAATGCCCGCAGATTTTAGCGCTCAAGATAAAGCCCGATTAACAAAAGCCTATCAAGAAATGATTTTGAAGGACATCGTTCCAACTTATAAGAAGCTGACTCATTTTTTAAGTCATGAATATCTAAAAAATGGACGAAATTCCGATGGGATTTCATCACTCAAAGGTGGAAAGAATATTTATTCTTTATTGGCCCGCTATTGGACAACAACAGAGAAAACCCCTGAAGAAATTTATCAAATTGGTTTAAAAGAAGTGGCCCGTATTCACGACGAAATGGAAGCTGTGAAAGAGCAAGTTCAATTTAAGGGAAGCTTACAACAGTTTTTCAATCATCTCAAAGTGTCTAAGGGATTTTATCCTTATCAATCAGCTTCCGAGGTGTTGAATGCTTTTTATCAGATTCATAATCGTATTAAACCGAAACTTGAGACACTTTTTGGAAAAAAACCAAAGACCCCATTTGAAATTAGGCAAACTGAGGATTTCAGAGCTGCCTCTTCAAGTGCAGAATATAATCAAGGTTCACCAGATGGATCACGTCCAGGAATCTTTTATGTTCCTATTGTTGATGCAAAAAAATTCAACTACACCAGTGGTATGGAATCACTTTTTCTCCATGAAGCGATTCCAGGACATCATTATCAAATTTCTTTACAGCAAGAAAACGAGTCACTTCCAACATTTCGTCGTTTTGCTTGGTATGGAGCTTACGGTGAAGGGTGGGCTCTCTATACAGAATCTCTTGGAAAAGAATTAGGTCTCTATACTGATCCCTATCAATACATAGGAGCTTTGGGAGATGAAATGCACCGAGCTGTTCGCCTCGTGGTTGATGTGGGAATTCATTTAAAAGGTATGAGCCGCGAGCAAGCGATTGATTACATGATGAAAAATGAACCTATCTCTAAAGATGGTGCTATCGCTGAAATTGAACGTTATATGGCGATTCCAGGACAAGCTTTGTCTTATAAAATTGGCTCACTGAAAATTAGAGAGCTCAGAGAAAAGTATCAAAAGGAACTTGGAGCTAAATTTAGTCTATCCGCTTTTCATGATGAGTTCTTGAAAGATGGTTGCTTACCTCTTGCCGTTGTAGAGGCAAAGATGGATGAATGGGAAAGAAAGCTTAAGTAATTTGTCACATTTTGGAACATTGAGTTTTACCTTATGGGGAATTAATCCTCTTTTGATTACTTCAAAAGGGGATATTTCCTCTCTTTTCTGGCTCTGCTATTGCACTCCTATGTGGATTACAACTTTTTAGGAGAAAAACAATGCTTCATCTAAACTTATCAAAATTAAAAATCATGCTTTTTATGCTTCTCTTTTCAACCTTAGGTCATACCATGCCTGCTACGACCGCCACCGTTCCGGATTATTGCGAACTAAGATTGAGTATGAGGAAATTATGGGAAGAACACGTTTCCATGACTCGAATTTTTATCATCAGTTCATTGGCCAATTTACCAGATAGAACTGCTGCGACTAAGAGACTGATGCAAAACCAGAGAGACATTTCAAAATCCCTTGAGCCTTTTTATGGTGTTGTCGTGGCCCAGAAATTTTATGAACTACTCTCTGAACATATCTCCCTCGCTGGTGAAATTGTATTTGCTTCAAAAGTGAAAAATATTAAACGTGCAGAAGTAGCGAATAGAAAATGGAAAGTGAATGCGGATCAAATGGCTGCTCTTCTTAACAGAGTAAACCCATCCAATTGGGAACTACAAGAAATGCAAATGATGATGCATGAACATCTAAAACTCACAAGAGAAGAAGTGACTGCTCGTCTTCAGAGAGATTGGACAGCAGATGTTATAGCCTACGATAAAGTTCATAACGAAATTCTACAAATGGCCGATGCTTTGGCCAACGGATTATCGAAACAATTTCCCCCTGGAAGTAAATTTGCGATTACCGAAAAATAGTCTTGATTAGGTCAGGTCCATCTAAAATGGTGGGCCTTTCTTATCTTATTCACCAGTGCTACTTTTAAGGTGTAACCTTTAGGCATAAGATTTCGTATATCAACGACTGACGAAATATGAATTGAAGGAGAATTATGAAATTGTTATCTAAGTTAAAATCTTTCGCGCTATGCTCTTTATTAATGGGTTGTTCACATTCTTTTGAGCGTACTGTTGCTCATGTTGATCGAGATCGATTTATGGGGCCATGGCACGTTATTGCAGGACGGTTTACTTTTTTAGAAGTGGACCCTTACAACTCAGTAGAAAGTTACCAGTGGGACGAAAAGGAGCAAAAAATTGTTGTCGATTTTCATTATAATAAAGGAGCCTTCGACGGACCAATTAAAAAAGTTCCTCAAACTGCTTGGATCACGAATACTGAGACAAACTCTACATGGACAGTTTCTCCTTTTTGGCCTCTTCGTTTTACTTATTTAATCATTGGATTAGGAGAAGAGGGCGAGAAATATGAGTGGACTGCCATAGGAGTACCAAGTCAAAATTATCTTTGGATTATGGCCCGTGATCCACAGTTTTCGAAAGAGAAAACTCAAAAAGTCATTCAGTATTTAGATAGTATTGGGTATTCTACAAAAGATTTGGTGTATGTAAAACATAACACCAAAGCTATTCAATCCACAAATGGAACTGACGCTCCTCGTGAGTAAATTCGAGAATAGTTTGGGGAGTGTATGCACTTTCTTCAATTTTAATAAGAACGGCTTTGAGGTCTATTTTATTTTGGTTGAGATAATCAAAGGCTTTTTCAGGAACAAAATTTTCTAACGAGTTCAAAACAAAGAGAGGGAAGCTTAGATCGACAACGATTTTCTCTTCTCTCTTTATTTGAACTTTAAATTTTGTCGATTTATGGTACAAAACCACACTCCACTATTATGTCAGAGTTCTCTGGCAAAGGGTGTATCGCTTCGAAATGATTTTTGATTATGCCTTTCACTTCTAAAGCTTGTTTTGAAATATCGAGTGAAATTCCTGTTCTCGTTGATTGTTCTCTTTTTATAAAAAATGTTTCTGGAATCGTTGTTCCGTAAGCATGATGTCTTCTGGCTGAAAAAGCCATTTCACCCATGAAGGTATAAATACAGGCTGAATAAGCTGAATTTTCTAAGTCATGAAGGTGAAAACTATGATCTGTGGCCAAGCTTGCCAAGTCTTCCTGACAAGCTTTTTTCTTTTTAAATTTGTAAAAGGGAATTTTCGCACAGTTGGCCTTGGCTACAGAATATTCTACCGCTTGTTGGCTTTTAACTCTTTCCCGGGTTTTTTTTGTAAGGGATTCAGGGAGCATGAGGCAAGACTCAGGTTGAGCTGCATTAGTTGTCACTCTTTCTATTAATTTTTGTGACTTATAAATATCGCATTGGACACTTTCATTGGGAGTCAAGACTTGCGCAATAGAACAGGTAGAAAGGGCTAAACCAACCACAATTAGACCTAATTTCATGTAAGACCTCGATGCTTTATATATTTAGTCGATACTAAAGGGCATCCATTTAAGAAGCAATCAAACTTGTAAACTTTACTATTTTAGGGAAGTAAAACTTATTACCGGTAACTTCTTTCTACTTGTTATTCATTTCATTGAAGCCTGCAGTTTACCTTGTGCTTTCTAAATCTCTCTAGACTCCATTGTTATATTCACTGAACACAATTTTATTTTAAAATTCTTAAAAGGAGTTTCTATGACAATTAATGAAGATACCATCAAGGGAAAGTGGAAAGAAATTTAAGGCGAAGTTCAAAAAGCCTGGGGAAACCTAACTGACGATGAATTAGAGCAAACTAAAGGAGATATGAATTCCATCGCTGGTTTGGTTCAAAAAAAATATGGAATGGGAAAAGAGCTTTTTCATAAAAAATATAAAGAAATCACAGATAGCTTAAAAAAGTAGTTCAAATTTTTTCAATAAAAAAATTAAAGAAACTTTAGTAGGTTGATGGGAAAAATGACCGATTTTCCTTCAACCACATCTACTTCACACTCAGCAAAGTTTGGTGCTGAAAACTGAACTGAAGGATTTTTGGAAAAACCAAATCTTTCTTTTGGGATGCCCATAATGTTCTTATCTAGAGTTCCATTGTTATTCTGGTCTAGATAAGCAGCTATGGCATAGCTTCCTGGTTTTAGATCAATGGTTGCGACCATTTCTTCTGATCCCGTAGCAATGGCAATGAACTTGGTGAAAACAGTCTTTTTGACATTATCAGGAAAAGCTTGAGGGTCATTGAAGACGGCAATGGCCATTCTACCTTTTACTTTTCCAATGTTGGTAAATTTGAGCTTTACCGTTTCAGCCCAAGAAAGTGTAGGGAGTATAAGCATGAGTCCAAGGATTATATTTTTTTTCATGGGGTGAATATGCGGCATTTATGAAAAAAAGTGAACTCACATAGTAAAAGTTATACTAGACTTTAGTTAGACAAATTGCCATTAAGACTTTTGCCACTAAAGGTTGATCCATGAAAAAAATGTTCCTACCACTTCTTACCTTATTAACCATTTCTTGTGCTCATAAAGAAGTCCCAGAAACGCCCTATCATTTTCATACTATAAGACTAGTCCCAGGCAGTGACCTCAAGAAGAGTTTAATGAATTATGTATCAACCCATCGGTTAAAAGCAGTCAGTATAGTGACCTGTGTGGGATCGCTCACTCAATATAGTTTACGTCTGGCCAATCAAAAAGAAAGTAAGACGGCAAAAGGGCATTTTGAAATTGTTTCTTTGGTGGGAACCATGGGTGATAAATCTGCACATCTGCATTTAGCCGTTTCAGATGAAAAAGGTGTTACTACTGGTGGGCATCTGACAGAGGATAATCTGGTTTATACCACTGCCGAAATTACACTGGTTGAAGACCTTCGTCATCAGTTTATCAGAGAGACCGATGATACATTTGGTTTTCAAGAGCTAAAAGTTATTGTTCGATAGTAAATGTCTGATGGGCAAGAGTTATATTATATTTTTTTAGATTCTTAAAAACGTTGGCTATAATTATATCTCCAACACGATAGCGTGCACCATAATCATTGAGAGAATAAAATAACTTAATGGTAACCCAAGAATCGGTACTTTCCATAATAAGAGTTGTGGGCCCCGGATCTTTCACTACTTCTTTAAGTGTACCAACCGATTCTAATAAAGCTAACTTGGCTTGTTCCAAAGGAGTATCATAGGTAAATCGAAAAGCCTGATTTAAGCGAATAGAGCGTAAGGGATGAGTGAGAATAGTGATTTGGCTTTGGGCCATCGTTTTATTGGGATAAACCACTAATTCATCGGCAAAGGTTAAAAGCGAAGTGGCCCGCCAATTAATCTCTTGCACTTGACCAACACATTTTTGATCACCACTTTGAATTTCTACCCAGTCATTAATATTAAAGGGACTATCTATTTGCAGCGCTAACCCTGAAAAAAAATTTCCTAAAGTATCTTGTAGTGCTAGACCAAGCACTAAGGAGAAAACTGCTGAGGTGGTGGCAATCGCGGCAATATTAAAATCAAAAACAGATGAAGCTAAAATACTAAAAATAAAGAGAGAAAAAACAAAAGAGAAAAGGTTACTTATCAGTCGAGGAACACCAGTCTCCATGTTGGAGAAAAAAAGATAAAGATAGATATATATTTGGGCCACTTTTATTATGGCAATGGCTCCCATGAAGAGTGCAATCAGGCTAAGATAACTTGAGAATTTAATGAGAGCTGGATCGCTAACATGTTGAAAATATAATCCCCAATGGATACCTGCTAAAACTGCGCAAAGACCAATAAAGATTGATGTCATGATAAAACGGTGACGTAGTTGCCCATGTCTTTTAGCTGAAAGTCTTTTAAGAAAAAAATAATAAAAAAGATAAGCAATCAAGACTAAGCTACAAGTTATAGCAAACGCTTCAAAACTTAAAATAGGCTGAATCTTTTCTACTGGGATCCATTTAACAAACATGTTTTTTACCTTTAAAAATACTTAAATTGAGAGTTTGTGATAGTTCATTGAAAACCTTATCCAAAAAGCTTTGAAGTGCGGTGGTTTATCTTAAGCATTTTGGAAAGGATAGGCGATAGTGAATTACCTATTTTGTGACTAATGACTGCTCGCCCTGTCAAAAACTTTGTCAAATCATGCCTTCAATGCCGCTTAAAGAGAGTTTTTCTTGGCATCTAAAGTGCTCTAGTAGGTATTGGGCCCAAAAGTTTTTGGAAACGCACGCTTTGATGAACCAGACTTAATCGATCTTTTAATAGGTAAAAAATGAAAAAATGTTTAATCATCCTCATGTTCATTTGTAGCTCTTTCACATCAATGGCAGCGACGACCCTTCATTGTGATGAAGGATCAGACATACTTTACGGAGCCACTTACGGTATTGATGAGATGGTACTTAGTTGTCATAGTGAAAAGGATACTTACTACGTGAAGATGTGGGGAATTGGACCAGGACTCGCCATCTATATGAGTTATAAAGATGCTTATGTTATTCACTGTCCTTTAATGAAAGAAAATAAGATTAGAGGTGATTACTTAGGCTTAAAAGTCGGAATAGGTGTTCATGCAGGAGTTACTGGCGCCATCATGACAAACAAAAGGTTAGGCATTTGCATTCTAGGTGGAGCCTCTCTCTATCAATACGGAGCTGGGGCAACTATTGATGGTATAAAAATCGAATAGTTAATTAATATCAAAGGTGATTTGCAAACATTCATCGCAAAATGAAAGTTTACCCATCTTTTTGAAAAAATTACACGCCATTTGGTGGGTATTTTTATTTTTTGCCTGAATCCTAACAATAAAACTACATAATATTTACCTCTTCAAAAGTTCTCTTTTGAGAATTTTTCCAAGTTGTGAGAAAAGTTTGGGCCGACTTTTTACCACCTTGAAGAGGGTACCAATGAAATACGCTTTAGTCTTGATTGTTACTATGACTAGTGTCCAAGTTTACGCCAAAATTGGCCGCAAACCGAAACTTCCAAATTCAAGACCAAAGGTCATTTACGGCCTTGACGATCGTCATGAGGTAATAGATTATTCTGACCCGAAGGTGGCTCTTCTTGCCCGTTCAACGGCAGTATTAGTGAAGGGGTCTGAACTAAAGTCAAAGGAAGCAGGTTTTCAGGTGAGTCTCGATACTTTTCAAAAAGGTATGAATGTTTGTGCTAGCGAAAGATTCTCTCAGCAACCAGATCCAGGTTTTTGTTCTGGTTTTTTAATTGCCCCCAACAAAATGGTAACTGCTGGTCACTGTATTACTTCAGTTGAAGATTGTAGTGAGACTAAATTTATTTTTGATTTTCAAATGAAAGACGAATCAAACGCTCAAACATATTTTACGGCTCCTCAAATTTATTCTTGTTTAAAAATTTTAGGGAGAACATTTGAAAAAACTGGGGTTGATTTTGCAATTATTGAACTTGATCGTCCAGTAGATGGCAGAACTCCTCTTAAACTTTCCACCAATAAAAACTTACGTCCTAGTGATCCTCTTATTGTCATTGGTAACCCTTCAGGTCTTCCAACCAAAATTACAGATAACGGAATTGTCCGTGAGATTAATGATAGCGGCTATATGAGAGCAAACCTTGATACGTACGGGGGAAACTCTGGTTCTGCTGTTTTTAATGCCCGTACTTTGGAAGTAGAAGGTATTTTAGTTCGTGGAGATACTGATTTTGTTACAGACCCTTTTTTAAAATGTGCAGTTTCAAATGTTAATGATGAAAATGGGGGAAGGGGCGAAGATTCGACACTCATTTCTAGAATTGTAGAAAATGGTTTTACTCCTGATCCACCAGAACCATCGGAATATTTTTGGTTAACAAGTGATAATACATGTAATGAATTCCAAGGCGGGCATTTTATTCGTGAAGTTGATCCAGCACTTTGCGGCCATGGGACAACAACGGGTGGGGGTTCAAATGAGGAACCCGGTACAAATGTGAGATACAGTTATTTTGAATCTAATAACACATGCAATGAATTCCATGGTGGGGACTATATTCGTGAAGTAAGTATGGATCATTGTGCTGATGCCCTACCATTACATTATACATGGTTTGAAAATGATAAAACTTGTAATGAATTTCGTGGAACAAACTATATTCGTGAAGTGGCTGCTAGCTACTGTGAACACTGAAAATGTTATAGCGATAGAAGAAAAAAAGTTAATTGGTTAGTCGTCTATCAAAATTGAACTTAACAATTCACCTTTTATGTTGACCACTTCTAGGTGGTCACTAAAAAGGTAGACCCATATGTCTTTTTCCTTAACTGCATTTAAGAGAGTGAGAGCTTTTTTCTCTTGAGCTGAAGATAAATTTTCTTCAGCACTTATATGTTTAATGATTTCTCCCGCACTATTCACAAAGTGAACTACTTTTCCTTCTGCTGAACATTTTCCAAGAATTCCCAGAAAGTTTTGGTGGAGGTTAAAATATTCTTGAGCTTTGGTTTGAGCTTCACTTTCGTTCACCTGAATTTGCTCATGAGGGGAATTGGCGTACTGCTTTTCATGATCATCTAATTTTATGCTTCCCTGAATCAGGGCCAAATCACGCTCTTCCGCTTCCGCTAAAGCCCTCAAACTTTCAACTAATGGTTGTCTCTCAAGTTGGTCGGTAAGCTTGTCATTTAAGGGTTCAGAAGCCTGAATTTCGATTTCGCTCTGACCCGAAGAAGAATATCCTGTTAACCACTTATACCCAGCAAACACTACAGCCAAGAGAAGAACCAAGGCAGGAACCAATAATTTTGCAGGGTTATTTTTCTTTTCTGGAGAGTTGTCCATGATAAGGGTATTGTAGCAGATTTCCCTCTAGACACAATAATCAAAAATCTCGTTAAATAGGTACACAAAATTAATTTTTTTTTGGATCTAAAACAAAGGATAAAACATGACTGCTAAACTTCAAGTAAACACTGAACGTCTTTGGAAAAGTCTTATGGATATGGCCAAAATTGGTGCCACTGAAAAAGGCGGAGTCTGTCGTTTAGCTTTAACTGATCTCGATAAAGAAGCTCGGGACTTATTTGTTAAGTGGTGTAAAGAAGCTGGCTGTACAATTAAAATAGATCAAATGGGAAATGTTTTCGCCAGAAGAGCGGGAAAAAATAATAATCTACCAGCGGTTGTTACTGGAAGTCATATTGATAGCCAACCTACTGGTGGAAAATTTGATGGAGTATACGGAGTTCTTTCAGGATTAGAAGTTATTCGTACCTTGAATGACGCTAAGATTGAAACAGAAAGACCGATTGAAGCCTCCATTTGGACCAATGAAGAAGGTTCACGTTTTGCTCCGGCCATGATTTCTTCAGGAATTTTTGGTGGCGTTTTTGATTTGGAATACGGATTAAATCGTCCCGACCTTGAAGGAAAAACCATGGGGCAAGAATTAAAGCGCATTGGATATGCAGGAACTGAACCTGTTGGGGGAAGACCGATCCATGCTTTTTTCGAGACTCATATTGAACAAGGACCAATTCTAGAACACGATAAAAAAACCATTGGTATTGTTCAAGGTGGACTTGGACAACGTTGGATGGAAGTAACCATGACTGGAGTAGAGTCCCATGCAGGGCCAACACCAATGAGAATTAGAAAAGATGCCATGGTTGGAGCTTCTGCTGTGATTACTGCTGTTAACAAAATTGGGAATACTTATCCTAATGCATGCGCAACAGTTGGATTAGTTCAATGTTTTCCCAATTCAAGAAATACCATTCCTGGAAAAGTTTTCTTCACCATCGATCTTAGACATAATGAGGATGAGACTTTATCAAAGATGGCCAATCAGGCAAAAGAAGCTGCTGAATTAGCAGCCAAAGAAAATGGTCTTCAATTAGAATTCAAAGAAATTTGGTATTTACCACCAGTTAAATTTAGTGCTGATTGTGTGCAAGCAGTCGAGAATGCAGCGAAGTCTTTGGGCTTTAGTTGTATGCCCATCATTAGTGGTGCAGGTCATGACTCTTTTTACATCAACCGTGTTGCACCTGCTGCGATGGTATTCATTCCCTGTGAAGGTGGTATTAGTCATAATGAAATTGAAAATGCTACTGCTGAAAACTGTGCAGCTGGATGTTCTGTCTTACTTCATGCCATGGTAGAAAGAGCGAACGATATTTAGGTACGCTCTCCAATGAATTCTAATCTTGAGTAAATGAGCATCTGGTTATTGGCAGGCATGCTGATATCTTCAACCAACTCAAAACCATTTTTGATCATAGCATTGTTCACATCTTCAAAGGAACGGATCCCTCTTAGGGGGTCTCTTTCTTTAAGGACTTGATCAAAACTTTCATTACTTTCACTGGTATATTTACCATCATATTTGAAAGGTCCATAAAAGATTGCCCTTGAGCCTTCTCTTAATCTATTTCCAAGTTGTTTGATAAACGATTTACATTCTTTCCAGTGCATAATGTGAAAGGTATTAGCGGTAAATACAACATCAAATTTAAGTCGTGGAAAATCATCTTTACCAATACGAAGCACGGTAGGGGCTTTTATATTTGAAATCTGTTCTTCTTTAAGCCAGGTGACTATACCACCAATGTTATTTTGAAGCTCAGTTGGATACCAGTCGAGTTTTGGAAAATGTGGTGCCATAAAGACGGCGTGTTGGCCTGTGCCTGCACCAACTTCTAATAGGCGACGGTCATCGGGATAAATGTGTTTTTTGAGCACATTTAAAATCGGTTCTTGGTTTCGTTCACAGGCTTCAGAGAATGGTTTATTCATAATTCCTATTGCGACAATCTTGATTTTTGAAATTTTCTATCGTCCAGGTAGTTTTTTACAACCATTGGAAGAGCGATTAAAATACTGACTAAAGTCACGACTGACCATAACTGTACAAAATTCATTTCTGTCATATATACCTCCTTGGTATTGCTTTTCATTTTATTATCCCATGAAGTGTATCGAAGGGATATTTATTTATATAAATCTTAACTTCTTTGCTTCTGTAAGTTAAGATTTTAACTTCATAAAACAAAAGGGTAAGCATGAACTCATACAGCAATTCTAGTGAATGGAAATTTCTTTTTAAGCACGGCATTGACTGGGACAATATTGTGTCCCTTTACCACAAGCAGTTTCCCACTGCAGATGGCCAACAAAATGTTCAAGATTTAGTAAACTCCTATGAAGAATTACTTACGGCCATCGCTGCTTGGTCTTCCAATGAAATTAAAGATCGTGCCAGACATTTGGATCTTGAAGGGGCAGGCACACTTCTAGATGGTAAAACGATCTTGGGAAAAAATCTGGCACAGACTTACAAAGAAGCTAACGAGCTTGGACTCTTTAGTTTATTTCTAGACCATAAATATGGTGGCCAAGGAATACCTTCAATCATGGCCAGCATGATGTTTTCTCATCTTTTTAAATCTTGTTTGGCCACAGGGACTCAACTCGGATTTTTTATCTCTATCGCTGATATGATTGAGAGGTTTTGCACCGATGAAGACAAAGTTCGTTTATTGCCTCAATTTGCGGCCGGTGAATTAAGTGGGGCCATGTGTTTGACAGAACCTGGTGCTGGTTCAGATGTTGGCAGTCTAAGAACCTCGGCGATTAAACAAGAGGATGGAACTTATCTCATTAATGGAAGTAAAATTTTTATTACCAATGGTGGGGGAGGAGTTTCTTTTGTCTTAGCTCGCATTAAAGGTGCTCCAAAAGGTCTTGAGGGTATTTCACTCTTTTTAGTTGAACAAAAAAATAACAATTATAAAGTCGTTAAAATTGAAGAGAAACTTGGATTTCATGGATCTTTTACTTGTGAACTTTTATTTGAAAACTCAGTCGGAAAACTTGTTGGGCTTGAAAATGAAGGCTTCAAATACATGCTCCATCTAATGAATGAGTCAAGATTAGCTGTTGGTTTACAATGTATTGGCGGAATGGAAGCTTGCTTAGAGTACGCCAAAAACTACGCTGCGACCAGAATCCAGTTTGGAAAACCCATTGCTGAGTTACCACTGATGAAGAGAAATTTAAATGATTGGCAGATTGAATTAGATGCCTACAGAGCTTTAATGATAGATTCGATGTCACATTATGAAATCTATCAAAAGTTAGATCTTAAAAAACGTCACACTAATGATCTTAATAGTAAGGAAGAGAAACTTTTCAAAACATCGATGAAGTGGGTGAGAAGACGGACCCCCATTGTGAAGTATTATGGCTCAGAAGCATTCACCGCCCTTTCTCAAAAGACAATTCAAGTGCTGGGTGGGTATGGATATATGAAAGAGTATGATGCTGAAAGATTACACCGAGATAGCTTTGCACCTCTTCTCTATGAAGGTACTTCTCAAATTCAGGCATTAATGTCCTTTAAAGATGTACTCAAAAAAATGATGAAGAATCCTACCAAAATTATTAAGACTTTGGCTTTCAATCATCCACTCACTAGTTTATTCAAACAAGATGAGCTGGGATCACTTTTTAAGACCACAAACTATCGCTATCAAAAAGAGTTGTTAAAGTTATTTATTAAAACCCTTAGACCGCTTATCGATCTTAAAGATACGGAACAAGTGTCGCAGTTTTTTAAGACTAAATCTTGGTCCGATGAAAAAAATGTAGAGTCTCTTATGGCCCATGCTGAAACGATGATACAAGCACTGTCTTACTTAGAAACGTTAAGAGTGCTAACACTTCATGCGACGAAAGATGCTTCGCGAGTTAGGTTATTAAACGAGTATCACGACTTAGTGAAGCCACGACTTGAAGGAATCTATATGGATTGGGATGTGAGAACGAAGAAACAAAATTAAATTGCATGAAGTATCTTAAGCCCATTTTCTTTTTTTCGTTTACAAAAGAGTGAGCAAAATATGATCTCATTTTTAAGAAAACTATTTTTGAACAAAAAGGATGATTCAGACTCTCTGCACGATATTATTAGTTGCCTTGATGACATTATTCTTAAGATCGACGAAGATATGACGATTTTAGCTTGCTGGACCGCTGATGAATCGAAGTTGTTTTTACCGATAGAAAAAATTATTGGGAACAAAATTAAAGATTTGTATCCTGAATATTATATTGAACTATTTACTAAAGTTATTCAAAATACTTTTTTATTGAAAAGTTCTCAGACTATCGAATACAAAAATATTTTCATACCTGAAGAGCAATGGTTTCGAGCTCGAACAATTCTGTTGAAGAATAAAAATACTAATCAAATTGTGGTCGTTATTTCAGATATTACAGTTGAAAGGATCAATCAAAAAGTACATCAAGAAACCCTGGATAAACTTAATCTTGTCACCTCTCACTTAGAAGATGTCATCTGGATGAGTGATTTACAAAAAAGTCAGATGACTTATATTAGTCCTGGTTATGAAATTATTTGGGAGAGAAGTTGTCAGTCTTTGTATGATGACCCAATGTCATTTTTAAATGCCATTGTTGCTGAAGACCGAAATAGAATTATAGATGCTTTTCCTAAGCAGAAGTTGGGGCATTATCATGAGACTTATCGTATTCAAACACCTCAAGGCGAAGTTAAGTGGATTTTAGATCGAGCTTTTCCTGTTAGAAATGAAAAGGATGAAGTCATTCAGATTGTTGGCATAGCCTCTAATATTACTGCCCAAAAGAAACAAGAAAAACTAATTTCTGATCAACAAATAAAAATGATGTCTACTGCCAAAATGTCTACATTGGGTGAAATGGCCGGCAGTATAGCCCATGAAATTAATAATCCATTAATGATTATTCAAGGTAATGCACATCGTTTGCAAGTACAAGTTGAGAGAGACAATTTAAATACTGAGGATATTAAAATTATTTCGTCCAAACTTGTTCAAACAACTGATCGTATTGCAAAAATTATTCGAGGACTGAAAGCATTTTCACGTAATGCTGATCTTGATCCATTTACCCAAACATCAATCCAGGCCATCATTGAAGATTGCTTAGAACTTTGCCAAGAGAGATTTAAAAATTCTGGAGTAAGATTAAATGTCAATGTTGATTTGTTGATGACAGTTGAATGCCGTCCTGTACAAATTTCCCAAGTAATACTTAATTTACTCAATAATTCCTTTGATGCAGTCGTAAACCAAAAAGATTCTTGGATTGAGCTTTCTGTTAAAAAAGATGAGGAAAATTTATTATTCATGGTGACTGATTCTGGCAAAGGAATTTTACCAGAAATTGCTGACAGAATGATGGAGCCTTTTTTCTCTTCAAAAGAGCCAGGTAAAGGTACGGGACTTGGTCTCTCAATTTCTAAGGGAATTATCGAGGATCACCACGGTAAATTTTGGTACGATAAAAACTTTTTGCATACTCGTTTTGTCTTTCAATTACCAATAACCCATAATCTTTAATGCTGCCTTAAATTAAGTATATCCTTTCTCATCAGGGGAAAATAAAGAAATCGAGGCAGTCGTCTAAGGAGCCACATAAAAAGAGCTGGAGCTAGTGGAAAGGCTAAGATTTCTTTTTTCTGAGAAATTGCCTTCGTGATTTTTTTGACAGCTTGGTCAGGCGTTAGCAAAAAAGGCATAGGGTGAGCATTTTCCTTGGTGAAATCGGTCGCGATAAATCCAGGAAATAGACAAGTGACAAAGATATTTTTATCTCGTAAATCGATTGCGAGGCTTTCACAGAAATTTGCGACAAAGGCTTTTGAAGCACCATAAAAGCTCATTCCAGGTAATCCATTGAAAGCAGAAAGGGAACTTATGGCCACAAAGTGACCACTTTTTTGTTTAAGAAAATAGGGTAGAGAAGAATTGAATGTATGAACAACGCCAAGAACGTTGACCATAGTTAATGCTTTGCCTTTAATTGTATCGGGAATTGTTGTTTTAGGCATATTGAGACCTGCATTGGCTATTATAAGATCTAGTGATCCAACTCGGCTGACAAAAAGATCAACCGCCCTTTGAAGCTCTTCAGAATTAGTGACATCCACTTTAAAATAGTGAAAACTTTGAACTAACTCTGGAACATCTTCCTTTGATTGCACAGACAAGATACCTACCGTATGCCCCTGAATTTTATAAAACTGTGCCAATTTTAATCCAATTCCAGTGGCTGCTCCTGTAATAAGTATATTCATTTTCCTCCTTAAGTTCTTTCGAATCGAGTATTTTTTATCTGAATTCACTTTTCAACTTGTTAAAATTTTTTTTATTCGCTATTGCTTCAATCATTAATTTCTACGGAAAAGGGGTTTTCATGAAGGTTATCATAAGTCCATTGGTTTTTGTTTTGAGTTTTAGTGCTTTTGCATTTTCTCCCTCTGAAGATGAAACAGTACAAGAATATAGGGCTGCCTTTTCAAGTTCTAAGGGAGTCATCTGGGATATGAATATAGACGATAATGTTTTCTTTGACTGTGATCTTTACAGTGTAAGAGAAGGTAGCGCAGAAACCAGTTTTATGGGTTTCAGAGTTACTTTGGATGGTTTATCTCATAAAATGAATATGAATCTTACAAATGGGCAATTTCAAGGAACTCCTTTGAAAGCATCAGCTTTTGAAGTGTCTGGTAGAAGAGGCCGTGGTGATGCGAGTGATCCACTCGAGTTGATTTCGATTAGAGTAGGTAAGCCAATTAGTATTGAAAATCCGATGATTGATTCTAATCAAACAAATACTGCTCCAGCCAAAAGAACAATTATGTCTCGTCCACTTTATCTAGAAATTAGCCAGATTCAGGAAGGACCAAGTGTTGGTTATGAAACTAAGCCATTAAGTGTTTCGGCTCTAAAAGACAAAAGATATAGAGTGAAACAATATGGTGTTTGTTATTTTAGTAAATACAATTCACAATTAAATAATTCGGGAAGAGGTTATGCCGGTAATACTCGTCATGCATGGGATGAAGTAGCTTCTTCTCCATGGGGTGCACACCCAGTATTCGAAGGTCCTTTTTAAATAAAACAATGTGGTCATGTCTCTTTCTGGGACATGACCACCCTTTTTTTTGCGTCATCGGAACCACACTCATCGAACTACTCAACACAATTTTGAAAAAATTAAAAATAGTGTAGGGTAGAGAAAAAAATCAATTTTTTATTACCACTTGAATTTATAGTTTTCCTAGTTAGAATTAGGTCCTAAAGTTTGATTCTTGTAAAATCCTGACTCCTGATTGAATTCCTAAGTTGGAAAGTCTGGCCAGTTTTATTGAGAAACATCCAGGTTCTGATTTAGAAAGTGGTTTAAAGAAATTATTAAAAGCTGAAAATCTTTTGTAGCAAATATCGAGTAATAAATGAGTAGAAAAATAGCCGACATAGAACGCCTAAGAGCAGTGGCAGTTATCATGGTCATCATTTCTCATGTGGCCTATTTCGGTCACTATTTAAAACCTCTCTTTCGCCAAACATGGTCGGGAGTGGATTTATTCTTTGTTATTTCCGGTTGTGTGGTGAGCCTGTCTTTGCTTCATCTTTTTCCCAAGTTACCTGAGGCGAGTTCACTTAGTGAAAGAATAGGACTTTTAAATAATCCTCTTAAGCTTTTTTTCTTAAAGCGTCTTTTGCGAATTACTCCTATGGCCGTTATCTGGGCCATCATTCCTTTAACCCTGGCCTTTACCTTTAATCAGTCAGGCGCTTTTGTCACTAAAACTTTTTATCAGGCCTTTAACCAACTCATGGCGATTCTAACTCTTCAGTTTAACTACATTTACATTTACGATCTTCTTCCCCATGAAATGGGCTACTACTGGAGTCTGGCGGTAGAAGAGCATTTCTATTTGCTTCTTCCCCTTTTGTTTCTTTTTGTTCCTACGAGCTCTGGAAAAATAAAGTGGTCTATCATTTTAATTACACTGACGACTTTTGTTATTCGTCCATTACTGCCTCATCCAAGTTCCGGTACAGACAATCAGACCACCTGGTTTTGGTACCGTTTTGCCAGCCATAACCGGTTTGATTCTCTTTTATTGGGAGTGGTGATTGGTCTCATGAGATTTGAACTCAAGCCAGAAAAGAAAGAGGGAAGTTGGGCACTCATTGTTCTCATGCTCATTTTGACCTTCTTTTTATGTCTGGTACCAGCGATGGAAGTGACGGTGCCTCTTTATCATTTCCAGATAACGATTTTAAATTTGATTTGTTTCTTGATGGTTTTCTTTGCTTCTCTCGACCGCAACATTGTCTTTCCTCTTCCTTTGGTTGATCGAGTTCTTGTCTATTTAGGATCACGCTCGTACGCTCTCTATTTAGTTCATTATCCCGCCTATAAAATAACTGATGAGATATTTTTTCGTTTGGCTGAGACCAGCATCGCTGCGAAGTTAGTCGTATTTATTGTCCTCATGATGGCCCTGACAGAACTATCTTATCGCTTTATTGAAGTTCCCTTTATTGGCCTTGGAAAGCGCTGGGGCAAGCATGCTTAAATTGCAGTGTCCTCTTTGCCAAGATGAGTCTCTTACTAAAGGTAAAACATATCAGTTTTTTCAAAAAAGTTTTCAGGTTCTTCGTTGTCAAAATTGTGATTTAGTTTTTACTTCACCTCTACCATCGGATGAAGAACTGCACCGCTATTATACGAGCAACACGGGCCTTGAATTTAGTGGCTACGCAAATTTGAAAGACCAAATTGAGCATTATCTTAAAAATCCTCCCGACTATATGGAGCGAACGCTTAGCTGGCTCTTGCAAGAAATAACTTCGATCAAGAAAGGATTAAAGTTTTTAGAGATCGGCACGAACTTAGGTCTCTTCGGCGAAATCATTTTAAAGAATTTCCCAGTAGAGTACTATGGCCTTGAACTGAATCAAGAGGCTGTTTCTTTTTGTCAGTCACGTGGAGTTTTAAATGTAAGAAGTACGCCCTTTGAGCAAAAACCATATCCAGAGCAGAGCTTCGATTACATTTCTTTATTCGATGTTTTTGAACATCTACCAAGACCTGAAGAGTTTCTTTTACTGATGAAGTCGCGTTTAAATCCGGGGGGTAAAATTTTACTAGCAGTTCCTAATACCAATACGCTAGAAGTAAAAGTTTTGCGTTTCTTTAAACGCTTAAGAGGGAATGATATTTTTCCACGTGTGGAGCCCTTATTTCACCTTTACGGATATAACGAAAAAAATTTACAGTTATTATTTGAACGACATGGTTTTAAGAAGTCATCTTCGAAAACTTATTTGTATAAACATTACGGAGAGGCAAAGGTGCCTATCAAATTTGGAAAATTTAACCATTCCATTGGTCGTGTCATCTCATGGCTAAATTTCATTACAAGAAATGATAAGCTTCTGATCTCTTTTCAGTTAAAAGAGTGATATCCCGTGGCCCTACTTAGAGCCCGTGATCTAAGCGGTATTTTTTCACTTTTAGAACTGCCCCACTAGCGTGGGGATGATTTAGTCCTGCCTACATGTCATTTTAAATCAATTCATATTTTCTTCCCCTCTGTAATCAAGGGGATAAATGTCCTATCTTTTCTATTTCACTTGCAAATAGATAGTCATGAAACACAGCTGCCCAAACATTTCCTGCTCATTCTTTCAAAAATCCACTCAAGTTGTGAAAGA
>JBMOGR010000022.1:0-43940 GCA_049318265.1 Bacteriovoracaceae bacterium
TAAATGAAGGGCGTGAAAAATCGAAAAAAAAATCTGCCATAACTTTTTTCGGGAGGGGGGGGGCTAGATAGTTGAATTTGAATGGAAATTTGGAAATTCACTTAAGTGAAAGTGAAATTCTTTGAAAGCAACCAACAAGTATTAACAATAAGTGACCAAGAGCGGGAAATTTTATAACGAAGAAGATCGATGAGTTTTCTAAGCTCGCTATAACTCAAAACTTAATGAGTTTTGAATTTTTCCTCTCCTTTTGTTGTACGCTTTCGTGGTTGAGAGGTCAGCATGCCCCACAAACTCCGCCACCCTATCAATCGAATGGCCCATATCTAGTAACTTCCCGATCACTGTCGATCTTGCACTATGTATTGTCACATTCCCTAGTATCCCAATTTCCTTGGCATACTTCTTTATCATGTAGCTTAATGACTTCGAATCCAGCTTCTTATTTAAATTCTCTTCTTTAGGATTCTTTGTTGGCCTAAAAAGATTATCATTTGCATCCATAGAGTAACCAGCTTCTTTACACCACTTCAAATATGTTCCCATAGCATCCAAAGTTTTCTGGTTAAGCGGGGTAACCATCTCTTTATCACCCTTGGCCTTATAGCGAAGGACTGTAAATTCGTTTTCATACTCTAGACTTTTTAGTTTAAGTTTTGCTACTTCGGAGTAGCCTCATACCTGTATTTAAAAAAGTAGTATTTATTAAAATGAAATTTTTAATATGTAGCCCACCAGTTCCTCTTCTATATTCATCTCATTCTATTTGTGAATTGTTTTGGTAGTTTGAAATATGAACTCAAAAAAAAGGCCGAACCTAAGTTCAGCCCTCAAGAGTATTTTGGTGGAAGATACTGTCACTTAACAATATCGACAACTTATCTGATTTTGTAGCCAAATATAGCAAACTACAGAGACGAGAAGAGATTTTTAAGATTCTAAAAAATTATTTATGCTTTCTTTAACTTTTCAACTGGAACCCAGTTTATAACTGGAGCATACCCCACACTTAAGCCCGCTCTCACCAAAGTTTCAAATTCAACATGAGGGTTATCACTTAATACTCTTTCTACCATTGACGGGCTATCATTTAAAGCCTCTCTGATACGGCTTTTCAAACCTCTCGTGGAAGAAACTATTTGGACTAATTCGTGTATACTTGTTTTCTTGAGTGCTCTTGCAGTTACTTCTTCATAAAGATCTTCTTCTTTTAAAAAATTATCAAAAGAATCACCTGTATGTTTATTTTTTTTCACGACTAGCTCCTTTCTTCCTTTAACCATTTCTTCATCCTGTCCCATGCAACGTCTATTTCTTTTTGCGGCGTCTTTGTACTTTTCTTTAAAAATAAATGAACTAAGATCATTAGGTTTTCGTAAACAAAAAAAAGAGTTCGATATTCTTTTTTTATGTTTCCATCTTCAACTTTTGATCTAACTTCATAGATCGTTTTCTCTGTAGAACCATTTCCTTTCTTAAGTTGATCAACATAAGGCCTATCAAGTTTCCAATTATATTCAATAAACTTTATATCCTCGCCAATCATAGTTTTTGTTGGACGGCCTAATTCTACAAGCTCATCTCTGACTGGTTCATTTCCACTTTCAGTTTTGTAAAAAATTGCGTGGATTTTCTTTTCTTTTTTCGCTTCCACCGATACCACCCCTTTATCGGCTACTTTCACATTGTACTTTAAAAAGTACAATTCTGTAAAGTGTGCCTGTAAATTCGACAAGTTAAATATGGGGTTAGTTTTATCTAACCCCTTAAAACACTTCAATTTAGTCTAGAGATCGAGACTACATTATCCATCTCTGAAGGCATAACATCCAATCCCTCTGCCACACCTTTAACATCCACCCCAGAAAGCCTTAAATAAATCTGAAAGGTCTTGAGGTCACTCCAGCCACCCATTCTCATCACCCGTAGTGGCTCAACACCAGTCGAAAGCAAATGAGTTGCAAAACATGCTCGAAGTGTATGGAACACAATTGGCTTCTTTATCCCAATTCTTGTCAAAAACATTCTGATTACTTTTCCAGCTTCACCATTTTTCCATTCTGGAAAGTGAGGGAGAACATATTTCTCATGGCCTCGATCACGCTTTAATTCGTTCAAGAGTTCAACTAGTCCAGAATTGATATCAACATTTCTCCAAGTACCATTCTTAGTGGTTTTCACATCATTAATGCTTTTATTAAATGATTTTGATACTTGAATAATTCCTTTAGATAAATCAATGTCTCCCCATTCAAGCGCATAAAGCTCACCACTTCGCATTCCTGTTGAAGCAGCAAATGCCCAAATTGGATACCAAGGATGCTGTTGAATTTTAGCTTGAAGTAAAAACTTTCTTACCTCTTCTAACGTTAAAATAGGTTTAATCTTTTCTGATTTATTATCTATTCCTAAACCATAAATAGGACTTTTCCCGGTTAAAGCGTTCCCTTGAATAAGACCTTCTTCTAGTCCCCAACAATAAACAAGATTAATCGCATTTTTAATTTTGAGAATTAGACTAGTGCTGGCCCCTTGAGATTCAGCCAAATTTAAAATTTGTCTACCATCTCCACGATTCAAGTCAGTAGCAATTCTATTAAGCCAAGGCTTCGTATAACGCTCAAGACGATTCACATGATCATTTATGGCTAGTCGATTTAATTTAGAACCAAGCTGATTTGAATAACCAGCATTCTTCCAACGAAAAATCACTTCTGACCACAAAAGTCCCTTGCCTTCGAGCTTGGCCAATTTTTCTGAAAGTTCTTTAATTAATCTCTTCTCTTCTTTTTTAGCGACAGCCAAAGATTCAATATCGTAAATAACTTTTTGTAAGCGTAATCGCTTAATCGTTTTTCCTCTGAATTGAACATAGACCTTGTAAACGGTCTTACCTTGTTTTGAATACTCTATAATTGCCATTGATCCACCTCCTAGTAGTGTGATGAATCAACTAGATTATGTAGTTCAAGTTTATTAAAATATAATCGACCTTGAAATTTTCGTGGGTGAAGTTTACCTTTGTAAACCATCTGTCTAATTGCATGGGAAGATTTTTTTCTTAAAAACTGAGCTGTCTCATCTGTACTTAACCATATTAAATTTTCAAAGAGCGGATGAGCTGTTTTCAGCTCAATTTCATTATAATTGTATTCACTCTTTATGTAAGCTACATTTTCAAGTTCATTTCTCATCGACTACCTCGGGAAAAATGTAAATTCTATTTTGGCCATGCACAAATTAGTCCCTATAAACTAATTAATATTTAATTTTTTAACGAGAAATTCACCCAAGCTCAAATCACAGTTATTTTTTAAGTTATAATCATCTAAAAGCCTCTGAACCTTCTCCATTTCAGTCAATGACGCCTCTTTTAATTTCTCAATATCCTTAGAAGTAATTTTTGTGAGCAGTAGAAAAATTAGGTCCTTCAAACTAATTTCTCGGCCATAAGATTTATTATTAGCTTCCTTTAAACTTGAAATAATTAATTCTCGCTCCTTTTCATCACGACTTAAATCAATAACAAATCTAAACTGCTCTTTATTTTCAACTATCCCAGTCCCCTCATTTTTTGGTTTTGGTCCCCTCTTTTTTTTCTCCTTACTCACTTCACTTTTTATACTTACTATTTCCATAATTACTCCCTTATTACCCCTGCCAACCCCTCTCACTATTCTCATTCCCCAGTAACTGACTCCATCTCTGCAACAACGTGAAAGAGAGGGAGTCAGTTACGACCAGGGGAATTCCTTATACATTACGAGGGGTTGGCAGGGGTGATTTTTTTAAACTTCTCCAACTTCTCCAAATTTTTTTCCACTTTTTTAAATGGAAAAATATGGCCAAGCTTAACGCTATTTCCTTTATAATATCCAAAGGCATCGCTTAAATTAAAACTTTCGGCCATTAATTGTTCATGGGCCATCAGAATTATTTTGTTATTAAATGTTTTTCCGAATCGTGTTTCAAGAATTTCAAAATAGCTCTTCATCAAATTCTGATTTGAAAACATGTATAAGATGACATCGTGAATAGAGCTGTTCAAATAAAATTCAACTTTATCCCATATACGATCCTTAGACTTTCTAGTTAACTCAAGTTCTAATGGCATGGTAAGTATTCGGCCTTTATGATTAATTTTTAATTCTGCATCAGGAACAAAACTACCTGCTTCGAGCTCATGATCTAGTTTCGCTTCAATAAAGACTTCTGAAGCTAGTAGCTGTCTTACAGTCTGAGTCAGCTTTAGATCATGGAAACCATCTTCCTCCCAAAGAGAAAAGCTTTTTTGATTGCCCAACTGTCTTGCTCCTACATTGGTTAGAAAAATATACTTTTTTCGATCTCGATCAAATTTTCGGGTTTGCACAAATCCATCTTTCTCAAATTGGTTGATTGTTTTGTGAACCGACTTCAAAGGAGTTGGGCAGATTGATTCCTGTATCAATCCTTGAATGTCCAGAATCCTCCACTTTAGTAGTGGTCTCAACAACTGCTGGTTTTTCATCTTTATCCTCCACGACAATATTTAAGCGGCGATTTCGAATGTTAATTAGATCGACTCTTGTTGGATTGTGTCTTAATAAAACGCACTGGCCCACTTTGAGATTTTTAATGATGTCCGGGTGTACAATTAATTCATTCACTTCTCGAACAGATCCCTTACTTTGCTTGTCGCCATCTTCTGTAACAAAAGTTTTTTTATCAGTTAAAATTGTACCAATGGCATTTGAAAAGACTGATGCTCCTTCATCGAGTCTTTGTTTAAAAATAAAATAATTAGCTGCGTTTTCTAAAATCTGTTTTGTTAATGTTGGATCAACTCGGTCAATATCTGAACTTGTTTGGACTGCCATTGTTAATTCAATTCCAGCTCCTCGGCATTTATTTTGTAACTCGATAAACCTTGGGCTTACAAGAGATCCAAATTCGTCGAAGAAAACAGAAATAGAATTCTTCATTGAATTATGAGAGTTCTTTGTATTTACCAAAGTTGAATATGAATGAAAAAGTAACTCTCCTAGAAATATTTTACCAAGGGCCATCGCAGTTTCACCATAGCCTTGAGTTGATAAACCTATATAGAGACAAGCCTTTTCCTTTCTAATCTGTGAAAAAGTTTTTGAATTCTCCCCGCCTCTTAAAAGTCTTCCAAAATCTGATTCAACAATATTTTCCAGCTTTGAAATAACACCAAGCGTTTTGTCACATTGCTTATGACTGATCATTAAATCATAAATACTTTTTAGACTAACTTCGATTTCTCTGGACTTAAGTTCTTTTACAGTTTTTCTTAATTCTCTTTCAGCTTGATCTTTGTAGAACTGTTCACTCCATTCAAAAGCAGACATGACTCGCTCTACAATTTGACTTGTAGTACCTTCCTTAAGAGGATTTAATTGAATGCTTTCTTCATGATGTTCAGAAAAGATATAAAAGTTCTTACCCTTTAATTTGCATAATACTTTAAATGTCTCAAGTGCCTCAGAGTCTCCTTTGGGATCAAAAAAAATAATGGGCTTATTTTGATTTAAAGAGTTTTCTTGTAAAATACTTATGAGATTTGTTTTACCAAAACCTGCTGCCCCTACAATAAAGGAATGTTTACCAAAATCGATCTCATTCAATTTCATGGGCCTTTTTTCACTTGATGAATAACCCAATTCATCTTTCCCATTCGCTGCCTTTTTCTTGAAAAGTAGCTTTCTTTCAATAGATTTAAGTTCTTTTTCCCCCTTTAAAACTTTAAATGCTGATTTTTTACCTAGCTCCCATGAAAGCTTTAGAAGCAAACTTAATAACTCATGTATAATATCAATAATCGGTGTTATGAGATCAATTCCACTTTCAGATTTTTTATCAGTTTTCATAGACGTGCTCCCAGGCCTTAAATGGACTAATTTCTATTGTTCTCCCTTCATATTGAATTGTTTTTCCCTGAGTTTCATACTCTAACAAGTACTGACGCTTTACCTTACCTTGTAATTCAGGAGGTAATTTTTCTAATGGAACTTCAAATTTTTTAATGGGCTTAAATTCAACATCTGGCTTAATTTCCTTCATTGATGGACTGAAATCAAAAAGTGGAACTTCATCTTTAGGTTTTGGCGTAGGATCACTTGTAAGCATCTGACGAAATTCTTTATTTTCTGGATCACTGGTATAAAATGCGTATGCCAAACCAGCTCCAGCAGCAGCACCTAAACCACCTAACATAAAGGCATTTCCTGGAACTGATTCAGTATTGGGTGAAAAAATACTACCGGCTAATCCTCCAATTACAGCCCCAACAAGAGCACCAGACGTCATAGATTTTCTTAGTGATGAGCAACTTGAAAAAATATTGCAAAGAATAAGCAGAGTAATAATTTTTTTCATAAATTCTCTTCCTTTAGTCCTTCCATGAAATAAATAAGAACAGGTTTTCCAGCTTCGATGTAAACCTTTGGTTCCTGATTTTTCATTTCTTGAAGAAGAATATCAGTCGTTGTGTTGGCGCTTCCCATCATCCCTCCTAAAATTTGATTACGTTCATTTACCCTTGTCGCATCCCCTAATGGAGTCGATAATCTATTTTGACTTGCACTGAACACTCCTTTTGCAAAATCAGATGCAATTGCCCCTGCAATCAAGGCATCTTTACCATCATCGTAAACACCACGAAGACAAGCTGCCCCATCTGAATTTAAAATTTGCACTGAAACAGGAATTTCTTTTTGATTAGAAATCATTCGATCACACAAAGTTAAAACACATTTATTTTTAGTCACTCCATAACAGGAAAATCGAGTGCCTTCAGGAAGTCCTTCATTAACAATTGAGCCAATGACCATGGGCGATTCTAGATTGGTTGAAACGACAGAATTTAAAAGAAGCCCCTTAATTGTTGTAGTAGCAGTTATCGTTTTTCCTCCATTCCAAATAACTGGTTTAGATGTCTTGGCCAATAAGAGCTTTTCGAGTCTTTGATTTGTCTCCATTAAATGTTTATAAACGACATTTTCTCTTCCATTTTTTGTCTCATATTTTTGCATTTTTTTTAATGGCTTAACTTCTGTAGTCGATACCTCTTTCTTAAGTGACCATGCAAAGAGACTGAAGCTTAAAAAGATAGTAGAAAATAAAATCATAATACCTCCTTAGTTCAGAATCCTTTCTTGGCCTAATAATAATGGAACTCCCAATGAAAAATATTCTTTGGTTTGAACAGTTTTTCCATTAACGATGACTTGATTCGCTTTCTTATTCACAAACATGATTGAGCTAGTGCCTTCGTATAACGCGAAATCATTCGTTTCTTTTTTTACCTTAAAAGAAGAATTTATGGCACCATCTCTAATTTCTAGAAACTGATGAGAATTTATTTCGTCGTATTTTAAATCAAAATAATATTTTCCCCTTTTGGTCATTACTAAGAGATTAGAGCCCATATCTTTGCGTTTTGGTTTAAGCACTAAGGTCTTTTGTCCATTTGTTAGTTCAAAAAATACCTCTTCTTTTGAACCTCCATACATATAGGAGGTAACTTCTTCATTAAAACTAAGAGTTGTTAAAAGATTCAAGGAAAGAAACAGAGTCGTAATTTGATTTAATAATACATAAAATGTCATACAGTCTCTCCATCTTCGATTTCATCTTTCGGTGTTTCAATTTCATTGATCTCTTTTAATTGATAGTGAAATGGATGCCCCTTGCTTTCCTCCATATTAATAAGAAATGATCTGACATCCTTCCCTTGTCGAACCACTATGCGACAAATATTTTTATCAGTATTTTGTAAAAGAAGAATTTCATCATAGGTCACTGGAAACTTTTCCTTTTTCAATTGTTCTAAAATACTTTTATGCACTAAAAGTTTATTAGGGTTACCTTCTGTAATTGTCGAAAAAGCTTTCTCACATACCCAGGTTAGTAATGGTCTCTCTTTCAAAACATCTCCTCCTTGGATTACAAAAACTCGATGATCAATCAAAACAAAAGCGAGAATAATAACTAAGACAGACGTGATCCCTGCGAAGTACTTTTTAAGTTTACGATTTTCTTTAATGAAGCAGGCTTCAAAGTTTTCGTATTCCATTGATCTCTCCTGATTGTTGTTTGATTATTTTTTAGATTGGAGGATTGCTTTAACTTTTCTTGTTTGGGAACAGGATTGATGTTATTTGTTAAGCTATTATTCTTTATCTCATTTTTTGAAACTATTGCCTTATTACTATTCATAGTATTCTTTTGCCCTTTATCAATAGATGTTTGATTCGAATTTGAAATTCCAGTTTTCAAATTTTCATTTCCAGAGCGAACTTGTGATTGACTTGTTTGTTGGTTAATTTGATTACTATGATCTTGCTGAAAATTCTGACTTTCTTGTTTTTGACTATAAGTTGAATCAGAAACATTATTTCCATTTTTAGAAATATTGTTTGAAGAATTATTATTTCTTTTGGAGCTTAAAAAGCTACCTCCTTTAGCTTTAATGTTTTGAAAAACGTTGGAACTTGAACTCTTAGGATCTTTCATTATCCCAGACAGTCCTCTCACAGCTTTCATACCGACCATTGTACTTGTTGCCCCGATAGATGTGGCCATCTGACTAACAACTCCTCCTCCCATCAACTTACAAGTATAGGCAGCAGAGCCAATGATCATAAAGGTCACTCCAAAAAGCCAAATGATGGTATCAATACTCGCAATCGATAACTCCCCCCTCATAGCTCCAATTGAAAGACTATTCCCCACCATGGCCAAAATACAGACCAATACGAAGGGATATAAAATGCACCACAATGTACCCTTCACAACAAAACCAATTGAATCCTTTGTCATTTCAAAAAAATAGAGAAGAGCACAAAGTGGAGCAAAAATATTGGTTAAATGAAAAACCGCAGAATAAATAAGCTTTAAAAGCCAAATGAATACTTTCGACAATAAGAAAAAAGCTGTTGCTATGAGATCATTAAGATCTGGTACGACAAATCTATCGAACCATCCTGCATTTACCTTAACTGAAGTCTTCATTTTAGATTCAGTCCACTTCCGAAGGAAAAGATTTCTCGGACTAACCTTTTTCAAAAGCTCTTCTGCAGATGATAAACTGACATCAACCGCTTTATGGTGAATGGAGGAAAAGGTCGCAAGGATCAACATTACAATGATCAGTTTTTTTCCAACTGCTAAAAATTCAAATTTACCTAGGTACTCAAAGGCCAAGGCCAATAGAAAACAAGGAAGAACAAAATAACTGGCACGTATTGAAATTTCTTTCGCAAGAATCAGTGTCGAAGGGTCTTCAATAAGCAGCATGTCTTTTAGTAAGCCACTCATCGGATAATACCTTTGTCAGAATTCACTTTAGTTGGACGAATATTGTAGGCTTTCATCCTTTGAAGTTCATCAAGTCGTCTTTCCTCCATCTCTTCAGCTTTTAATTTGTTGGCAGTTGTTTGAGCTTTTAACATTTCAAGCTGAATATCAGTCGACCTTAGTTGATTTTCATAAATCAGCGCCGTATTTTGGGCAGTAAGTTGAGTCGCCCTACCAGTATTATTGGCTTCAATTGAATGATGAACTTGAGTTGTTGCTACTTTTTTCTCATGTTCATTAATTACCTTTTGCTGTTTTACATAGATTTTTGTCTTATCATCTTTATCTTTAATTTCAGCATATTCCTTCATTCTCTCTCTTAATTCCTCCATAGAATACTTAAGATCTCGGATAAGAGAATTAAGAGTTCCAAGATCATTCATTTCTTTTTTTGAAGAAAGCTCCAAAGCCAAATATTCAACACGTTGAGCACGAAGATAATGATCTTGAAATAACTCATTATAGCGTTCCATCTTGGCAGTATACTTTTCAGCGTTTGATACAAGCTTCTCCAATTCATTGAGTTGACTTGATGTCGTAGTTACTAGCTCAATCATTAAAGCAGTATCTTCACCTACCAAGGCAAACGTCTTCATCGAAAATAATATTAGAATACAAAAAAAAAGAATATGCTTCATCGTCCGTCCCTCTCAAATAAATGTGGATGCTTCAGGTAAAAATATTGATTAAATATTTCAGGGAAGTTCATATAGTTTTCTCTTGGTGTGAGAAACTTTTGAAATGCTATATTTTCCTTTTTCTCGGTATTAAAAAGCTCATATTCATGAAGTGACGGAATATAATGGACGACTTTACTAAATACCTCTGATGAAATTAAAAATTCACTATAGCTCCCCTTTTCTGATTTTATTTCTTTAACAATGCTGGCTTCTCTTTTATCAAGATATTTTTCAGTTTCACATTCTTGGCGAAAATACAGCTTATAAAAACAGTTTTGTACAATTACACGTCCCAAATATGTTTCGACAAAGTCATCAAGGTTTTGAGCTATCGCAATTGCGGAAGCATCATGTTTTCGAAATGTTCTAAAACATTCAGCAATATAGTCCGCATGATTTTTGAGTAGATCCCAACACTCATCAAATAAAAATATTTTCTTCCCCTGTAAGTTTTTAAAATATTCAATAAGATAGATAATTAAAGGTGCTTTTATGTGTTCAGGGTATAAACTCAAATCACAATAGGTGAGATCATCAAGGGACTGAACTTCATCAGTGAAAAATTCATTCAATTCTGAAAAATAAAACCTGATCCCACTAAACTGGTTTTCGAGTGAATCAATTAATTCCGCCATAGATTTAAAAGTATTATCCTTTAAGAATTCATATATTTTTCCTTCATCTCTCAAATTCAAAAAACCATCGGAAACAATACTTTTAATAAATGCTTTTAGATAAGAAGGGTTTTGAAATTGAAGCGGGTTAAACTTTTCGGAAAATTGGCTTCCACCATGGTATGCCACATTTTTCTTAAATGAGTTGCCAAGATCAAGGACAACAATTTTTCGTTCATTGCGTAACTCCTCTAAAATAATTTTATTGGCCATCATTGACTTACCTTGGCCTGATGTACCTGTGATAAATGCATTGAAATTTGTAGATGCTGGATGAAAAATTGAAAGTAATATTTTTTTACCTGAAGGACTATGGAGTTCAAAACCGTCTTCCATAAGCTTTTCATCAATAATGGGTAAAAATGCTCTTAAAGTAGATGCTGGGATAGGATGCTTTCTTTTAAAGCTTGGGCTTACACCCATTACTATGCTGTTATAAAAATATGCTGAACCATCAGTTTCCACTAGGAGTTTCATATCCTTAAGCTTCGCATTCTTCAAAAGTATCTTTGTCTTTTGATCAAGCTCTTCTTTACAACTACCACTAACCACAACCCAACCTTCACCATCGAATAAAGCATCTTCTCCATTGATAATGTTCTGATATAGATTTTCCGATTGGCCAAAAGCATTTTCTGATTCAATATTACGTAAACTTTCGTGCAATGATGAAAAGTGTAATTTCCTTCTGAGGTTTAAAGTTTTTTTCGCTTTTATTGCTTCAATCTTCCTTACTTGAAATACATAGTCACCAAAGTCTGTTAAAACATTTTCAAAACCGAAATTAGGCAATTCGTAGAAGTTAAGAAGACGTACAAAATTAGAATTAATGATTAGATAGTCTTCATAGAAAATTACATCATGATATAGATCTTCACCTCTAAAGAAGGCCTGTAGTGGTTCATCTAAAGGTATAATTTCACAATCAACGATTGAAACTTCGATATCATTAGTGTTGAGATAAAAATTTCCATCCCATGAATAAAACCGATAATAACAATCATCTCGAAATGTTTTCAAAGAATTCTCTATCCTTTCATAAAAACTATCTTTTTGACTTTCAGTTAATTGAGATAAATCTGGAGTTTTAACTTTAAAACAATAACTCACCTCCCCTTTAAGCGAGGTGAGCATGTTTTTTTCCGCATTGAAAATTGGAAAAATCATAATGAATCCGTCCATTGATTTCTTAAATACAGTTTCTCTAAAGCGTAGGACCACTTGAGTTTTCGTTTCTTTTTTAAGATCAATTCCAACGAAAGGCGTGGAAGCTTAATTCGAACTAGTTTTAAAATTCCAAGGTTAATCAAAATCAAAACTAATACCCAATGAGCCTCTAACTCAGCGATCGTAGAAATTAATAAGATAAAACTTACAAATCCAAGATCGAGTAAAGTTAGTCCCATAAAAACTGGAGTGGCTTTTAAAAATTTTGGGTAATGAAATTCCATTTTTTCCTCCTACCCAACGACTGAGGAAATAGTTTTAATTAAAGTTGAAGCGGACAAAACAACAACCAAACCCATGATGGCCTTTGTAACTCTTTCGCCTCCCTCCTGTTTCCCTAGAGCAAGCATTGTACCGGCAATTGCCAAAGCAAGAATTCCAAGTGCTACTCCAATTTTTGTTGCTTCTTGACCTAATCGATCCGCAGTCGACTTTAACGATGCCCCAAATGAATAATTACAAAGTGAAAGATAGAAATATATTGCGTATTTCATCTCAACTCCTTAATTGTGATAGTTATTTAAAATTGAACTGACATTAATTGTAAATTCTTGCTTGTAATCGATGGGATATGCAAATGGTAGCATTCCTTGATCAACATAGTGGCTCCATTCTCCGAATCTTAAAGAGTCAGTGGAAATTAAACGGGGCCCAATGTTGTACGCATAACTACACATAACACTTGGGCAAGAACCTCCCGTTGCACCTGACATTGAATCAAGTCTAACTCCAACTGAAGAATGTCCGTTAAAAGTTATTAATCTTAATGCCAATACATTATCTTCAGTTGGAGACAACACTTGGATCTTTGAAATATCTTTAATTGAAATGTGTAATTTTTCTTTAATCCATCTAAGTTCAATCAGTTTTTTACTCACTAAATCTCTTAGTGAATAAGATTCTTGGTTAATTATCAATTCAAGTCTTTCCAGTTCCCCTTTTAAATCCTTTTGTAAAACCAAATCTCTATTAAATTTTGAAGGTATAAAAATAGAAAAGTCGCAATCCATATCCATTGGGTTGTGCTGACTAAAATGTTCAGTTTTCTTAGTAATTTCCGTTCCCCAGCTTTTCAGTGGAGAAATTTGAAAATCAATCCTCGAATTAGAAGTTACAATACCTAAAGGATAGATGGTTGAATCCTTCCCCCCAGATGCACTTGGCATATAAGAATATAACTTTTCATCAGACTGGGTCGATAGTTCCTTACCTGTCATGTAAGTAAGAACAAGATAATCAGATTTAACAAATTTGTGATTAAGATAATATTCCGGGAATTCATTTGTTAGAACAAACCATTTCCCTAATTTATCTTTTTCCTGAATTTCTTTAAGATACATAAAATCAGGAAGATTATTTGTAAATTGTCCTATTCTCTCTAACTGGTCTTCCTTAACTTCATAATTCTTATTAAAAAGAGTTGATAAAACAGTATCGAAATTAATTCCATTCCCCTGTGTCGAGACATATGAAATATTAGCTTCGAGTGGAGTATTAAAAGAAACAGAGAGACATTTATTTTTTACAGATGCCAATAGTTCAGAATAAGTTGTTTCAAGATCGGGGATTTCAAAATCCTTGACTTCAGAGATAATAAATTCACCCTTTTTAAGAAAATTTTCTTCTAAGATTTTCCTTGGAATGTTTTCTAGTTTGACCTCAAAGACTTCATTTACCCCAGCTTGAAAATGCCTTTCAATTAATTTGGTCGCAAGTAATTCATAGGATTCTTTTTCATAGTTGTAATAGTAAAAGTTTAATTCTAGATTTTTTATCGACTTAAATGCTGTCATTTCTTTAAGTCGAACTGAGTTTTCAACTGTTATACTTAGAGATTGAATACTATAATCAGGTCCAAAGTATTTTTTCTTATCTAGTACTTCAGATGAATAAAAAATAGGATCTATGTCGGGGTACTTTACCCAGCTCATGTCACGCGGAACAATGCTACCAGCTGAATATCCCGAATACTTACCAATTTTTGCAGCTTGTCTCGAAGCCATTTCGCGAACGAATAATTTTCCAACTCTATATTGAAAATCAGGATTATCAGAATTTACCTTAGTATCAATGAGAAATGATTCATCAGCACCTGAATCTACCTTTTTTACGCTACCCTCAATTTTATAATTTTGTAGGAAGTTAACTTTTAACTCTGGTAAGTTTGCTACAAACGGATTTCGCCCTTGAGCTACTTCTTCGTTATCAATAATCTTGTCACCATCACTATCTCCATTAGGGTCAACTTGTAATCCTGACGAAATTGTTTCAAAAGAAGAACCTAGCTTTTCACTATTTTGAAAAGAACAAGCTGATAGAAAAATTAAAAGTGACATCGATATCATTGAATAATGTAAATTCATTTTTTTTCCTTTTTTAATGGAGATAAATATTTGAGCAATTCTTTTCGAATAAGTTTCAACTTCTCTGCAACCGCAGGATTCTTAAGTTCTTTTGGGTTTAAAAACCTTTCTAGCATTTGAATTTTTACATTAAGGCCTATCAAATCTTTTGTGTTCATTACTTGCCTCCTTTTAAATGTCGGTAATGTTCCGTTAAAGAGACATCACTAAGATCGCTTGCAATATCTTTAATGATTCTTGAAACCTCCGTGTTACCGACTAATTCATCGATACTGATTTCTCCAAGCAGATCCATAAACTCTCTTTTGATCGTGGCTTTGAATTGCCTCATGATTCCCTCCCTATCTAGTCTTCATGACTTTTTGTTGTTTCGATGAAGGCTGGTAATCCAAAATGGAGGCCAAAAAATACGATCAGGGCCAATAAGGATAAAATTCTTTGAAAATTCAGTAAGAAGACGCATTGTGCGCAAACTAAATATGTGTTGCCATGATCAAATAAATTTCGTAAAACTCGATAAATTTATCGAACGTATTGATATGGATATCGAAAAAATAGAATGAAAATATTAGTTGTAGATGACGAAAAATTAGCAAGACTTAGCCTTAAGGGTTTCCTGAAGGGCCATGACATTTTAGAAGCTGCAACCTTTGCAAGTGCTAAAAAGATTCTAGAAAATGAACAAATTGATTTTGCACTTTTGGACTTAGATCTTGATCGTAAATTAGCTGGTCTAGGATTAGCAAAAATTGCAAAGAAGATGGGAATTTATTCCATCATTACTACTGGTCGCGGTGAAGATGCTGTGGCCGAAAAAGCTTACCAATTAGGTTGTCAGGATTATCTTCAAAAACCAATTACACAAAAATCATTAGATTTAGCGATAGGACGATATTTAAGCTTTGAAAATGGTACAAGAGTTGATTCGCTAATTCGTTCTAGATATTTAACCAATCATAATGAAACACTTAATGAATTATCCATAATAAAAGGACTGGGAATATCTACTAAGCCAGTGCTTATTTGCGGACCAACAGGAACTGGAAAAACCATTGTCGCTGACCTTATTAGAGAGGTATGCCGAGTTCCAAAAGAAAAATTTGTAGCAATTAATTGTGCTCAATATACTGAAAATCTCCTTGAGTCAGAACTTTTTGGATACAAAAAAGGTGCATTCACAGGTGCTACGTCTAATAAAACAGGATTACTTGAAATTGCTGATGGTGGAATAGTCTTCTTAGATGAAATACACTCACTGTCTAAAACGGCCCAACAAAAATTAATGAAGGCCATTGAAGAAAAAGAATTTTATCCAATTGGTTCTACTTCTCCAATAAAATCTAATTTCAGAGTAATATGCGCTACATGTGAAGATCTTCTCACCTTAGTTGCCGAGAAATCTTTTAGAGATGATTTCTACGCAAGAATAAGTCATATAAAAATTGAATTATTTCCTCTGAGAAATCGCCCCGACGATATTCTTCCGCTAATAGAATTTTTCAACTCAAAATATCTTAGAAAAATCACAATCACTGATGCTGCAAAAAAATTACTTCGAAGCCTTGAATGGAAAAGTAATACTCGTGATATAGAGGCCCTCGTAGAATATTGGAATATTAAAGGCTATGGGATAATCAATGAAGAAAATATTCCAGATTCATTTATCAAAGCAAAACCATTGCAAAAAAGTAAATTAAGTAAATCAGATTTAAAAAGAATCAAAGATATTGGTATTAAAGATTACCTTGAACAACTGAAAATTGAAATTGTTGAACATTTCATGGAATTAAATGATTTTAATCAATCTGAAACAGCAAGAGATTTAAAAGTGTCAGATATGTTTATTAGGCATGCAGGTAGAAAAATTAAAGGCGAACTAATAACGTCAAAGGAAAAAGGTTTTTATGAAGAACGTATCCAATGATTTGGTTCATCGAATCAATAATCAGTTCGGCCTTCTTATATCCTCAATAGATGCCCTTCATGCCAATATCGATGACAAAGAATATTGCAAAGAAGTTATATCTGAAATTAAAAACAAGAGTGATGATTTCTCAAAAATGATTGAAGATCTAAAACTTGTAGTTGGGAAGGAATAGAAATGAAAATTAATCATCTTATTATAGGCTGTGAAGATACTAAAAAGTCAAAGAACTTCTACTGTGACGTATTAGGTTTTGATTATATAAACTCTTTTATCGATACAGGTACAAAAAAAGAAGGAATGGTTCTCGTTAAAAATACAAATGGTGAAGAACTGGAATTGCTATTAGTTCCATTTAATGAAGAAAGACTCCCAAGTCCACAACACCTTGCTTTTGAAGTACAAGAAACACAATTTGATCAGATATTCAATAAAGCGACTGACATGAAATTAGATATTAGGTCCATGCCACCACTAGATTGCAAAATTAAAGGGAAAGGCTGGACTGAAGTAAGAGGCAAGAAATTTGAACGCTTTTATCTGCTAGATCCAAGTCGTGTAAACGTAGAGTTTATGAAATTATGTTAAAAGTCTTATTATTTCTACTTTTTACTATCTCAGCTAATTCTTTTGCAACAATAGAGCCTTCAAAAATTATTGTTATATCAAACGGGAAATCAAAAGAAATAGATCTAACTAAGCTCAAGAAAGTTAATCTTGAAACAATCAACTATCATCCCAACTTTAAAGATTTGGGAAAAATTAAATACTCAGGTTATTTGATAAAAGATATTTTAAAAAATATAAAACTCTCACCTGAACAGGCCATCAATATTGTCGGTAAAACAGGACAGTTTTCCATTGAACTATTTGCGAAGGAACTACTTGAAAGCCAAAGCATTATTGCAACTGAAAAGGCAAATCAATCTCTGGAAACAGAAGGTAAAGGGCTTCAAATTATTTATGATGATCAAACAATTTCAAAGTATCCTCATTTAAAAGAAAGACAAAATTGGCTTTGGTGGGTTCGGGCCTTTATCATAGATCAAAAATTTAAACCCAATCTAAGTCAGTTAAATGGCAAGAATCACATCTTTAAAACTACCCTACCTTGGCCACAACCTTATGGGATTTCATCTAAAGGAATTGAACCAATAATCAATGAAAGGTCAGGAAAAATCATCGAACCATTTAAGTCATTAGAAATTGAACAATTAAATGGAACAAAAGTAGAAATCTTATCAGATCCAAAATCCCAATATTTTCTTGCTGATTTTATAAGTAATAAGTCTGGAGCCTATAGTCTTCACCAAATTGTAATCGCCGAAGATAAAGTCCAATCTTTTGTTAATAGTTACTTTTTCATTAAAAATATAAAGGTCAACAAATGAAACTTTATATTCAAAAAAGATTACTTCTCTTAGGAACAATCTTAGCTTTAGCAATTACTACAACTGTTTTTACCATTTTTATTCATAGAAATTTTGAAGAGACAAGGATCAGAACAATAGAGAACAAATTAACAGGGGACGCTTCATCAATACTTCCCCATTTATATCAATCAGGGAACTTTGCCTGGTTCAATGCAAATCTTGATAGTTTAAAACAGCTAGGCCTCACATGTTTAAATATCAAAGACATTAATAATAAGACGATCTGGGGTAGTGATAACAAGTGTGAAAAATCAATTTCGGCTAAAAATTACGTCGATCAAAAAGTATTAGAAATAGGTTACACTCTTCCAAAGATTTCTCTATTATCAAGTATTACTTCAAATCTAGAATATTTTTTAATATTTTTAGTCTTTCAAAGTATCTTCTTATTCATCGCCTACAAAATTTTATCATCGATAAATCGTAAACATACAAAGGCTTTAATTGAACTAGAGCATATGAAAGGTGTAAATGAATCAAATGATAAAATAATCAATTTAACCAGAACTCTAAGTCATAATCTTAAGAGTCCCCTCGCAGCTCTTAAAACTCTTTATGAATTATCATCTGACAAGTTAAGCGCAGACGAAAAGAAATTACTGAATACGATTCAAAAAAACATCGATTTGATGGCATCACGCTTAATCAATCAGGATGATGCAAATATTGAACTGTCTAAAGTAAATGTCACGAAGACAGTTTTGGAAACTATTAAGATGAAACTCATTGAACATCATGAGGATAAAAGATTTTCACTAAAATCCAACATCGAAGGAACATTTTATTCTTTGATTAATGAGTTTGAATTTACGAATATTCTTTCAAACTTAATCAATAATTCGATTGAAGCTAAAAAGGAATATGGTCCGATCAATGTTTTGGTTTCTGTTTATCAAGATAATGAATCAATTACCATCGAAGTGAAAGATGATGGAAAAGGTGTACCAAATAAAAACATAGAAAATCTTTTTAAATTCGGTGTAACCAGTAAAACGAGTGGCAAAGGATGCGGTCTTTACCACGCTCGTAAAACTATTGAATTATGGAAAGGGAAAATTAAAATTGAATCTGAAGAAAATATATCAACGACAGTTTCAATTCAAATACCTCTAATCAATTTTAGCCACTCAAATGAAATTATTCTCATCGATAATGAACATCTCAATATTTTATCATGGAAAGGAATGGCCCAAAAGCAAGGAATACCATTCAGAGGATTTAGTTCTCCAGTTGAATTATTTAAAAATATTTCAACGATTGATAAAAAATCACAAATCTATGTCGATTATGATTTAGATATTGAAGACGGAAATGGCTTAGACCTAGCCGTTAAATTAAGAAACATTGGCTTTAAAGATATTCATTTAGCGACAGGGCATTCGGAAAAAATTAGTGATGACTTTTTACAGGTTTCGAAAAATTTTCCAATATAGTAAAATTATTTTATACCTTTACCAGTTAAGAAATATTTTCCACCAAGATTGGAAGTGTCTATATTTATAATCTCGAAAGTGTTATCAAAATACATGGCACGAATTATGAATTGAGATGGACTTACTCCTGGAGAATATAGTACTAACTTTTCAATTTTATTATTAACAAAGATGTAATCATTTTGAGAATCTAAAAAGTTATAACTATTTTTAAATGAAGATTCATTTAAACGTTTTTCCTTGAAGCATGACGAAATACGTTTTTCAGGATTACCATGAAGTAGAGCAAGTGTTCTAATCGGCAGAGCTTCTTTCCCAAGATTAATAAATGTAAGCTCACCTAAAATTCCATCAAAATCTTGGCAACTATTATCAAACCAAATGCTCACACGTGGCAAATTTTCGTTGGAAACTCGTTTGTCTAAATCATATACTTTATAACCCATATACCCAGATATGAGGGCACCTATGGCAGAAATCAACTCTATCATCCGACCTTCAATAAACCATTTTATAGAGTCACACATTTATGATCCTAATATTAATCTTTAACAATTTATATTTCTGACATTGATTTGAAGAAAAAAATTTACAAGAATTATAGAACCCCTTAAATCCACTAACTCGAATAAATGGAAGCTCACGATAATTCTTAAATAAATCTAATCCGTAGCTAATACTTTTTCTAAAAAATTAGAAAATGAGTAACAATTACTAAACCAAGTAACACGAGGTAAAATGCCCATACTGAAAAAGATAAAAATGATTCAATATGATGCCCTACCATTTTACCACTAGGATTCACGGCAAATAAGTCCTCGTGACTTAAGATATCAGAATGAAGTTTCTTTATAAAACTATTGTATGAATCTCTAAATCCTTTCTCGAGAGCTAGATAATGAATATCAAGCGCGCAAAATAGAAGAATTGGAGCGATACATAGCCACACCATTTGCGGCTTATTTTTATCAGCAATTGCCACAAGTATCGCAGAAACAATGGTCACGCACCAAGTCTTTGAAGAATTACAATTTTCCGCCATTCTTTGTATTACGTTTTGAAGAATCACTAAGTGTGATTGAACGGAAGAGTCATTTTCATTAATTTTTTTTAAATTTCCAGAATTCATCTACACCTCTTAATTTTTATTCCGAATTTGAATGGCTTCGTCGATCCAATTTTCAAGGTTGCTTGAAATATATTCGTAGACTTGCTTACTGTCGTAGTATGGTGGATTATATGCTTTAACAATTGAAGATAACTTTACGCCATTTTCGAAAGTGATATAATCAAATGGATTGTTGCCTTTAACTACTTGGTTCCCGTTTGAATCTTTTAAATTGTGAATAAATATTCCCAGAATACCTTTTTTGTCATTCCAGGATTTTATTATTTCGTGATTGATCCATTTTCGGTCTGCAGTTTCCCTCCCAATTAGAAGTACTGTACAGCTTCGACCATTCATCTGATCAGCTATCCATCTTTCAATGGCTCCATCTCCAGCCTTAGTAACAGTTTCCCAATCGTTATCTGCTGCAGGACGATTACCTTCAATAACCCCAATATTTCTAACTTGTGATACTCGCCAATTGTCTGGTTTATAGTGAAAACTATAGAATACTTTTTTTGCCATAGTAGCCTCCTTTAAACTTGCAGTAATACGAACTCGCATTTTTGAAATCTACAATTTTGTCTTTTTTATTTTTTAGTTTTAATATAAGTAACTTCAAAAGCTTTACAGGCTCTAAATCTTTGATTCCGATTTGCAACAGCAAAAGCATCATTCATATCGTATTGTTGAAAAATATCTAATCCCCGATCTAAAAGAATCTTCCAACCATTATCAGCGACAATATGTCTTGCATGGATTGTTTCACTTTCATCAAATGACCATGAAAATAGCAGTCCAGCCGACACAAGACTTTCCTTCATTTGTGTTAGAAAATTTACTTGCTGTTCAGCCCCTTGTTCATCTCTAATTGTATTAAGGTTAACCAGAATTTCTTCATCATCAGCTTTGTTTTTTGCAATTTGCTCTAACAGCTCCATTAAGTTCCTAGCTTGATAAAATATCCTGATGTACGGATCAGTAATCACAATTTTTTTAGCTCCCTTTAAATAAGGAATTAAAATGTCCTCGTATGAAACACCTTTTTGATTTTCACTAAAAGCTAAGTTTTTCTCTAAAAGTGATGTGGAAACCTTAGAAACAATGGCTTCTGAATGAGAATTCGGTGAATCAACTTTGGACGTCTCATGTTCAGAATTGATTGCGTAATAAACCGCTTGATGTTCTTTTTCTTCAAGCGTAGTAACAGCAAATTCCTTATTCGAAGATGTACTTGAAAACTTAAAGTTTACTTTCGCATAAGTTGCATCAATTCTTAGAAGCTGATCTTTAACTCTTTTTCTGCCTTCCATCGCAAAATCGAGTAACTCTTTTATTTCTTCTTCGGTTGCTTCATTATGAGGGAAGAGAATCTTCATTAGACCAGAGAATGTCTTATGAATTCCATCTCTATCCCTTGTTGAGATCTCAGATCCTAATTCAAAATAATTCTTATATTTTTGTGAATAATCAGAATTTCTTAAATGTCTCAGTACCTCAGCAAAGTAATCAACGACAAAACCATAGCCTTTAGAAAACATCTCGCCACGAATAATATCAATTTCCCAGCCAGGGATATAAAAGTGCAAACGATCTAAAAATGCTGAGTCATGGAATTTCTCAGGCAAATCGTCAAAAAGATCAGAGTGCTTAAGCATGTAAGGAACTGACTTAGAAGTATTTCCCACAAATGCCATTGAAGCTTCTGCTCCAAGAGTTTCCACGCCCCTTGAAAAAGTTTTATTGGCCATATAGTTCTTCATGACATCGACTAAAGCTTTGTCTACTTTCTTTTGCTTTCCTGCAAACTCATCAAAAGCGACTGTATCCCAGTATCCTACTAGGCCAAGCTTACCACTCGAATTATTAACGAATAACTTTGCTAAACTAATCTCACCACCAGAAATGAGTATGCCATGAGGTGAAAACTCTGAATAAACATGTGATTTACCAGTTCCCTTTGGCCCTAGCTCAATCAGATTGTAGTTTCTTTCACAAAATGGAATTAAACGAACGAGCTGAAGAAGCTTGCTTCTTTTTCCGAACATTTCAGGATTGAAACCAATGCTTTGCAAAAGCAAATCGATCCATTCATCAGTAGTAAATTTTCGTCTAGTTTCGACGTACTGGTCATAATCAAATTGGGATAATTGAATTGGCTTTATCGAAGACAAAATCCAAGGGACAGACTTATCTTCTTCAGAAAAGGAGTATTCAAGCTCACATATAGACCATACACCACCAACAAGTAGTTTTTGATGTTTCTTAATGACATCGGAACTAACAATCACATCTTCTATACCTAAGTTAGAGAATGAAGCTTCATAAACATTTTTCTTATCATTAAGTGAGACACTAATCTTATCAATGACCTTGTGCCGACCTTTCTCTTTAATAGTAGAACGAATAAGGCCCGCTTCATTTCGGTGCACATAGTGTTTCCCCAGAATGTCCTTAACTGTCTCGATTCCAGAATTGATGCTAGCTTCATCCGAAGTTGCACAGTATTGCCCTAAAAGATATTCAAGTACATAAGATGGAACAATTGCGTTTCCCTTTACAGCTTTAACGAGATCTTTCCTGACAACTGTACCAGCAAAAAGTTCAGTTATTTTTTTATCTAGCGTATTCATATGCCCCCATTCTAGAAGTCGAAATCACTTTGAAACGATCTTCGTAATGTATATTTATATGTTCTGTGAATCTTGTACTTAGTCGTGTCTTTAATCTCTTCTTCTAAGCGCAATTCCACTTCTTTGTTATTAAACCTATTCGCCTCTTGTGTTAAGATGAACTGTACCTTAAGTTCTCGATCTCTTGGATTCGTGGATGTCATATCAAAGAGAAGCTCTTTCGAATCACTTATAAGAGTTTCGCCACAATAAAGTGCTACTTTGATTTTTTGTGGTCTAACTTTATTCGTGACAGGCTCATTCTGATAAAGTGCTACGGCCAATTGACCAGTTGTAATCAAATTTGAAGTGCTTCCTAAGACCTCTATAGAAACAAATCCGATATCGCTTTCGCGTTTTTTTCTAATATCGAGGACTGGAACAACTATCTCTTGCAGTGATGCTCCTCCGTGAACAAAACGAATAGAAGAACCTTTTTTCCTAATTCTGTTTACAGTTTTAGGAATAGCAAAGGTAACATCACCAGAAATCCCAGTTTGTTTTGCATTAAAAATCTTAAAAGAATTGTTTGTGGCTTCTAAACCTTTACCTATAAAAAATCTTCTATCAGTTTGCAGAATTTCTCCTCGTATAGAGCTATCAGATAAGAAATCGCTCTCATCTAAATCTTTATCTTGAAAAAGGAACCCGTGATCAGCCGTAATTAAAATTCGGTTTGCATTAGAAGATGAGAGTTTTTTAATAATTTGAATGAGTGTCTCAAATGTTCTCTCTACTGCAGCAGGAACTTGGTCTGGCGTCTTTCCTGCATTATCTATTTCATCATGGTAGATAAAAGCAAAATCGTGATCTCTTACTAAAACCTTGGTATCATTCAAATGAGTTTCAAGAAAATCACTAGCAAGAAGAACAGCGCCCTTATTCGATGGATAGTCTTGAATAATCTTTCTTCGATTTTCGGAACCCGATGTTGACTTACCATCCGCAAAAACCGTTTCAACTTTTTCTGAATTTAAAGAAAGTTGAGATTGAGGAAGTAGTGCTGCCATACCTAGTTGAGTATAGCTAGGTATAGTAGATTGGATGAAACCGATTTCACCCTCATAACGATCTAGTTGAAGTATTTTGTTATATAACTCTTTTCCAGCCTCGTATCGGAGCGCATCTGAAATAATGACAAAAACTTTTTTATCCTTTTCAAGTATGGGTGCAATGGTGCGATTAAAAAAAGTTCTCTGAACGGAAACCCCAGAGGATTCCCATGTTTCAAGGCTATCAATGTGCGGTTGCCATTCATTGTTAAGTTTTCCGAGAAAATTATTTGTATACTGATTCTCAACTTGGTCAATCAAGGGCCTTAATACTGATGCTTGGCCACTTTTTCGGGTAAAGTAGATAAACTTTCTATAATTAAGATCAATCTTGTACCAATTCTCAGTATATTTTTTAAACCCATCACTAAAGTTAGATATGGTTAAACTTACTCCATGGAGAAGATTAAAGAACTGAGCCGCATGGTGAATGGCTTCATAGACTTCTTTTATGTGGTCTTTATACCAGTGGGTCGAATTTCTAGCTCTGATAAATGCGTCACATTCGATTGGATTTATTGTCTTGTTAGTAAGATCACTAACAAGCAAGCTAAGAATTCTCTTATCAACGAGCTCGAAATAATCACAATCTTGTAGCTCTTTGTATGAACGATTTTCTAAATCATGACCGACATCAAGGATTTGCTCAAAATGTTTGGACAAAATTTCAAAGTCAGAAATGCGGTGTCGGTTATTCTTCCAGTTCCGCATGAACACGTAAGCATTATTATTTAGCTTAGATCGCTTTTCGATACTCATCTGATAAGAAGATTTGAAAATTTCTAGGGCAAAATCTTTGACCGATGGGTTGGTCGAAATATATCCAAAATTTTTCTCAAGCGTCTTCCATAGATGAGAATCAAGATTACACTCCTTCAGAAGTTGATAATTGACCTGTTGGCCTTTAGCTAATTCTGAAAGTAACTCTTGAACCACTGACTCAAGACTATCTTCGGCTCCAAGGCAAATTGCGTATAACTTAAGACGCAACTCTTCTTTATTACCAAAACCATGAATACATTCTTTAAGTTTTTCTCTAAAAATTTGTTTTTTAAAAAAAGTAACATGCTCCTGTACAAAATCTGCCCATTCAAACCCAAGGCCGACTTCACCAAGCCAAATAGAGTTCTGATCACTTCTGAACTCCCCAAAAGCAAGTTCCATATCAAGTAACCAGTTTGATGAATCATTGAGCCTTGAACCATCTTTGTAGATAAGAAACTTAAAATCAGATTTTTCCCTAAGAACTCTTTGTTTTATAAAAAATTCATTATTTTGTATTTCAATTTTTTCGACATCTGAGAAAGAAAGATCATTAAACACTTGTTTGAGTTCATTCTTGGTGTCATACCAGAACACAACTCGATGAGTCTGAAATAGCTTATCTAATGCTAGCTTAATCTTGCTCATGGTTAATCCTCATCCTTATCAAGGCCTTTAATCGGTTTTAAGGCCTTTCCGAATTTCGGATAATTAACCTTCACCCCATCATCAAGATCAATTGCTAGGCGTTGAGTGGCAAGAGGATAGAGAATATCTTTTTCATACTCATCAAGCTCAACAATCATTTTCTTTAATTGTTCGATTTCTTTAACGGCAGCGGTTTTATCTCTCGCTGAAGCAGAGGCATCAGCAGAAAGTCGTTCTAAGTTTTCACGCTTAGAAGCAAGCTTTGCTCTAAACTCTCGAAGATAGCTATTAAGAACAATGCTTACCGTATCAGAAGTATAACGATGCATATATATCAAGGCATTAAATGTCCCGTTTGGACTTGAGAACATCCAATATATCGGACGTTTTTTATACATTTTAACATGATCGTTATAAAAATCTTTTTCGAAGTATCTTCTAATATTTTTACCGATAGCGTCTTCGATAAATTTTAAGTTCTGTTCAATATTATTCTCTCCAAAAACTACTTTAATGAATTTCTTGAAGCGTTCGCTAATTTCATCAGTAAACCAGTCGCCATCGAGAAGTGGAATCACGTTATCTTCATCAGGAGTAAAGGAGGGATTTGGAACATGTTTAAGATAATCTTTAATTGATTCGCCTTGATTGGCCAGGATAAGACCTTCTACATCAAGACTATAACGGCCAAACATACAGCCGACAGAGTAGTTTATGATTTCTTTTGCGATCGTTAATTTATCACTTTTATATGATGATAAGAAAGTGTTTCTAAAAAGGGCAATTTCCGAATTTTCAACGGAGGAGTTAAGTTCATCCTTCAGTTTATATTCGTCAATAAAAATCTGATTTAGATTTTCCTCAATTTCCTTTAACGTCAAAAAATTTTTTTTATTACGTTCAATGAATTGATCTACACTTTTCTCCAATAAGTTCTCAGTCAATAATTTTTTAAACCAGCTAGCATTAAAATCCCATGAAAGCTCATATGAATCCCAATCATCTTTTGATATCTCAATAGCCTTAACTACGAGAGTTTCAATCTCTTGTTTTCTCTGTAAAGAGCAGAGAGGGATTTCAAGTAGATCACCTACTTTAAAATCTAAAGTTGGTGCTAGAACTTTAAGATATTCAGTGCCTAAAACTGAATTTAACAATCCTAAAACAAAATATGGATTATTAGAGAAACCCTTTGGTCCTTTGGAATCGAACAAGAAGCCTTTTTTGCTATATCTAGCTGAAAAAGAACCAGCCGTTAATGCTGTCCAAGTTAATCCTTCTTTGAAAGCATATTCGCCATTATAATTATGAGACCGAACTCTGCCTGTATTAATATCAATGTTGTTTTTAATATTTTGTCCACCATTGAAATATTCCACTACTAACTCATTATTCCCGTACCATTTACGATATGAGCCCCCTTTCGTATACGGGAACCACTTTTTTTGACTTTGAATAGCGTCTAATTCACTTTCAGCATCAACGTTTAAAGTATTAAAAGATACTTCAAACCATTGCCGAAGAAATCTTGCATTATCTGCTGTTGCCATTCCCTCTCTCGTTAGAAATATTTTTTTTAATTTTTCTTTTTTAAAAGTTTTGAGAAATAAATTTGACATCCAGTAGGCTATCGGAACTTTGGGGACATCTAAGAAACTAATTTGACTCACAAGGAAAGGTTGTTCTTTTTGAGTTAAAAACTTTACTTTGATTTCATTATTACTTCTTACCTGAACATGCTCATCAAACAATCTATAAAAAGCACCTTTCGAATCCTCAGGTAAATCTACAGCCTTTTTTATTACAAATGCTACAGAACCAAAGTCTGAACCAAACACACCTCTTCCTAAGTGCAACAGTGAAGAAATGAAAAAATTATTAATTAATTTTATTCTTAGCCTCTCATATGTCGCAATAAATAACCACGATGGAAGAGTTATCATGCCTATATTTCCATTGTCCTTTACCAGGAGAATGCATCTCTCAATGAATGAAGTCATCAAATCTGATTTGCTATCCGCAAATTTCTCACTCAGAAAATCTTTTAAAACATTATTCATACCCCCATTCCCCATATACGGAGGATTGGCAATAATCACATGGTATATTGGAGATAGATAACTCACTTGAGAAAGAATCCTCAAAACTTTAGAATGCGTCTGTGTTAAAAATAAATGTTCCGAAACATTCTTCTTATCTAGCAAACTCAGGATATTATCGACATCAGTGAGTTCTGGCTTTATTAAAGAACCAAAGTTTTTAGCTTCCTCAAACTGATAGAGAGTGTTTTGAAATTTTTCAGTGAATAAATCACGCCCAATATGATCCATGTATTCTTTAATTTCATTTGCTTCAAAATGAATATTATCAAGGACACAGATATTGGGCTGGATTGGGTTTCTGAAATATCGTCTCAGTTTTTCTCTAGCCTTCATTGTTAATGCAAAAGCGGCTAATTCTCCTGCACGCTCATCAATTTCAATTCCAAATAGGTTATTCTTTAGAATCTGGGATGGAATTTCATTAGGATCAATTCCTTCCTCTTCATAAATCAAACAGAGAAGATCAAAGGCATAAACTAGCATATGGCCTGAACCGCACGCTGGATCACATATTTTAATCTCTTCAGGACCTTTAATTTTTAGAAAATCTGTCTCCTCAGATTCAAGTTTTATATAGTACTCCATCTTAGAAATAAGATTAGAATTAGGACGATTGAGCATCCACAAGCGGCCTAGAGAATTTTCCACTAGGTAACGAACAATCCAGTTCGGAGTGAAGAGTTGAGTTGCCGCTGGTATATTTTCAGGCGTAATTTTTTTATTGTTTTTTAAATCTGCAAAAACTTCATCTTTCTTTTCTGAGATATAAAATTGGTAGAGCCAGCCAATTACTTCTACATTTTCACAATTTTCGACACTTAAGGCGCTTCTCACTCTCGAAATAATAGATGCTTCAGAAAGTAGATCATCTGGCATCAAAAGCTCAGTGTAATCATCTACCTTTTCAAAGAGAAAAGGCATTATTGAGTGATAATAGTTACAAGCCATCAATAACAGAAGTTTGTAAGCATCACTCTGAGAATCTGAAGAAGATACTTTTCCAGAAAGAAGAGCAATTACTTGATCGCGGTTTTCTTTTCTTCCTAGCTCCTCTTTGATTTGACCTGATTTAGCCTCCATCAAAATTTCTGGCTGCGTATGTTCTGAGCTTGCTGGAGTTAGGACACCCACAACTGAGTATTGTTTTACATCCATGTATCTGAGAGCACAAAAACGGTTAAACCAAGTGTAAGCTATTTTCTCAACGACCTGATCTTTACTGGTATCAGCGATATCCTTCTTGAGATCAGCAATTAAAGCTTTTTTTGCACGGATGTCGGCATTATCTGTAGTGAGATAATAATCAATCTTCTTTCGTACGACATCCAGTAGATATCGTCGTGACTCTTGTGCAAAATTCTTTAAAACACTCGTATCCATACTATATCCCTAAATTTGAATTTTATTTCCTTGTTTTAGCTCACCAACCAGCGCTTCCTTTAAAAGATCTAAATACACATCAACGTCAGCTTCAGAATCAAGAACTGGCTTGTTGTATTTAAGTGAAATATTCCTAATTGGCACAAGCTTCATTGAGGGACTAGTTGGCTTATTTTGACCAGCATTCATTTTTGCATCAATCATTGATAGGATTGAATTATATTCATTAGCCTCAAAACTTGATGCTGCTTGCTTGACAATTACAATGAGCGTTTTGTCCTTTAAGGTAGATGTTGCTCGGGAAAATTTTTGATCAATTTCTTCTTTTTCCAAGGCAGAGAGCGCACTGTATCCATCAGCCTGCTTTACTCTTTCTCTGAAGGCTTCAACTGATGCCTTTGCCTTTTCTATCTCTGCATTAAGAACCTCAGAAATTCTCTTCTCTAATAAATCTACAATTTCTTTGGCACGTTTCATTTTATTTCCAATGAAACAATCAGTTCCTTTTATTATGGAGTCCAATTCTGACAGTTCAGGTTTCTCAATGAAGTCAAAGTTTGCATTTTCGTTTAAAGTAAAAGCGCGGGCTTCTTTGTAAATGTCTTTTTGAGGCCCTGCCATAAACGTTTTAATTGGAGCAATTATTTTTTCTTTGGCATCTAATAGCTCATTTTCTACTTCTGAAAAGCCTGTCAAAAAGAATCCATATTGTTTTTTAGACATTGAATCTAATTTTTCAGCAACTGGAGAGAGTACCGACAGAAAAGGATATTGCTCTTTTTGATAAAGAAGCTTCATCACTTCCTCATTTAATGTCTTGAATCTATTTACAGTGTCTTGTGCGAGAACCTTCGCTTCTGATGCCTGAGGCTGATCGTCAAAGAAATCTTTGTAAAAGTCTTTGAGTTGTCTAACTTGAGATGCAGTAAATTCGGCTTGTGATTCAATGATAACTTGCTGGTGCAATTGCGAGTTTAGAATTGCCCTATCTAGTTCTTGACCTTCAAGGAGATTTCCATCCAAACGCAGTTCAACTTTCCCGCGTGTACATAATTTTGCGAGTGTACACTGAGTAGCCACCTGATGCCAGCCATATGGTTTTACTTCAAAATGAGCGATAAGGGACTTTACGGTCATTCTAGTTCCCCTTGAAGCATTCATTTGAATTACTGATACTACTTCTTGTTCAGACTCAATCAAATTATCAGTAAAGCTGACTTGACTAGAGAGAGAAAGAAGCGCAGGTATTTGTTGTTCTGTATAATTTGTCCCTTTAAGCATTTGTAACTGAGGATAAGACTTTTTAATTAGCTCAACGAAAGCATCAAATATGCGAGACTTTGCGTCTTTAGATGAAATGTCTAGAACATCAGAGCCGATTGATAATTTAGCCTTAGATAGTAAATCTTTAACTCTATTTTCAATATCACTTTCACGTCTATGGTTTTGATCTGCCTTTTCTCTAAGAATCCGTGATATGGATTCCTGTTGAGATGTATTCGTATTTTGACGAACATATCGATTGGTTTGTTGATGGATCATTAAATCTTTAATGAGCCTTTCGTCAGGTAACATGATGACAACAAGCTCAGATTTCGCGAAAGATTGTCTAAGGATTATGTCATCATTTCCTGAGTGTTCATGAAATGGAGTAATTATGTTGATGGCAAGCTCTTTCTCTCGGCCCATGAGCCTATCATCTAATTTTCGTGCATATTCGTAATCATACCCATTGATATCGTAACGAATTTTCTTAGTCCCAAGAATTGAATCAAAAATTGTTTGAGAAAGGTCATTTGCTAGTTGTTGGCTGTCAATTTCGGTGCTTTTAATTTCTTCTTCAACATCTTTTTCGTCATTTGTTAGAAATTCGAAAACATCACCGTTGCGTTGAATATACGTTTGCTGTTCTAGTAGGCCAAGTGCTGCCTCAATTTCTTTTTTTAAAGTTGGAATATCTTTTTCAAAGCCGTCATACATTAAAACGCAAAGATTTCTCACTGTGGATTTAAAGTCTTTAACGTATTTGACAAGAAACAATGCCTTTAAAAGTTGAACTGCAAACTTATTATCAAGATTTCTTTCGGCAACGATTATGGCTTGCTGAATTTGCGCTTTTAAAGCAGTTCTTAATCCCTCAAACATAAGGTCGAATGTTGCAAGCTTTCCGAGTTCTTTATCAACTATTTGTTTGGCTACTTGTTGGAAAACCCCCAGCATTGATCGTTCACCTACTGAGCTATGTTTTCCTTCAAAAGCATTATGAATTGAAAGATGTTGAATTGATGCTTGAAATAAATCGAATTGATACGGGATAAATGGATATGCAGAAACAAAATGCTCTTTATCTTTAAAATTTTTATATAGTTTGGCCCCATCTGCAAAATCAAAGAGGGTTTTAAAGTTATTTACTTGTTTGTCATACAAAGTTTCAATTGTTTTTTTAGAAACATCTGTTTTACTTAAAAGTCTAATCTGGATCACTTCAGCGACATCAGCGCTTGTGAGTTTTAATCGATTACTAAACCTTGCTTGAATTTTTGAAAAATCATTTCCTTGCTGTTTAGTCATATCACCAATAATGGAATGCATATCTTCTTGTGCAGTCACAATTACCCACGCTTTACCGTGACATTTTGTTGCTAAGCTTTCAGCGATTGTTTGAAGGTTCGTCATGAGTTTAATGTTGTCGGCAATATATTGTCCGACTTCATCAACGAAAAAGTTTAGTCGAAAGTCCTTTGTTTGCTTGGTAATATATACGTTGATTTGCTCGGCAAAGTCTTCAATCGAAAGTTTATAACTTATTCTATATGAATCTAAAATTCCTGTATTACTTTGAGTTTTGTCTCCAGATGTTTCAGAATAAGCTTTATCAATATTTTTCTTTTCAAGTGCAAACTCTTGTCTTCCTTTTTCCCAAGACTTTCCAGCTATTTTCTCATAAGCCGTTTTAAATCCTGAAAACTCTCCTCTTGAATCTAAATCTCTTTCGAATTGGGCTATAAATGGTTGCTTGCCATAGTAACCACACATTTCATCAAAAACTTTTACAAAAACAGAAAGTAGCGCATCAACTTGATCTTTGCGTATAACATCAGCCTTTTGATCAATATTAAAAAGTATACTTATAGAGGGTATAGAAGCAGCCTTTTCAATCTTAGCCTGCAAAAGACGATCATCAATGCACTTAGAAACAAAAACATCTTTGACAGAAATTCCATCAATTTTTCTGTTCTCTAAAAGCAGTGCAAGCATTTTTAATAAGTGCGATTTACCTGATCCAAAGAATCCCGAAAGCCAAGCTCCATTAGCTCCTTGATAGTTTGCATAGGCATCTAAAAATGAATCTAAACGATTAGAAACTTCTTTGGTTAAAACATATTCTTCAATTTCATTTTTAAGCCCTGTTTCATCATCTGCTTTAATTACACCTTCAATTTGTCGATCAACTGGCTTCTTAAAAATTTCTTTTAGCAACATCTTTAACCTCTATTATTAAACTTCGCACTGGTACACGTTAAAAGCTCTGTAATACTTGTCATCATGAAGTCGCCCAAATAAATCAAGACTCGAACCCATGAGTGCAGAATGTGTATAAGTGCCTGGAAAAAACATGACTGTCGGTTTGTCTTTAGCGGTACTTTGAAGATTATTTAAAACATTGTGTGAGCGTATAAATGGGTAGACCTCGCCAACTCCTGAAATGAAAAGTATCTCGTGATCAGCCTCATCAATCTTTTTACCAATATAAGGAACTAACTCATTTTCAGGGTCTAGTACGTTTTGTAATAATTCTAAAAGTTCTGCCTTGGGTAACTCTTTCTCCTGAGCAAGGATATTTTCAAAGATACCCCTTCCTTTCAAAATTTCGATAGAAATATCAAAGAGATCAATAGCGAGAACTCGGACCGCACTTTGAGAAAGATTTTTAATTAACATTTCCCTTATTTCATTCATCTCAACTGCTTCAGTAGGTGAATAGGGACAAATAAAAAAGGGAACTTCGTTTCCTAAGCCTTCTTTGCTTAAAAACCTTTTGCTTTTAAAAAGTTTTAATAAATGATTAAACCTATTTTGAATTGAACTGCTTTCAATCATCCTTATACATCCAATGCTTTTGTTATTTCTAATTCAGAAATGGGAAAGATTGAAAACTCCGCGCGATTCGTTCTTTTCATAGTAGTTATAAAGTTTGAGGTTAAATGGACTCTATTGATTTCATCATTTTCGAGAAGAATATCGGCTTCTCTCATCATTCTAAATAATACCTGTCTTAATTTACTTCTTGAAGTATCAGTAAGTTTGTCAAGCTCGTCATGCCATTCAGCTTTTTGATTGAAGAAGATATCAAAATCTTTATATGTGATTTTATAGTTTAATTGTAAAAATTTTTCTCGAATCACCTCAACGGCAAAATCATTTATAAATTTATGTTTTCGGCAAATAGCCATCCAGAGAATTAGTTTCCTTTCCCCCATTGAGCCTTCAACCAAGAGTTTAATTTGCCCATCAGTTAAAAGCAGAAGTCTTGATACGATTTCTCTATTGAATCGAATCAGAGATGCATTTGTTTTTGATTGAATTGTGTTTTCCGATTGAAGAATTTCTTTGGTTTTATCCCAATCTCTAACTTGAAGATAAGTTTCAGCTACGGGAACAGATTCCAATAGGAAAAGACCACCTGCCGTAAAGGACATATTATATTTTAAATCTGCCATGATACACCTTTGATCGAAATCCATTTCTAAACTCAATTAATTCTCCTGATTTGTGATTTATTATTGGTTTTTCAGCTTCAAATCCATTTATCCACTTCGTTCAGTTTAAATTTCCACTGTCTTCCTAATTTATGTGCCGGCATATTCAGTTTTGAACCAACGATAAATGGGTTCCTTTAAAGCATTGAAATTAACTGCCATTTCTTCCACAGATTTCCGTCGCTCAAACTCTTGCCGAACTTGCATAAATTAATCTCTAAATGATTGATAAAATTATAGATAAGTGATTACAGACTAGCTATAAATAACTAAGGAGACAAGGCGCGTTAATAGGTGAAATATTATAGATCATAGATGATATTAGACACAAAATGTCCAATTGATCTTTAGGTTTCCTAAATCCAACACTTCCCCTTCAGTATCCCAACAGTCACAGCCTCTTGGGGCTTTAATTCTAGCTGATATTTCGCTTCCATCTTGATGAACTACTTAACATATTTAGAGGTATAGGAAAGCTCTAGTGGCAACCATTCATCGATTCTCTTAGAGCTTTTAGTTCGATTGTATTTTTATTGATGAAATCTCATCTTACTAACTCAATTAAATGATTTGCTCTTTATTAAAATATTTCATTGAGCTTCCACATTTCATCATGAATTATTAAAATTTTAACCATTTACATAACTCTTCATATTCTTTCTTTGTAGTAAGTTGAATCGAGTATCCATTTCTCCACTCATTCAATTCATACTTAGATGAAAATACTTTTCCAAACAATTTATGAGGCTCTTCTAATTTCCCCAATATATAAACGTTTAAATACTTTTTTCGAAAGAAGAATGAGATACCTTTTAGGCCATCAATGTTATTTCGTAAATGTATAAACCGTGCTCTATTAGAATCACCATTAGCTTCTTTTAAACATTTCGCTAGAAACTCTGCTCCCCAACTATAAGTAAGTGTCTCTTTGACCTCATCCCAACTTCTTTCCTGGATATCAGCATTTCCTTTCGTTCGATTTTTTGATCTAAGGACGTACGTTTCACTGAGCTCCGGGAGGGGATATTTCTGCTCAAAGTTAAAATATATATCCTCATCCTTCTTGAACAAACTTAATGATATTGCTGTTATGTCTAGATCATAGATTTTCATTAACCAATCAGTAGAAATAATTACTTCTGGATCAAATCTTTCAGCAATTAAAATTATACGTATATTTTTATCTATTTCTGCGCCAGACATTACATCTTCAAGATTTGAATAGTTATTAACTTTTTGAATCTTAGCTTCTTGAAGAAAATTTTCTATTGACCAACTTGAAATCATAGCAGCATATGAAATACCTTGTAAGAGTTGGTATTTATCTCTATCTCTTTTTAATTCTATGACAACAGGTACATTATCATTTGGGTCATAAGCTAAAATATCAATCCTCCCCATAATGCGAACATCTGGAATAACTTCTTTTCCAATATAAATAAGTTCAGGAATTTTAATCTCTTTTGTAAACTCTTCCCAGCTATTAACTATGGCCTCTTGTAAGTTGAATCTTTCAAGTAAGCCGTTAGTTTTTAAATCTGAATCAGCCATTGATACGAATTTATTGTTTTGGAACTTAAGCATGGTTCCTAATCCTTAATCTAGATCATCTATCAGCAAATGATTTTTATATTAATAATAATTTTGATAACTTATCGGCAAGTAGGTTGATTTGCTTAGTGGACTTATCCGACTAATTTGTTTTTTTCAAAAAGTTGTATTGGTAAAACAATTTTGTCCGATAATTATCCCCTAAACTTCCCCTTCAGCAAATAAACAGTCAACAATTCTTTCGGCTTTAACGCTAGCTTATATTTCTCTTTGAGCCTCACCTAGAGTTTTACGTCTTTATTAAGTGATCCCAATGCTCCCAAATCATCACCATCGCTAACGTATCTAGCTCACAATAGCGAAGAAGAGCTTCTGTGATTTTCTGTCTTTCTATTTCAGACATCTCCGTAAATTGCATCAAAGCATAGGCAGTGAGGGCCGCTCCTCCATCTTTTATTTCAGATTCTTCTCCACTCAGGTTATTTTCTAGTCTTTCATAATCAAATTCCCCGAAAACTTTACCCAATGATTTATAGGGATCTTTAACTTTCCCATCAGTAGTAAACTCAATCCAGGCCTTATTTTGGTAGTTTTTGGAATTATAAATTGGCTTCGAATACTTCTCTTGTATTAATTTAGATTCGTTTAAAATTGCAGGAAGAACATATTTAATTGAGTTCGAACCTTCTGTTGCAGGATTATAATAATATTTTTTGACCATCTCACAAAGATCGACCATTAATCGATCACCTTCCCAGCTTTCCTCATCTTCTTTCTCTTTTTTCTTAGTAATTGTCTTAATAAAATCAATTAACTCTTTCTTGTCTACTTCGCTTGAAACATCGAGTTGATTTTTGATTTGGCATAGAACCGAGTTTTCGTGATGACTATATCGAAATATAGTTCCTTGATCTTTTTCTAAGGCCTTTTTTAAAGCCCTAACAAAATCAAAATTTGGAAAAAAACCAGGAGTATTACTTATAAATTCACTTTTATGTTCAATTGTCCCATTTTCATAAACAATATGATGTGAAAATTGAAAAGCGATTTGTTCGTAGGGGCGTTTTCCTTTATTAAAAGGAATAGCTGCCATGCAAGTTTCAAAATCGATCATATGCAGTGGAAATTTCCACTTACTCATTTCCAACCTAAGTCCAGTCGTCTCAAAATAAATTTCTTGTGAACCTTCAATGGCCCTATCAATTTGAAGCCATTGCCTTTCAGAGTTTGAAAGACCTAAATCTTCAGAGTCTTTTACTTTAAATACATCAGGAGTTATGTCTTCCATAAGAATTATATTCTTTTCAAGAAGCTTATCTGCTCCTCCAAAATTCCAAACATCGAATACAAATGGTTTTTCTAATTCTTCTTTAGAAAGTCCTTTTACTTTTGTCCAACATTCATCAAATCCACTTTTTTTATTATCTACGTGAGTCCTAAACTCACAATCTCGGCATGTGTTACTTAATATTGGAGGAATCATTTCATCATTTTTATATTTTTCAGCTAAAAAAGTTATAAATTCCTCAAAGCTATATTTACCTAGATCGATGCTTAACTCTTTTCCTGAGTGAATGATTTCCACAACGTCATTTACATTAATTGAAGAAACAATTTTTTCTCCTAGCGCGGCTAAGCTTACATCACCCTTTACCTGTATTTTATTTCGACTTGGACTTTTTGGATCTGTCGTAATCATGAACCTTTGGTTTAATCCATCAACTGAAGTAAGCTTTGATTTATCTGAACACATAAGGAAGCTATTAATTTTGAAACCTGATAAACTCTTTTTCGCAACAAAGGCCTGAAAAGCTATATCGTAGAGATATGGTCTCCAATCGTTATTCAAAGAATACTCTTCTTTTTTAAGTTTTATTTTGTTCCATATGGTTTTAGAAAATGTAGTTGGATCAAAGGACTTAGACTTAACCTCTATCAAATTAATGACGTTTCCTATTTTTTCCAATATATCCACGCGAATAAAAAGATTATCAAACTGCAAAGCAGCTTCAGAAATAATCACATTATCTAGCTTCAATAGCTCGTTGGTTTGTTTAATCGATTCCACGTAATCAAGTGTTTCAATCTCTATTCCATTTGGGTAATAGCATTGTGCTAATGCCCCAACTTGAAACCCACCATTTGCTAAAGCTTTTAAAAATGGATCATCATCTTTTGCATTAGCATACTCACTCTTACCTGAGTAAAAGAGTTTTGCGGGGCATTCTAATGCCAGCTTAAAGCGTGACTTGGTTAAATATCGAGGTTTTTTCATTTCATTTTTCCTGATTAAGTTCATCATCATCTTTCATAATCGATTGCCTAATTATTTCAAATGCTTCTTAAAACTTAAAGGTTGATTAAAAGCCATTTTTTTATCAACCTGGTCAACTTGAATTTTTCCTATAACAGAATCAATACAGTTTTCGAGTATAGGTTCAGATATAGATGACTTCGATTTGTCCAATTCAAGGCTTCCATTTGTGTTTATGTATCCCATTAAATTGGCATACTTAATTTCGCTTTCCGGATACATTTTCAAGAGGTTATTATAGCAAGTTTCAAATTCAGATCTATATGAGAAAACTATTTTTATAAATTTCTCCCGATCAAAGACTTGTGATGATACTGTTTGTGTCGGAATAGCCTCGACTTCATTACATTTCGTAGGATCCTCTGAGCATTGAAACTCTTTATTGTACTGGTCAATCAGACCTTGTGCCTCTGATTTTTCATTTCGATATCCCTTAAATTCACTTAGCATCTCTCCAGTTGTATTTTTCAGATTGTTATAAAGCTCTTTCTTTGTTTTTAGATTATTTAAATTCTTTGTCTGGCCATAGGTTTCTTTTTGAATCCATTCAATTTCTTGATCTCGAACTTCTTCTCTCTTATCACCTGATACATCAATAACCTTTAAATCCTTTTTTAAATTCGCTGCAATTAAGTTTGTTGAGTAAAATGCGATAATGACCATTATTAACTTCATGACTTCCCCTTTGTTTTATAAAATATTATTATGATTATTCTAATTGTAAAATTTCACAAAAATTGAATTTTGCAAAACATGTAGAGACTTGACTAGTTTCATATTGAATCCCACTTAAATTCAGAAAAACAAAATTACAATCAAATCTTGAGTCTGTTTTATAATTCAAGTTAACTAAATTCGATCGATTGAATGAAGCCAAATCAAAGTTACTTTTGCAAAGCATGTAAAACGCTTTTGTGAATTTCTGATGATCTTCAGTATTCATTGAGCCATTGAAAAGATACTCTTTTTTTTGGTCTAAACACTTAGCAAGTATTTCTTGAAAAAAAACATTCTCTGTTATTCCATCAAGGTAGAAAAACAACTCTTTTTGATTATCCAATTCATTTTCTGATAGTATTTGATGGCAACGTGAAATGATTTCATCACTTGTTTTTAATCTTTGTGAAATTTGTAACATGGGCTTTTTGGGGTCGAAATAGATTGGACCATTCTCCATTAAATTAGCTATAGATCTCAATTCATTTAACTTGTCCGTCATAATTCCTCATATTTTACAATCCATACCTGAAATTAATTAATCAAGTATTAACTCAAACTAACCGAATAGATGGACAATAAATGTCTATGGAGTAAAGCATGCCTAGAAAGGAAAGTGACCGTTCTAAATCCGATAGGTTAAACAAGATTAAGTCAATTATATCAAAGCTATCTGAAGAAGAGGCCATGAGTATTACAGAACTGTGGGAAGAGGTTAAGTCCGCTGGCTTTGATGTCAATAGAAAGACCATTGAGCGCGACATAGGTGAAGACTTAACTATAAACACCCCACTTGCTTCAACAGGTACAAATCCTGAACGCTATTTTTATCCAGAAGGACTAGGCCCTGATTACGAATTAAAATTTAATGATCATCAGCTTCAAACGATAATTTTGGCGCTTCAAAATTTGAAAAATATGTCATCAAAATTAATTAAAGGATATTGTGTAGATGCAGAAGATACTCTCATTTCAAAACTTCCCCAATCACTTGCCAATGAATTTGAAGTTTTAAAAAGCATCAGCTCATCGGGGCATACAGCACTTGGGGAGTCTGGTGAACTTGAAGAAGAAACTTACACCATTGTTACATCGGCCCTTAGAAGTGGTTTTAGTTTTGAATGTTTTTATCACTCACCATACGATCCCAAAAAAAATAATGTGAAACGCAACTTTGGTCCCCTAATGCTTCATTTTGTTGGAGGGGCTCCATATATTTTTGTCTACGATGAAGACGATCCTAAAAAAATGATCAAGAGTCTTCGAATAAATCGAATTAAAGAACCAAGAATCACGACAAATAAAGTTGATAAAAAAAGAAGAAAAGAAATTAATCTTGAACATGCCATTGGTGGCTATGGGACGGGAAATCACGATATTATCGAATATGTCATATACTGTAGCGATGAACTTGCAAAAAGGTTTGAAGAGTACAAAATTCATCCAAGTCAAAAAATTTCAAAAATAAAAACTAACGAATACAAAATAAAATTCACTTTAGTAAACAGCACCGAAGTCGTCAGAATTTTATCTCAGTATGGGGATTTTATTTATCGTATAGAACCAGATACTGTTTATAGACAGGTAAAAGAAATCTGGAGAAAAGGATTAAGAGTAAAAACCTAAGTTCATTTTAAAATTACCAGATTGGCAAGTTCATTGCCGTACCATTTCTATTGAATTTCCTTCGCTTCATTTTCATCTCATCAAAGCATCTTTTATAAACTTCATTTTTGAGAATTTCCTCTAACCTAATAAATAATAAATCACCTTCAATATTTTCAACTCTGGGGGAAATAATATCCCTCCTACTAAAAAGTGAGGGATGGAACGTGACAAACAACTCAGCAACTTCTAGTACTTTTTTAAAATTAAATGGTTCTGGAGGGGAATTTTCAAGAAATTCAATGATCAACAAGATTTGAACCAAGTTTTTATCCATAATCTCTCCAAAACATAATTATAGATTTTCAACCGTTTTTTCAAGTATTGTCATAAGCAAGACTTTAATAATTAATTAAATAACAACTGATACAATCTTACCATGTACCAGCTGTATATCTAATATATTTACTAGCATCTCTAAAATCAACATTACTTAAAATATTTTCAATATCTTTGAGAGAGAAATAATCAAAATCAGAAAAAATAATCATCGATAGACTACGGTGCCTATTTATATCTGAATGAAAATCATTTCGCTCAAGTTCTAACGTCATTTTATATTTTGGAAGTGATTTAGTTAAATCCAGGTTTTTGTTGACGATATATCCTTCAGACCAGAAATTAACAAATAAGTTTTGATTTAATTTTTCAAATGATTCAAAGATCCATACTTCAGTATAAGTATGAGTGATTCTAATGCTGCCTAGACCAAAATTTTGCCATACTCTTTTTAAAGATGATTTTTTATATAGTTCATCAATTTGTTTTTCTCTTTCTATTTCTTTTTTAATCATATGTTCCCCCTCTTTTTGTTCGAGTTTCTAATATAGTATGAAGGGGAATTATCATAGGAGTTGGACAAAAAATGTCCGACAAGAAGAAAGTTTAGAACAAAAATGAAGCTTTAAACTCAGCACCATATAGAATTTCTGATGAATGGCCATATGAATAACTTGTCGGTTGCCCATTTATAATCAAAGTTCCACTAGTGTCAGTTATTTTAGTAAAATTTAGAGTTAGATCTAACAACAACTTATCTTTTACTAATAAATAGTTACTGCCTAAATCTAAACCAATGGCAGTTCTCTTTTTTCCTTTTCCAGAAACGGTATTATTAGATCCATCGGTATATGAGATTTCATCGCCGCCTGTAAAAAGTAAACCTGGGCCACCATGGACTCCGAATTTTTCTTTAAAAACTTTTTGCAAATTATAAATTATATAAAATGAATTTTTAGGTTTAAATTTAGTTATCAAATCAGAATCATTATTATCATCATTACCTTGAATACTTGTAATTTCGCCTGAAAACATTCTCATAAAACCTGTAATCAATTGGTATTCAATGTAGTCAAGTTTCTTACCCAGACTAAGACTTAGATCAAATGTAGAACCACCACTACTCATATTTCCATCATTTGATCTTGATTCATTAATTCCATCATTATTATTATCAAAAGATGACGATCTTTTTGCATCTTCAATACTAAATGAATACTCCCCCTTGATGTCTATGATGACAGGCAAATCAAAATCATCGTTAAATCGATATTTTGTAAAAAGTGAAGGATCATTTAAACCGTCATTATAAGTGATTTGATCAGGAGTATTATTTACAAAACCACTCTTTCCTGTGTTTTTATTTTCTTCTCTATATGTATAGGTTATATTCACACCGAACTGTAAATCATCGAGAAGAGAATATTCAAAGCTAGCTGAATCATTTATCTGCTTACTATTTAATTTATATTCTCCCTTTGCACTACCAACTTTTAAAAATTCTTTATATCTTTGTATTTCGTAAGATGCTCCCAATGACACAAGAATAGAATTTTCTATTGGTAAAAAATTTAAATCCTGGAATTTCTGATTATCTGTAACTTTTGTTTTTGGAGAACTTACGATAGGAGTTAGGACATTTTCTGGAGCAACTTTCTTTTCCTCTAATGGTAGACTGCTAGAATTCAATAAAGATCTTTCAAGCCGAAACCCTTTTTTTAGTTCTTTGGCCCTTGGACAGTCTTTTGAATTTGAATAAACAATCTTTTCATCAACCTTCGTTACTTCAAGATAACATTGTTCGCCATCTTTAAAAGTATAGACAAGAAAATCACCTACTTTTGATTGGGTTAAATCGCTGGATTCAACAAGAACAATATTCTTTGGTATAACATTCTCAAATACCTTATAATCAACAAGACTTTGAGACATTAAATGCTGACAAAAGAACAGACTTAAGATGACTAATATATTTTTCATATTCTAATTAAACTAAAATAAGTAAAAATTGTGTAACGTGATTCACTCCGCTGAATGCTTCATTTACTCTTTTTCTATTTTACTAAGATGAAGCTTGTAGGTTTTTTTACCCCAGGAGATGTAAAGATTCGGATCTTCATTTGTCCCATCACCAAAACATAACTCTTCAATTGAGATACCTAAATAGTCAGACACTCTTTTGAAGTCTCTTATGTTTTTGGGTTCAACACCATTGAGCCAGCCATGAACAGTGGATACAGGTACATCCAATTGCCTAGCCAACTCATTAAGGGATATTCCCCTCTTTTTAAGGTGCTCATTTAAATTCTTAGATAAATGCATAGGTTTTGATTTTAGATTGATAAACATGAATTTCCCCTTCAATTCGCTCGGACCTATAAAACATTCGGTCGAGAGAAGTTTGATGGGTCCTTATTCATCAAGGGATAGACAAAAACTGTCTACTATCTTCTTGAATAAAAATTCAAATTTTACATGATCTAGATCCAAGATTTGAATAAGTCTTTTACAAAAAACGACCTTTGCTTTCAAAGGATATACAAGTACTTAATAAAACAAACTGCCTCTTTCGATATGAAAAAATTTTAATTTCATGCTAGCCCAATTATGGTGTGAAATTTTTTCATGATTCCCAATCTATATTTTCAGCTCAATATTTAAAGAGTAAAAACATCTATGACTCAAATTAATCAAATATTCATATGTAATTGCAATTATATAAATAGAAACATTAATTCAATGACTATTTGCCAAACTTGCAGTTATCCAATTAGACATAGTCTCGAAAATAATTATTATAATAAAAATCATTCTAGAGATGAATTATATGAGTATGAAATATCTGAGCTTCTAGCCTGTTTAATTAACGCTTTATTCAAGTACATCTTAAATATATATAAACTCCTTTTTGTTTCATTTTTTACTTTTATTAATACTTACCTAGCTCAAAGTCTGACTAAAATTCACACTTTTTCCAATTCAATTCTTTCAAAACTAACCCCTAATAAATATTTTATCACTCTATTGAACCGCACTCAATTTTTTGAAGTATTCAATAAAGATCTATCATTTTCAGGGATCTACTATATTGTTAATCTTAATAATAAATTCCAACCAGTATTCTATGTGGGTGAATCATCCAATATTGGCGAAAGAATTAAGGCGCATTTTGAAAGTCTTCGTAAGGGGAATCATCATTCCGTATATAATAATGACCAATCAATCAATCTACAAAGGGACTTTATCAAATATGGCGAAGATGCATTCTATTTTGGAATTCTAGAAAAGATGCATTATTCAAGAAGATATTCACGAGAAGAAATTGAAGCATCATTTATTAAAAAACTGAATAGCTTTTCTAATGGATACAATGCGGTTTCGCACCAGAAAATTGCACGTAGAAAACATGGTTATTCTAGAACCAATCGTCGATACTAATATTTAATAATACATTAAGTCACCTTTGCGATGAATTCTCACAAGTGATAATAGCTTATTAGTAAAACTACTTTAAAAAATTTGGGTAAAATAAACCCACACTCAAAAACTATTAAGTATCATCATCACAGTCTTCAATTTCTCTTCCGATAAATTTAACAACTTCTCATAACAACTTTTCAAAGTATCCTCTCTTGCAATTTGCTCATTAAATAATAAAAGAAATTGTTCCTTCGAATGACCATAACTCATATAAATATGCTCAATCCGATCTCTATTTAATTCAATTCTCCCATTTTCAATATGTCCAATCGTAGGCCTTGAAAAACCACAAACAGCAGTGTAGTACCTGAAACATAGTTAACAAATTATACCGGAGACATGGTTTACACTTC
>JBMOGR010000023.1:0-41466 GCA_049318265.1 Bacteriovoracaceae bacterium
GAAGTGTAAACCATGTCTCCGGTATAATTTGTTAACTATGTTTCAGGTACTACAATTCCGATAAAGCGAAGTTCACTTCTTAACCATTTGGTCTCAAAAACTCTAATATGGTATAGAGTAAAATTATGATCTATGCCATAATAAGCTATGACCGCCTTATTGGATGCTCGAATTTTAAAACGCCTTACCAGTTCACTCGCTGAGCTTAATCGCCATCGTCCGTTGAAGGCAGCGACTTTAAAAAAGCTTCGCGAACAATTTACTGTTGAGATGACCTATCACTCAAATGCTATTGAGGGAAATCGGCTTACCCTAAAGGAAACTCTTCTTGTTCTTCGTGAAGGTGTCACGATCAAAGGGAAAAACCTTCAAGAGCATCTTGAAGCGAAAAACCACGAAGAGGCGATGAACTTTCTTTTCGAGGTTGTGGACTCAAAAAAGCGCTTAACACTCTCTCATCACCTGATCCGTCAACTTCATCAACTCGTAGTGAAAGACACCGAATCAAAAATAGCCGGAACTTACCGAAATACTGATGTGCAAATTTTAGGTTCAAAGCACCGCCCTCCACCGGGTTATCAAGTACAAGAGCAAATGACAAAATTCTTTGAGTGGATGACTGAAAGTAAAAATAAATACCATCCCGTGGAATTTGCGGCCCTTGCTCATCATCGCTTTGTAGCAATTCACCCTTTCGAAGATGGAAATGGAAGAACAGGGCGACTCCTCATGAATTTGCTTCTAATGAGGAGTGGTTATCCCATTGCCATTATTCAAAAGAATGATCGATTGAAATATTATAATGCACTCGATGATGCCGATGCTGGGGATATGCTTGCAATAGTTCGAATAGTCGCACAGGCCGTTGAAAGAACGCTGAATATCTATTTGAAAGTAATCGTTAAGAGTTCAGCCCAGTCTGAACTTCTTCTCTTATCTCAACTTGCTGACAAGACTGAGTTTTCCGCTAAACATTTAAACCTACTTGCGCGCAAGGGGATGCTAAAGGCCCAGAAGGAAGGTCGAAATTGGTATAGTTCGCTTAAATCAATTGATGATTATAGAAAATCGAGGATTCGGAAACGAGATAAATAACCCAAATCTGCGGATAACTTTCTCGCAGTTTTTTACAGCGGTAAATGGACTTTTGGCCCAGAAGATTTCAAAACAACTCGTCAATTAGATTGTGAAACAGTTCCTACCATGACCCGAAATTTCTAATTTCCAAACGGCTTGATACTGATCTGTACCCCAAAATTCTGGACACTGAAAAACCACCCAGTCCAGTTTTGGGGTATCCTATTTGAAAGAAGATATCAAGTGGAACACACGTATTGTGCAAATAGATAGAAAAGGCTGCTTCGGGCCTACGAGGCAATTTTTATAGCCACTAAATACTAAATCCCAAAAGCTAATCGACTTTGTTCGAAAATCTTCATCCAAGTAAATCTTAGCTAGAAAGACTTCAAAAAGAATCTAGAAATTAATCTTGGCCATTAAGACATCTTTCAGCTTATCAATAAAGCTGTTAGATGAGTGCCCCTTCTTTTTGATGAAAGAGATATTCACTGGTGCCTGCAATTCTTTTGGCAGAGATAATCTCTGAATTTGCTTACTTTTACCGATTACCTTGTTAGGTAAAAAGGCCCAGCCATTTGTCGAAGATAAAAGTTGAAGAGCTGTTTGAGAGTCTTCATAAAAGTAGGTGTGCTTAGGCTTTATATCTAGGGCATTAAATGCAGGATGATTTTCCCAGAAGTTTGGTCCGATCGAAGTTCTAAATGTAATGGCAGGTAATTCGTTAAGTTGTTTAGGGATCATTTTGCCAGTTGCTTTCAAGATGGGATGATTCTTTTTTACGGCAATTTGGAACTCTCCATTACAAAGAACTGTTTCATCCAGCTCATGATAATTAGATGATCTAAAAACGAGTGCAGCATCTAATTCGCCTTGAAGTAATCTCGAAACAGCGACACCTGTATCCAATGAAATAAGCTCGACGGTCAATCCTGGATGATCCTTTTGAATTTCAATGAATGAAGGGATTAAGTATTCTTGCATCAGAAAGTGACTTGCACCAATTCTGTAATGCCCTTTTAACTTTATGTTTCCTGTTCCTACTTCTGAATAGAGTCGCTGTGTATCATTCAGAATTGCCTTGGCCCTTTCTAAAAGTATTTCGCCTCTATCTGACAGCCTAATCCGTTGCCTCTCTCTAATGAAAAGCTCGCAGTTGAACTCTTCTTCAAGCTCACGAATGGCGGCACTCACGACACTTGGACTTACGGCCAATAGTTTGGCTGCGTTTCCAACATGTTCAGTTGTTGCCACTTCAACAAAATACCTTAAACGATCAAGAGTAATCATGTACGGAAAATCCTCATAACCTTGTTCTACTTATACTAATATACAGAAAATGAGCACCAATGTAAATCTAGCGCTAATCTGAGGGGAAAAAAGAATGAAAAAGATAAAAAGCATAATCATTACACTGGGGGTCATCATGGCATTAACAGGGCAAGCGGAAGTTGTCTGGCAAGGATCAGCTACTCTAGTCATCAAACCAGAAAAGCTACAGGAATTTAAAAAAGCGGTCTCTAAAATTATTGAACCAACTCGTAAAGAAGCCGGTTGCATCACTTACCATGGTTATCAGGTCATAGATGACAAAGGCAATGAAACCAATCGCTTTGAATTTCATGAGATTTGGAAGAGCAAAGAGGCCATGTTGATTGATCACAAAGAAAAATCGGTCCACATGCAAAAATTTTTCAAAGAAATTAAGGCCGATACTCAGGATTCATTTTTAGAATCTTTTGAAGTTAAAGGTCAGACTGTTCATATTATTAAATAATAAAGGATAACGTTATGAAAAAGAATTTAGTCTATTTGTTTGTCTTACTTGTAACAACCTTGAAAACATTTCCAGCATCTGCCGCTTGGAAAAATTTAGTTATCTGTGACAATGGTGTATCAATATTTATTGATACGACGACGCCATCTAGAACTCTTTATAAGGCTGACATCAGGAATAAAAACGTTATAAAGAATTTGGGTATTACAAACCCAGCCAGCAAACTGGAATTATTAGAAACCAGTTTCTATCCTCCACAAATTAGAAGATTAAAATTTTCTACGAAAGGCACTGACCTAGAGCTAAAAATCTCACAATTAGACCGTGGAAATCTATTTAGTTTTGAAGTTGTCAGTCCTCAAGAGATTACATGTGCCCAAGAAGCCTGCACCTCTGGTTGTTACGCTGGTGATACCGCTGTCTGGGATTGCGTAGATCTTCGTGTGACTCCAGAGTCAACTCTCTACAATGAAACTTCATTTTGTAAAATCGAGCTAAGTAAATAATTAAAGAGTAAAACTGAAGGAGAATTTTATGCTAAAGTTAGTCCTCTTATTTCTATTTTCAATCTCAAATTCCTGGTCACATGAGTACCTTGAAACTAAAACACATATAGACGTTTACAACAAATCTAATGAACTTAAATTGAAATATGGAGGAAAAAATGTCCTTATTGTCTTTGATATCGATAATACTCTACTAAAAGCAAAACAATCCCTAGGATCAGACCAGTGGTTCGAGTGGGAAGCTGAGGCTATTAAAACCTCGTCGGCAAATTTTAGGACCTTCGAAGATTTACTAAAGGCTCAAGTAGATTTTTTTCAATTAAGTTCTATGGCATTAACAGAAAATTTCATTCCACAAATGGTACAAAGTCTGAAAAAAAATGGTCATTCTATTATTTTACTTACTTCTCGGTCTCCAGATTTAAGAAGTGTTACTGAGCGCGAGTTTCAAAGAAATAATTTATGGTTTGCCGATAGCTCAATCATGGGTGGAGTTCCCCATAGTTTTATAGAGCATCCATTCAAAAATAAAATCAGCTTTATGAATGGAATTTTCATGACTACCGGTCACCATAAAGGTGAAGCACTGGCTTATCTTTTAACTAAAGCTCGTAAGCATTTTAAGGCTATTGTGTTCGCTGATGATCACGAAAGGCATACTCGACGAGTTTATGAAACATTTTCAAACTTACCAAATATTGAAGTAGTCACATTTCGATATAGCAAGGAGGATGAAGCTGTTACTGCCTTTAAACAGGGTTCTAAAAGCCATGTTAATGCTCAATTACAGGCCTTACTTCAAACCTCGAAACAAATTTTTAATAAACATGTTAGAATCAATGCTCTACGATTTTGTAGAAAAATGTTTAAAGGATTTAAGGCCTTATCTAGAACCACACTGGGAGATTGACCATGTTTGCTATCGAACTAAAAGTCTTGAAGACTATGTAAAAACAAAAAATAGTTTTTCTAAGATCGGATACTTACTTGGGGAGACATGTATTGGCGGAAGGCCTATTGCATGCTTCGAACTACATAGCCCCGTCATGACTTCTCAAGGACTAGTTTCTCTCGTTGAAGTACCGGCGCCTAAACCTGGTCGAAAGATTGACTCCGGATATGAACATCTTGAAGTCGTTATCGATTGCACCTTTGAAGCACTGATGATGAAATTTTCGAATTTAAGTTGGGATACCAGGGCGAATAGTAAAGGCTTTAATAATGAGATTGAAGCAAAATTTTCGGATTTTAATGTTAAATTCCATCACCATGCCCTCAATCATATTATTGAAGTGGAGAAAAATACAGATGCTTACGAATTAGTTTTAAAACTGCAAAACTTTAGTGAGTACTCTCCTCAAGTTGCTGGGACCATTCCATTAGGAATTGCTACAGAGGGTTCAGATTTAGATGTTCTGATGAAAGTACATGACTTCGATAAACTTGCTAATGATATTTTGAAACATTTTCCAGGAGCTAAAATAAAAATGAGTTTTGATAACCTAACTGCGAATTTTTATCATAGAAAGTTGCCAGTTGAATTTTATGCAGAAAAGACATTGTCTCTTGAACAGAAAGCTTATCGCCATCTCAGGATTGAAGGGCGTTTGCTAAAACTACTTGGTTCAAACTTTAAAAAACAAATAATTAAACTTAAGTCAGCTGGTCTTAAAACAGAACCAGTCTTTGGAAAGCTCCTTGGTTTCTCCCATCCCTACGATCAGTTGCTAGATCTGTACTGGCTAAGTGACCAAGAACTCCTTGGGCGTTTTAGCCAGCACTTAGCGTCTAGGCAATGTCATAGCCTAGGGCCATTTTGATGCCTGAGAGTCGATGATCAGATGAATCTGCGCCTTACGGACTTGAAAAAGAATCCAAGGGAGTTTTCCTGAAGCCACGGCAAGAACAGCTAAAGTTGCTGCGATAGAAACGAGATATTTCATTTGATCCTCCGATCATTGGGTTGGTTGATAAGAAACTTTTCATTGAATTTTAGAATCTGGGAGATGGACTTTGCGAACCATCTGCCACCGTTCTTTGTGGGAACTTTTCGGTGGGTGAGTTCGGCTGCGATCTTATTCAAACTAAGACCTTGCTCTCGTAATTGGAACATAAACTCTACGCACCGCCACTCGCTAGGTTCCTTTTCCAAAATGCCATTTACTGATTTCCATCCATAGGGCTGCTGCGAGGAATTTGAACGCATCTCTGAGGGAATTTGATCGCTATAACGGCCAATTTTTAGAGTTCGACATACCCTAAGAACGGTTGTCAGAGACACACCGAGTGTAATAATTGTCTCTACGAAAGTGAGTTTTTTGACCTCGATGCACTCTCGGACTAGGGCTTCAAGTTTAGCCTTGCTGTATTTAATTTTATGGTTTAGTTTTAGGGAGTTAGCAGCGATTTGATCGCTAGAAAATACCGCATTTAGCGCAAGTTTGAACGGTATGTAAATTGGTTCGACTTTTAACCAATGGGTCACCCCATTTTTAAAATAGTGATTTTCGTCGCAAGAAGTGAATTATACTAGAGCCCAGTTTAACCCACTGGGCTTTTTTATTTCAAGGAAGCTACTTGAACAATCCCATAATATTCCTCCTACTCATTATGATCACTGCTTGCGCTCACAAGCAAGAGAAGTTGACCAATCCTCAAACCATTCCTCTTCTCATTGAAGGTTTTCCGGAAGGAGGGCCAGTAAAAGAGGGACTAATTGATCAAATCCAAAGTGAAGATAATCATTTAACTGAAGTCACTATAAAACTTCGTCCTGAAGATATCGTTCAAAAATCTTTAATTCAGATTGATTCTTCAGAACATAAAATCAATATCCAGGAAAAGTCATTAGAGGTCTGTTCGGAATTTAAAGTTACCTGGGATATTTTACCGAATGATCTTTTAATAATCGCCTCCAATGAGGAAGTTCCCTCCTTACAACTGAAGAGTCTTTCTATCGACAATCTCGATATGAAATTCTCTTCATTGAGAAAAGACATACCAACGTTCGCTGTCAGCACCTCTTCAACTAGTCAAATTCTTGAAACACATTTTCTACGATTTTGTTATAGCAGGTCATCGCCTGAAAATCGGTCAGGTTTAAAACGAATTACGACAGCTGATCTTCTTTATCCAGCTCGTTTAATTACTGACCAAAAAAAGCTTGGATATGATTTACGACCTGTCTCATTTTTCAGCTTTGGAGATGTTAGCAACACAAGATTTATACTCAATGGGCTACCAAAAGATTGGACACTGCTGGCCAGCTCCCCATTTAAGCGACATGACAATGTTCTTGTCACTGACTGGCTTAAGGCGGGCAGATTCACAGCCCTACTCCTAGATAAAATTCTTTGGAATATAAAAACTTTTGAATCATCTGGAACAGACTTTCAATTATTACTTAGAAAAAGTAATGCTGTCATAAAGGTTGGCGATATTAAAAAGGCCGTTCGATTGGTCTGGCCAAAATATGTACATAAATTTGGAAATCCAACTCCTCATGTTGTGATCGCTGATCTTGATTGGGATTTCATTTCCGGAGGACTTATCGGCACCAACATAGTTGGTCTCTTTTCACTACCAAAAATTTCGGCAGAGACGGCCAAAGCTATTGGAAAAGATCTCTCTTGGAAGCCTGGTACGTCTACTCGTAAATTTGTAGAGCTTAATTATAAAGGATCAAAATCTCCCTGGAATGACTACCTCATCGCTATGGTCTCTCATGAACTAGCTCATTTTTACTTTGGTCTAGGTAAGACTCAAGAATATGCGACTCAGATTCATGATATGTGGTTTTCTCTTGGAATGGGAATGGTCTATGACAGACAGGTAACTGAGCAAATTATAGGTCGGCCAGACATCTTCTTTGATCAAGTTGAGAAGAAATGGCATCATCAGTTTCATAACAATTCAAAGGTAGATCAAAGATTGATAGGGCCAAATACCAGTGGAGACAAGTCAGCAAAACTTTCACGATCTCATGTATACGCCCATGGGAAAGCATCTTACGTTCTCCGTGATTTACGCCAACGATTAGGAGAGAAATTTTTCGATAATGTGGTTAAACAATAAATTAAAAATGAGTCTGGAGGATATCGAGCTTTTCGAGAGCTACTTGTATTAGACTCCCTTGATATAGTTAAAAACTGGGAATCAGATTGGCAAATAGGATTTATAAAATGAATTTCAATTTTCGGGTAGCGAATAAAGAGAATTTAAAAGAAATGAAATTTATTGGCGAAAAAGATGCCCGTATTCCTCTTGAATACGATTCTCATTTTATCTTTACTGAAGCTTCTATCGACTCACGCCTAGACTTCTATAAACAGCTTTCGGATAATGATTTTTTTGAGGTAGTGACATCTGATGAATCAATAATAGCCTTTCATATTGTCAAAAAATCTCCATATCCACCAAACTTTCAAATGGCAACGATCATTTCTCTTTGGGTAGACCCACAGTATAGGAGACTAGGCCTAGCTGCTAAGTTGAAATCAAGGGCAGAAAAATGGGCCAAAGATGAAGGAATCAGCTTTATACAAACTGGTGTTCATAAAAATAATGCTAGAATGCTGCTGATCAATGAATCTAACGGATATGAACTTACATATTACACCTTAAGAAAATATCTTTAGAATCGTTAATTAACTTAAATGAGTAGAGTCAGAAGTTCTTAACCAAGGTTTAAACTAGTTCAGTAGATTGCCGCATTTTTTCATTTAATCCCTTTCGACAAGCATGCTCTTTACTCACAACATTCAAGATGTATTTTGTATTCCCTATCTACATTTACTTAAGTTCTAAGAATTGATTGGATTCAAAGAAATTAATCCTATAAGGCTCATACATCTCACTAAAAAAGATTTTTAAATTATTTAGAAAATGATCCTTGTATCTCTTTTTCTATGATTATTAGAAAATAATTGAGCAATTCAAAACTGGAAAAATTAATAATCAAAAGATGTTACTAGACCAATAAAAAACCCCTCATGCTAAGAGGGGTTTAAGCATTGAAAGTTCCCAAAGGCCTAACAAACCTGAACTTGGGAGGTATCTCATCGTAACACATTTATCAATTGGATCAAAGCTCTGAGCTCCTGTGGCCAATGAAGGCTACCTTAGGAGGCAGGGATGCTCAAAGCGTTGAAAGTACTAAGACTACTTATCCTAATATTAAAATTGCTAACAAGGAAATTCAGATCGACTCATTAATTACTATAATGATTCAGATTTATAATTGTACTTTATTCATTTCTAATAAAAATCCGATTGCACTTAAAGCTGTCATCTCATAAGGATTAAAGGATTCATTTCTTGAAAACTTCTTAATGATCTTTTCTTTTTCTTTTGTTATTAACATGCATTCCATAGTCCAATCTGCAAAATGTCGGGAATGGATTTCAGTGCATTCAATAACCATAACATCAGAGTGCCTTGAGTCAGTTACAATTTTATTATATAAATTATTTACTTCCCTACGACCGCCCTCAATGCATTGGATGAAGTAGTCATCTCCCAAGGCCAAGGTTCCGGTAATTCCATGCTTGGCATTATATACAGAGGCACAGTTTTTAATATTTTTTAAATCATTTAACTGATCGAGTGGTTTATACTTGCTGACATAAATAATTCTAGTTAAAAACATTTTTTTCCCTTTGGTTAGAATGAGTTAATTATAAATAATAAGATAATTAAAGTATAAATCAATCTAATCCTTTAAATAACAACAGCTATATTTTAAATCACTTGCAAAGTGTTATATTAAAGCCCCGAGTTAACCTTCTGAACCTTTTTTTGTCTTAAATTTCGGATAAATTCAAGACATGAATAACAAAGTATTAATTAAAATTTTGAACGGGGAAGACGCTAAAAATTTTGTAGATCCATTTTATAAAATAAACAATAAGCCGCACACCGCTCACAATTCAGATATATTTTTTTGCGCATTCAAAAATAATCAACTCATCGGCACCGTAAGGTTTTGCGTAGAAAAAAGAACTCCAATTCTTAGAAGTATGCCTATTTACGAAGATTATTGTTTCCAAGGAATTGGCTCTAGGTTTGCGAGAAATAAGAAATTCTCACCCTTTTTATTTCTGTGACAAAAGTGTCGATTTGCATGCCACTGTCTACGAACCTGAATGTCCCCAATTTTTTCACAATATTTAGCCATTATTTATAATTAAATTCGAAATTTCTCAATCACATTAAAAACTTAATGCTCAGCCTGCAATTAGCTATATACTTTAAACTCTGCCTGTTTCACTTTTTGAAACAGTGTTTCAAATAAACTCGTTTTTCTCTTGTCTCCTTTTCCCTATAAGCATAAATTCATTTCATGACGAGTTTAAGTAATTTACTCAAAAAAGAACTTGAGAACAGACAGAGCAAGAATAGAGCTTACTCATTAAGGGCCTTCGCCAACTTTCTTGGAGTGTCACCAGCGACTCTATCGCAGCTCCTTTCTGAAAAAAGAGCCATTTCTTCCAAAATGGGAAAAAGTATGCTGGAGAAGCTGGGGCTGTCACCACGTCAACAGATCAAATATCTAACGACACTTAGTAAGGAAGCTAAAAGTTTAAGCAATGATCTGGAAAAAGATAAACAACACTCAATGATTCAAGATGATATTTTTCATCTGATCAGTGATTGGTACCATTTTGGCATTTTAAGTTTGGGAGAATTAAAACATTGTCAGGCTGATCCACGCTGGGTGGCGAGACAGTTAAAAATTCCAGTGAATGTTGCGAATGAAGCCTTGGGAAGGCTTGAGCGCTTAAAAATTATTGAAGTAAAAAATGGGACATTCAAACAGATTGCTCCTCCTCTTTCTACTTCCAATGATATCCCTTCCGCCGCTATTAGGAACTACCATCGGCAGATTTTGGCGTTGGCTCAATCAAGACTAGAGCAAGTGGCAGTTGAAGAGCGAGAATATTCCACTGTCACGATGGCGGTTAATACTAAAAAAATTCATGAAGCGAAAAAACTCATACGTGAGTTTAAAAAAGATATGGCTGAGCTTTTGGAAACCGGTTCCAAGAGCCAAGTCTATCAATTGTCCATTCAACTTTTTCCCCTTAATGATAAGGAAATTTTATGAAAAACAGATTTGGTCTTTTACTCTCTTTTCTCTTAACTGCTTGTGCTAGCTATCATAATGAACATACTGCTATTATGAAAGATGGATCCAGAATTGATAAATTGAAAGTGTCCTCTGCAGCAGACGAAAAATTATCTTCCGAGTATTTTCAGTTATTGAATTTTACCTTTGCTAACGATCAGGACGATTGGATTCGGATCAAGCGAGTGATTATCTCCAACCAGACGATTAGTGAAGATATCAATCTGGTGGTAGGAGATGATCTGGTCTCATGGGCCAATTCTGCTAAAGCGAAGCTAGAAGTTGATGAGTACAACAAACAAATGTGGCTAGGTGGAGTGACTGCGGCCCTGATGGTGGCTGGCGCTGCTGCCGGAGCCAAAGCTGGTAATCCAATTTATCTTGCACCAGCCTTTGGCGCATTGGGCGTGATGGTAGCCAATGATTATTTTTCAAAAGTGTCGGAATTAGAAAGATCAAAACTACTACCTCCCGATCACCTCTACTCACCTTTTTCCGTTGCACCAGGACTCTTCACTAAAAAATGGATTCTACTGCAAGGAAAAGGAAAGCCTTTTCCTTGTGAATTACCTATCGAAGTTGAATTTGTCGATGGTAAGAAAACAAACTTTACTGCCAGGGCCCGTTATTCGCATTGTGAGGTCAGATAATGAAATACATTATAATTTGCTGCATATTATGTTTCAGTCAAGCATACGGAGGGAATGAAGTAGGCAATGGTGGAGACGGAATCGAATGCAACGGACAAGATCAAATTAAACTTTTGGATTTTTTAGAAGCCGAAACTGTAGATAAAAGAAAAATACTTTCTTTTACAGGTGATGATCCTTATCAAAAGGTCCAGAACGTCATTCTACAATTAAAGGATATTGCCCCAAAGCTTTTTGAGCAGTACAAAGGACGTTTAGAAAAATTCAAGACCAGAGCTCAGTTTCTACCTAATCATAAATTAAGGGATCTCAAGGATAGTTTTGAGTTAGTACTACCCAAAGATTGTGACATAAAACAACTGGCCATTAGACAGTTGAATCCTAAAAATGAAACTAGCACATTTATCTTTGACGAGGACGGATGGAAGAAAATGCCAATGGATCATCAAGCCGGCTTAATCTTGCATGAAATTATTTATGAACATTTCTGGGATTTAGGGGAAAGAGATTCTATTAAGGCGAGGGGTTTTAATTCTCTGCTTTTCAGTGAAGATATGAAAACCACAAAAAAGACAGAACTCAAGGCTTTTTTTATAAAAGAGAAAATTTCGATATATCTATAAAGGCTTTCTTCGTTTGTAAAATGAGATGAATTATTCTGGATTAGAACCTAGTCAAGTTCTAAACTCATCCAGTGGAATGTGCTTCACAGGAGAAGTAGCTATCAATTTTCCATCAGAAAAAAGTAAATTTTAAGCGAAACATTTAAACCTATTTTCGCCAAAGAGAATACTGATAGCCCAAAAAATTCGGAATTATTTTAGTTCTCAAAATGCCGTTGAAAATCATAAAAAATCTAGGTTTCGGAACCGAAATTAAATTAAGAAAGAATTTTAATATACTTCACCAATTCAGCAACAAAAGGCTGAATCATTTTATTTTGTGAAGATTTCAGATATGTAGCACAAATCGTATAGGTACCGAATGGTTTGTTCATAAGTCCCTTAACTTTTATTTCTTTTATCTTTCCCTCTGAAACTGCTCTCATTGCATTTCGTTTTGGAACGGTACAAATTCCAACTTCTGAAGCTGAGAGGCTAATTGCTGCTTCAAAGCTGTTCAATGAAAAAGATCTTTTAAGTTTTAATCCCGACAGTGCCAAGTACTGAGGGATTGGCATCCCCTGTTTAAAGTGAGCCTGATTATCAGTGAGGATGGGAATATCGTCTAATTCTCGAACGCTTATTGATTTTCGTTTATCTTTTGCAAACGTATAAAAACCAAAATCGCCAGTATAGATTGGAGTGACCAGTAATTTGGGATCATTTAATGGCTCTACCGTAAGTGCAATATCGACTGAACCATTCAAAACATCATGAATAATAGGGTCAATTCTTCCGCTTGTTAATGAAACTTCAATGTGGGGAAACAAGCTCACAGCTTTCTTCATAAACGTTGGCCAGATATGTGTAGCCAATGTTTCATGCGTGGCAATTTTTAAAATTCCTATTTGTTCTTTACCTGTATTTTTAATTTGCAGTTCAATTTGATCTACTAGGTGGAATAAAGTTTTGCTGAATTCATACAAAATTTTTCCTTCGGCAGTAAGCGCTATCCCCCGAGGTTGTCTTATAAAAAGAGTCGTTTCAAGAATATCCTCTAAAGACTTTAGGGAGTGGGAAAGGCCTGATTGCCCAACGCCAAGAGCTTGGGCTGCAGCCGTTAAACCACCTAAATCTGCAATGATTTTAAAAGGATAGAGTTTTTCTATATGATCTTTAAGGTACAGTTGCTGCATTTTCCACCCATTATTTTTTTTAATGTCTTACATTACAAAATTAGAATTTTCAATATCTAAAACTATGGATAAAACCCAAAAAGAAAACTAGGAGGTTCTTATGATTAAATTTTTCGGAGTTTTACTCTATCTATTAACAATTTCAAACGCGATTGCACAACACCATCCACACACAGAGCACGGGTTTATTTTACTTGGCTCGAAGCAACTACATGCCTATCACTTGGCTAAGTTTAATTCACCTCATGAGTACCAGGTACTTTTTGAATTAGAGCTGAGGGACCAACGGGGAGAACTTCTTGATATTGCAAAAATCAAAAGGGTTCACCATACAGAGCTTCTGAGTATGCTCTCAGAGGATCACTTTTCTATTTCAGATTTAAATTCTTCTAATCCTATTAGCCAATTCAAAGTGAAACTATTCAAAGGATATTTAAGGGATCGAGCTAAGCGTGAACTCATATTTGAAAATCTTACTCTGACCATATTACGAATTAACTATTTTAAGAAAATATTGCAAACAGATAGTGGAGTAAAAGGAAAAAAATTGATTATCGTTTGTGATTCAAGTAGCGGTGAATTTTTTGGAGCAAATTTGATTCGTGGTCTCAATGATAACTTAAAAAACTTTGAAGAAATAGTAGAGACCGGCCCTTTCTTTTTTGGAGCAGCTGGTGAGAACTCTGAATCGGCTATACTGAATTGCTCAAATCAAATTCAAGGAGCTGAAGTTGACATTCATATTGGCTCTAAGGTGCATGCAAATGTTCCATTCACTGAAAGGTACAACTTTTTTGGGAAAATTCCTTCACTTGGTTTATGGCAGTTCTATGTTAACAAAAATCTTGTATTGGACATTAGTTCGGTCAACAATTAATCGAACAATTTTAAGGACAGGGAGAAACTATGAAGATTCATTATTTTATTATATTTGCTCTACTTAATGTAAGCACAAACTCATTTGCATTTGATACACCAGAAATTTTGCTAAAAAGTCTTGGTATTAGTTTGCCCAAAGTTACTTCACCCATCGGAAACTATGCTCATGCAGTTAGAGATGGAAATTATCTTTATTTCACAGGCAAAGGACCAAGTCTTACTGCCGGTGGGTACATGAAAGGCAAACTCGGAAAAGATTTTTCTATTGAGCAAGGTCAAGAAGCTTCCCGACTAACTGTGATTAACTTATTGAGTGTCATTAAAGCTGAGATCGGTGATCTATCAAAAATTGAAAAAATTATTAAGGTTACAGGAATGGTCAATTCAGTTGATTCATTTGATGAGCATCCAAAAGTAATTGATGGTGCCTCTGATCTACTCACTAAAGTTTTTGGCGACAAGATAGGCAAGCATACACGATCCGTATTCGGGGTTAATTCATTGCCGATGGGAATTCCAGTTGAAATTGACATGATTGTCAAAATTAAAAGAGGAGTCACTAAATGATGGGTATAAATAAAGTGTAGTAGAGAGATTCTTAATTCCATGTTTAGCAAATGCTGAGGGAATCTTGAAGGCCTTGACGAGCAGGTTTCACTACCACAGCCTTCCATCTCAATACTGTAATCTTTTCCCAAATTCCCTCCTTTGCTTGAAAAAATTGATTCTCCATTATAAGTTAAGCTCAAAATTACCATTAGGAGAACCCATGAAATTGCTCATTTTAAGTCTTATGACTTTGTCGTTAAGTGCTTTTGCTACTGATTTTCGCTTAATTGATAAGTCTGGCCTACTAAAAGGTCTAACTGCCGAGCTAAAGAATAAATCGGTCTCTGATTACCATAAAGGCGACGAAGCTGAAATCCTTACTCAAGGGCAACTTAAAACGCTGAAAGTAAAAAGAGCCAACAAGAAAGTTGTCGTACTTAAGGGTGGAATTAAAAAGGAAAAAATTACGGCTGCTGAATTTGATAAAGCCGATCACAATATGATGAATATCGTTTTAGCAAATTCGAATTTTAAAGTAACAGTGAATGGTACTGTTTACGAAAATACTTATCTTGTTTCATCAGTGAGACCAACGACTCACGCTTTAGATGACGGCACTATCTATAAAGCCTACGAGGTTGTTGTGACTTCACCAGACGTAGACTACACAGGTTGGGGCATGGAGCCTTCTGTGATCATGTCTTTTGTCATTTCTCCAGAAGCTCCGGCTGTGGCTCAAATGCTAAAAGTGACTTTGAATGGAAACACATTTTACGATGTACGATCAGTTTCACTAAAAAAATAGCTCTAGTCACTGGTGGACCATCAGACAAAGATTTAAAGTTTCCAATATGGGCCCGCAAAAGCGGGCTTTTTCTTTGACAGTTACGGTGGAGTATCAGAAAAAGGTACTACAATTAAAAATATTTCATTTAACAAGGATTAATCAATGAAGTTTCTCATTTTCACTAGCTTACTTATTGTTTCAACAATGACCTTCGCCAAAGATACTCGTAAGGCAAAAGCTAAATCGCCCAAAACTGAAGTGACTCCAGCTCCTACTGTAGTTGCCACAGCTGCCCCTGAAACTGGTATCACTGTAGAGAGTGTGAAAGGTAAAGTATGTCCCATGGTTAATGGTAAAGAAGACTGCACTGCGACCGAAGCTAAAGATAAGGCCATGGAGCTGATGAAGAAATTTAAAAAATAAGATAACAATATAGTCATAAAAGCGGCGAGTAATGGATGTATTATGACTCCATTTCCGCCCTTTCACTCATTTCATAAGACCAAAGTGCTCAGGTATCCTAATATGATCTAACACCATCTTCGAACTAGTTCCTTCTTGAACCGAATACACCTAGACTAATTTCATTCTCTAAAAAATCTTTAAAAAGGAGATTTAGAATGAAATTATTTATATTCATGGCCCTCATGATGAGTGTCCATGCCCATGCCACAGTCGGAAATAGATTCAAAAAAGTAATTTGGATTGTTTTTGAAAATACTGATTACAAAACGGCACTAGCTCAACCTGATTTTAATGCCATATCTAAACAAGGTGTACTTCTCACAAACCTCTTGGCTCTCATTCATCCTTCCCAAGGCAACTACATTAATATGATGGCCGGCTCAAACTACTCAGTGAAGCTTGATTCAAACGTTGATTTAAATGTAAATCACCTTGGTGATTTATTAGAAAAAAAGGGTCTTGATTGGCGAGTTTATGCTGAGTCCTACCCTGGGAAATGCTTTACAGGAGCCCGCTCAGGAACCTATGTGAGAAAACATAATCCATTCATAAGCTTTACCAATGTTTCAAAAAATCCTGAGCGTTGTAAAAAAATTGAATCTTCTGATTTATTTGCCCAAGATTTAGCCAATGATCATTTACCAGAATTTACTATGTATATTCCAGATCTAAAAAATGATGGTCATGATACTGGTGCTGATTACTCTGGAAAATGGCTCAGCTCAAAGTTTGGAAGTCTCTTTGCCTCAGCTCATAAGATGAAAGATTTATTGGTTGTCATTACCTTTGACGAAAGCAAGTCTTATACAGGAAACAATCAAGTTTTTACAGTTCTCCTAGGAGGATCAATTATTCCAGGAAGTTCAAATTCTCAAGCAGTAGGACATCCAGCAATTCTAAAATTAATTGAAGACGAGTTTGCTATTGGCAGTTTAGATAAAAATGATAAATCTTCACCTGCTCTTACTGGTTTCTGGAAAAATCGATAATATTTTTGAAAAATTTATCAAAAGAAGATTATAAAACAATGCCTTGGAAGAACGGCCAGGGCATAACCCACGAAATTGTTATTTCCCCTCCAGGATCAACGCTTCAGCAGAATAATTTCGACTATCGAATAAGTAGCGCAGAAGTAAAAAGCTCTGGACCTTTTTCCTTATTTCCAGGAATGATTAGATTGCTGGTTATTATCTCTGGTAAGGGATTAGTCCTAAACGGTAAAGCAGTCTCACCCTATCATGTTTTGGAATTCATGGGGGAAGAAGTCATAGAAGCCAACCTCATTGATAAAGGGATTATTGATGTTGGAATTATTTTTGATCCCTCCAAGATCCATGCCTCCATGAACATCATTTTAGAAGACACTAGCCTAATTTTAACTGGTGAAAATTATTTTTATTGTTCTGAAGGTAGTTTTATGGTGAAAGGTTTAGAATTAGATGAAACAGAATGTCTTCATATAGAGCAAAACCAAAAAATAAAGTTACTCCTCGCGCACAAGAGTAAAGTCATTTGGATAAATATTAAGCATGTATAAATTTCTAAATAAAAGAATGTTGATTAATTTTCTTCAAGGTTTTTCCTCCGGCGTTCCTCTGCTTTTAACTGGATCAACTTTACAAGCCATGCTAACGGACAATCACGTTGATCTTTCAACGATTGGTCTGTTTTCCCTCGTTGGTCTACCTTTTAGTTTTAAATTCCTATGGGCTCCCTTTTTAGATCGCCTCATTCCTCCTTTTTTAGGCAGACGAAGAGGATGGATGTTGATCACTCAGTTGGGTTTAGCTTTCACTATCTTTAGTCTTGGAAAAATTAATCCAAGTACCAATATTCAGCTTCTGGTTCTCATGGCTTTTTTAGTCAATTTCTTTGGAGCCTCTCAAGATATTGTTCTTGATGCTTATCGAAGGGAATATTTTCAAGATGAGATGAACCAGATGGGGCTAGCTGCCTCAGTTTCTAGTATGGGTTATAGAATAGCGTTATTAATGACCGGAGCACTGGCCTTGGCTCTTGCGGATCATATTAGTTGGAACTTAGTTTATAGCTTAATGGCATTAAACATGTGTATTGGTATCGTCACCACATTTTTTGCGCCCGAATTACCTATTCCTAAAGGCTCACCACAATCCTTAAGAGAAGCAGTGGTGGGACCTTTTCTTGATTATTTTAAAAGAGACGGTGCCATTCTTTTTTTAGTTTTTATTTTGCTCTACAAGGTCGGCGACTCCATGGCGAGTTCCATGACTACACCATTTATACTCTCTCTTGGGTTTACAAAAACTGAGATCGCTGCCATCGCTAAAATTTTTGGAGTTATTGCGACAGTCGGTGGAGGTTTTTTAGGTGGCGTCTTGATGTTAAGGTTAGGCTTAAAAAAATCTCTTTTTGTTTTTGGCATTTTTCAAATGCTTTCTACATTAGTCTTTTCTTATCTCGCCATCAGCGGAAAAAATTTTAGTATTCTTGCCTTTACTATTTTATTTGAAAATTCTACTGCTGGAATGGGTTCTGCTGCTTTTACCGCATTTATGGCTGAGCTTTGCGATATTCGCTTTACAGCAACTCAATTTGCTCTTCTAACTAGTCTAATGGCTGTGCCAAGAGTCATCATCTCTTCTAGTACAGGTTTTCTAGCAGAAGGATTAGGCTGGTCAGGTTTTTTTCTTCTCTGTGGATTAATCGCTATTCCAGGGCTCTTTCTTATTCGCAAGTTTAAACTTTCTAGTTAGGGGATTTTGTTGAATGAAGTAAACAGAATCAATAAACTTTTTTAAGCAAGTGCTGACTCAATTTTTAATCTCCACTTACCATTTAAAGACTTTATTTCAAGTAACTTCTTGGCCATCATTCGGTCAAATGCTTTATTTTTAAATTCAAACATTTCTAAAAGTGTCACTTTCGTTTCTTCTTGTGAAACAAGTTTTAATTCCATTCCACTTTCGATCGTCCCCGTTTTTAAAACACGAAAATATACCCCTGGTCGATTTAATTTCATAAATTGTTTTAAAATAGCTGCATCGTTATACATAGCTGCTAATTTAAAGCAGGGATAGCGTGGCTCCGAGACTTGCAGTAAACAATCCCCTATTTCGAAAACATCGCCAACAAAAACTAATTTTTCATCTAAATTTTCAACGGTCAGATTTTCGCCCATCGCCCCATTAGGTAAATGTGAAAGATTTCTAGTCTCTTTCCACCATTCATAAGTGTCATGTGAATAAGCGTAAATGGCTTTATCATGACCTCCATGAACATTTAAATCCGCTTGTCCGTCTCCTTCTAATTTTGTCTCATGCACTTGAACTTTTCCTGACACTGGATTTTTAAAAATTCCAGTTTGAAAAGTATCACCCTTATAGGATATTTCTTTGGGCATCCCTACTTGAATTGATAGAATCTTCATCTTACTTATTCTCCCAAAATTTCTCTAAATCAGATAATATACTTTTTGAAACTAGCTCGTGAGCGTTTACCTTAAACCAGTCTTCTGGCATTGTTTTAGTATAACTTTTCTCTAAAAACCGGCCATCCATTAAAATAATGACACCTTGATCTTCTTCCGACCGAATCACTCTACCGGCTGACTGAATGGCCTTGGCCATAGCAGGATAAGTATATGCGTAGTCAAAACCTTCCAAGTAATTTTCTTGGTAGTATTCTTTCATTCCTTCTCTTTCAACATCAAACACTGGTAGCGGTGGACCAACTACAAATGCTCCAATGGCCATTTTACCTTTATAATCAACTCCCTCTGAAAATACGCCGCCTTGAACAGCCAAAAGGATTGTAGAACTTGAATCCTCACTAAGGTCATATAATATTTCTTCTATTCTTTGACTTTTCATGGAACGCTCTTGTTTCACCAGTCTAAAGCCATCAGGAATGATGAGATTTTTTTCTACCTTCTCAAGAAAATCAAAGCTAGGAAAAAAAGCCAGATAGTTTCCTTTTTTGGCAGAACTCACCTTAATTATAACATCAGCTATTTTTGAATAGTTTTTTTCTCTATCAGAATACTTAGTTGAAATTTGAGGAATAATTAAAACTTTTCTTTTCTCTTCATCAAAAGGACTTTTAAATTCCGAAGTGAGAAGCAACTCATCATCAAGACCAGAAAGCTTAGCATAATAAGAAAATGGTTTGAGTGTTGCGGAGAAAGCTACAACTTGATCAAACTTTAGGTAAGCACTTGAAAGCATTTTCCCAGCATCACAGCAGGTTATTTTAATTGAGCCCGAATTAGCCGCATGGAATGTTGTAAAAAAGGGCAATTCGTCCATACTACTAACAAGCTCTGCTCCTTCACTAAATTCTTTCCAATAATAATAAAGGCGGAGAACAACATCTTTGGCTTTAATCTGCACATCGCTCTCTAAATAATTGGTTAAAAACGTTCTTAGTTTTTCTTCAGTTTCAAGAAAAAGTTCAATCTTTAATTGAATTTTAGCATGTGGATTATTATTTTTAGGATCATGTCGACGAATCACTCTTAAACAATCTTCTAAGCAATTCTCACCATCTTTAGCAAATTTAGAAGGAAGGGCTTTTAATTCCTGTCGCATGGATTCTAAAGCATTGCTTGATAATTCTGGCGAAAAATAGGCCATTGCTCGAGAAGGTAAATTATGGGCTTCATCGACGACAAGGTTCGATTTATTTTTATTATTTTGGTCTAAGAACTCTAAAGAATTTCCAGAAAAGACGTAATTATAATCGCATATGAGAGTATCGACTTCATCAAGAACTTCTTTTTGAAGTTCAAATGGGCATACTTCAAATGCCTTACCAATTTTCTTAAAAGTTTGAGCCGTCAGCTTTCTCTTTTTCAGAACGATCTCTTTTATTTTGTTCTCTTCAATTTTATCGTAGTAATTCCGAGCAAACTCACAATACTCTGGATTACAGAGTACCTCTTCCTTACAACACATTTTGCTTTTGGCAGTAAGAGTTAACGACTTGATTGGATTGCCTAGCTGTTCAAACTTTTCCAAAGCATCTTCTGCGACACTATGCTGGCTATTTTTGGGAGTAACATAAATGACTCTTTCCCCTCTAGAAAGCGCTTCCTTTAAAACAGGAAAAAGAACTCCCATTGTTTTTCCTAATCCAGTTGGAGCCTGAATCATCATCGGTCTGTTATTAGACATTCCCTGTTCAATAAATGAAACTAGTTCAAGTTGTCCTTTTCGAGGATTAACAAATGGGAATAATAAATTTCTAGAGAGTTTTTTTCTTCTCTTCTCACGCTTTTCTTTCAGCTTCTGTTCTTTAACAAGAGACGAGAGTCTTCTTTTTAGCCAAATTTCGTAAACTTTTTTCTCGAAAGGAATAATATGATCATGTGTCTTATGATCCCTCAATGAAACGAGATGAAAAGACAGCTTAGGTACTTGTCCATGTTTTAAAAAATAAAAGTAACCATAAGTTGATAATTGTAAGTTGTAGGGATGATTAAGACCTTTTTCCTTCATGGAAGTCATGAGATCCCACAAATTAAAACTAGTCTTTATTTCTTCAATATGAGGATTTTCACCAGTGAAAATCCCATCGATTCTCCCTTCGACTTGAAAAATGTATCCCTCATACTCAAAACTGTGAGTAATTTTTTTTTCGGCTTGGTAGTTAGGAAAATCTTCCTTTCTCCCTTCTTGAATTTCTTGATGGATCTCTTGTCCCATTTGAAGAGAGTCTTTGTATCCACCTGAATACTCAATGCTACCTGTTCTTGGAGCAGGTAGTGCAAAGTCCCTTAATGCCAATTTAACAATTTTCATAAAAAATTTAGTTGCCTGCTTAGGCTTTCAACTAACTCGCTATTTAGCTTCTCTATCGGATATGCTTCAAGTCCTATTTTTTTTAGATGTCTTATCAACGCGCCATTGCGGTGCTGAACATAAATACGCTTAGCCCTGGTTTCCACAATAGTTTGATTCAAATCATTCCAATCGGCGTGGTCAGACATAACAAAACCCTGGTCATAAAACTGTCCATGAACACCTTTATTTTTTCCATTCATCCACCCCGAAGCAAAGGCGGTTTCATAGCTCCCCATTTGATTAGACCAACTTTCCTTAAGAATAGAGGGAGGGGCTAAAACAAGCTCACCAACAAATGATTCGCCCATTGAAAGCGTTTTTATTTTTTCTGTTACTTTCATAGTTGAGGCTAAATGCTTACCAGCTCTTCTATAACATTCCGTTAATTCATGAATAGAATCGTGGATTAAAACAGGCTTCTTCATAAAAGGAGCTAGCTCTGCTAAAATTCTCTGCGCTTTTCCTAGAGAATACCCAAAGAGAAGGGCATTTTTATTTTTTTTAGCACATTCCTTCCACCAGTCAAAAATCATCTGCCCATGTGGCAGATTTTTTTCCCAAACGAAACTTGGAGTACCAAAGGTAGCTTCAGTAATAAAGGTATCACATTGAATTGGTTCAAATGGTTCGCAAGACGGATCGGCGTCTCTTTTGTAATCTCCCGAAGAAACCCAAACCTCATCACTGCTTTCAATTCTAACTTGAGCCGAGCCAAGTATATGTCCCGCTGAATGCAGACTTACGATCACAGAACCTAATTTAAATTTTTCGCCGTAAGTATAGCTTACAACATTTATTTTTGAACCTAGTCTTGTTTTTAATAATTCGACTCCACTTTTTTCACAGATATAAAGCTTCGCGCCTCTTCGAGCATGGTCACTATGGGCATGAGTTACGATGGCGATTTCAACAGCTTTGTGAGGATCAATATAGAAATTCCCCGCTTGGCAATAGAGGCCTTTTTCTGTCCAAACAATAAGTGGATTTTGAGATGAATTCATAGTCTGAATCTTCTCTTAAAGATCAGATATATTCAAGAATGATAAGCTCTAGATTTTTTAGTTACAGAAGTTTCCGCCGCTAACTCGCCACAAATTAAAGACTGAATTATTGGCATAGTAAACATTGTTAATGTTTGGACAAAGCTGAGTGTTGTCATAACCTTGAATCATGATCGCTGCAAAAGTATTATTAGTTATGCTTCCAGCGGAAACGTTTATATTGGAATTTGCTCCACCTTCCGTCGCAACTTTCACGCCTACGTTATAGTTTTGAAAACCGCAGTTATTCACAATTACGTTGTTGGCTTTGTAGGCATGTAGTCCATAAGCCTCTTGAGCGGAATTACCACCACTACCAGATAACTGAACCGAAGAAAGAGAGATATTATTCGCTTCTGCTACAAAAATTTGAGTTTTAGTCACTGTGGTCGAATTTGAGTTGATATTCATATTTTGAAATGAAAAAGTACCACCCGTTAAATACCAGCCATTGGTAGAGCCAGTCAAAATATTAACATTATTACTGCCATCAAAATTCAAATTATCTGTTCTGACGTGTAGTGCATAATGTTGATTTGAGGAAAGATCATTATTATTAATTGTTGGACTAGAAACTTTTTTATTATTTGACCAAGCACTGTTTACTCTTATACCAAATAGTGAATTATTTTGTGATATATTCCCAGTCACTACGACCTGATTCATTGTAACATTTTCAGCATAAGCAGTAATACCAATCAAATTATTATTTGTTTTATTACCTCGAACTTTTCCATTTTCTGAGTCGTAAAGTAAGATACCCATGCCGTTAGTCACTCCATTAACTTCTGTATTTTTAACTTCGACATTATTCCCGTAAGCCAATATACCAACTTTACCCTGAGGAAAAATTAGCTTGAACTTAGTACTACCACCATCAAAAGTGACATTATTACCATATATAATAAGACCATAATCCCCGGTATAATTTGAGCAATCAAGAGTTCCTGAAACAGTGGTATTTGAAGTAATGACAGCGCCACAAGAAACTGCAACTGAAGCTTCCGCATGAAAAATTTTCATAAATGACTTCCACGTCACTTGACTTTCATAAGACTGGATCGCTTTCCTCGCTACCGCTAGAAAAGTTTCATCATTATACGGGGCGATATCAATGACCTGTGTACTAGGCTCTGGAGTATTGCTATCAGATACAACTATATAATATCCATTTTCGACTGAGGCCTCTGAGGTCGATTCATTTTTTAAAGCAACAGCTTTTCCACAATTTTGATATGAAACCAAAATACCTAAAAGAAGAAAGCTCAATAAAAAGGACTTTTTCATCAAAAACCTCTTCATTTTATCGACTTAAACAATCTTAAACTTAATTAAAATAATTTTAATATTAGACAATCATTTTACTTAAGTAAGGAGGCGCTTTATGAAACAATAAGCTATGGATTTTTTTAAGATTTTGCTAAATATGGGAACTGTCCCAATCATGAGACCCCTGGAGAAGAAAACTGTTCCAATATTTAATGTGGCACTGGCCGGAGCCATTTTACTTTGTCTTATGATGATCGGCTATTTTTCCATTAATCGCTTTACTCATGCCTACATGCCTTTAATTATTGGAGCCTCTCTTTTTGTTGCTTGCTTTATAATTCATTCAAATGGAAAAATTCTTTTTTCAAAACTTCTTGCCGTTATAACTTCAACCTTTTTAACTTTTTATATGTCTTCTATCACTAGAGGCTCAGCTCATTTTCAACTTTTTTATATTACAATTTTCTTATTTATTTTTGTACTTTATGATTCTGAAAAAACTTTTTTCCCTTACTCATTGCTGATGCCCGTATTTGCCTTCTCTATAGGGGAATTTTTTCATCACCAATTTTTTACTGCGGTATCGACTGATTTCTTAAGCACTCTGAAAGGCTTTTCCTTAACGACAAATATTGTATTGATTAACTTTGTCTTTTTTATTCATGTACGAACAACAAATAGTTTTGAAAAAGAGAGAGAGCATTACTTAGAACTGCTGAACAATAATATTAAAAACCAAATGCACCAACATAAACTTGCTTCTCTGGGAGAAATGGCAGGGAGTATTTCTCATGAAGTGAATAATCCATTAACAATCATTTTAGGTAAAGCCAGTATCCTAAAAATGCATATTGAGCAAGAACACTACGATGTAGACAATTATTTAAAACTTCTCACTTCCATAGAGGATGCAAGTATACGAATAAGTCATATCATTAGAACCCTTAATACATATGCTAAAAGCACAGAGAATGAGGAATTCACTGATCACTATTTAATTGAGACTATAAATGACTGTGAATTACTTCTAAAGAAAAAAATGCGTGCTCAATTTGTACAATTCGAAAATCAAGTACCTCAAGATTTAAAAATAAACTGTAGAAAATCACAACTTATGCAGGCAATTTATAGTTTGATGAAAATTTCTCTACAGCGTCTAAAGAATGAAAAATTAATGAATCCACGGATAAAAATTTCTACCGAAATAGAAGCCTCTGAAATAAAAATTCTGATTCAAGATAATGGCCACGAACTTTTCGAGGTTCAAGCGATGAACTTCCTAAGTTCCTCTGAAATTTTAGATAACCAAATCGGATACAGCGTTTCTACTCAAATTATAGACGACATGAAGGGAAGAGTAGAGATGACGCAATACCCCTTAAACAGCTTTATCATTCATCTACCTTCAAATAACTCAAAGACTTAACGCCTTTAAATGCATAAGTTAGACTAATGATTGACATTAGATAGACTAATTCATATAAATCTTTCATAACTTAGCTTTCGAAGGATGATTTATGATTCGCGTTTTTGCCGCTTTTCTTCTTCTTACTACTAACGCTTTCGCTTGGGGTCCAATTGGACACAAGATCGTAGGACAAATTGCTGAGGACAATCTTACTCCAAAAGCACTTACAGCTGTTAAAAACCTACTTCAAACTCAAACCATGGCCGCTGTGGCGACATGGGCAGATACAATTAGAAGCACAAAAGAATGGGAAAATACTAAGACTTGGCACTTCGTTACAATCGAAGATGGTCTAACTTATGAAGAGGCACCTAAGGAAGCTGCCGGGGACGTAATTGAATCCATCGATAGCGCCATGGCTACACTTAAAAATTCAAGCGCTGCTAAAAGTGATCAACTAAACGCAATTAAATTTTTAATCCACTTTGTTGGAGATGCTCACCAACCATTACACGTAGGTAGAGGCGAAGATCGCGGCGGAAATGAAATCCAAATTAACTTTCAAGGCAAGCGCTGTAATCTTCATGCACTTTGGGATTCAATCCTAATTGACTCTCAAAAAACTGGCGTAAGAGAATATGCAACTAAACTTCAAAATAATGCCCACAGACAAGTGTTAGACTTAACTTTTAATTATGATCAAATCGTGAAAGAAAATATGGATCTAAGAAAACAAGTTTATGACTTTAAAGATTCAAACCTAAATGTTGATTATCTTAATAAAAACATCGATGCTGTTAATTCTAGACTATTCCTCGGTGGAAAGCGTCTTGCTACAATCTTAAACGAAATTTACAAATAAATATCTAAAGAAGTCTTAGAGTGTTTTCGCAAAAAACTCTAAGACTTCTTTAGAACTTTTTGTCGGCTTAAATCCAAAATCTTTTTTCAATAATGTATTATCTAATAAAGGTCGGTATTTTAAAAATAAAGTCTGCTCAGGGCCGTATTGAGTAAGACCTAATTTTTTTAATACAAATAAGGACTTTGCTACCACCACTTCTGGCACAAGCAACATAGGCTTTTTTAATATTTTCGCTCTTTCTTTAATATTAACGACACCATCACCAGCAAGGTTATAAATTCCCGTTTTAGGACTTTGTATACTTTGTTTGAAGCACTCAACTGCATCCATATCCCAGATAAAATTGAAACCTGATTGTGACCCTAAAAAGCCTATCTGCACAGGCTTCTTAAATAAATCGGTAATCTGGTTATTGACTTGCTCTCCTAGAATCGCAGTAATACGAAAAATAGTTTGCTCTAATTCTGGATGCTTCGATCTATAGTGCTCACATTCTTCTTCCACTAAGCGCTTATGATAAGAATAAGCAAATTCGTAATTTCCTCTTATTGGATCATTTTCTTTGAGTATATTGATATTTTCTGGATAATAGCCGTAAGCTGCTCCACTTGAAGAAATAATAATTCTCTTCACTTTGGCTCCCACACAAGCTTTCAAAATATTTTTTGTTCCAAGAACATCAACTGAAAACTCAAATTCACGATTAGAGTTTTTTCCTGGGGTTACGATGCTAGCAAGATGGACAACACAATCGATTGCATACTGTTTGAAAATATCTAGAGCTCTTTCGTCTCTAACATCTAATTTTTCAAATAGTACATTTGAATAACTTTTACGAGGTTCTCTGACATCCGCAGCAATTATTTGTTGAATTCCCAAAAGGTCTTTTTCTTTTGAAAGCTTGTCAATTAAAAGACTACCTAAATATCCAGCAGCTCCCGTCACTAAAACATTTTTCATGTTAAAACCTTCTCATTATGAATCTCTTTTTTTTGCCAAAACTTTAATAAAATAACACCTGTTAACACTTGCCAGATTCCCCACCAAGCGACTCCCATGGCCATGCCACCGAGCCCGCCAAAAAATTGAAAAACAAGAGCAAGACCAAGACCGGAATTCTTTATACTTACTTCTATTATAACTGCTTTTGTATCGGCTGTCGAAAGCCTCATGGCTTTAGAGGCAATGATTCCAGAGGCAAGTGCAAGCAAATGATGGAGAAGTACTGCAATCAGAATAACATGAAAAAAGCTTAAAAAATGTTGGTAGTTTGCTGTCAGGGCGCCAACAACAAAGACGACTAGAATCACCATGGCAATTTTATTCATGGAGGATTGAAACTTATGGGCAAAGCCAGGATAATAACGAGCACATAACATCCCAAGCGTGAGAGGAATTCCTAAAATAAGAAAAACGCCTTCGAGCATTTCAGAGCGATTAACCTGAATCTCAGTTAAGAGTAATTTCACGCTTGAAACTTTTTCACCAATGAGTAAAAGGAAAAAAGGAGTTGTAAGTGTGGATAACAAAGTCGAAATAGAGGTAAGTCCAACAGATAGAGCGACATTTCCCTTCGCCATACTAGTCATTAAATTGCTCATACTTCCACCTGGGCAGGCAGCGATCATAATGAGAGCTAAAGCAATACTAGGACGAACTTCATAAAAAGTTATTAAAAGATAAGTAAATATTGGAAAAAGGACAAACTGACTTAAAAGGCCTGCAATTAATCCTCTAGGGTTTTTGAAAATGGATTTAAAGTCAGACAACTTTAAATCGAGTGATACTCCAAACATAATAAAGGCAATAATGATTTTTAAAAAACCAAGACTCTCTTGATTAAGATTTAGTCTGACTTGATCAATATCCATTATTAGCTTAAATCCGCAATGCTATCACGAACTTTCTTTCGATAAGTGTCTTTGTGAACATAGTAAGCCATTCGATCAAGCTTTATATAATTCATGCCACCTCTCAGGTCCTCATTATTTTCTTTTTTCTTCGAAATAAAGGCTTGGACCTTGGTCGGATTTTTTTGTAACTGTGAGAGAAATTTTGCAATCAACTCTCCTTGTTCATAACGCCCCTCCCACCCGATACCTGTCGCTTCAATCATTCCTAGAACAAAAAGATTGTTATAAGTTGGATGAAAAATATTGAGATATAATTCTGGGCAGGCACCTTTCCAATTCAAGAATTCTTTTTCAATAAACGGGTAATGTAACTTGTATCCTGTTGCACACAAGATAAGATCGTAATCATCTTTTGAACCATCTTTAAAATGAACAGTTTTACCTTCAAAGTGATCAATATCAGCTTTTATTTTAATATCACCATGACCTAAAAAATGCAGAATCAAAGAATTGATAATAGGATGAGATTCGTAGAGTTTATGATCTGGAGCCGGAAAACCAAAGCGAACTGGGTCACCAGTAAAAATCTTTAAGATCGTTGCATCTAATTTTTTCTTAAAAAAACCTGGCAGTTTAAGTGTCCCACCTAATGAGTCAGCAGGTTTTCCCATAATATATTTGGGAATAAAGTGGTAACCACGTCTCACACTCAAATCTACTTTTTTTGAATGATAAATTGCATCGACCGCAATATCACAGCCAGAATTACCGGCACCAACGATTAAAACTCTTTTCCCATCGAACACTTTAGCTGACTTGTATTGAGCAGAATGAATTAACTCTCCTCCAAATTGGCCTTTGAAATTGGGCATATTTGGTTCAGAAAGAGTTCCGTTGGCAATGATAACTCCCTTATAGAGTTTACTTTCGCCATTATCAAAAGTTGCTTTCCAACTTTTTCCACCATCGATAGGCTCTAATTTTTCTATACGTGTATTGAAACGATAATGAGCATAGAGATCGAAGTGTTTTGCAAAATCTTTAAAATACTGTGACATCTCTTTATGGCTTGGATAATCGGCGACAGAGTCTTTCATCGGAAATTCTTTAAACTCCGTCATTCGTTTTGAGGAAATTAAATGAGCTGATTCATAGACCGTGCTTCTAGGATTATCGATGTTCCAAAGCCCACCAAAATCGGAAAATGCTTCAACTCCTTCAAAAGGTACTCCATATTTTTGAAGATTGCGGGCTCCTGCAATTCCAGCTGGTCCACCACCAATTAGTAGGTATTGAGATGCTTCATTTTGATACGTTGTCGCCATAGATTCCTCATAGGGGTAAAGATTGAGATTTCTATTATGAAGGGAAGCTGACTTTAGGGAAAGATCAAAAAATGTTGCCCTGAAAAGAAAAAGGCCCACTTAGCAGTGGGCCTTCGCGTAATAATGATTAACCTTTGTTATAAACTTAGTTTTTAATGGCTGACGTGCTATGAAATGCATTTCCAGTTTTATAATCAGCGCTGAACCAATTATATTCATCTACATCGTCACGACCAATTTTACGACCTTGTTTTCTTAGTGATTGAAGGACTTCTTTTAAGTCATTTGAAACTTCATTTGGATTAATAAACTCTTGATCTTTTCCTGTTGAACACAATAATTTAAATTCTGAGAAGTAAGCAAGTTCTTCTACCGCTGCTCCAACTACTTTTCTATGTCTTCTCTTTGATCCTTCCATGTTAATAACTGAACGGTATTGGCCTTCGTTATCTTCAATTGTCACTCTTTTTTTATTGTTTTTTGATTCCATATGCATTCCTGCATCCGCAACGTATTGTTCATAATGAGTGAAGATTGAAGCTGCACTTAAGCAGGCATCTTTCAATTTATCTTCATCCACTAATTCTTTAAGTTTAGAAACTTCTCCAACAAGGTTTTTATTTTGTTCTACCAAGATATCTTTATTAGATTTTCTTGGCTCTGCCTTAGCGTAAGCTGCTAACAAAAAAAGTCCTACTAACAAAAGTTCTTTCATAATGATCTCCTTAAACACACATGACTAATTTTTAGACACTTTAACTAATGGATAACTCTTAATTCAGAGCTAATTCCTATGGTTTTGTCATTTAATAGAGCAAGCCTTAGGCCAAATGTTAAAGAGCTTTGATGCTTTAGACGAAAAGAAGTTACATATAAGGAGTGCTCATGTTTAAAGTTATTTTCATCCCTCTTCTCCTTCTTCTAACGTCCATCGCGTCCGCCAAGGATTATGAAATTTTTGATGGAAGGGTTTATAATGGAAAATTTTATCCTCAAATTGATGTCATTACTTGGAATCAAAAAAAGGGAGATCCCTACACACAGCACTTCAACGTCTATTGGAAAGGACATCCTTTCGATATGTCTTTTAAGTTAGAAGAAGGTGGGGCTCAAAAAATTCTTCTAGTTAGATATAACTTTAAAGAAAGGAATGAATCTCTTTGCCGTAGAGTTCCGGCTCCAAGTAACTTCAGCGCTAACTTTAAAGTCTATAAAGACACTACTGACAAAGACATGGATAAAACCATTCTCTCTATGGACTCAATTGCGAAAAAAGAGGGTCTGACTGAAATTACACCAGCTCCTTATGAAGCTTGCCCAGAGGATAAAGAAGAGCCAACCAACGCCTTGGGTGCTGACCCATCTGACCCAGAATCTTTTAAGGTTAAACCCGAAAAAAAAGCAGCTCCGATTGAAACAAAAGGCCCTCAAACTGAGCAAGAAAAGCTAAATAACCAATATAATTTTTTTAATTAGAAAGTTCATTTTCTAAGCTACTGATACTCCTAAGATGCATTGCAAGACAGAGAAAATTAATTAGTTGAATCTTTCACTGTGCCTTTGCTATTGTGCCCCCATGAAACTTCTCATTACTATGGTTTTTTTATTTACCACCTTGGTATCCCGTGCAGATATGACCGCTCAATCTAGCCAGCTATTGAGTTACTTTGGAGCTAGTTGTTCTGTTAATGGCGAATGGACAAAGGCCGCTGTTGGATATGCTGAAAATCTGATTGAAGTGATGAAGAGTCTTCGTGATGATGAACATTGTAAAACTGTTGCGGGATCTATTTCCGACATCACTAATCTTAAAGATTATGTGCAGAAGCTGCAAAACGAAAGTGGCCAAAAAGAATTAATGGCACTTCAAAAAGAAGAGCAAGTTCTTTTACTCTCACTTTCCTCTGCTAATGATGCTTCTGAGAAAGCCACAATAAGTTCTGAGTTAAGAAATAATCAAATCCGACAAGCTGTTTATACTGGCTATGATGACTACAATAATAGTCAAACCAAAAAATCCCAAGAAGCGATGGAAACCTTAGTGATCAACACACAAGCTTTCCTTTCTACAATCAATGCTAATCAACAGTGCTTACAAAATAATAGCAGTATGCTTACCGGTATTGCATCGATGGTTGCCAGTGTTGTTTCTTCAGTTCTTCCAACTTATGGCCCAATCATTAAGGCTGGAGTTGAACTAACAGGACAGATCGTTGAGTTTTCTCGAGTAAAAAGAATAAATAAACACATTAGGAAAATTTCTCAATCTATCGCCTCAACAGCGTATCAATGTGCACTAGAAAGTATTTCAAATAGTTGGTGTAATGCTCAAGATACAGTGAATGCTATTAATCTTAAAGAAGTTCCACCGATTGATCCAGAGACAGATAGTATGTGGACTGGTGTGAGAATCTTAGATCGTGAATTACCTTCACTCCTAAAGTGGCTAGAAAAAGTTCGAGCAGGTTCGATTCCTACAAATAGCGCTGAAGCTGAAAGACAAAATTTATCAGTACGTCGTGAAATGAGAGTACAAATTGTTAATCGATTTGGAAAAGGTACAATTAATGAGAACCGGGGCTATTTCAACGACTCAACTAATGATAAATCAAAATGGACTTATCTGCGCAAAATGATCAATGCCATTTTAACAGAAGTTAGAAAGGATAATGATCCTTCAGCACTTTCCGAAATTTATTCGAGTGACTATTCTCCTTATTATCTATTAGGTTTATCTAGAGATGAAGCTCCAGGTAATGATGGATATCTCATCGATTTTAGTAGTTTTGATCCCTTTACTCAGTGGCCAAAAGGTAAACCTGCCTTCATCCCTGATTTGACCGCTATGGAAAAAAGATTTGATCTTTGGATCTCGATTGCAACTATCAACATGCAAAGAGAAATCCTACAGGTTCTTCAGGTATCGCCTTTAGAGGTTATGGATGATGCCATTAATGATGAAGGAAAACTTGTCACTACTCCACGAAAGGCAATCACAAATATTTTGCGATTCATGAAATTGAATATACCGGAAAAATTTGTTACAGAAAATCATAAGCGAATTTATGAAGATACGATAAAACTTCTAGAAAAGATTGCGATAAATATTGATGATGTCCATGATCAATCCATCTTAAAAAATCCTCTTGTAGCATTAACAGACATTTCAGACTTGGCTCAATTGCGTTTTGGTACTGTTCTCATCGATGGTCGTGTAACAAGAACTATACGTTATGCCTTAAATAACCTTGTTGTTAAGCACGCTGGAAATGAAGACATCGCTTCGCAATTATTAGCAGCGGACGATATTGTTAAATCAATAGAAAGAGTGACTCCGAATATGAATCTAACGGCCACCAGAGCTGAGATTCTAAACTCTCAGTCTATTTCTCAAAAATCTGCATCGACTTTTGCAAATCTTTTTGCCAAATCAATTAAGAAGAGCTTAGAGGATTACGATCGACTAGCGATTAAGAGTAAAGAAGGACCGACTGGTCCTAATCGTCAAATGAAGGCAGGACTTTGTATTAAGCTGATGACCATTGATGAGTGGCCTAAGAAAATTCCATTTGAACTCTGTAAAGGTGCTCAACTTATGCATATCCATCCTAAAGGTCCTCGCTCTGTTGTCGTCACTGAAGATGAATTAGAGAAGCCTTTTGCTGAAAGAGTCTGTCGATACCGTGATTTTCTTCGCAGAAGTTATATCTTTCAAAACTACCAAAACCATTTAAGGAGCAAAAGGTCGGTTCATTTCTAAGCTAAGTGCTTGAAATTGTAAATCTGGCTAATGCCTTGATATTAAGTTTGGTGTGTGAGTTGTTTGGACACAGTCTACGGATTAGGCATTCTTTAGATCGAACATTCAAGGGTTTACTGTCCCCAACTTGGCCCTGGGACTTGCAATAGACCATGGTAGCAATACCAACTTCATTTAAGGGGGCTTAATATGAAAGGTAAAATGATTATAGCATTTTTGTTACTACTAACTTTCTCAACACAAGTGATTCCAAACTCACAAGTAAAAGAAAGACATGTGGAACTCGTTTCATCACTGATCACAAAGTTACAAACTAATGTTGGAGTTGAAAGAGCAAATGTTATCTCTGAAGCAATCATCGAAACATCTTTGAAATACAAGTTAGATCCAAGAGTTCTTGTGGCCATCATTGATACAGAATCCGACTTTCGCCAAGGAATGATTTCTTATACTGGTGACCTTTCACTTGTTCAGATTAACCCTTCAATTTGGAATAGAGAATTTGCTCGCATGAAGCGTGAATTAATCGATACTAAAAAATTACAAAATAATGAAGCCTATGCAATTGATAAAATGGGTGAAATTCTCCATATCTTAAAAACTCGTTATACAGCAGACGGTCAGTGGTTCGCTCGTTATCACTCACGTACTAAGAAATTTAAAAATCTTTATCATTCAAAAGTTGAATCTAGACTTAGTCTTCTTGCTTACCTATAAAAAGTGAATGAAGACGGATCCCCAAAGACCATCAAGTTGGAAACCATATAAAAATGGAATGTGTGAAGGGTGCAGCGCTGGCTGTTGCACTCTTCCAGTAGAAGCTACTATTGAAGATTTAATTAGGTTAGATCTGACTGATCACTTTGAAGTTGAAAATGATTTTAAAGGCGTTTTAAAAAGACTGAATAAAGAAAAATTAATAAAAAGTTATTACGCTCCCACCAAAACTTTTACCTTGGCTCAAAAAAATTATTCAGATTGCATTTTCTTAGATGGTAATAGACGTTGTACTGTTTATGAGAAGCGACCTGAAACCTGTCGTAACTTTCCCAAAATTGGACCTAGGGCAAACTGGTGCCCCCACGAAAAAATTTAAGGGACAACAAAAGAACCTGTACTTGTAATCTCTACAACTTGATCTCACTTCGGCGCTCACTGTATAAGAGTGGGCGCCGAAGTGATTATAAATTTACCAGATATTAACATGATTAATGTAAAGCTTGTGTAAGTACAAATTGATTTTGTGCTCTTAAGTGCATTTTAATTTCTAAAGCAAGTTCTTGTACGCGACGATCCAACTTTACTTTCTTCCCTTCCATGTATGCTCTGATTTGCTCTTGAAGTTCAGTTAAATCTTGCTTTAATTCAAGAGAAAGCTTTTCACACTTATCTTTGAATACCACTTCATAATCCATTAACTTTTGTGCTTTACGGGCCAGGTCTTGCTTGAAAGTACGAGTGTTGTAAACGGACTTCACTTCGGCCAACTTTACTCTTTTTAAGACTTTAATGTAAAAGTAGCCAATATCAAATTCATACCACTTATGGCGGAATGAACACGAACGTTGGTGAGCATGGTGATTGTTGTGATCCAACTCTCCACAAATAAGAAAGTTCAGAGGAAACAAGAATCCTACGTTGCGAGAGTTATCATTTGATTGGTGGTTACGGTATCCCCACCAGTGAGCGATTGCATTGACTCCACCAACGGCAAAAATGGGAGAGATCAAAAAGTTAATAACTGAAAGCATACTTCCCCAAAAAACTCCAAAAAGAAGGATATTAAATCCAACTGCTAATGAAGGCCCAAGGAACAAATTTTCAGAAATAAACTTTTCAAGTTTGTTGTACTTAATACGAGCACGTAGTTTTAAGACTTCTGGATGATCTTTCGCTTTTGTGTAGTCAAAAACTCCCATAAAGAGAACGTGTCTTAAACCTTTAACAACTGGGCTATGTGGATCTTCCTCAGTATCAGAGTGTAGGTGATGGTATTGGTGAACTGAAACCCAATCAAGTTTACACATACTAGTTACTAGCCATAACCAAAGCTGCATAAGCGTATCAACAAATTTGTTAAAGACGACCCCTTTATGAGTGTGATGGCGGTGAAAGGAGAGACTCATGCAGGAAATCGTAATGTGAGTCATGGCACAGACATATATTGCAATTTTTAAAAAAGTGTAGTTTTGCCAGAACTCTCCAAAAAATCCTGTTGGGCCAAAAGCAGCGTACACAATTGTTGTTAATAAAACGTAAGCGAATAAAAGGATAAAAGGTGTTCTGACTTTAAGAGAATAAAACTTCATAGAATTCCTACCGGTAAATGGTGTTGGTAGCTTTATTATAAGCCTAGTAAAGATGATATCACAAACTCTAGAAGCTTGATTTTGATCAAGTCTGGTATTGCGGATCTGATAGGTATTCTTCTTTATAACCTAGATAAGCTTGGTAGTGGTTTGCTATTTTACTCTGTTCTTCGAGAGTTAAAGCACGTTCGACCACCGCGGGGCGTCCTTTAATTAAGGAATGAGGAGGGAAAATTTTGCCGGGGGTAACGAGAGAACCAGCTCCAACTAAACAATTGTTACCTATTTGAGCACCATCTAAAATAATAGCCCCCATTCCGATCAAGCAAGAATCACCGATAGTGCAGCCATGCATCACAACGCTATGCCCGAGAGAAACATTTTTTCCAATCGTGAGTGAATTTTGTTCAGTTACATGAAGCATACACATATCCTGAATGTTAGTATTCTCTCCAATTTTTATAAAGTTTACGTCGGCTCTTACGACAGAATTGAACCATATATTTACGTGGTCGCCCATTTGGACGTCGCCAATGATTTGGACACCAGGGGCCAGAAAAATTCTTTCTCCAAACGATGGGTGTTTATTTTTGTAAGTAAAAGTTTTCATAAAACCTGCTTTAATCTCATACTTTTTTTGGTATAAATCTCATCAATACCATAGAGCTATTTTAGGGAGTTAACCATGAACTTTGAAGACTTTATTGTCAATGTCCCTGACTTTCCCAAGAAAGGAATCATCTTTAAAGATATTTCTCCTCTCTTGGCCAATAACTTTTCAGAAGTTATTTCAGAGATGGGAAAACTTATTGATTGGACCCAGATTGATGTCATTGTAGGGATCGAATCTAGAGGTTTTATTTTAGGTAGTGGCTTAGCTGCACTCTATTCTAAAGGTTTCATCCCTGTAAGAAAAAAGGGTAAGCTTCCCCCTCCAGTTATTAGCCATAGCTATGATTTGGAATATGGATCTGACACCTTAGAAATTAAACCTAACGCAACTTCCAAAAGAGTTCTGATTGTAGATGATGTGCTCGCTACAGGTGGGACAATGAAAGCGGCGATTAGTTTATGTGAAAAAGCGAACTATAAAGTCGCCGGATTAGTGGTTCTGATCAATCTCAAATTTTTAAATACTTTTGAGCAAGAGGGAATCAAAGTTAAATCCATTTTAAATTACTAGTTGGGGAATTGAATTTAGCGAAGTAATCCCCTATACTTGAGGGATTATTCGTTTAATTTTACAAGGGAACTCTATGGAATCTCGTTTAGTGATGTTGTTGGTCTATCTCTCTGTTGCCGGAGGAGTCATTTCCCTAGTCGGCTATAAAAAATATTACGACCCTAACCGCAAAGAGCGAGTTGCTGCCATTGCAAAACTTGAACATGATTTGGCGACTGCAAAACCAGGTGAAGTGAAAGTCGAAGTTGTTAATTTAGACGCACCTGAATTAGCGGCGGCAAAAGAAATTTACGTGAACAAAGGTCAGTGTATTACTTGTCACGGAGATAAAGGTCAGGGGCTATTTGAGCAACTTGCACCAAAACTTGCTGGTCAATGGGATTGGTACTTGGCGACTCAACTAAAGAAAATGAAATCTGGAGAAAGACTCAACGATAAGATGATGCCTTATTTGAAAAACTTATCAGAAGCTGATTTAAAAGAAGTCATCAAGTACATCGTCGCTTTTCCCAAGAAATAAGTAGTTTTTATGAAAGTTGTCATCGTTCTGCTTTATGTTCTCATTGCTACAAGCTCAGCTTATGCTATCGAATCAGAACAAATGAACTTCAAGTATATGAACTATGAAGGAGATATGATTCTTCATTGTAAGCACTTTGCCATTGATGAATATAAATTCGATTGGGACTTAACTTGTAAAAACGAAACGGGCAGCTTTTTTAAAAAATTTCGTGCCCATGTTGCGCTTTCCAAATATGGCCATCCAACACCTCCATTAAGCACTTATGAAGTTCTTTATTGGGTTACTGACCTTACTAACAATCAAACATATGGTACAGGCACCAGTCTTTGGTTTAATTTCAATAACGATGCTGATTTTCACAGTTTAACTATTTCTCAATCAGTAGATAATGATACAGCTGGGCTTTATCTCGACATCAAACCCTAATATATCTATAGTCAATTATGTTTAAAACTCACGAAGGAACATTCTCTTTTCTCCAAAGATTAGTGGATGCAATCATCGTAAGTTCTGCATGGTTAATCGCTTATCAACTTCGCTTTAATGTCATGACTGGTGGTGAAAGTGGGCTTGGTACCTTCTTTTTGAAGCTTACCCCTTTTCTCATTATTGTAAGCTTTTATTTTTTCCGAAAAAATGGACTTTATAACTCCCAGCGCTTCACTTCTCGTTTTATTGAAATTGCGGCAGTTCTTCGAGCTAATTCCTATGCCTCAATAGCCTTCATCATTTTAATTTATTTTTTTGCTCCTGGAAGAGTTTCTAGACTTACACTTCTTAACTACTACCTCATATCTTCTTTCGCCCTTGTGGCTCTCAGAATATCCATCAGAAATTTTTTGAGAGCGATGAGAAGAAAAGGCTACAATTTAAGGCACTATATTTTAGTTGGTGATGGACCCCAGCTTTATGAGTTCATCGATAAGATAAAACAATTTAAAGATTCAGGAATTAGTTTAAGCGCATGGTTTAATGCTTCTGAAGAAACAACTCATGAAGATATTCCTCGACACAAAGAAAGCCTTGAAGACTATCTAAAAACTCATAAGTCAGATGCCATCATTATTGGCTATCAAAGTAAAAACTTTGATAAAGTTGAAGAATTACTGCGCCACTTTCATAATGATTTATACAACATTCAAATTCTTCCAGACTTAAGTTATTCTTTTATCGGTCACAGTGTCACAAACTTTGCTGGAATTCCCGTCATCACCATTAATCAACCTCATCTTTCTAATCTTGATATTTTACTGAAAAGAATTTTTGATTTCACACTTACTTTCGTTGGAATTCTTTTTATTTCACCAGTACTCATGCTCTTAGCTGTATTAGTTAAGCTAACATCTCCGGGACCAATTTTATACGGCCAAGAGAGAATGGGCCTGGATGGAAAATCTTTTATGATGTGGAAGTTTCGCTCTATGAGAGCGGATGCAGAGCAATCGGGAGCTGGATGGACAGTTGAGAATGATCCGAGAAGAACAAAATTCGGAACTTTTTTAAGGGAAACTTCTTTGGATGAACTTCCACAGATTTTCAATGTTCTCTGGGGAGATATGAGTTTAGTAGGTCCTAGACCTGAAAGACCGGTCTATGTTCAAAAATTTCGTCAGGAAATTCCTGCTTACATGCTTCGCCATAGAATGAAGGCTGGTATGACGGGTTGGGCGCAAGTGAATGGTTGGAGAGGAAACACCAGTTTAGAAAAAAGAATTGAATGTGATATTTTTTACATTAAGAATTGGTCACTATGGCTTGATGTAAAAATTCTATTTATGACTTTCTATCGTGGCTTTATCAACCGGAACGCTTACTAAATAACCTTGTCCGTTGCAGCTTCCCACTAATCGAAGTTAAACCCAATTTTTTATAGATAGGACAGACTCCGGTCCAACCAGTAACAGCAGGAATGAATCCCATCAGCATGGCTTTTTGTTCAAGACCCCAGAATGCAAGACTCATGATAAAGAGACCTGATAAAACTCTAGAGACTCGTTCAATTTTATGCACGTTCTGTAACGAGTTCCCCTGCATAAACAATCTCCACAGCGCCTGAAAACCAGCGCTCGTTATTTTTCCATTCAACGGCAAGCTCGCCGCCTTTAGTTTTCACTTTCAATTCATCACGTGGGCCATAAAAAGTTTTAACTGTTTCTGCTGTTGCCACAACACCGGTACCGCATGCAAGAGTTTCTGCTTCTACTCCTCTCTCAAATGTCCTTACGTAACAAACATCACCCTTCATTTGAAAGAAATCAATATTGGCTCCACCGGGAAAATTTTTATGTGAACGAAGAGCAGGAGATACTTTTTCAACTTCAACTTTATCAATATCATTTACTTCAATGACGAAGTGAGGAACACCTGTATTTAAGTAGAGAGCTCTATTTCCCGGAACTTCATTTAGTTGATAACGATTAACATCGTAAAGTTCCGTCATTTTGACTTTAACCATTTTTTCACGGATTTCAGCTTCATAAATTCCGTTCATAGTCTTAAAACGATATTCAGGACGACTTTTCATTCTTAAAACATAATGAGCATAGTGAATCAAGGCTCTGGCACCATTGCCACACATCGAAGCTTCTCGGCCATCGCTGTTAAAGATTTTCATGGAAAAATCAGTATCTTTATCAAAACCTAAAAGAATTAATCCATCGGCTCCGATGCCGATTCGTCTCTCGCATAACTTTTGGATTTCGTGAGTTTTGAGAGATAACTCTTTTCTCCCATCAAACAAGATAAAATCATTTCCAGTGGCATTGTATTTGTGAAATTTCATATTTTAAAATATTTCTTTGGAACTTGAGTCCAGGCATAAATAAACATAATGAAAAAGAGAGTCTCTCCATCACCTAAAGTATATTCCACTTGGCCAGAAACAAAAAGAGAAGTGATAAAAGCCAATCCAATTTGACCGACTAAATCATCTCGCTTCCACATTTCAAAGGCCCAGAATCCATGAAAAAGAATCATACATAGAAAACCAAGTATTCCGGTGCTGGCTAAATGCTCGAGAAAATTGTTGTGAGCGGTTCCCGCAAAACTGGTTTCCAGATTGATTCCGTACTGACGTTTAATTCTTACCGATTGATCCTCAAAATTCTTATAACCTAAGCCCAATAATGGAGCTTCAGTAAAAGCGTAATAGGATGCTTGAAACAGACTTAAGCGCTGATCAGTGGAACTTTGTCTGCTACCGGAGGTGAGCATTTTGTTAAAAGAATCGTTGGTAGTAAAGAGCGTTACCCCTAAAAGGGCAAAGGCTAAAGCTACCATTAAGGCCAGCTTCAATTGTTTTTTAATAAAATAAACAACTACTCCCAGCACATAAGCAGCCAAAGCGCCACGAGCATAAGACAAATAAAAACCTATAAAGTTAATGAGGTTACTGATCCACCATAAAACTGGGTTAGAAATGTTTTTAAGTTTTTTCTGGTTTAGTAAAAGTAATGAACTCACAAGCATGAAATAACCCATGCCGTAAGCGTAGGACATATACATTCCGTACATTCCACAAGCCCTTTCAGGGTGACAAGCAGCTTTAAAACGTAAGGGATTAAAACCTGAAAACAATCCAACTAAACCTGAAAGTGAAGCTATCGCAGAAGTGACTAAAAAGATGGTCAAAAGAAGTTTAACCCTTTTTTCGTTCAGATAATTTTTGGCAATGGCTTCAAAGGCAAAGATAGAAAAAAGTCCCAAAACAAAATATTTCAATTTTGTCATGGTCTTAAAGGGGCCACCGTTCACAATCAGAGAGAGAATACAAACCAAAATAAGTGCCAATAGGGCCCAAGCACTTTTGCTTAAATGAAATTGTTTCGTTTGAACCGCTTGATAGGCAAAATAGCCCCCTGCAATCAAAATAAAGACGTGAAATAAGCTAGTGGCACTAAATGAGATAAATAGGGTTGCCGCGAGCCATAAACAGGCAAAATAGGAGAGCTTAAGCATACGTTGTTCCATAGCCTGTCATTCTCCCCTATTCGATAATTTTTGAGAAGGAAGAAAGAGAGAAACTGTAGAAAAAGTGATGAAATTTTTGTAAGATATCATTTCCGTAGATCTCAAATGGGATTATAGCTCAGTTGGTTAGAGCTACCGGCTCATAACCGGTTGGTCGTAGGTTCAAGTCCTACTAGTCCCACCACTTTTTTTATTCATGGAACATATATGATTTTTGGCTTACTAGCCCTTACTTTTTCCGCACTTTTTGCGGGAGCTGCTTTTTATATAAACTTCGCTGAACAGCCTGCAAGACTTCGCTTAGATGCAAATTCATTACTTAAGCAATGGGGTCCTAGTTACAAACGTGGATTTATCATGCAGTCTGCTCTCGCAGTACTATCGGGAATTGCTGGGATAGTTATGTATTTTAGTACTCAGAATTGGATTTGGATTTTAGGATCAGTCATTATTCTTAGTAATTGGCCATTTACGGTCCGTACCGGAGACATACTTTACATTTTATACCGGAGACATGGTTTACACT
>JBMOGR010000024.1:0-33474 GCA_049318265.1 Bacteriovoracaceae bacterium
CCAATTAATAAAGTAAACGATCATGAATTAGAGATTAAAGAAATCGAGGCACGAATAAACGACAGAGAATTAGCGATTAAAGAAAGCTTGGCACTAATTAACAAACTAAAGAATTTAGATCCAAGAATTGTCGGTCAAAATCTAACCGAATCAGAGATCGAAGAAATCATGGGTAAGCCAATTAATTAAATAAACGGTGTCTGATCAAAAGGGCGCACTCTAATAGACTAGTCATCCGCGCAAGGAACAAATTATAAAGCGAAGAATTTCTTTAAAAATCCCCCAGCCTAAACTGGGGGATTTTTATGTTCCAAAGAGTTCAATACATTTAATAAGGAAAAGCTTTTCCGATGACTTTTTTAATCCAATACGGCTTCTTGATATTTTCTGGTACGCCAGTAGCAATAATGAGATTTTTAAAACCTAAATTATAGAGTTTTTCTGACTCAACTTCCCCTCTCTCATCCCCTAGCTCTGCATCTATATATATCGGCGTACTGAATGGAACATCTGGGAGGTTATTAAGTGTTTCATTGATAGAACTAAAACTAAAAATTCTAATCCCTAATTTAGTTGCATCATTTTTCCAAATCTCTCGATTAAGCTTATTATCATCGATAGTTGCCTGCCAATAAACTATTCGCGATAATTATTAATATCGTGAATAGTGTATTGTCTTAATCGAAAGAACTTAATAAATCTAACTTCAATTCATGCTCTTTCTTCAGATTTGGACGTGTTTTAGTCTATTCAGGCATTCACCTTAACCTTAGGTCTTCTTAGATTTCAAAGACATAGCACGAAAAAACCATGTCAGAATATTTCCGCAACTTTCACACTCCCATCATTTAGACTGCTGTTAAGAATAACAAAGAAAATCGACTCAATAACGAAGTCGAAGACATTAGTTTAAAACTTGGTGATGATTAACCATTGCCTCATTTAGGAGATAACTATGATGAATATGAAAAAATTCTTTAAAAAAGCAATTCTAGGGTTCGCGGTTGTTTCAGTACTCAACTTCGCATTGTGCCCAATGATTACACCAAAAGCTGAAGCCGTAGTAGGATTGGTTGCAGTGCCATCACTTGTATTGACGGCAGGGATTATAGCCGGAACAGGGACTCTTATATCTTTTTCGGGAATAGGTGGAGATTGTAGAACATTATGCTGGACTGGTGGAATTATAGCCTATGTCGGCATCATCCTATTAGATCAAACATCTCAAATTCCTCAATTTAAAGATTTAAGAGAGGAACAGGCTCAAGCACTCGGTATCACAAGCATTGAGCTTCAACACTATCGTTCTGAACTTTCTGAGATCAATGCTCTAGCTGAAGAAAATGTTCGAGAAATGCGGGATACTAATAACTTTTCTACGGAATCCTCCGCTCGTTATTGGAAAGAGGCTAGAAGTTTAATTTCATCTGAAGCCTTCAGCGCTTTAACAAAAATTTCAATGGATTTCCAAAAACAAGTGGCTCAAGCCCAGGCTAAAAAATGATTCGTTTAGTTGTTTGTATATTATTATTTCTGTCTTCGCTGCTGCCACTTAAAGCAAATGCAGCGAAGGTAGTATTATTAAGTTCATTCGAAATGAAAGCTTGGGAAAAATTAACTTACCAGCGAATGACAAATAAATTCCAAGCACATTTCAAAAATGACGATGTTGAAATCGTTGTCAAACACAAGGCGAGCGGATGGGATCTTTGGCAAACTCTCCAAGATCCTGAGGTAAAAGCGCTTTTTTGGATCTCTCATGGTGTGCCATCATCTCCACTTACGAATCCTAAGATTGTTACTTACGATGGCCACGATGTTAGCCCCCTATTTTCAACTTTATCTCCGCATTTGCATTTCCTGGCACTTGTCGGATGCTACTCAGGCCAAATTTCATCTAAACTTGAAACACAGAATCAGAATCTAACAGTAATTGGTTTTGATCACAAAATGAGTCCAGTCGGTGGTTTAAAGGAAGCTCTTCATCTTTGGGAAGAAAGTAAAAACAATGCAGACCCGTCGATTCAATTGGAAAATTCGACGAATAAGACTTTATTGAGTGTTACTAGAACCTCAAAAGAAGGCAAAATTGCACCGCCTACTTGGATTCAAATTAACGGAAAAATTTTAGGAATGTTACCTGAATGCCAAGTGGGTGAAGTTCAAAAAAAAGATTTTGAGATTGATCTGAATGAAATAGGAAAAATAAACAAGATCATTGTCAGTGAAGGAAAACTTATTGAACTAACAAAAGAGAATACTTCCCTAGGGGAGTTTAAGTTTCAAATTGAAGCTGCAGCAGATAAAAAGTGGAATGTATTCGCGGATCGAAATGGAAAAGCCATTGGAGTAAGCGAGAACATTTATCGACTTCAGACTGATCTGGAATGAGCCCCTTTCGGGGCTTTTCAATTTACTTCATCGTCTTCAATTCAAAAATCTCATTAAAGAAATCTTTCATCTCTTCCCATGAACGCTTATCCGATTGCTCGTTGTAAGCAGCTCCTTTAGAGTTATCATTTCCAGCAGCTTTGTTGGTAAACGAGTGAACAGTATTTGCGAAGGCGACGAACTGGTAGTCCACTTTGCCTTTTTTCATACTATCAACAAAAGTATCGACTTCTTCTTTTTTAACGAAAGGATCATCTCCTCCGTTAAGAACTAAAACTTTACCTTTGATATTTTGAGCGTCTGTTAGGTTTGGGCTTGCAAGACCACCATGGAAACTGACGATTCCTTTGAGGTCTGCTCCCGTTAAGGCTGACTCAATCGCCACCGTTCCACCAAAACAATATCCAATGACGGCAATTTTGGAGCTATCGACGTGAGGAAGTTTTTTAACTTCTTCGATTGCTGCCAATATACGTTTTCTCATGAGAGCGCGATCATTCTTATAAGTACCAGCAGTTGCTCCAGCTTCAGCAGCATCTTTAGGACGAACACCTTTTCCGTAGATATCGGCGGCGAAGGCATTTAAGCCTAATTCTTTTGCAATACGATCAGCGCGTTCTTTCACATGATCACCGAGCCCCATCCATTCGTGAACAAGAATAACAGCAGGAACTTTTTTCATTTTGCTTGGAGAATTAGCTTAATATCCTTCAAGTGTTGTTTCACCTTCTTTGTATTCTATAAAAGCAGACATTGCTTTTTTCTCCTTCGCCATTAAGTTTAAACTTAGCAAAGCATAGATTAAGAGCATTTTGATTTTCATTCATTCCTCAATTAAAAAAGGCCCCTTAAGGAGCCTTTAATGTTTATAATTTAATTTTTAATCGATCATGGTCATCAACGGTAGAGATAATTCCTTTCCCATTATTCAGAGTACTTCTCTGAGAAAGTTCCGGAATACCAATCAACCAATCTCTTTCAGCAAAACCAGACATGGTGTATTCATTTGTTAAACGAATAGCATCCACTGGACATGCTTCTTCACACATTCCACAGAAGACACAACGAAGAAGTTCAATTTCAAAGGCCACTGGAGCCTTCTCTACTTCCTTATCTTCGTGGTCAGCAGCGATGATGTGAATACAATCTGCCGGACAAGCGGTGGCACACAACATACATGAAGTACAGCGAAGGGAGCCGTCTTCCTTTAAAGTGAGAACGTGTTTTCCTTTAAAGCGATCCGAGTAGAAATATTTTTCTTCTGGATAGTTTAAAGTCATTCTTTTTTCTAGGCCCAAGATGTTCTTGAACATAGTAATAATAGTGATTTTCAGAGCTAAATAGAGCCCCTTTAAATAACCATGGTGCTTATAAAGATCCTTATTCAAAAGCATGTTACTCTCCAAACATCAGTTCAGCGTAAGAAGCGACTGTCTTAGAAGCCTCTCCCCACGTGTTCTTCGCACGGTTTAATTTTCTTTCTAGACCTTTAAAGTTCAACATCGTTCCAGTCTTTTCTAAGAAAGTTGGAAGCGGTAGTAGGTAATCAAAATCTTTCATGAAGTAGAAAGCTTCGTTGGAAGTTAAAGCAACTTTCGATCCCGCATTTTTAACTTTCTTCACTAACGTTTCTAAATGATCTTCATTATAAACAACTTCAGGCATAACAATAAAAATAGCATCATCTGCTTTAAGATTATTCACCAGAGTCTGAAGAGCAGCTTCAGAAGCATCAAAACCAGCTTTCTTAAAAGCAGCTTCAGCTCCTTTTAAGTTAGCATTTTTATTTGAGCGACGAAGGAGACCATCAAAATCTCTTCCGTCTTCAAGTTTGTGTTCAGGAAGACTATAAAGGGCAACATTCACGCTCTCACCTTTTAAGCGAGAAAAGAAAGCTGCGTATTCTTCATTGGTAAGATCAGTAGAAAGAATAAAATTCTTTTTCTTTTCTTTTAATTTACCCACCACTTCTTTTTCGATAGCCGGTAGAAAAAGTCCTGTTCTATTTTCCATAAAAGTCACTAAGCGGTCTGCACGGCCTACATGCTTATAAACAGAGCGGCCATCATCACACATCCAGTAACCGTTTACAGCAGCATCAAAAACCGGTTTCACTCTGTAAGCATCATTTTTATTAAACGAAACTTTTACTGAACAACCAGTTTCACAACCAATACAAGTTGTATCAACATCATCTAAAAACCAAACTCTTTGCTTGAAGCGGAAATCTTTTGAAGTGAGTGCTCCAACAGGACATATATCCACTAAGTTTTGAGCATAATAGTTCTTCAATGAATCATTAGTGGTGATTTCCGAGTGATCTCCACGATTCACAATTCCCATTTCATGAGTCACTGTCACTTCATCAGTAAAGCGAACACAGCGTGAACAAAGAATACAGCGTTCAGCATCAAGCATGACATTGCGGCCAATATCTTGAACTTTATCTTTGTGAACTTTTTTATCAATCATAGAGGAGTCGTAAACTCCGTGCTTCATATAATAATCTTGAAGACCACACTCTCCTGCCTGATCACAAATAGGACAATCAAGTGGGTGATTCACTAAATGCAGTTGCAGTGTCCATTCTACAGCAGCTTTAATTTGAGCTGTATCATTTCTAACTTTAATCCCTTCAGTAACGACAGCATTACAAGCTGGAAATGGCCTTGGAACGCCTTCTTGCTCAACCATACACATACGGCAAACGCCAGCGATGGATAATCCAGGATGATAGCAGTAGTGAGCGACTTCGATTTTATTATCGAGAGCAGCCTTTAATAAATTGCTCCCTGGCTTTGCTTCAATCTCTTTGTCGTTCCAAAGAAATTTCACCTTCTCTTTAGGAACAGGTGGCGCAGCTGGTGGCGGCGGTGGGGTTGTTTTCACTTCACTCATGATTTAGCCTCGTACAATATAATCTTCTAGTTCTTTTCTAAATTTCTTTACCATGCCTTGGGCAGGCATCGCAGCCGCATCAGCAAGGGCACAAATAGTTCTTCCGCGCATATTAGCAGCGACGGTATCAAGCAACTGAATGTCTTCAATTTTTCCGTGACCTGCTTCACCACGTTTTAGAATTTTTTCTAACCAACCAGTTCCTTCACGGCATGGAGTACATTGCCCACAAGATTCATGGTGATAAAATTCCAAAGTCCATTTTAAGACTTGTCCCATATCGCGCGTTTCATCGAGCACGATGATGGCACCAGAACCCAACATGGATCCCTTAGCGGCGACATCTTCATAGTCCATTTTTGTGGTCAAAACTTCATCCGCCGTTAAAACGGGAGCCGACGATCCACCAGGAATAACGGCTTTGAGTTTCTTGCCGTTTCTCATTCCACCGCAATGTTTTTCAATAATGTCATTAAGAGGAATTGATAATGGAACTTCAATCACTCCTGGCTTATTCACATCTCCAGAAATTGAGAAGAGTTTCATCCCCGGAGACTTTTCAGTTCCCCAAGCCTTATAAGCACCTGCACCTTTTCTTAAAATCCACGGTACGGCGGCAAGTGTTTCAACATTATTCACCATGGTCGGTAGACCACGGTAACCTTTGATCGCTGGGAAAGGTGGCTTTAATTTCGGCTGACCTTTTTTTCCTTCAAGAGAAGAAATCATTCCTGTTTCTTCGCCGCAAATATAAGCACCGGCTCCGCGGTGAACGGCAAGATCAAAATCAAAACCTTTCCCTAGAATATTTTTCCCTAAGTAACCTTTGGCATAAGCTTCTTTAATAGCAGCTTCAAGCACAAGTGCTTGATGATAATATTCACCACGAATATAAATGTAGCCTCTTTGCGTCCCCAAAGCCCACGCCGTGATGACCATTCCTTCAATTAAAATGTGCGGACAAGTTTCAACTAGGTAACGATCTTTAAAAGTCCCCGGTTCAGATTCATCAGCATTACAAAGTAGATATTTTTTGGCCAGGCGATCTTTAGAGAAGAATCCCCATTTCACACCCGCTGGAAATCCCGCGCCACCGCGACCACGAAGACCTGAAGCTTTCACTTCTTCTTTAATTTTATCTGGGTCCGTTCCTACGAATTGTTTCATCATTTCGTAGCCACCAGCCGATTCAAAAACATCTAAGCGATGAACATCTGGAATGTGGTGATAACTTAAAAGTGTATAATTGTCGTAGTCAGCTTTCATGCTTTCTTCCTATCGATTGAGATCTATCTTAAAACGCGAATAATTTTTAAAGCAGAGTCCAAAGTAATTTTACCGTAGTAATCGTTATTCACACGCATACATGGAGCATCTGAACAGGCACCCAAACATTCCATTTTTTGAAAATATAAACGACCATCATCACAAGGAGTCATGTTTTCAGTCTTGTATTCTTTTAAAAGAGATTGATGTAAATCGCGTGAGCCGAACATAGAGCAGGTAATGTTTGTACAAACTTGAATAATATTTCTGCCCGTTGGGTGGTCATAAAACATATCGTAAAAGCTCACCACTTCTTTCAGTTTAATCACTGGCACTTTCATCATATCTGAAATTTTTTGTAGAACGTAATCGGGCAACCAACCATGTTGTTCTTGCGCTAAGTGAAGCACAGGGAGTATCGCTGATTCTGTGTCATCATATCGAGTAAGAAGTTCGTTGTACTTCTCGAGATTTTCTGGGGTCAAATTAAAAGTTTCACTCATGGTCTTTCCTATTCTCTTTTTATTACAAATTATCGATCTAATTCACCTGCGATGATATTCATTGAACCTAAAATAGCGACAGCATCTGCAATCATTTGATCTTTCGCTGTTTCATTAAAGGATTGGTAAATAGCAAAGCAAGGTGGACGAACTTTTACACGGTAAGGACGGTGAGTTCCATCTGAAATGAGATAGAAACCTAATTCACCATTGGCAGCCTCAGTGGCAGAATAGAATTCACCCACTGGAGGTCTAACACCTTTCATCACTAGCATGAAGTGGTTCATTAGGCCTTCGATGTTAGTGTAAACTTCTTTTTTCTCAGGCAATGAAATAGTTTTATCTAAAACTTTTACTGGTCCGGTAGGAAGATTATTAAGTACTTGTGAAACAATTTTCAAAGATTGTCTCATTTCTTCCATACGAACTAAGTAACGGTCAAAGCAGTCACCTTTTTGGCCAACTGGAATTTCAAATTCAACATCTTTGTAGAAATAATATGGATTCGACTTTCTTAAATCATAATTAACACCAGCGGCTCTTAAGCATGGACCGGTATATCCCCACTGAATAGCATCTTTAGCAGATAAACCACCAACTTTAGTTCGGTCAATCCAAATACGAGACTTAGTTAACATGCCGTCAACTTTCTCAATATTTTTTGCCACGATTTTTACTGTCTCCATACACTCAGAAACCCAAGCTGGAGGAAGATCATAGGCCATACCACCAACACGAGTGAGTGATACAGTTAATCGAGCACCACATAGTTTTTCAAATAATTCGTAAATACGTTCACGTTGTTCAAAACAAAACCAAAAATTGGTAAGAGCACCAATATCAACAGCGTTGGCACCAATACAAACAAGGTGGTCAATCACTCGCGAAAGTTCAGCTAAAATCATACGAAGGGCTTTAGCACGGTCTGGAATTTCAATTCCCATCATATCCTCAACGGCTTTACACCAGCCGATATTATTCATAGGAGCCGAGCAGTAATTCAAGCGATCGGTATAGGGAATGACTTGATTATAAGTATGGTTTTCACACATTTTTTCAAAACAACGGTGAAGGTAACCAATTTCTAATTTCGAACGACGAATCACTTCGCCTTCTAGTTCGGCCATAACACGTAAAGTTCCGTGTGTAGCAGGGTGAGATGGACCAATATTAACCCATTCACGAGAAGAACGTTGTTCTTCCGTAAGAGTTGGGTCTGGTTCAAAATAAATATCTTCTGATTCATCAAGGGGTTGGTTATTTGTAGCTGCATAATCTTTACGTAGAGGATGACCTACAAACTTATAGTGAGTTAGAAGACGTTCTTTTTTTCTTCCTTCAAAATCAATTCCGATCATGTCCCAAGCTTCGCGCTCAAACCAGTCAGCCGCTTTCCAAAGAGGAAGTACTGTTGGCAGACTTTCATTTTCATTTAAAGGAACGCGTACACGAACTCTTTCATGAATTTCCATGTTGAGAAGATGGTAAACTGCTTCAAAGCGCTTGCCATGTTTCCAATCTTCTTTCGGGCGTTGCATATTATCAACACCACAAACATCCAACAGCATGATGAAACCAAGTTCATCTTTCATCTTCGCCATTTGATTATAAAACTTATTTTTGTCGGTAAAACAAACGTGGTTATCAAATGCAAAAGTATAGTTATCTTCACCAAATAATTTTTTTAATTGTTCCGCTAACATAAAATTACGCGCCTACTTTTTTAATTTTTTCTTGAATTTGCATAATACCTTGAATGACGGCTTCAGGAGTTGGAGGACATCCTGGAATATAAACATCCACCGGGATATCACGAGAGACACCTTGAACCACGTGATAAGCGCGGTAGAAGCCACCTGAAGAAGCACAAGCTCCCATAGCAATAACCCACTTTGGTTCTGCCATTTGCTCATAGATACGACGAAGAATTGGTGCCTGTTTTTCTGTAATTGTTCCAGCAATAATCATTAAATCTGATTGGCGTGGAGAAAAACGAACAACCTCGGCGCCAAATCTTGAAGCATCATATTTTGGTCCAACAACCGCCATGTATTCAATCGCACAACAAGCAGTTCCAAAAGGTAGTGGCCACAACGAGTTTGCAGATCCCCAACGTTTTACCCACTCCAAAAAGGAATCAACTTTAGTGGTTACCACTAATCGATCAAGGGCAAAATCTTGCTCACTTGTGGTGGTAACGGGAGTAACTAAATTGGCGTACTTAGACTTTGATGACATGACAGTCTCCGAATTCTTTTTTAAACACTACGATTGGCTTACTAAGTGTAATAAATTCTTAGAGTTTTGTGAAAAGAAAAGCACAGAAAAGGAACTTTCGACTAGGCGAGCAAAACAATTCGGTTAATAGATAATTCCCCATAATTTTTTCTCGTGGATATTTGATCGATTTATCCACTTCACATCTTCTGGAAAAATTTCTATTTGTGTCAGTTTTTTGGCAAGGTTTTGGTCTTTGCAGCCTAAGTTCTTGGTTTCTACATTAACCCACGAATGTAGTCTCTCGTGAGTCCCAAAGCTTGTGTCGTCATATTCAATATATCGATAAAACTCTTTGCCAGACATTCTAAGGCTGTTCATGTAAGTCACAAGCTGGCCCATGGATAAATCTAAATCTTCGTCAGTGCAGCGAACTATGGTCTGTGCGGGGTCGTATTCGCGTTTGTTTGAATTCCCAATGAAAGGGTTTTCCTGCCAGACTCGTTGATTACAATTATAGACGTGGCCCAACCTTTCTAGTTTATAAAAGCCTGCCAATAAGGTGAAGAACCAATGCTTCGCTGGATCTTCTTGCAAATGAGGAGTTTTGACAAAGTCTGTACAGGTTTGAAATTCTTTTCCATATTTGGCGTGAAAATTTCGAAACTCACTTCCAAAAGTTCTAAAATCGCCTGAAATTTTTAACTTTTCTTGTTCAATGATTTTTTCTTTAAGGTCATATAAATTATTAACTTTTTTCTCTGAATGCTTAAGGCTGCCAAAGGTTTGCCAGACGTAATCGTAAAGTTTCAAGCATGATGTTCTAATTTTACGAAGCTCTGGAAAATTGAAAACATGACTAAAAGAACTAGCAAATTTCATAGCAAAAACGGGCTTAATTTCACCAGTAACACGTACTGCTGGAACATCATTTTCCCCTGCACTATTTCTTCCAATGGCATTTTGCAAAAAGGCTTTGAAATATTCCCAGTTTATTTTCTCTTTGAGTTCATCAATATTAGTTACATCACTGTAACTTGTATCGTGGGGATCAACCGCCAAAAGTACCATGCGCGACTCCCAAGTATTTCGTCCAATACAGGTACCTTCATGACAAACTTGTTCAACCACTCCACCAACGACTCTTACTTGGTGGGAAGCTTTTAAAAAATCGTCTTGGTAGAATTTTTCATTCCCAAAAACAAGAATTTTTTGAGGTTTCCCTAGCTGATCAAGCATCTGAGGGACGATTCCCTCTGTATAGGGTGGAGTTGTGATTGTACCTGAATATTTCCCCCAACTATCGTTTTGATCACAGTAAAGATATTTCCCATAGCGGTGACCTGAGAGAATATCGTAGTCAAAAGCAACAGTACTTTTAGCAGGAGTTGTTACAATAAAAAATAAGGTGTGATCTTCAAAACTTATTTTAGGTTCTGAATCAAAGAAAAGGTGGGGCTCAACATTTCCATCGCGATCGGTATTTCGAAGCTTGGCATCTTCTGCGAACCAAACTGGCGTTGTGTGAACTGTGGCCCAATGATCTGGCCCGAGATTTTTCTTTGAACTGCATCCAGTGTAGAAAAAGCTCAAAGTGAAGAAGAAAAGGAGCGAACTCCAAATTTTTGTTTGACAACCCATGCCTCTATAGTACACCATCTTCCAATCATTTCAAATGATTATGCCCGGGTGGTGGAATCGGTAGACACAAAGGATTTAAAATCCTTCGGTCGCAAGGCTGTACGAGTTCAAGTCTCGTCTTGGGCACCAATCTTTATGAAATAGCTAAAATACCTTGAATAAAACCCAAATCCTTCCTTAAGCCTCACAAACCAATCTTCATGACAAATCCATCACAAAAAATCCAAACCAGTTCTTAAAAAAAAAGTACATCATGTGAAATCCAGTCAAAGTCATGAAGACATTCAATGCCTGCCACAAAAGCTAAAATGCCAGCGAAAAACTTTTCAAAGCTTTTAAGACCCCGCTCTCTTTTCTTTTTTTTATTAATTTGGTTTTGGCGAACAAAATTTTTACAAAATTAAAAGCCTTTTTCATTTCGCGTGGCCATAGACTCATGGCCGTAAAAATCATGATATAGGTGAAAAAAAAAGTAACCAGAATGGCCACAATATTCAATGGTTAGAAAATTTTGGAAGAAGTTACGGAAGGATTAACTTTTTATTCTTCAATGCGGACTTTGTGGGTATCAAACCATTTCATTAACTCTTCTTTCGAAATGCTTCCACTTGCCGTTGCATCAATAATTTCCGCAAGGGCATCGGTGCCAGCTTTTTCATCGATTGGATACTGAAGACTCCAACCAATATTTTCAAGAAAGGTCATAGCAACAAGAGCGCCTGTTCTTTTATTTCCATCCATAAAGGCATGACTCTTAACAAGGTAAAAACATAAGGCTCCCGCAATGTGAGCAGGGCCACCAGCAGCAAACGGATATGAACCAGGATAGAAGGCCGTATGAATAGCACTTTCAACTTTTCCGATATCGTAGCAATGGTGAGGATTTCCGCCTTCAAGGCAGAGAAATTTATTAATCTCCACAACCGTTTTACTGGTTGGGATAACTTTCATAGGAATCATTTTAGTTTATCCATGGCGTGCTTGTGTTTCTTATAAACCTTCTTGGCAAGATTCACAAAATCGTCCTCATTCACTGGCTCGAGATGAATAGTGGCTGGCTCCGAAATAAATTTCTCTAAAGCGAGGTTCGCCAAGGCCGAAAAGCTAAGATGGTTTTTTTCAAGATACTTATCCACTTTCTCTTTGAGTTCATCTTTCATTCTAAAACTTGCGGTAGACATATAAAGCTCCCTTTGTATTACATTGTATCACAAAGTAATATTAATTAATACACCTTTCGGTGCTATAAATAAAATCTTGAGCCCCTTGATTAATCACCGCAACAAACTGATATTACATAGATTATGACTTATCTTTCTATCCCAAATCCTTCCTTAAGCCTCACTAACCAATCTTCATGACAAATCCGTCACAAAAAATCAAAACCAGTTTTTTAAAAAAAGTACATCATGTGAAATCCAGTCAAAGTCATGAAGACATTCAATGCCTGCCACAAAAGCTAAAATGCCAGCGAAAAACTTTTCAAAGCTTTTAAGACCCCGCTCTCTTTTCTTTTTTTTATTAATTTGGTTTTGGCGAACAAAATTTTTACAAAATTAAAAGCCTTTTTCATTTCACGTGGCCATAGACTCATGGCCGTAAAAATCATGATATAGGTGAAAAGAAAAAGTAACCAGAATGGCCACAATATTCAATGCTTAGAAAATTTTGGAAGAAGTTACGGAAGGATTAACTTTTAAATTTGTGTATTTGGAGGTTTTTAAAGACTAGTGGCGAATTCTCGACTCCTCAAATCTTTCAATAAATCCCACAAGGCATTTTGACCTTCTTCCTTTCCATTTTTTTTCATTAAATAGGTCGCCATTGAATAGAAAAAGCTTTCGTCAGTGGGGTAATGTGCAAAATAAATTTGCCATTTATCTCCGAGAGACTTTTCTCCAAGATTGAAGAGATCAATTCTATCCATAGAAGAAAGTGGCTGCATGAGTCTTTTAATAGCCTTGACCTCTTGGTAGTCAAGCTCTCTCACAACAACTTTGGTAAGACTTGAGTTTTCGGCCAGCAATTGATCCCAAGCTTCAAGCTCTTGCTTTGAGAATGGTTTTGCTTTAACAAGTTCATTAAATTTAGAAACTGAATTATCTAAATTTCTAAGTTCTTTGAAAAGAATTTTTAATTTTTCGGGATCTTCATCTCTTAAATGTAATAAGAAAAGCTCATCCGAATCTTGAAAATGCTGTCGACCAACAATCTCATTATTCTTTCCAAAAATATTTTGAAACAAGATCCTTTTCTCCTGAGCACTAATATTCATATACGGAGTGAGAAGTTCACTAACCTGCTGAGGGGATGAAACATCTAGAGTTGCGACGGAGTTCTTCCAGGCAAGCCATTTTTCTGGATCAATGGCCTTACGCTCGAGATATTTATTCAGCAAAGAAGGGTCATCATAAATGGAGTGCATTTTCTGTAAAATGGAATATACCGGATTTGTCTGACCATTTGAGACTGTTTGTGAAAGTAACTTAACCACTAATAACTCTGTAAACGTTGAAGCTTCTAATTCAACAGTCATCACTTGAGGAAACGCAAATGAATACAGTGAACGGGTGTTTTCACCCAGAACGTTTTTTAAAAAAATTCGCCGTTCAGATTGGTCAAGATCTTTAAAGAAAGGAGTAAGGAGGCCAGAAAGATTCTTCGTCTCTTTTTCCAACAACTCTTGAGGAGTTTTATCTAAAGTCCTGACATACTTTGCCCTCCAACTCTCTAGCGACTCCCCTTTTAGGAGTGTAGATAGATCAAAGTGACGTGAACAATCCTCGGCCTGAGCAAGGTTTATGAAAAGAAAAAAACTTACTAAGATGCTTATATTTATCATTCGTTATCCTCAAGCAGGGCTGGCAGTTGCGAGTTGGCCATTAATTGATCGGATTCTATTGAGCGAACTTTACATCAACCACCCCTTAGAGGAACCCTGAGTATTTCGATCCATAAAGTGGCTACTACGTCTATGCTTGTTAACCACCTGAAAGGGTGTAACGGTGTATTCTATACTTCTGACGTATTAGGAATTTCTACAACAGCGGCTAATGAATTCGGACACGGACTTATGCTTGACAATAACCCAGGTGATCAGCGAGCAGTTGCAGTTCCAGGAATTATGTTTTCTCGTGGAACTCTTGTAAGATAAGAATACCAGAAAAAATAAAACGACTAGGTTTAATTGACTAATTCTCTTCTGAAATTTGAAAGAACCTATAGGTCACCATTAGGGGCCATACAAATATTTGCAGCGAACGTTCCTCTTAAATCATGAAAGCGAATTCACTTAACTCCTGAAACTTTTATCGCCTTATTAAATTCTCTTTCAGCAATATGAACAAAATCAATCGGTCTACCATCAAAGTATGCGAAAACTAATTTTTCCTGGCGAGATTCATTCTTTAATTTGATAAGAGCTTCCATGTAAGCATCATTCATCGGAATGTATCTACAAACTTCCTTTGGAGACTCAAAACGAAAAAGTTCAAGGCAAATTCTTTTTTAAGGAAGAAGCAAGCAGACGAGTATTAAACGACATCTGATTGATGAATGAGAAATTTGGCTAAATTTATGAAATCAAGAAAAAAGCCCCAAAGATTTCTAACGATCTCAGGGGCTTTAAAATTATCGAAATTCTTTACTATCAAAGTAGTTCGTCGCGTGGATGACTAGGGATTAATAATCTCTTTGCATCGATTGGGCAATTCAATCGTTCGCTCAACAACGTTATTGGATTTGTTTAGCCAAATTGACAGAGCCTCTTCAGTAAACCACCATTCGAGAGTTCCGTCACATCCGTTATTAGTCGACATAGATTCTTGTGATTTGCATGAAGGTGAATCACTTGGGCACTTCAGACGAACGTGAAAATGGTAATCATGAAAGAACCATGGACGAATCTTATAAACAGCGGCATGGTGGGCAAAATTTTTACAAAGATATTTCTTGATTGCTGCATTTACAAAGACTCTGTCTACCATCGAATCTTGAGCTGCCAGTAGAAGCATACTTGTATAATTTTTTTTCCACTTTTCTTGGAGGAGTTCCTTACCATCCATCGAAACCAATGAACTTTTCTCTTTATCGTAAAAAATATCAACATCAAGTCCGATTTGATGAGAAGAATGTCCATTGGGCATCGGTCCACCTCGAGGTTGAGACATATCTCCCAATAATAACTTCTCCGGGGATAGAACAGCAAACCTCGCAATAAATTGAGTTAATTTGGGATGCCCAAAATGACGGTTTTTTTCAGGATTCAAAAGTTGGTAGTTATTCCCTTCTTTCGGTAAAGGAACGGCACCGGCAATACAACCTGAACTATATTCACCAATACTTGAAGCAAATGAATTGGTGGGTTGGGCAACATGGGACCACACGTTTTCGTTACCGACGTTCTTTATAAGATAACCACTACTGCAACCTACAAATGTAATGGTTGAAAAAATTAAGATTTTTAACACTGAAGTACTTTAATATGTTTTAAGTTTTAATCAAATGGCAAAAAGCCATCCGTTGTTAATATTTCTTTTATTATTGTATTCGTTGAGCATTAAAGCCCGCTCTTCAACTTAACAATCAATTTTTCATTGTTCATCAATTGTTAAACCAGTCATCAAATTAGGGAATTAGGATATCGGTTACACTAGGTGTAATATTGCCTTCTTTTCGTAATTCATTTGTGAAGGTTCTGAACTGATCGACATCTAAAGTGGTTTCGCTAGAGACATCAATGCCGGGTCCAAACACAAATGGATATCCGTAAGTCTCTTTGTCTGCAGATATATCCTCAAGCCAAGAAAGTTTGCTGATTTCTAACATTCTATTTGGTGAAACTTCGATAACTGCGACCCCAAATGGATAACAGACTTTTATTTCATCGGATGAAAAGAATTGACGAATCTCTTCACAGGTTATTTTTGGATCAAATACAATATTGAAATTACGGGTGGCCACATAGATGTTATTATTTTCATCAAGGGCGACATACCGAATTTGAGGAGATGATCCGTCTGTTCTAAATTGAATCCCAATATGATTGTAATATCGTAAGGATGTTGACAAATTTTCGAACCCGAGTGGTTTTTGCGAGATAACATAAACAGCTGAAACGTCTGAAGGATTGGTATCTAATAAAGTTGCACCTTCAATAAAATAAACTTTTACAGCACTAGAATCGAAGTAGCTGCCCAGTTTTGAGTTCAATACTTGCTTTTTAGCGGATTCCCTGAGCGCAGCCACTGAAATATTCGAGCTCCCAAAACAAGTTGTGCTGAACATAATCATTGATATGTAAAAAAATGACTTCATTAGAAATTCCCTAACATTGTTCATTTGACTCGTTCAAAGTTCATTAGTACTTAGCCATTCAACCTGAACCGAGTCTCTCTTTTTTTAACAATGTGCTCATAGCACAGTGTCTCAAAAAGTAATGAACTTTCATGGTGATAATGAAATTTTTTTATGATTTCGCCGTAGCCGGTCTGAAAATGGTGCCAGGCTTATTCCCTTTGGAGTCTCAAAACGAAGAAGTTCAAGGCAATTCTTTTTTAGGGAAGGAGCAAGCAGACGAGTATTAAACGACATCTGATTGATGAATGAGAAATTTGGCTAAATTTATGAAATCAAGCTAAAAGCCCCTAAGATTTTTTAAGATCTCAGGAGCTTTAAAATTATCGAAATTCTTTACTATCAAAGTAGTTCGTCGTGCGGATGTCTAGGGTTTTAGAATAGCTGAGATATTAATGACTGACGTAGCCAGCTTGACATCAGATTTAAGAGTTCTTGATTCATTATGATCGAAAAGAAACAATGTTTTTTTGGGATTCCCATTAATGTCCACCTCTACCGGAATATAGGAGAGGGTAAAAAACTGATATTTGAAGTTTGGATCATGTATGAGAATTGTTTTGTTTGCTGGATTATGTGAAACTAAAAGGGTGGCATGGTTGGACAATACATCTCCGTCTTTCATGGACGTAATAACTATGATTGATCCCTTCACTTCATCTTCAGTAACTGAGTTGATTAGTGTACTTGGGGTGATTTCATCAAATGAAGAAGTAACATCTTTAACAGAAGTCTCAAATCTATATTTTGAAGTTTCAAGATACCCTTCGATACCTTTTGCAAGTTGCTCTGGCGTTAATCCTCGTGAAGTATCAGCGCCGGTCTGAGCAATAAAGCTTTCGATTGAATTTGCTGTTTTAATGGAATCGATACCTTCCAATTTCTGAAATTTTTCGTCCACTAAGTGGGCAAAGTTCGCAGCACAAGTTTGACCACATCCTTTCTGACTATTTAAAATGTCATTTTGTCCGATGAACAAGTCATTAAACTTTGAAGCTTTGGCGATCTCAAAAAGACTATCGCAGTATTCGTTTGCCTGGGTAGGCAGACAAATAGAAAGTAATCCTGTAATTAGCATTATTCTAAGTAAGAACTTCATGCTAGCTATTCGACAGGAAAGCTAACTAACTTTAGTAGTTGACCGATCTACTTGCCTTGATCGAATTCGTTTTTGAGTTAATTTTCTTTGTCTTAATGATATTGGCAATTCTTATATGAAAATACAGCTAAGGAACTTTTTACTATAAGTGGAAAAACTGTAAAAAAATTAGACAGCTCCCTAGTTTTTAAGTGCTTATAATCAAGCTTCGAAAAGGACTCACCATATTCATTAGAACTTACAAAACCAAGAGATTCTTGGCAGATTTTTTTTTTGAACGAGGGAGCTTATGAACAATAAGTGACCGAAGGCGGAAAATTGACTAACGACGAAGATCGACGCGTTTTCTAAGTTCGCTATAAATGATTAGCCATTTATTGGAATCAAGATAAAAGCCCCTAAGATTTTTTAAGATCTCAGGGGCTTTAAAATTATCGAAATTCTGAAAGTGCTTTCAATAATTTCCCATTCCTTGGGGGCGCGTATCTTTTGGTCAACTATTCGTAATATTTTTAATCTCTCTATGCTTTATGCCGATAGGTTTGCGTAAAGGAAAATAGCATTGAAGTTTATATTCATTCTCATTTTACTATTAGTTTCTTTTTCAGTTATGGCCTTTGCTCCTTGTGATGCGAATTTAACTTCATTTACTCCAGAAATGTTCATTAAAGCAGATGAACTTTTGATTGAAGATTTTTTCATTAATTCCCAAAAAAGTGCTAATCATCAAGTTTTTCAAAGGATGATCAATCGAGTAAATGATACAGTTACTCCAGATGCCATTAGAATTAAAAAAATCGCCAAAAGTAATCCAGAAGAATACACCAATGCTAAATCTCACTTAAAAACACAATTTAATATGATTTGGGATCAAAATATTGTTTTAAATCATCTAAATGAACTTCAAATTTCTTATACCTTAGACAAAGGTGAAATTATCATTAGCACCGTAGGCGAATCGCAATTGAATAAAATGGCTCAGGCTTTAAGCCACAAGCATGGAGTGAAACTGGTCTATGCTCCAAACTACAACTATCTTGAGGCTTACAATGGAGCCTATTATTCAGGTAAAAAAATGATTCATGTGGATACGGCCTCCATTTTGGATGGAAAACCTTCACCAACGCTTCTGCATGAATCCCGTCATTCTTATTATGACAAAATGAGAATAGAAAATACTCCTTCTCCTTTTCACATTAAGTTTACTACCGCGACAAAAGATCCAATGAGTATATCACAAAGTTATTTTAATTATATGAGTGGGGAAGAACTTTCGACATGGTCTAAAAACATTTCTCAAATTATGTCTGGACTTAAAACCAATTCTCTTTTGAACAATGATTTTCTAACGGTTTTTGATTTTCGGACTACGAATTTAATTCATCTCTCTTACCAAACTGATCTTATTATAAAAAATGTGGGAAACAAGTTTGACCAAATAGAACAATATTTAATTTCGGGACAAGGATTAGAGTTTATTCAAGGCCAAGATCCTGAGATTTTAAACTCTTTTACTTATAGAAATAATTATTTGCGATTGAAAGTGGATTACGATGAAGTGGCGAAGGATGTAATCTTCAAGCGAAGTACTTATGTCGATATTTTTGCTTCAGGTACTGAAAACTTAAATCTAAACACTGTTCGAGCAGCCAAGGCCAATCTACTAAAACTAAAAGATATTGCGAACAAGCTTAAAACAGAATGCTTTAGGTTACGAGAACTAGTGAAAACCATCAGAGAGACTGGTCGTGAAAAATTAACGAAAACTGAATTGAATTCGATTGTTGATCAAGCCAACAAAATTTCTAATTTTGTGCTTACGAATCATCTTTAGCCAGATGAACATTTTAAATTAAAAAAAATTTTGCCAAATTTTCAAAGAACTGAAGAGATTAAGAAAGAGTTAGAGATTGATCGGTGCGTTTTATTGAAATTTATGAAATCAAGATTAAAGCCCCTAAGATTTTATACGATCTCAGGGGCTTTAAAATTATCGAAATTCTTTACTATAAAAGTTGTTCCTCTCGCGGATGACTAGATTTGTATTATCTGCAATAAAAGTGCTCGAACTCATAAGATTTCTTGCATTGTCCTTGAACGAAAACCATTTCCTTATCATCGTCACAAGGCGTGATGAAAGCAGCTCTTCTATTAATACACTCAGGTTCTCCCTTCATTGCACAATAGACGCTTTCAAACTCATAATTTTTTTTGCAAAGTCCTTGAGCATAAAAATGCTGCTTGTCTCCTTCGCACGGCTCAATAAAAGCAGATCTCCGATCAATACAATTTTCATCTGCAAAGGCAGAAGCACTTAATAATAGCATCACACTTAATAATACCGTTTTTATTCCATACCTCGTTTATTTATCAATGATTTATTCTCAAATCACATTTTTTTATCAGTAACTCTCAGCGTTTCAATCCGCGACTTCGTTGTTAAATTCCAACACAATCAAGATCTAGTTTGTTGCCAGGATTGCTGTTCCACCAGCTGGCATATCGAAGTTGGATTTTATTATTATTTTCAGGTTTCTGAATGATTTCGACAAACTGAGTAGCGCTATAGCGATGGATTTCTCCTCCAATGAAAATATCAAAACTTGGCCACGCAGCAGTGAGTTGCCCGTAGCTATCCTCAGTAAATGTTGGGAGAAGTGGGACACCATGTTTTACATAATCCTGAAGTATTTTCTGCTGGTTATCACCTTTATTGACCCAGATTACTGAAGCCTTAATGATGCCGTTTGCTTCATAAAAAAACGCAAAAGAATCATCATCGTAAGGGCGATTTTCACTACAGGCAACAGGATAGAAGTGTTTCAATTCGTTGTTGTTAGTATTAGGCATTGTTTTCAATTGTGCATAAGCTGTATTCAATCCAACCGCAGTAATAAAACTAATCATCCAAAGCGCTTTCTTCATAAATGCTCCTCGTGCTTACGCACTTTTTTATCTAATGTTATCAACTCAGTTATTTGAATCGTTTTCCAAAGTCTTCGACTTCATTATCGAGTCGATTTTCATTGTTATTTTGTATTCTTCGCTAGATTAGGGGATCCCCAAAAAAATCTCTACCAGATCTCAATTTCAGTACAAAAAGGTGTTTATGGCTCAATAAACAGATATATTTTTCATATTCAGATCTTTCGAAAGTTAAAAAAGATAGTCCGAATTAACCTAATGTTTCTAAGCTAAAACTAACCCATGAGCTGCCTTCCCTCTGAGAGCAAATGAGTTTTCGGGACTTTAGTATGGTTTTTTAGACGAAATTCTTCCAGACCGACTTAAATTGAATGAGAGATTCTATAATAGAATTTTAAAAGTAAAATCTCTTCTAACTTGATTAAATTAAATAATTGGCAATTGATAAGTTCCCCACCTAGTAGGAAACTTATCAATTCTTCCGAGACCTAAGCTTCTTTCAAATTCCATACTATTCTTTTCTTCTCAGTATTCCTTCTGGTTGCATAAAGCACAACGATGCTGTCAATTAAAAACAAAATAAACTGCTCCACTTTTGAAATTTGGGGAATAGTTTTAATTTCGATTAAATAGTCTAGGATAGATTTTTCAGTAGGAAGAGCTTGAATGGCTGAGATTGGAGTGGAACAATTTAAGACTTCATTAATTGCAGCTTTCGCCATTTCACTGTCGCTAAAATCAACCAGTTTACCATGGGAAAGGTCCTTTACTTGGTCTTTAAATCCACCATCATTTTGTACCACAGATTTGTTACCACACAACCAAGTTTCATAAACTGACATTCCTAAAGTTTCAAAATCTGAAGCACTAACTGACAGATCAGTCGCTTTAATAAGTTTTCTTAAGTTATCCTGGGACAGCATTTTATTGATAAAATTAACTCCTGATTGGGGATTATGATATTTATTAATTTTATGAGAAATAGGTCCATCTCCCACAATGACAAGCATAACATTTTCTGGTCTAGCCTTAATAAGAAGCGGGATTCTTTTTTCTTCTGCAATTCTGCCAGCAAAGAGAATAATTTTATTAAATTGAGTTCCCTGAAGAAGATTGCGGCGTATGTTTGCAATTTCCGCTGAATCATCTTTTTGTCTAAATACCATAGACTTGGGGCCAATATTATCAAATAGGCCATTAACTCGAAAACCCATGCTTTGAAGAAACTTTTTATTTTGTTCAGTTGTTGTTAGGTATAGACTTGCGGCATTACTTAGAATTTTGGTTTTTATTCTTAAACATGGGAAAAGGATTGATTTTAAAATACTAGAACAAATGAGACCAAATTTATTTCTAAACGTGGTCGAAAGCAATTTAAAACAATCAGTATGATTGCAGATAATTGTAGGAGTATTCAATCTATTAGCTATTTTTACGACATAAGAACTTATATTGCTGTCTGGAAGTAACACTTTGTCTGCCCAAGCAATATGACGCTTAATTTTATCTTTATTAAATCTGGTAAATGCAATTTCTCTAAAACCAGGATAGGAATTAAAGAACATAGGTTCTAAATTATGCCAAGGAGATAAAATTCTAACTTCATGGCCATTTTCTTTAAGAAGGTTTTCAATTCCCATATAGGAAAAACTTACTCCCCCTCCGAAATGAGTATTTTGTCCATCTAAGGGTACAGGTGCAATAATTAAAAATTTCATAAGATTTCTCCAATGGTTTGCCCTAAAAGGATTGATTTTTTAGAATTGATTGAACCAGAGGGGCTAAAATGTTCTTTAGGTAGAATGAGTGAACATGATGAGCCGAAAGCAAATTTTGCGATCTCATCAAGTTTATTAAATTTCAGCCCAATAATATCTTTGATATTTGTTGTATTTAAGATGCTTTGTTTTGATGAAAAATAAATATTACCAACACAGAATGCTCCTGTGAGGACGAAGTATAGTGTAATAGTTTTTTTGTATTTTAATTTTAAGCAGACTCTTTCATTTTGAGTAAGAAAAGAAGCATCCAGTTTTTCTATCATTAATCGGTGACCTTCTATATACCTTGCATCTTCTATCGTGACTGATTCGAGGGGGCAATGCACACGATGGTAATCTTTGGGAGATAGATAAAAATGAATAGCAAAGAAATCAGAATCATCTAATTCAAAACCCGTAAATTTTCTAAGTGTAGTATGGGTAAATTTTACTTTGATATTTTTTGAGATCTTAAAATTTTGAGCCTTAATTCCAGAAGCATCAACAGGTGAGATTAGTCCACTTCCTATTGGTCTTATATTTTTTATATCTTTTAAATTACGAGTAAAATAATGTGAGAAACTTTTAAAATCTTGATCTTCAAATTCAAAACTTTTCACATTATAAAGTTTTTCAAAAATCGAAATAACTGGTTTCAAAAAAATTGGTGGCAATTCTTTTTCATGGATTCTTTTTAAAAATCTAGATAATGTATATCTAGTTAAACACTCGGTCTTAAAAAAGATTTCACGCATAATCTTACAATCGTCCTTTTTTGAACAACATTATTTAATCCCCAAAATCCACTTACTTTCATTTGTTGGGCTGCCTGAACAATTCTTTCAAGCGATTGGTCCGCAATTTCATGATTAAAATTTAGTGGCAAAGCAACTCTTGCAAGCCCCGGAATTGTAGAAACATAAATACCCGCATCCCTAAGGAAATAGGCCAGCAACCAATTATAAAGACTGTTTTCTAGAAAATTAAAAGTAAATATGGATTCGAAATGACTCACTGAAAGTGGAATAGAGTTCTCTTTAAAAGCCTGGTTCCACTTCTGTGCAATCTCTTTATAGAGGGATTGTTGTGCTTGAAATTTTTCCACAGACGTTTGAGTTTCTAAATAATGAATCGCCTTCAAAGCAGCGGCAACCACATAAGGATTACCTTGAAAAGTACCTCTGGCCATTAAAAACTTGAAGGGAAATTGATCATGGATTCTTTTTCCAAATTTTTCTTCGGCACAAACAATACCGATTGGAAGTCCACAGCCAAAGGACTTGCCATAAACAGCTATATCAGCTTTTACTTTAAAATACTCTTGAGCTCCACCCCATCCCAATCTATGTCCCATATAAACTTCATCAAATATCAGAGCGATATTTTTTTTCTCACACATGGCCTGAAGTTCCAAAAGCCAGGACTGGTATTCTTTGAATCTCGTCTCAGTAATCGGTGGAGTGATTCTCTTTCCAAATGTAGCGCTATCGAGTGGTGGAGTAATATTAGGAAATAAAAAATGAAGTGGATTAACCAAAACAGCAGCAATATCATTTCTAGAATTAAGCACCCTAAGAGTTCGAGGTGTTTCTTGTTCTAACATTATACTATCAGTATTCTTGCGTGTACTTCCAACTCCCGCTTGAACTCCGTCCCACCATCCATGATAAGAACCTGTAAAGGTGACAATTTTTTCTTTACCAGTGTTATATCGTGCAAGACTACAGGCCTGCATGACGGCCTCTGTTCCACTCATGTGAAGACTGACTAAATCCTTTTTGCTAAAGCTTTTTAACTTTTCAGTTAGTTCATGAGTTTGGCTTGAATAATTGGCCATTATGGCCCCCGTATCAACCGATTCTATGGCCTGTTTTAGTTCTTGGTGTTGGTTAAGGTAGCCAAAATAATTATTACTAAGGGAGTTACTGAAATCGATATATTCATTTCCATCTACATCATAGACATAAAAATCTGTTGCTTTAGAGAGTACCGGTGTTGGTGGGAAAGATTTAGCCAGATTAGCAAATAAAAATGGAATACCAACTTTTTTTGATAATTGAGCATCAGAATAATTTTGTGCTGCACCTTCTGATATTACTCTGCTTTGTTGGTATCTTGGAGATTCAGCTAAATTCTTCAACTTATTAAGACGCTTATAACATAAAGTTTCATCTGCTTGATCTAAACTCATGAGAGTGTTTGGATCAGCTTCAATTTTTTTAATTTTTGATAATAAAAATTTAGCCATTTTTCTGTGGCCAGATAAACCTTTACGTTTAGCTAAAGAAACTAAAAGCCTGAGATATAACTTATAAACTCCAAATAAAGCGAAAAGAGTTAAAAGTGAAGACTTAAACACTTGCTTTTTCCCCTTTCAAAGATTGCATCAATTTGAGAGGAGATTTGCCGTATAAATAGATATCATTAATCGGATCATACATAATTTTTAAAAACCAAGAAATCCCTCTTAGAGGACTATGAAAGACTATAAGCCACAAAGTTCTTAACACCCACATGGCAACGAAAACAATTAAGCAGAAAAACATCAAGGCAGCAAAAGCATCTTGAGTCGAATGCCCGAGAGAATTGGCAAGTTTAATTAATAAATCAGGATTAAATACAAATCCCAAAGTTGCCAGAATGAGACCGGCAATCATCATTCTTTTTCTTTCGAGATTTGCCCCTACTTTTTCATCTTCTTTTTGTTGAAATGTTTTATTTAATTTATAGTCGAAATCTTTTGATTCTAGAAAAAAATGGCCTAACTGGCGCATGAGCCAAGAGAACATAAATAAAGCGACTCCTTTATCAAGTGATCCCATAACAATAAGACATATTGCTACAAGATTGAGAATTCCAGATAAGAAGTGTAACGATTGATTAAGAAGTGAGTGATGATAATAATCGTGATCTTGTTTTAACTGAAATTTAATCTCTTCAACGATGACTTTCAAATTTAGCCTCCTGTAAAAAATAACTTATAGATTAAGATTGTCGAAGCTTCTAAGATCAGACAAGAGTCGATTGTTAGGAGATGGTTAAGAAATTATTAAGATTTGGTGAAGACTAGTTGATTTTAATGTTAAAATTTATGATTCAGAGCTAAAACTATCCCATGTGCTGCCACCCCTCGGAGAGCAAATAAGTTAATAAGTGGCCTTTGACGACTTTACCGACTTTGTTATCAAAATTAGCAGGTTTTTACATTCCTGAACCTGATCACATTACGAAAGCTTCGCCTTAAAGATAAGTTTGCCAAAAATATCACCTAAAAATTCAAGAAGCCATTTCATCAGTCCCGGATATAGAGAATCGCGAGCTTCATGAACTTACGAGAAAAGTTTAACTTTCTAAATGCTCTTTTTTTCCTTCGAGAACAGTCGATAGCTCTGAAATTAACTGATATAGTTTTTCTGATTGATCTTTTAAGCTTTTCGCTGAATTTGCCGTAGCTTGAGTTAAAGTCACATTGGATTGGGTTGCGTGGTCAAGTTCACTTACGGCCTTATTAATTTCTCTAACCCCAGCCGATTGCTCCTGAGAAGCATTTGCAATTTCTTTAATGAGGCTATCTACTTGCACAATATTTTCTATTATATTTTCAAGTGACTTTACACATTCACTAGCAGCCGATTTTCCAGCATCAACTCTTGTCTTTGATTTAGCCAGTAAATTTTCAGTGAGGGACTTAGATGAATTAACAATAAAATTTACTTTTTCTACCGAACTATGAAGCATAGTTGAAATATCATTAGCAGCACTTCCTGACATGGTCGCCAAATTTCCTACTTCTTGAGCAACAACAGCAAATCCTTTTCCATTCTCGCCAGCTCTAGCAGCTTCAACTGAAGCATTGAATGAAAGTAGTTTTGTTTGGAAAACAATATCATTGATAATTTTGGTTTTTTCGGAGATCTCATTAATCACTTTTATAATTTCCATAAATTGAACATTTGATTTATTCATTTGGTCCATAATATCGTCATTTGAATTTGAAATGAGATTAATTGCATCAACCATATTTGAGACTTTTTCTTTTCCATAGGTCGCAACTAATGAAGTTTCATCAGCAGACTTAGTTGATGATTTGGTATTATCTGCATTTTTATCTACCATTGCTGAAATTTCCTCTAATGAGGCAGCAGTCTCTTGAAGGCTTGTGGCTTGTTGAGTTGATGAGCTAGCAAGTTTTGTTGAAACGTCTGCCACTGCATTTGAAGCTTCTGAAATTTTTTCAGATCCATCTTTTAAACTATCAATAATAGTGCTTAGAGAATTAACTAAGCCTTGATTGATGAAAAATGAAAATATAAAACTTACAATAATAACAATCAAAGCAATGATAATTGAAATATTGTTGGCACGAGTTGCTAGTTGTTCTCCTGAAATAGCAGAGCTTTTCGAATTTTCAACAATTGAATCTCCAAGCTTTTCCATTTTTTCAGCTAATTCGTCGAAGGCAATATTGAATGATTTCATATTTTCTTCAGTCGATTGTTTTCCTGATTGAGTTAACTCAATGATCCCTTTACTCGCTTCATTATATTTTACCGCTTTCGGCATCGTTTCCATCACAAAATCCGATATTTCTTTTGAATCTTTATTTAATTCTAAAACTTGGTTTAAATAATTAATAAAGTTTGTGGATAGTTCATCGAAAGCGACTTTTGATTCTTTAATTTTTTCTGGATTTCCCTTTGCAAGGATGGCACCAAAAACCTCCGCCCTGATTGCATCATGCATCATATCAGCTAATGTCATATTTCGAACTGATTGAATTTGTTTTTGACCGAGTTCATTGATGGTATTGGAAAGTTTTCCAAGAAAATAATAATTTGTTCCAGCAAAAATAATTATATTTAAAATTATAAATGAAGTTAAAAACCATAATTTTTTATTAATGCCCCAATTCAACATAAATCCTCTTCATTTTTTTAATAATTCCATAATGTTATATTTTGAGATTTTGACAATAGTGACTTATTTGCCTACGCAAATATACTTAGAATGAGAAAGAAATTAAGTATAGTTCGAATACACCCAATGCCCTAAAGTGGGTATATTTAAAAAGTAATAAAAAGTGTACTAAATTTGAAGATTATAAACACTTCTCCCACTCATCATAAACTGACTTGAGAAAGTATACCTTAAGTAGATAATTATTGAATTTTCCCTCTCGAAACGATAGTTTGAGGCTAAATTATCAGGAGAGCCCTTATGCAAAAAATAGCTGTTGTTACCGGTGGTTCAGGCGGAATTGGCCTTACCACAATAAAACTTTTTGAATCACAAGGAATCAAGGCCATTTCCTGGGACCTTAATCCTCCCTCAGAAGATGTTCCTTACATCCACTGTGATATTGGCAGTGATGTTTCCATCCAAGCTGCCGTCAAAGCAACACAGGAAAAATTTGGAGAACCCAGCATTCTCATCAACAACTGCGGTCTGCAATACATGTCTTCAGTTGAAGAATTTCCTTTAGAAAAATGGAATCAGCTTATTTCCATTATGCTCACTGGAACTTTTTTATGCTCAAAGTATTTAATCCCAGGCATGAAAAAGAATGGATGGGGAAGAATTATTAATATTTCGAGCATCCATGGGAAAGTGGCGAGTCCTTATAAAGCTGCTTATGTAGCTGCGAAACATGGTGTTCTAGGTTTAAGTAAGGTGATGGCGCTAGAGCTTGCGGAAAATAACATTACCGTGAATTCCATTTGTCCTGGCTTCGTTGATACAACTATTATGCGCGCTCAAATAGCCAAACAAGCTGAGCTCAATCATATGAGTCCAGAACAAGTGGTGAACGAAATTATGCTTAAACCTGCTTGTATTAAGAAGTTTACCACCACTGAACAAGTAGCGAGTATGGTTTCTTATTTTGCTTCTGAAGCTGCTTCAACCATCACCGGTGAAGCCTTCAGTATTTCTGGTGGATGGGGAATGGGACAATAGTCCCACCCATCGAGTAGATTAAATTAAAAACTTCCGAACATAGAGCCTAGAATAACCACTACCGCCGTAGCCACGACTGGAATAGCCACGGCCACCATAAAAATGTCTTTATAAGAATCTTTATGGGTCATTCCACAGATGGTTAAGAGTGTAATCACCGCCCCATTGTGAGGAAGGGTATCAAAGCCACCAGAGCTTAAAGAAGCTACCCGGTGAAGAAGCTCAGGTGAAATTTGGAGAGCCGTCGCTAACTCCAGATATTTTTTGCCTAAAATTTCTAGCGCAATACTTAATCCGCCCGAAGCCGAGCCCGTTATCCCGGCTAACATATTCACCGCCACAGCTTCGGAGACTAAAGGATTCGAGGGAAAAATACCTAAAACTAAATTCTTTAAAATAGTAAATGAAGCAAGACTTGCAATCACTGCCCCATAACCCACTTCTGAAGCGGTATTAAAAATGGGAAGGAGTGAACTCATGGTTCCTTCATTTAAACTTTTGATTAAGCTGGTGGCGTATTTTCTCTGAGTGGCCATGATGAAAATAATGGCTGCTGCCAGAGAAATGATTATCGCCCAAAGGCCTTTAACCGAAGTTAGAGTGATAGCATATTTTTCCAAAAGAAAAGCGGCATCCCATTTGGGAATGATAAATTCAGAAAAAGCAAAATTCACCACCACCACCACCAAAAGCGGTGCCAGTGAAAGAAGAAAGGATGGTCTAAGTGTTGTGTCGATTTTGGCTTCTCCATGAATCGCTTGGAAAGGAGTTTTTTTACTATTGTATTTCATCCACATCATCCCTAAACCCAACATGATGAAACCAGCAATGGTTCCAAGTCCCGGGGCGGCGAAACTGGTCGTTCCAAAATAAGGCATGGGAATGGCGTTTTGGACCGAAGGGGTTCCAGGTAGTGCAGTCATGGTGAGCGTAAACGCCCCGAGGGCGATGGCCCCAGGAATATAGCGAGGATGAATCCCACCTTCTTTAAAAAGCGTCACTGCAATTGGGTAGACACAAAAGGCCACCACAAATAAAGAAACTCCACCATAAGTCAAAAGACAGCAAGCTAAGACCGTGGCTAAAATGGCGTGATTAGGGCCAAGCTTTTTTGAGATCGCAATCCCTATAGACTCCGCAGCCTTAGTATCATCCATGAGTTTTCCAAAAATAGACCCTAACAGAAAAACCGGAAAATAAAGCATAAGGTATTTAGAAAGGGCCCCCATAAAAGTTCCTGTATAGGAAGAAAGAACAATGCCTTGCCCCGGCCCCGTCATTAAATCAGGTTGCATTAAAACCGCGAGAAGAGCGCATAAAGGCGCTAAAATCAAAACGTTGATGCCGCGATAAGCGAAATACATCAGGGCAAATAAAGAGAGTAGCAGCCCGACTAGTCCTAACATAGAGATGTCCTTGTCCTTAAATTAAAGAGCGACATTTACCATTTAGTGATGACGATTTACAACAAAAAATGTACCTATCCCCCTCCTTCTTTTTAACGGAAATATCATGAACATTATTCAAACACAGACGCAAAAAACGCTCATCCTCAAGCTCAATCGTGCAAGCACTTATAACTCGCTCAACCGAGAAACTATTTTAGATTTAACCAGGCTCATTCATGAGGCCCAAAAGAATCCCATGGTTGCCGTTATCATTCTCTGTGCTGAAGGCAAAGCCTTCTGTACCGGTCAAGATTTAAATGAACTCACGGGAGATCTAGGACAAAATCTGGAGGAGCTTTGGAACCCATTGATCGAAAGCATTCGTCTTTCAGAGAAGATCATCATTTCTGTCATGGAAGGAGTTGTCGCTGGAGCTGGGATTAGTCTGGCACTCGCCTGTGATTTTAAAATTGCCAAACCAGAACTCAAAATGATTCCAGGTTTTGCCAATCTGGCGCTTATTCCTGATGCGGGCCTTAGTCATCTTTTGGTTCGCTCTATGGGGCAGACCAAAGCGCTCCAGTTTTGTTTAATGAATAAAGTTTTCTCTTCCACTGACTTTTATCAATTCGGACTGATTAATGAATTGTCTGAAAACGCTTATGAAACGGCCTTAAATTGGGCCCAAGAATTAGCGCAAAAATCGCTTCAGTCGCTTCGCTGGACGAAACAGAATTTGAGAGAGGCGGTAGATTTTTCTTGGTCACAGAGTTTGCAAAATGAAAAAATGGGACAAAGGACATTGGGAAATTTGCCCGATTACCAGGAAGGAGTGCAGGCCTTCAAAGAGAAGAGAAAAGCACAATTTAAAGGATAAGACAAAATTGCCTGTTATTCCTACACCATTTCCATCAGGTATTATCCATTAAGAAATAGGATAAAACTAACCGAAAAATGTTTCAGTGAAAACCTGGTCATTATTTATTCTCTTCCTCTTCATTTCTCCCCTAGCCTGGGCCGGTAAAGGTTTGCCTAAAAATGTCTTGAAATGGATTGAATGGGAAACCAAGGCCAACTCTGCTGGCATTCGCTCTATGGAAGAAATTTCGCTTAAACATTTTGAGATTCCACTTTCCAAAATAAAATCAGTGATAGGAAAAAATCTTGATCCACAAGTTTATCAGTCACTCATTTTTGAAAAAAATGGTGAGTCTTATGTGAGATGGATAATCAATCCAGAAGACACAGAATGGGCAGGAGACCTGGGTGCTCACCTTCGGAGTCTTGGACTTGATTCTACTCATTACACTTACTTTAAAGGCTATTTAACCGCTTCACGAAGTATGGTGATCTATGATGAAGTACTAGACGTTTTTTTCTCCGCCAAAGTCAGTACCAATAAAACTGGCGGTAAGTGGCAGAACAAAAAACTGTCAGCTAAGCAGGCGATGCAATCAGCAGTGGTCAATACGGAAATGGTAGAGATTGAAGAAAAAATAGGTTTTGTGAATACAAAATTCATGCACGAGCCACTTTCCTTTGCCATGGAAGAAATAGATCAAGGTATGGTCATTCGCTCTCTCGATATTTTTAAAGACAATCCTAGCAAATATTATCTTCCTGGTTTTTCCGCTGTTCATCCTGTAGTGGGAAAATCAATTGCTGAACTAAATGGCTCTGACAACCCGGCAAAATACTGGTTGAACAACGGAGTAAAGCTCCATGCGCGCTCCAACGCTGAGTTTGTCGCCGTCACAGGGAGAAATCCTGAAGCTGGTCACTGGCAAAATCATTTGTTTGAACTGGATGAAAATTTTAAATCAACCGGTTACGCTGTCTTTCGCGATTTTTCTGACTCAGAAATTTTAAAAAATATTCATGAGCACTTCTCAAATCAAGAATCACTTAATTGGTGGCCAGAAAATCATGTGAAAAGCACCATGAGTATTCCAGCAGGCCCTGTTCGAGGCAACAAAGCTCCTCCATGGCTTCCCTGGGATAGCGATACTTATGGCAAAATGACAATGCAAGATTGGCTTAGCCAATACTTCGATGTCTTTAATAATGAGTTTAGTCGTATCACGGGCGTTCCCCTGGAAGATTTGGCTGCAAAAAAATTCAATGATGAACTGAACTTCACTTGGATTATGACTTACGAAAATAATACAACGGCCGCATGGAAAAATTATTATCAACATGCTGAGTGCTTGAAGGGAAAAGGGGCTAACTGCCCTGATCACTTCAAACAACAAGTACAAAAATTTCTTGAAGCCAAATGCAGTGGCCACTTCAATTAGAAGGATAAGACAATTTTGCCAAATTTATAAAATCAATATAAAAAAGCCCCTGTGATTTGTAACGATCACAGGGGCTTTAAAATTATCGAAATTTAGACTGAGCCCCTACAAATTGACTCCTGGTCTATATCTAAATACCGAAGTAAGAAAGAACCAGTTTTTTAGCCTCCGGCATGCCACAACTATCAGTGTCTGAAAGTATTCCTTGAACAGTGAGATTTTGCAGGTCCTTATCGCTCCCAGATGGAAAAGTGATCGTTTCATCGGCACCATATTCTTTTAAAAGTTTTATTAATGATTCATAACTTGGCATAAGTCTCGCAGCTGAACATCCGTATAATGTTCGTTTTGCTCTTACTGCTAAAACCATATATGGAGTAAGCCCGTAAGCATTTTTATGATTTGGGTTAACTCTTTGTAGAAGCTTTCTAATAATTGGCAAAAATAATTTTTCATTGAATGGCTCCCCACCAAACGGTCCGCCATACCCTTCTTCTGTCCAAGAGGTAGAACCATTCTTTATTAAATTCTCAATCGTTGGAGATTCTAGGGAATAAGAAGGATTTACTTCAAGTTCGATTAGACGGTTGATAATGTTAACATTTACTGAAATGAATTTTTCAGGATCATGATTATTACAACTCGTGGCAAGACTTAAAAAATTTTCCCCTCCATAAGTAAGATGAACGTCCGCTCCGGATTTAACCAAGTGTTCAAAAATGGTTGAATCAGCATTACATGCAGAATAAAAAATTTGAGGACTATCTAAATCTAGAACTCCCTCTGATTTGTAGCGATCAACCAGGTCAATTTCATTTTTGGTTCCCTGAGTAAGCAAATAAGGTAAGTGATTTTCTTTTGGACTGAGAGCTTTTGAAAATAAATATCTAAAAAATTTAATATTCTTTGTGTTTATATAAGACACAACATCCTTTTGATCGTTGTCCAGAATATTGACTTTTGCTTTATATTTTTCAATCAACTCTTTGGCAAAATCAAATTGATTTAAAGATACTGCAGCCATTAATAGCGTTATCTTCTGATCAGTAAAGCGTTGTTCGATGTATAATTGCCCGCTATTTAAATGTTTTCTTAAAATTTCAAAATGCCCATCAGTTAAAACCTGTAGATAATCAAGTTTTTTAGATTTGGCTTTGAAATTTTTCTCATGAGTTGTCAATTTACTTTGAAAGTTGTTTTGGATATTTACTGATGCGTACGACGAGAGACTTCCTAAAACGACGAGTGCTGTAATCATCTTTTTCATTTTTCCTACTTTTTGTTATTAATGGCCCAAAGCCACTTGTTGTTAATATTTTGTTCGTTATTTTGATCATTGGCCCTTAAAAGGAGCATTTCAACTCAACGATGACTTTTTCTTTAATCATCAAATCTCAGACTAGGAATCAAACTAAAGATTTAGTGACTAGTTATTCTTCTCACAACCTAAAAATATGCAGTGGAAATATCTAGGATCACAATTATAGTATGCAGCCCGTTTAGCGATTTTCCTCTTTCTTCCATACCCTACGACCTCGGCCCCATATTTGTTACGTCGTACCATACAGGTCCATTTATAATCATCATTGATAGAAAGAGTTTCTATAGAAGATGCTTCATCGGCAACTGAACTATTTTCAGTCGCCATAACTGGAAATGAATTTAAGATTAGCAGAAGAATAAAAGTATGTTTCATAAATATCTCCTAGAGCAATGCTCATTACAGTGGACTGACCCCTTCGGACTGTAGAGCCTTTTAGGCTATTTCTTGTACAGGAC
>JBMOGR010000025.1:0-31364 GCA_049318265.1 Bacteriovoracaceae bacterium
AGAAAATATGAATTGATTTAAAATGACATATTGGAAGGACTAAATCATCCCCATGTTAGTGGGGCAGTTCAAATTTAATATCTTTAACAACGGCATCACCGTTTTGATTCACGGATACAATAATACTCGCCTTTTTCTCTCGAATTTTAGCATCTAACTCTTTGGATTTTTCTTCTGGGATATAAAAACGTTCGATTCCGGCCTGAAAAATAATCCCACGACAAGTACCTTTGATTTTTTTTGAGCAAAAAGATGGTTTACTATAGGAGAATGACTTCGTTTCAAGACAAATCCAAGCTTCGTTTGTAACTGAATTATTAGAATCTTGAGGGCAAATACTATTCACTCCATAATCAACTTGATAGACAAGATAATGTCCACTGAGAAGATCGCGTGGATCATAACCAGAAATTGGTAAAACTATTTCAGTTCCAAACTCAATAATTGATTTTTTATAGAGTGTGAGTCCCATTAAACTTAAAACGGGAATAAGAACTGCAATGAGCATAATTTTTTTTGACTTAATCATTGAGCTATTCATTGTCTTTTTCATTGCACCCACCGTTCAACTTTTTGAGTGATTTCTTGGCGATATCTATGCCAAAGCAAAGCCACACCGATAACAATTCCACCTGAAAAAATAAGTCCAAAACCCGTTCGAGCAAGTCCACCCAAGGCCTCGAAATACAAAACTAAAAAACGAAAAGCAATCATAGATAAAAAAAATTGAAATAATTTTTTATTTTGGATACTGGCAAGATAGGCGGCATAGCTCGATAATATAATTAATGTCACTAAAGCCGACAGGATATGACCTCTCGTTTGATAGTCAGATATGATAAATGAAATAAAATAAGTAAAGACGGTGATTTGCAATAAAACTTTTTGGATTTTTCTAAAAGTAGTCGAACTTTCAATAATAAAAAGTAAAAAAACTCCTGCTATAACTGAGGGAAGTAGATAAGCCATTTGCGACGAAAATCGAAAGGAACTTCCTTCTGCCATCACCAGTCCACTAATTCCTGTTAAAAACATACTTACACGAAAAGAGTAAACAAAGTGACTTTGATCGTTAATCTTTTTAATCAGAATGGAAACTAAACCACTAAAGAAAGGTAAAAACAAAAAGAGATATCCTATTTTTTCGCTGATGTTTCCTTGCCAAAGAGTTGCTTCTATAAAATAAGATGAAAAGGAATAGATAAAACCGCTCGTCCAAAGAAATGGAATAAATTTGTCTCTCGAACTAAAAGCAATTCCCGATGTGATGAGTGTCCAAAATAAAATTGCTTGCCATAGTTCACCACCCGTATGATAAATTTGGGCAATGAGGCCAATACTCGCAAGTGTCATCATCATAAAGGCAGTTAAGGCAAATTCAAGACGAGAATTTTCGTTAGACCATTCTTTATAAGTCCAAAACGCTAAGCCAGATAAAAGAAGAAAATCCGTGACAAGTTTAACAATAGCAGGAATGTCTTCCCAATTAGAAGCGATGATGGAAATGATTCCAAGTCCTACAATTAAAGCTCCAAGAATGAGAACGCCGTTTATAAACCAACTGGAACTTTTTTTAGATTCATAATCTTTGATTTTTAAAACTTGATCATGATTAATGAGACTATGTTGTTCCCATTCGATAAGCTTTCGTTCTATTTTACCCATAAATTTTGCCTTTCTTTTGAAAGGAAAACTTTAACATACACAATAGATCATCAAAAGAGATAAAAAAGAGTGATCAACTTTCGTCAATCACTCTTTAGTATTTAGAATTTCTTATTATCAATTTAATGTGAATGATCCTAAAATGATTCCATCAAGTTGTTTGCAATTTAAACGAGAAAATTTTCCATACCCCAACATATTTGATTCCATGTTATCGCTTCCTCCTAACTCAGTTCCCATGGTTTGTTTAAAAGAAAATAAAGCTTTAATATTTCCTTTGATGTCGGTTGTCGTTATGACCTTGATATCGACTACTTTGAGTATGTAGTTATCTCCTCCAGCACTTTGCCCTACATTGGCTTCAAGGCTTTGCTTAATTTTAGTTCTTAATAGATGTTCTTCACAAGGTTTAGCAAAAGTTGTTGATGAAAATACCATCATCAAACCAGCAGCAAGAAAAAATGTCTTCATAGAAATCCCCTTTGTTATTAGTTGTTTATCCAACGTTTTTGATACCTGACTATAACGCTTCGGTAACTTTAGGTCAACTAATTTATTACATTTGTTATAATTTGATGTAATATTTACACAACTTTGTACCGAGAAGTCATATTCAATTCAAAAACTCTCTTGAGGAATATATTTATGAAGAAAATTGATAAAATCCCCAATCCTGATCCAGTCTATTTTCAATTATTCCCTACAAAAATTTCTAAAGGTGATAGGCGACGTTTCAAAATTATTGAAAGTGTCATTGAGATCATAGGAACTAAGGGGGTGAAGGAAATAACCTTTGATGCCATTGGAAAGAAAGTCGGCTTACCTCGATCAAATATTGCCTATCATTTTCCAAATATAGATGAACTCATTATTTCATCCATTCGTTATGTTGTATCTTACGGACAGGCCATCACTGTTGAATATGTTAAGAAGGCAACAAGTCCTATAGAGCAGATACTCTTTATGGGAGCTGCCACCATCGATTGGCTTATGTTCAAAAAGAAAGATCACGCACCAACCATGCTTTTATTCTATTACTATGGCAGTTTCGATTCTGGATTTCAGGAATTTGTCCTGCAAACAAGGCGAGTCGGTGCAGACAGAATAAGTGCTATCCTTGGAAGTATCAAGGGCAGTTCCGAGCTTCCCTCTAGGGACCTTCATATGCGTTCAATTAAAATTCAAAGCATAATTACTGGTTTGGCGATGGATTTCATTCTCCGGAAAGATTTAAAAAGAGAAGAAATGGAAGAGATTATGAATTCTGCACTTATGAATGAACTAAAAATTTTTCTTTAATCTGTGCCCTGAAAATTTTTGTCGCAATTATTGAGAGAAAGTAATTTTATTATTTGATCAGTCTCTTCATGGGCCCAAACTTGACCAGGGCCAGAATTAAAAGATTCTATTAAGGCTTGATAACCCGGGCGTTTGGTAGCATTTCTAATTCCCGTCAACCATTTTTCTCGATCAGCTTGTAGTATATAAACTCTTTTGAAAATTGATTCCGGATCAGTATTGACTCTGAATTTTCCTGGAAGGTACTCCTCCAGCTCTAAGTATGGTTCAAAACCATATAATTTTTGGAAAACGACATTGGCTTTATCGTCAGTTTCGAGGAAATACCGTTTAGGAGAAACCCTTGGGGTGTAAGGACTACCATCAAGTGTCCCCACTCCATCCCGAGTCAGAAAAAATTCTTCAGCAGCATGGTAGATGCAAGGAAGAAGATTAGAATATCCTTTTTTTATATTGAAATTTTTTATTTCGCTATTGCCGTAAGGAAAACGTGTCCCAAAAAGTCCCCCTCGATGAGGAACCAAATGATTATTAACCAATGAAATTTCTTCTTTCGAGAGAGTACCAATTTGCTCACTCAAAATAAGATCATTTAATTTAGAAAAATCTTCTTCTGAGGAAAGGGGCAGAGGTTCTTGGGGAAGATCAATATTTAATCGGAGTTCCAGAGGCAGTTTCCCTTCTGGATTATAGGTCGATGGCCAAAATTCTTGTAATTTTAAATCCTCAGCTTTAAGTCCTTCGAAATTTTTACTTGATTCGACTTGGTTGTTAATGAGAACTTGGCGAGCCCAAGGAGTATTCTCTAAAGCTATGCCACTTTCTGATTTTGGATAAGAAACTCGAAATGTAGCAAGTACATCACTAGGGTCATTTTTTTTTACAACCATCATTAAATATGAGCGGCCATCCTCAGGGGATTCGATTGACCTTAAGGCATTCATTTCCTCTTCACCAGTATACCTATCGCGAGATTCATATAATGCCAGAACTGACTTTTCATAAAGCTCAATAAATAATTTTTCAGCTTTTTGGATTTTAGGAGACTTTATAGAAACTTCATTTCTTCCAAAGCTTTCCGAGTATCCTCGAGCAGGTTGATAGACAACCATTAGTAAGGTTTCTCCATCTCGAACGAATTCTTTAACAATCAAGTCGGCTCTGGCCCTAAAACTCAGCAAAAATAGCAGCGAAAAAGATATTAAACTTCGAAATAACATTTTGTTTTTTTCCTAAAAACATATCGACAAATAGGTCATAAGATTGAAGAAAATCATCTTCAATCAAAATAGTTTGACCTAATTAGTTTCACTTAGTTTGGTTAATACTTAAGCAATAACCTCAATTCTTAGGAGAACTTGGCGTAATATCGGAGTTTTTCAGTAGAGCTGCAAGCGAAAAAGACGCTGGTTTATACATGTTAATGGTGAAAAGCTGATGGAAAGACCGTTTATTCTAGAAATCGTACTTAATTAAAAATCAGCTAACTTTAATGCACTCTTAATCTGGTTAAATTCCTCAGCATTTTTTCCAAGCAGATAAGTTGCACCGATTTTTGTCATGGAAACCATTAAACTAATGTGATCTTTCTCATCTCCAATTTCTACTTCGATATTCTGGTTTGGTAAATTGAGTGACAAGTTAATTTCTCCATAGAGGTTCAAAATTTCGCCATACTGTTTCACCAGTTTTGATTTGAGCGTTTCATCCAGGCTAGTTCCCGCATAATGTCCGTAATCTTCGATGATCATTTTAAAAGCAGTTAAATCAGCAATGAGTTTCTCTTTGATTTCGTTAGAGATGAGAAAGTTTTGAATGAGTGATTGGCCAATTTTATTGGATTTTAGCTCTGAATCCAATTGATTTTGAATAGCAGAGATGATCTTTATTTGTTGCATGATCGTTTTATCGTCGACGACATTAACGGCTTTTTTCACATTCCTAATATACATATCAGAGATTGAATCATGAGGCTTGATTTCCGTTTTATAAACGATGCTGGCCCTCATCAGTGAGCTTACATCAAGGCCAGAAACATAAGGAGCCATCTCTTCGACATCATAAACCACGTTATAAGTTTTAACGGGATTAAGTTTTTGCATTGGTGGAGTGATGACTGGAGTACAAGTAAAGGCTTCTCCCAATTTTGACCTTAAGTTTTTACAATCGATGTAGGTTGCCAACTTATTGGCTTTGGCTTGTAAATCGGCTAGAGAAAGTGGCTCAGGTAGGAATGATTTTTCAAGTTCGATTTGAGCAGATGTGAGGGTTGAAAGGACCACATCTTTAGATGAAGAAGTAAATTTCTCAATTATCTCTTGGACAATTTCATCTGTATTAATTTTCGCCATTTTTTCTTTGATGGTAGTGAGCGTAGATTTGAGACCTACAAATTCAGTTTCAAGCTTACCGATATTTTTGTAATAGCCTTCAATGAAACAAAAAGGTGTACGCGCTTGTAGTCCTGCGATTTGAGCATTGGCAATGAAGCTATCTGCATTCGTTATTTTTTTAGACTTGATGCTTTTACAAACGGAAGAAAAGAAAGGGAAGTAATCTTTGAGAACGGTGTCAGCGACTTTTATACCTTGAAGAAACTGGATCCAAAATTCTTTTTGCCGATTGGCCTTAATGGCTTCTTGGACTTGGGAGTTTAGTGTATTAAGAGCCTCTGCGCTTGTGCGAGAAAGATCAATCAAAGCATGGAGCCTTGCTTTTGATTCATTGGCTACGTCAACTTCAATGGACTCATGTAGACTTTGATAAACAAGGTCTGAAGTAAAATAAGTTTTAAATTCATCATTTAAAATATTTTCCTTCGCCATTGCAGTAAAAGAAATACACAGAAGGGCCAACGCTACCATCTTTTTCATGAAAATATCCTTTTTATGATTAGATCAATGGGGAAACGTGCAAAACTGGTACCTGAATTAAAGGAGAAATATCATACTAAAGGAGTCAAAATGGCGCTGACACTTGTAAAGTTAAGTAATTGTAAGATTTCTTTGGAGCCAAAATGATACTGCACATTTTTTCTCCTTCAATTCTAAAACCTAAAGATTCTGACCAGCTTTTACAAAAGTCCTGGGCCAGGAGAGAAGCTTTTTTGAATGGCCCTAGCCTCAGTACTTGAGAATTATTCTCAATCTTACTTTTAACTTTTTCTTTTTAATCGTCTAAAGATTAGACAGATTTCACCGATAAATTCTTCGACTAACGCTTTCAAGGATGAAATTTGCGTTTTATAAATGTTATTCCTATTTTCTTTTTCTTCCTCATCGCTGGGTGCGTTCCCGGTGCTAGTAAGTCTGATCTTTGTCCTACGGGTCAAACTTTCAATCAGGCCACTCGATCTTGTGGAGTTGCCAGCACTGCGGGAATCAATACCGGTGGCCCGGTGAACACCACTAGAACTGCAACCATCTTAGAAGACACCAACACCACCATCTATCTGGGTTACTCTGACCCTGATGGAGATTTGGCCACTAGTTGTACTGCAACACCACTGAAGAATCTGGCCGTAACAGTGACTCCTGTGGGCACCTGCGCTTGTGATTCAAATGGAGTGTGTAAAGTTATTTTAAAAGCGGACACTAATGAATGGAGTTCTCATTCGGGACCTACAGATTTATTTACTTTCCAATACCGAGTCACCACAGCTAGTGATACCTCCACATTTTCCACGGTCACTGTCACCGTCGACCCAGTGGACGATGCCATACTAGCGATTGATACTGTGAACCCTTTGTCTTTAAGCTCCAGCAATATTGGATTAGCTGCCGGTTACTTAGACAGCAACATAGGGCTTAGTGCTTATACCAGCAAGAGTGCGAGCTCCTCAACTTTACAAACATTCACAGCCACCGAAGATCAAACTTCAATCACTGCCTCCATTATCTATGCCGACTTTGATGGAGGATCTCATACCATCTCTGTGGTCAACGCGCAAAACCTGACAGTAGCCGAAGGATCTTGCACCTCCAACACCACCATCGGAACAAATTCCACGGTAGGCTATTGGAACAGCACAGGGAATTACGGGATTTGTTATCTCTATATAACGAAAGCTGCCAGCTACAATGGACCGGCTTCTGTGCAGTTTCAAATCAACTCTATTAGTAATGGTGTCTTTACTCCCAGTTCAACTTACACCATCTCGGGAACCTTCGCCGATGTAGATCATACACCAGTCAATACTCTCACCTCGGCCGGTATCTTCACGGAAGAAACAGAAAAAATGATAACACTTACTTATACTGATGCTGATAATGACCCAGCCATTAGTTGTGCTGTGAATTTTACAGGCTTGCAAACAGTGAACCCTAACGTTTATCCGACACCAGCGGCCAGTGACCCCTTCAGTGTGAGCACAGCCTGCTCTTGTACCGCAGGAATTTGTACGGTGGGATTAACTCCACGGGCCCATGCCTCAAGCACAGGCTCCCCAAGCACAACTTTTTCATTTAATTATAATGTGACCACTCAGCGCTCAGTACCGACACTCGGAGTGGCATTAGCTCCCCTCTCCTTCACTACTATTTCTGCAACTTCCGTCACAAACACCACTGATAATCCTTTTGCCACAACAGCCACGTTAACTCTGGACGAAGACGCGACTACTTCAAATACCGTCACCCTAGGTTACATCGATCCCGATGTTCCAACAGGTGCAGGTGCGACTACAACTTGCTCCGTTTCTAGTCCGACTAACGGAACACTCGGCGCTTGTACTTGTACCGCTGGTGCTTGCTCCACCACTTTCACCCCTACTGCTAACTTTTATGGTACAGGAACTTTTTCTTATACTGTAACGAGAGGTAGTCGCTCTTTTGCTACTGCCGGTTCGGCCACTGTCACCGTTAATTCTGTCCTAGACGCTCCTACTCTGACTATTCCTTCAACGGCTTCCACCAACATGAATACTCCTGTCTTCATTCCTATTACCATGGATGAAGGAGGCGGAACGCTAGAAGACTCAGAATATATTTGTAGTGCGACTGGTGCTCCAGCAGCGTCCTGTGTACTCCCAACTATTACCAGCACCAACACCACTTTAGTTCCAACCACCAACGTTTCGATCGTCACCAAATATGATGCAGCCTATTTACTGGCGACCCATGACCCAAGCCCTTACACCGCCGACGTAGGTGCTTCCACTTGGTATTTAAAAGTGACTCCTGAAGAAGCTTATTTTGGTACTTCCACTATTGGCGTGACCATTAGAGATAGCAGTGGCACCCCTACCACAACGTCGTTTGTCCTCACCGTGAATCCCGTTTATGCCATTCACAAAGGATGGAAAAATATCAAGGCCACTGGGGCAAAAATTGCAAGCGATGGCACCACCATTGAAGAGAAAAAACTGCGCTTAGAATGGGAAGATTTTGAAATCTACGGTTCTACTATCGCCGGTTACAACGTTTATAAAGGTGACTCTCCCTCGACCATCGATTATTCGACTCCGATCAATGGCACCACTCCTATTCCTGCTTCTCAAAAATATTATGAAGTCACTGACTCAAGTTTTTCTAGCGCCATCACTTATAAATATTTGGTGAGGCCAGTGGATGCCACTTATAATTTACCGATTCTTCCCTTTGCTATGACCTCCATCATTCTTGATCCTATCACTGCAGTCAGCAACTCTTTAGTAAATGTGGAAACGGGTGTTAATAATTATGGAATCATTGATATTCGTTTTCCTCCTGACAACATGGCGCTGCTTCACCGTTGGGCCGTGAATAAAGAAATATGCCAGAAGATGGGACAAACTCCCACCACCGTTCCTTTTAGTTGTACCTACACCGGGCCTGGCGATGCTGCCTCCAACACTTACGACTTCGCCGGAGATGCTCACGTGGATATGGTAGAGATGGGGTGTCCTTACTCAGAAAATGAATGTGGAGCTGATGGATGTATCGGCAGTGGCTCTCCTAATACCATTGGTTGCGGAGGTGGAACTTGTGTCACACCTACTTATTCTGCCACCAATCCAATTTTTTATTATGACCGCACCAACGGATCTTGTTACTACAATACCTCAAGCACTCAGGCGCTGTGGGAACAGGTGGGTTGTCCTTATAGCAAAACCAATTGTAGTAATGGACCTTGTTATGGACCAGCAACAGGGCCAGCTCCTTCCTTGGCATCGGCTAGCCCTACCAGTTGTTCGAGTAATTCTCCTTGCTACTATTATACAACTGATACGAAGACGTGCTACAAAACTACTGGTGGCGGTGTATGGAGTAGTATCACCACACCTTTAAGCTCCGATTATTCCAATTACGCAAAATTAAACCGCGCTCACTTACCTCCGCTCACTAATGTTACAGCGGAAGATGCCCAGACACTTTGTAATAATAGAAGCTCTTCAAATGACCGACTCATGAGAAGAACAGAATTTATCGCTGCCAGTGCCTGGGATACAAGTTTATCAGAATCAACCATCACCAGCACTGAAACCGGCGCCAATTTAAAAACCACTTCTGCTTGTAACAGTTCAGCAGCTGCTGGTCTCGCCATTAGCGATGACTTCACACTTCCCACTAGCGATACCGATGCACTTCCTAGTGCGACCGCTTCCACTCATCGCACACTCATTACAGGAAGTACTAGCACCGAAAGCTGCCGCTCTCGTTACGGTGTTCAGGATTTAGTAGGGAACGTACGTGAATTTAATTCGGATACCATTCAATGTGACAGCCCTAGCACTTGTGCCGATGATAACAACACCACTTCTGATATTGATTCGACCTTCATGAACCAATGGTACAGTGACAGTACCAACCTTGACGACTCGTTCGTCCTGGCGACATCGACTGCGCCAGATATCGTGACCAATATTTATCTCTTAGGTGGAGTCTACACTTCATGGAAAATCGCTACTCAAACTTCTTCTTTTAATTACTTTTTTCTGCCTTACGGACTGCCTAGTTCAGTAAAAGGAACATCTACTCCTAACGTTATCAACGGATCAAGTGCTCCTGCTATTTCGACGGCCCAATTGCATGATGACAAGATCGCCTTCAATACGAGCACTATCTTCTCCAGCACACCTTCAAATTCACTTACCGTGAATTACGGCGAAGTGACTTCAGGCGGAAGCTTCAATGACGGCTCTCAAGCTGGTCGCTATACGATGGATTGGGTTCCTGGAACACAAACTGATTCGAAGACCGGTTTTCGCTGTATCATTAAATACTAAATCACATTAAAAACTAAAAATACTAAACATTACTTGAATATTTCTCTTCAGCTTAAATGCTTCAACTCCCTTTTCTTTTTTCCGAAAAGTAACGTGATGAAATGGATTTTACTAACATTTATTTTCTTGCTCACTGCCTGCGTCCCAGCGGCGAAGAATAACATTCTTCCCTTGCAAGTGGATTCAACTCCACCGAAAGTGAGTCTCTCGGCTTCTAGCCCTTCATATTATGAAACGGCAGGAGGCTTTACCATAACCGCAAGTCTGGATAAAGTTTGGAATAAAGCTGTGACTGTTAGTTTTAATCTTTATGGGACTTCCACTTTGACCAGTGACTACACCATTACAGGCTACACCATCACTATTCCCGTAGGAGCCACTAGCGCCTCAGTCACGGGAAGCATCGTGAATGATTTATTAACGGAAGGAAATGAAACCCTTTATGTCATTTTAAAAAATCCTACCAATGCCACTTTAGGAAGTGTCTTTAGACAAACCATCACCATCATTGATGATGAAAGCTTAACTTCTTTGCCTTCAATCGCTTTAACTAGTTCCACCTACAATTATCTTGAATCAGACGTGGTAACCACCTTTATCCAGGCGAACTTAACCACTCTGGTAGGATCTTTGACCACGGCGAATTACGACATTTATATTCCGATTACCATAACTGGAGGAACGGCCATACAAGGAGTGGATTATACAACCACTCAAAGCTATATTATTATCCCCGCGGGCTCTACCTCAGGAACTTTCACTTTTTCTTTTATCAATGATCTTGTAGATGAGTCGAACGAAACAATCACTATTTTAAGAGGTACTCCGGTAGGGGCCAATGCCACAGGAACCAGCACGGCCACCGTCACGATTACGGATAACGATAATGAACCGACTATATCCTTTACTGCCGCAACCTCTAATGTGAATGAAGACACGGCCTCTAGCGTGGATGTTGAACTGACACTCTCCAACGCCTCCGATATTCCTCAAACTTTTACCCTAACTCCTAGTGGAACAGCCACTTCAGGACAAGACTATAATTTTTCAACTCAATCTTTTGTCATACCCGCTTATGCCACAACATATACGGTGAGAGTGCCAATTTTAAATGATGCTCTTTATGAAGGAAGTCAGACGATCATTTTAACTTTGACGGCGACTGCTCCTCTTACACTAACTGGTGGTGGCTTTACCACCAACACCATTACAATTTCAGAAAGTGAGAGCGTACCAAACATCAGTTTTGGAGCAAGTACCATTAATATTTCTGAAGCCGCAGGAACGATTACCATTCCAATCACCGCTTCAGTAGCGTCGGAAACATTGACCCCTATCGCGTTTTCAACCGCGGGCTCAACGGCGACCAACCTCACTGATTACAGTTTATCAGCGGCCTCTTATAGTTTAGCAGCAGGGGCAACGACGGCGAATATTACTCTTACTATTGTGGACGATGCTTTTTTGGATTTGGATAATGCGACCAATGAGACAGTAACAATTGCTCTCACTGCTTCTCCTGGAGCTTACAATCTGACTCCGTACGGAACTTACACCGCCACCATTATCGATAATGATCCAGTTCCCAAACTTTCTTTTAAAAGTCCCAATGAAACCATGAGTGAAGGCACCGCCACGGTACCCGTATATCTTGAGCTTTCGGGCCAGACCGGAACAGATGTCACAGGTGTATACACGATTGGTGGAACGGCCAGCGCTCCTTTGGACTATAACAATGCGGGAATGTCGGGATCCTATACAATCCCAGCAGGTAGTACGTCCCTCCTCATCAATATTCCCATCAATAGTGATTCCTTAAATGAACCTAACGAGACTGTTATACTCACCATAAGTTCAATTACCAGTTCTAATGCCACCATTGGTACTAATGCCACCTATACTTTAAATATAACTGATTCAACACCGCCTCCTGATTTGACCTTAAGTCTCAGTGGAGTGGTTGGAACTGAAGACGCAGGTACAGTGATCACTCTCACAGCTGATCTCACTTCTGATGGAGCCCCTACTACCAGTGGACTAGCGGTCAGTGTTCCTCTGAGTTTTAGCGGTGTTGCCGTTTATGGTTCGGACTACACTGCTTCAATCGCTTCTGGAGAGACCTTAACCATCCCTGCTGGCTCATCTACAGCCTCTATGACCTTCACTATTCTTAATGATACTGTCGATGAAATCTCAACCGAGACCATCATCGTGACACCAGAATCGGCGACTAATGCCAATTTCTATCCATCTTCCTTTGCTATTACCATTACGGACGATGACACGGTTCCTGCCATCACAATCTCAACAGCCAATACCAGTGTCACTGAATCCAGCATCACTCAAACAGTAACGCTCTCAATGAACCGTGCAAGTTCACAAACTGTCACCGTTCCCCTTGTACCTTCAGGAACAGCGACTCAAGCATCGGATTATACCTATTCACCTTCTCAAGTTACTTTTCCTGGTTGTAGCTCTGGAACTTGTACTTCAGGCGCCATTACCCAAACTTTCACCATTACTGTATTAGATGATGTTTTAAGTGAGGCCAATGAGACCGCCATCCTCACCATGGGTACGCCGACAGGATCGGTGTCTAATGTTGTAGGAGAGGTTCCAACCGCAGCTGGCGCCTTCACCCTCACCATTAACGATGAGGACTTAGTCGTTGGTTTTACCGCGGCCACCACCACCAACATTACTGATGATAACTCTGCAGTAAAAACATTGACGGTCAGTCTCGCCGCTCCTCATTCTTTAGGTTCTTTTGAGACTATTACCATACCTCTCACTACCAGTGGCACAGCGACCTCAGGAACTGATTATAACTTGTCTGCCGCCACCGTTACGATCGATGGTGGAGTTGGTGGATGCGCTTCTGGAGCTTGTACTGCCACAGTGGACATTACTGGCGTAGCCGATACTTTAAACGAAAGAGATGAAACAGTGATTGTTACTTTAGGAACTCCAGTCTTTTCGGAGGGGTTACCTTTTGAGACAGTCTTAGGAACTTACTCTACTTCAACCACCACCTTAGCCGCTTCTGATCCGGTCACTTCTTTATCGGCTGGTTATGGTCATACTTGCGTGACTGTGGATAAAAATAATACCTCGACAGATATTGCCAAATGTTGGGGATACAACAATTATAAACAAGTAGCGAACGCCACTACCTCCAACAATATTGGAGATCAATCCTCAGAAATGGGAACTTCACTGGCTGACATCTACGCTCCCATGACCAATGTTTCCCAAATTTCTGCGGGAAAAAATCATACTTGTGCCATTGATGGAAGTTTAGTCACTGGTGGTACCGTCTATTGTTGGGGAGATAATTCTTACGGACAAGTTGGTGATGGAACAGGTTCGGGAACTTATAGTACACCTACGGCAACTTCTGTCACAGATGCCATTCAAATTGTGACTGGAGAAAATCATTCTTGTGCGCTCAGAGTTGGTGGAACAATCAGCTGCTGGGGAAGAAATAATGCAGGTCAAATTGGTGACGATTCACTTTTAACCAGATCCTCCCCAACCGCCGTGCTTTCGCTTACGGGCATACAAGGAATCGCTGCAGGAGGTGACCACAATTGCGCTTTTAAAAGTACTTCCAATGTCGTTTATTGCTGGGGTGAAAATGATTATGGCCAACTAGGCACCAACAACACCACTGATATTGGAGGAGTAGCTGGAGATATGGCCACTTTGGCTGCAAGAACCTATTACTTTAATGCTGGTGGAATCCAAAAACTTAGTGCAGGACTTAAACATAGCTGTATTCTTTTAAATGGTGGTTGGGCAAAATGTTGGGGAAAAAATCTTTCAGGACAACTTGGTCAAGGAAATACCCTCGCTCATGGTTCCTTTACCAACAGTCTCGACACTCTTTCGTTCATCTATTACAACTCCGGTCTTGTACAAACGTTCTTGGATATTGCCGCCGGAGGGAACACCACTTGCCTGATAGGAACGGATCATGAATTAAGATGTTTCGGGGAAAATACTTCGGGTCAATTAGGCCAAGGGAATATAGCCAATGTGGGCACTTCTGGTTCAGATATGACCTCTCTCGCCCCTGTCGACTTAGGTCTAACCACAGAAACTCCTGTAAAGGTTTCCGTAGGGACTAATCATGTCTGTACCCTCCTTTCAACGGGACAAGTGAAATGTTGGGGACAAAACACTTTTGGTCAACTAGGCTTAGGAGTTTCCACCCATAAAGGTGATGACTCTGACGAAATGGGTACGGTACTCAAGAATCCAGCCTTCTAAAATCCCTTAACATTCTTTTCTCACCTGCCGATAAATTGAGGCAGAAACCTGTTCAATGGATGAACGGGTAAGACTCCATGGATGATTTAGGTATGCTCAAGATTTTTCTTTTCACCAGTTTGATGCTGCTCTTAGGAGCGTGCGTTCCTAAAGCGGAACAAAAATCAACTTGTGCTAACAGCGAAATTTACGATCAGAAAAGCAGGCGCTGTATCGCTAGTTTATTGATCGCGACTCCGAGTCCTATTCAACAAGTACCTATCGCAGTTCCTAGCTCCGTTCTCTATAGCGTGACTCCAACGGAAGATGTGGCCTTCACTGCCACTCTTGGTTACTCTGATGCCAATTTTGATGATGCACTTACGTGTGGTGTTTCTTCGCTTTCAGGAATTAACCAAACTTCAGTCTGCGCTTGCACTTCGGGAGTTTGTACCGTGAGCTTCAAAGGAAACCCCGGCTACTTCGGCGCTGCTAGTTTTATTTATTATGTGGTCGATAATGATGGGCAATCGCTCAATGCCACAGTCAATCTTAACTTGTTGTCAGTGGATAGTAGGCCTGTGGCCACTCTCACTCACACCACTTTAGTGGAAAACGTTTTAACCAATTTAATCCTTCCCTACACTGATATTGAAGGTGACTTGGCCACTGCTTGTACTGTCACTCCGGCTTCTTCGGAAGTGGTCTTCCCTATTTCTTGTACTTGCTTTGCTGGATTTTGTAATGCCATGGTTTACACTTCTTCAGATTATCTCGCTACACCCTTAAGTAGTTTCACCTATACCGTGACCGCCAATGGACAATCTTCTTTAAGCTCTACTGTGGTAGTTACAATTACGCCGGTCAACGACGCTCCAGTGGCGAGCAACGTGACCAAGACCACCACAGAAGATGTGAGTTCCTTCACCGTCACCCTACCGTTCACAGATGCCGAGGGAAATTCCGCCACCAGTTGTAGTGTATTTAATTTGGTGAACCTCACCTCCTCTTCTTGCGTGTGTGCAGGCACAACGTGTACTGCCACTCTAGCACCTCCAGCTAATTTAAACTCAAGCTCCAGTACTTTTACTTTTGACTATACCATTACCGATGACGGTACTCTCAATATGACTTCAAACTTGAAGCAAGGAACAGTCACAGTGACTTCGGTAGATGATGCTCCAGTGGCCAATACTGCCGCCTTCTCTTACTCTCCGGCTATTCCTACGGAAGACACTACCGTCACCATTGGTTTGAGTTACACTGATGTCGATCAAGATCTGGCCACGGGATGTACCATCAGTAGTCCTGGAAATAGTTCGTTGGTGGGCACTTGTACTTGTACGGGCAGCACTTATCCTAACACTTGTAGTTTTGTTTTCACTCCTAGTGCCAATCTCAATGGTGTGAACATTGCTTCTTTTCTTTATAGCATTACTACGGCGAACACCACCACCACCCCAACCACTTCAACAGCGACAGCAACTCAGGCCATCGCCTTTAGTTTACAGGCGGTCAATGATGCTCCTACTATAAGCACCATTGCCAATGTGACTGATAACGAAGCCTCTACCATCGTGATTAACAATATTACAATTGATGAAGGTGGCGGAGCGGATGAAAACATTCAGAACTTAACCATCTCAGTGAACTCTGATAATCCAACGCTCATTTCTAATTCACAAATTGCCTTGAGTTATTTAGAAAATGGCGACGCTTCGGCATCACCACTTTCTTTAACACTAAACCCGAGTGCTATGCAGAACGGGACAGCCAATATCACACTTACTGTTACCGATAACGGAAATCCAATTTTAGTCACCACCAAAACCTTCACGCTCACCATCAACAGCGCTTCTTATTTGCATGGTGGATGGAAAAACTTGAAGGCCTTAGGAACCAAGACCAATCATTCAGGATCTATCTTGGAAAACCCAACGGTGACTTTAGAATGGGAAGACTTCACGCCACAAGGCACTGCCTCTTTAGCAGGTTTTAAAGTCTATAGAGCGACTTCACCTGGTGGACAAAATTTCACTACACCTTTAGCTTGTAACAGCGCTGTCAACACTTGCTTAGACTCCACCACGGTCAGTTCGTCAGTGAGTACCTTCATTGATTCTCTACCTTCGAACGTCGCTTCAGGCACCACTTATTATTATGTGGTCCGCCCTTACGATACTAACGGCATTGCTACCGTTACCACGGAATCCTATTCTGAAATTGATGTGCCTATACCTCCCACCAACATGGCCTTAGTTCACCGCTGGATCGCCAATAAAGAAGTGTGTGGAAAGATGTTTGCCACGGTGGATCCCAACAATCACTTCCGTTGTACTTACTCAGGCCCAGGAAACAGCGGAGGCTTTTACGATTTTGGTTACAATTATAAAAATACAGCTCTTAAATCCGGCCACCTTTTTGTGGACCGCTTTGAATCAGGATGTAACTATAGTTTAAACCCAACTTGTACGGCGAACGGTTGTATCGGAAATGGAAACCCCAACAGTGTCGGTTGTAATGGATCTTCTTGTACCGCCAGCGTACATTCCATTTTTTATGACCGCAGCTCGGGAGTTTGTTTTTACAAAGACCCTTCTTCTTGGAAACCTTCTTCTTGCGTTTATACTAAACCAAGTACCGCTACTGATACTACCCAGTGTACGCTTAAAGGTTGTATAGGTAGTGGAGCTCCAGGCCCAGGCCCAATCCTACCCGGAAATGCTTGTAATGGCGCAGTCTGTACTGCTTCTGCTCATGCCATTTATTTAGATAGCGCCAACAACAAATGTTACTATAGTGCTAATGGATCGACTTGGGCTATTTTCGAGCCGAATCTTCCTGTGGCCGCTGCAAACCCAAGCATCGCTCAACTGCCTCCACTCATTTATACCACTCAAGCTCAAGCGGTTTCTTATTGTGGCACTTTCGGCAAACGCTTAATGAACAGAAAAGAACACGTTGCTGCCAGCGCTTGGGACTCTAGCCTCACTAGCACGGAAATTGATAGTCGTGAAACTGGCCTCTCCATGGCGACCAACAATTATTGCAACACCATGAGTGCCATTGGATTAACTTACTCCAGTGGCCAAGTACCGAACACGGGGAATGAAGATACGCTTCCAGCGAACTCTTCTTCTTCCATTAGGACAGTGAGAACTGGCTCCCAAGTCACCAGTGCTTGTGTATCGAGATACGGTATCCAAGACATGATTGGAAACGTTAGAGAATGGAACATAGATCAATTTAATAATTGTTTTTCAGGAAATGATGAAACAGCCAAGGCAGCTACTTTAGCAAGGAACGGAATTAGGTATTCATCAAAGAGGTTGGGGGATATTACTTCCCTGGCTCTGGTGATTAATAATACAGCGACACCAGGGAATGAAGTGATCACGGTCACTCAAACTTATATTCAACCTTGGATGCTCAAAGTGATTCTTACTATCGATGTTCCAAGTACTATGACCGCTGCCCAACTTTATAATCTTTTATTAGCTAACGCTGATGCCGTCGCCTGGTTCAATTTTGAAGTAACAATCCCTTCTAGTGTTCAAACTGCAGCCGCTCAAACTTCACTCAGTGGCGGTTTAAACGGAAATGCTATTGCTGCTCCTTTAGGTATTGCCGCTAAATACGTTGCGACTTACGGTACTGACACAATTACGTTCACCTCAAAGGTAGCAGGTACATACGGTAATGACCTTACCATCGCCATTTTAGATGGCAGTTCCGACAAGGTAGAGGTCAAGAACGGAAAAAATATTGAAGTCACCATTGATGGAACATTAGATGACTTGGACAGAATTGATTACTTAATCAAGCATCATCTCTATGCGAATGATTTAGTCACGACATCTATCACCAATGATGGATCCACCACCGCCACCAGTTTCTCCCAAGCCTCACTCACAGGCGGAGGAAAACCTACATGTACCGCCATCGCCAATACTTTTAATGCTCTTCTCTATCCTTCTTACTTAAATGATTTATCCAGCTACAGCTATTCCTTCAACGGCTTCTCTGGTTCCATGAACGGCCCTGGAGGAGGAACAGTGAATATCGTTTCTTGGTTAATTGGCAGCGATAACGTGACTTATTTCCCAAGTTACTTCCACTACGCCACTGGCCTTCCTTCCATTAATGATGGCGACGACACTCTCGCCATCGGCTCGGACATGGCTGCGGCGGATTTCCAAGGAGACCAAATCGACGTTAACTCTCACCCCTACACCATGGTCAATTCTTTTATCGCCTATGGACCCAATCGTGCTATCGCTTCTGGGGGTGGATGGAAAGGTGCTTATGATCGTTCTTCTTCTGCCACTGGCAACACGGGGAACAAGGCCGGGCGTTACGCTCTTGATCTTCTTCCTACAGGAAGAACCCCTACTTTGGATATATATCTTCCTCTTTACGATCAATACACCGGCTTTCGCTGCGTGATGGAAGCTCCGTAAAAAGCAGAGCCTTAGAAATCGGCGACAACTCCCATGCAGAAAATGCTATTAGAGTTGTCGCAGAACGAATTCAAACAATAGATCAATTATTTTAATTCTTCATGTTGATGACCTGCAATTAGGCTAGCAGTCACCTCATTTAAATTCGAAATTCCATCAAAACCATGAAAAGAAGTTGTTCGGTGAGGACGAACTTGCGAAAGTTCATAAAGTTCAACATAGGCTTCTAAGATTTTTGGGTTTTCAGAAAGCTTGGCGTAAGCTTTTCCAATTTCTTTTGGATGCTGGCCTTTTGCATGAGCAGTCAATTCAGCAATTTTTCTTAAGGTACCTGCTTCGAGCATGGCTACTTTTAATCTACCTTCTTCTTCAATATTTGCTTTCACTCGCTCTAATTTTGCAGCAACAGCATTAAACATCTGATGGGCGATTTCACTGGTTAAACTAATTTTGCGGATGAAAAGAACATTAATTGAAATTCCCCACTCTTTAACTTTTTCGTCTAATTCCAGTTTGATAGCATTTGATAATTTCAAACGCTCAGTATGAATTGTGTTAAAGTCAAAGCCACTTAAATAAGATGAAGCCAGATTAATAGTTAAGCTTCGTAAAGATTCTTCCCAATCTTCAACTTGAAAAAGTACTTTTTCTGTATCTTTAATTTCAAATTCTAACCACAAATCAAGCACAAGCGTTGTTCCACGGACATCATTCACTTGTAAGTTAGTGTAGTGACGATGATCGATTTTCTTTGAAACGTTAATAACTTTTATCCAAGGCAAAATATGTGGACAAAAATGTAATCCGGGATCTTCAATCTTATTAACCAGTTTTCCAAAACTGATGATTAATGCTTCAGTTTCGTTATCGACACTTATAAAAATACTTCTTTTGATACCCCATAGAATGATAAAAGCTGTCCATATAATGGAAATACCTAGTATTACCTGACTCATACTGCCCCCTTGATAAAAATATTCTTGGTGTCATAGAGAACTTCACATTTTCTTCTTTCAATATAGAGAGTAAGGGTTTTTGCTTCTTCCAATTCAGCTAAATACTTTCCTAAAGTTAAAATCTCCAATCCAATTGCTTGCGCTTTAGATTCTTCAATTTCTACTCCAACCTGTGCCGCTAATTTTTTTTGAGCGCAATCTGCTTCTGCACGGGAAAACATAGCATCTGCTTCAACGTGAGCATTTAAAACAGCGTTGAGTGCCTGATCCAATTCTGCAGGAGGGAGTATATCAATCAAGTCAATTGATTGAAAATCAATCCCATACCTACCCTTAAGATTGTCATGACAAAATTTATCTAATTCATTATTGAGTAATTTTCGTTCTTTGCGAAGTGAAGCGTAAGAACTTACAATTTCATTCTTGTCATCACCTTTAAAGTTAGCAATTTGATAACGAAGAAGTGAAGTAAATAATCCTTTAACATGATCAACAGGATTTTTAAGTTTAAACAAATAATCATAGAGATTATGATGGCTTGGGCGATACCTTAGCTTTGCTTCAAGTTGCAAAACCGTTCCATCGTAGGCAAGTGCAGTTTTTCCTCCACCATCATGTAAATCAAAAATCTGTTCCATCATTGATTGCTGATAGATTTTCCCCCAAGGCCATTTTAAATGAGATCCTGAAGGATAGAGGATTAATTTATTATTAGCGTCGGTCTGGGCTTTTCCAAAATAAGTAATAATACCTACATGACCTTGTTCTATGACAAAGAAAGACTGATAACAAAAATACAAAGTAAGACTGATCAACCCTAAAAGAAGACCTAATTGAAAATTTGAAAGTAACATAAAAGCTCCTTATCTATTTTTTTAAAATTTACGTAACGATGGTCGCTTCACAGATGAATGAATCATAGGTTTCGCAAAATCCTCACCTTCATCTTGTAAATCTTTATAGGCAGTAACCAGCCCCTTATTTACTTCAACCACATCTTCATTAAAGCTTAAGTGGTGATCTAAAACATTTGGCAGTTTATCTACTTTATCTAAAGAATCGACTACCATGCCATTTGGAACATATTTTTCATTGGGAATCTCAACGCCAACGACAATTGCTCCAATACCAATATAACAATGTGATCCGACAACTGAATCATGAACAATCGCCTTAAAACCAATAAAAGTATTGTCTCCAATAAAACATGGGCCGTGGATTAAAGCTTGATGAGCCATAGAAACATTTTTTCCAACATAAACCGCCCAATCACTTCCAGCAACGGCAATCCATCTTTCTTTTAAAGCATGAATAACCACACCATCTTGAATATTTGAATTGTCACCAATATAAAATGGTGTACCTTCGTCAGCTCGCACCGAAGCTCCAGCTGCGATATGGACATTTTTTCCAAGAACAACCTTACCGATCACCGAAGCTTGATTATGGATAAAAGCAGAAGCAGCAATTTGTGCCTTTTCTTTTATGTTACTTAGCCAATTTCCATCTTCATTAACTTCTTTTTCAAAATTAAAATGTTTTCCTTTGATTCTGATAGGCTTTTCATGAAATAAATCTCGCATTGATTCAGCTTCCGCTATTTTTTTCACTACGGGGCTTCTGCGACGTTTTTTATTCACTATATTGCGAAAATAACAAAGCACTCCAGCAGAGATTAAACCAGTCATTAAAAAACCTGTAACTGTTCCAATAGCAGAAATGACAAAGGCCAATAATAAAATTTTAGATTCTTTATATAAGTGCTTCATCGCTTCAATATCGATTAAGCGAAAACCCACGACACATAATAATCCAGCCAGACCCGCCAAAGGAATAACGGCAATTTTATCAGCTATAAAAATAAAAGAAAAAAGTAATATCAATGAGTGAACAATAGATGATACTTTACTTTTTGCTCCCGCTTGAATATTCACCGATGATCTAACAATGACTCCTGTCACGGGCATCCCACTAAATAATCCTGAGGCTGAATTTGCTAGGCCCTGGCCAATTAATTCCAAATTTGAATCATGAGGTTTTTTAGTCTTAGTAATACGGTCAATGGCAGAGGACGCAAGTAGTGATTCTGCAGATGCTAAGAGTGCGAGAGGAAGACATTTGAAAATTAATGAAATCCATTGTGTTTTTTCTAAAACTGGAAAATTCAAGCTTGGGATAATTGAATCTAATGTACCTACACGTTCGATTTCCCATCCCAAATAAACCGACAAACCAGAGACGATGGCAATTCCTACAAGGGCTGCCGGAAATCGTTTGAAGTTTTTAGTACTAATCACTAAAAAAGCTACAAATAACCCACAAATCACAGCGAGCCATGAAACTTCATGCAACCATTCTGGTCGTAAAATCATTTGTGCTAATTCAAAAACTTTATAATCAAAACCTAAAAGTTCAGGGATTTGATTATCTAATAATTTCAAACCAACACCTGACATAAATCCTGCTAGTACTGCTTCAGGAACATAACGAATTAATTTTCCGGTCATCAGTAGAGCCAAAACTAATTGAATCAACCCAATAACAATGGCAGCAGCAGCAACTCCAGTTGCACCATAATCTTTAGCAATAGCAAACACCATCAGATTCAAAGCTGCAGCAGGACCAGAGACTTGCAAAGGAGCTCCACCAAAAATGGCAGCAACTCCACCCCCAATTGCCCCTGAGAGAATTCCCACACTTGGTGGTAATCCACTTGCCACTGCTAGTGCTAAGTTAAGCGGCAAGGCAACAGCGGCCACCGTAAGACCCGCCAGAAATTCTTGAAGCATGGATGGAACATGCGCAATTTCTTTCCAAGTTGAAGTCCAGTGATGAAAAATATTGATTATTTTTCCGGAGTATTTCTCTTCGCTTTCTTCTTCAATATTATCACCAACATTGGTTTTATAAATTCGCTCTTGCTGAAAACTCTTTAGACCATATCTTTGGCCAGCAAGACGATTAATCCGTCTCATATTAGACCTCTTTAATGATAAGTAGTTGTTTTACTAATTGATAATTTAAGAAATTGAAATTGGGGGTCTGTGTGGGGGGGAACGATAGTGAGATTGAGGAATAAGTACGATGTAATGGAAAGGCAAAGAATAAGAGTAACTTATACCTTTAGATATTAAAGGTTCATCCGAATTGGAAAAAAACTTTTTTATTTCAAGGTCGCTTTCAACATTATCATCTTTTTCTTGCTCCGTTTTATCAATATCGGAGTTGTTGGAAGCCAATGAAGAGTAATTACTGGCTGCGATATTGATCACGAAGCATATAAGAAGAAGAAACGATATGTTGACATTTTTAAACATTCTTCAAATTATGCATAACTGTGCCTCTATTGTCACTCAATTATGTAGCGAGCTGTAAGTGAATTTATTGCAGCATCCCTCCCATTCCTTCTATGAAAAAATTTAGGAAAAATTTCTCCCATGAAATATTAGCGAAGAAAATAGTACCGACTCACGAATGAAACAAGTCGTTTCAATTCCTTCCTTAAAAAGATCTAAAACGGCTCAAGCCCGACAAGCTTCATCAACTACCAAGAATTATCGATGAAGTTAAAGACTTTTGTTCTTAACCTATTCTTAATGTGACTTTTAGACCCCATCTCAATATCTTCATCCAATCAAGGGGTGGCAGAATGAGAAAAAAGAAAAGTACTTTTGAATCGATTTGTGAAACGAGAAAAATTGTTATGCCAGAACATATTAATCCCCACGGAACTTTATTCGGTGGAACAATTATGAGCTGGATCGACAAAACTGCCTATATGTGTGCCCAAAATTACGCCGAATGCTATTCAACAGTCACTGCCAATATAGATCATATTCATTTTTTCAGGCCTGCCAAAATTGGTGATCAAGTCATAATCAAGTCGATGGTATCTTATGTCGGAAACACTTCAATGGAAATTGACGTAAGTCTTGAAACAGAGAATGCAATTACGAAGGAAATCGTAAGAATTGGTGATGCCTCCTTAACATTCGTCGCCATAGACACTAATGGAAAGAAAAAGATAGTACCCGAATTAGTTTTATCGACACAAGAGGACTATTATCGTCATAAAAATGCCTATTCAAGAATTCTTCTCCGTGAGCAAATGAAAAGACAGTTAGAAGAAAATAAAATTGATCTTTTTCTTCCTCCGACTAAAAAACAATCAAGAACTTTTTCTTTCTACGCTATTTTCCATTCATTATTACTAAAACAAGCGAGGCAAATTCATAAAAGTTAAACACTCATATATTAATCTTAACCAAATCTTAATCATTTCTTCACTAAACACTAACAATCAATTAGTGATTTTTTTTGACATAATGTTTAAACATGGAGGTGATTAATGAACAAACTTACATTTGAATTTCACTATCGTCCGGGAAAAAATTGGCTCGATGAAGAATTAATTGCCTACAGGAAAGAAATTAGAGATGTGGCTGAAACATGCTTTGATGAAATTCCTGAATATCAAATTTTCGTTGCCAATAGAAAAGAATTAAAGAATTTCCTTGTCATCTTTGTTCGCAATGAAGCTTCCGAATTGATCGGTTTTGCATCATCAGTTATTCTCGACATCAAAAATACCAAAAATGTACTACATTTAGGCTTAACCTGCGTTAAACCAGAATATCGTGGAAAAGCTCTGACCCACAAACTGATTAGCCAATTGATCATCTATTTCTATATTAGACACTGCTTCTTACAACCTTTTTGGATTACTAACGTAGCATGTGTATTATCAAGCTTAGCCAATGTGGCAACAAACTTTGACGATGTATTTCCAGCGCCAAACGATGACTCAACAAGGTCAGACAAACACGACTTGATTGCCCAAGAAATTAATCAAAAATATAGAGAACTCATGGCCATCAATGAAAGTGCCGCTTTTGATAAAGAAAATTATATTTTTAGAGGCAGTGTACAAGGAACTGTTTTTGCAAAAGAAGCCACTGATTCGAGATACCATCACAGACGTCATGAACTCAATCAATTTTACCAAAACTTAATTAACTTTCAAAATGGCGATGAAGTTTTACAAATTGGTAGAGTGAGTATGAAAACAATTGTTCGTTATGTTAAAACTTATTTTAATCGTTTGATGAATTTGAAGCCTCAGTTAAAGTATGAGTAAAAGCTTTTTAAAATTATTCAAAATATCAGCTATTCTTTCTTTCATTTTCATAAAACACAAAATGATACTTTTTTTTGTGAAAGATGAGAGGAAGAAAAGAGATCTTATTTTAAAAAGTATGTCTAAGTGTTGTTATCTAATTACTAAAGTTCTTAATATTAAAATAAGCACTAGTTTTGATAACAAAATTCTTGAGGGGAAATTGATCTTGGCCAATCATCAGTCATATTTAGACATGATATGTCTGTCATCAATAACACCCACAACCTATGTAACATCAGTGGATATGAAAGAATCTGCTTTTCTGGGCGATATCATTGAATTGTGTCAGTGTCTTTATACGGAAAGAAGAAAAGAAAAAAGAACCGAAAATCGCTTAAAAAAGGAAATTGAAGATATAAGCAGGATCCTCGATCAAGGATTCTCAGTCACCATTTTCCCCGAAGGGACTTCATCAGATGGTTCTTACGTCAAAGCTTTTAAAGCTGGTTTAATTCAATCAGCTTACATTTCTGAAAAAGAAATCATTCCACTAACCATTTGTTACACCAATATAGACCGCTCCCCTTTTTCGAAAGAGAATTGCGATAAAGTATGTTGGTATGGTGACATGAGTTTTCACACTCATTTTTTAGAGCTTTTAAAACTGGATAGTATTGAGATGAATTTAAGCTTAGGGCCAACTCTCCGGACCCAAGACTTTCAAGATCACTATACGCTTGTCCAATTTGCCCACCAAATTGTTTCAAAAAACTTTTCTGAGAGAACTCTTACTCTATAGTTTTTTCACAAAATTCATTTTTTCACTGCTATAAAATGTATTTTGTTCTATTAGCTAGTATGATTTTTTTAACATTACTTACCACATTATTATCGTACTCCGAAACAATCAATCTTCCTCCCAAGAATGACTTCTTCTTTGGAATAGCAAACGCCCCTACCCAGGTCGAAGATCAGTTAGAGGATCCTTGGATTGAACATGCAAAATCTGGCAAGGTAAGGGCTTATTTTCAAACAGAGAATCCTGAGAAAAAATTAGAATTTTGGACCAAACCAGAAATTGAAATTGATCTGGCCCAGGAGCTTGGGGTGAACCTTTTTCGTCTTGGCATTGACTGGTCAAGATTAATGATTTTCTCGCCACCTTTAAAAGAGCAACAAATTGATTATCAAGCTCTAGATCAATATAAAAACATTCTCAGTAAAATAAAAGCCAATAAGATGAAAGTAATGCTAACACTTTTTCATCATTCAGAACCATTTTGGACTTTAGAAAAAAAATCGTGGTCTAACCCTGAAATGATTAATCAATTTGTCTTTTTTGCGAAAGCGGCATTGCCAGAACTTATTGATCAAGTTGATTTTATCATTACCTTTAATGAGCCACAATTTTATATCGCCATGACAGGCTTAAAACCAATTTGGCCAAGTTATCAGAGCAAAAATCATTCACTTGAACTATTTAACCTTCCTTTTAAAAAAGGACTCTTTCAAAAAAGCTTAGAGAACATAGCTGAAGCTCATAAAAGAATCTATGCTCATGTTAAAAAGATAGCTCCTCAAATCAAGGTTGGTATCGCCCACAACGTAGCGAACTATCGTGGTGTCAATTGGCCTAGTGAGGCATCTGCATTGATCTCTTGGCATAGGTTTAACTATGAAATGCTAGATCTGGTTAAAGATCATTTAGATTTTATGGGTATAAACTATTACGGAGCTGAAAACCTCTCCGGAACAAAACTTAAATTTGATAAAAATTATGAATACTCAGACTCAGGAAGAGCCATTTCACCTCAGGGTCTATATAAGATTGTTCATCGTTTACAAAAGAGATACGGGTATCTCAATCTTCCTTATATCGTAACAGAAAATGGCATAGCGGATGAATCAGACCGTATAAGACCTCTGTACCTCATAGAGCACTTAAAGGTCGTCAATAAGTTAATGAACGAAGGTATTAAGTTTTTAGGCTATATTCACTGGACCTTAACAGATAACTTTGAATGGACAGATGGATATTGCCCCAAATTTGGCTTAGTCGGAGTCAATCGGAAAACGATGAAAAGAACAAAAAGAGAAAGTTATTTTCTCTTTCAAAGAATCATCGAATCTAGAAAAATAACAGATGAGGATCAGATAGAAGCTTGGGAAAAAGTAGCCACTTATAAAAATGACCAAAGGCCTACTTGCCGTGATTTAGACGGCGAGAAGGCCCTAGATCATTATCGATATGAAAAGTTCAAAGGAATTGACTGGAGAATGAAATAAAATTATTCTTAACGTTTAATGAGAACTCCTTCAATTTCGTTTCGACTTTTTTTACCATTAAAAGAACCTGCTACAGCTAATTTTACCGGGCTAAGTTCTAAGTTGTTGCTAGTTGCCCAAAGCTCAACTTCTAAGGGACAATAATTATCTTCACCTGATTTTTTGGTACATGACTTAAGATCGCTCATAAATGTCCAAATTTTTTCAGGATCATAGAAGCTTATACGTTCAACTTCAGTTGTATTCTGCTTTGCCCAACTCTTTCCACCAAGAAGAATCTTTTTTAACTTTACTGGTTTTTCTTTTGTACCAAAAAACTCACTTGATGCGACTAAATCTCTTTTTAAGAAAGCATCAAGAGATTCATCATAGAATTTGCCAATCTTTAGAAAACTTGTTGCATATGAAGTACAACCTGCTCCTAGAATTCCATTTGGCCCATTTTTTTTATACAACTCAACTGGATCCAGATCTAGACCATAAATGAGACGTTCTTCCTTAGGTAAACTGAGAACATGCTCTCTGGTAGGGTGTTGCATTTTTGTTTTGCCATTAAAGGCTTTATAAAAATCATTAATTGCTAGACATTCAGTTTCTGAAATTAAATATCGTAAAAAAAGTGGTTGCATTCTAACTTTTCTTCCATCAAGACCTTCCTCTCTTCTTCCCTTAAAAGTAGCGAGTCTACCTTTAACTTCTTCTTCAGATTGAATATATCCATCTTCGAATTGGTAGCGTAATACATTTAAACCTATTTTTTCTTTAGCAACTAATTCATATGAAAATTTCTGATCACTTTCGCCTGACATTGCACTCCAAGACTCTACCATTTCGCCACTTGGTAACTGGCAATGATAATGAACCATGGCATGCCCCATTCCCGTTCTGTAACGACCTTTATTCAAATTGAGAGGGCCTGTCTTCATTAGTGAAGTGACAAACGATCTTAATGTTGACGAAGGAGAACTCCAGTCGACATGTTCACTACTAGGAGCAATGAAGTAGTCAAAATAACTAGATTTTTCTTGCGCAAAAGAATACCCAGAAAAGCTTAAAGCTAGAGCCAATATTAAAGAATTCATTCAACCTCCGACTAATTGATCTTGTCCCGAAAGTGGAGCGTTTTACTGCCCCTACCTACCGAGACGGTAAATAGTATTAACCCAATTATAAAATAGATCTGGTTGGCCTTATAGAGGTCGTGTACGAATGACTTGGTAGTGTCTAGGAATTTGACAGCGATCTTTGAACTAGCATGGCCCAAGTAGTTAAATATTTTAATCACAACAAAAAATCTCTTAACGACTATTGGACAGGTTTGTTTTGAATGGACTCGGTACCATGCAATAGCTGTGGAAAAAGGCATAATCTCTTGAAAAACTTTTTTGAAAAGTGACTTAAAAGCTAGAGTGGCTATTGAGAGAAAAAAATCGTAGAATAAAAAAGTTTGAATTTAACTGGTCAGAGAAGGGTGCTGCGATAATGACAAGGTTGATTATCAAACAAATGGTAGGATAACGTAGGTGCGCGCACTACTTTCAGGACCAAGTTGACTAATTTAGACCGGTATTATCCACAGACCACCTCTTAGCTTACGAATAAAATTTTTTGGCATCGTTTCGAAACATTAGTTTGTCTGTCTAAAAATTGCCTATCTTGATTTTCATCTTGTTCGTGAGATGCTTAATTGCCAAGACAGTTCATTATGCATGGAGTAGCGAATGAAAATGACCCTTCTTTTACCGATTCTTGTTTTACTAAGTGCATCCCCTCTTTCAGCAGGGACCCTTACTCTATATACCATTAGAAGCCCAAAAGGGATTGATTGGAGTAGTCCGAAGAGACTGGCAAAAACAATAGTCAATAATTACTTAGGGATCAAAAGGGACCGAATTGGTCATGTTCAAGTTGAGCTTTCCTGCCAAAATGAAAAGAGAATATTAAGTGGAATGAATGTTAAAAGCTTTTTTGATAAAAATCCTCTTGAGACGTTAAATCTAGGACTTGGGTTCCTATTTGAAAACTTTCCTGGAAAACTTGAAACGGAAAAAGAATCAGCTTCAACCTTAAAGGATAAAGCCAAGCAAGGTCTACTAACTCATATTACCTTTGAGATTAACGAGAATAGCTGTTTTCGACTTAAGAATTTTTTCGAAGACTATAAAGAAGCGGGTCACTTTAAAAACTATGGACTACCAAATAGACCTAGATTCGGAGAAGGTGGCGGTTGCTCAGCTTTTGGAATTGCCTTTATGGACCTGGCTGGGCTCTTAGAACAGAAATATTATGATTCATGGATGCTTGAAAAAAGAGCTCCGATGAACCTAATCGGTGGGGATTTAACAGGAGAAAGAGTATCTCTGGTGAAACTTCTTACTTTAAAGTCCAGTCAAGATCACTGGGCCAATGAAAATCAAGCCCACCATGTAATCCAATTTTGGAGCCCTGATCATATGTATAACTGGATCAAAGGGAAGTTACAGCAACCAGACTCAGATATGGCCATAGTTGAAAAATACGGGGTTAAAGGGCTATACATCAATAAAGAGTCAGTTCCGACACCAACCGATCCTATCTGGCAATTCTAAGCTCTTATGGGGTGTCTACAAACTAGGCACCCATGAAATTATGATCAGCCTCTATCGTTTATATTCCTAGTTTTCGCTAGAATTAGAGATAACTAGGAATATAAACGATGAAATACTTAGCTTATTTACTCTCTTTAACTTATGCCCTTCCACTTTTGGCTCAGCAAAGTCCCATCTTTGAAGAGAAAGTGAATCAATTTCTCAATAAATCATTGGAAAGAAATCTACAAGTTGGCTGCAAACCCAGAATCTACAAGGCCAAGAGCACAGTCCCCTTTAAAGGAACAGTCGTTCTGCACCATGGTTTTACGGCATGCCCACAACAATTTTTTGAACTTTCAGAAAAATACCTTACTCCTGCAGGTTATGATGTTCTTCTTACAGTTCTTCCAGGCCATGGCGGGACTTGGGATAATAAAGGGCATGATCAATTTGATTTACTGATGGGACGAAAAAATATGGAGACTGTAACTGAAAAGTTCACCTCTGAAATCAATGATATTATGAAAAATGCCGCTGGCGAAAAAATCATTGGTGGTTTATCGATTGGATCAGAGTTTGCTTATCACTCAGTTTTAAAAAATCCAAAACTTTACCAACGTCTTATTATGATCTCTCCTTTTTTCAGACTCTCAAATGAAAAAAAAGAATTTGAACCAGGCAAGCACCTCTTTTTAAAAATAATGCAAACAGTTCTTGGGCCTATTAGTAAGGCAAGGCCAAAGCTTATCGATGAACTCACTGATGATAAACCGCCTATTCTACTAAGACCATTCAAAGGCCTAAAAAACAGTCGAAACGGCTGGGGAAAAGGTTGCTCGGAAACTGAAAGACAAGGTGGCAGAGCAGGAACATGTGAGTTTTCTTTAGATAAAATTTCTGCCATTCAAAAATATGGTGAATATCTTCTTTCTCAAAATCCACCAAAAGACATTCAGATTCAATTTGTTGGAGTAAGAAAGGACCCAACGGCTTCTGTTCCCCACGCCTATAGTCTTTATCAAAAAATAAAAGAGCAATCAAAAGCTAAAGTCAACTTTTGCCTAACTCCAAAAAGCGTCAACCATTCAATGCTTTCTCGTTTTGATAGCCCAACTGAAAATAAATACTGGATAGAAAAAGCTCTTGAAAATGTTTCAGATTTTATTATTGATGGTAAACAATTAGATGAATCTTCTGGCGATGATGACTATATGGACTGCGCTGACATATTAGAATAACTGAACTTCATTTTTTCTCAATTAAATTGCCGAAAAAGATCCTTCGAATGCTGGGTGAGCTCCCCATGGTGAAGAATCGACTTCATCCCAAGCGTGGCGAGTATTACCGGTGTAACCTCTTCCCGAATTATTTAATTGAGAATTGTATTTACTAAAATAATAAAAGGATAAGAAAGATTAGCCTATTGTTCCTGAGCTAAAACTAGCCACTGAGCTCCCTCCCCCATTTAGCTCAAGTAAGCTTTTAAACTGCCCCACTTTCGTGGGGATAGAATTTTAGTCGGCCATGAATTTTCATGGCCTTTTTTATTTTAAA
>JBMOGR010000026.1:0-31237 GCA_049318265.1 Bacteriovoracaceae bacterium
TCTTTTACAACTTGAGTGGATTTTTGAAAGAATGAGCAGGAAATGTTTGGGCAGCTGTGTTTCATGACTATCTATTTGCAAGTGAAATAGAAAAGATAGGACATTTATCCCCTTGATTACAGAGGGGAAGAAAATATGAATTGATTTAAAATGACATGTAGGCAGGACTAAATCATCCCCATGCTAGTGGGGCAGTTCTAAAACATTATAATTCTCAATGTTTCCTATAATTGACCGATAAGCTTTTTATGAAAAAATATATTTTTCTTATTCTTTCTTTATTGCTCTTTCAAGCTCATGCCCAAATGGTGGAGCCAATCAAAGAGTTTGTGGACCAAGTTCCTAAGCTAGAAGACCGAAAGCTTTTCTACGATCAGATCAATAGTCGTTTTTCGGAAGAGTTAAAAGACTTTGGAAAAGTAACTTTTAAAAATGTAAGTTTTCTTTCTGCTGAATTTTCAGCTCAAATTATCACTAAGCTAACTGATGATGTTCCAGTCTTTCGCGGTTTAGCAGCAACCAACCAAACCTGTAAAAAACTACGTAATGAATCAAAGGATCTGCTCAAAAGTATTAATTATCCATACGCTTCTATCACTGTAAAAAAAGAATCCATGATTTTGGATACCAGTGAATTGGACAAATTGGTTTCTAAAAATCAGCTTACCAAAAGTCAGGTCTCCCGAATGGCGGCTCTTGGAGAATCACAATTCCTCAGTTTAAATGGTATAATTGATAAAGTTCAACGCTTAAAAAAACAAATCAAAGTTTTTGAAGAGTATGCTGGATCTTATAGCACTACTGGAGAAGACCTCGGTTACTTTCAAGTAACTTTGACCACTCCCCAGGCGCTTGATATTTTAGAGCTTGAGTCAGCTCAAGCAATAAAAATAGAAGACGTGACCACTGCCCTTTCAAAACTTACTGGTGGTAGTGATTCTTTTAGTAGCGCACTCATTCTTGCACAAGAAATGAAAAAAACTAACACTTCGGCTGATGAAATTCTTAAGCAAATTAAAGTAGTTAAAGCTAGTCTCAAAGAATATACTTTTTCACGAGGAGGAAGATCCACTCCTGGAGGGATTTACTCCAGTTCAATTACTTTTAACCAGGCCATCACTGTTATTAATACCTCAAAAGAAAATGCTATTCCTTTAAATGAACTAATCCAAACACTTAACAAAAAAAATCTTCCATTGGCTGATCGCTTAGAGGAAATCATAGAGAAAATCGAGATAGTTAAAAAAGAAAAGAGTAAAGTTCCATCGGAGGAAATCTACAAACAAGTGAAAAAAGTTCAATCAAGTGTCAAAGAATATTCTTTTGCGGGAGGAGGAAGATCCACTCCAGGAGGCTATTACTACGATTTTCTAAGTTTCGACGAGGCCCTCACTGTTGTTAATACCTCAAAAGAAACCGCTATTCCTTTAGATGAACTAATCCAAAAATTGAACAAAGAAAATATTCCTTTGGCTGATCGCTTAGAGGAAATCACGACAGCTTATAAAGAAAAGACTAAAACTAAAGTTCCAATTGAAGAAATCGACAAACAAGTGAAAGAAGTTCAACAAAGTATCAAAGAATATACTTTGGCAGGAGGATCAAGATCCACGCCAGGTGGTTATTACTCCAGTTCGATTTCTGTCAATCAAGCTATGTCGGTTATAAATACTGCAAAAGAAACAACCATCCCTTTAGATGAACTAATCCAAGCATTGAACAAAGAAAATATTTCTTTGGTTGATCGCTTAGATAAGATTCGTCTACCACTGGGCTTTGAAAGTCTCTCTTGCGACCGACATGTGGAATAAAAATATTGCTTGATAAAATTTGTAAGGAGTTTATTTAACACAAGCAAAAGGGACTGTCCCCAAGCTCCACAAATTAGTGAGATAACTGACCGTTCAGGTTTGTTGTAATTAATTCAAATATTGTTAGTTCATTGACGATAAATAGAGAGTGAAACAAGTACTTTTGGTTCTTCATTTATTCTATTTTATTTTATGCATAGGAAGCTCTGATCTACCTGCTGCCGATTTTACTTTTTGTGATGAAGAATTTTTGCAAAAAAGTAGAGAAGCTAGTAAGGGCCAAAATGACGTAGCCTACTTTGAAGCTTATTATAATTACCAAGCCAAATTAATGACCAAAGAGGCTGTGGCCCGTGGTTATCTTCAAACCATAGAGGAAACAAAGCGCTCAACCAGCACGCAATTTAAATTGAGATATGGTAAAGAACCACGTCATGATAAGTTGGATGCATTTAACTGGAAGGTCACTCAGGATTTAAGTACAGAAAATGAGTATATTTTTCAAGTACAAAATCTTAGGACTGGCGATCTAAAAGAGATTCAAGTACCTCGCGATAATTTGATTACTATGGCAAATAGAATTTTTAAAAAAAATACCATAGATTACAAATTTAAAAAAAGTCCGGTTCCCAACATCGTACTCTCAGAAGAAATGCAAGATATACAAAAGCTACAAGAAATGAGTAGCAAAGCCTATGTACTTACGGTTGATCAGTTAATCTCTCTCATTATTGACGACCTTCTAAACGCAAAATCTAAATTAGAACTTCAACAAATAATGTGTCTTGATCTAGACAAGTTAAAGCACTTCTCTCAATATGTAAGAAAAGAAGTCGAATACCCTGAACTAAATCTGACTTTTGATAGTCCATTAAACGTATCCCTTAACGGTTATAAAAGTATTATTGAGCATATTCGGCCAATCCGTATAATGAGTGACCGTGGCGTACAATCATTATTATTCAATAAAGATTTTTTACGTTTTGAAGAAGAAATTACAATGAGTCACGCCTTTTCTACTTTTTATCAATTTGTTCACGAGCAATTAAAGCTTAAAGATTTAAACCAAAACTACGCTTATTCTCTCTCTTTTATTCAAGGTGATAAAAGTTTAAATCTTCATTATCTAGATGTAGGTCTCATGAAAACCTACATAGATGATGTGACTAAACAAAATGGAAATGATAAAAAACGTTTTATTTTTTCTCATAAAAACCCTGCGCCACAATTTCAAAACCTGCCAGAAAAAAGCCGTCGATATATTGCGGATGCTTACCAAAAACGCCTCAACATTAATGAAAACGATTTGCAGGATCTGATTAAAATAAGTGAAGAAATGGAAAATCGGACAAGCATAATCGTTTCAACCAAACAACCTTTTGCTAAAATTAATTGGAAAATCGAAACGACATACGATGACTTTTCTAAATTGGAAAAAACGATGGATAAAATTGAGACAACCGATTTTGAATCATTTGATATATTAGGTTCCATCAGCATCGTTGAATCTAAAAATTCTTCAGAAAAACTTCCTCTAGAAGTGTTTACCGGTTTTCAATTAGAGCGCCCAGAAAATGGCATCATTGTTGAGATAGGTCGCTTCTCAGTAGACATGCGACAGCGAGGAGTCTTTACTGAAGAACTAATGAATGCAGCATTTTTAAAAGCGTCCCACACTCCTCATGTCAAAAAAATTGTAGTTGAAATGGAAAAAAATTTGGCAGAAAGACTAGTTATTAAATATGGTTTTAAAAAAATTCATGAAAGAACCAACTTTGAAGGAAAAACTGAATTTATTTTAGAGGTGACACCAGAAGTACTTTTTAATAATGTTTTTATAGAGAAAATCAAAGAAGCTCCTTGAAGCTTCTCTGTATTTTAAATTTTAATTTCAGATAATCCATTTTACATTTTCTCACGGCACTCCCCTTTTATGGCAAAGAAAGCTTAATCTTGGTTTTAGCTTTGTTTGAAGACGATGAATGGGTAGAAATATCTTCAAAAAATATTCAGAATAGTTAGAAAGAATATCTAACCATTCATAAGGGGAAATACTTCTTTTGCTCATGATGAGTGAGTTCTTTCATCAAAATTCGCCACTTTAACTCCAATTTTTTTTCTGCACCTTTTTTGGAATTAGAGCTTAAATAATTAATAATCGATCCCACAATATTTTCATGAAGTATCTCAGCCACTTCATCTGGAGTATAATTTAAATGGAAAATTTGTTCTCTTTGTCCTTGCAAGATTATACCAAGATACCTTGTGCGTATTTTCTCCAAGAGTTCAGTGTAAATTTTTTTAAAATTCTTATCATGAGTAGAAGTGTAATAGAGGAAGATGATCATATGGGCTTGATCAGGAAAGTTTTTCACCCATGTCAGGTTCCCGATAAAACTTTTATAGAGAAGGTCCGCTGCACCATCATGAATGTTACTTTGAGTTTTCATGATGTTTTGCAGATTGATTAAAATGGAATCCAAAACAGCATTAAAAACTTCATACTTATTTTTATAATGGTGAAGGATAGCCGTTTGTCCAATGCCGATCTCGTTCCCAATTTCTTGAAGACTGGTGTTCATAAAGCCTTGCTGGGCAAATTTTATTAAAGCGCAATTAACGATTTTCTCACGACTTAGCTCTCCCTTACTCTTCTTTTCATCATTCATATAATCCCTTTCGGCTTAATTCCTGTAAAGTTTACAATTAAAACTGAGTAATGCTAAGTTTTAATTGCATTTAATTCAGTGCATGATATAACTCTCTTACCAGAACAAAACAGTCGGAATAAGCCGATAAAACAATAGGAGATCTTATGAAAATGTTATTTACCCTTGCTCTACTTACTTCAGTTTTTTCAGTCCATGCATCTTTATTGCCGAAATTTGATGTGAAGTGTGCTGAAAATTATTGGAATGATCCTCAACAGGCGCAATTAGAAAATATCAAAGATGTATTAGAAACCAGAGAAATTACGGAAGCAGACATCAAGGCCGGAATTGCTACAAAAGAACATTTAGGCGCTAATTATGCCGAGAAAACTTACAAAATTGGAGCGATGAAAGTTGTGGCACAAGTATTTGTTGAGAATCTTTCTTTAAGGATTACCTTACCTGATGGAACTTATATTTTTTCTGGTAACGAAGGAAAAAGAACGCAGCTAGGAGCCTTCATTAATGATGATTTTTCCCATCATTCAATCCATTGTTCTATGGTAAAAAAATAGATTCAACGAAGAACAAAGAAGGGCCTACAATGGCCCTTCTTTATTTGGTAAAAGTATTTTTAAACAGGACCTCAGGAGTAACTTCTAAAATGTACTCAGTCTTCCCTTCAAAGTTAGTTCTTTCATGGACTTTTTGAAATCCATATTTGAGCACCAATCTTTCGGCTAAATTCTTTTCCATTTCGATCACGATCTTGGAAACATTTGGAGTGTGTGAAGCTTTAAGAAAAGCTGCATTCATAAGTTCTTCGGTAAAAATAGCTCTTTCCCGAAAATCTACGGAAAAACGACCAATTTCGAGAACCACACCTTCAGTCGGTCTTTCTACTTGATACCCAGTAAAGATTTCGAGCGGTAGTTTTTCTGCCACAGAAGAAGACTCAACCAAGCTAATAGAACCTAAAATATTAAATTGTTCGAAGTCACTGGTATTGATTTTGTCGTAAGTTTGATTAATTTGAAAACCCTCATCGTATTTTTGAACGACCTGCCAATCCAATTGAGCATAAGACTCTTTGGTTGAGACAATGATGGTTGTTCGATTTTCCAATTCTTCACTGATTTTAATTAAATTTTCTAAATCATCTGGTGCAATGTTAAGGCGTTGTTGATAAGCCTTTGCAATATAGCGCCTACTGGCCTCAGGAAGATTCAAAAATTGCGTGGAGGGGCCAGTGCCGGCGAAGGGAAAGCGGTGGTTAAGAGAAGAGCTGCTCGCATTCATTTCTTTTTGATAAGTTTTCATTAAATTCACATCAAGGTAGTGCAAGTTAATGGATTTGCCGGCTTCGATAAAAGACAGTGAATAAGCATAACTTTGCGATAGCTCTTTTAATTTTAAATTTTCATGAACAAATTGATAGAAGGTATGGAATGCCATACTGGAGTTGATTTTTTCTCCCAATTGGAGAAAATCCAAATTAAAAAGCAAAGCTGCTACACCTTTTTCTTTTATCACTCTAACTGGCTTAATCTCTCCGTACAAATTCTGATCATACCCCTTCGTGCGTAAGCTTAATGGTCCGTCAAAAGTTAGATGAAGCTCAGGATGAGATCCCTCTTTTTTTCTCATATATTGAGAAAGGAGCTTAAGTTTGTTAAGGTCATGGGCCATCACTTGTTTCATTTCTAGTGTTAGTTTTCCTTGAAGTAAATCATTTATGACCAGTGAAGAAAGTTGATCACTGAGGAGCCCGTAGGATTCGCTCGCCATTTTTTGTACTTGCAGATAATCATTAATATCTTTATTGGTTGGAAGCTTTTCGTTTGCTATTTTTTTAAAGCCATATTGAATATTCGTTTTGGCAAAATATTGGTTTGCTTGACTGAGCAACTGATCTTTGGGAACTTCTATAAAGACTTTGGCATTTGTTTGTTGATTAAAGACTTCATAACGAAAAAATTCTTCATTGCTAAGGTCAGCCTCCAAACGCCATTGAAATACTTCCGCTCCATTGGAGCTGGGCGCTTTACGGTAACGGAGCTCAAAATGCATTAATGTAGAGGTATGAAGGGAAGCTTCTGAATGTATATATCCGCGAGCCAAGGCTTTTTCGGCCATCTGTCTTCTAAAGTATAGTCCGTAAGCTTGAAAATAAGCATCGTCTATTTTACCTAAAGAAGCTTCATCAACTTTTTTTGCAAATTCTATATCACAGAAATGAAATTCAGCCTGAAGAGGAGCAGAAAAAAACAAAAAAGAAGAAAAAATGAAAAGGATCAATTTCATATTTTCTTATCGGAATATGCTTCATTTTCTTTTAAAACACTTTCCTTTCTTCAGTAGGCTAAATGGTTGAATAGTGACTCAGCAAAAACGGAAAGCTCAGGTACTGCAAAAAAAGACTTAAGAGGAGAAGAGAATCGATAAAATTAGCACTACATTACGAAATATTACCCCCTAGATGCCTACCCCATTTAACTCAATGAAATTTGCTTTTTAGGAACTTTCGTATGCTTTAAAAGCACAATTTAAACAGATTTGAGGGTCTTTTTACTAAAGACCCTCTTTATCATTGCTGCAAAGTATATTTGATTTCTTTTTTGTTAAATGATTTGTTCTTTATTAAGAATATTTTCTTAGTATGTTTCCATGTCACTTAACATAACCTTTAAGATATATTACCATTAAGTAATGTGGACGATAGAAATATCAAAATCAGCAAACAAATTATTAAGAAAAGCCCCAGTCGAAATACGGGATTCGTTTGATGCTTGGAAAAATATCATACAGTTTCAAGGTATTACTGGACTCAAAGCGATTAATGACTATCGAGATCATGCACTTAAAGGTGATTGGGATGGAGCAAGATCTTCATCTCTTAATTCCCAATGGCGAGTGATCTACTTAGTCATGGACAAAGAAGTGAAAATTTTCATTCTTGAGGTCACTCCTCATGATTATAGGAAGAAACTATGAAAATGGGTAAGAAAGTTAAAGCTGCTTTAAAAGAAGTTTTTGTTTCGGATAAGAATTACGGTTCATTAACTCCAGGCAAGGCGATTAAAATATACAGAGAAAAAAATAATCTTTCACAAAATCAACTTGCGAATTTAACTGGCCTTAAGCAAGCCACAATATCTTCTCTCGAAAATGACCGCATCACTCTAGGTATCGAGCGAGCAAAGTTACTTGCGAAAGCCCTCAAAGTTCACCCTGCTCTACTTGCTTTTGCTGATTGGAACTCAACTCAGACCGCTGCTTAGAGAATACCCAACGAAAAGGATTGCTTTTCAATTGTATAGCTATCCAAGTGCAGCCTATAAACGAAGTGGAAAACATTAGTAACATCACTAAGACTTAGATTTCAGGAAATGTAGAATTCTTGCTGCGCTTTCTTTTGCCGTTTGATGATCATTGGAAAGTACTAGATCGCTAAACTCTCTCTGATGATATCCTTGATCATACATCTCTTTAATACGATTGATTTCCCAAGCTGTAAGCTCACGTCCTCCACGGTTTGTTAGAGTTGTTTGGAGTGTTGGAGAAAGCGTTATCACGATCGGTAGTATGTTCGCATGGTGACAGCTGTTCTTAACCAGTATCCAATCTTCTTTTCGCAAGGGATAGGCGACAATCGGCGTTGAGTCTTCTGATGATATTCTTAATACTTCTAATAAAATATTTTTAATTGTTTGAGTGACAAATAATTCAAAAAGGATAGATTCCTCAGTACGAGACTTTAAATCATAGCCATCAATATATATTCCTGGCAAAAGCGATGAGAGCTCACGAGCAATGCTTGATTTTCCAGAATTAATAGGACCGTTTATGAATATAGCTATTTTGGGTTTCATTGAAAAAATAAACCACAAACCTGCTTCAATGAGTATTGTAATCTAATATCCTCAGTGACTTGCTTTTAAAAAATCATCAATGGAAGCACTTAAAATATTGGCTTCTTGGGAGGGGTAAAACTCAACTTGTTTGGTAATTTTACTGTGGATTTTAAAACCAAAACGTCTAAAAAGAATCGTTCTTGCCCGGTCAGCTTCGATGTAAATCTTCGTGACTCCTTCCGCTTTCAAATAAAGGGCAAGGGCCTGGGCCACATGCAAAGTCTTCTCTTCGTTTTGGACGAAACCTAAACGTCCAATTTCCGCAATTAATTCGCCCTCTTTTCTTTCTAGCTGCACTTCATTTAAAATTTCAAGGGGTAATTTTTCTACTGAGTTACTGGAGACGACGGAGACGGCCCCCCCATAAATATTTACTTTCTCCATTTCATTAGTACGCCAAATTGGAGAGAACTCATAGATCCCCGTTTCTTTTACCCATGGATCATGAGAGAAAACTAAAAAATGCGAACGGTTTTTCATTGAATCACTGAGAGCTCTAAGCTCATTCACCTGAATGGAACTGATTCCTAACTTACTCTGGTAGTGCCCCATAATAAAATCCAGATAATCATCTGGTAAGTTTTTAAGTGCTAAGGGAATCTTGTCATCTATTTTCATTAGACCTGGAGAGACAAAAAAAGAGGCTTTCATCTCAGAAGAATATGCTCCAATCACAGGTGTCCTGATTATTTTCTCACCAATCTCTGGATGCAAAAGAGAAGAAAAGAAAATAGTTTTTAAAAAATTTAAATTCCCTTCATTCGAAAATGATTCATTGGAAAAAACTCCGCGGAACCATGTCTCTTGATTAAAAGTGACAGTTCCTTGAGAGCCATTTGCGGAAGAGAAAGTCTCTGCCCCTCCATACGTTCCTAAGCGATTAACAATACTCTCGAGCAGATTTCGTTCGTAAAACATGCCAAAGCTGTTGTACTTGGCGGTGGGAACAATGCTGTTATAATTTTCATAAATTTTAAGTGATAATCCTTCAGGGAGTTGAGCATGGGGGTAAAGATATTGCTCCTTTTCTCCTTGGGCCAGTTTCATCTTGGTCATGTAATCTAAGATCTCGGTCATTAACCTACCTGGAGCACCAGTTGCTATCGTTTCATTATCCAAATAAATGATTTTTTGTGACAAGATGTGATCCACTTGATTTTCAAAATTCATTAAATCTTCAAGGTAGGGTTTGAAATATCCTTCTTTGGTTTTTTCTGGAGCATAAACCAAAGAAAGGCCTTCTTCTTCTAACCTAAAAGCAAAATGAGCAAGAGGTTCCCCGTCTTTCTTAGGGAGAATGCGAAGGGTCCTCTCCTCCAATCTAAAGCCGACTTTTTTTTCCTTCAAGACTTTTTGTGTTATTAAAAAAATTTGCTCATAGATTTGAGTAATCTCTGGTTCAGAGACAGATAAGTGCTTCCTCTGGAGTAAACCAAATAAATCGTCCACTAAGACCAAGAGTTCTTCTTGTGAGGGTGCAAGAGGAGAAAAATTGTTATTACAACTAAGTTCAGCCAGAGCACTGACTAAAGGTAAAGTAGCTGCAACCACCTTCAATGGTAGGAAAGAAAAGCAAAGTAAGATAAAAAGTCGATAAAGAAGGCTTTTCACTTTAATCTATTCGACTTTAATCTCAATTCACTTCAATAAAACTTGTATGAAGAGGTGAAAGCGCTCTTCAAATTCTTTAAGCTCAGTCGCCTTTTTACTTTCTTTAGAGACAATGGTGGTAAGAATCGCTCCAGTAATAAAGTCATGGATAAGCCGGGTGTAAAGATCAATCTCTTTATGTTCAAAAACCTCTGGCTTCTCACGCTTGATATATAACAAAATAGTCTTAATTTTCTCCCTTGCCCCTAAAACAATTTTCAGATTGATCTCTCTGAACTGTTGATCAAAAAGTGAACGGGAATAAAGATCGATAATAAGCTGGGCCTGGTCCTGATTGTCCAAAGCCCACTTTACGTTGGCCCTAGCATAGGCCATGAGATCTTTTACGGCTGAATCTTGCATCCTGAGTTCCTGCGCAAAATAGGCCTGGTTGCTTCTTAAGACATAATTTAAGCAACCCATGATGATTTCATCCTTGGTCTTAAAATAGTTTAATATCGCCGGAGCTTTAATCTCAGCCATAACCGCAATTTCAGCAAAAGTTGTCTTCTCAATACCCAACTTCGAAATAAGTGAAATGGCTGATTTTACGATCCGCTCCTGGGTCATTTGCCCTTTTGTCTGCTTCATCAGAATCCTTTGTCGATTGTAATATTTACCATTCGTCAATATTTTAATTTATATTATAAGTTTTTATGCTAATAATGTAAATAATTGAACACCAACTTAAATGATCAGGAAAACAGCAGAATTAACTGCTCAACGACTAGGAGATATTTATGAAAAATTTGTTTTTAACAGCCATCATCAGCCTAACTTCAACTCTTTCTTACGCAGCCTTTGATGCTAATTCAGTCTTGGAAGCGAAGAACTTTCAGCTTGTCGATGCACGTAAAGGAAACTGCCCAGACAATATCGTGGCGGATAAGGTAGGAAACGACCTTTTTCTTTACGATGAAGCTTCAGGCAAACAACTAACAATGTTCACTGAAGAGCAAATAAATGGAGAAGCTAGGTCTGACTTAGACGGAAAACAAAATACTTTTACGACAAAACATAAAATTAACTGGACAAGAAAATCGGATTACTCAAAAGAAAGAAGCTCAATCAAATATAAAAATCAAAAACTGCGTGTCACCGAAGATAGTTCAGCTGGATCCCTTTGGGGCGTAAGAGCTGAACTAACGTTTGATTGTATCTATAAAGCAAAATAGACAGAACTTTATCATCAATTGGGGTTGTCAGAATTGTTCTGACAACCCTGCAAAATAAAAAAACTAAGAAAAATCGAAGTAGTGCTTCCAGCAGCATTGATCATTTCTATAAGAAACACTAGTTTGTTGCTCAACCACGACAAACCAAACGGCAAAAACTGAAGGTCTTCGTCGACTTGAAGTTATGAATTTTTTTTATCAGCACTTAACGTTGAACTGGAATAACTAGACATATAAGTGGCAGGTAGATTGATGAACAAAATGATGGATTTAACCATTAGAATGTTGATCAGTCCTTAAATCTCATTTATTCTCTTACAGTATGTCTTTTTCAATCTTACATAACGGTAAAATAATCTTAAAGAACGTAGTTGTCGCTGATGACTTTTGGAGCCGACTAACCGGCTATATGTTTAGAAATGATCCTCATGTACCAGGAATTTTATTTGTGGCTTCTGGGTCTATGCAGACAACATTCATGAAATTTAACTTAGATATTGTCTTTTTAAATAAAGAGGATGTCGTTGTCAAAATTTTAAAAAATGTGAAGCCTTGGAGAATTACAAAGTTTTATCCAAAAGTTAGTAGAGTCCTTGAAGTTCCCGCAGGAGTTTTACCTTCAAATCTCAATGAAGGAGATATTTTAAAAATAGTCTGAACTAAAATTCACCAAATCTATTCTCTGAGAATGGTTTGGCAATTCTTAGCTCAGTATTAAAAAATTAGATTAAGAGGAAATACAAAAGACTAGTCATATAAGTGACAGATAGATAAATGTACAAAATAACGGATTTAACCATTAATTACATAAACGAGAAAAATTTGAAAATAATTGAATATAAGGTTGGCGGACAATTAAATATCGATCAAGTCATCGATGTATATGATGCATCTACGTTAGGGCCACGTCGTCCAACTAAAAACAGAGATCGAATGCTTGAAATGATGAAACATGCCAATCTCATTATTTCAGCATGGGATGGGGATCTAATGGTTGGAATCGCACGATCCTTTAGCGATTTTTCATTCGCCACCTATATGTCTGATCTTGCAGTTCGAGAAAGTCATCAGAAAATTGGAATTGGAAAAGAGTTAATTAAAAGAACCCAAGAAGCTGCTGGACCTAATGCCACTTTGCTTTTGACAGCCGCACCCGAAGCAGAAAACTACTATTCACATATTGGTTTCGTGCATGTCCCCCAATGTTGGGTGCTTCCAGCTGAAGACAAATTACCATATTATCGTGGGATAGGCGCAACCCAACGTACAAGTTGGAAACTAGAATAGTAACTAGTCATAGAAACAACCTCTCGAGTTAAACGCTGGGTTTAATGAAACAAAAGGCCTAACACGAAAGATCACTTTACAATTCATGGATTCAGAAGTTATTAAAATTAAACTGAATGTATCTGCCCTTGTGGCGATTGTTTAACATTGGTTAAATAAACGAGAAAAACTTGAAAAAACTTTTGATTGGATTATTAACACTAGGATTTGTATCAGCCTTTGCATCTGTGCAAAGATTTGAAATACTTGGATCAAGTAAAACTGGCTCTCGCCTAGCTATTGTTACTACTCATTTTTCACCTGCCGCATCGGCTCCAATTGCCAGTGTCAGGATAATAGATGCTGTTCACAACAATGTTATCTATGAAAAAAGCGTCATGGATCTTTTTGGTGACGAAGATCGACTTCAGGAACTCAAAAAACAAATCATATCAGAAACAAAAAGCACGCTATCTGAGCTTGGAATTTCGGATACCAAATTTTATCCAATGATAAATATTTCTTCAAAGTTTAATAATCAAATTCTTGTTGAGTCAGATGCTACAATTGGCACTGCCCCCTTTTATACGAACATCTACTTTTTTAATGAATTAAATACCGAATGTGAAAACAAACTTTCTTTTAGCTATGTAATATCACCATTAGCCCCTGGACTAGAACCGATTTCGAACAAAAAGACAGGCTTAAGTTGTTACATTCAAACCATTGATGTCTCAAATCTGATTCAAGTGAATGAATATATTTGGTATTTTATTTTTGAAACAATGGAGTTTATGCCAGGAGTGATTTTTAAAAATCTACAAGTTTACGGAATAAATAAACCTGATAAAAGTGACTAGAATTTCTCTGGAGAATCAAATTAATTTATTAAAGGCTCAGAAATTCGATAAGTTTAATTAATTCGTTAATTTTCTTTTTTTTCACACTGATGCTTATCTTCTTGCTCATTGATTTTTAAGAGTAACTTAGGAAAATCTACTAGGCACTCTTTTTGATTGATCATAGACTCTAATAAATCTTCACAATTGCTAAGGTGGTATATATTAGTTAAACCTTTCTTTTTGGCTTCGTTTATTGCTTTATCAAACAAAGAGGCAGTTTTTGGGTAATCTGTTGGAGAAAAACAACCTTCTATAGTAGAGAATACGCTTGGTCCTTTTATTTCGTAATAAGTCGTCCATACTTCGGGTTCAGTGATATTACCAATAACAAGGAATCTTTTTTCTTCCTGGACTTGTATTACTTCCTTCTTAGTAATGCTACACCCCTTCAAAGCTTCCCACTGGAGAAGTTTGAAGTAGTCTGCTTTTTTTAGTGTTTGCGGAGCATTTTTTTCATAAATTGAGTTCAAGACTTTATATTGCCAAATATCGAGTTTGGGTTTCCAAGTGTTGTACGTAGTGATGGGACTTTCCACTTCTCTCAAAATGGTCTGAACCTGCTCATCATACCATTTTTTATCGGATAGGATCAAAGCCTCTAGTCTCAATATTTCATTCTCTACCTGATTAGGATTGGAATCAGGATTAAAAATTCTTTGCTTTTTAAGCTCGTCGATAGTCTTTTTATAAGAAGATGCTTGAAGGCATGAGTTGATTCGCTTTTGGGCATTGGAATTAGCTGGTTTATCGATATAACTAAGAATTGCACTTTCAATGGCTTGTTTAAAATCGGCCCTATCTTTGAATTTGACGGAACCAAGTTTTACTTCACTACTCTCTATTGTATGATCTTCATCGTGAAGCTCTCGTTTAAGCTGAATGCCAGCCACTTCACATACAGCGTTTCCATTTAACACTTGTCCTGTTTTGCACGGCCTTAAATAGTAACTTCCATTTGTGCTATGATAGACCTGAACAAAACCAATGTCGGAAGGGTTCGCTTTGCTGTTATTGACTAGTCCTACAGCGGTAGTTCCCGCCAGACTAAGGGGAATATAAAAGTATAAAATTGAAAAATAAAATATTTTCATGACATTCCTTTCTCAATACTTAAAGTATCACTCCACTCTTGTCGGATATTATCAGGAATTTCTTTAATTAAATATGACCCTACCCTAGAACTGTCTTTGTTCCCTGATGGAAGAACATCTGCCACTGATTTCCATTCTTTTTCCAAATGGAGCAGCGAAGTGACGAAGTAATGGATCCATCTTTATTCTGTCGATTAGTCTTAAAAGTCAGTTGAACAAACTCAGATGAGAGGGCAATTGCTCGAAAATCAAATGCTTCTATGGTCGCTGAGTCTTCTTTGGGAAGTAGTTCGATTATGTTCATCTTATTGTAGACCTTACCAGAAGTTCCAAACTCAATGAAGTCTTCAGCCAATAGGCGGTCAAGCTCAACTGGGTTCTTCCGTACGGATGAGTCTAAAAGGAGTTTTTCAAGTTGGATAATACTTTCGAAATTCATCATGTGTTTAAGATTATCTAAAAATTTTTATAAGGTCATCAAGACATTCTATTTTCCAAAAAATTATCTTCCTAGAGGTTTAAAATCCACCATGAGTTAGTGTTAAATTTGGCACACCAGCATCAGATGTCAGAGGACGTAAATTTTTAAGAAGTTCAGATGCATTGGGATCAGACCATATTTGGTTGAGGATTTCAAAATAGCTGACGGCGGAGACTCCTTTAAGGTGACCTTTGTTGAGTTGATAAAAAGGGAATTTCTCAGGGTGTCGGCTCCAGTCAGCAATTTTTTTGTAAGCAAGCTGAATTGATTTGCCTGTGGAACTTTGATAATTGAAAAAATCTCGTCCATTCAAACGAAATATTTCCGCACCTAACGTCATTGCCATCAAAGAATAGTTTGAATACCAAATCCCTCTTTTTCCTTTAGTCATCCCACCATGCCAGTTTTTGGTGTCACTCCGTTCATACTCCATTAACATCGTTCCATCGGCTGCAATTTGAATTTCCATTAAGTCTTTAAAACGAGCTTCAGCTTTTTCAAATAGAACTAAATCATCTAAATAGACAGCTATGCTTAAAACGAGAAGAACGCCCCAGTTAGCATGGTTGTTCTTTTTTGGCTCCATTGTATTTAATGGAAGAATGACGTCACGAATGAATTTTTTGAATTTGAGTTTATCATTGTTAGTGAAAAGGCTAAATGATTCTAATAAATCAGCTGCGACGATCATCGGAACAAAAAACTCATTCATAGAAAGTTTTGTATCGACGAACGAAGGGTCAGATTCTTTTAAGATGTTGGTCCAAGCATTTATAATTCTAATACTTTGTTTCGCATATCGAGAGTCGCCGAGAATTCTAAAACAAAGGGCTTCTTCATACGCTAAAGTGGTGTCCCTGTGGAGCCCTTCAACTAATTGTTCATGAGCATCTTGACCGTCATAAAAGCCAGGGATGGCCCATTTCCCTACGGGATTTGGATCTAGAGAAAGACCCTTGTCACAATTTTTTTTTACCTCAAGCCAAGCCTGGTAATTTGGTTCAGACTTTTCCTCTATACGTTTTTTCAACTTATCTATTCGTGTGCTATCAAGAAATACGGCAGAATGTTTCCAAGGAATTTCAACATTTGAATTATCGCCCGATATTGAAGAGCATCCCACTAAAAATATTATGAAAATCAGAATGCCGCTTAAAAAATTGAAGTTTGATTTTCGATCCATTTAGATATAGTCGCATATGTAAAATACTTGGTCATCAGTAGAATGTTTTCCCAATTCAAAAAACGATATTTTTGTCATTTAAATTTTCTATGCAGAAGATTTTTAAAAGCACAAAACAAATGAAGAAAAAAGCCTCTGAGATTTTTTACGATCTCAGGGGCTTTAATTTTATCGAAATACTTTACTTTAAAAGATGTTCCTTATGCGGATGACTAGTGTTTAACAAAAATATAGCTATAAAAATGAGGTTGACCATTCCGATCACTGTCCTGGGATTTAAGTCCGTAACCAATTTGATCCATGGACTTAACCAGATCAATCGTCTTGATATTTGCTCCTTTTAAGCTAAGCGGGATATCACTTTCTTTAGTGCATTCAAATTCTGTTTTATTGGTTGCAGTACTATAACTTACCTCGCAAACTTCAGTCGCATTTACGTATGTTGTCATCATGAGCAAAAGAGACTTTTGTGAAAACTAAGTTTATTAAAATGATTAGAAGAATTATTTTTTTCATTATCCTATCTTTTTATTAAGTATCAATCTGATATTTTCGAGTTCGTTATTGAGACAACTACCTTTGATAGTTATCTATCGCTTAATTCTCAAGATTTTCTTTTATTGTTAAACGAGGATTGAGACCTTGAAAAATCGATTTGAAACCGTAAAAATACCCTTCCTTGATTGCCTGTTGGTCTTTTTGTGAATCAAACCTGAAATGAAAACCGCGATAAGAGCCAAATAATTCATTCAGTTCTGATCCCATTTTAGCTTCAACGTATCCGACTTTCAACCAGCGTACCGCTGCCCCCCAGAGAAGATTGCCGAAATCGAAGCTATCATAAATTTTTCCTTGCCAAGCGCAGAAGTCATCTTGTCCACAAAAACTGTAAAAATCTAGCATTGGGAATTTTTTATTCCACAATCCTCCACTTGAAGACGCGACCAATCCGTAAGCGGGTAGAGCTTTAGGACGAGCAGGGATTCCTCTCTCGGCAAGAAAAGCAAGAATGGTCTCTCGAGTTACAAGATGAATTACATGGTTGGCCTTAAAAGAATAGGTCTTTCCATCGTGAAATTCGAAAGTTTCTTCATTGATAATCGCACGTTGTCCTGAGTTATGTATCTCGCTAGTTTGTCTTGCTGTTAATCTCCCCCTTTCATCCGGGGATCCAAGCTCATAGATTCTAGTTTCTCCTCTAGAATAAAAACTGAAGAGTAAGCTTGTGACAGCAAAGAGTAGATGCCATTTCATGTGAACTCTTTAATCTGAACTGATGACCAAAAGTCATTCGTTGTTAATATATTCTTTGTCTTTATGATAATGGCAATTCGAATATGAAAATACGGCCAAGGAACTTTTTACTTTAAGAGGAAAAATTGTAAAAAAATTGGACAGCTGCCTGGCTTCTAAGTACTCATCATTTTGCTAGCGTATGGAAAAGCCCCTGAGATTTTTAACGATCTCAGGGGCTTTAAATTTTCGAAATTCTTTAATCTTAAAGTTGTTCGTCGCTGGGATGACTAGTTATTTTAATTCACAGCTTAAAGAAAAAGCTTTACCTGAAGCTGTTGCAGTCATAAGAATAGTCTGTTGATTGCTGGCTGTAACCGCAGCAACAGAATCCATCATATTATTAACTGAAACATCATTTAGTTCACCAAAAAATATTCCTACGTCTTGAAAGTCTGGATTCACAGTACTTTGGATAGAAATAAAGGCTGTTTTTTTAGATTGGTTTAACTGTAATCGAGTGCCATGAATGTTATCCTTGATTACACGGACTTCTGTTTCCATCTCTGGGCCATAGCTTACTGAGCAATTGTACTCTACTGCAAAAGCTGAAATCGAACTTAAAGCGATCAAGGCAATGATAATTTTCTTCATAAATCTCCTCTTCATTTAGGTCTTAAAGTTGTTCTTAGCAAGGATGACTAGAGGCTTAAAGACCACAAGTCATAGTTAACCAGCTTGCTTCTTCCGTTTTATCGTTCATGTTTCCAATTTGAAGCGTAAGCGGAAGAGTCTTTCCAAAAGCACGTGCAAAAATTGTTCTATTTCCTTCACTGACTATGCTGGCATCTAGGATGTAGTTTTGATCTAATGAACGCTTTAGGACGTTAACAGAAAGTTTATATCCCTCTTCACCTTGAAATTCGGCAAGTTTTACATCTACAACATTTTTGTCAACATCAACATCGAAAGTTGTTGGGTTATCTGAGCCAAGATTAGGCATGTCGATTACTTGGCATTTTACTGTTTCACCAGCAAAGGCTGAGATCGATCCCAAGGTCAATAAGGTAACTAAGAAAAATTTCATAAATTCTCCACTAATATTAATGTTTCGACTTCGTAATTGAGTCGACTTCTTTTATGATTATTTAAAACCTGAACCGAGTTTCTATTTTTTATTGGAGAGCTCGTATCATCAAACGCAAAAAGTGATAAGCCTTCATTTCTAAAATGAATTTTTTTCATTATTTCGCCATAGCGGATATAAAAATGGTGACAAGCTTTATTCCCATTGAGGCTCAAATTAATGTAGGTTAAGGCAAATTCTAAATTTAATAACTATGCTTCTGAGCTTACAAAACCACGAAATTCTAGGTAGAAGATTTTTTGAACGAGGGAGCTTATGAACAATAAGTGACCGAGAGCAGGAAATTAACTAACGACGAAGATCGACGCGTTTTCTAAGCTCTCCATAAGAAATGGTTAGTGCCTTTTATTAAAAACGATGAAATCAAGAAAAAGTTCCTAAGATTTTTAACGATCTCATGGGCTCATTCCTGTTTTCGAGTTCGATATCGAATCGATTATCTTCGTTATAATATCACTCAAGGTCATGTCATAGTTGAAAAAATTTTGACATCTATTTTTCGTGCTATAATAAAATAGTCGCTCTAGATAGTAAGCTTGGCGATGTTATACACAGTGAAAAGGACTTTGAACCCTGAATGAATATAGATCAATACCGTCAAGCCTTTCGCGCTAAAGTGATTCCTTCCTATTACAATGGCAAGGTCCACGTTTTTATCTTCACTATTCTTCAAATGGCAACCACGGCCTATTGGTTCAATAAGGTTCCTGAATGGTCTTTGAAATCTATTCCAGTGATTCTGCTTTCCATTTTATGGGCCTCTTGGATTTTGTATTTCACACACCGCTATCTACTCCACAGAAAAATTTGGGGCCTTCACTGGGCTTTCAAGATGCATCATTGGCATCATACTTTTTATCAGGAAACAAAACTGGAGTATGATGAAAGTAACGATCTTTACATGCTCTTCATGCCACCCTGGCTGCAATCGATTTATTTTTTTCTATATCTTCCGGCTATTTATCTTTTGCTGAAACCTGTCGTCAGTGAATGGGCATTAACTCTGGTGATTTCTGTGTTGGTCGTTTGGTATGGTGCCTACGAACTTATTCACTGGATTTGTCATTTAGGAAAAGAACACATAATTCAGAGGCGTTTCGCCTGGGCCCGTTGGATGAAAGAGCATCATCGTTTTCATCATCACAAAATTCACAAAGACCATTGCAATTTTGGCATTGTGGAACCATCCATGGATTACATTTTTAAAACGAAGAAATAAATTACTCTAGTACTCTTCTTATGAAAATCCATAGCCACATTGAAGTGAAACTATGAAGCCATTCACCTGCCCTGCTTCTTCAGATGTCAGTGACGGAGTTCAAAATAAAAATCTCCGAGCTGTTTTCTCAAGTAGAGTTTATTGCAGTCGAAACCAAAAGAGCTCATGCTACAATAGAAGCATGTCATTAGAACTCCAACATCCAGTCGTTCTCTTGAATGGACTTATATTTCCCCAGAAATGGGGAAACATCTCCTATTACGAAAAGGTGTTAGCTTCCTTTCCAGGTCAGCTCCCTCTTCTTCCATCCCTTCCAGCCTGGGGAACTCAAAAAGAAAGAATGGATCAGCTGAAAAGTTTTTTGCAGGCCAGACCCGAAAAAGAATTTCACCTGATCGGTCATAGCCAAGGAGGCGTTGATGCTAGGATGCTACTTGAAGATCCAGACTTCAGAAAAAGAATTCTCACTCTCACTAGTATCAATTCTCCATTCAGGGGAACTCCTATAGCCTCTTTCATTCCTAAACTTAAGCATCAGTGGTCGCACTTAAAATATCTGATGGAAAACCCATTGAAAGAACAAAAATGGGTTCCTCACTTTTCAGTGGTGTCTTCGATCAAGGAAGATGCTTTTTCTCATTTACCACTTTTTCGTTTCACTGAGCCGAGGCTTAGACCTATCATCGGAGAAAATGATGGTTTTCTGGCCTTAAGCTCCATGCGGATGGGAGAAGAAATTCTATACACCGCCACTGATCATCTCTGTGCCGTGGGATGGCCTCACCATTTAGGACATAGAATGTTTGCAGCTCCTGCTCCCCAATTTTTCTTTGAGAAGATCTTTTCAAAACTTTCCACCTGGGAGAAGAAAAGATGATCAAAATGATTTTAGGAAAAAGAAAACAGTATTTTGAAATCCAGGATTTTCCTTGGTGCCCTAAAACAATTCGTGATGGAGTGACAGACTATCTCGCCTTTTCGTTAAAGATAGCTCCCTTGTACAAAGCAGCTATTCCTGCTTTAGAAAATCTTTTCGTGGGTGAAAAACAATGGATTGATCTTTGCGCCGGTGGTGGTGGTGGAAGTATTCCGCTTTTTTTAGAGATGAAAAAAGTACGCCCCGATCTCAATTTAGTTCTAACAGATCTTTATCCGAATCAGGGAGAAAAGAAATTCCCTCCAGCAGTCCACATTCACCCCGAACCCGTGGACGCCACTCAAGTTCCGGTCAACATGATTGGTGTGAGAACTTTGTTCACGTCTTTCCACCACCTCCCGGATAGTTTGGCAAAAAGTGTATTGGCCGATGCTTTTCATAAAAAACAAAAGATCGCCGTTTTCGAATTTACCGAACGAAATCTTTACTGTTTGCTAATGACTTTTCCCACTCTGTTCTTTTCCTTTTTGACTATGATTTTAGTAAGACCCTGGAGTCTTGCTCGTTTCTTTTGGACTTATATCCTGCCTGCAATACCTATCGTAGCCACAGTTGATATTATCCTTTCAAGTTTTAGAACAAGAACAACAGAGGAACTAGAACTGATGGTAAGTGATCTTAAAGCCCCCGATTACCAATGGGAAATTGGTCAATGGCCAACTCTTTTTGGTTTTAAAATTACTTACCTCATAGGAAAGAAGAAATGAAAAAACTTCCTAAAGGCCCCTCCCTTTTTTCTGCCTTAGGCGACGTCCCTGCTATCAGGCGTGACATCATAGGTGTATTCCAGGGCTATTTCGATCAGTATGGAGACGATATCTGTTTTAGCTTCATTGGGAAAAAGACCATCATGTCGCGTTCTTCTGAGTTTCATAATTACATTTTGAAAACCAAATCGGAAAATTATAAAAAAAGTTTTGCTTATGATCTGATGAAACCTATTTTCGGTGAAGGGCTCTTGGTTGCTCACGGAGATCATTGGAGAGAAAATCGTCAAAGAATGAATTCGGCTTTTGGACCAGAACAATTAAAACTTTATGCACCCAAAATTGAAAAGCTCACCTTAGATTTATTGTTGCAATGGAGTGTTGGATCAAGCCCTAACATTCATCAAGACCTGATCATGCTAACCTTAGGAATTATTGGAGACTGCCTTTTTGGTCGTGATATTCGCACTTACGGGCCACATGTAAGTCAGGCCATGCTTACCATTATGAATCGTGTGGAAGGTCAAATTTTGAATCCTCTTAGTGTTCCACTTTGGATCCCTGTACAAAAGAACAAAAAATACTTACAAAGTATAGAGACCATCAACCAAATTTCGGAACAACTTATTGATGTAGTGCTCGCCCATAAAAAGGTCAGTGATAATGAAAAGACCTTGCTTGCCCGTTTACTCCCTGTGGGAGAAGTGACTCCAGAAATCAAAAAAAACCTGAGAGATCAAATAATGACCCTACTCATTACTGGTCATGATACATCAGCCAACTTACTCACCTTTGCCTTACAAATTTTGGCCAATGATAAAAATCTTTATCAGGAACTGCTCCAAGAAATAGAAAAAAATCCGGATGCAGATCCAGCTCTTTTAACTTCCTTTTTAAATGAAGTGATGCGGCTCTATCCACCGGTATGGATGGCCTCACGGACGGCCATCAATGAAGATCATGATGGACAATTCCCAATTGAGAAAGGCATGCTGGTGGCACTTGTTCCATATTACCTCCATCGTCATCCTGAATATTGGAAAGAGGCAGAACAGTTTAACGCCAAACGATTTATGTCCGAATATCCGGCCCATGCTTTCATGCCTTTCGGCGCCGGGCCCCGCGCCTGTGTGGCCATGAGTTTGGGAATGCTTGAAATGAAAATCATTCTGAAAAAAATCCTGCTTGAGTTAGAGTTTGAGTCTCTCTCTCCCATCAAAGTGAAACCAACTCTAACCTTAAAGCCCGATGGGCCAGTTCCGATGAAATTTAAGAGGAGAAAACGTGGCGCATAGTTATGCTGGGGATATTTTCAAAGTGATGCAGGAAGAATTTGGTGATTGTACCGATTTTATTATCTATTATCAAAAAGATGTTCATAGTGAAAAAGAAACCTATCGCTATTCTCATGCTGAACAAGATGGCATTTCTGGTTTTATTGATGTTCTTAAAAAGAAGAATTGGCTTAACGACAACATTCTTCCCACTCTCCCCGTAACTCCTAAACCACCAGGATGGTATATTCTGTGGCGTTTTTGCGTTAAATCTCTTGAACTGAAAGTCACATCAAGCTCCTATAAAAACTATGATTCAAAAAGGGAGAATCATGCTCATGAAATCCCACCTTCTCAGTACTCAATGACTTTAAGCCTAGAAGAAAGCCACTTGGTTGATCGTTATGCCAGAGAAAACAAAATTCCGATCATGTCTTTACTGCTTTTCACATTGGATGAAACAGTCAAAAAACTCACCACGGAAGAAGGCAAAAGAATCTGGATGGTGCCCGTAACACTGAGGAAAAAAGCCGATCAGGAAGTGAAAGCTGGAGAAGATCCACTTCTAACTGGTTTCATGGACATCAAACTACCTCAGAAAGATGCTCGAACATTGGCTTTACATATTAAAGCAGAGCTCATGAAAGCGGCTCATTGGGTTGGTTTTTACTCTTTTGGTTTATCACGTTTCACCGGAATCACTCTACTTCGTTATCTCATTCGTTTACAGGCTAAGCTTCAAAATCGTGCAGGAAATTTTTCTTATCTTGGTCGCTGGAATGAAGAAGGTAAAAAAGACTTATCCAATCAAACGGATCTTTTTGGAGGCTATCCTCCCGTAGTTCATAATCAACCTGTAGCAGGAATCACCTTACACTGGAGAGGAAGATTGATCTTAAATTTTATGATGCATCCTTTTTTATCTCGTGATCCCGCTGATGCCCAAAAAATTGTTCATAACTGGAAAGAAAATCTTTTATCCAAGGCACGATCTCATGATTAATCCAAGCGAGACGATTAAGTATTACTTCGATTGCTTAAAAGAAGCAGGAGAACAAATTGATTTCGATGTTTATGAAGCTGAAAAAGGTCAGTGCTCGCAAAAATACAATTTTGATCATCGAAATTTTGATGGCATTAGTGCTTTTGCTCAAATTAGCAGAGATAAAAAATATAACATTGTCTTCCCTAAATTAAAGCAGCTTCCTCCACCTCCTTTCTATTTACGAATGACTTACTTTCTTCATTGGTGGACAGTGGCCCAATTCAAACGAGTTCCAAAAACAAACAAAAGGAAAGCTACCCATCCAGTCTTTGTTTGGCGTCAAAGAAGACTTTTAATCTCACAGAAAAACGATCGTAAATTTTTTGCTAAGATTTTACTCGCTCTTCACCAAAGTTTGAGCATAAATCAACAACCAACACTGTGGATGCTTCCTGTGGCGCTTTATCAAGACCATGAGATGAACAAACAAATGCCTCCAAGCAACCAGGTTTCCTTTCTCGATTTAAAAGTGACCAAAAATAAAAGTTATGAGGATCTAAACCAGGAAATAAAAAAAGGCCTAGAAAAGGGATACCAATGGGGAACAATCTATTCTCTACACGTAGCTCAATTGCTTGGCAAAAAACTTTTCATCAAACTATTTCCTTTCTTTAGCAGCCGTCTGCAAAGAACAGGAACCTTGAGTAATATGGGGACTTGGTCCTTTCCGGAATTTTCTTCTGATAAAGGTCTTGTAGCTCGTTCAGTGGTGGTGGAAATGAATCCTATCTCTGCCAACTTTATGATCATTAATGACATTCTTAACTTATGCATGAATTTCCATCCAAGTTATGGAATGACAGAGGAAGAAGGCCAACAATTGATCGCTACTTGGGAAGAGAATCTTTTTAAACTTTTAACTAACGAATAAACATCAGCATAAAAGATGCATAAACAGTTCTGAATCGGTATGCTTTGGATTGGGCAAATGCTCTTGTACTTCAGTGGATGCCCATTTAATAATTTCGAACAGAACATGTTCTCTGTATTTATCGTTTTTGTTAGAAAGATTTGTGCTCGTAAAAAAATCTGAATGATCCATATTTAAATGCAACTTTTTGTATTCGACATCCGGAAGAATTTGATCAGTTAGTTTCACCAGCCCATCGGAAGGTTCATTTTTCCCCATCATTTCATGTGAAAGTCTGATCACCCATGAAACATCACTTGAATCCTGTTTTGCTCCCGTCACCACCAAAAGTTTTTCTTTCGCCCATGCCTTGATTGCAAGGTTTCCGTTGATACCCTGAGTGAGCTTGTCCGCGTAAGTTCCTTTCTCCAAGCACTTTAGTCCAGGCCAGACTTCTGAAACAGTTCTTAAGAGAGGATATGTTGTTCTACCGAACCAGTGTTTTTTATGATTATCAAAGAGTGAAGATCCCTGAAAAGGAGGGTTCACACAAATGACTTTTTCCACCATCTTTTCGAAGAGAGGAAAATGATTGATCAAAGAAAAAAGAATTTCCAGACAGGCCTTGCTGTGGCAGAAAATAATAAACTTTTTTTTCTTAACCGCAAACAATTCGCTTAAATATTCCTGAATAACATCAGCATTCTTTTCCGCCGCCATAAATGAATTCGGAAAGTAGCAATCAACGTCTTCAATTCCCATATATGAAAGCAATGTCTGATTAACTTTGAGATAGTTTCCAACGAATGGTAGGGCCAGGATTTCTCCCATGATTCCCCCCATAAAGATATATTGAAACTGATTTAATTCTCTGTCCGTCTTAAGCATGAACTGAAACCTTTTTTTTCTCAGTGATTAAGGTCGACGCAGTTTCTTTACTCATACGGTAGTTTTTGTAAGCTGGATCATAGGTACCAAACACCACATCCCAAAAGTGTGAAGTATTACCGAAGTTTTTCATCGGAGCATTGTCATGGTGATGAAAATGATATTTCTGAATATAGGCCAAGTAACCGTTGTCATATTCTTTATAGTGAAGCATGAAGTGTACCCACTCATAAGCGTAGTGCGCACTGGCAGTTCCAAGACCCATAGCTGCAACTAGGGCAAGATCATTGGTTAAGACATAAAATGGGACCAAAACAACCGGAGTCACTGTACTTACCATTAAAAAACCTGCATTCAACACTCTCCTGTCATCCATTTGAGCGTGGTGATACATATGAAAAGAACCCAGGAAATATTTCATCCATTTGAAAGGATAGTTTGAATGATAAGCAAAACGATGAATGGCATATTCTAAAAAAGTCCAATAAAAGGCACCAAAAAGAACTAGAATCGCAGTTTGAGTAAAGCTTAACTGACTCTTTATAATGACAGAAAGCATGAGGGTTAAAAGTGGAATCACAAAAAGAAAAAGTTGAACCGGATTCTTGGCTGCAAAGTATTTCACCAGTTCCGGATAATCCTGAATCATGAATGGACTTTTCTTTTTCTTTGTCACCATTTTTTCTCCAAAGCGCAGAGGACGTTTTGTAAACTTGTTATAATGGGACCATTATATTTGAAAATGTGACTAGAGATGTGACAGTAAGTACTTTTTACAAGCGCTGTTCAAGTTCTTTGCACTAATTTTTAAATCCAATTACTCTATTTCCATGATGACGCTAAATTTAGGCCAATTCGCCTTGTTCTTAGGGGCTTTCCTTATCCTCAACTACCTCATTTTCGCAGTGGGGGGCTATCTCTTTTTCTACAAACTCTTAGGCCCTCATATTTCACACCGAGAAATCCTGGAAAAAAAGCCCACAAAGGCCCAGATGAAAGAGGAAATTGTCAATTCTTTGTACACTCAGGTGATCTTCTACTTGATGGGTTTAGGCCTCTACGGGGTTTACCAGAAGGGCTATACTTTTATTTATAGCGACTATGATAAGTTTGGACCTTTCTATTTTTGGATCAACTTCTTCCTGATTCAACAATTTCATGATGCTTATTTTTATTGGACTCACCGTTGGATGCATGAATGGAAGTGGCTAAAAAAATATCATTTCATACATCATGCTTCTCATCCACCGACACCTTTTTCTTCCCTTTCTTTTCACCCGGTGGAGGCCATCAGTCATGGTCTTTTTTGGTGGCTTATTGCATTTATACTTCCAAGTCACGTTATCTGGATGTTTATGTTTTATAGTTTTATGTTTTACATAAACATGTGGGGGCATACTGGTTTTGAGTTCTGGCACAAAGATCTCCTCACTCACCCACTCCTCAAAATATTAAATACACCGACGCACCATAACCTTCACCATAAATACCACCAGGCGAATTATTCTATTTACTACAATTTCTGGGATAAACTTTGTGGAACTAATCATCCTGAATATGAAAATCACTATCGCGCAGTGAAGGCAAAAACAGAAAGAGCGAAGACTTCAAAGCTAATGAAGGCTATGAAATTATGATCAAGAAGAATGTCCAATATTTAAGTCCCAAAAAACTCTCCCCCTGGAGAAAAATATCGATGGGCTCTTGGAAACCTAATGGCGACTCTCAAGTTTATTGCGAGCTTAAAATAGACGCAGGGCCGGCTCTCAAAAAAATAGATGAACTGAACAAAAATTCAAACAGTAAAATCACTATGACCCACATGATTGGCAAGGTGATGGGAAGAGTACTTAAAGATATTCCGGATTTAAATTCGGTCGTGAGGCTAGGAACAATCTATCCCAGAAAAGACATCGATATCTTTTTTCACGTAGTTTACGATGAAACAGAACTCTCAGGTCACGTTATCAGAAAAATTGATCAAAAATCAACGGCCGACATAGCTCATGAACTGACCAACAATGCTAAGGTGATCAAAACCGGCGACGATCTTTCATTTAAAAAAATAAAAAATAACTGGAATATGATTCCAGGCTTTCTAGCCGGCCTGGTTTTAGATTTCATTGGTCTGATCAATTACACTTTTAATTTGAATGTAAAAGCCTTAGGGGTTCCTCGAGACTGCTTTGGTAGTATGATGATCACGAATATTGGTTCACTGGGATTCTCCTCTGCTTTTGTTCCTCTTGCTCCCTACACTCGTATCCCTTTCATCATTGCCCTAGGAAAAGTTGAATGGCGCCCTTATGCCGACAGCAGCGGAAATTTATCAACTCGTCAGGAGATTAGTCTCTGTTGTACTTTTGATCACCGTGTGATGGATGGAGCTCAGGGAGCGAAGATGAGTAAGCTAATTGAAAAATATATGAATTCACCAGAGCTTCTCTAATTTACAAGCTTCAGCATATTATAATTTTCTCTAAGGTTAAGAAAAATTATTTTCGTAAAACACATCTAAACCCAACTGAGCTATACCCAATAGACCTGTCTGCTGACCCCCACATCGCAAATATTCCAGAAAATGTGGAGTTACCAAATCCTGCCCCTCGAGCGACAGCTCGGGTAGCGACCCCACTGGTCGAAGTTATTCTGCCCATGTTGTTGATACTTCCCAGAGAAATCTCTGAATTTGAGACATAAGGACGGTAGCTATTGAGATCCCATGCAGGACAATTAACGGCCCCATTCAGAACCCAACCCCCCGTGCCGCAATCACCAGGGTAGGCAAGATCAGAGTCTTTCTCCCATTCAACCCATTCCCACAGGTTACCAGAAAGATCGAAGATATCTTCATCTGAACTGACTTTGTGTGAGGCAAGAGTATTTCGAGAATCTCCACCTTCCGGATCAGCTCCATTATAACTCACTCCCGCAGCAACAATTCCACAGTTGCTTCTTTTGGGGATGCCATTATCTATAGAACCACCAGACCAATTTTCATCTTGGTAGATAATTTCTTCACCAACCGCCATCCATTCATCATTAGAAATTAGATCATACTTAGATCCAAGATTCTTGCAGGCGGCTTTGGCATCAGCTAATGTAATAAGTCTCCAAGGTTTTCCTTCCGCTGCAGAGACTGGATAATAACCAGTTGGATTTGATTGGGCATGATAAATACTTGCCCAGCCGGTTGTCGCACAACCAGCAGAGCAGCCTTCGGCATCTATCTCGGTCGAAGTGTCAGGGAGAATTTTTTCAGCTTTGGCCTCAAATTTCATCACACAGAATTCATTAAGAGATCGATTGGCATTAGCTTGTATCTTTACATAATTATTTGGACATACGAAAGGGGCGGAAACAGCGGAACTGCTTTGATTATTTTCCTTACAGGCAGCAAGAAAAAAAATAAGAAGTGAAACGAAATGAATAAAAGACCGCATAACTTTTTTCTGGAACCCCACACATAGAAATCGGTTTCTTTAAACTCATCGGTTTTTATCAACTATTAGTTTAGAATATTATTATTCCTTAACGATTAGTGAGTTAAATACTGGTAAAGACGAGAGCGACATTGCAGAAATGATCGTGAACAAATTAATGCGAGAATAAAAGTTCAAACTGATCTCACTATCGGGGATCAGATGAAATACTACAGTGTTTGGTATTATTCTGCGATTCACATTCTTACATCTATTCCTGGGTGCAATTCACCGGATATGATTTCTCAAAAACTTAAACTCGATATACTGACAGTTAAAAACTCACTAGATTTTTTGGTAGAAAAAAGTTTCGTCAAAATTGTTGATGGTAATTATGTAATTGGATCAAGGCGCATTCATTTAAAAAAAGGAAGCCCCATGCTTCCAAGGCATCATTCAAATTGGAGAATAAAAGCGATCGAATCGGTTGACCGAGAAAATGCCGATGATCTTCACTACACAGCTGTTCTTGGAATAGCCAAAGAGGACATGAAATTTTTTAGAGAAAAGCTCTTGAAGCTACTGGAGGAGTTCGAACCTATAATTACAAAATCGGTTGAAGATTCTCAGGTTGTCATGTTGTTTGATCTGTTTGAATCGTAACCTTCAAAATCTAATCAAGTGTAAAAGTTTAGAGATTAGAAAATTATATTAAAAGCATTGGAAGCAGCAGGAATTAGTTATGTTCCAGATGTGTACAAAGCACACCACTATCAACGATCGAACTGACAATTTTAAGTCTTTAATTTAAGTAGGGCCACCATGCAACTTACTTCAGATTCAGAAACAAGCTCGACATTAACAATCTCAAACCCATTGTTTTTAAATTCTTCAATTTGGTTTTGTTCAGACAACAATGTTCGATGAGCAAAATAACTTTTTCCATTAATCATTTTTCGTTCTGATATCTCGCTAATTCCTAATGACCAAAGAATTTCATCCTCATAATAGAAATATTCTTTGGGAAAGTGTGAAGACATATCACCTTTAGAAATCATTGTGTTTATGAAAAGGTAGCCTTCGGCGTTCAAGTGTCTTTTTGCAGTTTCATAGAAACTCTTCCTATCTTGATCGCCGACAAAACAGTGGAGTACTGTGCTGTCGATTACAAGATCAAAGTGTTTATTCAATTGTAGGTCAAGAATATCACCAACGATGAATTCAATATCTAAGCCTAATGTATGCGCATTCTTGAGAGCGATATCAATTGCCGTCTTTGAAACTTCAACAGCAACACATTTTGCTCCTTCCTTCGCACAGTAGAGAGCACTTGTCCCCGTACCAGTTCCGAGATCCAAAACTCGTAGGTCCTTGAAGTCCAAATCAACCTTCATTAGAAGCTTTCTCAGACCCGTGTTAGTACCGTGCAACCACATATCATCAAAAGAGGAGGATTTATCCCAAGAAAGATGGCCATCATTTTTGATTCGTTGGTAAACGATTTCATGCATTTCATAATATTTCATGTGAAAATTTTAACATTGGTGGAAGTAACCGTCCATTTACAACATCATCAATTTATCTAATTTTGTAGCCCAATATAGTAAACTACAGAGGCAAGAAGAGATTATAAAAACTCAAAAAAGATATTTATGCTTTCTTTAACTTTTCAACTGGAACCCAGTTTATAACTGGAGCATACCCCACTATGGATAGAAGTAAATGAAGGTAAAGGAGTTTTATTCAAATGGTTTCCGCGTGCCAAAAACGCAGTTTTTCTTTGTTTTAATTTTCTGAGTTCACCAATAGGATTAGTGGATTCTAATAGAGCTTACAAAACCAAGAGATTCAAGGCAGAAGATTTTTTGAACGAGGGAGTTTATGAATTTCAATAAATACCCCTCGAACCAATTATTGAAATTCATAAAATATAGAAAAAAGCCCCTGAGATTTTATACGATCTCAGGGGCTTTAAAATTATCGAAATTCTTTACTTTAAAACTCGAGCGCCGAGTTGATTACTAGTCCTTTAGAAGAATGTGCAATGGAAATCTGGAAGTGGCAGTACCTCTGTTTACAAAATAAGAAAGACAAATTTCGAGATTATGAATTTTAGCAGCGAGAGCAACATTTGAACCGGTAGTCCCTTCTAGAACATACTGCGTTGGATCGTCATGAAGGATAATATACATTCTTTGATCAGGCGAAGCTACGGATAAACTTTTAATTTTTCCACAGATCATTTCGTCTGATGAAAACGCAGAAACAGAGCTTAAAACAACTAATCCGATAATAATCTTTTTCATAATTTTCTCCTGAGCTAATGCTCGTTTAATCTAATGTTTTCGACTTCGTTATTGAGTCGATTTTCTTTGTTATTCTTAACAGCAG
>JBMOGR010000027.1:0-31073 GCA_049318265.1 Bacteriovoracaceae bacterium
GTCCTGTACAAGAAATAGCCTAAAAGGCTCTACAGTCCGAAGGGGTCAGTCCACTTTATACTAATATGAACTGAGTAAAATAAATAATTTCTTATTGATTGCCATTTCAAACTTCAAAAATTAAAATTTATTCATACCAATTATATGGAGAAACTATGAAAAAAATTTTAGTCGTGCTGTTGTCATTCCCACTTTATTCTTTTGCCAATGTAGGTTTTATTTGCAAGACAGAGTCTTTGGAAATTTCTCAAGCCAAAGTGAACAACTTAAATACATTGAGAGTGCTGAATACTCAGACAGGTTCAGAGTCTTTCAATGACCATTTAGTACTTCCTGAAGGAAATTCGACGGATGCATATCAAGAACGTTATGGACGTTATTATGAAGTGTTGGCCAATGCTCAAGCAAATTTTCCTTATATGCCAGAGTTTATGATGTTCTATCATATGTCTAAATCCAACAGTCTTTATAAAAAAGGTTTCAAGGCTTTTGAAGGCGAAGGTCAGGCCGTTGAATTACCTAAAATGTACTGTAAGGCATTTGTGACGGCTTTAATGGCTTTTTAATTTTTAAGGATTCCATTGGCTTTTGACGATTCATGGATTTTTACTCCTGAGTTAGTTGAAAAGCAAAAAGAGAAAATTCAAAAACGAATGAGGGAAGAAACTTCCCTCATTCTACTTTTGAAAGACCAAAACGTAATCAAGGCTTTTCATTTTTCGTAAACAAAAATAATAATCCCATGTTGGAACTGAACAAGAAAAATGGTTTTGAATTTGAATACGTGAACCCTCGATAAAAACTAAATGATAGCCCGTAGGATTTTCCTTGTTCTTAATGGGAAAGGGCAGCTTGCAGTCGTGCTGACTAACTTATTGCTACTGAAGTCGATTTGAAAATATCTCGCTAATTCCCATGTTTAAAATAAATCGTTAAACTTCGAGGCATTCTGAAAAAGAATAATTCCCTGTTCCTCTTTTGTCAGTGGAAGTGCCAGAAAGGCTTTAAGAATTTCTGCTGGATGAAAGACTGGCCAATCGGAACCAAAAACAAATTTTCCAATTCCAACATCTCTTATCGTTTGGACAAACCGGCTACGATCATCATTATTTCTGGTCCAAACTGGAACGATTGATATCTCGACTACGAAATTAGGGTGCTTAAGATTTTTTAAAAATTCAAATTCGCGACCAAAGGCATGGCCTATAATCCAACGAGTTTTGGGAAATTCCTCAATCAACATTTTTAGTTTTTCAATTTCGTCTCCACGCTGTTTTCTAGGATAGTTAGCATGAACAATAATGGTCATGCCTGAATCTTCTGCATTTTGAATTGAAGCCTTTGCAATATCATAGTCCTTAGGAATTCTTAAATCTAAACCAGAGGCCATGAAATGAAGTTTTAAAACTTTCATTCCCATTGATGCGCATCTTTTTATTTCTTTATAGGCCCAATTCATTCTGGGATTGACGGCACAAGCTCCTGCCAATCTTGTCTTATTTTTGAGGGCTTCCTCTTGGACAAAATTATTCTCTATTTGAGCATTCATTTCTGAAACATTTTGTGAATAAGCTTTCGATAGCACTAAAGCCCGATTCAGCCCAATACTTTCAGCTGCAAACAATGCTCTTTCTGCGTTAAATTGTAAATCATCGTACTCTTTTGGAGGTGAATGAATGTGCATATGAAAGTCAGTTCCAACTTTGGTGTCGATACTACTTTCATTTGGTAGTTTTGTAACAGAACAAGCTAGGAAAAATAAAAAGGAAAAAGAGAGAATAAAATTTTTTTTCATTCATAAATTGTAGGTCAATAATTTAAATATCTCAATCCTCTTTCTTTCCATCAAACATGGAGTTTCCGTTTACGGTTTTTGCTGGGACATCTTGTGCAACATCAAAGTGCTCGACGATTTTTTGGTTCTCGAGTCTAAAAATATCAACGACTGCAATTCCTAAATCTTTATCATCGATTTTTGAGTGCAAATGAAGCACAACTAAATCGCCATCGGCCAATACACGATAAATTTTTACATGAGCTTTAGGATGCTCTTTATAATAAGCTTCAAAATAATTATAAAATGAGGCTGCTCCATTAGGAACTTGCGGATTATGTTGAATGTATTTACTACCGAAATACTTTTTTGCTGCTTCAGTTGGACGATGTTGGTTAAATGCCATTTGGTAAAAGTCAGTCACTACCTTTTTATTCATTTCCTGAATACTTTTTGATACGGTAGCGAACGAGTTAAACTGCATCGTTAGTAAGAGAACTATGTAACAATATTGTGAAAATTTCATCAATGAACTCCTTCAAGATTAAGAGGAACTTCATCATAGTATATAATACTAAAGTTTTCTTTTATTATTTTCACATCAGCTTTTATTTCAGTTCTATTTCCAAGACTGTCTTCCGTGAATATCGTTCCAGAAATTTCTGAGGCTTCTGCTATTTTTGAAATATCCATGTGATCTAGGAGAAGAATCATAAGATTTTTAGGAGTATTTTTTTTGGCTTTTAAATAATCTGATAAGTCACTCGGATCTAACTTGATTTTTAAGATCACTTGAAAGTTGTGTGGAACCTTGTAAACAATATGGGAAATAAATATCTCTTTCTCGCCAAGCATGACCATATTGTGTTTGGCATGATTCCCATGTTGGGCAAAAATGCTGGTTGAACTGAATGCTATGACGCATGCAATTAGTGTTGATGTTAAAAATGGAATGATGTTCATAATTTCTCCTTTTAGGTATTTGTTCTGCTTACTTATTTATCTATTTCCCCCTTCATAATGAAGTGCAAAGCTTGCATAAAGGACTGCAAAATTTGCAACTTCTCTAACTGAGGTGGTCATTGTATAAATACATATGCTTATTTCAAGATTCCCAATGAGTTCTGAACAACTAGAGCTTTTGTTAGCATTTGAAAAATCAAATGGTCTGAGTGAATTGTCCAAAGTAATGGGGCGAGACTTATCGGTCATTTCAAGGCAACTTCAAAAGCTTGCTGAAGAATATCCGGTATTAACGAAAGAAAAAGGCAAGTGGATGATGAGTCCTCTTGGATTTCAAATCAATGAGATCACAACCAGAAACATTCTTGAATACCAAAAAGCTTTTAATATAAAATCTGCGAGGACATACTCTGCAAAAGATTCTGTCTTAGTGGTAATCAATGCTCAAATAGGATTGTTAAATGCAAAGTCTGATAGAAGTAATCTCAAGGCTGAAGACAATATAAAAAAACTGATATTGCACTGGCGTCATAGTCAAGCCAATGTGATCCATATTCAACACTGGTCAGAAAATCCTGACTCTCTATTTTATAAAGATTCTCCAACTTCCAATTTTCTTGCAGAGCTTGCCCCACATAAAAATGAGCTGGTGATTAAGAAAAGTAAATCTAGCTCTTTTACTGAAACAAATCTTCAAGAGTCTTTAGATCAAAATAATTTATGTAACCTGATACTTGTTGGATTTACAGCCAATGAATGTATTGAGGCAACTGCCAAAGATGCTTTTGAAAAAGGTTACAATGTTGTTGTCGCTGGAGATGCTACCGCCATGTTTGATTTTGTCGGTCACGACAATCGAGTTTATAAGGCTGAAAAAATTCACGATTTAGTTTTGGCCAACATCAATGCTCTTTACGCCAAAGTCGAGAATACAGATCTTATTCTTTCGAACAAACTATCTATTTGAGTTGAAGTGTCGTTCCTACTCACCCTTACTTTCTTGAATGGATTGAATAACCGAAGCTTGCAACTCATGGGCTAGATCAAAGTATTGATGACCTTGCTTAATAACCTCAGGATGCCTGCCTACAAAGGCGAGTGATAATTCTTCAGCTGAAAGATTACGTTGCTCATAGAATGCATTGGTTAGACCAAATTCAAGTTTGCCTTTTAAATCATCATCTTTTGAAACCCAGTCTAAAACCATAGGAGCATTGAGAAGATAAAGCTCTGCCAGGAATCCAGAAATACCTTCATCGGCACTTCCTTTATTATCGACGAAATACTTATTTAAAGATTCAGGGCAAACAAACTTGTTGTCTTTTACACTTTCCAAAATCTTAGTTCTGACTTGAGATACTCTCATTTCATCTGACTTGGCCAAATCACTTACCAACTGGCATGAATCGGTTCTAGATACATTGAGATTTGGTTTAGATTTTGTTAATTGAAGAACTTCCGCATAATCTTGTGCAAAAGCTTTGGCATCTTTTTCACTTAGGTGAGTCTTGATATTATTAAAATGTCTGACAAAACTTTTTGATGGGGTAGGCTCTGGTCTTTTCTTATTTCTAAGGATCAAATCCCTCTCTTCAAGGTATTGGCGTATCTCATAATCGATAAATGCCGTTTGTATAGCGATGGAAATGAAAAAATTAAATAAAAAAAATGAACAATAAAAGACCGATTTTAGAAACATCCCTCGCTTCCTATATTTTGCATCATAGGCATGGATAGTCGCTAAAATAAAACCACTCACAATAAACAAACCAAGGTTTCTTTCCTGAGAGCCATCAATTAAAGGACTAAGAAACAAGAGCTTTGTTTCAAGTGCGTAACTCCATTCCAGCATCAGGGCAGGAAAAAACAGCATCATAACGTAAAGAAATCGCCACCATTTTGTAGTTCCATAACTCGAATTAAGATTTTTTAGGCTAAATATTTCTTTCCATGAAAGAGATTGTATTTCTTCATTCGGAGCTATCGATTGCTCTTCATCAAATAAAACATATTCATTTGATCCCAAACGCACTTTATCACCTAAATTCAATTCAATCTCTAGATCAGGTTCAACTCGCTCGGAGTTTAAGTAGATACCATTTGTACTTTTTAAATCGGTGATGAAGAGTTTTGTCCCCTTGACTAGGTACTTGCAATGAAGTGAACTTAGCATCACATCATTAATGAGGATGTCACCTTTTGAGCGTCCAATTGTCCCTTCACCTGAAAGCTTGATCTTCGTCTTTTTACTAACAAGATAAAACTCTGGAATAAACATTTCTGTTTTTATATCGTTCATGAACCCTTCTTAAGTATCAAAACCTTTTTATCGGAATTAAAACGTGAAAACTTTATTTTTTAATGTATTTCAATTTTTAGGCCGCATTGGTTATTCTATTATAGATTGATTAAAGATTAATTTTTTGTAAGGGAAGTCATTGAAAGAATATTTAAAATTGGTAGAAAACCAATTAGAGGCTTACAACTCTGGCGATATCGAGAAATTCTGTCAGAACTATCACCAACAGGTTGTTGTGAAAAAATTGCATGACACACAGGTTATAGTCAAAGACATTGAAGAGTTTAGAGAACTCTACTCAAAATTATTTCAAAATTTTCCAAATCAGAAATGTTCAATTAAATCTAGAATTATGGTCAATGATTCGATTATAGATGAAGAAATGATTATGGGCAGACCGACTTATCCAGATGGTTTTCACGTTGTCGCCATTTATAGCTTTCGAGATAATTTAATTGATAGAGTATGCTTTGTTTAAAAAAACATTTTAAAGATGAATTAGTTTTGGTTGTACAAAGGCGCTGAGCCAGAAATAATCTCGCTTTCAGTATTGTTCGCTTGAGACATATCCATCACCGGTTCGTCTTCGTCGATTTCAGCTAAAGGTGTTGAACCAACTGGGCCAGCTTGATTTAAATTATTGTTAACATTGTCACTCACCATGTTTCCTTCATCGTCATACATGATAGGTGCAGGTGCAGCGGCATCATCGCTAAAATATGATGCATCGGTTTCAACAATCTCTGAGTCAGTTTCTTCAAGAGGTTGTTGAGCTTGCGCAAAATTAATGAGCCATGCATTCAAAGTCAGAAGACTGATACAGGCGATAAAATAAATTAATCTTCTTTTCATAATCTTGGGCCTTTTATTAAACAAAATTTCCGTTAAATCGGATGGATTTAATTGGTTCATTGATTCTCCTGAATCTTCCTTCTCCTAAACAATAGGAGCAGGTGCTTGTCATAAGCTAAAGTAAACCTGTTCATTCATTATAATTTTCGTCTGCTGTTCTGCAAACTTATTTTACACCCCCTGTAAAAACTGCCCCAATATCCGACCGTCGCTATCGGCTAAGTGCCCTGAATTAAACTGCATAGGCAAGATATCCTCGCTTTTAACTCCAGTGGGGTCTGGCTATAATGTCTTTGAGCAATTTTCAAAGGATAAGTCTATGTTTGATACTTTCAAAGTTCCTGAGCATTTATACCCATCTGATCCTCGTTTTGGTTGTGGCCCATCGGTTATTCCCGTTACTCACTTAGAGTCGATGGCCAAAACCGGCATTTCACTTATTGGAACTTCTCACCGCCAAAGTGCTGTGAAGAATTTAGTTGGTGAAATCATCACTGGCATAAAAACTTATTTTAAAGTTCCATCTGATTATCAAGTAGTCCTTGGGAATGGAGGGGCGACACTTTTATTTGATATGATCGGGCTAGGGATGGTTGAAAAATCTTCAGCCCATTTTACCTGTGGTGAGTTTTCGAATAAGTGGTTTTTGGCTCACAAAAATATTCCTTGGCTAGAAGCTAAAGAATTTTCAGTTCCATTTGGTCAAGGAGTTACCCCGACGAATGTAGCTGGCTTTGATATGATTTGTTGTACTCTCAATGAAACATCTACTGGTGTTCAAATTGATAGTCTGCCAGTTGTTGATGAAAACACCATCCTTGCAGTCGATGCCACTTCTGGTGGTGGACAAGTTCCTTGTGATGTTTCTAAGACGGATATTTTCTTTTTCTCTCCCCAAAAAGTTTTTGCTTCGGAAGGTGGACTATGGGTTGCCATTATGAGTCCCAAAGCGATTAAACGAGCACTCAAAATAGAAAAAGCAGGTGGACGCTATATTCCTCACATTATGAGTTGGAAACAGGCGATCGAAAATTCAGAAAAAAATCAAACCTACAACACACCCGCCATTTCGACTCTTTATTTATTAAACGAGCAGGTAAAACTTCTTAACCAAATTGGTTACGATGAAGTGATTGCTGGAGCTCAAAAGAAAGCGAAACTGCTTTATGGTTGGGCTCAAGAAAAAAGCTACCTGACTCCTTATATTCAAGACGAGAAATATCGTTCGGTTGCTGTTGCAACCATTGATGTTGATGAAAAATACAAAGTGGATGATTTGCTGGCGCAACTAAGAAAACAAAAAGTCATCATGGATATTGATGGATATAGAAAATTAGGAAGAAACCAATTTCGAATTTCCATGTTTCACAATATTAGTTATGAAAATCTAGAGAAACTAACAAAAATTTTATCGATGGCCATAGAGCTTGCCTAAGGAGGCATTCATGAAAAAAGGTTTATTAGCGCTACTTGTACTTGGAAGTATCAGCGCCTTTGCAGATGTAGATTATGGAAGTTATTGTGCCAAGTATTTAAAAGGTGATTTAACTGATAAAGTGAAGCCTTCAATTCTTGAAGATTTTATACCTGAAGACGGTCAATTTACACTTGCAGATAACACCACAAAAGTGAAGTCCATGGTTTTTAAACTGTCTCCAGTGCTTGAGAAAGCAGGCGGCCAGCTTGATACTCAAACCAGTCTAGTTAAAAAAGGTGAAGATGAAGGTCCTGCTGCTCCTCAGACAGGTGGGAAAAGTATTTCAACCAACATTACATCTCATAATGACAGGAAAAATGTAGAGGTTCAAACTCTTACGGTCAAGAGACCGAGTAAGAATGGTAAAATGGTTAAGGATTATACTTTGATCATTACACGTGACATGGATGGGAAAATTCTATCAATTAAGAAAAACCACAATCTGTTATCTTTCAAAGCTCAAGAAAAACTTAACTTCATTTATAAAAACAATACATGTATTCCTAATGAGCAATTCACTGAACAAAAACGAGACTTCAACACAACTATGTGTCGTGAACTTCAAGAATTCTACAACGCCAATCCAGCAGCGAAAGAGTGTTCGGAAAAAGGTTACGACATAAAAGTTAAAGACATTGTTGAGAAGTATGACAGAGCTGGCGCTAAGGTAATAGGATTCTTCCGTACTAAAAAGTACGGTGGATCATTACTTTCTGGCAAAGCTCTTGGTGACTGTGCTGATGCAGGACTTACCGATTTAGTTGAAAAAAACGAAGTTTGGAAAGAAGAAGTTGCTCCAGTAAAAGAACCAGTAGAAATTGAACAGTTAGAATTTGAACCAACAGAATCAATTAAGGGATAAACTCGAAAGTTCATAAAAGAAAAGGCCCGGGAATGATCTGTCCCGGGCTTTTTTAATTTTTCTGATAATGGGTAAAAAACTCTTTCTTATATTCTAAGAAACGGTCTTCTAAAATCGCTTTGCGTGCATTTTCGGCCATCGTTTTATAAAAGAAAATATTGTGTGTTGTGGCCAGGATGGCTCCCAAAATTTCATTAGAATCAAACAAGTGCTTAATATAGGCGCGAGAAAAATTTAAACAAACATAACATCCACAAGAAACATCAATCGGGTACATATCACGGCGATAGTTTTTGTGTTCAATTCTTATTTTGCCTCTAGAGGTATAAAAAGTTCCCCCACGGGCATACTTCGTGGGAATGATACAGTCACTCATATCAATGCCGTTTTCCCAAATCATGAAAAGATCTTCAGGAGTTCCTACACCCATGACGTAGCGAGGTTTATCTTTGGGCATGAGTGGAGCAGTAAAAGAAACGATCGCTTCCATGAGCTCAGGGCCTTCACCTACAGATACCCCACCGATAGCGTAACCAGGTAGATCATTAGAGCAAACTTCTTCCACACAAATTTTACGGTATTTATCGTAGGTAGACCCTTGAATAATACCAAATAAAGCCTGCTCTGGATTATGCCAAGATTCAATACATCTTTTGAGCCAACGATGAGTTCTAGCGATCGATTTTTCGGTATAAGCTTCCGTGGCAGGATGGGGGATACATTCATCAAAGGCCATCATGATATCTGAGCCTAAGTTTTGTTGAATCTCGAGCGACGTTTCAGGGGTCAGTAAAATGCTCTTTCCATCAGCACCCTTAAAGTTTGCACCTTCTTCGGTAATAGAATTTTTCTGCAAACTAAAAACTTGAAAGCCACCTGAGTCCGTTAAAATGGGACGAGGCCAAGCCATGAATTTATGAAGACCACCGGCTTTTTTCACCAGATCTGATCCCGGTGTTAAATGCAAATGATAGGTATTAGAAAGAATAATTTTTGTATCCATGTCTTCAAGCACTTTAGGCTGAAGAGCTTTGATCGCTCCGTGAGTTCCAACAGGCATAAAAACCGGAGTCGGAATATTTCCATGAGGAGTGACAATTTCACCAGCGCGCGCTTTGGAGTGTTTGTCCTCATGGACAAGTTTAAAATTGAAATGTTCTTTGACGGCGTCTGTAATCTTGGTCACTTGCTATTCTCGCTCTTGGGCTTTTCATTGCATGGTTTAGTTGTTGATCTATAGCAAAAAGCCCTTCTTTTGACCAGAGTTAGAGCCCTTATGATGCCAAAGCTTGCAATTTTTACTCTCTTTTCAGTATGGATTTTGGTGGCGCCAATGCAAGTTGGGCACCTTGGACTAGTCGTCTTGGTCCATGACGGAGATTCAATCACTTTGAAAGTAGGTGAAGAAATAGTCAAAACCAGACTTCTTTATATCGATGCCCCCGAACTTTCTCAAACTTGTGAAGGACAAAAAATTGGACTTCAAGCAGGCAAAACTTTACAGGCGCTGATCTTAGGAAAAGAAATTATTTTTTATGATTATGGGCGCGATATTTATGGACGTCGTTTAGTTGAAGTTTTTTATCAGAATCAAAGTCTTAATCTGAAAATGGTGAAGATGGGCATGAGTACGCTTTATGCGCGTTCTCGCTTTGAAAGTATCAAACAAAAGAAGACCTATTTGAACGCCTTTTATGATGCTAAAAAAGCCAAAGTTGGTCTGCATCAATGTTCTCGTTTTGAGATGCCGTGGCATTTTCGAAAGAGGCAAAAAAAAGTATCCCAAAAGCCGAAGCTCCCTTAAAATGAACCTAATCCCCAGACTGAACTTTAAGGAGTTTTTCATGTTTTCAAGACTAGCTGCCCTAGCTTTACTATCACTTAGTACAACCGCCTTTGCGGGACCTTTCAAACTAACAACTTGTAATAGTGGTAACCAAACACTTTGTAATACCCTTGAAACGGAAGTGAATAAAAACTTACCGGATGCTGATGCCTCCAACTACCTCAAAGGAATGTCTAACTCTGCAGCACTTGCGGGCAAAGGAACAGGAGCAGACTACGCCACTAATTTCGATCTCTTCGTACTTGGTGTGAATGGTGGAGCAGCGGTAGATCCTGGAAACCAATCAGCCTCTGATTTTGCTTCGGGAAAAGTTGATAGTCAGCAGCTTCGTGGTTTTGGTGCTCAAGTGAACGGAATTTTAGGTTTAAATTTGAGTCTTCTTCCAGGGAAATTTTTTGAGCGCAGCAAGTTCTACGTTAACGCTGGTACTTTTGATAAATCAAGCGGTGACTTCAAAGTGAAAACTTCCTCTTTTGGAGCTCACTACCAATATAAACTAATTAAAGAAAAGGCCTTTGTTGGTTTCAAACTGCTTCATTGGGGTGGTGTCGATTTTACTACTGGTATGGAATTTTCAACGCTTGATATTGATTACAGTAAAACGCTGGCCATCAATACAACTGTGAGTGGGCAGACTGCGACCTATAACGGGCCATTAAGTGTTAAGGCCAATGTGAAAACGACCTCAATCCCTTTTGAATTAACCACAAGTCTTCAATATCTTTACATCCTATCAACCTATGTAGGGGTTGCTGGTGACATTAATACTGGGAAAAGTACAGTGACCGCGGCTTCAAGCGGAACCATTACTGTTGCTGGGACGCCAGAACAAGGGGCCATCGACCTAGGATCATCAGGAAAACCGAATGCTTTTGATAGCCGTTGGTTGATTGGACAACAGTTTAACTTCCCATTGATTAAAATTTATGCTCAATTGAACCAATCATTCACTAATAACACTATGGGCGCCGCTGCCGGCGTAAAGATTGCTTGGTAACAAAATATGCAGGATTTTTTCAAATTAGGTCTTACTCAGGATTTAGCTCCTTTTTTTAAGGAGAATAAATTAACTAAACCCACTGAAGTGCAATCAAAAGTGATTCCACTTTTTTTGGAAGAGGAATCACTGATTGTGATTTCTCAAACGGGTACGGGGAAGACTCTCTCTTATGCTTTGCCTTTAGTGCAAAAGCTAAAAAACTTAGAAGACTTTGGCGAGTTCTCTGATAAGGGAAGCCCACAAATTTTAGTGGTCACTCCGACAAGAGAATTAGCTGCTCAAGTTTATGCTGCCTTCAAAGGTATTTCTCACCACATGAAATGCCGCGTGCGTTTACTTACTGGTGGAGATAGCTTTGCTAAAACAAAAAATCTCTCTACTTCGATTGTCGATATTTTAATCGGAACTCCAAGTCGTCTTGTTTCTTCTATGAAAAAAGGAGAACTCAAAGGTGAGCTGGTGAAATTTCTTATTTTAGATGAAGCAGATCAGTTAATGGATATGGGCTTTTCAAAAGACATCGCCACTATCATATCTAAAATTGGTGAGCGCGACTATCACACAGCACTTTTCTCTGCGACTCTTGCTCCTACCGTAGAAGATTTAATTGAGAAGACTTTAGTTCATAAGAAATTTAAAAAGATTATGTTGGCCGGAGCTCATAAAGTTCAGTCGACTATTTCTACTTTTAACTTAGCCGTAACTCCTCCTAATAAAATGGAAACATGTTTTGCTTTCTTAGAGAAAACAGCCAAAGGCAAAGGCATGATTTTCTGTAACCAGAAAAACATTGCTGAAAACGTTTATGCTTTCTTAAAAGCCAAGCGTCCAACGGCAAAATGCCGTCTTCTTCACGGGGACCTTTCAAAAGAAGAGCGTGAGCTATCAATTGCTCAATTTCGTGAAGGTAAATTACAATTTTTAGTCTGTACTGACCTTGCAGCCCGCGGGATCGATATTGAAGATATGGCCTGGGTTTTAAATTACGATATGCCAAAGACGGCGACTTATTATATTCACCGTGCCGGCCGTACTGGAAGAATGGGTAACAAAGGAAATGTTTATAATTTTGTGACTGTTTACGATCACAAATTAATTGTGACTATTAACGATGCCATTCAAAAGCACCGTGAAGTGAATCTGGAAATGATTCAAATGGCTCAACCTAAGGTTCTTGGAAAGAGATTATCGGGTGTCACACCAGAATCTCAAGAGCAAAGAAAAGGTAAAGGCAAAACGACAACTAAGGGTTCAAAGTACAATGGGTAAAATAATTTGGATTACTGGAGCTTCATCGGCAATCGGTGAAGCTTTAACCAAAGAGTACGCCAAAGAAGATCATACCCTCATCTCATCCTCTCGCTCAGAAAAAGAACCTTAGAAAAGTTGGAACTGCCTTAGGAATGGATTCAAAAGTCTTCGCTAGTAAAATGAATAGAAAAACGAAAGTAACTTAATTAGGAGTGATAGATAAATGAAATTTTTGTTAACAGGTGGTACAGGATTTGTTGGAAAACCGCTGGTCAATAAACTACTTGAAGCTGGTCATTCAGTTGTTCTTTTAAGTTCTAGACCACAAATGGCGAAGAACATGTTTCAAGATAAAATTGAAGCTTATTATTGGAAAAGTACTGAGACTCTTCCTCCTGTCGATGCTTTTAAAGATGTTGATGCAGTTATTAATTTAGCAGGTGAAAATATCTCTAATAAGCGTTGGACTAGTGATCAAAAACAAAAAATTTACGAATCAAGAATTTTGACCACCAGACATTTAATGCAATGTTTGGAAACTCTTCCCCAAAAAATTAAAGTTGTCGTTTCTACTTCTGCCATTGGAATCTATGGCGATCGCCCAGGAGAATTCTTAGCAGAATCATCTACTGTAGGTGGAGGTTTCTTGGCCAATGTTTGTGAACATTGGGAGAGAGAAGTGTTAAAAAAATCTTCTGCTGTTGATCGTACAGTGATTCTACGAGTTGGTGTTGTTCTTGGTAAAGGCGGAGGCATGATTGAAAAACTTCTTCCTCCTTTTAAATTAGGAGCAGGAGGACCAATCGGTAATGGTAAGCAGTTCATGAGCTGGATCCATCTAAATGATTTAGTTGATCTCTATATTTTTGCTGCTACTTCTTCCATGAATGGAATTTACAATGCAGTTTCTACACCTGTAACTAACGCTCGCTTTACAGAGGCTTTTGGAAAAGCTTTGCACCGCCCAGCTTTTTTCACCGTTCCTCCTATTGCTCTTAAAATTATGATGGGTGGCATGAGTGCTTTAGCACTTGATAATCAGAAAATTGTTTCAGAAAGACTAAGAATAGATGGATACGAATTTAAATTCCCCAAAATTGAAAATGCCTTAGAAGACATCGTTAAAAAATGAATAAAATAGTTCAACTTTGTTTTTTCACAATTTTTGTTTTGCAAGTTTCTTCATGTTCGAAGCCTATCACCATTCCACGTGATCAATTGTATAAGCTTACCGTGGCTAAAGATCCTGAGGCTCATCTTGTGATTCCTGGTTTAGGCCAAGGGGTGAAATGCACTGATTATGGGCCTGGTTGTGTAGGAGCTCACACCGTGGCCTTAAAAAGAGTGGAAATGATCGCTGTTGAGTATGATACGGAAGAGAGTGCCATCAAGGATGCCGTTCGTTTAAATGCATACTATATCAAGAATTGGATTTTTGATGATGTAACTGATGAGCCAGTCTTGGAAAAATTTGTGATTGAAGCTTATGGTGCAGTTAATCCCAACAAGGTGAAAAAGCCTTAAGACTTATTGATCATGGCCGGATGATCGCGAAACTTTTCTTTTATGAATAAGATTTTTTCCTTCCAAGAATCAATTGAAGGCGACCATTCTGGTTTTCGAAGTTCTTCTTTCTCTAAAACACTAAAAAATAGTACAACCCATCGATCTAATTCGCCCGCACGAATTTTTAAAGGAAAATGTTTTGCCATCATTCGAAAAGGAAAATGTTCAGGATGAGTGACCGTTTGATTGACTTGGTTTTCCCAAAAAGAAGCTATCCTTGGAATATGAGATTCAAAGTCTGTGATGACTCTAAAATGATAGCCGATTAAAAAATCATTAGTGGCCAAAAGGTAGAACTCGCGAACGAGTCTATGAATATCGTCGTAGGTCATCAATTCTTAAAACTCCAGCAGTGTGCTCGTTACGGGCTTCTAGACTATGCTCTAAAGTCATAGGGGAGAATCCCTGACCTTTCAGTTCTTCAATACTAAGGCCTGGATCTTCTAAGAAGTTTAATTGAAGATAATCTTCTTTTTCAAAAAATCTCATCAGTGTACTTTGAACAAGCATCGATTTGGTTAGTTCTGGATGTTCTTTATAAGTTAAGAGATCGACATGGAGGTTGCCATTTTTAGCTTCTATAAAAAGAAGAGCTGCGACAGGTCCTTTGTCATCATGAATGACAAGACCTTTAATATTTTGAGCCCCATAGTTTTTCAATTTATGATGTGCTGGAATTTGAGAAAGTTCTAAATTATCTTCGACTATTAAAACTTTATCTTTCATCAAGCTTTTCCAAGCGGTTTTCACCATTTGGCTTCCAGTACCAGTAAGCGAATTATAGTATTCTTCATAAGTCGGATAAGATTTTTTTAATGTGGCACAAATAGTAAGGCTATTTTGGTAAGATTTTTTTTCATGAATAGGGAGTAGCTGAAGCGATTGAGCATTGGCCCATTCCTCAATGACGACTACATCATCTCGAAGTTTCATTTCTTTTATTAAGGAAGATAACTCAACTAAGCCAGCTTTAAGGTGCTTCGGTTCGAAGAAGAAAAAGGTTTTTTGTCTTCCCGGCCCTGCAAACCTCAGCCATTTTGCATTGGCTTTTCGTTTCATTTTATTCATCATTCTTTCAAAGAAAGGAGTGAATTCTTTTTCAGGAACACTAACCAGTTCAATCATAGCAAAGCCTACGGGCATATTGCTGGTCTGACCAAAGAATAAATAATAATAAAAGACATGCTCTGATGGTTTGTCTTTTTCTGATTTTTCTAGAAAAGAAAGAAACGGAATTTCAGGAGAGATAAGAGCTTCAACTGTTTCTTTGAATTCCGTTTCAATTTCTGCCAGTGAATTATATTTTTGAACCAAGAGCATCGTTATTTCACTCTGCTCTTAGAGTAGCTAATAAACAAATCGATTTCGCTATTTAATAGATCAACGTATTGCTTACGGTATTGTTCAGTACTGAAGTTATGATTTGTTGAGAAATAACGCATAATTACTCCAATCAAACGTTGGTAAAGCAGCTCTGCGAAGTCATTCATGGCTTTTTCATTTAAAGGCATTTTTTCCATGTCAAAAATTTCGCGAATGGCTTCTTTTAAAACATCTAGAGAGTTATTGGTGATTTGATCATTGAGCTTACGGTATTTTTCATCAATTGAAGACATGTAGAAAAAGTGTAAATAGCAATTGAAGTAGTGAGTATTTTGATAGAAGAAATCGGTATACGAAAGGAGTATTTGTTGTAGCTTCTCACGACCTTTTAAATTTTCAGTATTGGCTGATCTTTGTTCCACAATACTTTGAGTAATTGAAATAATTACTTTATAAAAAATTTCTGCTTTTTTAGGATAGTGATAAGCAATTAGTGAACGTTTAAGTTCTGCTTCTTTAGCAATATTAGTGACCGACGTTTTTTCAACGCCCACTTTCGAAATACAACGAGCCGCTGCTTCTAAAATTTTCTGAGCTGTTTTTTGACCTTTGGTCAATTTTTCTAATGCATTTTCTAACATTTAAATTCCTTTCCACAATAAGGACATAGCAACCAAAACTGTAGATCTAGTTGATGTTTACAACCTTCACAAGTGTAAGGAAGTGAGCGATCAAGCAGGTCAGGGTCTGAGATGAAAAGATCTTTTCTCATGGCCCTAATGGTGTCGGGGTGTGCTTTATGACCTAGGGGATTTTGTTCGTCCGGCATGAAAAGGGCGAGTGGCACGTTCAAATCAGGACGGATACTAACGGAGACAACTTCTTGCTTATCTAAAGACAAGTCTAAAAAAGATTGTCCAATATGGTTTTCGATATATTTTAAATTATCAAAGATTTCTTGAGTTGATTGATGAAAGATTGGTTTGTTATTTTTTGCCATAACTTTCCCATCTGCGTTCGAGCATCTCGATAATCTCGACTACATTTCTTTTATGCTTATTAACTAAACCAGACAACCGATGAGGTTTAATTTCTTTTAATTTTTTCCAGTAGAACATTCCTTGAGTGCCCATTTCATCTATCGTACGAAGTACCCATTCGACCACTTCGGGGTCAGTATGATCGAGTAATTTTTGCAAAATTTTAAGCGTCTCTTCTTTAACTCTCTCACCTTGTCTTTGGTTAGCCTGAATATCATGGCGAACTAAGGCCGATAGAGTGTAAACCAGAATCTCTTTGGAAAAATCTTGTTCCAAAATCTTGATAAGGTCGGGAGTGAATTCTGGAGAGTAGTTTTGATCGTGGGATAAGATGCAGAGAATCTCTTCAAGCTCCTTGGGAGATTTTGTTTCCACGGCTACCTTAAGGGCCTGATGCAGCTCTTTGGTTTCAGAATTTGAGAGTTTAACCAGTCCACGACCACCAAGTTTTAGTCCTTGGAGGATGTCTGCATAAGTTTTCTTAATATCCATAGAATTATTCTAGCGGTCTTCGATTGCTCTTTCAACCACTTAAAGACTTGGGTCATGGAGGAAAATTGCCTTTGGTGCTTGGGCTGTAGGAAAGTTGACACCCACTGTAATTATTACCCCGGACCCTCTTGAAACCCCTCGTTTTTGCTAGAATGGGTCATCGAGACCGACTTTTAGGAGTGCTTATGAGGAATAATCCTCTTCTTTTTGCCTTCATTTTTTTATACTGCTTCGCCAGTTTTGCCCAAACGTCCAATATTGAAGTTTCCAAAGTTGATACCAGTTTAGAAGATGAACTACCAAAAGATTTAGGTTCACACGTGAAAGAAGTTTTTATGAAAGGCTCAGCTGATGGCCATTCTGTTTTCACAGTGCTGGGTCTTTCTAAAGGTGTAAAACTGTCACAGAAAATTTTAAAAAGAATGGTCCACATGCAAGAATTAGTGGATATCGGTGACCGTTTTAATAATTCAGGACATGTGAATGATTTTAAAGATGAGTGGGATCAGGCTACTGAAAAAACTCGCGATTCAGCTCCAGAAATTTTAAAAGCACCTTGGCGTTCAGTAAAAAAAATTCCTTACTCACATCAAGTCACTATACAACAGGCACGTGATGCCTACGAAAGTTCAGGAACTGTTGCCGAAGGTGTGTTGAAATATACTGGGCTAGTAGCCTGGGCGTATGTCAAAGATTCTTATTACCTTGTGATTGAAACTCCATTTCAATTTGTCAAAAACCTCGCCATAACGACTCTCGCTGTTCCTTTTTATATGACGATACAAGTAGTAGAGATCGGTTTGCGATTTACTTGGTTTACTGCGAAAGCGACTTCGGCACTAATCGCTTCTGGCGGAGTCATGGCCTACTCTGTGGTGAGTTCAACAATTGGAGCCGTAGTTAGTTTTATCATCGATGCTCCACGCTTTATTTGGAGGCCGCTACAAATGGGAGAAGATCTCAATGTGAAACCCGAAAAGCTGACTGAATTAGGTATAATTCTCGAACAAGTATTGGCCAACCATGTTTCAAAAGAAAAAGAGATCGTGATCGAATCCGTCAGAAAAGAGAATCGCGAAAAGTATAAAGTGTACGTAATCAATGAGAAGAAAGAAAAAGAGTTGGCTTTTGTAGCAAAACTCATAATTAAAGATCAAAGTATTTTCTTAGATTTTGAAATGGGTAAGGCTTACTTTGAAGATTTGAAAGAAAAGTTAAAAGAACAAGGTGTCATCAAAGCAGATCGTAAGGATCAAATTAAACTAGATATGCGCCACTTAGTCGATATCTTCAAATCCCAAATTACACCGGACATGGTGAAATTAGATGAACTAGAAGGTGGATCAATCTTTAAAAGACTTCAAATTCAAGAAGTCATTGAAGTGAAACCTGACCAGTTAGTCGCAGCCGGTAAAGTACTTGAACAAGTCCTGGAAACAAGTCTTGGTGAAAATAGAGAAGTGAAGGTTGAATCCATCCTTAGTGATAAAAAAGAGCATTTTAAGGTGTACATTGGTAAAACGGACGCCGTTTTGGCTTATGATGTGACTCTTTCAGTGAAAAAGAAGAATCTGTATCTCGATATGGAGATGATGCGAGTTTACTATAAGAAATTAAAGAGAAAATTCAAAATTCAGGGTGTGGTTGACGGCAGTATCGAAGAGCACGTTGGGATGGAGCTGAGAAGGCTTTCCAGCGAATTTAAGCTTCAACTACGCAAACAATTGGCCATCTAAAAGAAGCTAGTTTAAATAGGATACCGTGGAAAAGTTGTACCAAATTAACTCAATTTACCGTGCCATCGAAGGGGAAGGGGTTCACATTGGAACTCCTCAGATCTTCGTGCGCTTTCAAGGCTGTGCCATTGGTTGTATTAACTGCGACTCTATGGACACTTGGGAGTTTAGTACAGTTAGTGGTCAGAGCTTAGAAGAAGTCTTAGAAGATGTTTATAAATTAGCGGGCAACTATCCTAATCGTATCCGCCGAGTCTCTATAACTGGTGGGGACCCTCTTCATCCTAAGCATGTTCCTCAAGTGTTAGAACTCTCAAAAGTTCTTAAGAAAGAAGGTTATTTCGTTAATATTGAAGCTGCTGGAACAAGAGTGGTGGACAGTATTTTTGATACAGTGGATTTTATCAGCTTTGATTTTAAAACTCCTTCTACAGGTGTTAACACTAATCCTGAACTGATAGTTAAAATGTCCGACCAATATCCTGGTAAATTTCAAATAAAGTCAGTGATTGCTGACGAATTAGATTTTCACGCCACCGTAAATGCTTATGAATGGGTGCGGACTAAAACGAAGTCAAGCTTTGACTGGTGTTTAACTCCTGCTTTTGAAACCCAGGAAGCTTTCCCTCAAGCGCGTTTTCAAAGTATCATGGAAATGAATCTGCAATATGGTTCACATTTCAGAGTGATCGGTCAACAGCATAAATGGGTTTACGGAGCAGAGAAAAAACAAGTTTGAATTTTAATTTAACTCACGAAAATAAGTTTTATTATTTCGCCTTTTTGGTGTTGGTTTCCGTTTTTGGCTATCTGATTATAAATCATAATCCCTTTTTTGTACCTCAACTGCTACCGTTCACGACAGTAGATGAAGCCATTCCATTTATTCCTGAAAGTATTTGGATCTACGCTAGCCTGTATCCTATGATGATCGTTTGTTTTTACTTGTTAATCGATGAACTGGAAATTTTAGAGAAAGGGATTAAAGCTTTTTTTCTTTTGCAAATTGTTTCATTTACTATTTTCCTTCTTTATCCAACAGTTTATCCTCGCCATATTTTTCCACTTCAGGGAGAAACTGGCGTCTTTACTAAAATGCTTTTCGAAAGTATTCGTCAAGCCGATCTACCTCTCAATTGTTTCCCCAGTCTCCACGTAGGAAACTGTTTTATTTGCTTTTTGTTTGTTTGGAACTTGAGTCGTTATAAAGCTTTACCACTCTTAATTTGGTCACTACTAGTGGCTTTTTCAACAATCAGTACCAAACAACATTATTTTTATGATGTGGTGTCTGGGATGACGGCTGCGACATTTTGTTATTGGATGTTGTTTAAAAAAAGTTTACCGACCAATTCTCTTCAACCCCATAAATAATAAAAACCAAGCAATGAGAAAAGAGACTCCACCAATCGGCACTAAAATGCCGAATATTTTTACGCCGGTAAGGGCGTAGAGATAACAGTTGGAACAAAAGAAGATCACTCCTACAAGCATGAAGGCAAAAACTTTATTGACTCTGAGTTCTGGCCAATTGATTTTGAGTAATCCTAAAAACAATAATCCGAAACCATGATAATACTGATACTCAACTCCAGTCTTAAAGGTATTCATCTTTGTTTCATCTAGCATGGCCTTAAGTCCATGGGCTCCAAAGGCGCCTAAAACAATGGCAAAAAAAATTAGACCGACGCCAAAAATAAGAATGGTACGAGGAGAGAGATTCAAAGGTTGTTGATTAAAACCCATCATAAATTTAGATCCTTTATAAAATCTTTCTTTTCCATTGGATAAAGATTGAATGTTCCCATTCCTTTACACACTCTTTTACCTGTCGAAACTTGGTAAATATCAGCACTCGCGATTACTAAGGTTTTGCCTTTATGATCCAATCTTCCTTCTGCCCTAAGTTCATCACCAAGATGAACAGGTGCCAAATAATTAATTTTAAATTCAACGGTAGAACAAAGGCATTTTTGAGTCATGGCATAGGTTAGGGAGGCAACTCCTAAAGTCGAATCCATCAGTCCAGCCAGCACACCACCATGGCAATGGTTTGGGCTACTTTGATGTTCTTCTAAAACTTTCATGGTATAGGTAATTTCCCCAGCATCTTTAATCTCAAGCTGGTAACCGTTCTTTTGCCCGTACTGATCGACTTTTTGATATAAGGCGATGTATTTTTTCATCTCTTCTAAATTTTCCATCATTCTCTCGTGATTTGTTTGTGAAAATACAATAACATAAATGATAAAATTTTAATAACTTGTTATTAACATGAAAAAGGGAATTCTATGAAAATTACCTACGACAAAGAAACAGATGCCCTTTATATTGCCTTCGCGCCAACCGCGGACATTCACATCACCGATGAGTTCAAGGAAAATCTACTGGTCGATTATGATGAAAAAGAAAAAATGATCGGGATTGAAATCACGAATGCTAAGAAAACGCTTGGTGAAGATGTTGTGAATCAAATTGTGAAGGGCGAGTAAGACCTAATCTTTCATTCTTTTTTTGATCAATGAACTTAAACTTGTCTCTTGTCTGAGAGTGGCTTTATTAACTACATTTTGATTCATTTCTAAATCCATGGCCTGCCATTCTCTGAAAGAGTAATAGGCCCAGCCAAAACCGTAATCTTTCATCACATCCATCATATCTTCTAACCAATCATAGGCACCAACTGACCAACGAACAGTCCCAAACTCCCCACACCATACTGGCACTTTGAAATGGGATTGAAACTGGAAAGCAGGGGCAAGTTCTCGTTTTAATTTTTCTGAATTCCATGTTTCCCCTTGGATAAATCCAGGATAACGGCGCTTAAGTCTTTCTTTCTCTGTGGCTTTTAAATGACCTATAAATTGTCCTAATTTATTGTATCCACGAAGGTGAGTGAAATCCATTGGTCCATAATAATGAAAACTATAGATGAGGCGATTGCCTTCTAGAGCATTAAAGTAGGCAAAGCCCTTAGGCCAACCCCATTCAGGTGGTTCAATCATGATTTCATGGTAGGGATCAATAGTGCGAATGGCGTAGATTAATTCTTGCGCTAACTTTGGCCACTCTTTGATAGCAGCTTCGTCGTGCGGTTCATTGAATAGATCAAAAATCACTCTGCCTTGGTGGCCTTTATAATGGCTGGCTACCGCTATCCACCATTTGACCAAGGCTAGTTTTTTTTCGATGGAAGTAAAAAATGCTTGATGGTTATCAAAGAAAGCTCCTGGGGCGATGACCACAGTTGCGCCATTTTTTAGACTTAAGTCGGCAAGATGAAAAAAGTTGTCTAGTTTTTTTTGATCAATATCGTATGGAGCTGACTCAAGGAGAACACTGTTATCGAGAATACGCACGACTTCTACTTTCCAATCTTTAATGAGTTCAAGGAGGTCACTGTCTGAAAGAGTAGGGACAACGTTAGCGCCATGACCTAGTGGTTTGGTGGCTTCATTGCTCAACTTTTTAGTAGCGCAAGAACTGATAAAAAAGATTGATAAGAGGATAAGAATATATTTTTTCATAAAGTCTCTACTTTAAAAGTTTAAGCAGCTTGCCTTTAATTCCTGCTTGGATAGATAAATTTTTTCCTGCTTCGTGACCGCGCTTAAGACCTTCCTGATCATGCTGGCGCTCGCTTCCCACAGATGAGAGTCGGGGATAAAAAGCTTTCACTCTTTCCACTAAATCTTGTTCAATTTTAATCAATGATTTTTGATCAGAGCTCGAAACAGAGGAGCGAAATTCCTGATGCTTACTTTTATAACCTAATCCAACGCCGTGAAAAAAAGAATTCTTAGCCACTTTGCCCTTGAGATTATGTGCTTCTTTATTATGTTCCCATAACTTCTCTAATTCTCTCTCTAAAAATCCTGCGACATAATCAGCAATTTCCACATTGGTTTTTGAACCTGAGACTTCGAGATAAACTTCTTCTTTGCCGTAATTAAAAACAGGATAAACCATGAAGGTACGAAGAATTTCATACACTGTTTGCATTTTGGCGCTATTTCTTGGAGCCGCATAAACGCGAGCGGTATAGAGAATTTCTTCATCGTTATTTACATCTGCAATATACTGCAGGTTGTGTTTTAAAATAAGTTGATTGGCTTTAAGGGTAGCGAGTTCAGCCTCATGGGGATTATCAGATTGGGCCAGGGTTAAAAGCTTTTTCACTTTAACCATCAGATCTTCTGTTTTTAGATCTCCCTCGATCTTTTCATTTTCTTTCATTATTTCGATGGTGGCATCACTTACTTCACGTCCCCATCCATAGCGTTCACAGACAGAATGAAATTCTGGCCCGTGAGCGTGTTCGTGATCTGAGAAGCGTATATGAGTGAGGTAGTGGGCCAGTTCATGACGAAGAATATCTTTTAAAATGTCAGATTTTGCTTCGTACATGAGCTTTTTATTAAAGCCCAAACGAAATGTTCCAGGCTCAAAGTAGGCCAAAAGCTTTTCTTTTTCAAAGACCACAAAGTTTAAAGGATAGTAATAGTTATTGAGTAAAAATCTCGTGCGAAAAAATTTCGCGCCCACTTCTTCCTCTAGGATTTCCCTAGAGTAAGAAGTAAGGCGAGAAATGAAAGTTTGAATTGTTTTAGAATGAAGGATCACGAGTCATTAAACGCGTGAGAATAGTGTCGACTTAACATAACCACGGTTCATGCGGGCCATGTTATCAAGCTTAATTCCTTTTGGGCAAACAGCTTCACACTCAGATTCATTGGTGCAGTTACCAAAACCAAGTTCATCCATTTTATTCACCATGTTTTGTACACGTGAATCGTGTTCTGGTTGACCTTGAGGCAGAAGGGCAAGCTGAGAAATTTTGGCTGAAACGAAAAGCATGGCAGAAGCATTTTTACAGGCCGCTACACAAGCTCCACAACCGATACATGCTGCTGCATCCATGGCAAGGTCAGCATTTATTTTTGAAATTGGAAGGCAGTTTGCATCTTGAGGATTTCCTGTGCTCACAGAAACAAATCCACCAGTCGCAATAATTTTGTCGAAGGCACTTCTATCAACCATTAAGTCTTTAATCACAGGGAAAGCTTTGGCTCTCCAAGGTTCGATCACTATTGTGTCGCCAGACTGGAAACTTCTCATATGAAGTTGGCATGTGGTGGTTTCTTTTTTCCCACCGTGAGGAATACCGTTGATCATCATTGAGCACATACCACAGATTCCTTCGCGGCAGTCGTGGTCGAAGGCAACAGGATCGTTTCCTTCACGCACTAATTTACTATTTAAAACATCGATCATTTCTAAAAACGACATGTCCGGGCTTACACCGTCTAATTTGTAGTCTACCATCTGGCCACTACTATCTTTTTTTGTTTGACGCCAGATTTTGAGATTCAAACTCATGTTCGCTTCTGCATTGCCACCCATGGTTTACTCCTATTTGTAAGATCTTGTTGCTAGTTTAACGTTCTCGAATTCTAAGTTTTCAACATGGCGATTAGGAGCTTGGTTCACACCTGTAAATTCCCAAACAGCCGCATGACAGAAGTTCTCGTCATCACGTTGAGCTTCACCGTCAGCCGTTTGCCATTCCTCGCGGAAGTGACCACCACAAGATTCTTTTCTTTCTAGTGCGTCTCTTGCCATAAGTTCCCCTAATTCTAAAAAGTCCGCTACACGCGAGGCTTTTTCAAGTTCAGGGTTCATATTGTTTTTCTCGCCTGAAAGACGAACATTTTGATGGAACTCTTCACGAATTTTTGGAATTTCTACCAAGGCTTCACGAAGGCCTTTATCATTACGGCTCATGCCCACTTTATCCCACATTACCTTTCCAAGCGCTTTATGGAAATCATCAACCGTCTTGTTTCCTTTGATGGCAAACATGGCATCGATTTGTTTTTGGCAATTATCTTTGGCTTCTTTGAAAGCATCATGGTTGGTATCAACTTTCTCAAGTTTCGTTCCAGCCAGATAGTTTCCAATGGTATAAGGAATAACGAAGTATCCATCTGCAAGACCTTGCATTAGGGCCGAAGCACCTAAACGGTTAGCGCCGTGATCAGAGAAGTTTGCTTCTCCTAAAACGTGCAGACCTGGAATGGTCGACATCAAATTGTAATCAACCCATAATCCGCCCATCGTATAGTGAACCGCTGGATAAATACGCATAGGAACATGGTATGGATTTTCTGCTGTAATACGTTCATACATTTCAAATAAGTTGCCGTAACGTTCACGAATTTTATCTTCGCCAAGTCGTTTAATGGAATCACGGAAGTCGAGGTAAACGGAAAGACCTGAAGAACCGACGCCTTTACCTTCATCACAACGAAATTTTGCCTGACGAGAAGAAACGTCACGAGGAGCAAGGTTACCAAAAGATGGATAAACGCGCTCTAGGTAGTAGTCTCTCTCGCTATCTGGAATTTCTCCCGGTTGGCGTTTATCACCAACTTTATTAGGAACCCAAACGCGTCCGTCATTTCGAAGAGACTCAGACATCAACGTTAACTTTGATTGATGATCACCAGAAACTGGAATACATGTAGGGTGAATTTGTGTGTAACAAGGGTTACCGAAGCCAGCACCTTTTTTGTAACATCTCCAAGCTGCTGTGGCATTTGATGCCATGGCATTAGTTGAAAGATAGAAAACGTTTCCGTATCCACCAGTACAAAGAAGAACGGCATCTGCAGAGTGAGTTTCAAGTTCTCCGTTTTCAAGATTACGCGCGATAATTCCGCGCGCTTGTCCATTGACAAGAACGAGATCAAGCATCTCGCGACGAGTGTGCATTTTCACTGCACCTAATCCAACTTGTCTCATAAGCGCAGAGTAGGCGCCTAGTAAAAGTTGTTGTCCAGTTTGCCCACGAGCATAAAATGTACGTGATACTTGAGAACCACCGAATGAACGATTATCTAACATACCACCGTAGTCACGAGCGAATGGTACACCTTGAGCAACACATTGGTCGATGATTGAAGCAGACACTTGAGCAAGACGATAAACGTTCGCTTCACGTGCGCGATAATCTCCACCTTTGACGGTATCATAAAATAAGCGCCAAGTTGAATCACCATCGTTAGGATAATTTTTAGCAGCGTTGATACCACCTTGAGCCGCGATCGAGTGAGCACGTCTTGGTGAATCTTGAATACAAAAAACTTCTACTTGGTAACCTAGTTCTGCACATGAAGCAGCTGCCGAAGCACCCGCTAAACCTGTACCAACAACCAGCACTTTAAATTTTCTTTTGTTGGCAGGGTTCACCAGTTTCATATGGAAACGATGGTCATCCCATTTTTGTGTAATATCACCAGCAGGAATTTTAGAATCTAATTTAAAACTCATTACTTCACTCCTTGGAAATAAGCCCAGAGGGGAATACTAGAAAAGCCAATGGCAATGAAGATAGCCGATACATCACCAACTTTTTTAATAAAAGGAGTGTATTTCGGATGGTTAACACCCAGAGATTGGAAAGTTGATTGAATACCGTGTGAAAGGTGAATTCCAATAGCGATCATAGAGATCACGTACCAAGCTACATAACCAGGATTTTGGAAAGCTTCCATCACCAATCGATAGATGTCACGCATATGAACACCCGAATGATCGATTTCGTAAAATGCTCCAAATTTAAAATGGAGTAAATGCGAAATAATAAACAAGAACATGATGAGCCCTGTGTAAATCATGCTTGAGGAAGCAAAAGTTCCACCACGGCCAGTTTTCACTTTCATGAAATACTTCTGCGGACGAGCAGCGTTGTTCTCTATCGTTAAACGAAGAGCTAATCCTAAGTGCATTAAAAACAGAACCATAAGTCCTGCTTCAGCGCCGTAGATTAAAGGGTTGCTAGTTAGTTTGTGTCCGTAAGTATTAAAAGCTTCTGGACCAACATAGATCAGAAAATTTCCCGCCAAATGGCCGACGGTAAATCCTGTAAGGCCAAGACCTGAAATGGCCATCAATTGTTTTTTACCAACCGATGACGACAGATAGGTTTTGAGCCAAGAACACGATGATGTGTGCGAACTCATGACTGTCTCCCAAAATGAGAATGATTGAAGTTATTACTTAGGTTAAATTTCTAGATAAATTATCGCTTAATTAGAACTGATCTGCAAGGGAAGGATAGAGAGTTTTAGCTTGTTTTCGAAGGTCAGATATAAGGTCTTCATTGCGTTTGTCTTCCGTCGCACGCTTGATAAGAATAGAAAAAATAGCGGGGTCTTTGTGCCCCTTTTTCACTAAATCAAAACCTCGTTTAACAATTTCTGGACAAGGCAAGGTTGCGTTGACAATTTCAAAGTCCATAGCCAAGTACTGGTCGGTAGTTTGATCAACTTCACTCACTAATTTGAGTAGTTTTTCAGCTTCTGGAACTTTATTCATGGCAAGGCAAGTCTGACTCATGTTTCGGAGAATCTTGGCACTGCCATTACTTAATGTAGAACCACGAGCGATCACTTTTAAAGCTTCGTCGATTTGATCGATTTTCTGGTAATGCTTGGCGGTTATGGCCATGGCGGCAGCAATATAAGTAATCATAAGAGGATCAATATTTTCTTCTTTGGTAAATTTATCAGCAATGCTGTAAATCTCATCAAATTTATCGGTGGCAATCATCATGCGCGTGAGATTGGGAATTTGTGAAGGAGACATGGGATAAAGTTTAAAGAGTTTGGAGCCCATGCTTCGAGCCTCTTCAAATTTCTTTTCACTGATATAAATTTGAAATAGGTGATTCATACAACGAAAGTGCTCAGGATTGGTTTTCAAACCAGCTTCAAAAGAATTTTGTGCTTCGACCAGTTTGCTTAATTCTTCAAAGATTGTCCCTTCAAAAAAATAAGCATTGGATGGTTCATCCGTTTGTTTTTTACACTCTTCTAATAAATTGAATGCTTGATCATGTTGTTTTTCACGAATAAGGGTCTTCGCATTCTCTAACTTAGAAACATATTTGGTTGGATTCACCTTATGGGTTAAGCCATTGATGAAAGTTACTTTCAATCCATTAATGGTAAATGGTTTTGTGATCAATCCATCAATTTCAAGTTCCGCTACTTGGGCGGCAATCGCCATGGAATTACTTTGTGATAAAATATAAAAAGAAGCATCAATGCGATTAGGCTGAATTAGTAGATGTTTTTCTAAAAGTTCGATTCCAGAATGTCTACCAACAACATATTCAGTTAAAACAATGTCGGGTTTGAAGCTGTCTAGTTCTTTGATCGCTTCAACGATGGAATCCACCATATGAATACGGTCTCGATGGACACCACTACTTGTTAAGAATTTAAGCACAGACGTTCGAGACACCGAATTGGTGTCGACTACTAAGCATGATTTATCTTTTAGATAATCAGCTAGCTCTTTGTCAGTCGGTGCCTTCTTCATCGCCATGGTCTGGAAACTTTTGTTTTTTTAGTTTAATAAAAAGATCGTTAATTTGTTCCTGTCTATCTGCATATAGTTTTGAAATTCCTTCCCAATCATTACGTGTAAAGTTGGTTAAGCTCATTTCGCAACTAATAAATCCGTCTCCTGCATCTCCAAGACCCGTTACTTTTGCCGTCACGGCAATTGTTCCTGGGAGATTTTGATTATTGGTTAATTTTTTGACTAAAACTTTTTTGGAATCTTTGGCGATGTAAAAAGTTAATGAGTGTCCAATCGCGCAAGAGTTTTTGGGCAGAGTGATTCCAAAACCAGTATCAGTCAAAGAAACTAATTCAATCTTTTTAAAATCGACCACGTTGGAGCCTGACGTATTATTGTACGCCACTATAAAAAAACGGAAGATTTTAAAATCTTCGACTCTAATGAGATCGACAATAGTTTTCATTATACCATTATAATTTAAGGCGATTTGATACTGACGTAAAGAGCTAATGCGCGTTCCCTATTGAGTTTATAGGAGACAATTTCAGGAGGGTAATCAGTCGTTTTTAATTCAGGAACGAATTTTGAGATGAAGATTTCTTTAGAATCAAATTTTTCTGTCTGAGAATAGGGATTAAAAATTCTAAAATATGGTTGAGCGTCACAGCCTGAAGAAGAAGACCACTGCCATCCACCATTGTTAGCGGCAAGATCAAAATCGAGAAGCTTTTGTGCGAAGTAGGCTTCGCCTTTTCTCCAGTCAATCAGCAGTGTTTTACAAAGAAATGAAGCTGTCACCATACGTAGCCTGTTATGCATTAAACCCGTTTGGTTTAAACATCGCATTGCCGCATCCACAATCGGAAATCCAGTTCGTCCTTCACACCAAGCTTGGAAGTCGGACTCTTTGCCTGGCCAATGAATTTTGTCATATTCCTTTTTGAAACATGATTTTTCAACGTAAGGATGGGCATCTAAAATCATATGATAAAAATCACGCCAGATGATTTCAAATAACCACTGATTTGCTTCCGCTGGTTGTTCAGTGAGTGCAGCTCGGATCAGTTCGCGAACTGAAATGTTTCCAAATCGAATGTAAGGAGAAAGCCCTGAAGTTCCATCAATCGAGGGAAAATCACGAGATTGTTTGTATTCAATCATCTTCGGAAGAAATTTTTTCAGTCTCTTTTTGGCTTCTTTTGTTCCGCCTACAATGACGTTTTCTGTCTGAACAAACCCCTTCGGGAAAAAAAGAGGAGAGTTTGATGCTTGAATTTTTTTGGTAGGGCAGGTGTAATCGTTGATGATTTCTTCTTGGGCGCGGAAGGTTTTAATCCATTCATTTTTATAGGGAGTAAAGACCTTGTACAAAGTTCGACTGCCAGTTAAGACTTCATGTTTTTCAAAGAAAACATGATCTTTAAAGTTGTGAACATTCACTTTTTCTTTGGCCAAAATTTTAGTGACAGTCTCATCACGTTTTTTAGCATAAGGTTCATAATCGCGATTGAAGTAAAGATCGGTAATGCCTAAATCTTTGACCGTTTTTGGAATCAAATCCACGGGGTTTCCCTGAAGCACAGAGAGTTTTTCACCCATTTCGGCCAGGGATTCATAAATAAAAGTTACTCTACGATCGTCTTGGGGAAGTTTTTGCAAAATGTTTTGGTCAAAAATGAAAATGAGGTAAACCTGATCACACTCGAGGAGCGCTTGATGAAGAGCGGCGTGATCGTGTAAACGAAGGTCCCGGCGAAACCAAACAAGTGCTTTTTTCATCTGCTTATTATAGGATCTTTTGATATGAAAATGCTTCACCTATTTCTTATTATCTATTCTTTGTCTACTACAGCGGTTCAGGCCAATGAAACGGGTAAACTCAATAACTTTATCGGCTGGATGAACGATGGCTGTCCCACCAAGATGATGAAGACATTTCCAGAGCTCAAATATAAAAGTATAAAATTCGAGCACGTTAAAAATCAAACTGGCTGTCTGGAAAAAAGAGAAAGAGAATTAAAAGATATATGGCTGCGCAGAGTTCTCGAGCATTACGGGAAAATTCGCCATGATAAATGTTTTTCTTTGAAGCAGGACTGGCTTTCACAGTTTAAGTCGTTTTATTACGAGACAAATAATTCCTGTAAACAAGAAAGACCAATGCCTTCAGCCTGCTCAGAATACAAAAACTATCTTCACTGTGTGACAAAAAACTCAAACTTTTACCGTCTACCTTTGATTGATTTTGTGGAGATGAAATAATGTCTGAGATTTACCAGTTTCCTTATGAAGCCTATCTTGAAATCGAAAATGAACCCTTTTTTCAGGCCCGCATTGTGGTCAATAAAGTGAGCAAGGGGTATCACGCTGACATTGACATCATCATGAAGGAGAACCAACGAATCTATAAGCACGTTGGTAGTGTTTTTGAAGGAATCGATGCTCAGGACGTCTTTGACAGCGCGGTTTATAAGCTTTCGACCTTTCTCCAGGGAGAAGAAGGGAAGTAAAACAAAGTTGTGACCAGAAAGCGTCGCAACCACAAACTCCCTTCACCAATTCTAATGATTATGGCCGAAAGATAGGTTATACTCCCATCTGTTACCATACCGGGGGTGCCAAGGTTTCGACAGGGGCTACAGACGGGATGGGGGCGCGTATGGGTTGGTCACCAGGCCCATTCAAAAGGGGACCAAAAAATACTTGTAGAATCTAACGATTCTTACGCTCTTGCTGCTTAATTGTAACAAAGTGTATGCGGGGTTAGCATCCAATAACATCAAGCTAACAAAGTGAGGCGTGCCCTTCACTTAAAAAAAGGGTTCAGGAGATAAGCCGGTGGACTCTTGAAAATAACCGGAGCGTTGCGGGGCCGATAACCCGATAGTGTGTTCATGCGCGAAATTCATGAAATACACGCGTAGTCCTTATTCAAGACGAGCTTTTGGACGTGGGTTCGATTCCCACCACCTCCACCACTTTGTTAAGCGAACCATCCAATTTGGGTGGTTCGCAAAGCTTTAAAATCATTAAACTTTTAAAAAATAAAAACTGTTCGCTTATCGTGTATCTAGGTCAGATGGTGGTGGGGATTGAACCAAATTTTCATTTTTTAAATCAGCCTGATGAGCTTGAATCAAAATTTTTGCGATGAGATCTTGGATCTGTAGTACCTGAAACATAGTTAACAAATTATACCGGAGACATGGTTTACACTTCT
>JBMOGR010000028.1:0-30771 GCA_049318265.1 Bacteriovoracaceae bacterium
TTTCAAGCTCTTTCATATCAGCATTTAAATTGCTTTCAAGCTCTTTCATATCAGCATTTAAATTGCTTTCAAGCTCTTTCATATCAGCTTTTAGAGTACTTACAAGTACCTTCATTTCACCCTTAAGTTCGGTTCTTAGTTCCTTCATTTCCGACTGCACTTCACTCAGGTCAGTCTTGGTCATAAAATAGTGTTCTTTAAAATCAGCTTTAGTCGCGAAATTTTGGTCCATAAGATCCATCCATAATTGCACAGACTTTTTGGCCTGCTCGGTAGTAAATCCTACCTTCTCTAGCTCCTCAGTATATCTCAAAACATGAATCATAGCGACACCCCATTGCTTAAGTTTAGTTGGACTTATTGCAAAGGTTTTTTTACGGAAGAATTACATAAATCATTAAAAATTCGATAGAGAATATGTGTGGATTGCTGAAAGTGATTTTCGCCATTGAAGTTTTGGCCAATCTAAAGGATAAAAGCGCCCACTATGCTTGGCTTTTAGTCCTTCATTGAGGAGACCGCAATTTGATATTCTCTCATATCTTGATATTCGAATAAATTTACCTATTTTGTGAAACTCGTACATCCATTAAGCTAGGCCGAAACCATAAACAAAACGTTGGTAAATAGGGAAAAAAGAAAGTGGGAATTAAAACTCCCACTTTTATTAGACTTAGATTATTCGAAAGTGTTTTCATTTTTGTTTAAAGGCAATTGATATCACCATCCGTAATTGTCGCAATCACTTTATCTTTGTTCGGCGATTGATCTTTTGTGCCCAAGATCAAGCCGTAAGGGTTTCCTCCATCACATGAATCTTTGTTAGTAAAAAGAAAAGTATAAAGGCCATGATCAGATAAACTCTCAAATTGAGTTTTTAGGACTGCTCCTTTGCAATCTTTTTTATCCCATTCTCCAAGTTGTTTTTTATAGGAATCAAAAATTTTTGGCAGATTCACTTTCTTTTCATCCTTAGTAATATTTTTGAAACCTTCTAACCCAGTTTTTAAATCTTGTAATTTCAAATCGTCAAAAACGCATTTTTTTTCTGCGGCCATCGATGACTGAAGGGAAAGAACCGCTAATAACGTGATCAATAATTTCATAAAAACTCCTCATGTAATTTCTTAATTAATGGACTTCATTTTCAATAATGAGTCGATTTTTTGTTATCATGAGCGCCGTTTATCAAAGCTAACTTTTCAAAACGGCGCTCTTAAATTATTCATATTAATGCGCATTTTGTGCGCGGGTAACTAGCGTTTCAAATTATTCATATTTATGCAAAATTCTTTATTTACAAACGATATCCCAGTATTGATTTCCTACGATAACGTCATCGAAATCTGGATTAAGAATTGAGCCATTGTTAATTCTTTGCTTAACAGCTTGTCCGAATTGTTTATAAGTAAGTTTTTCAACTAATTTAGCCTCACTGTCAGTAGTTACTTCAATAATTTCAAATTCGTCAGTTCTTCTATCTCTAAGCATTTGATTTACCAATTTAATTTTGTGGTTCGAGTTTTCATCAGTGGATACTCTCAAGGTATAATCTTTTTTGAAAGATGATAGTAAAACCGAAGCTCGACTTGGTTTAATTTGAGAAATTAATTGCCCATTATTATAACATAAACAAGAAAGATCATTTTTTAAAAGAGATGCTTCAATCGCATCTCTAATGTTTTCTTTTGTAGGCGTTGCCGCAAAAGCCCCGAAAGATGTAATGCTCATAACTAAGATTAATAATTTTTTCATAAATTCTCCTAGAGCATTTATTTGCTCATTTGGTTAACATTTTCGACTTCGTTATTGAGTCAATTTCCTTGTTATTTGAATTCTAGCCGGGTCTTGAGAAGTTTGGGCGGAAAAATTTTAACACCCACTTTTCCGAGTTGAATCACAAATAAGTTCACTTAAATTGGGAGGGAGATATTTATGGAGTTAATCGAGGTAACTTTAAGCAAGAAGACGTTACTTATTATCAATTTTAGAAAAGTATTATCAAGATTCTATTATGTGACTGATGTGTGGTGTGCTTAGAGTTCTCAAAAAATTTGACTAAAAAAAGATATGCTTTAGTGACTAAAATTTACCAAGTATTTTTACTTTCCCAGTAACTTCTAAATTTGTATTTTTTCCTTATTGTAAAAATCATGGGTTGCATCGAGGTAATTAGATTCAAATACTTTTATTGGCCATAGTTTTTTACTATAATTTATCCCATTCAGTAATAATCGAAGTTCTGACTTGGTAGTTATACGTATCAAAGAAGTTTTTTCTTCTGATTATGTCGGTTTCACTTAATGTCGCTAGATTAGTTTCGTACTCTCGAGAGAGCTTAGCGAGCTGCCATTCAATTGAGCGTTGTATGGCCTTGGTTAGGCTGCCTTGTTGGATGAGCTTTTGAATTGATTTGCTTTCAGCTGGTGTGAGGAGCGCTGTTCCTTCTGAGACTTTGGTGAGAGCTATGACTACTTCAATTTTGTCACCGTCGGTGATGCTCCAAAACAGTTCCTTAAATTTAAATTGAAGGTAAGACTTCACTTTGAGTGTAGTCAGGGCGTATTTATTTATCCATTCTTTATTCTTAGAGTTTGCATTGATCAGATTGTGTAAATTTAGAATAGAATCAGCGATCTGATTAAGACTTGGATTAGTGTTTGAAAAAAGTTGATCTAATTGACTAATCGATTCGGGAGATAGATTAGGTTTTAGCTTTACGTAATCGAGTTTCATGGAGAAGAAGTCTTGGAGTCCATTAATCAGCGCTTGTACTTTGGAAATGGTCGAAGCTGGAGCTTGAGAACTAATGAGCTCATTTTTAAGTCTAATTGTAGCCTCCAAGTGAGTCTTCATGGGAAACTGATGAATCTCTTCTCGTACAGGGCAAAATGACGAAACGAGAGCGCAAACATCAACCGCGAGTTGTCTTACGATATTTATCTGTGCCACATTATCAGCATGAGGGATGAGATCATAGAGGGAATAGTATTGATAAGAAATTTGGGGACTGCGATAGACAGAATCCCATTTGATATAGGCTTCGACCATTGGAGTAAATTCTTCAACCTGAGTAATATTTTGATGGTAGTTAATTAGGCCATCAATCATATTGAAGAGGTTGATGTTTTTTATGAGTGGAAATGAATTAAAAATTATAAATTTTTGGTAGGCCCATGTTTGAGTTAGACCAGTCGGGTTTCCTTTTATATAAATTTCATTAATCGAACTGAGTCCTTGAAATATGTTCTCAGGTAAACTTGTTAGCTGGTTATAATTAAGCCAGAGAAACTCTAAGGAACTGAGTCCTTGGAAGATATAGTCAGGTAAGCTCGTCAGCTGGTTATACTCAAGAACGAGCTCTTTCAATGAAATGAGCCCTTGAAATATGTTCTCATGTAGGCTCGTTAGTTGGTTATTATTAATATGGAGGGATTCTAAGGATCTGAGTCCTTGAAATAAATTATCTGGCAGGCTTGTTAGCCGATTATTATCAAGATAGATAAACACTAATGAGCTGAGCCCCTGAAACAAGTACTGTGGCAAACTAATTAGATGGTTACCTTTAAGCTTGAGTATTGTTAAAGAGCTCAGATCTTGAAATATGTTTTCCGGTAAGCTAGTTAGCTGGTTTTTGTAAAGATTGAGTTCTTGCAGCGAACTGAGTCCTTTAAATAAATTTTCAGGTAAGCTTGTTAGTTGGTTATTGTAAATATAAAGATTCTGTAAAGATTTTAGACCTTCAAAACTGTTGGCTGTTAAGTTGTATATGCCTTCACTACCTAAGTCGATGTAAGTTATTTTGAGTAGGTCATCACTTGTTATATTCTGGCACTTTTTGCCAACCTGTCTTTCAATTTCCGCCACAACCTGAGGTGTACGATCACAAATATTGGCCTGTACCAGATTAGAGAATAAAAAACTGAATACAAAAATTGTTCCAATATATAATTTATTCATTTAATTTATCCCACTCCGTAATAATTGATGTGCGGACCTGATAGTTATAAGTATCAAAAAAGTTCTTTCTTCTAATCGAATCAGTTTCACTTAGTGTCGCCAGATTAGCTTCATATTCACGGTTAAGCTTAGTCAGCTGCCATTCAATTGAGCGCTGGGTGGCCTTGGTTAGCTTGTTTTCTTGGATGAGTTTTTGAATGGATTTGCTTTCAGCTGGTGTGAGGAGCGCAGTACCTTCAGAGACTTTGGTGAGAGCTATGACTATTTCCATTTTGTCACCTTCGGTGATGCTCCAAAATAGCTCTTTAAACTTAAACTGAAGATAAGACTTCACTTTGAGTGTGGTGAGAACATACTTGGACATCCAGTTTTTGTTCTTAGAGTTTGCATTGATCAGATTGTGTAAATTTAGAATAGAATCAGCGATCTGATTAAGACTAGGGTTAGTGTTTAAAAATAGCTGTTCTAACTGAGTAATCGATTCGGGAGAAAGACTCGGTTTTAGTTTTAAGTAATCGAGTTTCATGGCAAAGAAGTCTTGGAGACCATTAATCAGCGCTTGTACTTTGGAAATGGTAGAATCTGGAGCTTGGGAACTAATGAGCTCATTCTTTAGCGCAATCGTGGCCTCTAAATGAGTCTTCAGGGGAAATTGATGTATCTCTTCTCGCACTGGACAGAATGATGGAACGAGAGCGCAAACGTCAACTGCAAGCTCCCTTACGATATGAATTTGTCCCATATCATCAGCGTGAGGGAAGAGGTCATAGAGGGAGTAGTATTGAAAAGAAATTGCTGTTCCGCGAATGGACGATTCCCATTTGATATAAGTTTCGACCTTAGGAGTAAATTCTTCAACTTGAGTAATGTAATGGTTGTAGTTTATTAGTCCATCAATAAGATTGAAATGGTTAGGATTTTTGATGAGTGAGAAGTCCCTGAAAGGTGAATAAACAAGATTGAAATCTATAAATTGCGTGTAGGCAAAAGTTTTAGTTAGGTCAGTCGAGTTAACTTGAGTCGCTATAAAATATAACGAAAAGAGTCCTTCAAATATATTGTCCGGCAAGCTAGTTAGTTTGTTATGATGAAGAGAGAGCTCTCGTAATGAACTGAGTCCTCGAAATAAATTGTCAGTCAATAAAGCTAGCTGGTTATGACTAAGGTCGAGGTATTTTAATGAACTAAGTCCCCGAAATAATTTTTCGGGTAAATTTGTTAGCGAATTATAATGAATACCGAGGTTTACTAATGAACTGAGTCCGTGAAATATGTTTTCAGGTAAGCTTGTTAATTTGTTATTAATTAGGTTGAGGGTTCCTAATGAACTGAGCCCTTGAAATAAGTTCTCTGGTAAACTTGTCAGCTGGTTATTGTTAAAATAGAGGTATATTAATGAACTGAGTCCTTGAAATAAATTCTCGGGTAAACTTGTTAACCTGTTATTTTCTAGATGGATATCTATTAATGAACTGAGCCCTTGAAAACTGTTAGCCGTTAAGCTGTTAATATTTTTGTAGGTTAGATTCATTGATTTTATTTTGAGAAGGTCATCAGTTTCTACCTCCTGGCACTTCTTGCCAATCTGTCTTTCAATTTCCGCCACAACCTGAGGTGTACGATCACAAATATTGGCCTGTACCAGATTAGAGAATAAAAAACTGAATACAAAAATTGTTCCAATAAATATTTTATTCATTTAATTTATCCCATTCTGCAATTATCGAAGTTCTGACTTGATAGTTATACGTATCAAAAAAGTTTTTTCTTCTGACAGTGTCGGATTCACTTAGTGTCGCCAGATTAGCTTCGTACTCTCGAGAGAGCTTCGCGAGCTGCCATTCAATTGAGCGTTGTATGGCCTTGGTTAGGCTGCCTTGTTGAAGGAGCTTTTGAATGGATTTGCTTTCAGCTGGAGTGAGAAGAGCAGTTGCTTCAGAGACTTTGGTGAGAGCTGTTGCAGTCTCAGTCTTGTCAGCATCAGCAGTGCTCCAAAACAGTTCCTTAAATTTAAATTGAAGGTAAGACTTCACTTTGAGCGTGGTGAGGGCGTATTTATTCATCCATTCTTTATTTTTAGAGTTTGCATTGATCAGATTGTGTAAATTTAAGATAGAATCAGCGATCTGATTAAGACTTGGGTTAGTGTTCAAAAATAGTTGATCTAATTGAGTAATCGATTCAGGAGATAGATTAGGTTTTAGTTTTGGGTAATCTAGCTTCATGGCAAAAAAATCTTGGAGCCCGTTAATCAGCTCTTGTACTTTGGCAATGGTAGATGCTGGAGCTTGAGAACTAATGAGCTCGTTTTTAAGCGCAATCGTAGCCTCTAAATGATTCTTCATGGGAAACTGATGGATCTTTACTCGCACAGGACAGAATGTTGGAGCGAGATTACAAACGTCAACCGCAAGTTGTCTTACGATATTAATCTGTGCCATATCATCAGCATGTGGGATGAGATCATAGAGCGAGTAGAATTGGTACGAGATGGGAGTACCAAGAATAAAAGCTTCTCGCTTGATACACGATTCTACCGCAGGAGCAAATTCTTCAACCTGAATAATGTTTGGATAGTAATTAATAAGGCCATCAATGAGATTGAAGAGGTTGATGTTTTTTATAAGTGGAAATAACTTGATAAATATAAATTGTTGGTAGGCCCCTGCTTGAATTAATTCAGTAGGGTTACCTTCAATATCTATATGATCTAGCCAATTGAGTCCAAGAAATATGTTGTCAGGTAAACTTGTTAGCTTGTTATAACCTAGACGAAGTTGTTTTAATGAGGTGAGACCTTGAAATATGTTCTCTTGCAAACTTGTTAGCTGGTTAAAGCTAAGATCGAGACCATTTAATGAACTTAGTCCTTGAAATAAGTTCTCAGGTAAACTTCTTATTTTGTTATTTTCTAGAAAGATTGAATATAATGAGCCAATTCCTTGAAATAACTTCTCAGGTAAATTTGTTAATTTGTTATTTTGTAAAGCGAGAATTCTTAATAAGCTCAGTCCTTGAAATATGTTTTCAGGTAAATTTGTTAGTTGATTATTTTCAAGATGGAGGTATTTTAAAGAACTGAGCCTTTGAAATAAATTCTCAGGTAAGTTCATTAACTGGTTACCGTTAAGAAAAAATGCCTCTAATGATCTGAGCCCCTGAAAACTGTTAGCAGTTAAGCTTTTAATGCTTTTATTTGATAGATTCATTTCAGTTATTTTGAGTAGGTCACTACTTATTATATCCTGGCACTTCTTGCCAATCTGTCTTTCAATTTCCGCCACAACCTGAGGTGTACGATCACAAATATTGGCCTGTACCAGATTAGAGAATAAAAAACTGAATACAAAAATTGTTCCAATAAATATTTTATTCATTTAATTTATCCCATTCTGCAATTATCGAAGTTCTGACTTGATAGTTATACGTATCAAAAAAGTTTTTTCTTCTGACAGTGTCGGATTCACTTAGTGTCGCCAGATTAGCTTCGTACTCTCGAGAGAGCTTCGCGAGCTGCCATTCAATTGAGCGTTGTATGGCCTTGGTTAGGCTGCCTTGTTGAAGGAGCTTTTGAATGGATTTGCTTTCAGCTGGAGTGAGAAGAGCAGTTGCTTCAGAGACTTTGGTGAGAGCTATAGCTATTTCCATTTTGTCATCGTCAGCTAAACTCCAAAACTGCTCCTTAAACTTAAGCTGAAGGTAAGACTTCACTTTGAGTGTAGTAAGGGCGTATTTACTCATCCATTCTTTATTCTTAGAGTATGCATTGATCAGATTGTGTAAATTCAAGATAGAATCAGCGATCTGATTAAGACTTGGGTTCGTGTTTAAAAATAAAAGATCTAATTGAGCAATCGATTCAAGAGGAAGACTCGGTTTTAGTTTTAAGTAATCGAGTTTCATGGCAAAGAAGTCTTGGAGACCATTGATCAGCTCTTGCACTTTGGCAATGGTAGAAGCTGGAGCTTGAGAATTAATGAGCTCGTTTTTAAGCGCAATCGTCGCTTCTAAATGATATCTCATGGGAAACTGATGGATCTCTTCTCGTATAGGGCAAAATGATGGAGCGAGAGCGCAAACGTCGACTGCGAGTTCTCTTACAATATTAATCTGTCCCACATTATCAGCATGAGGGATGAGGTCATAGAGGGAATAGTATTGATAAGAAATTGGAGTTCCACGAATGAACGATTCCCATTTGATAAACGCTTCTGCCTTAGGAATAAATTCTTCAATTTGAGTAATGTTTTGATGGTAGTTAACTAGACCATCAATGAGGTTGAAGTGATTGGTGATATTTATATCAGGGAAATTCGCAAATACATTGAAACATATTCTGATAATTTGAAATTGTTGATAGGCCGGTGTTTGCGTTAGATCATTTGGGTTGCCGTTTATGTATAGATAACGTAGTGAATTGAGTCCATTGAAGATGTTGTCAGGTAGGCTATTTAGCTTGTTATAATCCAGCCAGATGTATTCTAATGAACTGAGCCCTTGAAATAAATTCTCAGGTAAGCTCGTTAGCTGATTATTTTGAAGATAGAGGTCTGTTAATGAAATGAGTCCTTGAAAAATTTTGTCAGGTAAACTTGTTAGCAGGTTATTATTAAGCGAAAGGAAATGTAGGGAGCTGAGTCCTTGAAATAAGTTGTCGGGTAATTTTTTTAACCTGTTATTAAATAGGTTAATAGAAATTAATAAACCAAGCCCTTGGAATATGTTGTCAGGTAAGTTCGTTAGCTGATTATTTAGAAGTGATATAGATTCAAGTGAACCAAGTCCTTGAAAACTGTTTGTCGTTAAGCTTTTAATGCTTTTGTCTGCTAGATCCATTTCTTTTATTTTGAGTAGGTCATCACCTGTTATATCCTGGCACTTCTTGCCAATCTGTCTTTCAATTTCCGCCACAACTTGAGCTGTACGATTGCAAACATTGGCCTGCGCAATACTAGAGAATAAAAAGTTGGATATAAAAATTGTTCCGATAAAAAATTTATTCATTTAATTTATCCCATTCTGCAATAATCGAAGTCCTGACTTGATAGTTATACGTATCAAAGAAGTTTTTTCTTCTGACCGTATCAGTTTCACTTAGTGTGGCCAGATTAGCTTCGTATTCACGAGAGAGCTTAGCTAGTTGCCATTCAATTGAGCGCTGGGTGGCCTTGGTTAGGCTGCCTTTTTGAAGGAGCTTTTGAATGGATTTGCTTTCAGCTGGAGTGAGAAGAGTCGTTCCTTCAGAGACTTTGGTAAGAGCTAGGGCCACAGAAACTTTATCAGCATCAGTTGTACTCCAAAAGAGCTCCTTAAATTTAAACTGAAGATAAGACTTCACTTTGAGCGTGGTGAGAATATATTTGTTTATCCAATCTTTATCTTTGAAGTTTGTGTAGATCAGATTGTGTAAATTTAAGATAGACTCAGCGATCTGAGTAAGGCTTGGGTTCGTGTTCAAAAATAGCTGATCTAATTGAGCAATCGATTCAGGAGGAAGGTTAGGTTTTAGTTTTGGGTAATCTAGCTTCATGGCAAAAAAATCTTGAAGCCCGTTAATCAGCTCCTGTACTTTGGCAATGGTAGAAGCTGGAGCTTGAGAACTAATGAGCTCGTTTTTAAGCGCAATCGTCGCTTCTAAGTGAGTCTTCATGGGAAACTGATGGATCTCTTCTCGCACAGGACAAAATGATGGAGCGAGAGAGCAAACGTCAACCGCAAGTTGTCTTACGATATGAATCTGTCTCTCATCATCAGCATGTGGGATGAGATCATAGAGCGAGTAGAATTGGTACGAGATGGGAGTACCACGATAGAAGAAATCTGATTTTATATAAACTTCGGCTTTAGTGGTAAATTCTTCAACCTGAGAAATGTTTTGATGGTAGTTGATTAGACCATCAATAAGATTGAATTGGTTGCTATTTTTTATGAGTGGAAAGGTAGCGAAGACTGAGAAAAATGACTTAAAGATTATAAATTTTTGGTAGGCCAATGATTGAGTTAGATCAGTTAGGTTATATCGAATAGATAGAATAGATAGCGAATTGAGCCCTTCGAAAATGTTGTCAGGTAAATCTGTTAGCTGGTTATAATCTAGATCGAGAGTATGCAATATAGGAGCTCCTTGGAGGATATTCTCATGCATCGACGTAAGCTTGTTCCTATAAAGATAGAGACTCCTTAATGAAGTAAGTCCTTGAAATAAATTCTCAGGTAAATTTGATAATTTGTTATTACCTAGGTTGAGAAAGAACAATCTACTGAGCCCTTGAAATAAATTCTCAGGTAAACTCGTTAGTTCATTATTCTCAAGATATAGAGATTGTAGTGAACTGAGTCCTTTGAATAAGTTTTCTGGTAGGCTAGTTAGCTTATTCTGCTGCAGATAAAGAACGGATAAAGATTTAAGTCCTTCAAAACTGTTAGCAGTTAAGTTGTCTATGCCTTTACGATCTAGTCTAATCCAAGTTATTTTGAGTAGGTCATCACTTGTTATATTCTGGCAACTCTTGCCAATCTTTCCTTCAATTTCTACCACAACCTGAGGTGTTCGATTACAAATATTGGCCTGTGCTAGATTAGCGAATAAAAAGCTGAATATAAATATTGTTCCGATTAATTTCTTTTTCATAATTAATACTTTAATCCGATGAGCCCTAAGATACAGGTTTTGATTACGGTCATCGCAATGTCAGATTTCGAACGGGTTAAAAATAGTTGAAAAATATTTTTGTGAGGTATGACAAGTTGATTGCGAAAGTATTCAAAAAATAAAAACTTCAAACTGCCCGCGTAGACAAGATCAAATATGAGTCGCTTGAAGCTAAACAAATTGAGTGACGATAACTCAAACGCTATGACCTGAGCAATGATGCTGGCAAGAAGAGAAATAAAGCAGAATAAAACAAATCGATTTTTTCTTTTAGGTACGAAAAGGACAACGCCACCAATATTGGTGACAACGATGGTCATGAGTATATTAATTAAAGACTGATAGTTGAGTTTGTTCGTTAGCATTGACCATTCATGCCCAAGGACCAAAGAAAATAATTCCCTTACAACAAATTCAGATAATATTGTCAGTGCCACATTGATTAGGGTTAACTGGGCAATTCTTCTTCGATTTATGCGATAATAGTTAAACCATTTTCTAATCATGAAGCTTATCCCACTCAGTAATAATCGAAGTTCTGACCTGGTAATTATACGTATCAAAAAAGTTCTTTCTTCTGATTGTGTCGGATTCACTTAGTGTCGCCAGATTAGCTTCGTACTCTCGAGAGAGCTTCGCGAGCTGCCATTCAATTGAGCGTTGTATGGCCTTGGTTAGGCTGCCTTGTTGAAGTAGCTTTTGAATGGATTTGCTTTCAGCTGGAGTGAGAAGAGCCGTTCCTTCAGAGACTTTGGTAAGAGCTATGACTATTTCCATTTTGTCACCGTCGGTGATGCTCCAAAATAGCTCCTTAAACTTAAACTGAAGGTAAGACTTCACTTTGAGTGTGGTGAGGGCGTGAAGATTCATCCATTCTTTATTCTTTGAGTTTGCATTGATCAGATTGTGTAAATTTAAGATAGACTCAGCGATCTGATTAAGGCTTGGGTTCGTGTTCAAAAATAGCTGATCTAATTGAGCAATCGATTCAGGAGGAAGGTTAGGTTTTAGTTTTGGGTAATCTAGCTTCATGGCAAAAAAATCTTGAAGCCCGTTAATCAGCTCCTGTACTTTGGCAATGGTAGAAGCTGGAGCTTGAGAACTAATGAGCTCGTTTTTAAGCGCAATCGTCGCTTCTAAGTGAGTCTTCATGGGAAACTGATGGATCTCTTCTCGCACAGGACAAAATGATGGAGCGAGAGCGCAAACGTCAACCGCAAGTTGTCTTACGATATGAATCTGTCTCACATCATCAGCATGTGGGATGAGATCATAGAACGAGTAGAATTGGTACGAGATGGGAATACCACGAATAAAAGCTTCTCGCTTCATATACGATTCTACCGCAGGAGCAAATTCTTCAACCTGAGTAATTTTTGGATAGTAATTAATAAGGCCATCAATGAGGTTGAAGAGGTTGGTATTTTTTATGAGCGGAAATGTTATGAAAATTTTAAATTGTTGGTAGGCCCATGTTTGAGTTAGATCAGTTAGGTTATCATTAACCCATAGATGATATAGAGAATTGAGTCCTTGGAAGATGTTGTCAGGTAAACTTGTTATTTTGTTATTACTTAGACTGATCCCATCTAATAAACCAAGCCCTTTGAATATATTTTCAGGTAAGCTCGTTAGCTGATTATTGTGAAGATAGAGGCCTTCTAATGAACTGAGTCCATGAAATAAGTTATTAGGCAGAGAGGTAATTTGGTTTACACTAAGAGTGAGCACACTCAATGAACTGAGGCCATGAAATAAGTTATTGGGCAGAGAGGTAAGTTGGTTTTCACTAAGAGTGATCATACTCAATGAATCGAGTCCTTGAAATATGTTGCCAGGTAGGTTCGTTAGCTGGTTATCGTGAAGATAAATTTCCTTTAAGGAGGTGAGCCCTTGAAAACTGTTAGCCGTTAAGCTGTTAATTTTTTTGGAGGATAGATCCATTAATTTTATTTTGAGAAGGTCATCACTTGTTATATCCTGGCAATTCTTTCCAATCTGACTTTCAATTTCCGCCACAACCTGAGGTGTTCGATCACAAATGTTGGCCTTAAGATTAAGAGATGTAAAAGCCAATATAAAAGACAAAAATCTTAACATTTTAAACTTCCATTAAAAGTTTGGAATTAGCAGACCTTTTTGTAGGTCTGCTATATTATGGACTAGTATTCAGATTCTAATTCTTCTGCCACGAGAACGGTTGCTGTTGTACAACTTAGTTTCGCTTGAGCAGTAAGCACACCGATCTTGCTTGCATTGTTAGCATAGCCAACAGCAATTGGTTGGTTACCAATTTTCATACCAAGAACGGTACGACATCTTTTACCAGCATCACATTCATCGTCACCCGCGATTCCACCTGCGATTTTGAAATCTAATCCAGCAAAGTTAACTTCATAAAATTTAATTACATTTAAGATGTCAGTCTCATCATCAAGACGAAGTCCATCAAATTTAATGTCTAGTTTTTTCTCTTTTCCAACTTTCAACTTGCAAGTAAAGCGGTCAAGAGTTTTTGGGCCATCTTCATCATTTGCAAATACATTAAATGACAATAGAAGAAGAGCAATAAGTAGAGTTTTCATTTTTTCCCCTTTTGGAAATTGTTAGCGTTATAGTTCTTGAAAGAACTTTCTCAAAATCGCATTAGTATTTTCATTGCCACTTAAAATAAGTGGTCTAATTTGAAACAACTGGATTTGTCCGTCACTTGTTACCCCGAATTCTGACTCAAACGGCAGCTTGAATTTTGTTTCAATTTTTATTTTGTTCACAATCTTCTCCAGTTGGGAAACCTCATTTGCAGTTAAGATTTCATCTAGCGTAGTTGCAACTTCTTTTATTCCACCTTTTTCGTTGTCGAGTACAAACTGAGTTTTAGCGTAGGCCATGTTAATGAGCTCAGTACGATCTTCAATAGTGCCTTCGCCATTATAGACAAGAAGCTGTTCAGGAGTCTCAAGGCCATCAACCACCTTAAAGCCTAAACCTTCATTAGAAGAAACAAATAAATCATCAGTACTTCCTGTCTCAAAGTTCATGGTCGCCATGACACCAGCTTTTTTAGCATTCACTGATTTCATAATGAGGACACTTGGAAGAATCGCTTCTGGGTTCTTGATATATTTTGATCTCCAGGCATGTGAGCGCTCTGACCAAGGTGATGCCCAAACACTTTTGATAGCAGCTTCTATTTCTTCAATCTTTATGACATTGGGTATGGTTTTATTAAGTCCTGCACCAGAAAATTGTGCCAAGTCTTCTACGTTGGTATCACTTCTAATAAAAAGACCAGCTCCATTATTTTCTTTTAAAAGAATTGCTGATCGAGATTGAATTTCGCTTAAGATATTATAAGGAATGGTTAGTGCTTCAATTTGGGTCGCGATTAGTTTTAGTTGGGCCAAAATTTGTGTCTGATTAGTAAGCGAAGATAGTTTTTTGATGTGCTCATGAATACCTTGATCTTTGAAAATTTGATTTACTAAACCAAAAGGTAAAACAAAGCCATCGGCGACTCTTTTAGGAAATAATTTTTTTAAGAAACCAAGGTTCGCAGCTTTAGGTCCACTTAAAATTCCAGAATCAGTATTTGTAATATCGTCTAGATTTGTAATTGATGTATATGACAAATTAGGTGAGGGAAGAGTGATTGGTTCAAAGCTCGTACCCGATAGATATTTTTTAATGAGGTTTTGTTCATTTTCAGAAATTTCTTCTGTCTTTTTTACGATGGCTTCATTTTTACCATATGCGACATAAAGTACTTCTTTTCCGTCAAGCTCTTTGAGTTTTTCATATTCATTTTTTGTGATGTTGCTATTTGGAATCCCCAAAGCGCGACAGAGAAGTTGAACGTGGGAAATCATCGAACCGGACCCCACAGTTAAAACTCCCGCAATAGGCTTTATCGTTGGTGGAATGGAAGGAAGCACGTATATCGTTTTGTCATCCCACTTAATGGTAGGAAAATCCTTTACCGTAAGGACTTTAATCTTCGCCAAAGCCAGTCCGTTATTTAACGATTTCCCAATAGCAAAGCACAATGTCGTGCTAAGTAGGAAAGTAACAAGTGTGAACAATAATTTATACATCGCAATCTCCTTTAAATTTCATGATAGAAGCTTAAAGATTTGGAGATCACATGACAACGTTGAATTATGATTGTTTATGATAAAATATTTTTTTGAATCTTACCTGTTTCCACTTGTTTCTTTTTTAGTTGGAGTTATTTTTTGCCACAAAGTGACAGACATGAAATTAAAGAAATGATGGAAGAATATGATTAAAGTTTGGGAAGCTAACGTTTGATTCTACCGCTTACATTAAAACATTTCTAGTTTTCTAGAGTTGCGCCGGTTAAACCAGAAACCAATCTTGCTTCGACGTTGGTCAAAATCGGTCCGCCACTAACGTCTTCACCTATGTTGGCATGTAGTTGTCCATCAACATCAGAAGAAATACCACCGCCAATCGTGATAGCATAACCGGCCGTAGCTGTTACTGCAGATATGTAAGTAAAAGAACTCTCTAGAGTTGATGTTGCTCCTCCAGGATTAATAACAGTCACAGAAGCGCTCCCGATGGAGTGGGAAGGTAAAGTACATTCCAAAGTGGTGCTGGAAATAAAGAGCACAGAGGGACAGTTCTCACTATCTATTTCAACGACTGCTCCGTTTTGAAATTCTTTTCCTGTAATGGTCAGTCTGGTTCCTCCGGTGATTGCCCCTGTCACGGGCAAAATGGAAGTGACCTTAATTGTTTCTCCGCCTGGATTGAAGGTGGTGTCAACCTTCGATTGACCTCCGCCTAAGGGATTACATCCTTCTAAAATAAGAGAAAGGATATAACAAAAAAGCACTCGAGTAATCGATATTTTTTTACACTTCATGAATGGCTATTCGGTATTTTTATGACGGACTTTACTTTCCGAAAGGGATGACCCAAGTTATTCCAAATTTCATTTCGGTCAGGTTTTGGCTAGAGATATTGGTGTCTTGATTGGTTTTGGCATATCCAGTATACATGCCTAAAAGGGAAGACTTGAGCTGTTGCTTTAAGTAGAGCTGGCCTCCGTATTGAATGGCTGCCTCTGCATCCACATGACCAGTATTAGTACCCATAAAATAGGCGGCTTTTAGACCTAAGCCCACGGTGAGAGATTTTTTATTATAGAGGTCGTGTTCTGTGATGACTTTTGCATTAGGTGCGGGAACTTTAAACAATTCTACCTGAGTGGTGTTGACACCTTTTAAATAGGCTTGTTCTTCTACGCCCAACTCAACTGCTACACGGTTTTTTTGATCTTGCAAAAATCCTGCACCGACGGCAAATCCATATTGAGAAATACTAGGGTTTTTTAATTCTTTTCCTACTGGGCGCTCATACTTAGTGTGAGAGTAGGAGAAGCGTCCAAAAGTACGAAAGGTTTTTGACCAAATTTGTTCCCAGGTAACGGGAAGTTCATAATGAGTCTTTGAGAGAAGTACGGCGGAACCATTAGTGGCCTTATCGAGGGAATTCAAACGTAAAAATTTAAAGTTTGGATCTATTCTGAAATGGGAATAAGTATCTTCTTCTGGTTCTAGCTCACTTGGAGCAGCCCAGACTGTGGCCTGGTTTGCCTGTGCGACTACTTCTTCACCTACTGTCGCTTTAGTGGTTTCTTCTGGTTGCAGGGAAGACGTAGTTCTAGGAACTGCAATCCGTAATTTTTGTCCTGGATAGATTCGGTCAGAATTTTTGAGTTCTGGATTCAATTGCATGATTTTGACTAGCGAACCCTCTTGCAAATAAATCGGAGCGCCTAAATTTTTGCGTGCAATTCTTCCAAGGATTTCTCCAGGCTTTACCACATACTCAGCTGTCACTACTTCGATTGAGACTTCAGGAACAACTTGTGCGGCGACAGGTGCATAAGCCCCTATACTTTCTTCAGAGTCAGGAATGTTAATCTTTTGACCAGCTAAAATCAGATTTGGATTATTGAGATCGGGATTAGCTTGAAGAATTCTGGCAATGGCGCCCCGAACATCAGGATAGATTGGCCGACCTAAATGTTTGCGGGCAATCCGTCCTAATATATCTCCAGGCTTAACAATATAAATAGTACTTTGAGCTAGAAGCGCTGGCGCCACGAACTGAGTTGATACTATTAAAATAAGTTGGGACCGTTTCATAATTAATCTATCGACGTAAATATATTATTTTTAAGAATTATTTTTTTTAGAGCGAAAAAGAGATTTAGTGTTAGGCAAATATTGCCTGACTTAGGTCTGGATCTAATATTGAGCTAAGAAAATAATGAGGAAATGGTTTGGGGTCTAGAGCTAAGAGCTAAAGTCTTTCTTTAATTAATTTCTTTTTTTACCGATATAAATAATGAGAAGTTCATTTAAGGAAGATTGAATGTCTAGGTTTGGAAACCTTATTTTTATTAGCTTAAACTTGACTATTTCTGTCTCCGTAATGGCAGCGAGCGAAGTAGCGCAAACTTTTTCTTATCAGGGCCGTTTATTTAATGCTGCTGGTACTGCTCCTTCCACTGATCAAGTGGATTTTATTTTTTCCATTTATGCTCCTTCCGGTAATAACTGTTTACTCTATCAAGAAACGCAATCAGCGGATCTCTCCATCACTGACGGATTATTTTCTTTTCAATTAGGCTCTTTTACCGGAGCAGGAAAAAGAACTGCTTCAGATCCCGGTCTCACTATGGCAACTATTTTTGGTAGCCGTGCGGTGGCGATCAGAGCAGCAGCAACGGCAAACTGTGCTGCTGGATATACTCCAGCTGCAGGAGATGTGAGAAGAGTTAGAGTTTCTGTTTCCAGAAACGCCGGAGCTTTCAGTGATCTTTCTCCTGATCAAACAGTGAACTCTTCAGCGACTGCGATCGTGGCGCAAACACTACAAGGATACACACCAACAAACTTTATTATGAGTTCTACTAATATTACCCAAGCTAATGTTGAAGTACTCACAGATGGCAGTGATGCCAGTACACTTCACCATCATGATGGACGATACCTAACACCAAGTGCTGTCACTGCCCAAAGTTTGGGAGCGGCAGGAGCGTACACCACTGGAACTTTTGCAATTGGGTTATCCACTTCGCCGGGATCTCAACTCGTGGTTAAGGGGACAGGAGCTAGTAGTGCTACATCTTCTTTAAATGTCACAAACTCTTCAAACAGTTCACTGCTTTTTGTTCGTGATGACGGCAATGTGGGAGTGGGGACAGGAACTCCGTCTGCTGGCTTACATATAGCCAATAACGGGGCAGCTTCAAGTGCAGGAATGAAGGGCGACGGAACTTGGTTTACAGGTGGAAATGCCACGACGACCAAACCATATTTTTTAGTTGAGCCATCAGGAACGACCTCCAGTTCCTGGAGTACCTCGGGAACAGGATTAGGAGTGAATGCCGCCAGTGGTTTTGCTGGAAATATTATGGATATTCAAGCAGGAGGCGTTTCAAAGCTAAGAGTTTCACCAAGTAATACAGGAACCAAAATAGTTTCATTCGGGGGAAGTGTGCTACAGCCTCCCGCTATTTCGGTTCGAAATGATGGAGGTTCTCTCTCTGCCACTGGGTCTTTTTTCGAGTTCAACACTAGTAACGGCGTGAACACCAACGGCACCATGGCCTACTATTTTAATAGTATTTCTTCTCAATTTAGTCATACATCAGGCGCAGGATCGTTGATAAAAACCGACCACACCTTTGGTGCCCCAGCGGGCAACGCCACTTACAAGCATTTAGATTTAGGATACACCCTTAATAACTCTGGAGCGCAGTCAGGAAGTACTACGGGAATTTTTCTGAATGCAACTGAAACGGCACTGAATTCCATGACCCATAATTTGATGGATTTGCAGGTGGGCGGAGCCAGCAAATTACGAGTGTCCAATGGCGGTGAATTTAGCGTCAATAGTCTGTACTTAGGCACAGTGGGTGGATTGAGTTTATCCAGGATGGATAGTCCTTCAGATGGAGTTCTAAGACTTAGAGATTATGGTGGAAGCACTTTTGGCCGCCTTCAATTTGGTGGAACGACTTCATCTTTTCCTGCGATTAAACGCAGTAGTGCTGCGATAGCTTTCCGTTTGGCGGATGATTCAGCAGATGCCGACATTACCACCGCGGGGATTACCGCTAGTGGCGCGATTAATACTGACCCTACGGGAACAGGTGGATCAAGTAAGTATATTCAGGCATCTTATGATGGAGGCTTCAGGCTTTCAGGCTCAGTTGGATTTTGGACGAATGCTTCAGACAGCTTAGGTAATGGTGTGAATCGAATTCAAACAGCGTGGACCTATCCTGGAGGGCTCCTGGTAACTCCGACAGGAAGTTACACAGATACGTCAGGAACAACTATCGGATTACAAACTGCTCATACTTTTGCCGCAGCAGCAGGTTCCGCTAATTTTAGACCACTCAATTTAGCTTATACGATCAATAATAGTGGTGCCCAATCAGGAACAGCCACAGGAATTTATTTGAACGCGACTGAGACTTCACTAAATTCTATGGGGCACAATCTGATGGATCTGCAAGTGGGAGGAGTAAGCAAATTTAAAGTGACTGCAAACGCTTCGGCAGCCTACATAGATGTAAATGGCGCTACTTTTTCAAACCAAACGACAACGCCAAACTTGAATCTTTCGAACGGCACATACGGGATTAGCTTCGGTGGATCAACAGCTGCCATGTTAAGGAGTCCAGCGAGTGGTATACTTTTGATGACTACAGACACATCAAACAATAGTTTTGGAAGGTTGCAATTTGGAGGGACCAGTTCTTCATATCCTGCGCTTAAAAGAAATTCAGCCGCGATTGCTTTTCGTTTAGCCGATGATTCAGCGGATGCAGCGATCTCCACGGCCTCCATTACCGCCAGTGGCAATATCACGATATCTAGTAATGCCGGCGGTGGATTAACCAACGCTCAGATCGATAACAATGGGGCGATCATCCGGGACGCTTCAGATATAAGGCTGAAGAAAGAAGTGAGAAGTTTAGAAAATCCTTTGCACAAAATTTTGAAAATTAAAGGTGTGTCTTACATGTGGACTGACGGAAGAAATGGAATGAAACGAGATTTGGGATTTTTGGCCCAAGACTTGGAAAAGGTGATCCCCGAAGTGGTGCACGTTGGTGCTGATAAGCAAAAACTTCGGGCGGTCAACTATGGCCACTTAGTGGCAGTAGTTGTGGGAGGAATAAAAGAGTTTTATCAGAAGTTCATCAAGCATGAAGCGAAGACAGAGCGAGAGATTGCTTCCTTGAAAATAGAAAACGCTGAAGTGAAGAAAAAGCTTTCCGCCATCGAAATGAAAAACTTAGAAATACAAAAACAGAATTTTGATATTCAAAAACAAAATCTACTTTTGATTGATCGACTGAACAAACTTGAGCAAAGAGTTGCTAAGTAATAGAAAATTTTGTTTTATTAAGTTACACCAAAAAAATTAAAAGCCTCGATTCATATTTGTTATGACCGAGGCTTTTTTATAATTTAGACGAATTTGCTCATGTAATCATTAAGGCCATTAAAAAATTCTTGGTATTTTGCTTGTCCACCTTCACTTGACGTACGTAAAGGAATTACTTTTTTTACTAAAATTTCTCTGGCATTTGGTTCTGATTTTAAAATTTGCATCACCTCATTAATGAAATCATTAAGTGGCATTGCATCTGGATCACTGGCTTGGTGTTTGCCCGTTAGTTCTGTTTGAACATACGGAGGAGCTAGTTCTAATACTTCAATCTTAGTGTCTTTTAATTGATATCTAAGGCTTTCAGTATATGAATGTAAGCCAGCTTTAGTTGCACTATAAGTTGGGGTCCATGCCAATGGCATAAACGCTAAGCCTGACGTGACCGTCATAATGACCGAAGACTTTTGTTTCAGAAAATGCGGTACCAAGGCATCGGTAAGCCGCATGGGTCCTAAAAGATTTGTTGCTACCGTTTCTGTTTCAATCTGATGATTATTGTTTTCAAGAATTTTTTCATATTTCATAATCCCAGCATTATGAATCACCATATTCAAAGTAGGAAAATCGTTTATCGCTTTTTGAGCCATGGAAGTAATACTCTCTGCATTTGCCATATCAACAGCGAGTGTTGCGAAGCCTTTTGCTGCTGCAGCTTTGAGTTTTTCAGATGTTCGACCTGCTACAATAACTTTATTATCCAACTTCGAAAATTCTTCAGCCAAGGCCAGTCCTATACCCGAACCGCCCCCAGTAATTAAAATTGTGTTTCCAGACATTTTCATAATGTTATCTCCTTTTTCTACCATTTTACATTTTTCATTGATATGATCAATACTAATTTTAGTAACAAACTGTTCGCTTTAAGCGAACAATAAAAAGTGAAGATTTATGGATACTTTCAATGCAATGAAGATATTTGTAAGAGTGGCGGAACTGCAAAGTTTTACTAAAACCGCAGAGATGATGAATCTTCCAAAAGCCACCGTTTCAACTTCGATTCGAGATTTAGAGTTTCATTTATCCGCTCGATTACTTAATCGTACTACTAGGCAAGTAACACTCACGCCCGAAGGACGGCAGTATCTATTGCGATGTAAAGAAATCCTTATCGACTTAGAAGAAACCGATTCAATGTTTCAGGATCAACGTGAAACAATTAAGGGTATTATCCGAGTTGATATGGCCACATCCTTTGCCACTGAACACTTTCTTCCAATGCTCTCAAGGTTTACGGAAAAGTATCCGGAGCTTGAAATTGAACTGAGTTGCACAGATCGAACTGTCGATTTAGTCCGTGACGGAATTGATTGTGTTATTCGTTCTGGGGCCATCAGCCAGCCGGGCACTATTGAAAAACTTCTGGGTCAAGCAACAATGATTAATTGTGCAAGTCCAGGGTATATACAAAAATATGGCAAACCCAAAAAGCTAACAGACCTTACGAAACACCGTCTCATTTTGTATACCCAAGTCTTAGGAGCAAGAAGCTGGGGCTTTGAATACAATGACGGCAAAAAATATTCAGAGATAAAAATGCCAGCAACAATTACTGTTAACAATACCGATGCTTACCTTTCAGCATGTTTGGCTGGCTTTGGTATTATTCAATCTCCACTTCATGGAGTTGCGTCGTATCTAAAATCAGGTGAGTTGATTGAAGTGCTACCCAAATTCCGTGCAGAGCCTCTCGCGATTAAATTGGCCTATGTTCAGAGGCGATTGACTGCTACGCGAGTGCGAATATTTATGAATTGGTTGGAAAATGAATTAAAAAAGATTATCCACTAGTGCGTCCTGATCTTTTTAATTCACAATTAATGATTATATTTTTAAAGCCAGTCAAGAAAACTTCAACTGTTGAAAAATGATTCTTCGATCATCATCAAAATCTTTACTGGTTTTTTTGAGCAACGCTAATAGTCCCTCTATTTTATGTGGATGCTTTGCAATGACAAAATCATAATAAGCAAATTTTATGGCGGAGCTTTGAATCTCATGAAATTGGTTTAACGAAGTGATTGCCTCATTTTCAGGAACTTGACTAAGATAATTTTCGTAATATTGATTGGCCATCCCATATTTTAATTCCATTAAGGAGATAATACATGTTGAACTTTTTTCATTCTGCTGATGCAAATTGCGAATGACATATTGAATGTAGGATTTTAGTTTTAGTTTTCCGATGATAAAGACAATTCCGTTACGATCAAATTGATCGTTTGAAGTCATCAATTTTTCGATTTCCATTTTAACGAAGTTTCTCCTTTTTGGGTCCAAATAGATGTAGCGTAGTAAATTGATGCGAATACGTCTCTCATCTGTTTTTTCATAAATTTCTTGGAAAAAATGAAAAAGCTGAGGATCTAAAGTTCTTTGTCCAATGTAACCCAATACTTCGACCAGATTGGCAACAATTCGGGGACTTCCATTACTTGATTCCAATTCTTTATAAATACGAAGACTGTTAAGGATTAAACTGTTTTCCACTCTTTCTGACATAACCTTCAAAAGATCGAAGTAGATATTTTCTATAGTAGTACTTTCTCTTAATATTTTTTCATATTCTAGTAGAACAAAGTTATCTACTTCGTAGCTTTTAATTCCACTCAAAGCATTGATTATTGCAACTTTGATATCTTCTCTTTCATAATGTTGGAAGGCCTTGAGCAGTGGTTCGATAGCTTTATTTGGAATCATTTGTGCCAGGGCTTTTACTGCTTTTTTTACAATGATAGGCCTTTCTTCATTCTGAATAAGATGAACAACCGTATCCCAATGTTTTTTTGAATCTATATTCCCAAGCCCCTGAAGTATTTCTACGGCATAAAAAGGATTTTGGTCGATGTCCATTGAACTTAGTTCAGTAACTTGAAACTCATTGATTTGATCAAAAGTTATTTTAATAATTTTAATCATGAGAATAAATACAATAAGTATAAAGACAAGTAATATCCTTAAGGGGAGTATTTCTTCTACTGTTAAATAAACCAACAGACTACAAACACTAAGTCCAATAAAGTTAGACCATCTTTCTATGGAAGCCTGCATTTGCCATCTTAATTGATGTGGGAAATTTCGCTCCAAAAGTTTTTTGTAGTTATTGTAAACGCTATTCTCAAATACTTTTCGAAGTGATTCACTTCCCACCAAGGTCCAAGGGGTTAGGACAAAACTGAGAATTAGAAAAAGTGAGGCTTGAGAAAAAGCAAAAACCTGAAAACCTTTTTTCCAGCTCCATAAATCTTCTTTGTTGCGAAAACTGCCAGAAAGAAAAAGGAGAATGAATCCAGATTGAGCTAGATTGACATATGAGAAAACAGTGGTCAATTCCAACCCTTGTTCCACAAGACTTTTGAGACCACTAAAGAGTAGATATGACTGAAAATATTTCACTAAGGCAAAAGAAATAAATAAGAAAATAAGTAAAGAAAAGTAGAAGGGCATAGTCTCTGTTTTTTCTGGTTCTTTTATTTTTTCCTCAGTTTGTACAATTTCAGTGGAAAACGAAATTACTTTGTAGAATAAAAACAAACAGAAAATAGTAAAACTTAATTTGAGCCAAGGGTTAGAGTAATTAAAACAAAGTGCCGCCAGAAAGAAACCTAGTTCGATAAAAAAAGTTACCTTGCCGGTGAAATTTTGTGGAGAGAAAAAAGAGGAGTGAGAGGAAACTGAGTGTCCTATAAAAGAATCCAAAAGAGAGATACAGATTGTACTCTGAGTAAATATGACCAAATTGAAATAAAGATTATTCACTGGCAGGGTTAAAAAGTTGTTTAAAAGTGGAAGGCCACTTAATGGCAACATCAAGCATGCCAGAACCAAGAGCACTAATTTTTTATTCTGATTTACACTTTCCATAATGGAAAGGAAGAAAAAATAAAAAACACCAAGCACCAATAATAGTAGAGGATATTGTTTTTCTGGAAAAAATATGACTAATTGTTTTATGGACGTTAGTCGTAGTTCAAAACGTACCCATCCAACAAGTAGGCACAGAAACATAATAATAATTTTGAGGCGGTAATTACGCCAATATAGGGTAACGTTTTGCATGAATGACTATGATAACATATGGATTAGAAAAGCCCAAACACTTGGTTTATGATTGAGCTTCATCTAAAGTATTGAGGAGTAAAAAAAGGTGCTTGAAATAGAGGTTTAAAAGCAGCTCGAGGGAAGTACCTTTTGGATTTTTCCCCATAAACGTGATTTAACTTTTTCTTTTATCCGATTGTATTTGAGGCAGATAAAACAGGAAGCTTTCTTTACATTTATTTTATAAAGTATTGTACAATTGCTTATGATTACAACATCAAGAAGAGCAGATTTAATAAAATTTTCAGTAAGCTTCTTACCTACAAGGAGACTGAAAGCAACTTATTGGCTAACCAAGATTTTTGGGCCCCATAAGCAATTCATAGGTGATTTTCATCATGGGAAATTAGAATTTAATCCAAAAGATCCTGCAAGTAAAAGTGCCTTCTACTTTGGCTTTTATGAAAAGGAAACGACTATGTGGTTTCTTGACCAAGTCAAAAATAAAAAAGTTACATTTTTAGATGTTGGGGCAAATTTTGGTTACTTTTCTTTTCTAGCTCAATCCTTTGCTTTACCTGGTTCAAATATTATAGCTTTTGAGCCTGACCCGAATACCAGAGCTTGGTTAGAGCGAAATAATAAAATGAATGAGTCTGATCTAACGATTGAACCCCTCGCTGTGTCTTCTCAAAAGGGAGAGGTTGAATTTCTAAGCTGCTCTGCAGATGAACAAAACGCGTCATGGTCACGAATTGATTTTAATGATGCCCCTGAAAGTGGTGTTCCTCTAAATGCAAAAAAAGTAAAAGTGAAATGCATTTCTTTGGATGAATATCTTGCTGAAAAATCCATAGACCAAGTTGATGTATTAAAAATCGATATCGAAGGCGCAGAAGGTTATGCCATTGAAGGAATGAAAAATTCCCTCAAGAACAAAGTTTTTAAAACAATACTAGTTGAATTTCACAATTGGGCACTCCCTCCACAGCATTCGGTTCCAATCTTAATAAAAACTTTTTTAGATAATGGTTACAAAGCTTTTCGTCTCAAAACAAGTTATTTGACTAAAGACAAAGACAAGGATCCTGACACCTTTTTGCTTAATAATAATCTCGCCCCGGAATCACTGGTGCCCTTAAATGAGGTTTTAAGTGAGAACGAAATCACGAACTGGGAGCATTTCGTTTTTAAGGCCTAAAAGTACGACTACATTATTTGCATAGTTGATTAAAAAGCTTTAAGCTATGTTCTTTTCCGGGAGTTTTTCTATGTCAGACGAAGGTCAAATCTGTCCCAAATGTAATTCACCTTATGGCTATCAAGATGGATCACTCTGGATCTGTCCTGAATGTGCCCATGAATGGACATTGGTTGAAGCTGTGGCTTCGGAAGCTGTAGTCGTTGGCCCTAAATTTTTAGATGCTAATGGCGTTCAACTTCAAAATGGTGATACAGTGAGAACGATTAAAGATCTAAAAGTTGGCGGCGATAACTTAAAGTCAGGAACAAAAGTAAAAAGCATTCGCTTGTTAGATGATCCGGTCGATGGTCATGATATTTCATGCAAAATTGATGGATTTGGATCTCTTTATTTAAAATGTTCTGTTGTAAGAAAAGATTCTTAAAATTTTGAAAAGGGAGCCTCGTCAAAATATTTTGTTACTTAAGTTTGACGCAAGAGATGCTTTTTTTATTTAAGTTACTAACAGAGTAACAAACAACACCTGTGCTTGAATCAACCCATTTTTCTGCTAATTCAAACTTACTCTCTTCAACTTTATAGACCGTGATTGAAGAATTGCTACTGGCAATCTTTCTTTCAGGTTTAGGGTTTTGATAATATGAACTTACCACTGGTAATTTAATTTTTTCCATGGCCATCGCTGGCTCAATTGCAAAAATAGTTAGAAGGAAAAGTGTTGTGCATAAAATTTTCATAAGTTTATCTCCTGACTACTCATCGGAAGTAAAAAGGAAGACTAAAGGAGATAGTGGCTGACAGGTTCGATCTGGTTTAGAGTAAATGCCTAGGCTTCACTTCTTTCAATATTGCTTCAAATATTTTAAGCAGTTTATCTTGGTCCAAGTGAGTTTTGCCCATCATATATTCATTGGGAGCAAGAAGTTTTGTAATCAATTTTGTATCTTTCATTACCTGAGTATTAGTACCCACCAACTCAATTTTTTTGATATTAAAAGTGAAATCTATCTTGAGCCCACTGGCTTCCGTTATAAAACTTAAAACAAGGGTTTCAACCGTCGCAAATTCTCTAGAGCTTGGAGGAGTGAGAATATAATCAACTCCTTTGGCGGTCCCTTTATATTCTTTGATTTTAAATCTAAAAAAATTCTCGAATAGCTTGAGCATTTCTAAATAAAGAGGTTGGGGTAAAATTGGAATTTGTAAATGAAATGGAGCCTCCATCTTTCCATAAAGTAAATGGAAGCTGGCTTTTTTATCAGAGACAGAAGTATTGGGATCGAGGGCAAATTCAAAAGGAATTTCGAGCGTTTGATGACCATTAATAGTGTTCACCTTCATTTCAATTGTCTGAGCCATTTTAAAACAACCTTGGGCCTTGGCGTGAACTTTTTTAATGTCAGCGTAAGCTAAAGCAATCAAGGAATCAGACAAAGTCTGAACACTTTCAGATTGATTTTTGATGATGAGGAGACCCTTGAGTGCTGATCCTTGAGTCCAGCTTTCGCCAGTCGTTTCAAGTGAAAATTCAAGGGGTTTTAAAATGGAGATGGCTTTCATGGATTAAGTTTAAAACGAACTCTTTGAACAGTCGAATATTATCCACTTCTATTGTTAGCAACCTTACCTCTTAGTCCGAGTATTTTGCTTACATCATTAGACTTTAAGAATTTTACCCTATTAGACGAAGAGTCTTTACGATGAAGTTGAAAAACATACTATTCTTATTTTTATTAATGGCCTGTGCCCATGAGACAACTCAAAATACTGAGTCTCCCCATTGGGTGAAAGGTATTCGCAATGGCGAGCAAGCGCTTAAAAGTCCCCAGGGCAATAAAACATTCTATCGCCGTATCGCAGGTAGTAGGCTTTTACCCAAGCAAACCTCTTGTGACTTAGCTATTATTAAGGCGGAAGAAGATATCAAAAAAGAATTTCCGCTTTTACCAAAAATTCCCTTTGCGGTTGAAGTCCTTTTCTACGATGAAGCCCATTCTGATTGCGCTGTCACTCTTTCAGTTAAAGCAGACTTGGCCAACAATTATGATCAGATTCAAAAGTCTCATGAGGCGCAATTACTCCATAACCAAGAACTGCTAGCGAAAATTGAAGTGACACCTGACGAAGCCGCGGAAATCTTAAATATACGCTCAGAAATGGCCCGTGAATACGCACTGACTGGGTTACCCAAGTCAGACTTTGAAAAGTACACCAAAGACACTGTGGTGATGAATGAGGGCAAAAGCCTATGCACACCGGTTTTTCATACTGAGACCTATTCTGTTCATGGATCCACACAAATTTGCTGGGACAGCCTGACGATCAAAGGCTATTGCACCACCAATGATCAAGTTTGTTGGAATAAAAACCCATAGAGTCTTTCGCTCAATAACTTTCAGGGACTATAATGAAATCTTTAACATAAGATAAAGACCATTAATCATTGTCAGTACGGAAATACTCTTTCTCAAATATATTGCCGTTTTTGATTCAATTAATCGATCAGTTGATATCCTCGAACTTATTTCTAAAATGATTGTTTTTAAAAAATAGAGTGTGCCCAAAAAAAGTCCGATGAATTGAATGGAAGATGACCAGCTTTTTAGATTTAGAACGGTTGGAGCTCCGATAAAAAACCAGAAAAGATAGGGATTAGGGTTAAAAGCTTGGATCAAAAAGCCTTCCATCCATGAAGACTTCGATTGGCTTTGCTTAATATCTAGTTTCGGTTTGGCCAAAAATGATTTATAGCCCATTCTGATTACTAAAAGTCCGGATGTTAATTGCATGATTAATTGAAAATTATTGGGAAAATGTATCTTTTGAAAATAGCTTAGAATAACAATAACTAAACACAAATCAAAATGAAGAGCACCTAACATAAAATAAAGGCCCTTCTTTCTTCCTTGCCCTAGACTTGTCATTATCATCCCCAAAGTATGTGGTGAAAAACTAAGTCCAGCATTAAGTCCGTAAAGAAGAGCGCTCATCAAAAACTCCGTGAAGGAAACAGGACTAAGGTTTCACAAGGTGCCAAACATTTCCTAAGCCATCACCTTTAGTGTCTCCTGAAATTCGATCAGCAAAAAAAGTATATACAGGACGACCTTTAACAGTAAGTTGTATAAATCCATTACTACGCTTAATCGTTCCAAGATCTCCTTTTAATTCGCTTTCTTCTTTGGTACTAATTAGTACAGGTGGCCAGTGTTCGGCACAGTCACCTTTACAGACTGGAACAGGAGCACCAAGGTCTGGATCAAAAGTGTAGATAGACATTCCATTTTGAAGGGTATTTCCCTTTAATTCGTAAGCAAAAATCTGACCTGTCACTGTTAACCCAAGCAACATTAAAAACATCTTATTCATAGATCCTCCTAGGCTTTATGCCTTTAATCCTAAAATAAAACTACCTCATTCAATGCATTCCATATAATAATCATAAGGAATATGTGCTATTCCAATTTGGAATATTAGGTGATAGGCTACCGGAATGAACTTACTCAATCGAGAATTATTGATTTTAAAACTTTTAGTGGAAGAGAAAAATATCACGAAAGCAGCTCAAAAGGCTGGGCTTCAACAACCAGCGCTTTCTAAAATTTTAAAACAGCTTGAGATGAAACTTGATAGAAAGCTTTTTTCTAGGACTTCAGAGGGGCTTCGCGCTAGCGATTTTACATTAGAACTCATGCGCATTGCCATCGAAACAGAATCGCAATGGCAACAATCAATCAATGGATTACTAGAAAAAGAGACACGCGTGGAAGGTTTATTCAACATTGGTTGCCATAGTATTTTGGCCAATGCTTATCTGGCAAAAACCTATACTCATTTGCAAAATAAATATCCTCAGTTAACTTTAAATTTGATGCTCTTTCCTTCTCGCGTTGTCACTGAAAAAGTGGTGAAAGGCGAAATTCATTTTGGATTAGTTGCTAATCCTGTCAAATATCCTGAATTAGTAACAAAAACTATTGGTGTTGATCATGTTTATCTTTATGCTAACGGTGAATTAGAAAGAGGTTCAGTTATTTATTTTAATCCAGAAATGATTGATATCGCTAAATTTACATCTAAGTATAAGGGATACAAATTAGTGCCCATTCCTGATTATCAGTTAATGGCCCGACTAGTTTTGGAAAGCTCTAACCAAGGCGCAATTCTCCCAACCTGTGTTGGGATGGCTGCTGGGGCTTTGAAAATAGTTTCAAAATCATTTTATAAGTCAGATATCAAACTAATTTATCGTCAAGATCTTCACAAGTCATTCGCCGTTATTGAAATTTTAAATCAGTTAAAAAAGTTAGCCTTAACAAAAGATTAATTTCTACTGTTGATCTAGAATTCGACGACATTTTGTTTCTGCCACAAATATATCATCAGAAGAGATAGGGTTAGGTAGTCCCGCAACAATAAAAGTTGCTTTGAATTTATCCTTGGTATGGCTTGGTTCATTTTTTAAGTGAATTGAGGCATAGATATTAGATTTGCCCTCAATCTTGAAGTTTTTTGCCCAAACTCCAGTAATGTTGGAAGTTCCCTTTGTGATGAATTCAGCATCACTTGCATAGGGAACTGTCATTTTTGCCGAGAAGACTAAAGCACGTTCATATTCTGAAGCTGCATACAGCTTGAAGCTTTGTCCTGCGTTGGCAAAGCCTTTTTGAATTTCACATTCTAAATAGGGAGATGATTCAAAAGCAAAGGCATTGCTAGAAAGAACAAATAAAAGTGACATGATAAATTTCATATTGGCTCCTGTTTAAATTATTGGTTTATGGGATTATTTTAATCTGTTTCGGAACGATAGTTGTTCATGAATCCATCTTTGGGTATTTTATACAAGGATGTCAAAAAATTAGTCAATCTAATAACTTCTATTTAAGCACTAGAGGGCGCTTTGAAAGAACATATCAACTCAGGTTTTAACTTGAATTTTTAATAACTTATCCTTTTCTTCCTGGGCCACTCCTTGCATTTCTCCAAGTTAACTTAAACTTTGGAGGAGTCGCAATGATTCATGTATTGAGGTATACTGAGGAACTAGAGAAGGTAGGATTTACTACCGAGCAGGCCAAAAAGTCTGTGCAATTATGGATGGATCTTATGGACCAAAATTTTGCCACCAAGGGTGACTTCAAAGAGCACTACTTCATGACGAAGACTGATTTGAGTGAAGTACAAACGGAAATGAAAGAACTAAAGATTGATCTGCTGGCTGAGATGAAAGGCTTAAAGACAGAGCTCCAGGCTGAAATGAAAGATCTTAAGACAGAGCTCCAGGCTGAAATGAAAGATCTTAAGACAGAGCTCCAGGCAGAAATGAAGGAACTTAAGACTGAACTACAGTCTGAAATGAAGGAACTTAAGACTGAACTACAGTCTGAAATGAAGGAACTTAAGACTG
>JBMOGR010000029.1:0-23914 GCA_049318265.1 Bacteriovoracaceae bacterium
AAATATGAATTGATTTAAAATGACATGTAGGCAGGACTAAATCATCCCCATGCTATTGGGGCAGTTCTAAAGAATTTTTGATTACAGACCTAAATCTGATAAGTCGTCTTTATCTTCTATTTTTGCTGCTTTTTTTGCAGCATGTTTTGGTACTTCAGGAGCAATGGATTTTAGAAAATTTCGAAGAAGCGTTCTTTCGCCCATCGTTTGAAAAGTAAACTTGGCTTTTAGTCGGTATTCGGGGCGAGCAGGATTGATAATGCGGCTGCGACGGTTATAGCACATACAACTAATAACTTCTGCTGCCAGAATGAAATAGTTTGGCACTAAGAATTCAATGACCACAGACTGTCCAAAATCAAATTCATGTTTTGAGAAAAATAATATTTCATCCATATTAATGTCAGATAAAACAAGCACTCCTGGCGAAGCCTTGCTTTTATCTAATAGAGCGGGTTTACGGCGGAAAGGGGTAGTGTCTTTATTAAAAGCTGGAATGTCATTGGATATTGCTTGGATTTTAGCTTCGGTGGCTCCCGCTAATTCTTCCATGGCTTTTCGCATTTCATCGGCAGGATCTTCAACAGACATAGCATCGGCTAAAGATGTTGCTTCATCAGTTGAAGGAGCTCCACCTTCTACAACTGCATCAACGGCCATGTTAAGTTCTTCCGCTACTGCTTCAGCGGTTTTTTCTTCAGTACGAACAAATTGTAATACATTATTGGGCCCTTGTTTTTCACGGGCCAAGTAGAAATCTTTTATTTGATTAATTTCATCGTCAGTTAAATCATCTGTGGCAGTCTTACCCAAGGCTTTTAATTTTTCTGCAATGAGAGCTTCAATTTCATCTCTAAGTGTCCAAGTATTGATGTTAATTTTCTTCACAAAAACGGGATGATTACTTTTGCCATAGATGGTTGTCATGGATCATTAACTCCTGAAACATATGAAGATTTGCCCTGTCTATATTGTACGTCTTTCATTCGTAAAAAGCAGTGTGGGGAGAAAAATGCCGTCAATTGCGCATTGCGCTGATTCCGAGAAAAAGCCTATTCTATTGGCCTTTTTTTCCCGGGCTTCTAAGAAATGCAAAAGAGCCGTCAAATGAAAGTACAGCTCGTATTAGGTTTTCTTACTTTCCTTACCAAGGAGTTCTATGAAAAAGTTTTCCACTCTCTCGGCTTTCGTCATGCTTGGCTGCCTTTCATCGGCAACCTACGCTGGTGTTGTCAAAGCCATTGAAACTGTTCCAGGTGAATTGATTGTGAAGTTTAAAGAGGGGAAGGGGAAGTCTTTCTTACAAAGTAAGCGGAGGGATTTTAAAAATTCTCAAGCGATTAACGTTTCTTTTGGTGAGTTTTATAAAATTACTGTTAATTCAAAATCTGATTTAAGTTCTACCATTAAAGCTCTCAATGAAGATCCAATGATTGAATACGCTGAACCAAACTTCATCTACCGTGTTGGTGACTATGAAGTGGATGCGCCACTGGATCCAAAATTTAATGTTCTTTGGGGATTAAAAAACACGGGTAATAATGAACCTGATAAAAATGGTAATCCTTCTGGTGTTGCTGGAGTTGTAGGAGCGGATATTGCTGCTCTTAAAGCTTGGGATGTAACGATGGGTTCTAAAGCAGTGAAAATTGCGGTCATTGATACAGGTATCGATTACAACCACCCTGATTTGAAAAATAATATTGCTATAAACGAAGCTGAAAAAAATGGTGCTGCTGGCGTTGATGATGATAAAAACGGTTACGTCGATGATATCTACGGTTACGACTTTGCTAACAATGATGCTGATCCAATGGATGGTCATTCGCACGGAACACACTGCTCAGGAACGATTGCTGGTGAACATAATTCGATTGGCGTTTCTGGAGTGATGGCTGAAGCTTCCTTAGTTCCTATTAAATTTCTAGCTGACAATGGATCAGGATCTACAGAAGCTGCTATCCAGGCCATCGACTACGCAACCAAAAGAGGCGTGGATGTGATGAGTAACTCTTGGGGTGGTGGAGGATTTTCAAAGGCCTTAGAAGATGCTATTAAGCGCGCGAATGAAGCGGGAATAGTATTCATTGCCGCTGCTGGAAATGATTCTGCCAACAATGATACCACTCCTCATTATCCATCAAGCTATAATTTACCAAACGTGATTTCAGTGGCTGCTTTTAAAAGTGACGATACTCTGGCTAGCTTTTCATGTTTTGGAAAGCGCTCTGTTCATATAGCGGCTCCAGGAAATAACATTTTATCGACAATTCATAACAGCGGTTATGCTGTCTATTCTGGTACATCAATGGCGACTCCACACGTTTCTGGGGTGGTTGGATTACTTCTTTCCCATGAACCAAACCTAACACCCGCAGAAGTATCAGCTCGTATTATGCAAACGTCGGTTCCGATTCGTGCTTACCGTTCAAAAACAATTTCTGGCGGCAGAATTAATGCTTTCAATGCACTTACTAATTTTAAGCCACCAAGAGAAGAACCCAATCCAAATCTTTGGGTAAAAAGTAATATTGAAAAGTTTGAATCAACTCACCCTTATGCCAACTCAGCCAACGTGGAAAAGGTCTACAAAGTTCCAGGAGCCAAATATATCCGAGTACTGATTGAAAAATTTGAACTAGAAAATGGCTATGATTTTTTGATTCTTCAAGATGGCAAAGGGCAAGAAGCGGAGAAGATTTCAGGAGCTGGTGAAAGCTACGTCACTGAATATGTAGAAGGTGACAGCTTTAAATTGAAGTTTTCTTCAGATTCAAGCTTAAACAAATGGGGCTATTCTATTAAACAGATCGAAGTGATTAAATAAATGGTCAAAAGCCCCTCCGAAAGAGGGGTTTATTTTTAAATAAGTTACAATATTTTTAATCTTAATAGTTTTTGTTCATAGTAGGCTCAAAAAGTGGGCACATTCTTTCAGTCACTTACTCAAATGCAAGTCTTGCAAGTAGCCTATATTATAAACAAGTTAAGAAATGCTTATGGCAATAGGTCCTCGCCCCTATAATGCATTCATGTCGAGCAACAATTCAATTATCACTGTCAAGCGCCCATGGGGAAGAGAACTGTACGTATCTCTTGCGACAGTACTGGTAGGGTTTTCATACTACTTCACTGAAAATTATTCTTTAATCGCCCTTGGCTATAGTTTTGCTTCGTTGATCGTCTTCGTTGGACTTTTTTATCGACGACTCATGATTTGTACCAAGGTGATTTTTGATAATGAACATGTGACTTTACACTTTAACCAAAGAGCAGTTTGTCTTCGTTATTTAGAAATTGAAAAAGCCCGCATCATTCAGTTTTCAGCAAAAAAACCTTATCGTATTATTTTTACTACCCACGGATTAAAGTCGTATTCACTTCCCATGCGCTATTTTGATTTAAACCGTATTCAAGACTGCATTCAGGCGAAATTAAAAAGTAAACAAATTGAAAAATCATCTTTTTTTGTCCCAACACTTTTTAAAAATATAACAAAACCTCGTAAAGTATTTCGTCCATTTCATTGGCAAGATTATCTACCTACTTTGCGCTTCACCAATATTATTCAAGTATTCTTAATTTTAATTACAGTCACTACTGGTAAGACTATTAAAGAAATGAAGATGAAAGAATTATTTGCTTCTAATCAAAATGAATTGCTAATTTGCAAACAAACATTTTCACAAAGTTGTGTTGAAGCAGCAACTGCTCGTGCAAAATTTTATTTTAAGATTGATGAAAGTGGAATAAAGACAATTGATCAAGAGCCTATCGAGTTAAATCCAGAGCACCGTTTAGTGATTCATATTTTAGATCTAGCCTGTAATCAAAAAGTGGGGGAGTCTTGTTTTCTTCTTTCTCTCATTCATGCAAAAATAGAAGACTGGCCTAAATCTCTGACCTATTTTGAACGCTCTTTAGAAAATTCTAAAGGGGAAAAGGTAAGTATGTTGGGTGAACATGTTCCTTCAGAAGAATACTATGCTGCTCGCTACAGTACCATGAACAAAGGTTCTCGTGTGCTTGCCAGTGAAGAGTATAAAGAATTAGCGGCTAGACATCGCAGTTTAAAAATTGAAGTTTCTCAGTAAACACAAATCGTCTGCTTCGGCTCCTGCCTCTGAGCACGCATACATTCCACCGGGCTTCGCCCTTCCTGGAAATCGTCTGCTTCGGCTCCTGCCTCTGAGCACGCATACCGTCCTCCGGGCTTCGCCCTTCCTGGAAATCGTCTGCTTCGGCTCCTGCCTCTGAGCACGCATACCGTCCTCCGGGCTTCGCCCTTCCTGGAAATCGTCTGCTTCGGCTCCTGCCTCTCGCAGACATACTGTCCACCGGGCTTCGCCCTTCCTGGACATAAAAAAGCCCGCTCGAAAGCAGGCTTCTTTACGACGTACGTCTTATTTCAAAATTAAGCGAAAATTTTGTGAGCGTTCTTACGAAGGTACTTTGTTAAACCGCCAGCTTTGTCTAATGACTTGATAGCGCGAGTAGATACTCTCAATTTAATTTTTTTGCCAGTATCTGGATCAAATACAACTTTCGTTTGAAGGTTAACTTCATTCTTAGTTTTAAGTCTGTTGTTAGCATGAGATTTAGTCATCCCAATTTGTCTTCTCTTTCCAGTTAAATCACAAGTGCGTCCCATAATATCCTCTTTGCAAGTAATTAAAAATTGAGGCTTGACTATAGTTCTAGAGGTTTAGCTTGTAAACCCCTTTTGCCTCATCACATAAACATTTTAACGATGGCATCTTTAGTGAAACCATGTTTTTCGTATAACGCAGATGGTAAGCCTGATTCTCCAAAAACATCTTTGACGCCGTAACGAAGCACCTGAACGTGGTTTTCAGCATTTTCAGCAACCCATTCACAAATGGCAGAACCTGTTCCACCAATAATACTATGATCTTCAAAAACCACTATCTTGCGGTATTTTAAGGCCAAATTTTTCATGAATTGGTTGTTCAGTGGCTTCGCTGTTGAGGCATTATAGACCGCTGGGTTACAAGCTCCATTGGCTTTAAGCTCGAGAGCCGCTAGCTGAGCTGCCTCGAGAAGTCCCGCCGTCCCTAAGAATGCAATGCCTTCTCCAGACTTTAACTCAGGAAAAATTCCTGGAGAAAAAGAACTCATGTTGTAGGACTCAAGTCCTTGGCGAGTTAAACGGAAATAAACTGGGCCCACATGATTAACGGCCCACTCAAGCATTTCTTTTGTTTCTTTGTCATCACCCGGTTGAAGGACAACCATATTAGGAATGGCTCTCATTAATGAAATATCCTCAAGCCCCATTTGAGAATGACCGTCATCTCCAATTCCAACACCCGAATGTGTCCCAATCAATTTTACGTTTGCATTGGAGTAACCAATGCTCATACGAATTTGATCGTAACGACCAGTGATGAATGCACCAAAACTACAGATGAAAGGAATCTTACCCATGAAACTCATCCCAGCGGCAGCGCCGATCATATTGGCTTCTTGAATTCCCATTTCGAAAAATCTTTCAGGAAATTTTTTGGCAAAATGCATTGACATGGTCGACTTCGAAAGATCGGCATCTAAGCAAACAATATTTTTATTTTTGTCACCGAGTGTGACGAGAGCTTCACCAAAAGAGTTACGACTTGCTATCTTTGTCATAATTATAATCCTATCGTTTTAGTTTTTACTTCAGCTAAGGCCTTCGCTAATTCATCTTGCGTAGGTGCTTTTCCGTGCCATCCAATTTGACCTTCCATAAATGAGACGCCTTTCCCTTTTAAAGTATTGGCGATGACCATGGTTGGTTTAGTAGGGTGAACAGTGGAGAGGGCTTTTTGTAATTCAGAAAAATTATGTCCATCAACGACTAATGTGTTCCAACCAAAGGCTTCCCACTTAGGTTTGACGGGTTCAATGTCCAAAACTTCACTGACTGGTCCATCGATTTGACCTTTGTTGTAATCTAAAATCATAGTCAGGTTATTTAATTTTTTAAATGGTGCTGATAAAGCCACTTCCCAAATTTGACCTTCTTGCATTTCACCATCACCGATGATGCAAAAAACGTGATGAGGATTTTTATCCATTTTGTAGGCCATGGCAATTCCCTGAGCAATCGAGGCGCCTTGTCCTAAAGAACCAGTAGAAGCTTCCATGTAAGGAATGCGAACGCGGTCTGGGTGACCTTGTAAACGTGAACCTAATTCACGAAGGGTTTCTAATTCTTTGTCTGTGATGTCATAACCAAAGTGGTTGAGAATAGCATAGAGTGCAGGAACTCCATGACCTTTTGATAAGACCAAACGATCGCGATCATAGCGTGCTGGATTTTTAGGATCATGTTTCATCACGCCATCTTTAGCATAAAGTGTGTAAAGAATTTCCACTAAAGAAAGTGAGCCACCAGGATGACCTGAGGCAGCTTTAGTGATCATTTTTAAAATGTTTTCTCTAATGGACTTGGTGTCTTCAGACCAAGATTGAAAGTTGACTGACATTTTTTCTCCGGTATTCTAGTTAATGAGAGTGGTTCGATGGTTAATGGCAGATATCATAATCACTTTTATACAGAATGGGTATTGCTTTTTCTCCTCTGAAGTTAATACAATCTTAATAGATGTTTAAAAAGTATTTCCTCTTATGTTTTTCCTTTTGGTTTGTTGCCTTATTAGCATCTAGTTATCGTTTTTCGCTTCCTGAACAAACTTCAACGCATCTCTCAGATAATGCAGTTCAAAGCATTCCTAATTTAAACGCATCAAATTTTGCTCAAATTTTTTCTAAAAAACTAAGCCCAGAAATTATTTGTCTTTTTTCCTTCTCCGAGGCACCTAAAGTAGAGCTTCTATTGGCCTTTCAAATAACCTCAAATTGGTCCTACCATAAACTAACTTTTGCTCTTACAAAACCAAAACATTTTCATCTCATCGTCTAGAACTCTGATAAAATATTATTGAAGTTTCATAGTGAATTAACAGACCTTTTGATGAGGTGCAGTTTGTCAGATATTGATTGGTTAATCCTAGGGATTTACCTGGTCGTCGTGTACTGGATTGCTTGGCGATGTCGTCGATTTATTCGTGGTCGTTTTTATTCTCACGGAGAACCGGCTTATCCCATGGCAGTTCATTATTTGGCCGGAAGAACATTAAAAAAATCAGAAATTTGTCTTTCTATTGTCGCCACTGAAGTATCTGCCATTACTTTTTTGGTCGTCCCAACTTATGCATTCATGGAAGATTTTTCGTATATCCGTTTTGTTATTGGGACTGCGGTAGGAAGATTAGTTGGATCAAAATATATTTTGCCATTGATTTACAACAAAGGACTAACCACATTTGAAATTCTTGCCAGAGGAATTCATGGCTATTCCGATTTAGGAAAATCAGGTAATCAAGGTAAAAAAGTAGCCGCAGGGATTTATGTTTTTTTAAAAATCTTTGGAGTTGCTGCTAGATTAGCGGGGGGAGCGGTTCTTCTTTCTCAATTTCTTGATGTTGATATTGTCCCTACAATTTTTATCATTTGTTTACTGACTTATTTTTACCTCATGATTGGTGGTTTAAAAGCTGTTGTTAGAACAGATATGCTTCAAGGAACAATTTTTGTTCTTGGTGGCATCCTTGCCATCTATGTTATTGGAAAGGCGAGCGAGTTCACAAGTTTTCAATTAGCGGCCACTGCTTTCACTTCAGGAAAATTTAATCTTTTCGGTCATGGATCTTTATGGAATTTTGCTTTAGGAATTGCAGCTGGATTCATCATGGATATTTCGTCTCATGCCGTTGATCAGGAGATGGTGCAGAAACTTTTAGGAGCCAGATCATTAGGTGAAGCAAGACAGGCGATGGTCTATTCAGCCTTTTGGTCTTTATTTATCAATCTAATCTTTTTGTTAGTGGGAGCTTCTCTTTGGGCTTTTTATCAAACTCATTCATTGCCAGTAGGATTTGGATCGAAAGAAATTTTTTCTCACTTTTTGATGAACTATTTTCCTTCTCCCTTTAAAGGATTAATTGTTGCTGCTCTTTTGGCTGCCACCATGAGTTCTCTGGATTCCTCTATCAATGCGATGAGTGCATGTCTTTGGAATGATATTTTCCCTACTGACGTAAATAAATTAAAACAAGAGTCTTTCATCAAGATTGATAACTTAATTATGACTATGGCGGTAGCCGTTTATGCATGTTTGATAGGTCAATCGGTAGACCTCATGTATATGGCTACTCACTTGGCTACTTGGGCGGCAGCACCGATACTTGGTATTTTTTTGGTTAGATTAGCTTTTCCCAATTGGATTAAATTTGCTTACACCTGGCACGTTATCCTTTTTACTTATACTTTTTCTTTGGTCTGTATGAGCCTTGCCAGAGGCGCTTTTGCTGCTAGTGAACAGCTTACTATTTTAATGGGTGTAGTGGCTTCGGTGATCTTTCTTTGGCCCTATTCCTGGATTATGAAAAAAGAAAAAGATTTATATGAGGTTACTCCATGAAAATGATTACCTTCCGTAAAGAGGAAGAAGCACTTCGATCTGGAAATATGCGTTTCCGTGACCAAATCAAAATAATGGCGAAACCTGAGCTTGGTTTTATTAAAGCCATTATTATCAATACCCTTGCCATGAGTTTATTGGGATTAGCAGTTCCCATTGCCATACAATCAATTATCAACAACATTGGGGTAAGAACTTTAATTCAACCTATTGTTGTTATGTCATTGATGCTTTTATTTATTTTAGGTTTTAGCAATGTTTTACAGGTCATTCAAACTTACACCATCGAAATTTTAAGACGTCGTCTTTTTATCCGTTATGGATTTGTAGTTATGGAAAGATTAGAAAGATATGTGACTGAAAACTATCGTAAAATTAATTCTTCGGCACTTATTAATCGTTATTTTGATATTGTGATTATGCAATCTTCAATGGTGAATTTTTTCGTTGAAGGTGCCGCTTTTATCATTATGTTTGTGATTGGTTTTACTTTACTAGGTTTTTATCATCCCTACTTTTTACTATTTGGTCTTTTTATGGTGGCCTTCTTGGTCGTGGATTGGTTAATTTTTGGCCTTGACGGTATTGCCGCAGGTTCTCCAGAAGCAGATGGGAAATATAAAGCAGAAGAATGGATGGAGCAAGTAGGACATTCACGTCACCTCTTTTTATCAAAAGGTGCGAGAGCATTTTCATCTTCAAAATTAACTAAGCTTATGAATGATTGGCTGGTTGTTCGTAATGACCTTTTTACCTTTCAATTTCGTCAGCATATTGGTTTACAAATTTTTTCATCGTTAGTGAATGTGTTATTGGTTTTTTTAGGAAGTATCTTAGTTTTAAGAGGCCAGCTTTCAGTCGGTCAGCTGGTTGCAGCTGCTCTCGTTTTATCTAATATCGTAGCCAATGTAGGAAGACTGCAATCGTTTTTTACTAGTGTTTATGACTATTCAACTTCATTAGATAAAATTGCAGAATTCTACGATCATCCTCTTGAAGATGATACTTCTATTTTATTACCTGATAATTATCACATAAAGTTTGATCAAGTAAAATTGTCTCCAAACTATCATTTTAATTTTGAGTTTAGTGAAGGGACAAAAAACTATATTCTGATTAAAAGTTTTTCTGCCAAAAATAAACTGATGGAATTTTGTTACGGTTTAACAAATCCGGATTCTGGAAAAATTTTATTAGGTGGAAAGCTACTTGATGATTTAGATAAGGCGGGCTTTAGAGATCAGTTTTTAATTATAGATCAAGATCACTTCTTCCATGGCACGGTGGCAGAGAACTTAGTCGGATTTCTCCCTGAAGGCTTAAGACCAAGTTTGACAGAAATTGATGCTGCTTTGGAAAAAGTTGGACTGGATGAACTGATACGCGCCATGCCTGAAGGTATCAATACCATGATCCTTCCCCATGGACACCCTTTAAGTAAGTCTCAGTTACTGGCCTTACAAGTAGCGAAAGCTATTTTGTTAAAGCCACGCATTGTTATAGTAACGACGGATTTTGAACACATCTCAACAGAGAAAAGAATGAAATGTCTAAAGGTTCTAACAGACAAATCTTCTTCCTGGACCCTTTTATTCTTTTCTCAAAAAAATCAAAAAGATAAATTTGATCACTATTACGCCTTATCAAGAGACAAGCTTAAGACTTTCCCAACGAAAGATGAGCTTTTAAAGGAGCTTGCTCAAGATGAATAATTATCAAAATAAAAAAACTGAAGAAGACAAAATGTCTCGTTATATTTTTCCGCCACCGCAAATGAATGAAGAGGATATGGCGAAAGATCCTCGTTCTCTTATTTTAAAACACGGCATGCCCGATATTGCTAATATTGTTTGGCGTCTACTTTCTGTATTCATGCTTTTTTCCACGGTCTTTGTGCTAGTTGTTCCTTGGCGCCAAACATCCACAGGGACTGGGAAAGTGACTGCCTTTTTACCTCAAGAGCGTGTTCAAAACATTCATGCGCCGGTCTCAGGAAGAATTAATAAGTGGCACGTTAGAGAAGGGACTCAAGTGAAAGTGGGAGATCCAATTGTGGAAATCATTGATATCGATCCACGCTATATGGAACGCTTGATGCTGGAGAAGGATACCGTTGTTAAACAATATGAAGCGGCTAAATCAGTCAGCACCACTGCTAAAATTAATTTTGATCGTCAAACAAGTCTATTTGGAAAAGGAATAAGTGCACGTCTAGAAATGGAGACTGCTTCAATCGCTTATAAAAATGCCCAGGCCTCAGAGGCTCAAGCTCTCTCGAATCTCACTCAAGTCGAATCAAAGGTTTCTCGCCAAAGTACCCAGTTAGTGAAAGCACCAGTCAATGGAACTGTTGTTCGACTGGCCCAAGGGGGAAGTTCCTTTTTGATCTCTGCCGGACAAGTCATTGCTGTTTTCGTTCCGAGTTCTGCTAAACCTGCGGTAGAGGTTTATATTCCTGGAAATGATTTACCACTTGTTCATGAAGGAAGAAAAGTAAGGCTACAATTTGAAGGGTGGCCTGCAGTTCAATTTTCAGGTTGGCCAGCTGTCGCCGTAGGAACTTTTGGTGGGGTGGTCGCTTTAGTAGATCAAACTGCCAATGCCGAAGGATTATTTCGTGTCATCATCACTCCTGATGAAGGAATGAAATGGCCAGAGTCACGTTATATCCGTCAAGGGACTCGTGTGAATGGATGGATTCTCTTAAATAATGTTCCTCTTGGTTATGAGATATGGCGTCAGTTTAATGGATTCCCGCCTTCACAAGAGTTGCCTCCATCGTCCAACAGTATCGATTCTGTGACAGAACTACCGGAGTAAAAAATGGATTATCGTTATTGTCTTTTACTCATTTTTTCGACACCTGTTATCGCGGCACCAATCGGTTTACAAGATGTTTTAAAATCTACTCGGACACATTACCCGGCCATCAATCAGGCACGAGATAATGTTCTACAAGCTGAAGCAAGTCTCAGAAATTCTCAAGGTGCTTTTGATATGAGGGTGGTGGGTGATAACTATTGGGTGACCACGGGTTACTATAAACGCCATCTTAATGAAGTGAAGTTAGAAAAGCCTTTGGGTGTTATGGGTAGTAAGGTCTATAGCAGTTACTCAAAAGCTTTTCCTGGGTTATTTCCCCCTCAATACTCAACCATGTCCACTAACTCTGGTGGACAGGCGATGCTCGGTGGATCAGTATCTCTTATTAAAAATGCTTTATTAGATGAACCACGTGCTCGTATCAAAAGTAACGAAATCGGTGTCGCGCAAGCTCATCAAGATCTTGAGTGGTCTAAGCTGCAAGTCTCAAAAGAAGGAGCTTTGCTGTACTGGAACTGGTTGGCGCACACAAGGATTTTTTATATCTATAGTAGTCTTCTTGACCGCGCAGTTAAACGAGATGAAATTTTAGTTCAACGTGTACAAAAAGGGGATACTTCAGAAATTGTTCGAAAGGAAAATTTGCAGTATCTTTCTAGACGAAAGGCAGAGTTAGCTAGTGCTGAAATGGAACTAAAAAAATCCAGTATCGATCTGTCACTTTATCTTCGTGATGATCAGGGGAAGATGATTGTTCCTCAAGTATTTACGTTCGAAGAAGTGACTCAGGGATTAGTTTCTGAAGAGATCAAGGTGAAGCAAGAGTTGTCTCTGGTTCACCATGAGGGACTGGCTTCAAAAATAATTGATTTACGACCGGACTTTAAAAAACTTCAACTTGATATCGATAAAAATGAAATTGAATACAAAATGGGCCATAACGATCTTCTTCCTGCTCTTGATATTGGAGCAGATTTTACTCGCTATATGGGGCAAGAAGATCCGACCAATGCTGCCCATATTATGCAGCTCAATTTAAAATTTGTGATACCTATGGAATACGAACTAGGCTTAGGTCGTAAACAGGCTGCAGGCGCGCAAAGACGAGTGTTGTCCAGCCAACTTAATTTCATGAAAGAAAATATCAGCAATGAATTGGATAAATACCAAGAAGTGCTTAAACTCTCTCAACAAAAAGTGGAGAATGCTCGCAGTGAAGTGAAATACGCTCAAGATTTATTAGAAGCTGAATACATTCGTTTTAAAAATGGAAATAGTAACTTGTTCGTTGTGAATCTTCGTGAGGAGAATCTAGTCTCCGCTGAAGAAAATGAAACCCATGCCATCACTGAACTTCTCCAGATTTATTCTGAGTTCAAAGTGGCCACATTGCAGTTGTAGGTTAAGCCATGAAAAAAATATTGTTTTCACTTTTTCTTTTAAGTTCTAATACCTACGCTCAGTTTTTTGCAGGTCTCGAAGGAAATGTACAGTACTGGAAAACGGTAACAACCAAAGATGTCAATGGAGCCCATGAAGGTATGGGGCTATCAGGCGGTTTTCGCTTTCTTGACTACTGGAGTGTGGAAGGTTTTTGGAAGAGATCCTCCTTTCGAAATTCACATTATTATTTAGACGGCGCAGATCTATCTTCCTTAGTGAGTGATCATTACGTTGATAATATGTTTGGCGTTGGTGGCCGAGGAACTTGGAAGTGGCTTTCGGGGACTGTGGGAGTTGTTAGCCACCATTTTAAAAAAGAGACTACCTATATCGAAAAGCCTGGTGTGATGACCTCAAGCACTTTTTCTGCCATTAATATTTATTACGGTGGGGGTTTTGTTGTCCCTCATTATGAATTTGTTCAACCTTACGGTGAAGTCATTTATTTTCCAAGTAAAGAAGTCGATATTTTAGATTTCTCTATTGGCGGAAGATACTTTTTTTAAATTTTCATGAACACCAAAGGACTACGATTACACGTTTTCCTTTGGTCACTCGATTGATCTTGTGAAGAATATTGTATTCTCCGGTTAAAAATAAAATTAAATTTCCATATCGAGGAGTTGGGAAGTGGTAATGAAATTTTCCTCCCTTCTCTTTTACTTCAAGCACTCCACCTTCAATCTGATCTAGCGTTAAGGACAAACTGGCGGCCATAAATCTTGAGCCATCATCATGCCAAATACCATCTTCTTCATCAGGGTTGGCACTATCTCTGATGGCAATGGTAAATTCGATAGATTGAAATTGGTGGAACTGTTTTAAAAATTTTGTGAGGTGGGCTTCAGGGCGGGTGAGTTCAAAAAAAAGTTTGTCTATACTTAACCAGTCTTCCTTTTTTACCAGAGTGAGAAGCTCATGAGGTAAGGGGTAACAAAGCTCAAGTGCACCTTTCGATAATAATTCAGAAGACAGGATTTTCATTTGTCCCTAACTCTTCTTCCATACATAAATAAATTTTCTCAGACGCTATCCCAATATTGATCAATCCAAGTTTAAGCTTATTCATGAGCATTAAGCGCATTGGTTTTGGGTAACGAACTTTGTTATCAAAACTTTTAATCATGGTTCCAGCATGAAGGGGAGAGTCTGGATAATTTTTTTCCACTTCTGCGTAAACTTCCTTGGTAAAACGAACCACTCCAAGGGAGATATAGGCAATCGCTTCTAGCTTAACTTCCTTTTGCAGCTCTTCAAATAGTTCAGCATAATCTTTTTCCATCTCTTCTTGATAGATAATCGGATCAAAATGCAGCCCTAGGGTGAATCCTAATTGCGCTAGTTCCGCCATAGCACGGATTCTGGCCTTCGTTCCTGGAGTTTTAAGATCAAAGGTTTTAGCTGCATTCTCTGGGGCCAGAGAAAAGCTAACAAATAGATTAGGAAGTGGTGTGAGCAGTTTAAGCGCCTTAATATTGGCCGATTTAGTTCGGAGTTCTAGTTGAGCATTAGGGTTACGTTGTAAAAAAGCATGATAAATTTCAAGTTCACCAGTAAGGTGACTTAAAGCCAGTGAGTCTGAAAATTCGCCTGCATGAAACCAAATTTTTTCTTGAGGATTTTTCCGAGCTATGATTTCCATCTCTTCAATGATTTCATCATGATTAACAAAAAGCACGATGTCTGGTGTTTTAAAGTATCCTTGTAAATAACAATATTGGCATTCGTAAATGCAATTATAGGCGTGAATGAAATAGTAGTGACGTTCTCCCTTTTGCCCATAGGCGGGAGGTGCTTCTTTAACTTTAGTTCCTCTTTTTTTTCCAATAAAGAGATTTAAGTTCACTCGTTTATCGAGATATGGCTTTTTCTTTTGTCCCCAAACTTTTTCTACAGAAGAAATGGTTTCAGGAATTAAGCCTGTTTGTTTGATGATTTTTTGTGTGGTGGAATGGTGAAATACGTCAACTTCAACGAATAAACGATCGAACACTAGAGTTCTCCCTGAAGGAGATTCACGATCTTTTGAAAATTAACTTCACTTAAGCCCAATTTTAATCGTTCTAAATTTTTTTCATGTTCAATTTTCATGGATATGGTGAAATAGTTTTCTTCAAAATCAGGAGCAAACTGAACTTTCGCTCCTATTTTAGTTAGGGCAGAGACTTCGTTATAAAGCTTCCCTGAAAGCTCTTCCATTAATGGATTAAGCTTAAAAGATAATTTCTTTAGTAGATAATTACTTCTCTCTTTAGGAAGAGCAGAGTGAAGAAGACACTCTTGCAAGAGTTCCTCTTGAAATAATGATTTAAAACTTACCAGCTTGAGTCTAGCGATCAGATCAGCCAATTTATTTTTTTGTGTCACACTGAAATGAAAATGTTTTTCCCATGTTGTGGGCAGAAGTTCGGCAACCTTAATTTCTGATTCTGCTTCTAAAGAAAAAAAATGTTGATAAAACTTTAAGAGTTTTTCGGAATAGCTTCTGCTCCATTCTTTTATATCGAGACATTGAACACTTTCATCGGCCAAATCCGAAATGTATTTGAAGCTATAAAGTGGTAAATGCATTTTTGCTGCTACAAAACTTAGTGCCCATAACTCTCGGTCTACGATAGGAGCAATGAAACTCAAACTTTTTTTACTTTCTGAGTCTTTAATTCTGGTATAGGCGCTTACTAGATCGAGCTCTGCTTTAGCATCCGCTAGTGAAAAACTTTTGAATTCTTTTTCCCCGTAAACCGTTTTAATGGAATAGATTTCCCCAAGTTTTGCGCTCTCTAGTAAGCTTCCGGCAATACCCAAATTGACTAAACGGCTGAATTCACCTTGATGACTTTTGAGATATTCTGTTAGTAGGTAAAGGGCATTAGTTTGCCCCTCTTTGCATATAAAAATATTAGTGCAAGGAAGATCAGCTTCATAGAAAGCTTGAGCTTCACCAGGGTGAGCGAATATGAGGAGAGTATTAGAGGTCATAGAAGGGTTATAGGCAAAAAAAAAAGGGGTGGCAAGCACCCCTTTTTAGCTTCGGCTGACCGAATGATCCTTTTAGTCTTTTTTGAAGGAGAAGAAGCTTCCGAAAGTCTCTGTCACCTTAACTCCGTCTGGAGTCTTGATGATGTAATTGAAAGTATAGCTTCCTGGGCCGCTTTTGCTGGCCTTTACAACGACTTTGTAGTTTTGTGTAGAATCATCAGAAATTGGACCTAGTTTTCTAAAGTTTAACTTGAGGTCGTGTTGAAATGGTTCAACATAGTCTCCAAACTGGGTGCAAACTGTACTATAAATATCCTTACAAATATCATTGCCGTATTTATCTTTTTTACATTTTTGTCCAACAACCACAGTGCTTTGATTTTCACAAATACGCTTAATGATTTGAAGCTTAGTGGTTAAGTTCACTTTTATTGGAGTCTCTTTTGAGCGAATCATATTGAACGATTCTTCTTTGATTACTCCAAATTCATTTTTAAAAATGGCCGGAATTTGCATCACCGCATATTCATTATTAAGGTCAATTTCTGCTCCGTGAACTGATCCAATGATAAGGATTGGTAAAAGTAGAGTTAAGATTTTCATTACATTTTTCCTTTATAGATATCGTCTTTATTTCCACCGATTTGGTAAACTACACCGAACATAAATCTCCACCCTTGAGCTTGTGAATTGGCCATCACTAACGTTTCATCAGTCATTTCAAACACTGAGTAGTTTGCTTTTGCAAAGATAGAAAGGTGTTTTGTAAGTTGCGCCATAACCATGACGTATGTTGATCTTGATTTCCAAGATTCTTGGTAATTAGTAGCAGTATCATCCGTACATTCAGTGTGTGATCCAGTTGAAACCCATTGATCATTTCCATAATAATCAGTTGACCAATACCCTTCAGAAACTTCGTTACAAGTTTGAGTTCCAGTCTTGTATTCGTATCCATTAGCGGAAATATTTTGTGAAGAAACACCGACTGCAATTTTAATTTTCTTAGCTAGGATAACGGCTAATTCTGCTTTGAAATGTTCGCCATCATTAAGTCCTGCTTTAGTCATACTCATTAGATCGCTAGAGCGTTTTGAAGAGAGAGCAACGCTGGCTAGGTCCATTGATGCTTCTGCCATAATTTTTATATTGTCTGTAATTTGAACTGAAGCACCGATTCTCAAACCAACAAGGTTTAAAGTCATCATGTGATCCATATCAAGCGCTAAATTTCTTTGGTAATTAATATTTAATAATGAGCCTTCAACGAAACCTGAAAAAACTCCCAAGTCATCTTCCCATTGTCCGCCTACTCCAAGAGCGTGCATCTCCATATCCACATAACTGAAGTCTTTGCCTGAAATTGATCCATCAGCTTTGATTCGGACGATAATGAAGTAACCATTTTTTGAGTATTGATGAATTAGATTTCCTTTGACTTGAATCAAAGCTTCAATCGTTCCATCATTCGCACTTGTTCCACCGGCACCAATTTCGATTAAATTTCCATCAGTCGCTTGAGCAAAAGCTCCAGTGCTTAGAAATAATACGCCTACCAAGAGCGCAAAAAACCTTTTCATGGATTCTCCCTGTTGAAACAACAATTATAGTTGTCTAAATTTGTATGGTATTCGTGATCGCAAGATTGATGCCTGAAGAAAGGGCCTCTTTGGCCCTAGAAAAGGAGAATTGCTGCGGCGTGAATGTCAAAAAGTGAGGCCACAATGACACCGTTTTAAAGTGTCATTGTGGCTTTTAAAGTGGCCTTTAGAGTATCAATTAAATGAGTTTAGTGAAGATTATTCAGCTGCGTCTGCATCAAGCGCTAATAAATCATCGAAAGATTTCTTCATCGATTTGACTGATTCATCAGCAACTTCGCTTAAGATCACGGGCTTTTTCGGGTTAACAGTTAAGTCCATGTGATTAATAATTTTAACCAAAGTTTTGTCTAACTTTGATTCACGACCTTGTTCTGCAAGAATCTTTTTGGCGATAATAGAGTGACCTAGCATTTCTTGAATATAATCAAGTTCAACAATGTTCATAAGCTCTGCTGTTCCAGGTTGTAGGAAAGTTGGTCTCCAACGCTTTGTAAAAACCATATCTAGTTTATTGATAAAACCATCTTCAATTTTCGATATACGAGCAATCGCCATTGAAGGAATGAAGCGGTGACGAACTTCAATCATACGAACAAATAAGTGTTCTTCTTTGAGAACTTCACGCTCAAATTTACGTAATTCACTCACTTTGATAATTCCGTTTTCAAGATCTTTTTTCTTCGATAATGCTTCAACGATAAGGTCTAACATTGATTCAGTTGGAAGTCCCATCCCTCTTCTAAATTCAACTTGCTTAGGGTTTTTGTAGTGAAGGGCACAAGCGATGGCAAAAAAGTTTGCTGAATCTGAGTCTGTTTCAATTCCTGATACACCAGCACGGATTTTCTTATTAAAAACACCGTTAAGTTTCTTCGGAATTTCTTTAATGGCTTCTGCACGAGCTTGCTCGAGCATTTCTTCAGTATCGTAAGTTGCAATTCCTTCATCTGAGAAAATTTGGAATTCGAATGAGTACATGAATTTTACTGCGTAATCCATTTTTTCCATGAACTCTTTTGATTCTAGCATATGAGCAAACTGGCTATCACGGAAGTCAGAAGCTTGACCTTGGGCCATAAGCATTCCAAGCTTTGCTGAGTTATCATTGGTATTCACAACATTACTTTTCATTTCACTGGTGGTGATGGCCATTCCACTAGTGGTTTCTTTCATTTGTTCTGTGGTTTTTAATGGGTCGTTACAGGCAGTTAAAAAACTCAGTGAGAGAAGCGCCACAGGCATAAAGTAATTCTTTTTCATGATGATAATCCTTTCGTATTAAGAAAAATTCGTTTCAAACAAATGTAATAAATAAGTTTTAAGCTCAAACAGGACTTTTCTCTAGAGAGATGGTAAATATGACAGACATATGTCTAATAAAGGAGCGCCCATGAAGACAAGAAAGCTTGGAAAAACCGACATTTACCTTTCTGAACTATCGTTCGGTGGAGCCGGAATTTCTGGTGAAGGAGGGGGTTACGGTTTTGGGCATATTGATGAAAGTCAGGCCATCTCGCTTTTGAAAGCCGCTTATGAAAGAGGTATTAACTCCTTTGATACTGCTCCCATTTATGGCTTTGGTCTTTCCGAAATTCGAATGGGGAAAGCATTTAAAGGCATGCGCGAAAAAGTTTTTATTACCACTAAGTCAGGTGTTTCTTGGCATGAAACTAAGCGTGTGAATATGTCCAACGATCCGGTTATTGCGGAAAAAATGCTTCATCAATCTTTAATAGACCTACAAACTGACTACATCGATCTCTATATGGTTCACTGGCCAGATTCGAGAGTGGATATTAGAGAGACCATGAAAGTGTATAAAAAGGCCCAGGAAGCAGGAAAGATTCGTTATATTGGATTATGTAACACTCATGCTGAAGATCTAGGGAAGGCCCGAGAATTAGTTCACATTGATATGGTTCAATCGGAGTTCAATCTTTTTCAAAGAAAGCCCTTGATTGATGTTTTTCCTTATTTGGAAGAAGCAGGCTTTATGAGTTGGGGAACTTTAGAGAAAGGTGTGATTGCTGGAACTGTTAAAAAAGACCGTAAGTATGATGAGGTGGATTGCCGTCGTACTGCTCCTTGGTGGAAAGAAAAAGAAGTGATGGAAAAAGTCCTGGTTATGGAAAAGATTTTTCCAGAACTGCAAAAAATGAACAAAAGTGGGCTCTCGTTAGCTTTAAGTTATAATTTAAGTCATGCCAAGTTTTCTACTGCCTTAGTAGGTGTCAAGAGTCTGAAACAACTGGATGACTTATTGGCAGCTTACGATCAACTTCTAACAGCTGAAGAACTTCAACATATCGTTAAGGTCTTTGATTCTCTTAAAGCCTGAATTCTTTACTTACTGATTGGAGTTTTTTGTCGGGCCGAATTATAGTGCGCCTTCTATGAAACAACTTTTAAGCATACTCCTTGTACTCCAGCTCATTTCTATTTCCATAGTGCCCAGAGCTTTCGCCGAAAGTACATCCCGTGTAAAGAAAGATGAAAGTCCACGTTCACTTCTGCGCTTCGAAGATTTTCTTTTATTGGCCAGATATTCTATGAACCAACAAACCAACACTTTTAATCATTTTTTAGTCACTGAAAAACTAGATACTAAGGAACTGAAGGCCAGTTATGGCAAAAAATCACAGTTTTTTAAGAGGGCCATAAAGCTTGTCAAAAAAATTGGGATTCGAGAATTCTCACCACAATATTTAGAAGATAAATGTGTCTTCAATCAAAAAGACGTTAGTAATCTGTTGAGCCCTGTTCTAACACTCGAAGATGATGTCACTTATGCAAAGAAAAATCGCTTAAATGACGTGAAACAACTTTATGGGAACAGATTTTATAAAGTCATTTATGAACTTTGTGATGCTGCTAAAACTAATTTCGAAAAAAGAATTTCAAAATTAACCTTCCAAGATCCAACTATTGTGGTGGATGAAAATACGCAAGAAGTGATTAGTAATCTTATTTTTTTTCCAACGATTGAAGGTAAAACAACCTTTCTTTCCTTCTTAACTGAAAATAGTGTGGGTATGGGATTTGTATTGGTGGCCGCTGGTATAGGAGTTTTAGTTGGACTTACTTTACCAGGAATTATTATTGGAGTGATTTATATTGCTCAGGACTCTGCTAATTTAGTTCAAAATTTACAAGAACTAGATCCATATCTTTATTTATTAGAAATTCCAAATGCAGTTATGGGTGACGATGGCCATGGTATTCACATTCTTTTTACAGACTTAGAAAATGATTATTACTATCATACCTTGCATGGCCGTTTGTGATTTATTTAAGACCATCCTCACGTAGAAAACTTTCTGATTTTGGTATTGAAGTTCCACTACTTGATGACCGAGTTGAATTAACCCTTAAGGCCTTAAGTGAAAAAGCCCTTGCTCAAGTTTTTCAATCGGAAAAACCTTGGATCGTAGAAGCGGATTTAACCAGGGTGCATACAACTTCTTACATCAAAGAACTTCTTTCTCCTAAACCCGATCAAGCGGTGATGAAATGTTATGAGCTGGTTGATCAAAATGGAAACTTTCATCGTTATGATCCCAAGAAACAAACCAAGTCTTTTATCGATTTAGTGAACTATGCTTTATCACATGTTCAAGGAACCTATGAGGCAAGTCTGCATGCTTTAAATGATGGCCATTGTTTTTTTCTCGGTGGTGGGCTTCATCATGCTTTTCCCGATGAGGGGAGAGGTTTCTGTTTGATTCATGATGTGGCGATTGCTATCAGAAAGCTTCAGGCCTTGAATAAAATAGAAACGGCTTGGGTCATTGATATCGACGCTCACAAAGGCGATGGAACAGCCCTTATTTTTGCTGATGATGCTACTGTAAAGACTTTCTCTATTCATATGAAACAAGGTTGGCCGCTTGATATGGGTGAGGGTGCTTGGCATACAGCAAGTACCGTGGATGTTGAGATCAGTGCACATGAAGAACAAGACTATAACAAAAAATTAAACGAAGGATTAATGTTACTTGCAAAAGATGCCCAGATTCCTGACATCTGTTTTGTGGTGATGGGAAGTGACCCTTATGAGCATGATGTTCTTCCCTCGGCCGGACTTTTAAAATTAAGTCTGTCGCAAATGAAAGAGCGAGATCAGTTGGTGCGAAAATTTTTAGAAGAGAAAAAAATTCCTCAGGTTTATGTGATGGCGGGTGGCTATGGTCCTCGAGTCCATGAAGTTTATGCTCAGTTTGCCAATGAAATACTTTATCCTTAATTTAAGATAAAACAGACTTTCTAAATTGACTCGTGAGGCATTAAACTCTTTTCTGGACGGAAATAAGTGCGCGGCGAGTACTCATTAAAGTCGGAGATTTTACTCATATAGATACAAGCGTATCTTTCTAACTGACCAGCCAAATAAGATTCTTCGTTCCCGGCTCTCATCACTTCACCCCAATAAGGATTGAAGGAAGCATTGAATGCTTTAATTTTTTCTGATAATTTTTGATCAAGTTTTTCTACTCGATCAAACATCCCTTGAATTTGTATTTTTTCTACTTTTTCATTAAACTCATGTTCTTTGGCATAGAGTTCGTCTAATTGTTTTTCAACAATACTCTTTTCTTTCATGAGTGTATTGATTTCATCAGAGTGAATTTTTCCTTTTTTGAGTCCAAGAACCTCTTCTTCAATCTCTTCAATCACTAGCGCTGTTCTCCAGCCGATGGATTTTTTGAGAGTTAAGATGTCACCATAGATATGGTCTCCAAGATAAAGAATTTGGTCACCTAAAAGAGAATATGATTTTTGTAAATGGGCCGCTGAACCACCTTGATAAATTCCGTGGGTGACTGGGCCTATATGATTAGTCATGGTTCCAGTATCGGGGTCTACACGGAGAAAGGCGCGATTTTCTAAAAAGAAGGCCGGCTTAGAGGATCCAGTAATGACAACTTCAAACAGCTCAGACCAATGTTTATGGTTTTTTAAGAATGGATTAATGGTGTGATCTAATAAAAGTTTTGAATAAGCATAATCAGAGTTTGTGATAACCCATAATTTTTTATTATATTTTTTGAAGCGTTCAAGCGTTAATACAATTTCTGGGTCTTGCACGATGAAGTGACTGATGTTTTTTCTCACCTCATTTTTAAGCGTGCCATCACGGTGAGACATGTCTTGTGCATCCATCAAATCTGATTCGATGATATCGTAAGCAGGAAAATTAAATTCTGGATTATTATCTTTGAAATCTACAATTTGAGAAAAGAGAGAAGTGTAGGCAACTGAGAAATTAGTGTCGACAACAGAATAGTTGGAATCTCCAACGTCCACAGAAAGACCTTTATAATATTTCTGACTATTTTTGAAATCTAACTCATGTGTCCCATGGTAACTTGTTTTCACTCTCCCATATCTTGAGAGCTTTATGATATTTCCGTTTTTACGATCAACCACTAAGCCGCGAATTGAACGAGCGTGTTCAAACTTAAAGTTTTCTAAAACGGCGGGATATTTTTTTTCGTGAATCAGTTTTCTCACCATCTCTTTATAAACCATTTCTTCAAAGTTTTTGGTGTTGTAACGAACGATGGTGTAGTCCATATCGAAGCCTATGGCTGCGATGTATTTCATATTGAGTGTGCGGTTAACGTAGATGCTCATGAATGATCCTTGATAGAGATGTTCTAAAGTGACAATTTTACTTTAAACCTATGCGTCAATAACATCTTTTTTTAATCTTTTCAGTGAATGCAACCTTGTCAGTTAAAGCGACACTCTGTAAACTTTCGCCATTACAGATAAGGGCTCTTAGCTCAGTTGGTAGAGCGCAACGCTGGCAGTGTTGAGGTCAACGGTTCGATCCCGTTAGGGTCCACCAAATTTCTGATAAGGCCGAACCTTGGTTCGGCCTTATTTTTTAGTCAAATATCTAACTACTCAATTTATAAACACTAATAGAATCAACTAGCTTGTGTTTTGTCTCATCTGTATTTCAATTCAAAATCTCTAGAGATCTCTACCGTTGGCTATATTTGGCTATAATTTTGGCTATGACCATAGCAAGCATTTTACCGTAGCAATTGTGATGGAGATAAATGACATTTTTGAATACTTAACCATGGAGAATTTAAAGGGAGAGCGGACGCTGGCAGCATATCAAATTATTGGAGGTTTAAATGCAAGCGTTATCAAATTCTGTCCGACATAATTTATCAAATGCGAAAGCCTTAAGGAGAGCTCGAGAATTATTTAAAGTATCGAGAAATGAATTAGCAAAACGGGTAGGAATCTCGAATAAGACCATTGAAAAATATGAGAATGGGCGAATTGAATTAGATGAGTCTCGAATTAAAAATATTTTATTGGCCTTAAATATTACTAACGATGATTTTATTAAAATTAAGAAAGGGAAGGGTATAGGAACGATTAAGAAAAAGAAAATTGTTTTAACTAATTCTGATCGTCGGAGCTACAAAAGAATTATTACTAAGGAAGTCAGAATATTAAAGGTTTTAAGGTTGCGAGCTAATCTTTCTCAGGATCAAGCTTCTGGGTCCGTACCGGAGACATACTTTACATTTTATACCGGAGACATGGTTTACACTTT
>JBMOGR010000030.1:0-21408 GCA_049318265.1 Bacteriovoracaceae bacterium
GAAGTGTAAACCATGTCTCCGGTATAATTTGTTAACTATGTTTCAGGTACTACACGAAGGTATGTCTTAAGTCGTGAAAGCGGATTCTCTTTAGGCCCTTTACGCTTGCTTGGTAGCTATCAAAATCTCTACCTAGATGATGAGCATTAATTTGACTGCCATCAGCTTTAGTAAAAACCAATTGAGTATCTGTAGTTCGATTTTTCCAAAGGTTGTAGAGGATTGGATAAATTGCAGGGTTCATCGGTATTAGTCTGGATTTACCTGTTTTAGTTGTATCCCTTAGTCCATTACGATCTCTAACTCGTTTTACAATAATTCTCTGGCGAGCAAAATCTACACAATCCCACTGAAGTCCGCCAAGTTCACCACGTCTCATTCCTGTATAAATTGCCGTTGCAAAAAGAGGATATAACTCGCGATCTTTAATATTTAGAAAGAATCGGTTTATTTCCATTTCTTCCCAATAGGCCCAAACGTTATCAGAAACTTTTAATCTTCTAAAATGAATAAGTCCGCTTCTTTCAATTATTCCTTCACGTTCAGCATCACCCAAAACTTGTTTTAAGACTGTGATGATGTGGTTAATACCTTGAGCATTGTTTCCATTTTTTCTGAGATTGAATAAAATCAAGTTTGCTTCTTTTTGACCAATTTCGTGTAAAAGCATATTTCCAATAACTGGCAAGCAATGAACTCGAATCATTGATTCATAAGAAGTAGATGTGCTTTTCGTTTTATTGGGAATAATTTTATTCTTAAGCCATTCATGGGCATAATCTGAAAATTTGACTTTATTTTGAACGAAATAGCCTCGGCAATTAAGTTTAGACTTTTCTCTTTCAGAAATTTTATGCGCCTTCCATTTCTGTGCATCGGTTTTTCTTGAAGTCCAAGGACTTTTAAAAGTTTTTCCTTCAATCGTTATCATTTCTCGAAAACAGATAACTCCATTTTTATTTCTTTTTAGTTCCATAATGACTCCTTTTTGATTAAGTCATTACCTTTTATGATCTTCCATATTCTATTGTTAAAGAGCGTCCTTCATTATGAAGGATAACTCGTTATCGCATATGAAATTTAGAAAGTAATGAGTTTTTGAAAAAAAATCCGTCATGAATGTCATCAGTCATATTTTGATATTTATGACTGATGACGATCATGACAGATAAAAATTAAACCTTTATAAGACATTCCAATCAATTCCACTAACATCTGGATTTAAATAAATATGTAAATCTTGCTCGAATCCGATTGAACGCTTTGGATCTTTCCAACGAAAGTAAAACGGGCGTTTATTTGAAGTTCTTGGTAAGTCTTTCATTTCAATTCCATTTTCTTCTAAGATCGGTTTTATTCTGGATAGTCTGCCTTTGAATGATCTTGGATTAGAGGGTAATGTCGACCTTTTTATGCTTGTACTTTTACAGAAGCCATCAACATATGCCATCAATTCACTAGTTGTGCCGATGAAGTAATTTTGACCGCCATAATCCCTTCGCTTCATTACATATTCCAGAAAGAAGCACGTTAAATCTGAGTCAAATAAATTTGAATTCTTTGTTGAATTATGGAGATTATATGTTTTCATAAATGAACCTTCTGGTAATTCGAGTGCCTTCTCCATTGCTATTCCAAATTTTGCATAGTCGGCCATACGAGGAAGTTCTTTCGCTTCTATTGTTGGTAGTAACTTTAAAACTTCTGATAGTAGTAGGTATCCCCCCCCCAAGAGAGTTGAGTACCCCTTATTGAATGGGTCCCATATGATGTCCGAAAATTTTCTTGAATTTTCTGAAATTGGCTTTGTATGAATAACAATACTTCTATCCAAAAAATCTGGTCTTTCTCCAAGTTCTTCAATCCCATTGAAAACAACTGGTCTTTGAATTGAGTAAACTAATTCTTCGTCATTGGAATAAAGTTTTCGAGAAGACATTCCACCACCAGTAGAAACTCTACAGAAAGCATCAGTTAAATTTCCATTTAGATATGACAAATTGTCATAGGTAAGTAGCCAAGAGGAATTTGCATGAATTTTGATATCTTCTTCATTCTTCGGCGGTGAAAACAAACTTGGTTCAGTGGGATCAATTAATTTGCCAATGATTTCAGTCGCAGTTGTTTTTCCAGACCCCTGTGGCCCTTCTAAAATTAGTATAGGGCAAGGGCTACTATTAGGTGTCAGTGATTTTAGGATATATGCAAGAACTAACATATTTTGATCATCCACTTCAAAATTAAATAAACTTTTAAAATAATTTAAATCAAGCTTAGTAAAAGTTGGGATTGGGAGATCTCTTTGTTTTGCTGGTCTAATAAACTTAAAATTTGAGTTTTGTATTATTTCAGGAGTTTGCCCTGGAGTTATTTTTATAAGCTTCTTTGTTGATATCCCAAGGTCAATAAAAACTTCATTCGTATTTCCCGCTACTCGAATATGCACTTCATTCTTTTTATCATCCGCAATTGATTGGGCCAACATTTCATCTTTTATTCTCATCACTAGATTCTTGTTAGCCCCCCACTTGAACCCAAAACCTCTAAAGATTTTTACAATTAGGTTATCCATTTCACTTGAAATTATTCGTATTGTTCTCTCATTTCCATTTTCGACAATTGAGAGGTATTCGATTCCTTGATAATTTTTAAAATAGACGGGTCTACATTCCTTATTAAATTTTTCAAAAAATTGCTCTACCATTTTGTCGATTCCTTTTTTATCGTCTTGAATATTTTGTGTCATTTCCGTCATTAAAGACATACGAACTCCTTAGGCAATTAAGGCTTTTACAAATTAAGTGTTATAAAGAAATTTTTAGTTATTGATTTTTGATTTTTAGAGATTATCAAAATAATCATCATCAATTGATGGTTGGGCTTTTCTAATCCACTTTTCTATTTTTTCAATTTCAAAGCGAATTAGGCGTCCAAATTTGAGATATGGAATTCTCTTTAAAAAAATCTGGCGGCGGACCCATGACTCTTTTAAGCTGTAAACATTGCACAGATCTGTAATGGTCCAGTATCTCTCATGTTCATTCATAATTAGTTCTCCTTTACTTTTTAAGAAGCTTAATTGCTCTTGAACAAACTTTATATTTGTATTAAATGTTAGGAGAGAGGATTGAACCTCCAAATTATGAGGGAGATATCGGTTTTTTATTTGAACTGCGTCATTGGTTCTTTTATTCTGGTTTTTTGATTTTTTAAAAACTCGTTAATGTTTTCAAGATAGATAGTTGGATTCTTGCCTCTAGGTCTAAAGCCAAGATATTTAAATATTTCTAGATTTTTTTTGTGCTTGCAGATTTGGAGAAGAAAATTATCGATGATTTCAACGATACCATTATTACTTCCATTCATTTTTTTCGCGACAGCTTTCCATTCACTTATCACCTCTACGAAATCTCTGATGAAAAATTCTTTTAGCACCTTGTTTTGTTTCAATTCTTTCTCATTGAGAAAGTCTAAGAAATCCCAGGAATAAATCAAGCTTTGCTTCTCATCTACAAAATACATTTTCTCAATAGACATTGATAAGAATGAACTACCCAATGACATTAATTTCATAGAAGTATCATTTTTTATAAAATATTTTCTGTTTGATGAGTATTGAAATCTTTCAAGTTCTTTTTCGATACTTTCAATTACTTGGTTTACTTTATGGCCCGAATATAAATTAACTAATTTTGCAATTAAGATCATTGAGAATACAGTATTATAATCTTTCAAACGAATTGCTTTTTGAAAGTAGTAAGTCTTTTTGATAAAGGCTAGCCCAGCAGAATTATTTAACTGTTGCTCAAACGATAATTTTTTTTGAGTCATAGTTTTTAAATATATTTCTGCACTGGAAGATTTTTTAGTTTTTTGTTTCACTTTATCATCACCGTTGTAAAATTTTTTCATTAACTCAAAAATAATCTAAAAACAAAAAATAATCTAATGAGACAAAAATTCTCTTCTTAAAAAACATTGCCAGTTGATTGTTCCTGTCGGGGATGTGGCCTTTTGATTTTCTGAAAAAAGGAAGACTTTACAGTCTTGATTAAAGGATCTCAGGCTTCCTTAAGTCTTTAAATAGAAAAATCCCCAGAATTAATTCTGGGGATTTTACAGAAACTTAGTAATTCGTTTTTTATTCTACACTGCATTCTAAGATAGCATTTCCATCAGCAAGTCTAAGAATCAAGTTTGATGGCTGATTTTTCTTTGGAACGAATGTAGTTGCGTGTGCAGCCTGTTCTCTTTTGGCACGGTTAAAGATTGAAATTACAAGCGTCTCATTATTTGTTTGAACTACATCAAACTGAAATGAAGTAATTTTGGCAGTTCCAATAGTGGCAGACACCATTTCGACTGTAGCCTCTTGTTGTTGAGAATCTTGCATTAATGTTGCCTTACAGCTGTAGTCGCTTGCAGAAGCGTTTAATGCACCAAAAGTAAGTAATGCAGCTAATAGAGTTTTCATAGATTTTTCCTTTTTAAATGGCCTCGGGGCCGTTGTTATTTCGTTGAAGTATTTTTATCACGCTTGGCGCAAATAACATTACAAACTTTCTTAAATTAGGCTATAATAGTTAAGCAAACGATTAACATTAGAGCTAACTATCTAATATTAGAGATTATTTATGAGCGTTTTTGAATTTGAAGATTATAAGTTATTCCTGAAAAATTTACTCGCTCCCTCTGGAGAGACGAGGGGGGCTCGCTCGAAGCTAGCAGAAAAACTAAACTGTAATATTGGCTTTGTCTCACAAGTTTTAAATGGGGAATCTCAGTTCAGCTTAGAGCACGCTACTCTCATATCAGAATTTTTAGAACTCTCAGAGGAAGAAACAGATTTTTTCCTACTACTTGTTCAATACGAAAGAGCTGGAAGTGAAAAGCTGAGAATTCATCTTAACCGTCAGATCAAAAAAATCCAGAAGCAACGGAAGGAAATCAAGAGTCGTATTAAGACATCAAAAGATCTGACAGAAGCTGATTACGGCATTTATTACAGCAACTGGGCCTATTCAGCGGTTCATATGACCTTATCTATTACTCAGTATCAATCGAAGTCTGCGCTTAAAGAGAAACTCAATGTAACTTCTAAGCAACTAGACACCATTATCCAGTTTCTTCTAGAGAAAGGGCTGATCATAGAAGAGAAAGGCGTCTATGAAACTGGCTCCACCAGAATCCATCTCACTAGAAATTCTCCTCTCATTTGTCAGCATCATACCAACTGGAGAATCGAGGCGATGAAGTTTATCCCCAAGCAGATTGAAACAAATTTGCATTATTCTTCAGTGATGACCATGTCGGTGGCCGATTCGGAAAAAATTAAGGATGCTATTTTGAAAGCGTTAGAAGACGTAGAAGTTATTTTAAAACCTTCCCCAAACGAAGAAGTGTATTCTCTTGGTATTGATTTCTTTAAACTCTAAGAAGAAATCATTCACTAACTATTTTATTGTTCCAAGTATCAATTCTCTTATACCAAGGTAGTTTATGCTCTACTGCCATATCAAGAAATAATATTTCATTCATGCCATATTCTAAATGCCTGGCCATATTTTCATTTAACTCATCACCTAATGTTAGTACTGATTGAATGATCATATCATCAATAAGGTCTAACATTTTGTAATAAGTATTTCGAAGGGACACATAGCACTTATCTTTAACTGAACCGTTAAAAGAAGTTCCTGAATTTATTCCAGTAAACAGTATGTTTGTGAAAATCTTGGTTTTTTCAAACATCATATCTCTGTCTTTTACGTTTCCATCAGTCCAACGGCCAATGTCACTAAATGTTGTGGCGGATTGCCATAGAGCCTTTCTAGTTGTTGATTCGATTAAGCAACTTTCATCATTAACAACCAAATTTACTTCATTTCTTATATCCGAAGTTCTCTCAGCGACTTCTGCCCAGCGAATTTTCAAATTCGAAAGTTTTTTCAAGGAAATTTCTTTTTGATTGATAATATCTGAGGTCGTCAATTCAATTTCTTCTGTGGTCAATGGTTCAGATATTATGTCGGTGAAATTCATATATCTTAAGGCTTCATGTACTCCCAAACCACACTTATGGTCTTCAGGTAGGCGATCGTAAAATCTTTTTGCAACCCAAACTTGCCCTTTATTAAATGCCGCCAATGGTTCTTGATACTCAGAGGGGAATTTTGTACTAGCTGTTGAAAAGTAAGCAACTGGAGAATCTGTCGTTTGAGATTTTTTTTGCCCCAAGCGTATCTCAACCTGAAATACATCTACTTTATAAAGCTTTTCAGATAGAGCCTTTAAGCTTTTAATGCCAGAATCATTAAACTTTTTAATCGCACAACTAAAGAAGGTTTTATCTTTTTTACCAAATTGGCGAACATATCGAGTTCCAGAAAAGAACTTTTGCTTAATGAGCTTTTCACTTGCGGGAGCTGAAGGAAGTTCATTTTTGTTTATAAGATCAACCAGTTTGACTGAACCATCAGGAAAAATTACTGAGTTTCCACCACCACTGCTCCCATTTCCTTCATGAGAGAAAGCTGAAATACTTAGGACGCATAAATAAGTTAATAATATTTCTTTCATACCTAATCTGCACGTAAAGTCGGTCAATTAAAGAAGTTTAACTATTTTTTTTCAACTATCGTTTTGTTAATAATTCTTTTGCCTATGATGCCAGAACCAAAAAAAATTAAAATGGGTTTGAATTTTTTACAAAAGTCGATGTCTAAAAAGTGGACACTTTGAATATTGGGTTCTCAGGATTGGGAAGATCGTATCAGCTTTAGGTGAACGTTTTTAACTTCGTTATTGATTCGATTTCCTATGCAATAGTGGCATTATAAAAATTAACTAAAATGATATGTAATTAATTTAAAAAACAGGAAGTTGGTGAGTTAGTAAAAAAATTACAAAGGGGAATTTTAGCTTAAGCTAGGTAGGAATGTGTCCAGAATAACGGAGCTTACAGACTACAAACCATGCTCTTAATCGTAGTATAGCACATTCACACAAACCCCTTTCATTTCAAGAACGCCAGAAATTGACTCTTTTTTTGCACATTTTTGACCTGAATCACATTGAGCTTCAGACCAGCATTCATTACCGAGTTTAGTCGCGTTTTCTTGTCTTAACGTTTCAGTATATGTATTTGCAAAAGATTGCCATGCAGCTGCTTGCTGACGAGATTGCGAGCTATAGTTATTGCATCTTTGCTGGGGATCACTATAATCTTTTGTAAACCACAACTTAGTTAATGTTTTACTCGAATCATATGAAATTGCTAAGTTACGACAAAAGACCTGACTTCCATCTTCCCAGTCATTTGTATAAATATGCAAAAAGGAACCATCCGCGTATTTTATCCAATTAGAGGGGGCACCTAGAAACGGGATAACTGAATCAGAATTTTGATAGTTAACAATTTTAGGAATTTGATTGTTATCTACATTGCTCTTTGGAAAACTTATCGTTGAACAGCCAGTAATAGCTAAAATGATAAAATTTAAAGCAATAATTAGAAAAATATAACTCAGTTTCATTTTTTTCGCCTTAAAACAACTTCGAAAATTCCTGCAAATATTTCGTCCTCATAATCTTTTAATTTGTTTTCAATTTTAATCGGTTTTTCACCATAGGCGAGTTCGTCGAGTGTGATCTTGAAAAATTGAGAAACTATTTTAACTTGAGTCATATTTCGTGGCTCTAAACCAGCGAGCCAATTATTAATTGTTTGAGCTGGAACTTTCGAGGCCCTAGATAATTGAGCTACAGTTAGATCACGTTCTTTTAGCAAGATTTTTAAATTTTTAGATAATAATGTTTTCATCTTAAGCCCTATCGTCAACATTTAAGCTCGATTAACTGCTAATCCCTTGAGCGGTTAATAATCCCTCAGGCGTGTTTTTAAAAACCTGAACTAATATTTTTCGGGTTAGATTCGGGTTAAAAACTAAGATCAGTCGTTAAAAATAGAATATAGTTGATCACAAAAGGGTAATAACGATTTTGACGAGTTTTCACTCTAAGAATTGATATAAAATATTCACTGTTATGTAACAGAGTGATTTAGAAAGTATCAGGACTAACCATTCCGCGAGCGGGCACTACTTCAGATAATGTCAGTTTTGATTTTAAAGCCACCTTCCAACGGGTGGCTTTTTTTTTTGGAACTTCTTAGCATTGAGGATCATATTAAATTTCTAATACTACTCATCTTCATTATCATCAGCTGCGCTCACCCTAGAAAAAATCCAACGATGAAAAAAATTGATTTATTTTGTAGAGACGTAAGTGTCGCAACTCAAAAAATTTCGGTGTATGCCAATAATATTGCCAACAAAAATACTACTCGCACACCTGAAGGTGGTTATTACAAAGAGCGAATTGTAAAAGATTGTGAAAACGGAATTTGTAAAACGACCATAGATGAGAAAACGCCTCCAATCCTTCGCTATGATCCCAAACACCCAGATGCAAATAAAAATGGTTATGTTGCCTATCCACCTCTATCTGAATTTGATCAACAGGTCTTAATGATCCGTATGCAAAGAACCTATGATGCATTAATGGAAAATTCGCCAGTTGAAAATGATTTTTTCTTTAATGATGAACGAGCTGAGCATTGCTTCCGAACCTATCCTCACTTGAACGATGATATGAATTATAAAAAATTACTAGAGAGATAAAGGTAATTTAATATTACAGTTCGAAACTTTTCCACTAACGGGCACCACATTCAAATGTTCATAGTTAAAGCCACCTTCTAACGGGTGGTTTTTTTTACTTCACTTATGAAAAATCCACATTCTAAAATCAAATCTTGGTAGCTTAATCATATTCGATTCCGATAGCTTCTGTTGTTTGCAAACAGGAGGAGCTATGGTTGAAATAAGCATCACAAAAATTGAAAATATGATTTACATGATCAGAGGCCAAAAAGTTATGTTGGATTCTGACTTGGCTGAGCTTTATGGGGTTTTGACAAAGAACTTGAACAAGGCAGTAAAACGTAACCAAGATCGTTTTCCTGAGGATTTTATGTTTCAACTTACTGCAAATGAGGTTGAAATCTTGAGGTTCCAAATTGGAACCTCAAGATGGGGTGGGCGAAGATATTCTCCGATCGCTTTTACTGAAGCTGGAGTGGCCATGCTTTCAAGCGTTCTTAGTAGTGATCAAGCAGCTAAAGTAAATATTGCGATTATTAGAACATTTATAAAGCTAAGAAGTTATCTGGCGATGGAGAATTCGATCAATCAAAGGATGGATAAGCTTGAACAGGGAACAAATAAATTATTTAAGGTTGTTTTTGAAAGGCTAGACTCGGTTGAAGATGCGACGCCAGCACTTAAGCCTAACCGTAAGAAGATAGGGTTAAAAGTGAAGAATTAAAGCAAAGATTGGAGGTACCAATTTGGCGCCTCCAATTAACTAATTTTGAAGTCACAATTTGTGACTTCAAAAAGGCTAGTTTGAAACTCCTCCACAAAGGTTGACCACATTCAAATGTTCATGGTTAAAGCCACCTTCCAACGGGTGGCTTTTTTTATTTTCACAATTATTTTACGACAACTATATCTTGAACTTCTTCATACTGGGAATAATAAGCTTTTATTTTTCCACTTTCACAACTTAAGTATCTTTGGTTTCGAATTACGTGAGGAACAGTCTTCACAGGCTCATTTTTCTCAAAGCATGTTAAATAGGCCCAACGTTTGCGAATTTCATCCATGAACATTGTCTTGCCGCTACTAGTAGGGGAGTAACCAATACTTGTAATATTATCCTGTGAATCAAAGTCATAGGTCCATGCTTGGTATCCAGTACTGGAATCTTCATAGATGTAGCTTTCGAATTGGCTTCCTTGAAAAAAAATTTTCGAGTTTGGATTACCAAATATTTTTGTTAATTTTGTCTTATCCCATTTGTCCTTAAGAGCATTATCTAAAACTTGCCACGGATCAACTATTTTTTCAACTGAACTGCTTTCAGTTTTCACCATGGTTTCAGATCATGCAGTTATAATAAAAAGAATAAAGAATATATTTTTCATTAATCACCTACCATTTTCTGTACCCAGTTAAAGATTTCGGGGTATTTTTCAAGGCTATTTTTGTTAAAGTAATATGCTTCTATGTTATTCGCAAAATCTTCTTCGGGGTTTAGTCTTCAATCTTCAGCAGTAAAAGAATTTCGATCGGTATAGAAAGCACCTGTTTCTCGTTTGAAATTCCACCTTGAGGCTTTATAGTAAGCCTCACGCTCAGTATCTGACATTGCAACATAATAAATATGGGCCAATTCATGGGCAAGCACACGCTTTAATTCGTGCTTGGAAATATCGTCGTATAAAGTAATTATTTTTGAATCAGGTGCAGTGGTCGCGGGGTTGTCATTGATTTCAGATTTTATTGCCCGATATATTTCTAGTTTACCCGTCTGATTTAACATTGCAGGGAGTTGGTCTAAGGCTTTAGAAACTTTCGATTTTTCCCTTACAGTCCAAACTCTGAATTTTTCTTTTTTATGTGGCCAACCTTTAGGTACTTTTTCTTCAAAGTGAACTTTAAGAGGTTTTAATGTCCTAAACTCTCTGCAAGTTTCACTGACATTTGATCCACTAACGTAAGTTCCATCATTACGATAATAATCAGTCCTGGGATGAGCTTTTACGGGGTATTTATTAGGAGGACAATCTAATGCCAGTGAATGAGAAGTATAAAATGCTATAAATAAAAAAAAGAGTCTTCTGATTATCAAAACTTCTTGTAGACATCTTTTCGATGGCCAATTTTGAGTACAAGTATTATCAACTTTTTCCCATCCACTTCATAGATGATTCGGTAGCTTCCTTGACGAACTCGGTAGGCCCCCTCCTCACCAGAAAGTTTTCGACAACCTTCAGGGAAAGGATTGATTGCGAGGATTTGAATTGCCTCAACAATTTTCTTCAAGTCAGATTTAGGGATTTTCTTAAGGGCCTTTTCAGCACTTGAAGAGATTTTTATTTTATAGTTTGCCACTATCTTTAAGTTCCTTCATGACATCTTCAAATGATCTAAAAGATTCTTTACGCAACTTTCTGAGATCCGAAATATCTTCGTACTCTTCGAGTTTATCTAAGATAGCATCTTCTAAGAATTTATTGATTTTAAGCCCCTTTTCCTCACAGAAGGAATCAAGGGCATCTTTAATGCTTTCATCTATTTTAGTTGCTAATTGCTTTGCAGCCATAGTTACCTCTCGAGTTAACTATACTATTAAAAGATATATAAATCTATTTAATGATATATAATATTATTTTTAGTTAACATAAGACACTGATATTACATAGGGATTGAATAGGTTAAGGAATATTTATATTGATGCTATAAATATTCATGATTATTGATAGAACTGCTAATTGAAATTAAATAGTTAATAAATGTTTGAGGTTCCAATTTGGCACCTCAAAGAAAGCTAGTTCGAAACTCTTCCACGAACGTTCACCACTTCAGATAATGTCAGTTTTGATTTTAAAGCCACCTTCCAACGGGTGGCTTTTTTATTTGTGCGAAATCTATTATTCTTCATTTATGAAAGCAGAACTCATTTTCCACAGCAGTAATTTAGCGACTAGACTCAATATTTTTATTCAGTTGATTGTATTTGCCATCTATTGCTATCTTGTTTGGTCTTATTTTTTAGCCCCAAACTGGCTACATCTCATTATTGTTGTCGCTTGGACCCTTAGTTATATTTTTATCCTGTTTCGTTGGCAAAAAAAAACAAAACATCCTTATTTGACTTTAAAACAGGATTCTTTAACTATTTATTTGAGCTTTGATGGCATTCAGCCACAAGAAGGTATGATTCCATTACCTGTCAGTACGGTACATCATTTTACCATTTTAATATCTGATATTCAATCTTTTGAGATCAATAAGTGGTCCAGTTATTTGTACTACAAAAACAGTGAGGGAATGAATGATGGAATGACACTTGAGCTGTCACGGAAAAGTAGTCAGAAGTTAGGTGAAGAATTTAAAAACTTAGGTGTCGCTATTTCTGATTTCACTATTAAAAAAAATAGTGAAATTTTAAGATAAGCTTTTTTTTTAATTTTCCTAGAATGTGCACCAGATTCAAAATTGAAAAATCCAAATTCTAAAATCAATTCCAGATAGTTAATAATTTCCGATTCCTGTAGCTTCTGCTGTTTTCAAGTAGGAGGTGCATATGTCTGAAAATAACATCACAAAAATTGAAAAGATGATTTATGTGATTCGGGATCAGAAAGTTATGTTGGATTCTGATCTCGCAGAACTCTACGGAGTAGAAACCAAAGCTCTGAATCAGGCCGTAAAACGTAACATAAAACGCTTTCCTGAAGATTTTATGTTCAGGCTTTCCGAAAATGAATATGACAACTTGAAGTCACAAATTGTGACTTCAAGTGAGAATTGGGGAGGGAAACGTAAGCAACCTCTTGTTTTTACAGAGAATGGAGTGGCTATGTTGTCAGGAATTCTTAATAGTGATCGGGCCATTGAAGTCAATATTTCAATTATGAGAATTTTTACCAGATTAAGAAGTTTTCTCGTCATGGAATACTCTCTTGGTGAAAAAATTAATAAACTAGAGCAAGGAACAAATAAACTATTCAAAATCGTTTTCGAAAGATTGGATGCAGTCGAAGATGCAACTCCCGCATTAACACCTAATCGCAAAAAAATAGGTTTGAGGATCAAGAGTTAGCACAAATAGTTCGAAACTCTTCTACGAACGTCACTACTTCAGATAATGTTAGTTTTGATTTTAAAGCCAACTCCAACAGGTTGCTTTTTTATTTCTTTCAATTATTTACAATTTTGCAGAGACAAAAATAAGTTCGAGATTGGCTGCTCTTTTTTACTACAGACTGGGACCTTTTGGGATAGAGTTTGTTTCTTCACCGTTGTTTCAACTACAATTACACCGTCTACATCCTCTCGAGTGCAAACATGTGATTGCAGTTTTTGTTCGACATAACGATTCATGATTTTTCTGTGACAAGATTTGATTGAGTAGGATTCAGGTGATCTTCCTGGTGCTTCAATCACTAATCTTTTATCGCTGAGAGAAACTTTCGTGGATTGAGCATAACTCATATTTAAGGCAAGGAAGATAAAGGTTAGTGCCGAAATTATCTTGGCCATAAAATTCCTCCACAATCCTTAATTGTGGGGTCACTGGGCATGACAAACTGAGAGCTAAATTGTTTCTGAATCTGTGGGCTAGATAAGGTACGTTTGCCTCGATCTCCTGAAGACGAGTGTGGATCGAACACGAAGTATGAAGGATCGCAAATTGTACTTAACATGCCTCCAAGAAAATTCGCTTTTTGAGTTTCTGAAATCGATTTCGCATTCTTGCTCATGAAAGAACCTAGGATTTCATTCCCGAAGATGTCAGCTAAATCTTCGTTGTAGTGATTTTTACCAAGGCAATCCTCAACCTGTTTGAATTTTGCCTTATCTTCTTCCGGTAGGCTGAACTCTTCGCAAAGTTTACAATCGAGAGATTCATCCAAAGCGTGGCCAAATTCGTGGCCAATGACAAAAGTAGTTTCGAGTTTTAACTCATTTTGAGCATAAGGAGAGAGGAAAGGAGCATTGATGTTTATTGCATGTTTGTCGTGCATGTAAGACGCATTGACCTCACCTTGCGAGAAATTAAGTCCATCAAACACTTTCCAGATTGCGACTTCTTGGGCAGCTGATTTTTCATTCCAGGCTGCATTTTCTTGGTTTGATTGATTAAGCTCTTGCAGAAGTCTCTTGTGCTCATCCAGTGCAGTTTCCATGACCTTTGGAGCTGTTTCTGAAGGTTGATTCATGAGTTGTACTTTATCTAGGCGGGCCAACATAAGACTTTTTCCCTTTTCAGAGATATTCATTTGCTGAATTCGGTCCATTGCAAATTCTTTGCTTTCATTAAACTGTGTTTCTGCATTCTTATTGTTCTCATCAACAGCCAAATGGTTCGCATAACGATTGAGAAGCATTTCTTTTCGGTCATCACAATTGTTCCAATCTAAGTTCGGTTTGCCACTCTGTTTTAAAAATTTATCTACTTCGTCTTGTTGCGCTTTAATTTTTCCTCTCACTCCATCTTCGAGTTGGTTATATTCGAAATACTGGCTGGCAATAAATGACTTCATTTGATTATTTAAAATCATTTCCGCCACGAGTTTTTCTTTGTTGGCAGCATTATTAATCACCATAGTTCTGATTTGATCAAAACGCTCCTGGTCTTTCTTTGAGATATTTAATTTGTTCATGAGTTCATGATAGTCGACGGGCGTGTCTATTTTATTCTTTTCTACCGACCACGATTCTATCTTGTGGTCTTTCCATTTAACTTTAAGATAATTCTGTTCTGGTTGTTTGATTTCTTGCTCTGTTTGTTTTTCCATTTGATCTAGCATGGTGGGCGCTGACTCTCGCAAGCGTTTTCCATTACTGTCGATCAAGAATTGATCCTCAGTTTTGGCGTTGCTTAGATTTTTTTCCATCTGCATAAAAAAGAGCATGTCGTCTTTTGCGTTGAGGGCTTTTTCCGCAACTAAATCCCGGTCAATTTCTTTTCCGTTGTTTGAGATATATTCATCAATCTTAATATCGCTTCCGCCGTTTAAGGAGTTGGCGTACATGTCAATGACTTCATAGGTGATGAGCTCCGGCTTCTCTTTACTAATAAGATTTCGGATGGCCCTTGCCAGTTCCCCTGCACGGATTACATATTGAGTGAGATTTTCATTTTTTAAGTTGACGGTCGGAATGAGAATCAGGTTTGGACCCGTCAACTCCGAATTAAACGTTCTTTCTCCAAAAAAATTTGATGTCATGGGAAACCACTGGTTGTTAGCTAAAAAAGTCGCCTGTTCTTTGGTTAAAGACTTTCCATCGAAAGGAGGTAAGTTATTTGGATCAATGGAGTACCGATCATTGAAGTAAGGATTAGGAGCGGTCTGGCCAATCGGAATAAATTTTTCCTTGTTTTTTTCCTCACGACAGAGTGCTAACTGTGAGTCTACCCAATCCAAAAATTTTTGATCTAGAGTCGTTCGTTTACTTTTGTCGTTCAATCGGTCACGATGAACTTTTACTTGTTCGTCAAAGGCCAGACGTAGCAAACCAAAGGGGTGTGCATCAATGAGCGTTTGATCTTGGCAAAACTTACTTTTAAACTCTTCTACACCAGTTTGCCCTAGGCAGGTGTAGGCTGAAGTAAGTTGTGAAAAGTTCGTTTTATTAAACTGTTCTAACATTTTAAGTGAATTTTTTAGGCTACTTTCTTGAGCGTAACTGCCCATAGAAAATAGAATAAAAATACAGGTAACAATCCAAGTATAAATCATGAAACATTTTCGGTATTTAGGACAAAAATACTAAGTAAAGTTTGAGAATAGCTGACTATTTTAGTTGTCTTTTGAAAAAAAGATTGTGATTCAAATAATTTATAATATTTGAGTTTCATTTTTGGAAACTCAAAATGCTGGTTTGATATTCCTCAACTGAGGGGCGCCACATTTTAAATGTCATGGTAAAAAGCCAACTTTATGGGCTTACCATTACCCACAACCTTTTAGAGTTGTGGGTAATAGTAAGTCCTAGTGTGGCTTTTTTATATTAATTGTCAGAACATAACAATATGAAAACTTTCATTTTATTCTTTGGACTATCTTTCCTTCTCTCTTGCTCTATTCCTTACCCAAAAAGAAGTACAGGTAGCGCACTCGAAATTACAGAAATTAATCCTAATCAGCGGACTGCTTTAACCAAGCACAACATGCTTAATTTGATCAAAGATTATAATTTAGAACCTTTTCTTTACACTAAAATCATTAATATCCAATCAAGAGTCATTCCTCATTCTCATCCCATACTGACCCTGAATACTCGTACTGCTGAATTTCCTGAGAAAATACTTTCGTCTTGGCTTCATGAAGAATTTCATTGGTGGGAAGAAATGAATCAAGTGAATTCAAAGAAAGCCATTGCTGATTTTAAAATGATGTACCCGGTACTACCTCAAACTGGTGGAGCCAAAGATGAATACTCAACTTACCTTCATCTTTCAGTTTGTTTTTTAGAGTTTAAGGCGCTTTCTCACTTCTTGGGAGAAAAGAGTGCCCGCGAAATTTTAAAAGAAACAGCTGAAGTCGATCACATTTACACATGGATCTATACCCAAATTTTAGAAAAAACTACTGACATTGAAGCGGTTGTCATAAAGAACAATCTTTTGCCGCCAGAATTGAAATAAACGGACTTTTCAATCCTAAAAAATCCAATAATTAACTTCAAATCAAGGAAGCTTAATACTGAATTATTCTGGTACCCTCTCCTGGTATTAAATAGGATGAACATATGTCTGAAATTAACATTACTAAAATTGAAAATTCCATTTATCGCATTCGTGGCCATAAAGTGATGCTTGATTCAGATCTGGCAAGACTTTATGGAGTAGATACCAAGATGCTCATGGAAGCCGTTAAGCGTAATTTACTCCGATTACCAACTGACAAAATGGCTATTTTTACCTCCAGATTTTGAGAAAGTTAATGCTATAATAGTGATGAGTTTTAGTATGGAAAAATGGCTTATATTAATAACGTGCTTTCTTTTGCTTCCATTACTGGAAGTGAAAGCACTCTCTTGTAACGAGGAGAAAGAAATTCCTCTATGTCCCGCTTCAAACTCGACCATACTTGATGATACTTATCCAACTCAGTCTTTTGTTATCTCAGCTCGTGGTGCTTTCACTGATAATGACAATACAGGTGTAGGTGAAGCTCCTTATGAAATGTCATCCGATTTTGTAGCGACTGTTTTACAAAGCTATGGAGCAAATAAACCTCAAATAATTATACCGACTGAGAAGGCTCGATTTGATCTTTTGATTTTAAAAGTTAAAGAGCGATTAAAGCTTGCCCATTATAGCGAAAGTCAAATAACAGAAGCTTTAGCAGCGATTATCTGGGTAGATAATAATAGCTATACTTGGCAACAAGATTACTTTGAATCGTTTATTTCACCTCAATCTGGGACTCCTGTCGTTCGCCCAATCTCATCTTTGGGAACCGAAGCAGGGAAGCCAAGTAGTGATTTCATGTCTAAGCTTCAAAACAAAACACTTAGTGGTATAAAAGACTACTCGATATGTCCTGTTGAAATAGGTTCTCCTCTTAAAAGTTTTAAAGATAAGTCACCGCTTGCGACGAGTGCAGGAGAGATGGGAGGGAATATTGAAGGTTTACCCGGGGGACTTTGCTTTAAAGGAAATAATCAAGCCTGGGAATTTGTCATGCAATACTGTGGCTCAAAAGAAAATGTTGTGGAGATTGATAATGCTTGGCTAGGAACGGGACACATTGATGAAATCATGAAAGTCGTTCCTACTTTTCCGAAAAAAAATCCTTCTGAATGTAACTTCTCACTTTTAGCCGCTAGTCCTAAAAAAGCTTTTGAAGTTCTAAAAAAAGAAAGTACCAAACCTTTTCTTGATTTAAGTGGACTAAATTCGATTCAAAGAAAAGCGAAAATAGAAAAATTTTTAAAACTAGGTGAAGGTGTTCACTCTATATCTAAATCGGTAGGGGGAATTTTATGTGAAATGATTGTTAAGATCCCAGTCTCGCCAGTCACTAAACCGAATTCAAAGATTAATGCCGTAAATCTGTGGAACATTTTAATAGTGAACGCTTTTGCTCATGAAGCCGTTCAAAATTGCTCTCAAAGATTAGAGCAAGTCACAAATGGTGAAATGGTCAAAGCCTTTGAGGAAAATGAAGCCTTTATGCTCTTAAACAACTTGATTCAGGAGAAGATGGATAAAAATAAAGAAATTGTGTTGGCATCATTAAAACAGAGACTACCAAATTGTACAAATATTAATTTTGTCGATGTTCCCGACTTTTTTGTCGGAGAAACTTTCGCTGAAATAAATGGCAAGAAAGTGTTAGCTGAGCCAGGAATGGCCTTTTCACTTTTTCCTAATCCCACAAACTCAGTTGTCTCAAATAAAACACTGATCGTCCCTGAAAGTCCAAACGCTGCCTTTAATCAAGAATACAAAGAGGTCATTTCGAAGCAAGGAATGAAAACTCATTTAATAGACACCTGGAATTACGCCCATCGAGGTGGAGGAAATATTCATTGTGTTTCCCATTCTATACCTTATTGTAGACCACAAGATTCGAAATGATGATAGCTCTACTCTTTGCTTTCACTATTCAAGCTTCTTTATTGCACCCCATTTTCAAGTGCACCAATAAGAAAGAATCTTTCACTTTTATTTTAAATGAAGAAAATAAAGGTGAGCTCTATTTGAAAAAGGCGAGTTGTCTTTTTACGATTACTTCAACGAGTCAGAATCATGAGCGTGAAGGACTCAATGGGAAAACTCTTCGTTTTCATACCCAAAATTGTCCGAGTGAGTTTTCCACTGAAGGTTTTCTTAAATTGGAAGAAATGGGCAAGAGCCAATACCGAGCACATGCTTTAGCCTTGAAGAACTACCAAGGCATATCTTGTATCACTGATTCTGTCGATTTAAAGCGTTTAAAAGCAATTTTTGATGTTGCAAGATAGCACCACATTTAAATATTCATGATATAAGGCTTCCTTACGGGTGGCTTTTTTCTTTCTAATCTTTCAATTTTTCTCTGAACTAAAATGTTTGAGAGCTTCTTGATATTTAATTGATACAAAATTTTCTTTAATTAAAGGATCAAGCCATTTGTTAACATAGGTCTTCCAGGCCATATCTTTAGGCATGAAATAAACTTTCTCTGATTGATCAAAGGTTTTTCCTGGAGTAACGGCACAAAGAGTTGGGTAAAGTTTAACCACCAAGTCGACTTCAGTGGAGTCAGTGATCATAACATCCACTTTATTTTCAACAATCTGTTTGAAAATTGTATTGTTGTCTTGATAGACGGTGATGCTTGATTTTTTAAGATTTTCACGAACAAACTTTTCGTTTGTCCCGCCGGGATTGACGATAACTTTTACATCTTTTTGGTCAATTTGTTCTAGTGTTTGAAACCGGATTTTATCTGAGCATCTTGCTACAGGGGTTTTTCCACTAGTAATATAGCCAAGGGACATTGAACCGATTTTTTCGCGTTCAACTGTTCTTGAAATTCCTCCCATTGCTATATCGAATCGATTATTTTTTAAGTCTTCTGATAAAGTTGGCCAAGAGGTTTTCACAAAAATTAGATTTACGTTTAAAGCATCGGCCAGATTTTTGGCCAACTCTATGTCCATTCCTGAATAAGACCCATTTGAAGAAAGATAAGTAAAAGGACGATAGTCTCCGGTTGTTGCCACACGAAGTTCACCACTGGTCTGTATTCTACTTAATATATCAGTTTCAATTTTCTGTTGCTGAAAACGGGCACATGACAAAGTTAAGAGAATATAAAGAGAAAAGTTTATGAATGTATTAAGCATGTTCAATGTTAGACCTTTTCTGAGTGAAAAACAATATTTGCATTTAGAAACACTTTCTCTCACAAGTAACTTTTTTCAATTATAAAATCATCAAAAATAATGATCTTAAAATCCCTTAAATTAAATTAATTTTTATGTGAGTAAGAAATAGTTTGCAACTAATAGAGGTAAGTTAATCCCAAGATGCTAGAGATACCTTTGAAACGAATGTTTAAATCAACTTGAGATTCTACTTTATCTACCCCATGCAATTTTCCCATTAAATAGCCAATGCCAGCGGATAAGTTTAAGTTTGAATAAATCTTATATTGTAGTGGTAACTCCAACCTCGATCCATAGATTCCGTTAGAAATATTTGGAGCGGCAAATAGACCAAATAGGGGATTAATACTAAGATTTTTTTTACTCGTAAAATAAAAAGGGTAAGTTATTTGACTTGATATGGCTAACCCATTTATTTTTACTGAGCCATTGGCTAAGTAAAAAAAATCAAAACCAATTCCATAAAATATTCCATTTTGAAGAAAATATCTTAGTGAAAGAAAATTCATATTTGATTTTCCGGAAGTACCGTTGAGATCTTTCATGGCATTATTCCAATCATTTCCCATGTCTGCTCGTTGATAGACGAGACTTAAAATTTTTCCACCCTTTTGCCATTCAGACGATTGTATAACTTCAGATGATTCGACTTCATTTGAATCTATTTTATCTATTGAATTAAATTGAAATGGCTCTGAGTATCTTGTGACTTGATTTTTTTTAGATACACCCCTTACCGAAATTTCATATTTGGGTGATTTTTCTAATCCATCTAAACTACGAGAAAAAAAATTGGTTGAGGTGCTAAAAGATTCCTCGCGAATGACTTTATTATTATTATCGATGAATCGAATAGTTCCTTCATAACTTTGTGCACGCTTTATGGGCATTAAAGTAACTTCCATGATATTTGATTGATTTATCTGGGCACTTTGAATCATGGGAGGGGAGAGATTTGAAAAATGAGGGAGAAAAATAATTTGAGCTAAATTGGATGGGTTGCCTTCTATACCATAAATATCTAGGCCACGAACCCGCCAAAAATAATTTCCAGCTTCTTTCGGTTTCCAATTGTAATGGTTCGAATTTGTTTTAAAATCGGCAACTTTTTGACTCATCTTTTTATCTTTAAAGATTTCTATTCTAAATTGAAACGCACCTTCAACGCTTTCCCAGGCTAAAGTCGATTTTGTGGTTTCAGCGTAGGAGGAAGAAATTATAAATTCGCTAAAAAATGAGACGGCTTTGAACAAATATTTAAAAACATTTTCAGAAGTTACTTGATCAACTTCAATTTCAAAATGATTCCGTTTTACTTTTGGTGAAGGGAGTGGGCGATGATTATTGATTTCAATATTGAGTTCATTAGATATTTCTATTTCGTTATCATGCTCATCGCGATCATAAAGCTTTAGTGTGTATTTTCCAGGTTCGGTAAAAGTATAAATGAATGATGCACTCTTAATTGGCATTTTATTGATAATTCTCATCTCTGAGGTGATGAATAGAACTAATTGTTTATATGAGTTTTGGCCTTCTATTGTGAATGGTACAACTGCTTTTTTTTGTATTAGAGGAAAAATTAAATTGTCTGTTTTTAAAATCAGTTTTAGAGGGCGATTTTCTTTAAGCTTTTTGGCATCTATCGTTTCTATCTTTTTTGGATGAGGTGAAATTTCCGTTTTTTTGTTGATGACTTGATCGGGTTCTTTATTTGTTTTCTTAAAAAAGTAGATGGCCAGGATGAGAATGATAATGGTCAAAAAAAGAATTTTGACGAATTTATTTTTTCTAAGTTTTGATATTTTTTGAAACATGTATCTTTAATCATACATTGACCTGACCCCCGGACACTGTAGAGATGGGTATGGTTTTGTAAACAAGAATG
>JBMOGR010000031.1:0-21345 GCA_049318265.1 Bacteriovoracaceae bacterium
CGTCGGACTAAGTTTAAGTAAACGTGCAGAAGACGAATATGCTACCAAGGATAAAGTTCTGGCACTTCACCCAAGAGCCAATGTTTTAGACAATACACCAGCGGATTCAAAACCTATGCCTTGGTGGAATTTAAAATATAAAAATCGTTGGCTTTCAGATGGCTCAATCGTTGCTGGGAATCCTATCTTTACCAACTTTTTGTGGAATGAAATTGGCCGAGGCGCAGATCTTAAAAAGCTTGAAAAGTGGATGGAAGAAAATCAAGAAACCATGAGAGAATTAACAGCTGCTGTTTTTGCCACGGAAGCTCCTCGTTACACAGATTTTTTTTCTGTATCAAAAATTAATTTAAAGCAAGCCAAGCACGGGGAAATGCTTTTCAATCAAACTTGTAAAGGCTGCCATGGTGTTTATGAGAAAGCTTGGAATCTACCTCATTCCAAAAAACTTTCACCAATCGATCAGCTTGCTACAACTGCTGTTCATTATCCAAAGCAAACAAAAGTCATCGATGTGGGAACGGATCCCTTACGCTATAAAGGGATGAAATATTTTGCCAAGGATCTTAACCGCTTAAAAATTTCAAAAAGTATGGGGACCATTGTTGAACCACAGATTGGATATGTACCACCACCATTAGTGGGGATTTGGTCACGTTGGCCATATATGCATAATAATTCTATGCCCTCACTTTGTGCTGTTTTAACTGAAGCCTCCAAGCGTCCGGCAGTTTATTATTCTGGAGCAGCCATTAAGCCTGAAGAAGATTTTGATCAAGAATGTAATGGATATCCGCTTGCTGAAAAGGTTCCGGTGGCCTGGAAAGATGCAGAACATCTTTATAATACGGCGAGAGCGGGCATGACCAACACTGGACATGATCAAAAGATTTTTATTAAAGACGGTGTCGAGATTTTTTCAGCTCAAGATAAATTAGATTTAATCATGTATTTAAAAACGCTATAAGTATTTTTTTTGTGTCTTTTTTGGGAGCTTACGAAGAACTTCGCTATAGGCAAGTTTCAAGTAATGCTCCCATTCTTTTTTACTGAAGGTCTTTAGACTGTTAGTGTGTACCCACTTTGCCCTTGCCAAATAAGGCGCTGGAAGAGCTTTTTCACTTTCAACTAATAATTCAAAATCATCTTCCTGACATTTAAAGGAAATGCTCGTTTGCTCTTTTCCTAAACCGAGACAAGCAAACATTTTTCCCTCGATTTTAAACACTAAGACGGATTCCCATTGAACTCCAAAAGTAGCCCCAGGGAATTTCTTCAAAAATTTTTCAATATCTTTCCAATTTTTCATCCTTCGATTAAAGCACAAACAGTTTAAAAATAAAAACCCCAGCTTTGCGCTGGGGTTTGATATATTGGCGGGGATGAATTTTGAAGTGGGTGAGAGCGGGGAAAATTATTTAATGTTCATTTTGACTTTTTTGCTTTTTGTTCCAAACTTCATCAAGGCCTTTTCTAAGTTTCCTTTCTTAGAAGCTGATGGAGTTACGGCCTGTAAGCTCATTTGACCAGAAATTTCACTTACCATTAAATTGGTAGGAGTGTTGTTAAGCATTGTTTGATTTAAGACTGAGCTTAAGTCGACGAACAACGCGAGTCCTGTTTGTCCTGATTGGCCTCCAGTGAAAACACCGGCGATGCCTTTAATTTTGTCGAATTGAAAACTGGGAAAGAGATTGATGCCACCAAGAGATGAACCAATCGAATCAAGTTCTTTGATGGCGATTGCAAAGCCTGCCATTGCTACACCGTGATCGAGAGCAACGTAGACTCTTGCTTGAGTGTTAGGAATCATTAATTGAATAACGTTTACATTAGCTAAACCACCGACTGGTAAACCTGTACCATTAGGTAGCGCTGCTGCTCCTCCTTGAATTTTCAGAGCTTCAGTAAAGTTGACAGAGATCCCAATTTGATTTTTTCCATCAAAGGTTGGGGCCATGGATACGGAACCGTATACATGAGTTGGGTCTTTAGGATTAGCGATGGGAAGAGTGATTGATGGTAGAGCTGTGTTACCAAGATCGAACTTGGCGTTCACATCAACCCACACTTCTTGATTCACTAAACGTGTTGCTACTTTCACATCTGTGACAAGTTGTGATCCCGATTTTCCACAGGCAGAGACTATGAAAAGGACGAGAAGTAGAAGGTTAATCTTAAGATAGTTCACGATGACAGAGCCACTCTTTGCAGAGTTTAGGGTAGGGTAAGAAGTCTTCATGTTTAACCTCAAAGAAAACGATGTTTTCTTTGTTTTACTTCGAAAGTCTGACCTGCTTACGTGCAACTGGGAAAGTACGTCCAACTGTCTTTTGAAGTAAGAATTACTGGATGGTGATGCATTGTATCAGGGAAATTAAATATTGGCAATACTTTCACTTATTCATGATTAATATTCAAGACTTATTGCCAGTGGTCATAAAAAAGGATAAGCTTTTTTATGGGATATTTGAGGAAGGGAATAAGCTATGCTTATGGTCGAAGGTATAAGCTCGTAAAGTGGTTTGTGCTGGGCATTTTGGGCATTTTTTTGACTAGCGTAGTGTGGGTCATCTCTCTTCGTTTTGTGCCTGTTTATTTTACTCCGTTGATGTTTATTCGATCGATTGAACAAGTTTTTAATGACCAAGAAGTGCGTATGAAAAAAACTTGGGTTCCCATTGAAGATATTTCCTTCAACTTACAAAAATCAGTTATTTCTTCTGAAGATCCAAAGTTCCTAGAGCATGATGGTTTTGATTTTGAGGCCATCATGAAAGCGTATGAGGCCAATAAACATCGTAAAGTGAAAATGGGTGCATCTACCATTTCTCAACAAACGGCAAAAAATGTTTTTCTTTATCCTACCCGCTCTTATGTAAGAAAGGCTTTTGAAGCCTACTTCACGGTGATGATTGAATTTTTTTGGGATAAAAATCGTATTCTTGAAGTGTATTTAAACGTCATTGAATTAGGCCCGGGAATTTATGGAGCTGAAGCAGCAAGCGTACATTACTTTAAAACGAATGCTAAAAATTTATCCATGAGCCAGTCTCAAATTTTAGCAGCCATTCTTCCTAATCCAAGAAAGTGGAGTCCTGTTCATCCATCTCATTATGTGATTAAGAGAAAAAACTTTGTCTCTCGCAATTTAAGGAATATTGGCCCTCAGTATTTTGAGCCATTAAAAGAAGCGCAAAGCCTACCGCCTCCCAAAAAAGAAGAAAAGAAAAAGAAACGTAAAAAGAGATAAGTTCTTTAGACTTTTTTTCGATCTTTGTAGATTTTGTTTTGATCTAACTGCCCTTGGGACAATCCGTATTTTTCAGACACTTGAACTTTATTCAAAAGTTCTTCAGGGGTGATGATCTCTTGGATTAAATCAAGATAGTGGTCAATTTTAAAACGAAGTTCTTCCGCTGTTTCAGAGAGAGCTTCCAGACGAAAAATATTGACTCCTAACTTGATTAGTTCGGGAACAAGCATTCCGGCTGACTGAGGAGTTCCTCTGAACATGGTATTTCTGCATTCTTGGTCTGCTTTTAAAGGATGGAAATTTCCGTAGGCATCTTTTAGGACCACATCATGTTTCTCGCAAGGCATACCACAATCACGAAAACTTTTACCGGTGCTCATGAAGCCTGCAAACACACAATGCTCCATATGAAATTCAGGAATGTATTGGTGAATGGTAATTTCAGCTATGCTTGGGTCTGTATTTTTGAGCAAATCAAATAATTGCCACTGATTTAAATCATAACTGGGCGTAAGGCGACTTAGTCCTTTTTGCAAAAGGTAATCTGCCGTCATCGAGTTTGTGACGTTGAGAGAATAATCTCCCCATAATGGAATGCTTACCGATTGATCTTTAAAATACTGTAGAGCTCCTAAATTTCTGACCAGAATGGCATCTGGTTCGGCTTTTAAAATAACGTTGAGATTTTTATATTCAGTCGGTTTTAAAATACGCGTAGTCGCGATGGCCGTGTTAAAACCCATGCTCTTAAGCTCTAAAACTGAAGCGCGATAATCTTTTCCATAATCAAAATCGAGAATGACATTGTGAACCTGGCTTCCACGGAGAGCTTCAACCTGATTTTTATTTCGTAACATGACCGTTAATTTTTTTGCAGTTTTTGTGACTGATGGAACATGTTTTAGTCTAAGACCTGGCTTAATCTCATTCTGCTTGGGAGTGATGCGGGCAAGAGTCAGGTTCTGTACCAACTCACGACGAATATTTTTTAATTCTTTGTGGTTAAAGAAATAATTTTCTTCAAGATCAAAGGACACTTTGCTCTTGGTGAAACATGTACCACCTAAACTTCCAAGTTCTTCTTCGATCAATGAATGAGTTAATGGTTTGTTTTGAGCAAGCGTTAGAAGAGACTCACTACTTTTAGTAATGATGTTTTCTCCATCGGAAATGGTAATAACCAAGGGTTTATTTTTAAGGCCTGTGACTTGATAAAAAACAGGGATTTTTTTATTTTTATTTTTATCGACAACAAAACTATTGAGTTTCTTATAGAGCTTAGGCGAACTATTGATGAAGCAATCATATTCAAGTGAGATTGATTGCAATGGAAAATCATTATTCAGACTGATGACAAATTGGTCAGTCCCAGTCTTCTGGACTGCATAGATCTGTCCACCATGGCTTTCCTTTTTTAGGTTATGGGTAAACAGTAATCCGTCACCGAGGGAGAGTTCAAAACTAGACTGCAGAGTGATCATTTTCTTTTTCACATCAATCTTAGAAATCTTGCCCAGTTTTAAACCTTGGTGAGAAGAATAAGTTCCACTCACTAATTCTTGGTGATTGACTCCATGGAGCCAGCCAGAAAAAAATCCACGAGAGTAGGTGATGGCCATTTCTTCTTGAAGGCCTATGGGGTTTTGCCCTTCAATCACTTTCTTATATGAGGAAGCAGCTCCAGCAACGTATTCTTTACTCTTTAGTCGACCTTCTACTTTGAAAGAATTTATCCCAAGCTTTGTTAGTGCGGGAACTTCTTCGATGCCACAAAGATCTTTCGGTGATACTAAATATTTTTCGTCCACCAAATTTTTCTTCACGCCATCAACGTACATTTCATAATCGAGCCTACAACTTTGAGCGCATTGTCCTCGGTTGGCCGATCGACCGCCTAAGGATTCACTGGTCAAACATTGTCCTGAATATGAAACGCAAAGAGCACCATGAACAAATACCTCTAATTCCTTCTCAGTTTGCTCACGGATAATTTTCATTTCATCCATGGAAACTTCACGGCCCAAGACAAATCGTTTTAAATTTAAATCATCCATCAACTTCATGGCTTCATGATTAGTGACAGTCATTTGCGTTGAACCATGGATGATTTGTGAAGGCGACATCGAACGAATTAGTCGTGCAAGGCCTAAATCTTGAACAATGAAGGCATCAGGGCCAAGAGGAAGAATTTCTTTCAGCAGTTCTTCTGCTTCCCTCATCTCTTCTTCGAAAATTAAAATATTGAAGGCCAAGTGAACTTTCACACCATAAAGATGGGCAAGTTCCATCATTTCTTTTAATTGTTGAACAGTAAAATCTTGCGTTCTTCCGCGGGCATTAAACTTTGGCATACCAATATAAACAGCATCTGCACCATTATGAATGGCGGCCAAAAGCATATCCATGTTCCCGACAGGGAGAAGAAGTTCTGGTGATGGGGTAGAAGTCATGGAAGACTTTTACCTTGAAAGAAGACCTATGACAATTTGAGGGATAATAATTTCATGAATTTGAGGCTTTGGCCTTGTTTTCAGGGGGTTACTAATCTGTATCTTATATCTGTGCTTGGTGATTCGGGAAACTTTTCCTTTAGTAGAACTTCCAAAATACATTGCTCAAGTTCAGCATTCTGAACTTGTGATGAAAGAAGTTTTGCTCCTATAACTCCGCCTAAACCTCCTGTTGAAACGAGATAAACTATTTCTAAATCTTTAACGGGTTGTTTTTCATTTGGGATTTGTCTGTAGCATTCATCGGTTCTTCGGCTACGAGCATATTCAGAGAAGGTAATGTTCAAATCATTTAAAACTTTATCGTCTTCACTTTTTGAAGCGCAGCTAATTAGAATAAATGGAAAAAGGATGACAATAATTTTATTCATTTTTTGACCTGCTTTAATTTGTGAATATTACTTTCATAACCCTATCATGTAATAGACTCCGAAAAAGTATAATCTTTGACTTGAAGAGCCTCTATGCCAAGTCAATTCCACATCTGTATGGAGAGAAGCACCCTAAAATTAAAATCTAAAACCAAGACCAAACATAATCATATATTCAGTCTTTTTAACCATCACATCACCAAAAGTTTCTGCTGTAAAAAGGTTCATTTCAGAATTATTATCTGTCTGTTTTTGATTGACCCCTTTTTCTCGTATAACTCGCCATTGGTATTCCCCAAAAAGAAAGAAACGATAAAGCTCTAAATTCGTTCCCATAATCAAGCGCCTGACATAATATGTATGATTGGTGGTTAACACATAACGATTGTGCTCACTAAAAAGCTGCCAATGCTCACGGTCTGTTTTTAATTTCTGTTTTACTGAATAAGTTCCCTTCCCGAAACCTATTCCTAAATAAGGTTCAATTCTTGCCCGGTTACTTACCTGAAAACGAAGGCCCACTAGCTGATCAACATTGGTTTCATCCATTGCATATTCAGATTCCCATTTAACCAATCTGATCGTTTTGTTATCGGCAGTTTTAAGGTCTAAATTTTCTCTCGTTTTTTGAGACTGGGTGCCAAAAATATAACTACCTCTGGTGGATATAAACCAACGAGGGAAACGATACGTCCATGCCAATTGTCCGATAAAAACAGAGCCACCTTTAGGACTTTCATTGGTAGATGTAAAATGACTGTTACTATCACCGATACCAAACCCAAATGAAAAAATGTAGTTTCTATCGGTATTAGGATAAACTGTTCCAAAAAATTTATCGCCCCAGCCACGCGCTTGCTCCACAATAGGAGTTGCGACTGGTGTCGGTGCCATCTCAGTTTCAGGCCCAAGATCCTGAGTAACCCCTTCCTGTAAATCATTGGCGAAGGCATTTCCTGCAAGCAATAATAGTAGAGCAAGTATCATCGACAACATAATTTTTCCTGTGACTTTACTGTTCTCTAATTTTTTTTCCAATTTTAGGTTCCAACATATTAATGAGTTAACTTTTCTCAACCAAAGGGGTGTTGTAACCTATTCAATTAAGAAATGCTCCAAATAACTAATAACCCACTTAAAAATTATCGAAATTCTTTAATTTGAAAGTTGTTCATCGAGCGGATGATTAGGGAATTTCAATTTCTACCAAGAAGCCTTCTTTTATATATCCAGGTATCTTTTCCCATTCGAGTAGGACTCTATTTCTAAAATCTTCATCTTTGTGCCATTCCGATTTAACAACCTTGAAGTAATTAACGGAATGAAAACATTTTTCTAATGGCCAATGGCGCTCAATGGTCATTAGATATCTTCTAGTGGAAGAAATTTTTCCAATCCCTAAAATCGAATTGACTGCATCCTTACCGAAGTACTGTTCGGCCACTTGCTTAGAGAAAATTACGTTTTCTCCGGTATTAGTTGATCGATCTTCAAGTATGATAATGCTATCGGGCATGCCAAGGGATATGAGTTGATCTTTTATAATTTCGGCTTCAGATTGCTGTATCCCCAATGTGCACCCACCGGAGATAAGCAAATGTTTGAAGAAATTGCCTTTCCAAAGACGAAATGTTTCATCACAAAATTCTTTCACGCCATGTCTCGTTCCAAACAGGAGTGCTAAGTCACATGGAAAAACACCTATTTCTGGCATTATATAGGCTTCTATTTCTTTTAGCTTTTGAATGTCCATTGTTACCCCGTCTCTCAGAACCAATTAAAACACTAGCGACAGTTTTTGACTCTATTGTTCGGGTAGTTTTCAGTCAAGTAGAACGTAGCTACTTGTTCTTTTAAATCTATCAATAAGCAACCTCATCTTATCGAGGACTTCCTTTTGAAACCGGCTTTTCTGCTCGATCGTATAAGAGTTCATTTCTGTTTTTAGAGCATCTAAGTTTTCATACTCGGAATACCATACGACCGCCGCAACTTCCTCCTGTTTTCCTTTTGCCCCATCCATAGTCTGTCGAGTGACCATAACCCGACCAGCTGCAAAGTCGAACTCTTTTAGAAGTTTAGAGGCGGCAATCCTTACCGCCAACATCTCATCAAGTTTTCCAGGTTTTGGGTAATAATGGTTCTGCACTATAATCTTTTGACCAGAGTAAGTTCTGTCCATCTTGGCAATTTCTTTATCTGTTGGAAAGACAGTTCCCCATTCTCGAGCGAAAGATTGAAATGAAAATATTGAGCAAAGAAAAATCAAAACCGTAATTTTTTCATAAAATATCTGTTTTCTTAACTAATGTTAAACATTCACCACACGGGCGGATATTCTTCGTTTTAATTTTTTATTAATTTCTTAAACCATGAATTGAAAGGCGATCTTTCATGATCGCCCTAGTTGTATCATCAAGCTTCAGTCTTTATGACCGAGGCTTGGTTTTGGAGTCTAGAGTTAATTACAATTTTTCTTAGGTTCCTTTATTGCAATCTGTTTTTCATCGTTGTTGTAAGAGAATTCAACAATTAAGTTACATACTGAACCAGCTACGCTTATGTTTTCATAAGCGATTTTAAAAGTGCGAGTTCTTTGACATGTACCAGAACTGCATTCGTCTCGTTGTTCCATAAAGTCAATAGAGCTGAAAAAAAAGTTATCGCTTAATTCTTTTGATTTTATTTTTTCAAAGTCAGTGGATGAGAAAAGCCTCACGACATCTTTTTCTGTTGAGCAATAAGAAGAATTGATAAAAAAAAGACTAGCACACAAGAATAAAATTGGTTTCTTCATAAGTTCCTTTTATTTGGCTTTTTGCCTGTTAGAGAAATGACTAAAAGTCATCTGTTGTTAAAATTTTCTTCGTTTTGAGGTGACAAGTGAGCCTAAAAGTTCGCTATTAGATTCACTTGTCACATTTTCTTTGTTCATCGATTGAGCAAAAGCTCAACAAATTAGAGATCTAATTGCATTTTGGAATCAGACGCTTTGCTGACTTTATCATTTTTTTTACACAATGTTCAACGTTGGCCCCCGTGTTTTCCACCCATTGGCCCTGGTCGTTTTTGTGATTAGGAATTACTTTTCTGCAACTTTCCCTAATTAATTTCTCACCGCTCACATGTAAAAAAAATGCCATATACTCGTGAAAATTTGGGGCGACTGGTATCAAATCAATGTTCACATCTGCATTCGGAAGATTTCTGTTTAAGACCTTCTCTAAGGCATAATCTTCAAAACCAATTCGATGAGCCCCAGGGATAAGATTCCTGCTAACCTCAGTATAACCCTTTTTTTGAGCATAGCTCTCTACAGCATCAGCATACACTGAAGCGTGACCACTAAGATTTGTAATATTAATTGAAATACTACAATCTTTTTTCGGGCTGGATTCATTTGCTAATGTTTCTGCAATAAGACCGTTAGAAAAGTTCCCTAAAACCATAAGGCCTAATAAAATTTTATTCATAACTTAACTCCTTTGGGCTACGTCCATCAATTTATATATATTATGAGTAACTAATCAAAAAACTGAAATCGGTGATTTTGAAACATAACCGAGTCCATGATTATCTAAATCATAAGAATAGATATATCGAAATCCGTAGGGATTAATAGTGTTGAAGTAGATATTTTCTTCATACGATTTTTCGATGCTGAATTTGATTCGAAGAGAATTTTGTTCTACCCAAATATCATTATCTTGTATGTATCCCTTAAAAGGAAGACCTCTAAAACGTGTCAAATTCTGGGCTGAAAAAATAGATATTTCTTTGTGGGATAAATCTTCGAAATAATTTAATACCGCTACTCCCTTTCCAAATGCCACTAATTTAGTTGGCATGGACACTATTCCACCTGGAATTGTTTGGGCATTGGGTGAAAACTCAGTACCAAGAACAGGATTTAAATTGCTATCTAGCTTTATGAGAAAGGTTGGATAAAAATTTCCTGGAGAAACAGACTCATGCGCCAACTTTCCATTAATTATCAATCGCTTTGCACGACCAATCAAAAGGAAAAATTCTCCATTTTGCATAGCTGAACGAGTATCCTCTTGATAAATACCAGTTGAATCAGAATTAACTTCGATAGGCACAGTCTTACCATTGCAATTCAATGTGGCTCTAATAGCTCCTGGAATTCCTTCAATTATACAAGGATCTGCAAAAGTTGATATTGAAGTTAAAGCAAGTAGCCCAATCAATAATTTTTTCATTATATCTCCAATTTTTTCCAATGGTTTTAACCATTAGTTTTGTTTATCATTATTCGTTATCGAGAAAGACCTTCTCGCTCAATATTTACTTTTTCTCTTGTACCTAATCCAAATTCATTGCTTTAAAATTGAAGCAGTATTTGGCTCCGAATTTTGATCCAATGTTTTTGATTCGTTCTAAGTTCATTAGATCTTCGATTTTAAACCTAAACTGAGTCTTTATTTTTTATTGGTGGTCTAGTATCACCAAGTGCCAAAAGAGATAAGCCTTCATGCCCAAAATGAAATTTTTTCATGATTTCGCCAAAGAGTTTATAAAAAAAGTTACAGACTTTCTTCACTTTGAAGGCTCAGGTTGATGTAGGTTAAGGAGGATTCCATTTAAATGAATGAGCATACGAAGTTAGTATGTGACTGACTTACAAAAAATTTTAACGTTAAAATTCGAAGTTTTTAGACTTTTTTGTTAGATATTTTTTGACTAACTCAGCTTGTGTTCCCATCTCTCTATTAAGATCATCAAAGAGATTTGATGAAATGGTTTTTAATGTTTAGCTTCGTTTCATTAAGTGACTATGGTTCGCTAAGTACCAATTCCTTGCAAGCATTTTTAAAAGGAAGTGTTCGAACTGGAATTTAAAAAAGGGACCAGAAGGTCCCTTTAACATTTAATGATCTCAGAGATTTTTGGAATATCAAAAACGTTCGCTTTTTAAGGCCCTGTGGCTATTTATTCTAGAGAGTCTTATTACAATTGATAAGTGCTTGTGCTGCGTCTACAATGTTGTTTCTAAGTTCTTTTCCAGTAAGTTTTATTGTGTTCGCATTTGAACGAATCATTGAAGCTGATCCAAGGAGTGTCTGACCCTGCCCACTACTCATTTTTCTTCCGGCTTGGTCATTTATCCAATCACCAAAATTTTCGACGTAATCTGCAGTTTTATTTAGGTAATTAACACTTTCTTCTGTGTGAGCTTTCATTTCTGCGATAGAATCATTAAATACTTTTACTTCTCCATCACACTGACCGGCGAATGCCGAAATAGTTCCAAGTACCAATAATCCAGTTAATAATGATTTCATAAATCTCCCATATTCGTTGTGAGCTTAGTTATTAAGCTCTGGTTGTTGAGGCCATAATAACTGGGAAAAAAATAATCGGGGTTTCTTTGATGGTTTAGTGTAATATGTCCATTTTCAAAAAAGAAAAGGCATCTATATTAACGATGATGCTCCAAATTCACAGGTACAGCTGTGATGACCTCAAATGATTCGAGGAGACCGTCGTAAGTCACTCATCGTCTATGGTATTGATCGTTTATAAAGGCACCGATGATGTCCCTGACTAAGTGGTACAAGACTAAAAAATTGATCTTTTCTATTTAAACCAATCATTTTAAAGTCGTTTCCATTTTCATAAAATAATGCTCGATCAAAAGTACCAAGCGATAGCGCCTTAGCTTCATCAGATGACAGAAATCCTTGAGATATCCAAAATTGTAAAAGAGTAATCGAATTTAACTTGCTTTGAGAAAAATCATCAATACTTAAGTTAAAGTGAAGATCATTTGTAACCACTCCCTTTATTGTTTGATCACATATAGTAACATCTTGATTATCTTCTAGAATGAAATCTCCACTTAGATCAAAAATATTCAAGCGCCAGGAATTTAATATTCCACTTCCAGGAATATTCTCGTCGATATTATTGGCATACTTGGGCAATTTGTTGAAAATAAATTTTTCTATTGCACTATATATTTCTTGGTCATTTGAGTCCGCTCCTCTACGAAGAATCGCACGAATAAGGTTTCTTGTAAGAAATGAGTTGTTGTGACCAAAATTTTCTCTACCTAAAAGATAGATCGCTTCATGTAATGCCAAAACTTCTTTTTGTTTCTCATCCAGCTGATTAAAAAGGTTTCTGTTGACTGTGACCTTTTTCCCTTGGGCATTTGCAATTTGCTTTACCTTGCAACCCACAGGAAGGAAATCGTCATGAAGAGAATCTTTAATTATTGCAACATCATCAACCAATTTCCATCTTGAGTAGTTTCCAATTGCTTTTAAAGATCTTTTCAAATTTTTTCTAATGGATTTAACATCGGATTTTTTAATACCCTCTATTTTGAAGTTATCGTGTGTTGAATCAAGAACTTGATCTAATATCTGAAGACTTAACTCAGCAATCGTTTTTTGAGAACTGTAAATGTCTATTATTGGACTATAGTTACCATAAAGAGCTCCACCTATAAATCCACTTGCGTAGTAATCTAAAGCCATTGGATTTCTCCAACTACAAAAAACTCCATCTCCACCGTTACCAGCAGAACCACCCTCTCGGGCATAAATTGATAAAGAGCAAATAAAGGCAAGGGTAATTAAAATATATGTTCTCATTCTGACTCCGTAAGAGGAAAAAACGCTAAACTTAAATTGTAAATCTCATCGCCGCCTGATCTATCAAACGTCTCAAGAAATTCTCTTCTGGTATTCTCAATAAACATCTTTGCAGCTTGAAGATCTTCTTTTCTTAACGATATTGTCGTGGAATTAAAATGCCTTTTATCCACTGGGCAAGAATCAATTTTTTCGGCAGCAAGAGTGAGAGTCGATTTATGGTATTTTTTTAAAAAACTTGATTTCAAATCAGTACTTGTTTCAAATGAGTCTGATGCCAGGACTAATTTATCGCCATCGTTAATTGAAAGCAGACCTATTTCAATAAGTGATGATATTGCCATTTCCACTTCGTTCTCAGTTATCCTCGGGCTTAGTCTTTGCGCAATCCATTTGTTGTCCTTTTTGAAATCTTTGAGGTTAACCATTTCTCGAATTCCATAGGAATACCAATTGGCAATTTTTGAAAGTTGATCTTCATTTATCTGCTTAAAAGTATTACGAGGCTTAATTGATCCCATTCTTTTTTTGATACTTTCAGTTAGTGAAACATTTTCAGAGTTCTTGAAAAGTTCAACCAGAAGCAGGAAGTAAACTTTTTCAAGCTCCGAAACTTCTGCAATCGTTCCAATTATCTTTACTGCCATTTTATGTGAAGGAGGACGTCGCCCTTGAATGATATTAGTAAGTGAAGAAGTTGTAGATAGTTCTAGTTTTTTTGCCCAACTCGATATACTCCAGTTCTTTTTATGTAACTTCATAAATTCAACATAATCCTGTAAATACTCAGGATAGGAATCATATTTAAAAACTGGTTTCATTACTTGTTTCATTTTGGTCATTATAACGTAAATGAGCAAATGAGATCATCAAAGTCCAATGTTTACATTATATGATTAAAGATTATACATTGAACTTTGGTGATACCCGTTTTAGATCACGAATAATAGGCTAATTTCGTCTATCCTTCGTTCATACTACATACCTTCGTTGAGAAGATCCTGAGCTGTTAGGCAAGTAGAAGCCGAAAGTTAGTGAATAAAAAAATAAGTTGTAGTTAGCGATGAATTAGCTACTTAGGAGATTGTAATCGTCTAAAATATAGACATCCCTTCATATACTCTGTAGTCGCTATAGGGCATCTATAAAGTGAACTAGTTTTATCGCACAATAGCGGGATAATGTATATTGGCCAAGAATAAAGAAATTTATGCACACTATGATTCTATTCATTCTCGTTACTATTTCTTTTCTAAACTCAGGAATTGCAAAGGCAGGAAAAGAAGGAGGGCATACCGGTAATGGAGGGGGGAAAGTTTCATGTCCAGGTCGAGCACCTGTAATGTTAGACTACTATGAAGCTGAGCAACAAAACAAAAAACTTCTTCCAATAGAAAAGATGGACCGACAATCATTTTTTAAGCTTATGATTAAACGCCTTAAGCTCGGTGGCGATTCTAGAAATGAAACTGGAATAATTTATCAATTTAATTTTCATAATGAGCTTGAGGCGTGGATTAAACATGAAGGAAAAATTGAGCTTTGGGATGTTATAAACGAATGGCGAGTCCATGACGAATTTATTGAATCAAAATTACTTCCGGGATGTTCTTATCAACAAGCGGCTATTACCGCTGATATCCGTAAAATTGGCAGAAAGATCTATAAGATTAAAGGGGCGGTAGAAGCTCTTAGTCCTGGACAGCAAAATATTCTTGAGCTGCATGAATTTTTTCAAGCTAGAAATTCAACTGGGTCCAGTGCTTCTGTTAGAAATCTTATAGGTACCATGATCAAAAAAAGAGTTACCTATAAACAAATGCGTCAGGCTCTCCTGCAATTTGAAAATCCTCATCAAATTTATTATAAAAGCTTTGGAAGAATCACATACGATGTTGATCAGAGTCAATTTAATTTAATGTCTGGACTTTACGCCCTTGACCTAAGAGATATTTCAGAAGAAGCTAAAAAAAAATATCTAAAATGCTCAAACTGGGTCGCCATTTCTCTACTCATGCAAGGAGATATGGTGATGCAATCATTTAAAGACCACAGTCTTGAGCTTGACGAAATTTATTTGCCCATTATTAGTAAGAGTCTAACGTCTAAGTCATATATAGTAAAAAAAGAAAGATATTTTTATCAAAAACAGACCCTTGATACTCAATTTGGCAATCTCATCGATGAAATCTCAATTCAAAAGGGCTCCATTGGAACTTTTATAAAAGGGAAAGCTGGAACTTGTCCTTACATCAATATCATGGGTAGTGAATTTGTTCAGACATTTAGATCAGCAGTGTATAATAAGACGGAGGATAGACTATTTCGTTATGGCTGGTTTGATGTACATTACATTCAGGAAATTCGATCATATTACGAAGGAAAAAGATTAGGATATGTCAGTGATTATGAATCAGAAGTAGAGAATATTAGAAAAACCTTAAACTGGTAATTTGTGACAACAATAATTAAACCTAATATATATGAATTCACAGCTTTGTCCTCTTATTTATAATCATATAATGAATATAAAAAGAAAATTAATCCAAGATGGTCTCTTGGTCTTTGACCACAATAGCGGCTCAAGATCTGTTACATAAAAAAATTGAAAAAGAATACATTTATCAATTACTCGTCCAGCTCATGCCCCATTTAGTCTGAAATCGCTCCCAAATTGAATCTTTCACACCTGAAAGGGCTATGTTTACACAACTAATACCGTTCAATTTCAATTCCTGTTAAAAGAATGAAGCCACATAACAAAGATGGTATGTGCCGACTAAATCCCTAGTTTTTACTCGTCATCGAATTATGTGCCAGATCATAAGTTCCGGAACTTGATGATACTAAAATATGCTGTTTATAAAGATCAGCACTAAAAAAAATTAACGGACTCAAATCAATTTAACAATAACGAAAACGATTATATTCGTTATATAAAAGGGAGAATTTATGAAAAATTTAGGATTGTTATTAATGACTTTATGGTGTTTTTCGGCAAATGCAGCTGACAATGACTCACTTTCGAAAATTGGAAAAATTAGGTTAAAAGTTAAGCGAAATCTTTACATAGAACCGCACAACGAAGGTACATGGTTAAATAGTTGTTTTATAAAAACAGATGTGAAAAATTATAGACGGGTTATTTCTCAAGGAACAATTTTGAATATAAATAATGTTGAGCATGTCGACCCTAGCGTTCCAGGAAATGACCCGAGAAATTTTACTAGATTATATGTTGAGAATAAAAAAGCTATTTTAAAAATTTCATGCAATCTTGTCGGCTATAGCCAGGCATATGAAAGGGAGATGACGATTAGTGAATTTGTAAAAGATATGTCTCCCTATATGATTGTTTTAATAAATGAGCCAGTCGAACTAGAATAGAACTAGATAATATATTCTTCAAGATAGATAGTTAAGAAGGTATAAACCAGACAGAAAGAACTTCATTTAATGGACATATTATAAGGCTAAAAGCTTCCTTCAACTAAATGGGGGAGGGAGCTCAAGGGTTAGTTTTAGCTCAGGAAAAATACCTTAAACTTTCCTAACCCTTTATCACTATTTCTTGTCTATTTCTTACCTTTTGTGTTGGTACTTAACTACGGTCTATAGTAATGCTTTGGCCTTTTCAATGGGAGCTTTTACCTCTGGAATAACATCCGAAACTTTTTTAAATTCGGAAATGTATCCATCTTGGTAATGTTTTATGGCAATGATTTCACCTTTGGCGTTTCTTAAAAACTCTTCTGCAAAATAAGTTAAGTCAAAATTATCTTTCTCAATAGGATTCATGAGATATGGTCTTTGCCCTTTAGGAAAGAGATAAAGCTTATGATCCTTAAGATAGACAGTGATATCCAAATTTTTCCCAAGAAAGTGCCCCTCGTACTGGGCCAGCTCCTGATCAGACATTTCAATTCTTTGCCATTTGATGACGTCCACTTTTCCCTTGGTATAAAAGTCTTGTAATAGATCGGCAGGATAACGAAGATCACCTCCATCCATATTGTCCAAACTTACAAAAGTCATATCTTTCTTTTTTAAATGGTTTAGTTTCGAGACAAAACCAGGAACTCTTCCTGAATGAGAAACTAAGGTATCTCCATCTTCCATTTTCTCAGCATGTACACCTAAAGCGTAGTCGGCCAGAAAAGGTGTGATGAGTTTTATCGACGAAGCCGTTCCCAAAATTTTTGGGTGAGAATAAATTCGTCCCCACTTCGCCATATCTTCAACCGTGGAGTAAATAGCTCCCGCTGAGGCTCCCCATGTGAGATTATTTAATGGAAAATAGGAAACCAATTTCCCGTCTTGAAAACGATGTCCGGTAACTGGTGAAACATCTTTTAAATATTCACTATAACCTGTGTTTCTCATGTGAAGTGGTGAAAAAATATTTTCCTCTAAATATTGATCCCGAGTAAGTCCCGATTGTATTTCTAAGATTTTGCCCGCAATGATGTAGCCAGTGTTTGAATAGTTCCAATCCGATTTAGGTTTAAATTCTAGGGGATATTTAAGCGTGAAATTTATAATCTCATCAAGTGTGATATGAGGGTTATTTGGGAAAGCCTCCCAAAAGGCATCAAGGTTAGTGTAATTGGCGATACCGGAAGTGTGATTCAAAATATCTTTGATGGTAATTGTTTCATATTCTTTAGGGACAGCAATATATTTCGAGATAGGGTCGTCGATAGAAAGCTTTCCTTCTTCTTCCAACTGAAGCAATGAAGTGGCGATCATCTGCTTCGTATTAGAACCAATAAGAAGTTTATCGTGAACGGTGAGAGCCTTTCTCGTTTTAATATCGCGTACACCAAAGGCTTCTTTCCATAAGGTACGGTGTTTACTTTTTGCTAGAATCACTCCATTAAATTTTTTCTTGTTCAGATAATCTCTGATGTCTTTTTTATGAGTAAGGGTCATGAGGGGACCACAAAGACTAACGGAACTCCAAAGGAGCATGGAGAAAACAAACAAATTTTTCAAAAGAAACTCCTAAATAGGGAGTGATTTAGGCCATTTTAACTTATGGAGGACATTTTCAAAGACCTTGCGTACTTTCTTTAGGGCGCTCACTTGGATTGTATAAAAAGTAGACAAAAACGACTCCTGGAGTAATTAGGCTATGCAAAGTTTGAAATTCTCAAGCTAAATTGGGTAGGATTTCAGTCTAAAGTTCAAATTATTCCTATTCTCTTCATTTTACTCGTTATTTTTTTCAATTATTGTAAACTCATATATTACTATCGTCTAATCAATACCAAGTTGAGTTTATGAAAGTTTTAAACACCATTAAACATGCCTTATGCTAGGGTCTAATCTATGAATTCATCTGATTCCTCACTAAACTGGAATGACCTCGGACTTTCACCTGAATTATTGGAATTAATCCAAAAAGCAGGCTACGTAAAACCGAGTCCTGTACAGGCCCAAGCCATCCCCTTAGTCTTAGAAGGAAGCGACATTCTGGTTTCCTCCCAAACAGGAAGTGGAAAAACTGCAGCCTTCGTTCTTCCTATCATCGAAAAATTTAAAAATAAAAATGGAACTTATATTTTGGCCTTGGCCCCGACCAGGGAGATTGCCCAGCAGACTGGTGCTGTTTTTGAATCTTTTGCTGCGGCTTTTGGCCTCAAGACCGCAGTCTGCATCGGTGGCGCTTCTCTTTCAGTCGAAAAAGCGGCCCTTGCTTCTTCTCCTCATATCATCATTGCAACCCCCGGACGACTATGTGATCACTTAGAAAGAGGAAATGTCTGGCTCGACTTCATTCAATGTTTAGTCTTTGATGAAGCCGATCGCATGCTCGACATGGGATTTGCCAAACAGATTCAGATTATCAGCGAACAAATACCAAAAGAAAGACAAACTTTGATGTTCTCCGCGACTTTTGCCCCTTCTGTGGAAAAACTCGCCAATCAAGTTATGATAAATCCTAAAAAAGTGATGATTGAAAAAAAAGAAGGTTCAGTTCCTAAAATTGAAGAGCACTTGTTTTGGATGGAAGAAGGAAAAAAACTTTCTGCCCTCATGCAAATTATTCGTGAAGATAAAGGAAGCATCATTGTTTTCGTGAACGCCAAAGACAAAGTTTACCGTTTATGGCGTTCTATCAATAACGAAGGTTTTAAAGGTGCAACTTATATGCACTCGGACATTACTCAAGAACAGCGTGAAGCTGCCGTCGCCGATTTTAAGTCAGGAAAATTTAACGTCCTCATCGCAACCGATGTCATGGGACGAGGAATTGATGTGGATGATGTTGCGCATGTAGTGAACTTTGATATTCCGAGAGTTGCTGATGATTACGTTCACCGTATTGGTCGAACAGGTCGCCGAGGCAAAACGGGCGTAGCCACTTCTTTTGCGATTCCTGTGAAAGATGAAATGTATATTCGTGCCATCGAAAAAATGAAAGGCCTTGAATCACCACCCATCCAGCCTAAGAGAGTTGATCAAGGTCACCGTGGACATAAACAGAAGCAGTTTCAGAATAAGCCAATGCCTCCGAAGAGACAACATCTTGGGACTAAAGTTGATCCTGTGATGAAACAAGAACCAACCCCCTCACCAATCTCGATTGCAGTCGCAGAGGCTGTTGAAGAGACAAAAAAAGTTAATGGAGTACTGGCCTGGATTAAGGGACTTTTTCAATAATTACTTAAGTATTATCGAAAGCAGCTTTCATAGAGATGTACTTATTTCATTTAAGCCAAGATGGAAGAATTTCAGCTAATAAAAAAGACTAAAGGGCCAAACACTCTTTTCCTCTCCGAGGGGAGGAATCTCAGGGCTTAGTTTTAGCCCATGAACAACAGGCTAATGCTGGTTAGCCTTTGTTAATCATAAATTTGTTAAGACGCTTGGGGCTGGTCACCGATTGGTCAAACTTCGTTTTCAGTAATCTCATTTAATAAGTCGTGTATCCTCAAAAGGCTTTCAATTATTGGACCTAGTGAAAAAAATCTTGGGTTAGTTTTTCAACTGCAAAAGGTGAAACTTGAAGTTGCCATTTTTTACGAGGCTGGTCCTTAATCATTTTAACCGTCTCTTCACATTCTTTGAGAGAATAGAAAGGAAATGATTTTTGTTCAACGACTAAATAGCTGCCATATCGTTTATGTCCACAGACTAAACGGTCCCCGTTTGTCATTTCAAGTCCAAATCCATAATTTTTAACGTACCTAATGTCTTTTACGTATTGAAGAGTAATTGGGGATTTATATTTTTCAATTTTACTGAAGTTTTCACGCACGCAATTGGTAAAGAACATGCTTACGCTGGAGCCCAGATTATAACAAGCTCCAAGCTCGAGACCCAGTTCTTTTTGAAGAGTTTCGAAGTTACTACGAACACATGAGGCAAAAAATATGCTCATTTCATCGCCTGGATTAATACAATAATCTAAATTAGTGTTAAGGATTTTATCAATCTTAGAAAAATTACCTCTTAAGCATGTAGTGAAGAACATGTTGACTTCACTACCAACATTATAACAAACGTCCAAACCTTCCGCATGAGCCGAAAGGATAGTAGTGAAGAACAGAATTGTAAGTGTTAACTTTTTCATGAAGTGTCCTTTCTTTTTAGGAATGTTTCCTGCATGCAGGATATACTGTTATAATTGTTTTTTAAATTATAGACTACGAGACAAAAATAACCAGTAAGCTGGTCATTTCGATATGACGAATAAAGAAATGCCTAAAAAATAGACACTATTTCCTCTATACTTATACCCTTAAAAAAAGTTAATATTTAAAGCTATGTTTGAATTCACTAGCGATACTCTGACTTCCCTTATAACTCTCACGGCCATGGAAACAGTGCTTGGAATCGATAATATTGTTTTTATCGCTATTCTGGTTGCAAAACTCCCCGCTGAGTCACAGAACAAAATTAGAAATATAGGTATCGGGCTTGCCCTTTTAATACGTGTCCTTCTTTTATTCTCCATAAGTTGGATCATGACTTTGACCGAACCATTGTTCGCAATTATGAGCCATTCATTTTCAGGAAGAGATTTGATTCTCCTGGGTGGTGGTCTTTTCTTACTCGCTAAAGCGACATTTGAAATTCACCATAAAGTGGAAGGAGATCCAGAGATTCACTTGCATAAAGCTGAAGGAACGAAGAAAAAAGTTTCTCCAACTATGATGCTCGGCCAAATCTTGATTCTCGATATTGTCTTCTCATTGGACTCTGTCATCACGGCGGTAGGTATGGCGAACCAAGTTTCCATTATGGTTGTGGCCATGGTTATTTCTATGGTGATCATGCTCTTTTCTGCTAAACACATTTCTAACTTTGTGGACAAGCATCCCACCATTAAAATTCTGGCACTTTCTTTCTTGCTTTTAATTGGAGTAATGTTAGTGGCTGAATCAATGGGGGCCCATATCTCTAAGGGATATATCTATTTTGCCATGGCCTTTTCATTGATAGTTGAAATTCTTAATATGCGTTACCGATCTAAAAGTAAAAAAACTGATCTTTAGTTTTTTTTCTTAATAAAGAGCAAGTCATTTATAAACTGCCCCACTTGCGTGGGGACAGAATTTTAGTCGGCCATGAATTTT
>JBMOGR010000032.1:0-19541 GCA_049318265.1 Bacteriovoracaceae bacterium
ATTTATCCCCTTGATTACAGAGGGGAAGAAAATATGAATTGATTTAAAATGACATATTGGAAGGACTAAATCATCCCCATGCTAGTGGGGCAGTTCTTGAATATTTGTTCTGTCTAAAAATTTGACAGAAAAAAAAGTAGTGTCTTTTTATTAGATAGTAACTGGCCCATGTACTGATTTAATTGAGTTCAACTTGGCATTCACCTTGCTTTAAAGAATTCTAATTATCGTTCACCTGGGTGGTTTTATGAACAAATGGTCAAGAGTCCTTTTATGTGCACTTCTTTTACCTACAACACAAAGTTTTGCACAGACTGGAAATTTACCTTCATTAAATGCAACAGAACACCTAGGTCTTCAAGTTTCGTCCGATGCTATTAGAGTGGCAATGAAGTCTGCCTTAGACCTAATGTATGGCGGAAAAGAAAATGCTCAGATTGACTATCGGGCTGGAAAAATCACTAAAAACTTTAAATTTGAAAATCCTAAATATGGGAAATTGGTTGCTGCCATCAATGACCTATTTTCACTTTCAGCAGAAAGAGGTTTAACCGTTAATGTTAGCCATAGTGCTGCTAAGATCACTGGTATGGCCAATGCCTCTGACATCTCTTACACCATCACAAAAAAATCTGATGAAAAATTTATTATTCATTTAAATGCTGGAATTACTCAATTAAATATTGCCCTTCCAACACTCGCTATCTGTACCGACATTAAATACAAAGAATGTCAGGGTGGAAACTATATAAAATTTAAAGATGTTGGAGTTGGACTTGATAAGTTTAGTGGCCCAATTAAAATCAATATGGCACTAGAATTTTCACTTAACCCAGTTTACAAAATGGTTAAAGGACAAAAAGTTCTTACCAAATCGGCTTCGCTTAAAGCTCTTAAAGTTACTTCAAATTTAAATACAGATAAAGGGCCTAAAATTAATCTTTCATACTTCAAAGGGACTTCTGAAGGAATCGAATACCCTCAAGTTTCTGCCAACCAAATTGGACCTGCTGGTTTTGGAGTATCTTTTACTTCAAAAGATTTAAAGACTGAAATTGAAATTTACAAAAATGACCTTGGTAAACAAATCATAACAGCAGCGAATGATTTCATTGCTAAAGACATGGTTCAATTTCTTAATAACGTATTAGAAGAAAGAGAATTCTCTAGTGACTTTTGGGTAAATTATACAGGAAAAGAACTGCCAGAATCGATTCCAGGTTACAAAATCACGAAAAAACCTGATCCCAAAAATGAATATGTGGCTAAAATTGATACAGCCTATATATACCGTATCCCTACTCCAAAATCTCAATCGGACATTATGGTTGCGATGTCAGAAATGATTCATGACTTTACATACGGAGTGAAACTTTCAGATATGACTCTACCATTGGTGAACGACAAACAATTTTTTAATGTCTTAGTTGATACTGATCTATTCTTGAACGGCCAACATATGAAACCTTCAGGCTACCGAGGTTACGGAAACTGTCAACCAGCCGATAGAAATCATTATGACAAAGGGCCTTTGAGGCAACAATTTATCACGTTTGGAAAATCACAGTCCTATCTTAACTGCGAAAGACCATTGAGCAAAATTGGATTTCTAGAATCAAAAAAGGCTAAGTCGGACCACAACATGGCCTTTGCTCTCAGTGAATCATATGTTAACAGCATTTTAAAAATAGCTGATGAACAAGGTTTGATTAAAAAATTAGCAAAACTCAAAGTGAATAAGCCAGGTGTTTATGTTGGCCGCGAAGGTATTCGTTTACACATCTACAAAAATAATGAAGGTGCTACATTTGCTTACTTGATCGTAAATATGGTGGTCAAACTTTCAGAGCAACCAAGTTGGGTTAATAGAAATATCGGTGGCTTCATTGAAAAATGGTGGGGAAATACAGGTGGAATAGTAAGGTTCCCTCTTGAAATCCCAGTATGGTTCAAATTGAAAAAAACAAAAAAAGGACAAAAAATCGTAGTCGAAGGTCTTTCACCATTTGGGCAAGACGGACACTTAACCAATTCTTTTGGATATGAGTCAAACATTAATAGTACTGCAGATACTTGGGTAGCTGATATACAAGAGACAATTGAAGGACAGATTAAAGAGGCATTAAGCGATATAATTGACGAAAACAATATAAACATCAATGGTAGAAACTTCTTAAAACCAAAAGATGTTGATTTAGTTCCAATGCTTGGAAACTTACCAGCAGATTTTAAAGTAACGGCAATCGTACCAGAAGATACAGGACACTTAGTTATCTACGGTAAAATGAATAAACTAGATCTTCAGTCATTCGTTAAAGGGAGAGAATAATGAGAGCAATAATACTAACTACATTTCTTTTATTATCGTCTCTTGTTACTAATGCTTTTGCGGTTTACCACCAAGAAGGTCAGCCGGATATCGTGATTCAAACTAACATTGACTACAACTGGAGTAGCTTTCTCATTCAGAAAGTGACTAAATATCTTTCTACAACAAAAATCGGTGACCCGACAGAAAAAACGCTAAAAGAACACATTGTTATCGAAGACTTTATTTTCCCTCAAGGGCAAAAAAATAAAAGTAGTGAAAAAAAATCAACTGACGCCTTAGTAAGTTCACTAAGAGAAGAATTGAGCGAAACACTATCTCCTGATTCTGGAAAAAACATCATGGACCGATTGATGGCGAACAAAGGCTTAAAACAAGCTAAGTTCAAAATTACAATTGAAAACCTTGGATATAAAATTAACAGAACCGCACTTGGGATTACTCCAGAAGAAGAAACGTCAGACAGTCTTGAAGCTCAAGTTTCAATTCATATTGGGAATATGTTGGTGAAAGCAGAAAACATATCGATTGCCATTATGCTTCCCATTAAAGGTGTCTATAAAAATTTCGTAGAATTCAAAATGAACCGACCTTTTATTAAAACCCCATCATCCTATTCAGACGAAAGAGGAATATCACCTACTGACATTGCATTCAACTTTAAACTTAAAGTTCAGAAAAAAGATAAACAATATGGCTTTTCTTTAATCCATTCATCATTTGATGAAGTTCAAAAATTCATCGATCAAAACGGAGATCAAATTAAGTTTGTTCCTCGACTAGATGTAACACCATCACCTTTCCCATTATTAAGGCTTGGTAACGTTGTTTGGATTTTAGTGAAAGATAAAAGGCTGATAGAAGAAAAAATTAAGTATAAAGAATTCAACGTAAAAAATTTCCTCATGGAAAAAGATACTTTTGCAATGACAAATGATGAAGCGAAAAGCGCTGAGGTACGTTTTGTCGACATGGCCGGTTACTTCAAGGAGCACCAAAATGATATCAAAGCTCTTCTTTTTGCGGAAGTATTCAAAATCGTCTCGGGAGGTGCTGGGAACGATCTATTAAAGAGATTAGAAACATTCAAAATCGACGAATCAAGTATCATTAATGGCGGACCCATTGTAGCAAAGATGGGCTTAGACAAAATAGGATCCAATGAAGAAGCTCATGTTATAGCAAAACTTTCAAGCGGATTTTGTAGCGACATAAGTTTCAAAACAAAAGCCCTAAACTGTGTTGAATATACAAAACCAGTAAGAATGATCTCTCCAAGTCAACTTGATCAATCAATGGATGACATTACAACAACTATTAGAAATCAAGAAGCCGACTTAGTGGTGTCAATTAGTGAATCTTATATATCTCACCTACTTAAAACTACATTTCACGCTGGAATGTGGACAAAAGCACTGTCGGCCCAACCAATCGAAATGAACACAAAAGAGAATCCTAATTTCATGTTCATGGTTCTAGACCAAAAAGGAAACTTCGGAACTTTGGTGATGGATGCAGATTATGTCGGTCTTCAATGGTTTGAAAAGCTTGCGGTAGGTAAGAAACGTATCCGCGTAGCCCTTAAATACAAAGTAACAATCGAAGTAGCCAATAAAGATGGTATCCCCAATTTAGAAATTACTCTAGCAGATGCTGATTATTCTGATGATGTAGTCCTTAATGGAGTTCCTCAATGGGGTGTCGAAAGCGAGATCAAGACAGTCAAAAGATTTAAAAAATTGGTAATCAAGGAAGCAGCAGACGAAATAAAAGCTGCTATCGGAACGAAGATTGAAATCCCAATTCCAGAACTAAACAGCTTGGGATTCTCTGATGTGGAATATGTACGCTTCGCTTCAGATGGTAACGGTAGAGCAAATCTACTTCTCAAAGTAAAAGATTCGGCAAAACTTCGTCACGTGGGACCTGAAAAAGAAAAAGAACAAGTGAACTCAAATAAATTAAATCAAAAGCCAAAGAGACACAAAGAACCAAAAGATCAGTAATAAAAAAAAGGGGGCCCAGGTCCCCTTCTCATTTAATCATTTATTTAAGAAAATATCCTTCACAATTAGGGTTAAGATTGATTCCTAATCTTTTTCCACTGAAATCTCTAAAAAAGAACTCATCCCCTATTTGCACTAGGTCAACATTGCGAGTAAGTTTTTTTCCTAGCTCTTTGACATCAGCTTTTTTATCTAAGTTATGGAGTTGACCATTCTCAAGCACTGCAATCATAGAACCTTTTTGTTCAATAATTTGACGAACATTACTTGGGAGGTCTATTTGGACTGCTTTTTGTGTTTTAATATTCATTTTTATTACTGACCCTTTATCTGCATCAGCTATGTAGAGTGTATTTTTTTTCAACTTAAGAAAATCGGCAGAATTCTCAGTAACAACATCAGGAACAAGTTCAGCTTCTGGATGAGCAATAATATTGGCTAAATTAAGATGAAGGACATCAGCCTCAGCACCTTTTGAAGCATAAAAGATATCTTCAAAGCTTTCAGAAATACTAATTGAGGAAAATCCACTAATTTTTAATAATAATTTAAAGTCTCCATTATCTTTCACTTGAATAAAAACTCCTTTTTGGGCCCTCGAACTATTGGCCAATTTCGAAGCCACGGTTTTTTGATCTCGAGCAAGTTTTTCTTCATCAAAAACAGTGGTATTATTTTGGCTAAATCCAAGTTGTCCTTTATGCCCTGTAGGCTCACTTAAATCTGGTTTAAAACCCATTGGATAAGCCTTACCGATATGATCACCAGGTAAATCAGATGAATAACTAAATCCAATAATTGGACCTGATTGCATTGAGTGATTAAAATAAATTAATTTCCCATCGCTGGAAACTTTTATCTCATTGATGGACTCACCGTCTACTTCATAGAGTTTTAAAACCTCTTCCTTAAAAGCCTGAGCTTCTTGATCAAACTCAACTTGATAGACAGCTCCAGCATCACTACCAATTAAATAAGTATTCTCTCCCATTTTAGTCATGGCGGTAGGAACTTCATCCATACTCAATTTGGCCGAAGCAAGAGTTCTTGAATTTAAATCGAAGAGCTGGATATCTTGATCCTTACCAAGAATAAAAACTTGGTTAGCCGCCCCATTTAATTTAATTAATTTTGCCTTTTGCTTTGCTTCAAAGGTATGGAAAAAGACTAATTCTTTTTTCTTATTAAAAACTTTGAGAACTCGATCTTCTTCAAAAGTAGCATAAAAATCGCCATAGTCTTGGTATGAAACCAAGGGAGCTTCAATTAAGTTTTGAGCGGATAAACTGGTGCAAAAGAGAAAAGAAAAAAGAAGAAGAATTAAATTTAAAATTTTCATTCTTACGTATCGGAAATGACAGCGCTAAAGTTAATATAAATTACTCCAGTTTTGAGCGAAAATTATAGTCAAAATGTGCTATTTTTAGAGAAACTCTATATCAAAATGTATATAAAAACGAGGCGATAATCAGATCAGAACACTCAACTTATCTCAATTTTCTGTTCTTTGCAGCAGGAGTCTTTTTTCAGCTTCTCGAATACTGGTTTCCTGAAAGAAAGATTAATCATTGGAGAGAACTAAAAAAGGATTTTGTAGGTCTAGGCTTCATCATGCTGGGAGGATCATTTATATCAGGCCCTCTTGTTTCATTTTACCAAAAAACGAATGTTTCAATTTCAATTCTTACCACTCTTCCAGCCTTTACCAAAATAATCTTAGCGACTGTGTTGACTGATTTTTTGAATTATTGGATTCACTACGGAATGCACCGGTGGAATTGGTTATGGAAAACTCATTTACATCATCATCGGATAACAGAGCTCTACTGGTTTTCTGGTCTTCGCTCTAGTTTTTCCCATATTTTTCTTTTTATACTCTCAAGGGTCACGGTGGGAGTTTTACTTTTTCAACTAAGTTCTGATCAACTACTCATTTATTTTGCGATTGGAATGCTTGGAAGTTTTTACCAGCATACCAATAGTCGTTTAAATTCGAGTTTACTGGAATGGATCTTTATCACTCCACGCGTTCACCGCTTACATCATTCCATTAAAGGCAGAAGGATAAAGAACCTTGGAACGATCTTCAGTATTTGGGATCGGATTTTTGGAACCTATTTAGATCCCTCTGGAGAAGAAAAGACTTACCAACTTGGTATACCTTCCTCGGAGAATAAATGGTCCTGGAAAGAAATCATTGGTTTCTAAAAATTAGTATTGATTTTTTAGTTTTGAAACAAATAATCGAAAATGATTACAGGGACCTCTCCCCTTTCCTCTTAAAGGCTTTTTGACTCCGTCGACAAATAAGGAATCAACCTTAACTTCTTTAGCAAAAGGCAATGGAGCTTCATGGGTATAAAAAAGAATTTCTTCTTTTGAATTCCAAGCAATACGTTTTAAAAGATTATTTGGGGCGAGGACAATCTGCTCGGAAAGCTTCTCCGCCAAATTCCATAATTCTCTTTGAGCTTCAGTCTGGGTCTCTGGACAAAGAATTCGAACTAAGGCCATGTCATCATTTTCAGTTTGGGGCCCTTGGATTTCATAAACTGCATCTGGAATATTGGGGTGGAATTGACCTACATGAAATCGTTTAACAGAATATGAATTCCAAACTGAGAACTGCCCTTTTTTTGAAATCACTTGCGCGGCAGGATGGATTGTCACTTTTTCTTTTCGACCAAAATCGGATAATCCTCTAAGATGGTTAATCGGTTTGTTTAAAAGTCCTGGAGCTGGCCTGGCAATCCCTACCCAATTCTTGAGAGTTGTGATCCAATTTTTTTTTCGTACTTCAGTACTTTTCACTTCAAATTGCGATTGCTCTTTAATAGAGCGCTCTACTGCCAAACTTCTTTCAGCAATAACTCTCCCGATAGCTTCAAACTGGGGAAGTCCCTGTAACTGACAACTAGTGGCTTCGCCCCAAAGAGTTCTCACCACACCATCGATGGCGTTAAACTGTGACGGTAGTAGCTTTATGCCAGTAGGAACTGGAATAGAGGCAATATGATCATCGTAGGAATTCTTCTCTGTGGGTGGTTGAAGAGAATTCATCTCATCCACTTCTGCCTGCTTAATGCTTGGATAAGCTAATTTGGCATTGGCTAAAGTAATTTGTCTTGATTCGACAAAAGTACTGACCGAATTTGCCACCATAGAACGATATTTAATGGCAAACGGACCTAATTGAACTCCAGGAAAAGGCACATTTCTTAGATAGGGTGGATCTTTAACCCAAGAGCGAACAGCATCAATTGTTCCTCCTCTTTTACGTAAAAGTCGGAGTGAGGATTTAGCACTTTTACGGTAGCTTGATTCCAAAATGCCTAGGTTTAGGGTGCGAAAAAGTTCTAAAGCATTTTTGATTTCTGGCTTAGTAATTTCTGAGCGAACTTTATCAAGTACTTCATAAAAATGTGGGTCATCTCGAAATTTAAGTTCGCTGGTTTTGATCTCAGTATCAACTTCTTTCTTAATAAGTTTTTCTAAAAAATCAGGATGGGCCACCATTTCGTTAAAACGTAAATCCACAAATGCTTTTTTAAAATATTTATTTTCAACTTCATCGAGAATAGCAATTAAGTTTTCAACTTCAGAAACGGCCTGCAAGAGCTTCATGCTCTCTGCATCCATACGAATCTCAGAAACCAAAACCAGAGTGTTAATATAGGCCTTTTTCTTTTTCACAGCGAGGTAGTGTTTCCATTTGTCTTGCAACAGTTTAGCACTTGGATCGTGAATACAACGACCATAGGGACCTGCCAGAAGTGACAGGGAAAAGAAAAAGAAAATTAGAAAAACTATTTTTTTCATTTTGGTTTAAGGTCTTAAAAAATATTTTTCAGTACTGTTGGGTTCACTTCTTTTAATAAAGAGTCTCTTCTCAGCATCAATTCCAAGGAGAAGCTGAAATACATCATTTAATATTGCACGGGATGAATAATAACCATGGCCTAAAGCAAATGTCTCACCGCCGTCGATTAAGCTCACATTAATGGAGTCCACATTTTCAGAATAGGTACAAGCTCCAAGTCTTTCATTTTTATTCATCGTTTTAGAAGCGATCATCGCCTTGTCGTTGTAGGAACAATAAAGCGTGATTCGTTTGCAAATATTTTTAATGATATCTGTAAGATCAGTAAACTCATTGGCCTCAAAATCGGGTGCATTCAATATCAATTCATTGATAAAAGACTTTTCAGGATCTTTAACACCTATTACTTTTAAAGCCGGTAAAACAACTTGATGTCCCATTGAATGAACAGCCAAATTAATTTTCAAACCATTGGCTTTTAAGCCTATCAAAAACTTTTTCAAAGGTTCTATTGAACCTAAAGCCGTTTTTGAATTATTTTCATAAGTTTTATTTAAAAAATTCTCGTCAAAAAAACCGTCTCCTGCCCCCGATGGCCAAGAGAAGATGACAACTGGACCTTGGTATTTAAGATCATAAGTTATTTGGGCGGCTCTCAGAATTGCCTCTTGAAACCTAACATTAAATCCATGAATAAAAACTAAAGGAGTCCGTTTTGATTTTTTTAATGATTCAATGAAAGAGCTCTCACTCATCCCCCTGCTTTGAAGTATTTTGTAAAAGTCATGAGAAGACTGACGATTGTTTTTTGCCAAGGTAATTTGACCAATAATATGATTTTTAGGAACATTCACCTTACACATTCCAAACTGAGTTGCAGCGTCTATCTCAACTCCAAATTGATCATCAGAACAGCCAAACGATTTATTTTTAGCCTTTCTGTTAGTGGCAACATACACATCAACATTTCGTGTATCTGCAAAATCTTCTTTGTAAAAAGTATTTAAAAGTGGCTTCATCCCAGCACTATATTCATCATCTAAACTAACCCATTCAGGTGTTGGTACAGGTGTGGGCAATGGAGTTACTTGAGCCACAGGTGTTGCTATAACTACAACTTTTGGAATGGTCATTGAGGTAGGGGCCATAACTTCAGGAGTTTTAGGGTTCTCCTTTGTCCCTTGGTTATGTGAACATGAGAATAAAAGAAAAGAAAAAAGTAGCGCAAAATAGTTTTTCATTAAATGGACTCACCTGTATTCTTAAGGAGGATGACAAATAAAAAGGTTGGCTTATGCTCTAAGCTTACTTTGGCCACAAATAGATTTTGCATTGGTCAAATTATATCCTTAAGACACTAAAAATCAATTAACAAAGGGACAAATTATCAGATATAAATCATCTACATTAGTTGTTTGCAAGACATCAACGCAATGTGAGCTTTAGGACCTGGTTGTGACTATTACGCATATCTAAAGAGGTAAAAAATGGAAAAGAAAATGGATTTAACTCAAATTAGAATACCATCGCCAGTAGGTCCAATCTATCTAGTGGCCTCAGAAAAAGGTTTAAAACAATTACTTTTTACCAAACAAGATCTTCCCTTAAGTAAAACGCCTAACGCTATTTTAAAACTAGCAATGAAAGAGTTAGAACAATATTTTGCACATCAAAGAACAAAGTTCACCGTCCCACTTGATTTAGAAGGAACAGATTTTCAACAAAAAGTTTGGAAAGAGTTATCTAAAATTTCTTACGGAAAAACATTCTCTTATAAAGAAGTGGCACTCAAATTAAAAAATGAAAAAGCCGTACGAGCTGTGGGTACTGCCAATGGAAAAAACCCTATTTGTATTATCATTCCTTGTCACCGTGTCATCGCTGCTAATGGAAAACTAGGTGGATATTCAGGTGGTTTAGAGAAAAAAGTTGAATTGTTGAAGTTAGAAGGCTCGCTCGCTATTTAAGCACGATCCCGAACCTAACTGAGTCATGGGATTGGTTGTAGGAAAGCATTGATTCCTTGTAGCCATGATAATACTGAATCATAAAATCCGGTTCAAATCGAAAATTTTTAAATTTAAAAAGATAACTAATCTCTTGTCCTCCCTTACTAGGGTCAGTCGAATACTTCCCGCCAAAAAAGAATCTGAACATCAATTCATCATAGGCTAAAAATGAAGCTAAATGAGTGAGCCTTAAAGTGCTTTCAAAAATTCCCGTATACTTTCTAAAATCAGGTGTTTCTTTATCAACATGATATGAGGTAAAAAAATTATTAGTGATAAAAAGTTCTTTTTGATCAAGATGAAAATGATGATTTAACTGAATGTAATTGCGGTTAACAGACCGTGACTCAATACCAGCTCGACCATTTGACTCGTGATCAAAAAAACCAAAATCCATACTTTCAAGCCAACTTTTTTCAGTTCTTAATCGATAGAAAAAATCAGGATTGTAATTGGCATCAGTTATGGGAGAAGAGGCCTTACTGATCTCCCAAATAATAATATTCTTAGATCCCAAATAGAGATCAAAATCTTTGATCAATTGATACTTAAAGCTGGCCTGGCCTTTAAAATCGGGAGAACCATTAATTAAGTAAGAGGGTTTATGAGCGTAATAGGTTAAGCGGGATTCTTCTGCCAGAAGCCCAGTTGATAAAAAGAAAATAAGGATAAAAAAATATTTCATGGAAATTGAATCCTAGCTAAGTGTTCGCCCATACTTCCAGTTAATTGTGTCTGCGCACAGGATATGTCTAACCAATAAAACTTAAAGCGCAAATTGTTGTCTTCGCCTTGGGAATCGACAGTATGAATCCAATGATCCTCAAGATGAGAGCCTTCAATCTGATAGTAATGTCGAAAATTAACTTCAGTGATGTCTTTACGATGATAAGTAGATTGAGCTACAGGGTGAACATCAACGATGTGAAAGACTAAGCCACTTTCTTCAATAATCTCTCGAAGAAGCGCCTCACGTAAATCTTCTCCATCTTCCACAGTTCCCCCGATCACCTGTGTGCCAGCCTCGGGGGAATCAACATGGTCGAACACCAGGACTTCATTTATTCCATTACAATCCCGGTGTATGTAAGCAAGAACTTTTGTTTTCTTAAGCACAACTTAACCAAGAAAGACTATTTGCCTTTCGCTTTGTTTTTTTCTTTTTTCTTGTCTTGTTTTTCTTTTGTTGTAAGTTTTACTTTACCTTTCTTTTCGCTAGCGCCTGAATCTCCACGAGCCATAGTTATCTCCTTGTTAATTAAGTTAGAACCGTACCTCATTAGTTTATTACTGAAGCACCTTTTCTGCGAGAGTTTTTTTACAAAAAAAACTCATTCCCTTGCCTATGTTAGGTTCTCTTAGCCTAGATAGATCCCTTTTCCTTGATAGAGCATGATATAGTCCAAGATTCACTTCCCACTTTCCACTTTCCAAGGATGATTCGATGAGTGACTTAAACGAAGAAAAACAAATTATGAAAGAGAGAGAGAATAACTCCCTCAAAATTGACAAAGAATTGTTTTTTAACCGGCCAATTTCAGACCTAGAGCTCATGGCCGTTAAATCTGTTTCTTCAAAATCCATATTAGATGAGGCTGTTAAATTGATGCAGCAATATAATATTGGCTCAATTGTCATCGTCGACAATAAAAAAGTCGTTGGCATATTAACTGAACGAGATATTTTGATGAAAGTATCAGGAAAATCCCCCGATAATAGCAAAATATACGTCTCAGACATCATGACCAAAAATCCTTTTTGCTTAAGAGCAACCGACGCCGTCATGTATGTCATGAACAATATGCATCTAGGGCATTTTAGACATATTCCCATTGTCAATGAACTGGATGAACCAATTTCTATGATTTCGGTGAGAGATTTGTTAAATTATTTTTTTACTAATTTTAGCGCTGAAATTTCGAATACCATGGACCACCCTTTTAGAGGTCCTAAAAATAGAGAAGACGGAGCTTAAATTCAAATTTTGGAGTCGATATGAAATTAACAAAACGAATGGGAATAATCTTACTTCTTTGTAGCAGTGTTTGTACTTATGCTCAACAAGATCCCGACGCCTTTCGAAAAGCACTAGATACTTGCATCACTGAAACTGGCGTACCAAAATTAGAACGTGGAGCCAAACCCGCTGATGCTGACAAAGCCAAAATGGATACATGTCTCACGAATAAAGGATTTAAAAAACCTGAGAACGAAAAAGGTGGCAATCCCATGGGCGGTGATAGACCCCCTATGGATGAAAAGATTAAAGCAGCTTTTGATGAATGCTTCACTTCAACTGGTGTGAAGAAACTTGAAAGAGGTCAAAAACCAACAGAAGAAGACAAAACAAAAATGGATAAATGCCTTGCTGCTAAAGGAATCACACCGCCAAATGGTGGCGGGCAAAAAAGTAAGTAATCAAACTTTGAACATAAAAAAAGGGCCAGTAATGGCCCTGGTGCCTTTTCTAAAACCTCTAATTGAAAAAAAATGGAGGAGATGGATGGAATTGAACCACCGTCTACAGCGTTGCAAGCTGTCCCCTAAGTCGACTCGGGTACATCTCCACAAAATACACATGTATTGTGCTTTTCATGGATACATTAAACCTTTAAAAATCAAATTGCAACTATAAAAAGTACATTATATTTTGTCTAAGCTGCTAATTGTGCTATGATGAATTTATGGTTGATACACGTTTTTCAGTCTCTGTGCATATTATGGTAACACTGGCTTATCATCAAGATGATTTAGTGAACTCTGAAGCGTTGGCCAAAAATCTAAAAACCAATGCTACTTTTGTTCGAAAACTTGTTTCAAGATTGGTTGAAGCCGATTTGGTGCAGAGTTATCGAGGAAAAAATGGTGGAATTACACTTGGAAAAAAAGCTTCAGACATTACTTTAAAAGAAATCTATTGTGCCATGATGGAAGAAAAATGTTTAGTGGGAACGGCCAATAAACCGGCCAACAAAGCTTGTGCAGTAAGCTGCTCCATGAGCCAAATTTTAAATAATATCGTCGATGGCGTTGAGAATTCAACCAAAAGTTACTTGGCCAAAATAACCCTTCAAGATCTACTTAAAAAAATTTAAATTTTAGACAGGCGGCAATTCAAAACAAGTTCGACCAAGTTCTCCAGTTCGAAACTCTGCCAACACTAATTTAGAAACTCGGTCCATATCAGGTAGACCTTTTTGTCTTATACATCCACGAAGCGTGGCAATTTTTTGATAAGCTTCTTCCACACTGATGTCAGTCTCAGTGAGTTTAAAGCGTTCCATGAATTCTTTGGATTTGATTTCCAGTAAATGTTTAACCACAAAACAAGCGGTCGCTTCTTCACCTGCGATATGATCTGGAATAGCGTGAATAGCGCTTAACCAAAGAGCGTGTTCTTCATCAACCACTAAGGGAGGCATCACTCCTGGAGTATCTAATAATTCCACATCACCATCAATGGTAATCCATTGTTGAATTTGAGTGAGACCAGGTCTATCAGCTACTTTCACGGCATTTCTATTAGCAAGTTGATTGATGATGGTTGATTTTCCAGTATTAGGAAGACCGATAATCATCATTTTTAATTTGGTCTTGGCTTCCATATCAGGATTTGATTGACGGCGATTATCATCGGCCATTTTGCGAGCAATAGTGATTACTTTTTTTAAAGCTGTTTTATCAAAACAGTTCACGAATAAATGAGAAATACCCTTTTGCTCGAACCATTTGGACCAAGTTTTCACCATTTCAGGATCACAAAGGTTCGCCTTATTAAAAATAAGGATTTTATTTTTTCCACCCAAAGCTTCGTCTAAAGCAGCATTGCCTGAAGCCAAAGGTACACGAGCATCACGAATTTCAAGCACAACATCCACCATTTTGAGGCGTTGTTTTATTTCACGGATGGCCTTAACCATGTGACCAGGAAACCAATTGAATAAGGCTTCGGTTGGGGCGCTTTCGTCATTTTCTCTTTTCATAGGCGCACGCTATCACATTTCTGCTTCGGTGGCCCCTAGAATGTCACTGGCTTTCCAGTTAGGAAGGTCATTGACCAAAGATTTAAGTAAGTAGTCGAATCTTCTTTCAGAAATCACCACTCGATCAAAGTCAGCGACTCCATCGGCCGTTTCCCGCCATTCGGGAGATTGAGCAAGTCGGCTTCTTAAAGCGGCACTAAAGAGGTCAAGCCAAGTAGGTGCTGTGAAGGTAAAGTTCAGGGCCAGAGCATCTCCTTGGGCCATTGTGGAATGCCAGTAGCCCCGAGGGACAAAAAGTACAGAACCAGTTTTAAGAACATAGGATTGAGCATTCTGTGGCATTTCCAAGGGCATCTCATCATCAACATAGCTCGCTAATTCGGGGTCCATAGGAAGGCCCATAGTATGACGAGTGAGAGGGTTTTTAACATGATAATTAGGGGCCATGGTCCAAATCTTTGTTCCATGAAGCTGAATCACGAAATTCATATTTTGATCAAAGTGCGGAGCCGTCCCCTTGCCATCAGGAGTAGCATAAACCAAAGCGCGACCAATGGTTAATTGGGAAACACCGAGGTCTTGCCTTAAAGCTTGAACCCAATCAGTGAGCATGGGAGAAATAGTCTGCACTTCATTAAAGAGTAATCCCATTCCATCATCAAAGAGTTCTTTTGCTCTATGAGTATTGGTTTCAATAGAACTAGCTTCATCCCGCACATCGGGCAAATGGACTTGCACCGAATTGGGCCAGGCCAACATCATACTTTCTAAAGACCATAAAAAAGGTAACTGTAAAAGGTCATTGTGGAGCTTAAAATTGCTTTCGATTAACAAAGGCTCATTTTTTTCATACTGAGTAAAAAAATCGGTCATTGTAAGTGGGTGAATGAGCGCCAATAGAGCAGAATTCATGGCACACCCTACCACACTAAATTGTATGAAAATACCTTAATCATGATAAAATTCTAAGCTTATACTTACGAGGAATATCCATGGCCTATTATGCAGTCGACTTTGGAACATCCAACTCACTTTTGAGTTATGTCTCAGATAGTGGTGATATTACACCAGTCCCTATGGAAGATGGCTTTGTTTTGCGTTCACTTCTTTATACTCCAGAACTGAATCTTTGGTATTTTGGCAACAAGGCGATTGAAGAATATATAAATTACGACGGTGAAGGACGTTTCTTTCGATCAATCAAAAAATTTCTACCTGAGCCAAGTTATCAAGGAACCTCAGTTTTTAATCGCAACATGAACATTTCGCAACTAGTAGCGGTGATATTGGGTGAGATGCGTTTACGAGCAAATCAATTTACTGGAAAAAATGTAGAGAAAGTGGTGATGGGAAGACCTGCTCTTTACTCGCTTCAAAAAGTTGAAGATCAATTGGCCGAAGATCGAATGCGTAAGGGATGTGAACTGGCAGGTTACAAAGAAATTATTTTTTGTCCCGAACCTATTGCCGCGGGATTAGATTATCACACCATCACTACCTCCGAAAAAATTGTCCTGATCACCGACTTTGGTGGAGGGACTTCAGACTTTACATTAATGAGAATGAATGCTGGAGCTTATTCACAAGAAAATATCTTAGGACTTTCTGGTGTATTCATCGCAGGTGACGTGCTCGATGGTATGATGATGAGAGATTTTATCGCACCTCATTTCGGATCAAAGTTTGAATACAAATTTCCTGGCAGCACCAATGTCTTAACTTTCCCTCGTCAATTGATAAAAAAAATATGCTCCCCCGCGCACATTACCCATTTAAAAGAAAGAGAAACGTGGGAATTTCTTCAACACATCAAAAAATTCTCGCTTAATGAAGAAGATAATATAAGAATGCAGCAGCTATTCACATTAGTTGAATCACAATTGGGCTTCCCGCTCTTCAATGAAATTGAAAAAACTAAAATTAGACTTGGAAACTCTCTTCAATCAACATTTAGCTACCATTATCCAGGGATCGACATCGAACAAGTTATTTCTCAATCAGATTACTTAGAAAGTGTTACACCCTCGGTCGATGATATTATGAACACCATGATGGAAGTGTTTAAACAATCAGGATTAAAACCCAGCGATGTTCATCAGGTCTGCTTAACGGGAGGAACTTCACAATTTCCCTTGATCAAAGAAAGGTTGAAGGAAACTTTTGGCCAAGAAAAACTTTTTGAATACAACATTTATCAGTCTGTGGTAAATGGACTAGCTCAGTTCGCCAAAAAACTATAAAAATAATCAACTTAAGTTTTTCCAGGCACTAAAATAAAATTTAAAACTTAATTTTACGACTAACCTTAGACACCATTTTCGCTTTTAAAGTTGATAATACATTAGGTGTTAACACTTGTGCTTCAGTCAACCCTTTAGGATGAACAAGTGGATGAGTAACTGATGCAGTCACTTCGTAAGTTCCTTTCAACTCTCCAACAATCCCTAAAGATTGCCATGTAATAAAAAGAGTCTGGCCATTAGAAGTTAACACACCTGAATACTCTCCCGGTTGAAATGACCTTTGAAAAACTATTTCTTTCCCGAACAATTTCTTTTTCACCAAACTCAAACTAAGGCTTGAAGAGGTATCAAGTAAATGATCACGCACACTAATTTTAATACCGTCTTGTGAGGTAGAAACCAGTTCGATGGTAGAAGGTTGAATTTTGATTACTGATGCTGGCACAACTTTTAAGTTGGCCTTACCGCTTAAAGCAAAACCAGAAGAAGGCACAAAATGACGGTCATAAGGAGAAGTTATCTGCTGAGTAATGGAATAAATTAAATAGTTAGCATCTTCTTTTCTTATTTGAATGAAAAAGGGATATGCAGGAGGATTAAATTCTGGTTCCCTGACTTTATGGCCAAAATAAAAATGAAAATAATCATAAGAAGGTTTATAGGAAGCTGTGTTGGCGTAAACAACTAAATCAGCATTAAAAACATTTACAAAAGAACTTGGCAATTCCACAGCGATAAGTCCTTTTAAAATCCAAGAGCCTACTAAAGCCTCATCGTAGCTTTTGCAATTATCTTCAGACCAGCAATCATCATAGGAACTTCTGACATAACGACCACCAACATTAACATTGTAACTTGTCTGATGGCCTGAAAGAGATAGGACTAAAGCTCCTGCTGGAAGCGTTTGCGCCAGACTATGAAGAGAAACTAAAAAATAAAGCCCAGCACTTAAACCTAAAATTTTCTTTTTCATGATAAATCCTCAGAATTGAAATAAAACAAAGTTGAACTATCAAATTTTTTTCAAGTGTGTCTATTGGGTGTGGTGAGATGTTAGAATTTTTAGAATTTTGGTGTCTTTTTGGCCCTGACTTAAAAAAGTTTAAAGAGGGAGACCGGAGAAATCTCCCCCTATCAAACAATATTTAGATACGAACTTTCCCTCTTTTTTGCAGTTGTTCGATAATTCCTACAAACTAATAGACCTCATTGAAATCGAGCCGTTTTGCATTTCCTCAAATTCAAATTTAAGTTCATCTGATGGTTGAGCTGTACCTATTGTATAAAGAAGAGGATAATAATGATCCATGGTTGGAACTGAAAGTTTACCAGCCTCAGTTTTTAAAAAATCTTTGGTAAGCGCTTTAAAATCCTTTTTGAGTAATTTTTCTTTAGTCCATAAATCAAATTCTAAAGCCCAATCATAGGGCGTCGCTTTTTCATCCCAACTAATTTTTCGCAAATTATGAACAATATTTCCACTACCTAAAATGAGCACACCTCTCTCACGTAACTTGGAAAGCTCTTGCCCTAACTGAAAATGATATTCAGGTCCTTTCATTATATCGATACTAAGTTGTAAAACAGGAATATCCGCCTTCGGATACATGTGAGTTAAGACAGACCAAGTTCCGTGATCAAGTCCCCATCCCTCATCTAATTGAACGTTAGTTTTAGTGATCTCCGATTTTACAAGATTGGCGATCTCTGGACTTCCCGGAGAATTATATTCGAGATCAAAAAGGGCCTGAGGAAAACCATAAAAATCATGAATGGTTTTTGGTTGTTTCATGTGCGTGACAAAAGTTCCCTCAGTTAACCAATGAGCTGATATACAGAGAATGGTGGTAGGCTTAGGTAGAGAATCCCCAAGAGCATTTATTCTTTGGGTATAGGTATTGTTGGCAATAGCATTCATGGGTGAGCCGTGGCCAATAAAAAGTGATGGCATAATCACTCCATTTTTTTTCTTTGACATTAGTTCATTTATAATAAATCCACTCATCACTACTCCACTGGCCATTAAGTCTAAAAAAATTCTTCTTTTCAAAATTCATTATATGATTTTAAGATAATCTGCCTGTAGATCAAAGTCGATTCCCTTATGTCAAAAAAATTATTCCTATGAAAAGCCTTCTAAATTTAGAATGGTTAAAAACAAGGATATTGTCCACAATAACTAAAGGAAGAAATTTATGAATACAAAACAATTGGGAATTCGAATCATGTTACTGAGCTTAGGTCTAACTCAAATTCCTATGGCGCATGCTGATACTTATGAGACGTTTAAAGAATGTATCATTAAACAGGGTCATGAGCTTAGAGCAGTAAGAAGTGTTCTTGATAAAACGGAAAGACTATTCCGTCAACGATATCAAAAGGCATCAGAAAGTTATTCAAAATCGAATGGTTTCCAACAGTATGCAACTAAATTTGAATCTGACGTTTTAGCTGAGGACAAAAATGACTATACCCAGATGGTGGTCTATGCAGAATTAAGCGCCGAATACCTTGAGTCTATAACTGAGCTTATGGATGTTGAAAGAAAGCTTGCTATGTTTAAATTTAGTTTCCGCGCCGATGAATCAATAGCGCTGGATGGAATCAAACAAGTCGAAGATGCCTACAAAAATTTTCAAGAATATGCAAAAGGAAAAAACATGTATAATAAAAACATCCGTAGCTGTACCAAAGAAGCCGAAGCTCACATAAAGGCAATTAAATAAAAAACAAGGCAGGGTGATTTTTTTCAAGTCCCCTGCCCTTAGAATATTTTTAACAGAAACGTTTTAAGACTGGGGCCAGAAAAATCAAACAATCTTAGTTTTTTGCTTCTGAATGTAGATTCAAAAGCCCGTTATTATAGCTTTAATAAAATGAGAAATATTCTTAGAGAATGCTAATGTTTGATGAATGCAGATAAGGCCGTAATCAGACCGATGCTGGCTGCCAACATAACTCCCATACGTATAGTGAGAGTATGCTCAAGTGTCTTTATTTCAGTCTTAATTTCCTTCATTTCAGACTGTAGTTCAGTCTTAAGTTCCTTCATTTCAGACTGTAGTTCAGTCTTAATTTCCTTCATTTCAGCCTGTCGTTCAGTCTTAAGTTCCTTCATTTCAGACTGTAGTTCAGTCTTAAGTTCCTTCAT
>JBMOGR010000033.1:0-19164 GCA_049318265.1 Bacteriovoracaceae bacterium
GGCCATGAAAATTCATAGCCGACTAAAACTCTGTCCCCACGCAAGTGGGGCAGTTTAGAAAGTAATTAATTAATTTTTTTCATGTTTTTGCATTGAATGTGACGATAAACAGGTAATCGATCAAATTCATATTCTACGACTTCGCCAGCAGCATTAAATTTTGTATCTAAAAACCAAAAAAATGGTAAGGGAAACAAACCTGAGGCATTAGATAATAAGTTTTCTTCACCTGGGTGATACTTCGCTCCAAGATCCTCGCGTGAATATATATTGCGCACTTTAAGGGTTTTATTGACTCGTACACGAACCGCTAGACCAGGAGTGAATGAATCATCCATCATCGTATGGTCATTAATTTCACCTCTCATATTCTTTCTAATCTCTTTTTTATCTGTAACCACTTCTAATACATCCAATGTACACTCATCCCCTTTTGAGTCTAGCCCTTGATATTTCCCTAAAAGAGGGAGATCACTAGCAAAGGAATTTAAAGTGAAAAGACACACTGGTAGTAACAATAAGTTTTTCATAATACCCCATTATAAATTTTGATAAACATAGCCACAGATATTGTCCCTAAAGTGGATCATGCTATCTGCACTAACGTCTGAACATTTGTTTGTATTGATTGCAATTTAGCACAATTACGCATCGGGTCAAAGAAGGAAGTTTAAAGTATGTAAAACTTATACTTTGAATATATCAAAAAGAGTCAAAAAGAATTTAAGCATTAGCTTTTAAGTTTAGACGATATTTTCTAGGTAACTCATCTCGTGTGCTTTTAGAACAAAGTTCTTAATGCTTAAGTTAAGTATTATCCTATCTTGATTACTCGAACCCGTAATAGGAAGAATTCCTATCTGAGTGGCAAATCTAAAGATGATTTGTGCTGGGGTCACACTATAACTAGTCGCCATAGAAACAACCTCGGGATCTTCCATAACATTTTGATTGGCAGTGAGCAGTGAAAAGCCCTGATATTGAATATTATTTTTTAAGCAAAATTGACGAATATCTTTATCCCAACCGCAATTTGCATAACAGCGATTTTGTAACATCATCGGTTTTATCTCTGCTTTATCCACTAATACTTTCATTTGTTCCAAGTTCATGTTGCTGACACCAATAGTATGAACTTTGCCACTTTTATACTTTTCTTCAATCGCTTTCCATACTTCAAGATCCTCTTTCCCTAAAGATGGAAAATTATATGGGCCATGTAAAAGATAGGAATCTAAATAGTCCGTATGCAAATGCTCCAAGGAGCTTGCAAAAGATTGATTAACTTGGGTGGTTAAATCCGCATTCACATCATATGGTGGGGCTTCGTCTTGTTGGCCGCGGATGGAAGTGAACTTGGTTTGCAGCCAAAGATCATCACGATCAATTCCTTTCTTTTTTAAATTTAGTAAGGCATTTCCCACCAAAGCTTCTGAATAATGTTTTAACTGATTTGCTGTATCGATAGCTCTGAATCCGTTTTCGATTGCCATCTCTACTAATTTTGTAGTCTCTTGCTTCTTCCAGGCCGTTCCATAAATAAAGACAGGTAAGTGAGATTTTTTCATAAACTTAGTGACCTTTTTTTTGGTAAAAAGTTAGAGTATTCAACTTTTAGTCCCATCAGCTCGCTTCCCCTACTTGGAACATCTTGATAAATATCAATTTCAATTTCTCCTTAATCTTTTAGCCTATTTTCACATTGAAAGAAATACATAAGGAGATATTGTGAAAAATCTAATCTGTGCAAAATTTATACTCGTTTCATTGCTTGCCTTTATTGGCTCAGTTGCTCAAGGGAACTCGATCACTGGATTAACTTCTAATTTGATTCATAAATCTAGTATGCTTTGTAATCCTATGAATGCACAGATTCTATCTCGCGATGGAGTTTCATTTTATGTGACGGTTTCAGGTTACTGTGGCTTGTTGGCAGGTGGCGAGTTCCACGACAATGTGCCATTGAAGAATACAGTGGTTGAAAGTGATCTACTAAAAGTGAATGGAGTTGATTGTGGCAAAATAGACAGGGTTGGGGGCACTTATTTTGTCACTCGATCTAGGAATAATTGTTTTTTTACCATGAAAAAGAAGAAAACATTTTTAAACACTTATAGCTATCAAGGGGGCGGGCAATTTCTTGGTGTGAAACCTGCAGCTCCTCTCTATGGATTCAAGCATAAAGTGTTTATCAACGGATCCAATGTACCAGAAGTGGTATTTGGCTTTGATTGGAATTATGCAAATAAGAAATTCGAAACTGAAGTTTTTCGCTTCCAATCAAAAGATTTAACTTTTAAAGATAATGAAGTCTACTTCGAAGGAAAGCCCTGTGGACGTTTTGAAGAAAGCGATAATGATATTGTAACTTTTGAAGATATCCATCGTTACGATTATTGCCAAATCTATACCGAGAAAAATGGAAGAATGTATCTCCTTCCTCATGCACCATGGATTGAAAGTCAGCTCTAGTACTATAGAAGTTACAAAGCATCTTGCCAATAGATGCTGATTTTCCTATTAAGTTATTATGAAAAAAAATTTATTCACCTCTATCTGTTTAGTTTCCCTGCTATTATGCTCAACGAGTTGGGCCCAAACAGGGTCCTTGAAAAAGCAGTATGAGTCTCAAATCCAAGGGAACTTTAGCAAATACGATGATAAACTGGCGGTGACCAAGAGTATTTTAGCTTTGGCAATGAAGATAGCGGAAGCTAACGGCATAGATACCCAAGTGGAAAACCTGACCACTGAAACAGGGGAACTTAAGACCTATCCGGCGCTTCGAATTCTGCCTACCTCAACTTCCATCGCCAATAATGAAACGCAATATATTGAAAAAAACTATGGTGGAATGAAGCTTTACCTTTCTCCTTACGATTTAAAACGTTCTGGCTCCAATGCTTTTTTTAAACCAGATGGCTCCATGATTGGAGTTCCTCGTGATTTTATCTACAATCTCCTTAGTGAAAGTTATCAACATGAAAAAATGCATGCGACTACTTATCTGCACTTAATTCAAGGTAGTGCAGATACATATGCTGGAGTCTTTAAATTAGTTAAGGGAGAAACTCTGAGTGATAAAAATAATGCAGGCTACAATCGTTTTGCATCGGTCGATGAATTTTTAACCACGATCTTCTCAGCCAAAGAAACGTGTACAACTCTTTACGGTATCTATAAGAAAAATTCCTCTGCAGATTTTTTGAAAGATATGAAAAATGAAGATTTATTATCTGAAATTCTTTTCAGTCTCGAAAATGGCATTGGTCTTTCTGCACAAGCCGCAGACCTCGCGGAAAGGGCCAACAAGGCCTTGACTCTTAAAAACGTAACCGTGCAAAAACAAAAAATCAGTTTAGGAAGTAAACTTTCCAAAGATATTTTTACTTTTAAAATTTTGGTTGAATCTTATGAACGAAAAATGAAACCAGGTGGTGGAGGAGGTTATTCTGCTCCTGTTGCTAATGGAGCCGAGTTATCATTTTACGCTTTATATAATGATGAAGCCAAACTTAAACTTCGCTTACAAGAAATTGCAGTAAAAGGTAAAAATTTGGAAGAGCAAGCCAGGATCACTCATAAAAAAGTAGGTGTTCGTATTATGTATGCAGATTTATTGTCCACAAATATGGAAAACTTATACCAAGCCTGTGCCAATCTTTAAGAACAAGGAACTATCTTTGTCACTTTATTTGTCTGCGCTGAAGGAACAACCTTCTTTGAAAATTCATATCCCTCAAAGCTAAAGATTACCAGGCTAAAACATTTAGATCACACCATTTGAAAAATTTTTTGGTAAAGCTTTGGTTTGATTTATCAATGACTTCACTATAAGTTTCTTTGATTTTACTTTGCAGAATTTCGTAATTCGGATTTGTTTCAAAATGTGCGTCTTTCTTAAGGTTGAATGATTTGTATTGGCTGAAATTATCATACTTTTCATTTTCGAGACCGGAAGAAAGACGCTTAAAGGTACCAAGTGGAACTAACTCCGCATTCTCGACTTTATAAAAATCGGCTACCTTATTTATTTTTTCAAAGTCTAAAGAACTAGCAAAGGCCACAGGGGCTACCTCAGTTTTTAAATTCTTTTGCTTTAAGTAATCTTTGAGATAGCCGGTGGAGGCAAAGAGACTTGAGCCACTTTGGGCGTAATCAAAAAGGACTATTTCATCAAAAATTTCCAAATTGATTTTTTCCAGGTCAAAAATTTCGTCGAAGTGTTGATATAACTTTTCTTTCATTTCATCTGATAATTTTCCAAAAATTTCAGGCGATCCAGCGGACAAATCCTTAGGTATAGTCAAATCACCTTTGGCCTCAATGTTATAGCGAAATGAACCCAAGGGAAGGTTCATAACACTTACATTCCCCATATTCTTCATCACCTCAGAAATAGGCGTAGGACTTCTTCCTAGCCCCACAAATAAGCACTGCTTATGATGACAGCGCCCCACCATTGCTTCGGCCAGAGCATTGGCATATTTTACCTCATTCGAGCTTATGGATATGTCCTGGGCAAAGGCAATAACGGAAAAAAAGAAACAAAAAAGGATTCTCAGGAGCTGAACATGAGACTTAGACCAGGATTTTTTTTGGATCAGTAGTGCCATGAAAGAGTTATCGGTTTTTTTGCAAAAAAAATTAAACCAATCCTCTTTAGTCAGGAGTTAAAAAAACATAACGTTGGTCATGTTTTTCTTTGTTCCGTATTATTAGTCTTAATTAGTCTTAATTATTTTTTATTGCTTCTTATTTTACCAATTTTAGCCAAGGTTATAAGCATGATTCTTTTACTCTGCCTTGTTAGTCCTCTTCTCTTTGCTGCTTCCGTTCATTTTGAAGTAAAAGATTCGAATAACAAATTAGTGAAAAATGTTCAGGTCAGTCAAAGTTTAAAAAATATAACAACGGTAGATACCAGCGATGGAGGTTACCCTATGGAGGGAAAACCCTATCACGTGGGAATCATCACAACCAAATTTACCAATGCCCAGGGGCTAGTAAGCTTCGACTTTGAGGGCCCAGGTCACTTTCGCTTTCGTCATCCTCAATACCAGGATTTTGAAATGGACTTAGAAAATGGCAGTCAAAAAAAATTTGTGGTGAAGCTCAAGCTTGAACTCGATCCGGCCAAATTGGCCGATGCCAAACCCGCCAACATGTGGTTAGCCGAAATAAATTTAGGCAATGCCAAAGACAAAAAGATTTTCCAAATGCAGTGTGGGTTTTGCCACCAGCAGGGAACATCCTTTATGAGAGTCGAGCGATCAAGCGAGGAATGGAAGCTAGTCATCCAAAGAATGATTGGCTATGGATCAAGATTACCTACTGACTTACAGGAAAAAATTCCCGAACTTTTAACTTCTGAATATGCCCGTTTAAATAAAAGACCAGATCTTATCTCTCATTTGAATCTGGATAAGGAAGATTTTTCTTCTTATGTACTCCGTGAATGGCCTATAGGCGACATGATGTCTCAAACACATGATATGTTGGTAGGTGAAAATAATTTACTCTACGTTGCGGATAATATCCAGGACCGTCTCTATGAAATTGATACGAAGAGTGATTTCGTTACCATTTACAAAATTCCACACAGGGAAGGAGAAGAGAATGGGGGATTAATTAAGGCCCGCCTAAAAGAATTTCCTCGCCACGACAGTACCAGCAACGCTCATTCTCTCGCTCTTTCGAAAAAAGATGGCCATATTTTTATTACTCCTTCAGCACAGAGACGACTAGTGGAATTTGATCCAAAGACGAAATCATTTCTCTTGCATGAAATGGACCAGGGATTTTATCCTCACACTATTCGTATCGATGAAAAAGATCGTGTCTGGTTTACTCTGGCCCTTTCCAATCAGGTGGCGATGTTTGACCGAGTTTTAAAAAAGTTTAGCTATGTGGATTTGCCTCATAGAAGTTTTAAAGAGAAATTGATTACCAATAATATTCACCATCTGTTCAAATTAATGAGCTGGGGAATTCCTCTTTCTCGTTGGCTTAAGATCCCCAGAGATTATGAAGGTACACCCCTTGTTTATGGTATTGATCTTACTCCTGATGGTCGAGTTTGGTTTGCCAGACTTCATACCGATGAAATCGGCTCTATTGATCCAGAAACTTTGAAAGTCGAGATGTATAAGACGCCTTTCATGGGACCTAGGCGTTTGCGCAGTGACGGCGAAGGTCGACTATGGATTACGGCCTTCGGTGATTCGGCAATCTCAAGCTTTGATCCAGAAACTAAAAAGTTTAAGGTGATCGATCTTCCAGTGATTCCGAAAGGAAGCGAAACGCCCTATTCATTAAACGTAGAAAAAGAAACTGGCAAAGTCTGGGTCACAGGTAACCAGTCAGACTCTCTTTATGTTTACGACATTAAGACAGGGCACTTTGAAAAAATCCCTCTCCCTAGAAGAACCACTTTCACTCGGGATATCGAGTTTTCCAAAGATCATAAGGCCTATACCTCGAATTCCAATTTTCCCAGTTGGCATATTGAGGACTCTCAACCAAGTCTGATTGAAATTTCTAGAATTCACTAAGGAAATTAAGTTTTCCAACCGAAAAGCTTCTTTACAGACAGTGCTAGCACGACATTACGAAATACTACATGCAGCTGCCCTACCAACAAATACGATCCTATCAACAGTCAGCTGGATAAAGCATTAGGCTTTTAATTATTGGAAGAATCGAAATGGGACAGTTGACCAAAACCCTTGGTTAATACGCTTTTTTTGCTCTTTTAGAGAGGTATATTTTTACTCTTTTATCAGCTTATAAGAATTTATGAGACGATAAGTCAGATGACAGCTTTCACTCAAAAATCTATTTTTTTTCTTTTACTATTCCCAACTTATGGAATGGCCCAATCGACACCTGCTTATGATCCTCTTTGCCAAAAAATGGCCAAAACTTGGAAACTTCCCAACACCAAAAGCTCAAGCAAAGAAATAATCACAAATGTCGCAGCTATGAGAAAAAAATCTGATCTGGTGGTAAACAAACAACTTCAAATTTGGAAAGAGGTTGATCAGGTAAGTGACTGTCTATCAGAACATGCAGGACTTATGTTTACCCAGATAAAAGTGATCGATCAGAAGACAAAAAAAGAAGTGACCAAAGACTATTTAATTGTGAATGATTCGAAAAAAGTGGAAAGATTTCGATTAGCAAAAAATAATCTTGAGTGCCAAATTAATGATGCACCTTTTATCTACATAGGTCAGAACCGATATCAAGACAACACTCGTGTCGTCAATATGTATACCACTCAGGCAGCTAATGAGCGTTATCAGCAAGCGTATCAAGATTATAAAGAAAATGAACTGGATAAGAATGAAAAAATAAGAAAAGATATTTTCATTAATAATAATCTTGGTGACGTTGGGCTAGATAATTACTGCGCACATCAATTACAAATGTGGCAACTTTCGGAAAAGTCTCACGATCTTCGAAATAAAAGACGGGCATGCGAAAAAGCAAAGGATGACGGCACACTCCAAGACCGTGCAAGTTGCAAAGATTTTCCAGAAAAAATGTCCCAAGAAATGAAGTTATTAGCAAAAGAGATGGATAGCGTTTTTGCTGACACTGACTATCAACCATATGATTTAATGAATAATATTGATAAACAGATCTACGCTCAATTCAAGGGCGATGTTAGTAAGCTTAAAGAGGCTCAAGCGCTGGCAGAAAAAAGTTTACGTTGGTCGTATGACGCTGAAGCCTTTTTAAAGCAGAATAATCTCTGGGGCAACAATTTTGAGAGTTGCGGGGAAGTAGATCCAGTGAACAGCAAACAATTCAATCAAGGTATAGAATCTTGTGCGAATTATGAGCCTATTCTGGAGCTGGAGCCAACTCAATTTTCAGCGAACGTTGAGGCGGTTAAAAATATTCATCGAGATCATTTAATTAAAGAACTTAATTTGAAAGCATTTGGTGACAATACTGAAACAGCTTTCCATTTACTCGAACATGGGACTCCAGCTGAGCAAAGCATAAGAAAAAATCTTTGGGCACTATGGAATAATAAAGTAGACACTGATTCAGAGTATTATTCGGCTTGCAAACAAATAGCTGATTCAAGCCTTTGCACCAATCCACTTTACTACCAGCAATTTAAAAATGGGTTTAAGCGTGCCATGACTGGGATTAAAAAGCTGGAAGAACTAAAAGCGAAAGGAAAATCAATCGGTAATGTTGAGCCAGAAGCTATCGTCCCACCTGGTACCTTTCTTCGTTATGATAGTGGTACGGTGGCTCGTAATATCAATCAAGCTTTAAGTTCTATGCAAAAGATCTGTGAAAGCCTGGACTCGAACCTGCTTGGATTTAATCCCGAGGCTCAAAAACAACTAGAAAGTAATTACAGGGAATATTTAAAATATTTACAAAATTATGCCGGTTATTTTTATGATGGGGTCATCAAAGATAAAACCCAAATAGAAAAGTGGTTACATGGATGCCCTTTAGACAACAAAACATCTTCATCTCCTTTGACCTCCGAGGACATTGAAAGGTCTAAAGAGGGATTTCGCGAAGCCAATAAAAATCAAATGAAACTGGTTAGCGATTTTGCGAAGCCTGATCGCGGCGGACACAGCAATTTGATTGGTGAATTGGCCTGTGGAAAATATGGAAAAGAAAAGGAAGATCTCTATGCCCTATCCGCACTACTAACCAGTCACCCTTATATGACCGGACAAATACTTGGATCCGTGGATCAAATGATTTCCATTAAAGAAAAAAATAAAACCGGAGTTGATAAGAGCACGGTGGATGTGGAGAAGAAAATCTATACCAAGTTATTCTGTGAGGCCAAAACATGTAGTCAAGGAGTTCATCATTTTAATGATGAGGCGGCAGATGTCGTGAGAAATGCCGCCGTTGCTGCTTCTTTTCTGCCACTTCCAGGTGTTCAATTTTGGACGACTGCCGTTTATCTGGCTGCAGATATAGGTCAAGTGGTGGTAAATCATAATGAGGCCAATGAGAAAAAAGAATTAATTCAAGAAGGCCTTGTCTCTGGTGGGTTTTCTCCTGATTATGATGCTGACATTGCCAATAAAATTAGAAAGCTTGAAGAAAAAGGGTCAATCCATCAACTTGCTGAAGATATTTTTATTTCACTTGCGGTTCAAGGGGCTGCGATGGGAACAGCTCAATTTACAATGAAAGGACTCAAGTACATCAAAAAAGATGTGGTCGAACGCCTGATTCCAATCTTGAAATCAAGTAAACCGGCTTCAAAGCTTGAAAGTGAATTAACCCAAACGCTCATCGCCCTCGAGAAAAAAGCCGTCGGCAATGAGAAAGTAGTGCTTCAAAATATGATTAAGCATATTCATGAAAAGGGTGCACATCACGTGGTCGAAAACTCTTTCGGTTTAACCTTCTATAGTTCCATTTATGATCATGTTCAGAACAAGATCAAAGATAAAGAAAAATTTAATAGTAAGTAATGAGGTTACCTAGATCATCTTATTACGTAATATTTTACAACAAAACCCAAGAAGAAATGGCCATTCTCTGTAATCTATCAAATAGAACTTACCAGTGAACTCGCTTTAAATATTGAATCTCATCAATTGGACCTAAACTTCCAAAATAAACAGCTCTTTTCAAGTAGATCACTTCTCAACTGTTACATTGTAACGAATTGTTACATTTCGATACACTTTCAGCTTTCATTCGATTGTTTTTGTTATTTTTTTTAGTTAAGGTTTTCTCATGATGACAACAACGACTACTGAGAAACAAATTATTCTTCTCTTAAAATCTTCCTTGGCGGAAATCCAGAGCCGTCGTGGAAATTATTCTATGCGACAATTTGCGAAGAAACTTGGACTGGATGCTCCTGTTTTATCGCTGATGATGAATGGAAAAAGAAAGATTACTCATAATCTGGCCAAACAAGTTTTGCAAGGTCTACCAATTGACCAGACTGAAGCAAATCAAATTCTGGCGGATTTACCAACCAAAAGCACCAGGTCAGTTAAAACGAAGATTCAATTTAAAGAATTAAACCCTACACAGTTCGATGTCATTTCAGACTGGTGGTACTTTGCGGTACTTTCTTTGAGTGAAACGGATCAATGCCGAAGTGACCCTAAATGGATTGCCAAGAGACTTAACATCACAACGACTCAGGCAGAAAAAGCCTTAGAAAAGTTACTTGAACTCAATCTTATCAAAAAAAAGGGAACTACCATTAAGGCGACGGGAGAAATTTTCTCCAGCACACAAGATATTCCCTCAAGTGCCATCAAAAAAAATCATCAACAAGGGCTAGAATTAGCACTAGAGGCCCTACATGAAGTATCGGTTGAGCTCAGAGAGTTTGGTGCAACAACCATGATCATTGATCCTAAAAAAATACCTGAAGCAAAGAAGATGATCCGTGAATTAAGAAAGAAAACTATGCAAGTTTTAGAATCTGGTGAAAAACTTGAGGTTTACCGTCTGCAAGTCCAATTATTTCCACTTACAAAAGTACATAATCTTTAGGAGTATTTATGAAAACGATACTATTTTATTTAAGTTTATTTTCTCTTCTACCTGCTTTTGCAGGTCATGAAGTTGGTAATGGAGGCGACGCTGTCGTTTGTTATGAAAACAAAGACAGATTGAAAATTGTTTCAGTCGAAATGTTTGACTACTGGGAAGGAGAAAGAGTTTTTCCTCACCTGGGTAAAATCAATTTCGGCCAACAAAACACTGTGAAAGGTATGATTGAAGAGTTCACCAATCGTATTTCTGTTCATGACCCTGTCTTAGGTGGCAAAATAAAAGACATCGCTTTAGGAATGGCCAATAACATTGAGCCTTATCTTGTCACAGGATATGATCTTCCAGAAATCGATGATGCTAATCCCAGAGCTCTTCCCAACAATCCTTGTTTCATCGAACAGTTCGCTGTTCAGTGGAAAGATCTTGGCACTGGACAGAGACGTTTTGCCATTGCCAAAAAGTTTTATGACTTTGCAAAAACATCGAACACAACCAAAGTGGGTATTCTTTTACATGAAGCCATTTACCGAAATGCCATTCTAAGAGGCCACACTAATTCTGATGGAAGCCGCTTTTTTAACTTTGCCATGGCCACGCCTTTTACTCTCAACCAACCGCTAAGTAAGTATGTTCAAATCCTAGAAAGCGCCAAACTGGCGCAAGCCAATTGCCGACTTGTTGAGGTATTTCCAGGTCAGAATCAAATGTACTTCGATACTAATGGAATCATATGTCTACCCTTCACTTTAACTTATCCCTACTTAAAAATTACGACCAATAAAAACATGGGCAAAGCCAAGCTTTTTAATTTAGAAAATGAAAATAAGACTTTATGGATTGAAGGTGCCGTACAGGTACAATGGAAAGATAGAAATAATCAATGGAAAACAATCGACTACACTAACACTCATTTCTATTTTAAAAAAAATGAGCTTACCAGTATGGGCTGGTCTTCTTTTAAGCCCTATTTTACTCATCCGCTATACATGACCCGTGGCGAATCCATGCAGTGTGTGTTTGATGCTGATTACCAGGCAGCAGGTTTATTTCTTTCAGCAGAAGGTGAATTTTTAAGTTGTAATGCTAAAAAAGGAGCTACAGTTAAAGTCCATGGCCAGTTAACTACAATCTATTATGATTTCACCTTACACCCAAACCGTGAAATTGCTAGAGTCTGGACCGATAATGGCATTATGGTTCCAATTCGAGGGTCACAAAAATCTCTTCTCTTAAGTGGACTCATTGAATTTGATACCTTTGGCAATGCCATATTTGCACGTCCCGTAGAGCCGATTACTTTTGAAGTAGAGGGACATAAAATCACCGTGAAACAATTTGAGGTAGATAAGAGCAGTAATAAAATACCACTCGATCTGGTTGTCGGTTTTAAACCCAATGTTGACGGTAAACCGATTCTCTATCAAGGAGATGACCCTGAGAATTTTTTCTTCCAACTATGTAAAAAGCAAAATTTTCACTCGAACAAAAGCTTTAGCGAGATCGAAGAAAAATATTTCCCAGGAGTAAATCAGTTCTATGATTTTGTGAGTAATAGTTTAGTTTATAAAACTGATGAAACAGTTAATTTTCTTTCTACCGATTACTATTGTCAAAAAAGAGTTCTGGCAGAACTCTAATAAATATTGGCCCTACCATACTTGTGATTTTAATAAGTATAGTAGGGCCTTTCTCATAAATATCTTCGTCATTGTCTTTCAAAGAAAATTGGAGTTTAGGTGGAACTAGCACTACTACCTTGGAACTAACAGTTGAGATGGTAGAGAACTTTTAACCCGTGAGCTAAAAAATCATTTAGCACTAATCTGTAAATTAAAGTCAGCCGCCAGTGGTTGTTTTGCATCATCAACAAAAACAAAAACCACTGGTCCGCGATTGAGTTTTACCCTTGAAGTAAGTACATGAGCTACCCAACCAGGGTTAGCCAATTGACCATATTCCTGGGCCTTGCCAAGTCCTAAAACGTAAGCCAATTGTTTGTTGCCTGGTACCTTCCAAACTCTGTTCAGGAGTTCTTTTTCAGCTTGAGGGAGATTGGCAGGTGCCTCGAAGGGTATGAGATTTTGAGTGCGGGGAGCTTTATCTAGAGCTGGGTCTGTATGGATTGAATTCGAGGCATATCTATCCAATTTACCAGGCAATGTATATGAATCAACAACTTCATCACCAATGGGAATATTTCCAATCCAATGAGTGCAGGAATCGTAACCACCTTTAGCGCAGTAACCATTATTGCCCCAGGGTTCTAGGGCCAATTGTGTTAATTTGTAATTGCTTACAGCCTTTAAATATTGGGTCATTCTTTGAGCTTCAGTTGAATTCAACAGCACTGTCGGAAAAATAGTTTGGATTTGGAAATCGTAATTGTTATTCGCTATATCGGTTATGTTGGAATAATCATTTTTTCCACTCCATGAGAAGTTATGATCTTCATGCATGACTTTGAGAGTACTTTGATCAGGCTTATGATAATGAGAAAAAATATGCTGATCCGCCATCATTTTATGAAAATCGGCTAACATGGTTCGGTCAACCGCCACCACTAATTTTTCAGGGCCAAAAGTGGTATAGATGTCTGGTGTTCCGTGGGGAAAAGCACGAAGAACGGTTGAGGCTTCATGTCGTGCAATGAATTGTCCCAAAATACTATTGGCTGATGGATGCAGTGGATTTCCACCATGAAACATTTCTGAGACTTCTTCTACCGTTTTTTCACCTAGAGCACGAAAGATCGTACCACCATTCATAAATTCATTTATTCGGGACTCAATTCCATGAGCGGGAACTTTGCCTTCCAGATTTTTTCTTAAAGCAGCTTGGAAGCGATCGACATGGCTTAAGTTTGGATGAGAACGAAGCGAGGACGACATCTCATTCAAAACGTTCTCCAATTGTTTCGCTGTCCAAAGCATTTCTTCATCGAGGAGAACATCATAGACGGCGTGTTCTGGAATGACCGAAACTAACTGTGGATGTGAGGTTTTTAAATTTTTGTATTTATTATAAACAACTGTATTTGGAGCTTCAGCTTTTGAGGTTAACCATCCTTCTAAATGATTTACTTTTTCTTCTGCGGTCTCAAAGTTAGGAGTACAACGATCAGCGGAAAATGAATTGAACGAAGAAAAAAGAAACAGAGAGAGGAAGAAATTTCTCATGGGAACTCCTGATTATTACCTCCACTGTTCGTCAATTCTTGACTAAAAGTTTAGTTCTTACTACCTTTCACTTTAACGACTACATCCATGGCCTTTCTTAAAGCCTTTACTTTCTCACCAATGATTCTGTGATTCTTATCTGAGATACTCGTATTGACCAAGAAAAAATCGACATAAGGAGTTAGAGTTTGCACATTGTCCACTGCCGTTCCTGAAGCAGATCCAAGAGGATAATTGCCAATCACTGATCGAGCTCTTCTGGCCTTCTCTGGATCTGTTACAACACCTGTTTTAAGTCCTGTGATGACAATTCCATCAACCCACCCCATAGCTTGTAGCGCAGATAGTTCTATCGTTTTATTTTCGTCAATAAGTGTAGAATATTTCATATGAATACCACTAACATAAAAGACATCTTTAGGTTTTTCAGACATGATTGAATGCAAGCTAACTTCAGGAGCTTCCTTTATTAGATCTACACCTGAAAAATCTGTCCAAGCAATTTGTAAGTGATGCTTTTTGGCCAGAGCAAAAGTTTCTTTATAGGTATATAAATTACTATCAGGACCTAAAAAATCCACCCCGATAACCTTATCAGGGAAACGTTTTCTGATTTCACCTAAGTTCGCATCCATTTTATTATAATCACCACCTTCAAAAACTATAGCGTCTGCACCATTTTCAAACGATACCTCGAGGTCTTTAATTGAATCCTCTAAAGTCGAGTTCATATAACCTACTACCCACATTTGTTTTTTTCTTTTTGATAATTTGCTAAAAGTTTCTCGCGGAGAAATAAAAGTTGAATCGGCTGCTTTCACATTTCCTCCCGGAAATTGAATCAATAAAAGTGACAAAAACCCTAATAGACTTTTCATTTTGTTACCCAATGGTGAAATAATAATGGTTGAGAATATCGGTTTTAGTACATAGACGTCAAGAAATTAGCCTCAATGCATTCTCTCCGAATGCCAGAGTAAAACGCTCTTTAAAATATTGAATCTCTTAACTTAACTTTCTTGATCATGTACCGAAAAATGATCCATGAAAACAACATCAAAAACATTATGTCTTTCCTTTCTTTTCATAGCCTGTAGTAACGAGCAAGTGTTCCAACTACGAAGTCCTGCTGGTGACAAAGAAGAAGTTTTAGAAGAAGCTGCAGTAAGAGCGCTCCCTCAGTTATCAAAAGAATCAAAGAGAAATGAATTTGAATCCATTATTCAAAAGGCTTTGGCCAAAAATCAAGAATTAGATGAAAGTCAGAAAGACTTAATAGCAGAAAACATTGCCTCTTATTTGGGCTTTTTAAAAGCCGATATTAGTCCAGCAAAACAAACAGATATTGTGAATAGACTTTTAAATTCTTCTACTCAGTTCGCAGTTTGCCCTAGTTTTGATGATTGGGCATGTTTAGAAAAAATTCCATTACTTAAACCAAAAACTTTGTGGAGACAAGAAACAGAATCTTCTCTCGGGCAAGTTATCAAAATGAAAAAACCACTTCAATTGGAATTTTGGTTTACCGAGCAATGGGATAAACCAACCCCAGATTTTTCCAATGTGTTAGCGAATGTTTTAGCTAAAAAAATTAAAGAAGATTCTACCAAATCACTGTATTTGGCACTTTATGGAATTGATGATCATGAAAAAAGCATGAAACCAGTATTTGATGCTATTTCTAATCAAGTAAAAAATAAAGTCGATGTAAAAGCTGTCTTTGATACTGAAAGTGTGAATAAATCACCAAACGGTGAAAAACAAATTTTTAGTTATTTTAAGCCAGCTAAAGGCAATTGGATTTTTGATCCAGCACCTGTTCAAGACCCTAAAAAAACAGTGCCACAGACTTATACCAATTACACCTATGATGCCACCCCTCTTTTAATGGCCAATATCAATGCTGGAGTCAAACAAGACAAAGATACTCTTGGTCGCTTGGAATGGCCGACTCCAGATATTATGCATAACAAATTTTTTATTTTAAAAAGTGAAACGGGAGTTGCCGTTTGGACTGGTTCAACCAACGTGGCCAAAACTTGTATGGGTATTGAACGAAATTCCAACGTAGCCGTTTATATTAAAAATCCTGAAATCGTAGCTACTTTTGAAAAAGAGTTTTTCGAGATGTACGGTTTTTTTAATGGGGCTCAAGACAAAAGATATATTGCTGCCGACTTAAGCAATAAACTTCTATTAGGAGCATTCCACGGCAATAAGAGACCAAATACTCCACGCTATTTCATGGATAGTGAAGGAACAGAAATAAAAGTTCACTTTTCTCCAACTGATGACGGTGAACATCGTATGATTTTACCAATGTTGTTATCAGCACGCGAAGGAGACATTATTCGTATTGCAGCCTTTAGTGGTGGTGGTTATGAATCAACCAGGGCCATTCAATATGCTGCTGCCAAAGGTGCAGAAGTGAGAATTATTTTGGATGGCTTCAATGGTATAGGACCTGGAAGTTGGTTTAAAGATGTCAGTGCAACAGTGAACGATCCAAACCCATTTGAAAATCTTGTAAAACGAAATGGAAAAATGGGTAAAATAATTCTATTGAAAAGTAATTGGAAAGGCTTAAACCACCATAAGTCTGGCAGTCTATCACGTAAAATTAGTGAAGGAAAATACCGCCATGAAATGGTGATTGTCGGTTCTCAGAACTGGACTGGTTCAGGTAACGACAGCAATGATGAAAATATGATCGGCATAAGAAATCTAACTAAATCAGTTCCGCTAGCTGAAAGTTTCGCCAACCATTTTGACAATAGATTATGGGCGACAGCACTTAAAGGTAAATTAACTCCAACTAAGTAAAACTTTTTCGGTAGGTATAGATGAAAAAATCAACGCTCCTTTCTTTAACCCTGTGTGGGATTTTGTCATCGCAAGTATCATTTGCAGACACAACGTCTTCTGGTCTTTCAGGGTGGCAGTCAGATGCTGACAATAATAAACTGTGGAGTTCCTACTGTAGTGATACAGGAGCAGCCCCATCCATCCCCAAAGTCAATTACAATGATCCTTTAGTGAAAGCGGCTTCAGAAAAATTAAAAAGTGTTTCTCGAAAAAGTTATTACCTTTATGGAGATATTGTTCGAGTGTACGGACTCAAAACAGGAAAAATATGGAATAAAGTTGCTGGCCTACCAAAAGGTGTAAGCCTTGAAGCCAATGCTTTTTTGGTTTATCTCTGTGGTGAATTCAGAGACCGTGCCACCATGATTCAAGAAAAACTCACCTGGATCACCAAACTAAATAAAGTTCCGGTTGGGAAACAAGCTCCTATCGATTTGAGTAAACCTTTATGGCAACAAGTAGCTGCTGAGTCATATGCTACTTATCTCGAGTTCTCTTCAAAATTATGGAGCGCGAGACAAAGAGAAATTGGACAAAATACTCTAACTATCCCTGGTGCAAATCCGATGAAAGTGGACTCCCCTGTTCCAGCGCTGACAATTTGTGAAAACAAACATATCTTTTCAGAATTCATTGCCCAAGGAAGAGAATTTTCTGATCTTAAAAATTATAAAGACAGCTTAAAAGTTTTTCTTGCTGATGAAAAAAATTGCAGTACTGAAGATAAAGAATATTACAATTCATTTAGAGGTGACACAAACTTCAAGCCCTACTCACCTGAATCTAACGGGATGATTTGGACGGGAACTGGTCTTGCAAATGATTGTGCTACTCCATCAACCGCTATCGTCAAAGCAAATAAAAAATCGGTTTTAACCGATGCCGATTGTAAAGATTATTTCATGAATCCATTTCGTCGCCGTTGGGAAGGTGCTCGTGCCTCAGCAGGTGCATGGTTACTTTATCCTGCAAAATATTTACCTCAGTTCGGTAATCAAAATTCTCCTATGGTCGTTTATGCTACAATCAACGCACAAAACGGACCATTCGCTTATAGTTTTAGCCCAAGAACTTCTTCTAAAGAAGCATTTGATCCAAGTAAAATGATGAATGAACGTGATCCAGAATTTGAAAAACTTCAGTCGAATAAATCGAATACTGCTTTTGCCAGTACTGACATGGGCTTCAACAGTGTTTTTAATTTAAAACCGGACAGTAAGGATAAAACCATCCCATTCCAAAGATTAAGAAATGCCGTTAACCGTCACACAAATTGGTACTCTTCTGGATATGACGACGGCAGAAGTAAAATCATGCCAGATAACTTTTCTCCATTCGTGGCCACCAGTTATGAAATGAATCTATCCAATGAATTTGTAAACTGCGGGGTAACTGTGCCATGCGCCCCTGATGCCGATGATCGTAAACACTGGATGTTCGTATTTAGAATTAAAAAAGAAAATTGGTACAACTCAGAAAGAGTGGCCAAAGGTGATCCTGTCGATTTTTCAAAGTATTGGTATGATGAGAATTCACTGGGGACAGATCCTTTAGCAAAAAAGGAGCGTGCTTGGGACCGTTTAGGAACTCCAGTTGAAGGTGAATACGAAGCGATTCTTTACTTACACAATATTACTAGAGATGGGGATGTTACTGCTGATTCGAAAAAATAAATTCTTGGACCAAAAAAAAGGCCCCACCTATCGTGGGGCCTTCTATTTTATTCAGCAGATTCTACATTAATTTTACAATCATAGTTAGCACAGTTATTCGTCACAATATCTTGGAAGAAGTTTTCTTTTTGGCATACTCTAGTGAACACATAATAACTTCCATTTTTTTCCACGCTTTGGTTTCTTTTGATGTCAAAGCTTAAAATAGCTCCATGTTCATTTCCACTTAACTCAATAACTTTTTTAAAACGAATGTGATAATTTGAATCTTCAAAAGTATCTTCCACCAAAACTGTCCCATGTTGTTCACTGGAAAAATTTCCGTGAGTAAATCTGGCAATTGGGTTCTTTCTTTCCAGGGCGATAGAAAAACGTGAATCAAGTTTTACTTTATGTTTTGTCCCTTCCCCTACTTGTTCCAAGGTCTTACAGTCAAGGATGGTTCTTTCTTTGGCCATGATTGAAAAGGTACTTAATAAAACTAATGAGCAGATAATAAACTTCATAAACTTCTCCTTATATAGGTTGTACTTGGAATTTATTATGCCTGACTTTGTTTTGCTCAAGACAAAAAATCAAAGTTCCAGAAAATGTTACCTAACTGTCAAAAATTTAGTCAGTAAACTGTCGTTTTGTTGTTTCTGGGCGATTATGTCCTATTCATTTGTTATGTGCACCCCTTTGTTAATATAAACTTGCACCTTACTGATCTAAGTAGAGAATAACAAAATGAATTGAAGCTTGGTGAGAATTTTTTGACAATCAAATCGTCGTCGTCGCCGTAGCTGCAATCCCCTATTAAGCCTTATTCTATGCCGTTAAATCCTTAACCTACTACTATCTTCCACCTTATTCATTTTATTTTTGCCCTATAAATGACGATAAAGGGATTAGCTATATTGTGGAGTTTATTATGAGACATTTAT
>JBMOGR010000034.1:0-9606 GCA_049318265.1 Bacteriovoracaceae bacterium
AAAATTCATGGCCGACTAAAATTCTGTCCCCACGCAAGTGGGGCAGTTTATAAATCGTCTGTTTCTCTTCTATCTATGCGGATCCTTTAGGAGTAGGAAGGGAATTTACCAGTCGGTCAACTGTGGCGAGGTCCAATTCACCAAAAAACAGCCCTCTAATCACCTTGTACCATTTTTTTGGAACACATTGTACCTTTTGCTCTTGTGCGAACCTTTTTCTCTTGTTATCTAGTCCGTGTTCAAAAAAAAGAGGGAGAAAAAATGAAAGAGCAGTTGAGTGTTCAAAATTTACTCAATAGAAAATTAGTCGAATACAAAACGATTAATACACATTTTTCAATTCGGTCGCTGGCACGCAGGCTAGAAATGCAACCCTCCGCTACCAGTGAAATATTAAAAGGGAAAAGAAAAGTTTCGTTTAAAAAAGCGCAACAAATAGCTGAAAAACTTCTCTTAAACCCAAGTGAACGTGCAGAACTTTTTCGCCATTTCAATCCTCAACTTAAAAAAAGCAAACAAGATCTTTCTCTACTTAAACTTAACGCTCACCAATTCGCTGTTATTTCGGAATGGACTTACTACGCAATCCTTTCTCTCATGGAAACTTCTGATTTTCAGTCGAAGACTTCTTGGATCGCTACGCGCTTAGGTCTTTCACTTTCTAAAGTCGAAGAGAATTTAAAAAAATTAGAAGAATTGAAACTCATTAAAGTGGGAGCTCAAGGAAAAATGACTCGAACCCACGCCAAACTTAATACCTCTGATGATGTTCTCGAACCATCGATTCAGAAATCTCATTTGAGTGATTTGGAAATGGCCAAGCAAAAACTAGTAAGTATTCCGGTCAAACAAAGAGACTTCACTTCTTTCACTTTACCTGTGGATCCGGATCTTCTTCCTAAAGCGAAGGAGATTTTGCGCAAGGCCCAAGATGATTTAGATGAATTAATGCGAGAAAGCCAATGCACGGAAGTTTACCGAGTTTGCATGTATTTGTTCCCTTTAACCCAACTTCAATCGAAACAGGAGGAATCATGAAAACGATCTTAACACTTATGGTGCTAGGGCTCTTAACGACTGTTCACGCAGGAGACCGTGTGGGCAATGGTGGTGGAGCTCATTTTTGTCCGGGTCAAGGGACAGCAGAGCTCTATGACTTATTTGAGGGACGTACGCGCTATCAGATGGTGCTTGATTCCAAAATCCAAGAGATGAATAGCCAAGAACAGATTGACAGCTATTTAATTTCAAAGCTGGCCCATTTTAATCCCTACATGAGCCAAAAAATCGCGTCACTATTAAAATCTATCGACGCGGACAAATTGGTTTTTCTCGACAACATCGACTTGAAGGAAATTACTGATGCTAATTTTTTGATGACGGAAAAAGGCTGCATCTATGAGCAGCTGGCGAACTGGGATGATGGCTCAGGAAAAATTTTCGTGGACAAGACTCTCTACAAACTCCTCCCTCTGATGGATAAAGTGGCCCTTCGTTGGCATGAGGCTGTTTATAAGTTTTTCCGTGTAACCAAGGGAGCGGAAAACTCTGACTATACCAGAAAAATTATTGCTGGGCTATTTGCTCAAAGCCTCATTCAAAAAGTCTATGATCTTGATTGGACAAGGACTGACGTTACCAAGCTGTTCATTCTTCAAAAAAATCATTCTGATAACAGACTGAACTTTCCTTATTTTGAATTTAATAAAAAAATCGTCATCAGTCTTGAAACTTTCTCTCCCGATGACCAAGCCTACTTACAACAATTAGAAAATAGGCTTGCAGACAAGAAAACTAAGCGTAAGGAGAGAAAAGCTTTACGCTCATTGATTGCCCAATATAAGTCCATGCGTGATAGAAATATTTGCCTTCCTCTTAGTGCTACGCCTGGCTTAACTTTATGCAAAGGCATAACAGAAAATCTCAATGTGTCGTCATCAACTGGTTTTCAAATCTTTAGTAGCACAACTTATGGACTGGTCTACCTCAAGATTGTCGATGGCGCTGAAACAATTTGGGTGAAAGTTGAACCTTTTGAAAATAATGATGGTGAAGACATTTATTACACCTACGATACCAGCATTCAATTTTCTTTTGGAGCCATCGCTCCTTAATCTAATTAGTCTTTAAAACAAACAAGAAGGGTCGCTTCGTGCACTCTTCTTGTTTTTTTGCTGAACATACCTTAAGCTATATTCCAATTATTGGTATGAATAATATTTTTTTTAGATTTTTTCTATTCTCTTCTTTGTTGCTATGCCGTGCAGTATTAGCGGATGTAAGTGACAAACAAATATGGCCTTTTATTTTTGTTCAGGGACGAATCGTTCCTCTCGTCAGTACCCAGGTTATGTACCAACCTAGAATGGTATCCAATGGTGAAAAGTATGCAGGATCAATTCTTCAAGCGAACTCAATGTACGCCTTTTCAAAAAAATTCTCGGCTGGACTTGGCTATTTTTATATTCCGTGGAAATCCCCTAATCAATACGATGAGCATAGACCATTTACTCAAGCCATTTATCAGTTTTCAGAAAAGGAATGGTCCTTTCTTTTCCGCTCTCGTTTGGAATTTCGCCGAATGGAAGACAGACCAGAAACAATAGTTCGATTGAGAAAGATGTTTAGGACCAATTATCAATTGGACCGCTATGTAAGTGGCTTGTATGCATTCTCTTTTGATGAGCTATTTTACAATTTTAATACTATTGAGACTGACAAAAATAAGAATTCTCCCGCCCCTCACCAAGGATTTGACCAAAACAGATTTTGCGTAGGACTCGGGCTCAAGTTTGGGGAGAAATATAAGCAGTCTTTTGAAGCAGGATATTTAAACCAGAAAAATTTTCGTTATTTGAAAGATAATCTCAATAATGATGTCTTGTACATGCAGTACGTATTGAATCTCAATTAAAGATCGGGGAGTGCTGCTTTTGAGCAGTATTTTATCAAATACTACCAATTATGCTTACACTCCCACGATTCTAAGAACTAAGGTTGTTTAATTAACTTCACTTTAATGGTCTCCACCTTATCCAAGAATTGGGAATCCCACCAGCCACTACGGGTGACTTGCAGAGATTTTTCCATGGAAGTAAAAGAGGGAGATAGCCCAAAAAAAGCAATGTGGCTGTTAGTTGATAAGTTAGTATACTCGTCATCCCAGACTGGATCTTCTTCGAAGGCTCTTACGCTCACCACGAAAAGTCCTTTTTTCATTTCCGGGCATACCAAAATTTCGTCATTTAAAACACCAGAAATGTTTTTGATGACGACTGGTTGGTCTTGTCCAGTGATCCAAACGTTAAATTTAAAATCGTCTTCAAATGCCAAATGATCAACGCCTTGACTAAGTTTGATGACGTAGCGGTTATTACTTTTTTTGTTAGGGCAAAGATCAGCCGCATAAGAAATTCGGCGATCCAGAAGTTTGATGGAACCGGTAATTTTCTTTTGTTTGAAAGTTGAGAGAAGATAAGAGTCCAGGGAAAAGCTACCATAGCTACTTGCATCGGGCTTACAGTTCACAACAGAGTTTGCCCCAACGATTGTTGGGAATTCTTTGAATTGACAACTCCACACGAAATGACGGTTTTCTGTGGTTGAAACTTCTTCTTCTTTTTCAACTTCATTGCCGTCTCTATCTTTCGTTTTCTTTTTTTCTTTATGTGTCGTCGTTTTTGAGCAGTTTTCGCTTAGAATAACTTTGAGCGACGATTCTATACTCATGTCTTTATTAATGGACATTTTCACATGAGGCTGACTGAAGAAAGAGAAGGTGTAGTCAGTTTTAATGCTTTGAGGAATGTCTTTCATTTCTCCTTTATGGTCAACTAGTCGTTCGAAGAAGGTACTGTTCATGGTAGAGCTGCATTCCCAGCCATCCAAATAAGAGACCATGTCTCCCCAGCCGCCAGTGGATTCTGCACTAACATCTACCTGATATTTTCCTAGGTCTGTGGCATGACTCAAACTTGAGAAAGTCGCGAGAAGAAAAATGGTCATGAATAAAGGGGATGTTTTCAATTGGGGCTCCTTTGATTGTTTAGGCCAATTTTAAACAGAATATAACAATCCCCCATAGAGAATAGGAAAAAAAATTTTGACATCCATTTTTCAAGAGAGAAGTGCGGATGTCGTAAGTTACTGAATTGATGAGTTAATTAGTATCTGTCGCTGGCACAGTTTTTTCCTCAAAGGAACCTGTCATTTCAAGATTAGTGATTTCTTCACCTTGCATTTTCTTATATTGATAGCTGAACTTTCCTTTTTCATGAACTATTTTAAAATACTCAGAAGGCTTTTGGTCCATATCTTTTACAGATAGCTCTATTGAGTTTTCTTCTGCACGGTAAAAGTACTTAAACCAGTTATCTTTCTCATATGTTCCACCCTGGTCACTTAACTGTGATAGATCTACATTGACGGAAGCATAACCATAGCTTCCTTCAAAATACTCAAGATAAGAATAATCGCGGCCGCCAAAATCGGCAGATTTTTTTCTTTTGCACTTATCTGCAATTCTTATCGCAATATAGGCTCTCTCAGGATATTGCCCCAATTCAGGACTATAAGCAGTATGCATAAATGCTTTGCACTCCGCTGTCTCAATTAAACGGTGTTCAGGACCTCTAAATGTTTTGAAGCTAACTTTTCCTGGGCGAACTTGCCAATCTTGTTTTTGATGAAATGTACTCAAGGCCTCAGCAAAAGTTAAATTTGAGAAGAGAGTACAGAAAGCAAAAGAAATCATCAGCTTTTTCATTGTTACCAAACTTATGTTAGGCCCTTTTCATTAAGGGGCATCCAAATAAAATCCATTCTAAATGAAGGTTAATGTTAAAGGTGAAAAATCTATGGGAATGAGAATTTTTTTCATAGTGAGTAATTGACTTTTATTTTTTAGTAGGAGGTCTTATCTCTTATCCTCTCCCTAAAAAAGCTGTCGAGTCGATCACATATTTTAAAATATCACTTATCGTCGCAATACCAATCATTTCATATTTGTCATTGATAATGGGCAGAGCATTTATTTTATAACTGAGCATAATAATGGCCATTTCATGAATGCTGGCCTTCCCTTCGCAAACCACTATTTTTTGTATCATGATTTCTTTGCATTTTTGATTTGCAGTAACATCGATCAGTTCTCTATCGGAGATCATACCTGAAATATTATTTTTTTCATCGACTACAGGAATGTGGCGAAAACCATGTTTAGTGAGAATTTCATTGGCTTCTCTTGCTGTTGCAATCTCTTTGATGGTTGTCACAGGGGAAGTCATAATATCTCTGGCATAATAGCGCTTTTGCATGACCTCGTGATTCTTTTTAGTTTTCTGGTAACTTTCAATTTTAGGGTTTATTTTTTTATGAACAGCTTCTTTGAGGCTATTATCCAGATTGTCTTTAAAAGATTGAGACTCTTTTAATTCATGAATAGGTGTTATGTTTTCGATTTGTCCCATAAGATTGGGAGTGGGGTAAATTAAGTTTGAGAACTGGCCGTTTTGAATAATTAAAAAGCTCATGCTCTTATTATGCTCCTGAGTTAAAACTGAAGAGGACCTTGTTAAGTTTGGTGTTTTCGTACTTGCTCTAAAAACACTTGATTGATGGTGAATAGTCCTGTCGTGATTTTTTTCAAGAACGAGCTATCAGTGGGAACATAATGGAAGTTAGGATGACGTTGCCATACTTGTTTAAGTTTTTCATCTAAGATAGTGGCGGCACTTGGCCCTTCTGAGCGGAAAGGGTTATTACTAGTGACATCCTCGGCATTTTTTACGGCGGTTTGAAAGAAGATGACGGCGTCGTAGCGGTCTGCTTCTTGTTCGAAGCTTGATCCAATGGTTGTAAAAAAATCTGCTTCGGGGCCAGGCCAGTAGGCTATGCCATCTAAAGTCCCTCTATCGCAAACTAATAATCGTTCTGGGTGTAAGCGTGCTATTGAATCTTCCAGATTGAGTTGCATGCGGTATATTTCCTGTTGCAGCAGTTTAATTCTTTCTGTTTCCGATTCTCGCTTTATTCCATAATGAAAAAGCATGGTAGCCGCCTCAGGCACAACTTTGACTTTGTTTTGAAGTTCTCTCTGAAAAAGATCCAGTGCCGTGGTTTTTCCACCACCTGGTCCTCCAGTGATCGCAATCTTTACAATTTTTTTCATCTTTATTCCGATTTATTCCGAATTCCGAAATTAGAGCGTTTTTAAATAGGCAGCAATCGCTTTTCGTTCTTCATCGGTATAAGGATGATCCCAGCCAGGCATGGATTTTTCCATTTGGGAAATGCTAAAAAAGAAATCAAAGTGATTCATCTCACGAACTGCTAGTTTAAGATTGACGGGTGGGCGTTCCTGATTTTTAGCCTCAGGCCCGTTTCCTTCACCTGTATCTCCATGACAGCGGGCGCAGTCTCTCATAAATATTTGTTCGCCGATTTTAGTCTGGTCTTTACTACCTTGATGGGGGACAGATACTTCAGAGACATTAGGCCTTACAGGGACAATGCCGTGTCTCATTCTTTTTTGTTGTTGGTAATAAGTTTGTTCCTTTTGATTTACTTGGGAGCAGCCAAAAAGAAAAAGTATAGACCATGTTAAGTAGGAAAATTTCACAACGTTTCCTTTTAGGCTTAACCTGCTTGAATGTTATTGGTAAAAGTAAAAAATCGACTGATACATTCTTCTTTAATGCTAGGCTGTTCTACTTCTAAAAGAAGTTTAAGCAAATCATCTGTTGTTATTATACCTTTTAATCTTCCTGCTTCGTCTTCAACCAAGAAGGCTGAGACTTTTTGCGACAACATTTGTGCTGCAACTACTTTGATACTCGTTTTTTCATTGACCATATAAACTGGCCAACTCATAAATTCCTCCACTGGAATTTCTACCGGTAGTTCTATGTCCTGCTGAAACTTATCTATACGATGGACTTGCATGGCCCTTTGAATGTCGCGATCACTTAGTATACCGATGATTTGATTTTGACCGTTCATGACGGGTAGGTGTCTAATCGAATTTTCCTTCATCTTACCATAAGCTTGCACAATTGATTCTCCGGCATGGATAGTGATTGGCATGGTAGTCATAATATCTTTGCTCAATTTCATAATTTAACTCCAGTTGAGGTTAATATTGAACTTCTTTAACAAAAGAATACGAGAATCCTGTAAATATTAAGCTGATCTGACTCTTGCAAAATGTTGACTAAGATCATGTTAACTAAAGCATAGATACCCGATCGACCTCTACGTAGTTTTTTTATTGTCTAGAAACTTAACACCCTTTCATTTTTACTTTGTTCTTGAGTTTTTTTGTCCATTACTCAGTTCTCACTCTTAAGATTGCTCTATGATAAAACTAATGATGCCCACCTTGATCATTCCATTTTTTATATCTACAGTGATGGCCCAGACAGTGCTGCCGTCGAGCGCAGTCGTTAGTCAGGGTTCTTTGGGAGTTTGTGCCTCGGCCAGCCTTTCTACTATCTTAGAAGTGGATACAAAAGTGCCTGTCTCTTTTATTGATATAGCTATCAACAATTCTTGGGCTGTAGGTTCACTTTTTTCCCTGGAAGGCTCAGAGCACTTTACCTTATTAAGTAAGATTAGTGCGATAGGCGTTTGCCCACGTTCAGAATCTTTTTATGAAGCCCAGGGAAACCTGGATGATTCTTTAGGCATGCTACATTCTAAACTGATGAATCTACTTTCTAAAATATCCACTTTTAGTTATGAGGAACGTCAGGCAGCAAGAGAATTTCGTGCTCAAGTAGTGGAGCAAGTGAATCTTTATCAATCTCCGGCAGAGGCTCGAAAATTATTGAAGTCCAGCCAATTTATAAAGTTGTTATACAAAGGGGCCAAGGCACAAAAAAAAGAAATGATCCAAGCTTCACTGGAATGGGTGGATAGTTTCATTGATTATCACTTTACCGTTGCCTTAGAGGAAAATTTGTCAGCGGCTGAGATATTGGCCGAAGTGCAAGGCCTTATGTACAGCGGAGACGCTTGGGAAAAATGGCTGAAAAAAAATGTTATCAAGTCTGCAGAGGCGAAGAAAATTTTAAGTGAAGATTTGAAGGGAAAAAAACGAAATTTACTTTTAGCTGAAGTGCAGAGCTTCACTAAGATCTTATACCAGCATCAGTTCGGCACACCAGAAGTCTATACTGGAGCGATTACAGGTGTTAAAAAAGAGGTCGGAGCATGGATCTATAAAATTCATGAGTTAATTGTTGATCATGATTTAATCCCTTCGCAAACAGAAGCTTTACTTGATATTTTGACCGCTAACAAACCTAAGCCAGGCAGTCCTGAATATCGGGAACTGGAAACTAAAACTTATCAAAATTTAAGAAAATTTTTTCGTGTTAACTGTGAACTAAACTCTCCGAAACGCATAAGTATTAACTTAAAGCCCTTATGGAAAATACATATCGCTGAACTTCGTCAAAGTTTTTCCTCTAATTGGAATCGAATTTTTAATCTTGTTCAAGAAGAGATAGGAAAAAGTTTAAAGGCCAATCTTCCAGTAGGACTTAGTTATGATGTTGAGCGCGGACTGCTTCAAAAGGTTATTCCTTCCCTGGCCAATATTCCGGGGCCTAGTGGATTGGGCCATGCTTCTGTCATCACAGCGATGAGGGTGGTTGAAGGAAAAAGAGAATATTTAGTGCATAATTCTTTTGGCAAAGATTGCGAGCGTTATTACGATCCAAAAAAATGTGATGCTGGCAAAATTTGGGTTTCTGAGGAAAGAATTATTCCTTATACTGATAGTTTGAATTTTTTCGAACTTAAGTAATTCCTTTTTCTGGAAGCGAACTTTTACCAGCTCCAACCTTTTGCACCTATTTAAAGAGCTTCAATTTGTGGATTAAAGTCCGGCGCGATCGGTACTTTAGCATCTGGAACGACATAGAAGATTACAGGGGAGCGGTTTACTTTTATTCTTGAAGTAAAGACATGGGCAACCCAACCTGGATTGGCCAGCTGACCATACTCATTGGCTTTTCCTATGCCTAGGGCATAAGCCAATTGCTGGTTACCTGGCACTTTCCATATTCTTCTAACTAAGGCCCTATCATCTTCAGTCAGTCTATTAAAGTTTTCGGGAAATTCATAAGGAGCTAGGTCCTTTGTTCTTGGAAGTTTATCCAGTTCAGGATTAGGATTAATGACGTTGGTGGCGTATTCATCTACTCTTCCTGGAAAAGTATAAGCATTAACGACCTCATCCCCAATTGGAATATTTCCTACCCAATGAGTACAAGAAGAGTATCCACCGACAGCACAGTATGTATTCGTTAGCCAAGGCTTTTGCACTAAAGTGTACACATTCTGGTTATTTAAACCTTTCATGTATTGGGCCATTCTTTGGGCTTCTGTAGATGAAAGGAAAATGGTAGGTACGATCGTTCCTAGTCTAGTCAGGAATCGAGACGCATCATTAGCTCCAGATGAGTAGCTATATGATTTGCCCTCGTGACCAACAAATAAGGTTCCTTGATTTGGTTGGTGAAGGTGCATAAATAAATGTTCATCCTCCATGAGGAGCTTTAGATCTTCTATCATGGTCGCATCAACTGCCACCACTAATTT
>JBMOGR010000035.1:0-8273 GCA_049318265.1 Bacteriovoracaceae bacterium
GCCCTGGTTATACAACTTTTGGTCAAGAAAAATTAGTGGTGGCAGTTGATGCGACGATGATGGAAGATCTTAAGCTCATCATGGCTGATGAACATTTATTTTCACACCTTCACCAGCCACGTCAAGGAACCTTACGTATTGGTCACGCGGGCAAATCATTTTACTACGGACCTGGTTCTTATGAACTGGATCAATATCTATCTCAAGGATCGATAGTACCCACCGTTTTTCTTTCTTCAACTGAAGCCCAAAGAATGGGCCAGTACATGGAAGGTTTAGCTAACCAGAATACATTCACTTTAGTGCAGAAGCCTTGGCTATCGAATGGATATTGCGCCGTCGGTGGATACACTTCTTGTACTCACTGGGTAGGAAATATTCCTATTGGGGATGAGGTCGTTAATGCTTACACCTTTCCTGGAAAAGTAGATGAGTATGCCAACAACCGCATTAATCCTGATCCTGAACTGGATAAACTTCCAAGAACACAGGACCTAGCTCCTTATGAATTTCCCGAGAACTACAGATTAACTGAAGAAGATAAGGCCCTAATCAAAAGAATCTGGAAAGTGCCAGGTAACCAGCAATTTGCTTACTCCTTAGGCATAGGAAAAGCCAATGAGTATGGTCAGCTTGCCAATCCAGGTTGGGTTGCCCATGTCTTTACCTCAAGAATAAAAGTAAACCGTTCCCCCGTGATCTTCTTTATCGTTCCAAACGCAAAAGTACCGATCGCACCGGACTTTGATCCACAAATTAACGCTCTCTAAATGGGTGCAAACTGACAAAGGAATCTGATTCTATTCAGTTTCGCGAATCTTGCGATAAAATTCTTAATGCTCCAAGACTTGAGTAGCCAAGCATACACGATGCAGGCTTTTTTCCCCGATGAAGAAAATGGAAAATCTTCAATTAAAATTCTACTGACTTCTAAGTCGACTCTATAAGAATATAGGGAGAAGACATTATGGTATAGTTTTGTTAAAGTTTATTTATGACTACACAAAAAAAAATTATCTTGTTTTCTATTCCCACTATCATCATTATAGCTCTAGCCATTTTTTTCTTTAAGAAAAACAATTCTGGAGATTGGGTTAAGCTCAGAGAATCTAGTATTACTGATGCCATTTATGGTTTGGCCACACTTGAATCAGAAGATACTTTTCGTTTTCGTGTTGGTGTAACCTCACAAATAAAAAAACTATATGTGAAGGAGGGTGATAACGTAAAAAAAGGTGAAACTCTCTTACAGTTAGCAGAAGGCGCTATTATCAAAACTCCGATTGATGGAGTGGTAACTCAATTAGACACGAAGGAAAATGAGAATATTTTCCCAAATGCCAATTTAATCACAGTGATGAACCTGAATAAGATGTCACTTGCGATTACGCTTGAACAAGCATCAGCCATTAGAGTGAGAGCAGGATTACCAACCAGAATTCAATTTGAAAGTATGAAGGGCACTCCCATCGATGGTATTGTTCGTAGTATTTATCCTAAGGATGGTCAATTTCTGATTAAAGTTGATCTAAAAAACACACCACCTTCTGTTTTACCAGGAATGACTGCTGATACCGCCATAATTGCAGGCGAGAAAGCCAATGCCCTACTCGCTCCAATTCGCTCTATTCATCGTGGCATGATAACAATTCGTAAAGATGGTAAAACCAAAAAAGTGCATGTGAATATTGGTTTTCAAGACTCAGAATATATCGAATTAATTGATAGCCCAGATATGAAGCTTGATCAAAGTATGGAAGTTTGGGTAAGCAAGAAATGAATTTTCTCGCCATTCGTTATCTGCTTTCGAAAAAAAAACAGACCATTCTCACTCTTCTAGGAATCACCCTCGGCACTGCTGGTTATATTGCTATTTCTGGAATCATGCTCGGCTTTCAAACATTCTTACTTGATCAATTTATTAATAGTGATTGTCATATTCGAATAAAAGCCCGTGATGAATTAGTTACAGAAGAATTAGTTAAGAATAGCTTATTTCCAGAAAATAATTTGATTCATTGGTTAACACCACCTTCAGGCAGAAGAGGTGAAGATAATATTGATAACATTCCCGCTTGGAGCAAAAGACTCTCTGAAGACTCACGAGTTGAAGCCTTTGCTTTGCAATTGCAATATCCAGTTCTAACACAATTTGCAAAGGTCACACTTCCTACACAAATTATCGGAATAAATCCTGATGATCAATTGCGCGTTTCAAGAATTGAGCCTTACATGACTAAGGGTTCATTTCTTGATCTGAATAAAGGTGGCAATCAAGTGATTGTAGGCGAAGATTTTTTAACTAAAATCGGAGCACGTATTGGCGATAGTATTGTCGTTTCTATCGGTAACAAAGGATTTCAACCCTTCAAAGTGATAGGAACATTTCGTTTTGGAATGAAAAAAAATGATGAAGGAATCATCTATGCTCGATTAGTAGATGTACAAACACTGGCCCGGACCCCGAGTAAAGTGAGCGATATTGTCGTGCGCTTAGTGGACTCAGACTTATCACTTCCCTACTCACTTGAACTCAGTAGTCAGAGTAAAGAGTTCATACAAAGTTGGGAACAAGCTAACGAAAGCACACTATCCGTTTTTAAAACTCAAGATATAGTTCGTTATTCCATGACCATCGCCATTTTGATTGTTGCAGGTTTTGGAATTTTTAACGTACTAAGTATGACCGTCACGCAAAAAAGAAAAGAAATAGCAATACTTCGTTCAATGGGTTACGAACCAAATGACATCACCGGCATCTTTATATTCCAAGGAACCATTTTAGGTTTTATTGGAGGAGTGATCGGAATTATTATTGGTTTTATTATTTGCAAAATGCTCTCATATATAGAAGTCAATCCAGCAAGGGCCATCGGCATGGGAAGAATGCTGATTAATTTCTCTCCTCAAATTTATTTAATCGGTTTTTCAACCGCTTTTCTTTCTTCATTGTTCTCGAGTTACATTCCAGCGAGGGCCGCTGGAAAAATGGAACCAATGGACATCATGAGGTCAGAGTCATGAAAATCGAAGCAAAAAAAATTTGTAAATCTTTTGGAATTCCAGCTCAAGAAGTTCTCCACAGCATAAACCTCACCATTGAATCCGGTGAGTTTGTGGCCCTGACAGGAAGATCGGGTTCAGGTAAATCGACATTACTTTATATTTTGAGTACTTTAGATCAGGCGACTTCAGGATCAGTCTATTACGATGGGACAGATATTTCAGATTGGAATTCAAAACAAGTTCATGAATTCAGAAATCAAAAAATCGGGTTTGTCTTTCAATTTCATTATCTCCTTCCTGAACTAACAACTCTGGAAAATGTCTTATTGCCAACCATGAAGACGAAAACACAAGAATTACATAAGAATCGTGCGATGGAGCTTTTGAATGTTTTTGGTTTGGCCGATAAAGCCCACCGCTTCTCTGGTCAACTTTCAGGTGGAGAACAACAAAGAGTAGCCATTGCTCGTTCGCTGATACTAAACCCTAAAGTGCTTTTTGCTGATGAGCCAACTGGAAACTTGGATACACACAATGGCGACTTGGTGATGAATCAGTTAAAAAAAATCAATTCAATCGATAAGACGACAATTGTTCTTATTACTCATGATCCCGATTTCGCCAATCTTGCCAAAAGACAAATTTTACTTGTTGATGGTGCTTTAAGCTGAAGAAGAACGAAGTGGACAAATCAACAACTCGGAATGATCTCAAAGTGATTGATGCCGTTCTAGAAAAAGCGAATCAGCGATTAAAGCAATGTAGCACCTAGTAGACAATATAGACTAAGGCAAACTCTTCAGATATTTTCTCACTTCATCACACGAAGCTAAATCTAAAGCGCTTTTCCCTTTAAGGTTTTTAAGTTTCGGATCGGCACCATTTTCAACTAATGCCTTAACGACATTGAGCCACAAAATTCTTGTGCCTACATACCACGAGTCGCAACCTGCAGCTCTTTTCATGAGCGCAGTTTCACCCTTGTCATCCTGTTGATTTATATTCACACCGAGGCTCACCAGTTCTGGAACTAAATCCTTATTGTATGTATCGAAGTAAAGATTCCAGTTTTTGGCCACTGATCCATCTTGGTATGGCTGTTGGCATAGCTGTTTAGGATTGACTCCTGCCTTAATAAAGTAATACAAAACTTCTTTGGTTGAATCGGTTGTGCGAACAACATTATATAAAACGTTTCTTCCATCAGAATCTGTATAGTTCCAATCCATTCTTTCTCCTTGGTCTTTAAGAATATCAAGCCAAGAAAGAAATTGAGTGATAAGTTCAGCATTGTTTTTTTTGAAAATTTCCTGATTTACTGTTTCGTAAAAATCTTGAAGAAGTGTTGAATAACCTTTCTGCGGAGGTGGAGCAAGAATTGGGGTGTTGATTGGGCCAGTGGTGCGATCAAGTACGTAATGAATCCCTGGCTCGTAATAAGTATTTAAAACATAACCATAACTTCCGTTTCTCCAGTTCAGCATTCGGTAAAGTTGGTTCATCCCACGATCATTGGTCCAGTTCAAAGGAAGATAAAAAGTTTCTAGAACTTTAAGCTGTTCAATTCCATAAGGAACTTTGGTCAAGGTCTCACTGATAATATTCACCGGTGGGTTCCAAGATCTCACAAGCTCTACCCCTTCTTTACTTGAGAGAGCCAAGCCTAGAAGTGTACTGTCCTCAGACCCATTAAAAATAAGATTAGGATTGGCACCGTCTTTTACCATTTGATCAACTAAAGGATAGAGTCCATATTCCATCCCTTTTTTCAGCGTATAAATGAATTCGTTTTGATTCACCTGGAGACCATAGTTTCTCAAGAGGGAGTACAAACGACTGGCAAAAGGGGCCCTGTTTTTTTCGGGAAGTTGGTATAGAAACTTACCTAAGTACTGTTCCAATAGGCCCTGATCTCTACCACAGAAATAATCTAATTCACTGGTACCGGCACTTTCAAAACCTCTTTCACCAAGATCTAAAAATAATTTGATGGAAGAAATCACACGGTCTATACTTTTTTGTATCACGACATCTGAACTAGAACTGTAGTAGTCAAAAGAAATAATTTCAGGTAGAGCCTTTAGAGCGGGAGCTTTACATCGATTCAATTTCAAATTGGGTTTTAAAGTGAGGAAAAATTTCGCCATCTCAAATTGTCCACTGACAACTGAATCCCAAAAAGGGGTTCTTGTCGTATGTCGATCTTCAGAATTCTGGGGAACATAAAATTGATTAACGCTGGCTCCTTTTGTTAAAAGTAGTTTAGCGATTTCAATATTTTCTTTTTCAGGAGTTGTCGTATTGGAAGCGACCCAGTTGAGGGCCGTCGGTCCGCCAGGAAAATAGATACTGTAACCAGGTTGGCAAAAAAGACTAAAATCTGATCCAGCGAGAATGAGTTTTTGCGCCATTTTGAGTGTCGCCACAGCGAAGTTGCCGGGACAATTGCCTGTAATGTGATCGAAATTGTCGTCGTTGCCACGAACATTGGGATTTAATTTAGCATTCACTAACAGATCAGCTTTAGCATCGGTATTAGGATGAACCTGATAGTTATAGCGGTTGTAGGTAAAGATCGGTTTGTTTAAAAGCGTATACCAACGATTGTAATGACTGTGAGGATTGAGTTTATCAAGCTTTGCCCCATTTTTGATCAATCGTTGAACGTCAGCAAGAGTAAAATCAATGGAACTTAAAGCTAAGTCCAAAATATCTTGCCCTGATTCGAAGACATAAAGCATAGGCCCATAATAGACCGCTTTATCTCCACAGCTAACATTTAAGTCTGCACCTTTTGATTTTAAGAGATCAAAAAGGTCCCAGCGAATGGAGATTGTATCTTTATCATTTCTTCTTACGGTGAAGTGGTAATACGAGCATTCATTGGATTCCACTTCGTTTAATTTTAATTCTGGATGAAGTTCTAAATAGGAGCGAACTTCAGTGGCTTCACCTTTTTCAATTAACTCCACTAAGTATTTATCGAGAGAAGCGAACGCAAGAAGGGGAAAGTAAAGTGATACAGCTATGATTAAGTTTTTCATAGGGGCTACTTATCACTTTGTTTCCAAAAAAGCACTCATTTGAAGATTTCATCGTGAAAAAAAAGATTTATTAAGAAAGATTATCACATAGATAAACTCCCCTTTTTAAGAGGCTAGAAGTTTCTTTGCTATTGCAATTCTGGCCTCTGGTACTTTATCAAGAATTGATTCGAAGCTCTCGATACTTATATTTTGGTTGGCCTTTTCAAGATTCTTTAGAGTAGATAAACTCATTTCGAGCTCATTCGCCATACTTTCTTGTGACATTTTAAGTCCAAGTCTTGAGTTGAACATAATGACCGCCAGTAATTGTTTTAGATCAAGCTTAAGTTTTGGCAAATTTAATAGAAGGGTTTTAGAAGCGTTTTCTATCTCATACCCACAGATTTTCTTTTTATCTAGCTTGCTAACATATACGCTAACGTCTTCACTGAAAGTTGAAGCAGTTAAAACCTTTGGAGCTTCTGAGTCTAGGTAAATGTAGAGTGTGTCGATTTCTTCCATGTATTTAATATTCATAATTGCTCCTGTTTTTTATAAAGAACTTTGCCTTTTTTAATATCTTCTGAATCATATGCCGTTTTAACATTGCCTTTACCGTTTCCAATGACATGAACAACTACTGTGAAGTAGATTCCATCTTCGAGTTTTTCATAAAATAGGCAACCATTAGCCCCTACCCTCGATTCAATTACTAAATCAGGGTCTTCAATACATTTTTTAATTTTTTCAATGCTTACATCATCGGCATGGTTTAGTAAGGCATGGGCATAGTCATCATCAGTCAGTGTGATCTCAAGTTGGTCTTTAAATTTAAAAGTTTCTAAAATTGCCATGTCTAAGTATAGTTCATGAAACACTCAATAATCAAGATAATACCCATTAGTCATTATATCAACCACAAGCCATTTATTTTTATAGATTAGCTGAGTAGATTTCTCTTATGTTATCCCTCGCAATTTAAAAGGAGATTACAGGTAGAAGCTGATAAGTGGAGATAAAATTCAAAAATAAAACCGAATACCTGAGCATAACCAAAACTAGCACTACGTTACGAAATATCCATACATAGCTACTCTCCTCCACCATATTCTTTTCATTTTTTAATCATAAATGACGATAAAGGGATTAGCTATATTGTGGAGTTTATTATGAGACATTTATTGTTCGCATTCGCTTTTACGCTCTCGTTATCCTCCGTCTATGCTCAAGACCGATGTTCACCCAAGTTTCAAACCACGGAAGAAAAGCTCACTCAATTAGAGAGCTGGATTACAGCAAAGCCTGAAGCAGCTGAAACAGCCTTATACCAAAAATACAAAACCTTCAAAACAAACCATCCTCAGATGCAAGCCGTTCTGCCAGAAAATACCGTCTATGATTTACTCCTTGATCTTGAAATGAGAAAAACGGCAGTGAGTATGGAAAGAGTCTTGGATGATTTAACAATTCAAATTGCAGCGAATCCAAACTACACACCTAACCGCTTACTAAAAGATGCTCTCGAAAAAAATCTAAAAGATAAAGTTCCAGCTGCTAGTGTTGCCGCTCGGATTGATGAGTTTATGAATGGTGGGACAATTTACCGAGCTCTTGGTGAAAAAACTCATGAAGAAGTGGCCATCATGTTTCATGGTGGAAATCCAATGCAACCTTCAGCTGATAGTATTTTAGGAAAGTTCATTGCTAAACACCAAGCTGCAACACTTAGAAGGGCCTTTTCACACGGCCCTGGTTATACAACTTTTGGTCAAGAAAAATTAGTGGTGGCAGTTGATGCGACCATGATAGAAGATCTAAAGCTCCTCATGGCTGATGAACATTTATTTATGCACCATCATACGCCAGATCAAGGAACCTTATTTGTTGGTCACGAGGGTAGAGGGTATCACTACGGAGGCTCTTTTGAACCCGCACCATATATGTCAAAAGGAACGATACTACCAACGGTTTTCCTTTCGTCTACAGAAGCCCAAAGAATGGCTCAATACATGAAAGGTTTAAATAACGATAATACAAAGACTCTAGTGCAGAAGCCTTGGTTAACGAATACATACTGTGCTGTCGGCGGATACACTTCTTGTACTCACTGGGTAGGAAACATGCCTATTGGGGATGAAGTCGTTAATGCTTACACCTTCCCGGGAAAAGTAGATCAGTACGCCGAAAACCGCATTAATCCTGATCCTGAACTGGATAAACTTCCAAGAACACAGGACCTAG
>JBMOGR010000036.1:0-7182 GCA_049318265.1 Bacteriovoracaceae bacterium
TGGATTTTTGAAAGAATGAGCAGGAAATGTTTGGGCAGCCGTGTTTCATGACTATTTATTAGCAAGTGAAAGAGAAAAGAGAGGACATTTATCCTCTTGATTTCAGAGAGAAAGAAAATATGAATTGATTTAAAATGACATTTTAGAAGGACTAAAACATCCCCATACTAGTGGGGCAGTTCTAGTGTTTCTTCTGGTTGTGCTAACTAAATGGAGCGGTTACGATCAATTAAGGGCGTTCTCTGAAGACTCTGAAAGGAGGAGTTCCCTCTTGAATAGTTTCTAAAACCAAATGGGGAAGATTTACATTGTCGCCAGTTCTTCGTATTTTTAGCATCACTTGATGTTCTTTAATCGTTGAAATGATTACTTCTATTCCCTTCTGCATAGAGAGCCAGTCATGAAATGGTACTTCTTTACCCTCTATGTTGATCACCTTCGTTTCAGTTCTAATAAACTGATGAGAGATCGGATCCTCGTAGCCACTGATAGAAAATAAAACAAATAGTTGCCCTTCATCCTTTTTAAGCAGACGAAGATATTTATTAAAGAGTTCAGTGGGCTGATGTGTGTAGCTAGCAGCTCCGTAATAGTCGGTGCCAATATCAATTATGCCAAACTCTGAATCATCTATCTTTTCGACAAAACGTCCGGCCAGATATGAAAAATTATCTGATTGAGAAATTGATTCTTCAAGCGCCACTATCTCATCTGATTTGTCAGGTCGGGTAACTCCGACAGCAATTGTTTTCGCACCCAATCCCTTTGCTGCCGATTGATATTGAAGAAGTGCTTTTGCCTCTCCTGCGCCAAAATCCACCCAAGTCTGAGTTGATTTAAGATTACTAAGTGTAGAAGAAAAAAAGTCTCCAAATGTTTTTTTATAACGATCCAGTCCACGATCAACAGTAAAATTATTCGAATAGACCATCTGTTCAACACTTTTAAAGTCGTCATCACAAATAGTTCCAGCGACCGAGTTATTCATCCTCAAAATGAGAAAAAATGAAAGTAGGAGAGGAATGAATATGGTTTTTTTCATCTTCAAGAATTATCGGAATAAACAATTCGAAACTTAAACTATTGTTATTCCATAGCGATTCTGTCTCTTTCCTCTTTTTCTATACTCACAAAAATTTAGTCAGTAAACTGTAGTTTAGCAGCAGAGTCTACGACGAATTAGCACTATATTACGAAATACTATCCCCTAGCTGCACTCCCCTTTTAGAGCGAGGAAAACCCTACGAGCTATCTTTTAGTATTTATGTTTGAAATTATAATCTCAGATTGACTTAAATTTTACGATTCTGCTTAGTTAAGAGCGTTGAGCTTTCATCTTATTTCCAATCGTGTCTCCCTCAGCTTCAAGGGCCTTTGCAGTATAAGAACTTTTCAGCGCCCACACTTCTGTGTCTTTAAGAGAGATGTTTTCGGTTTGTCCTTTTGCAGCAGCGATACTCATAACAATGAAGAGTATAGAATAAGGACTCAAATATTTTTTCATTTCAAATCCCTGCTTAACATTGACAATGTAAAGGTGTCAGTGCCTTTGTGCGTAGAACTGTTGCGGCGATGAGTATCCATAGAGATGATCGAATTGTCATTGCTGCCACTGTCCTGATTTCATAAGCACCTCCATTTAATATATGGAGACCAAAAAGGATAAAGACGATGGAAGTAGAAATCGCAATCACCAACACCAAGCGTCGCGAGCAAGTCTTGAGTTTATATAAAGCAATGCCAGCAACGATATACGCAAAACCTGCAATAAAATTAAACCAGAGAACAAAGGGAACGTAGTTGCCAGCACTCTTTTCGCCGGCCTCAGTAAATAAAACGGTTCCACCTTCTTTGATCGTCGCCATCCCGAATAAAATGGCCACTACTGAAAAGATGCTAATCCAAAGTGGTCGTTTAGGTTTATTTATTATTAATTCAGTCATAATGAAGTCCTTTAAAAGTTTTAATTAAAATATTTTGAATATTTTTCAAAAGCATGCGTTAGATGTTTGATTGAATCTTTTGTCTTGTTTGATTCTTTAAGTGATTCAGAAAGAGAGAATAAATCTTCAAGGATAACATGAAATGTCGAATCGGCTTTGGGCTCCATCTTACAATTGGTCGCAATTGATTGAGCCGAAGTTGAAATGACATCGCTAAGTTTAGAGTAGTCATCTTTTTTTATCTTGTTCGTTTTAATTAGTTCTTTTGTCTTTTCTAGTTTTTCATGAATCGCCAGCATATTTTTTCTCATAATGGGGTCGACTTCCCACTTCTTTCCATCATTGAGTGACATTGACTGTGAAACATCTTCATGATGATGCTTTTTGTGCTCACTTGCGAATGAACTTCCTAAGATGAAAGAGAAAAGGACAATTACGGTGATAACCTTCATATTAAGCTCCATGTTTTATTTATTTCCAAGGAATAAAGTAATAATGTTTTGAACCATTAGCTCTTTAGTCTCTTTATCTTTTAATGTTTTATGTGCAAGTAATCTCCCTCTTATGTGCTCAGTCCTAATAAAGTGATGAATAACTCCCATTAGCGACTGGGTTATAAAAAGTGGATTTAAGTTTGAATCAAGATATTTATTGTCTTGGCATCCTTTAAAAAACGCCGCAAACGTTTGAGTCATAGCGAGCATCGTTTTTTTAAATATTTCATCAGCATGAGGGTTGGTCGATTCAACTTCTAACAAAATGAGTTTAGTTAGAAATGGATTTTCATTATGGATGCGAAAGACGTCTTCAATTGCATAACCGAGGCGAAGGCGCATATCCTCTGAGCTTGCTGGTTTAGTACTTAGAAATCTTTCGGCTGATAGAAGTCGGCATTCACCATGTTTAGAAATACAAGCTTTATAGAGATCTTCTTTATCTCCAAAATGCTGACGAATACTTGAAAAATGAACATCTGCTAAAGTTGCAATCTCTCTGATGGAAACACCATCAAATCCACGTTGAGAGAATAATTCGATAGCAGACGTTATAATTTGTTCTTTTGTGCTCATTTCTGAATCATACATACAAATGTATTAAAATAATATACAATTGTATGAAGCGATGAGTTTTTTTTAACATATTGTAAAATCAGTAAGTTGACTCAATCTGAGCCTACGTAATGAAACCCCTTCGGGCTATCTTTTAGTATTTAGATTTGAAATTATAATCTCAGATTGACTTAAATTTTACGATTCTGCTTAGTTAAGACTGAAATTAGGCACAGTTCTGCAATGGCAAATTTAATTTTGCAAAAAAAATTAGGGAAATTCAAAATATTCGTCAAAATAACTCTGCTGCGGTGGAGCCTTTGGCATAGCAACAACAACTTCTTCTGTCTCTTGATTTAAATGTTTCAATATTTCCTGGCAACTAATTGGCAATGTAATACAAGCAACCAGTTTTAGTTTTGAACCACAATGATCACAATTACTGACGTCTAACTTAAACACATGCTTCAAAAGATCGGCCCATGCAGTTCGATAAACTTTCTTTTTAACTTTAATTTTTGTTTTTAGAGGACTCGCTAGCTTTGAAATTGGTAGCAACTGGTAGCAAGGCCCATCTTTACCTGGTCAACTGGATATGACCAGCTCGATGAGGCGCACATAGAAAATATGAATACCTACTTGATCAGATGTGCAGCCACAAAAATACATTTAGAAATGGTTTTGATATTTGAGACTTACGCTATTGAAACCAATTGTCTAGCTACCCGAAACTCGGGTAGAGCCCGGGTATCCAACCTTGTAGGATTAATTTCCATTAGCGGACGGTATTTAGGTTATCTCCATGTACCTTAAAAAGATTTCTGAGTAATTTACTCCGTACTTCCGCCGAATTTCAAATGTATGATAAAGCTACAAAATACCAATAAATCTCAGCATTTCTTTTAAAGTTTGTATTATTCTTACCGAAAAGATCTGTATGAAAAAGCATTTCGCACTTATTTCTTTTGGAAGCTTTATAATATTGATCAAGTCATTTTTTGCAAGTGACTGGCCAAGCTTCGGAATTTCTTCTGGTATGATTATACTATTAGCGATTGGTCATTTTAAACCTGCAAAAGATTCTGTTTCGGGAATAAAGCTTCAAGGTTTTGCACTTGGTTTCCAGGGCATCCTTGAATATGCAAGAAATCTTTATTCTGCCAGCGATTCACTAAAAAAAGTTGTTATTGAAGAACATGACGCTGTAACAAAATCATCATCAGCCTTAGAAGAAATTTCTTCTATGCTTTCTAGAACAGCGGAAAGCGCCAATCAACTTGCAAGTATGGCGCAAGAAGCCCAGTCATCTGTTCAGAGCGGAAAGAAATCGGTTGACGACCTCTTAATCGGACTTAATGCTATAAATAGCTCAACCGAGAACCTTAGCAATCATATTGATGCTAGTCTTGGCAATCTCACCGGGGTGATCAAAGATCTGTCTGAAATTAAGTCAAAAACAAATGTGATTAATGACATCGTTTTTCAAACTAAACTTCTCTCATTCAACGCTTCCGTGGAGGCTGCCCGTGCAGGAGATCACGGGAAAGGATTTGCCGTAGTTGCTGAAGAAATGTCAAAACTCGCCGCCACAAGCGGTAGCGCATCAAAAGAGATAAGTGACATACTTCAAAAAAACTTAAATTCGACTCAGGAAATTATAGAAAATATGAAAAAAAGCCTTTCAGCTCTAATGCAAACATCCAAGGAAGACGTGAGAAGTGGACTAGATAATGCTAAAACAAGTTCGAGCTCTTTTGATCATATTAACAGAAAAGTTCAAGATGTGGCGCTAATGAGCGACGAAATATCCTCCGCAACTAAAGAGCAAGATATTGGGGTAAGAGAGATCACAAAAGCTATCCATCAACTACGGTCAACCTCTGATCAACTGAGTATGGTTTCTGAGCAAACTTTAAAAGCAGCTCTTTCTTTATCGGAGAACACAGACAAGCAGTCCAAAGAGCTTCTTGAACTGGGGAAAAGCTTAAATATAGAAGTCGTACTTCCAGACAAACTTTTTGATTTCGAGTCCGCTATTTCAGCGCACCTAGACTGGAAGATGAAGCTGTCGAGATATCTTGAGAACCCTGACCAGAGCCTTGATCCTAAAAAAGTCTGCCTTGATAATGCCTGCCCTCTAGGGAAGTGGATTCATGGAGAGGGTCAGAAATTTAATCACCTCTCAACACATGAACATTTAAGACTGGCACATGCACAGTTCCATATAACTGCAGCGGATATCATCATTTTAATAAATTCAAAAAAAATAAAAGAAGCAAATATCAAACTCGGACCGAAAGGTACGTATTCTACGGTATCTGAAAAATGTGTGGGACTCATTAAGAAGCTTAAAGATGAAGTTCATGAGACAGAAAGGCAGCAAGTCAGCAATGGCAAAGCTGCATAAAAGCTTCTGTAATTACCATTCAGGTGCAAAATAGAATTATGTCTGAACCTGGAATGAGCCCTTGAGAACAGACAGCTTTTCCCCAAAGTTTCAATCCCTAGTCTTTGATCCAAACCCTGAAATCATTTACAAAGAAAATCAATTCAGCCTTCAAAATGAGTGCTGAATTCATCTCGATAAAATTAGGTTCCAACAGCTCAAAGTCTTAATCCATTAAATCTAGCAACTGCCCCCAACTTCGTTTTTGCAGTGGCAATTGCGGTTGGATTAGACACGTCAACAAGATGCAATCTTAATAATGAACTCAATTTACTTGTCACTATTTTTAATTGGTACAAACTCGGTGCGAATGGTGCGAGCGGTGAACTTCATAATTTAAATAAGGGGAAACCTAGCTTATCTTCTTCCACTCAAATAAAGTGGGCGTAAGGGGCTTCAATACAACTAACGCTAAAACTGTCCCTACTATTTGTGCAATAACAAAATGAAAGAAATGGGCCGGCGCCATTCCACTAAATGCATTTGTAAACATTCTTGCGAGTCTAGGACGAATTAGCACTATAGTACGAAATACTATCCCCTAGCTGAACTCTCCTTTTAGAAAGAGGAAAAACCTACGGGTTATCTTTTAATATTTATATTTGAAATTTTATTCTCACATTGGCTTAAATTTTACAATTCTGTTTATATAAGAGCCTAGATTCAGTTTTTGAATTAGATTCAGTGTTGAAGGGGTTTCATTTATGGGGCCATTGGAACTTATTTAGGCCGAGGAAAAATCCAAAGATGAGAATTTATATAAGAAGCTAGATTCTAAGTCATTGAGCTATATGATTAAGAAGTACGCTAAGAAAATAGGGATTCGAGGAAATGTGACAATCCATTCTGCTAGATCGACGGTGATTGAGAAGTTGCTAGATATGGGACTTTCGAGAATCGACTCAATAACGAAGTCGATGACATTACAAATGTGAGCGTCAGCTCGGGAGTCTGTTATGAAGAAATTATTGATTGGATTATTAGCACTTGGAAGTTTTTCATCTTTTGCTGAAGAAAATGTTTGCGGTAAGATCCAAGGGCTTTTTTCTAGATATAATCAAGAGCTTGCTATCGACTTGCAAACTGATAACGGAGAAACGAACCGTTATACTTCAGGTAATTATAACTCTGGCGCCGGTGCTGCAATTGCCTCGGCCGCCTATCTTCAAAACGCGAGAGTTTGCTTGACTTCAGTTGGAAGGAAATCGGATAGCTCTAAAGTATACACCTATTTCACTATCACTCTGGGTGATATAAAACTCTAGTAATCAACTCGGCGCTCGAGTTTTAAAGTAAAGAATTTCGATAATTTAACAGCCCCTGAGATCGTTAAAAATCTTAGGGGCTTTTTCTTGATTTCAATAAAAGGCTAATCATTTATAGCAAACTTAGAAAACGCATCGATCTTCGTCGTTAGAAAATTTCTTGACCTCGGTCACTCATTATTCATAAGCTACCTCGACCAAAATGCTTTCTGCCTAGAATCCCTTGGTTTTGTAAGCTCTTAAGAATATGGTGAGTGCTTTTCGAAGCTAGATAATAAGCACTTAGAACCAAGAGAGCTGTCTAATTTTTTTACAGTTTTTCCTCTTAAAGTAAAAAGTTCCTTAGCAGTATTTTCATACAAGTATTGCCATTATCATTAAGACAAAGAAAATAGACTCAATAACGAATTCGAAAACATTAGAATGACCTGACCCCCGGACACTGTAGAGATGGGTATGGTTTTGTAAACAAGAATGAA
>JBMOGR010000037.1:0-6008 GCA_049318265.1 Bacteriovoracaceae bacterium
TTTAAAATAAAAAAGGCCATGAAAATTCATGGCCGACTAAAATTCTATCCCCACGCAAGTGGAGCAGTTTATATCATTTTACGTTCATCCCACCAGGTGAATCATTAAACTCAATAGAGCATTCTACACTCGTTATTTTATCTACAGAATAACTAAGCTCTTCAATGATAGAACCATCGATGTTTAATTGTGCTGCAATTCCATTATTGGGGGCTGTTTGGTAAGACAAAAGTTTAGTATATTTATTTTTATGGCATAAAAATAAAGCATTACTTGGACTCGCGTCTATAGGCTTTCCTCCTGATGGAATGGCAAAGCTTTTTGTTCTGGCAGCAATATTAAATGGCGGAGTTATTGTATTTGCCATTGCCGATAAAGTTCCTAATGTTATTATGGTTATGACTATCTTTTTCATCGTATCTCCAAAAGGTTGGCTCATTTTAGTTATTCAATTTTTAAATTTTTCCGCAAGCACAAGCATTTAAGCTCTCTTTCATTTTCTCAATTGTCTTCATTAATTCGGTTTCAAAAATAGCCGAGTTTTCAGGGCCAAAACCTAAAACTTCATCCACAATTGTTGGACCAGATTTTCCTCTTAACAGCACAACTCCATTAACTTCATAATGTAAAAGTGAAAAATCGCGATTAAGTTCATTTTCCGAGATTACAATTTTGCATTCTCCCACAGATAAACCTGAGCCATTAACTGCGCTACGAAGAACATCATTTGATTCTTTTGCAAGATACTTCTGACTTTTACAACTCAAGCTATTACTTTGAGCGGCGAAAGATGAAACTGTTGTAAGACACAAAAGGAAAAGAAGAATTAATTTCATGATAACTCCAGGGATTTGTTTTTTTAAATTATAGACTACGAGACAAAAATAACTAGTAAGCTGGTCATTTCTATATGATGAATAAAGAAGTGCCTAAAGAATTGACACTTTTTTTTCCTAGAGTGGTATTGATAGGATTTCTGCTACTTAAGTGTTCTAAGTAAGGGGCTCTAGAATATAGGAAAAAAATTTAACTTCTTCGGAGCATGAAATTGCTAAAAAAATCGTAGATCTAGACATGATAAGTTTTATTTTGGGGGATATGGATCTCATTATTAATCGGTCAGACTAGTATAGATTGTGGCTTACGCCTCATTGACCTCGGGGCTATTGGGCCCCTTCCGAATCGAATAACGAGATCTGGTCTTTGCTTTCCTATTCCTAAATAGTTGGCAAATACAGGCCTAATTTTAGCCACTTCTACAGGTTGGTTAATCATTGCACTTCGGATGTCCATTAACGTTGCCTGCAAAGCAAATCGTTCATAACACCGTCCAACTTCGATCCAGTGTTTGATGTCATTTTTCTCGGAGGTAAACACCGCAATCCCTGCGGAACTACGAATGTGTTTACAGTATTTCTCATTTTCTTTTTTGACCTTGAATACCTTTTTGAAGATTATTTTCCCAAGCCATGTTGGAATATTGGGACTTCCTGTTGTTAATGAATAGAGTCCATCTCCGGAATTTTTGGCTTCATGATTGTTAAATCGTATCCATGTTTTTAGTTCAGTGATAAATGCAGGATCATTCATTTGTGATGTATTACCTTGGACCACAAACTCGAGTATTTTTTCTAAAGAATTTTTCTCTGTGAACATATGGCAATGAACTCCGTTGCCACTTCCTGCATCTGTTAGTATCCGAACTTCATCACTTGAGAGCTTTTGCCCATTGTATTCAGTTCTGGTGCATTGTCTTATTGCAATAGCTTGAGACAGAGAATTTTGAACACTCTTAGTTGGCGACAGGTGAAATTCAATTTTATGATTTTGATCAAAATCGATTAAGGCTTCAGTCATTTGTCCACGGGCTCTTGCTGCTTGCACTAAGTTTTCAGCGGCACAACCAAGAGAGACAAATAGGTGATGATCATCTGGATCAACAATGGGACATCGGCGAGAAAAATCGGGAAAAATGGAAATAGATTTTTTTTCGAGGTGAAATTTCCAAGGCTGGGTGTTGTGACTAGATGGCGCAAGAATGGCTGACTTTATTAGTTCTAATTGATTTGAATTCACGGTTGTACTTGTTTGTAATTGGATGTGGGGTTTCATAGAGGGGATTCGGCAAACGATTTATTTTTGTCGTACTCCATTTTTAGTATGTTAAATCTTGCGTAAGTGAATTCGCCGCTTTCTATTTGCCAAGAAGCACTAATTTTAGTTGGAACTTTGATGTTATTCATCGTTTTGTATTCAGACAGTCTGATAACCCACGTCTCTAATTTCTCTTTATCCATGTATCTTTTTGTTTCAATTTGGACAATTTCACCAATTTTATTGATCTCTACATAGAAAAGAAGCTGGATTCCATGATGATTGTAGATTAATTTTGAATGGAAGTTATCTATGGCCGACCAAGATAAATTTTGACTGGGGAGAAGATTTGTAGGGAACCAAACATTCTCCGCAAGCCATCTAGAAAGCTCTCCCTGATCGTATTCTAAACCATGACCGTCAACAATTTTAAGAAATGAAAGTAGAAATACCATAAGGCGACCATTATCTTTAATATACATGTCTTGAGCTTGAAAAAATTTAGTTGAACCTTTCCAAACAAATCCTGGAGGAGAGGCGGTAAAGTACTGCTCACCCTTTATGTCGGTCCAATTTGCGTTTAGATTAGTTTTAAAGTGTCCATCATGAATTAAACGGACTGAATGTATATTATTTTGACCTTCTGTAAGTGCAAACCGAAAATATCTTTGAACAGGCTCGGGCAGTCCTTTGATCTGGGAATAACTAAAGGAGTTAGTGTTAATGGGAATTGATAATTCAAAGAGTAATTTGACTCTATTTTCAAAATTCAAAATAACCAACTAAACGTAAACATAAAAATTCTCCCTTCGTTGAATGGGTATAAATGACACAATTTTAGGAAATAATGACTCTTTTTTGATTAAGAAGTCACCTAAAGCGTTCATTAGGGATTTATTGCAAATTGTATTCCAATAAGTCTCAAGGTAGGAGAACCCCAAATTAAATTTGTAGCTATGATCAAGTCTGATTCAAGAATTTGTAATTGGACATCATGAAGAATGCTATTAAAATCCTTCATTGAAATTTAGCGAAACCTAGATCAATTTGGATTCAAGCCGTCGTCTCTTTGCGTGGTATTGAATTCTATTTCTAATTTTTGATTAAAAAACAGATGTAACATTTTCATATTACATCTGCTTTAAGTTTTCAATAATTACTAGATTTTTTCACAAAAAATATTCATAGAATAATTTCCCGAACCACTCATTGTTTGAAATGCTTCAGATCTTTCATCAGCCGTTAGAGATAAACTTGGAGTCCCAGCAGAAAGAACCTCTTGACCATCAACGATTGTTTTTTCTCTATCAAAATATACAGAAACGGAAATATGGTTTTTGAAGTATTTATTATTTTTCATAGGTTTTAAGGTTACCCAGATATTGCCTTTTTCTGTTTTGAAAAGTTTAAAATTTCCGTCCGCATTTACTTCAACTTGATCAACTTCCAATGAATCGAATTCGGGTAGTTTTGTGTTGTCCATATCGTTGAATGTACAACGATAGCTTTGAGCGAAAGTGTTCATCGAAGTTAAAAGAACGAGAGTGGTTAAAATTGTTTTCATTTTTTTCTCCTTTGTTGTTTGGGTTCGTGAGAGGAGAATATCATGAAGCAAGAAAAGATCAATTAAAAAGTTATCAATACTAACTTTTGTGTAATTTATACATACTATTTGAGGAGGCTCCCATTAGGCATGTCCAAGCTAAAACTTAAAAATTCATCAATATTTGCCCTTAATATATAGTCCGTTCCAGACTCATAGAGGCTTTCTTTCTTTAATGGCATTTCTAACTCTTTAAAGCCAAATCGTTCAAATAATATCTTTCTGGCACGATCTGCTTCGACATATATATATTTTATCTTTCCACTTCTTTTCAATTCAATAGCAGCAAGTTTTGCAAATTCCAATGTGATGTCTTTAAAGCTACTTCCCATACGACCAATTTCTGCGATTCCACCGTTCTCGCGAGGTAAATTGATATTATGAAGGAGTTCCATCGGTAATTTTTCGTTTAAATTTTCTGATTTAACAATGATCATTCCACCTTTTAAGTTTAGGCTCTTAGTAGGAAATTTACTTATGTCATCAAATTTATTTTCGGCCAAAAGATAAATTAAACTTTGTTTTTCCAGTTTTTCACTGATGTATCTTAATTTTTGAAAGTCATTTGCTGAAATACCAATTTTTTCGTAATAAATTTGTTCTAAGTATTTTAAATAATCATCTAGAATATTTTTGATGGAATTTGGAAGATTTGTTTTCTTACTTATAGAAGCTAAGTTCAAATTTATAAAACTGATTCCCTTATCAAATTGTAAAACGTTTCCAATAGTATTTTTTCGGAAACCGGCCTTAAATGACATAAGAAGCTGATCAAACAAAGCTTCATTGGTATTTACGTTTACGTTTTGATTGATTAAAATGCGATCAAAGTAGGGATTATCAAAAATTTCCTCAACCTTATTTCCAAAAATGTCCTCATTGTTCTGATAAAGCATTTTTAAAAGAGGATTCCCATTATAGTTGGAAACAATCGGTTCTTCATTATTAATGAGTATAACGGTACTTGATTTTCTTTTGCGGTATTTTTCTATTTTGGCAATAAGAACTTGAAAAGATTTGTCTTCTTGGTCCATTTCTATGAAATTTTTATTTATTTGATATGAAGAAAATTTTCCGATTTTTAAGTCAAGAATTTCATTATGCCCTAGATATAATGTATTTTCTTCAGTGAAGCTATTTAAGTAATAATCACTTTTTTCAAAATTATTGTTAGCGCTGATAAGTGTTTTGGGATCGTAGATAATTTTCTTAATTTCTGGATAGTTTTTCTTGTATTCTTTTAATGTGTTTTCGATAGCTGAATTTCCATTTAATGTTAATTTTAGACCATGTCCTTCTACGGTAAATTCAATGTTACTTCTCGTTAATTTATTTTTGGCTGCTGTGATAAACACTTCGCTTACACTGGTTTTTTTCTCATTAGACCAATGACCAGAATCTTCAAATGGATCAAAATGTTTTTTAATTAATTGATGATCGCCATTATTTTTAAAATTAGAAACATGATCAATTAATTTAATTTGTTCATTTAATATATGTGAGTTTAGCTCTCCTAAAATGTCCTTGTGACTCAAGAGGATAGACCTTGAATTATAAAAATGTATTTGATTAAAGATTTCATTGGAGTCATTTAAAAGATTGTAGGGATGATAAATTAAATTAAGTTTTTTAGATGATTTTTCATTTAAACGATAAGCCAATTCATTAAGATAATGAGAATTTTTGTTAGGGATAATAATAATATATTTTTGATTTAAACTTTCCTCGAATTCCACGCCTATTGATTGTAAGTGAAGTTTGGACTTATCCATAAGTTCTTGTGCGATTTTATTCCTTGAATCCAAATTTGAATTTGGATTTTGAATTAAATCTTGCAAGCTTGATTCAATGGATTTTTTGAATTCAGAAGATTCTGGTGTTGAAATAATTGATTTTAAAATATTGCCTGAACAAAATATTTGTTCAATCTCTCCTGCGGAGAGATTAAATGTAAAAAAAATGCTGAGAAAAATTAAATTACGCATTGAAATCTTTTCGGTATTTAAGGTCTTTATAAAGAGTGGAATTAACTTGATCGTTTTGCTTCATTTTTTTTGCTTATTTTTAATTCTAGATTTCGTTCCTTACAAAAATCCAAAGTTGAATTAACGAGAAATAAGATTCTTAATTTTGCCATTGAATTAATAGTCTGGAAGGGTATTTTTGACCAGGAATTTTTTAAATTTATACTAACGAATTTTGAGGATTAGATTGTCAAGAATAAGTGAATATATTCATGCATCTAAATGCGAAATATGGACTGACCCCTTCGGACTGTAGAGCCTTTTAGGCTATTTCTTGTACAGGACGA
>JBMOGR010000038.1:0-5558 GCA_049318265.1 Bacteriovoracaceae bacterium
TACCGATCGCACCGGACTTTGATCCACAAATTAACGCTCTCTAAATGGGTGCAAATGGTTAGGGCTTGTAGATTATAGAACTAGTGCTTATTCAAGAAAGTATTTTACTTCCGTTCCTTAAGTTCCCAACGTTCATTCCCACGCTCAATCCATTCTTCCAAGTGGATTGAATAATCTTTCACTCGACTACTTTGATAGTTTCCATCTGATTCCATCCATTTGAAGTGAGAAGCAATATAATTTTGAGTTAAGCTATCAAGGCCTGAAGCCTCCGAATAGCGACCAGTTAAATCATCTTTAGCTTCGGAACATATGCGATTCGTTTTGTCAGTAATGAGAAGCATATAGTTCATAAAGTGACAGTAGCGATCCAAGGTTTTAGTTTGAGTAAGAGCAAGGTCAAGTTCTAAACGTACATCCTTAAGCGCTGAAAGGAATATTCGTTTTTCGACTTTATTTTGTGCATCGAGAGCAGCTAACAATTCCAGAACAGAGGTAAATTCCTTGCCTAAAAGCTTAGAATATTTTTTCAAACTTTCCTTAGAGAAATCTTCGTAAAGTCGAATAAAACGTTTTAACTGGCGAAGATTTCTTCTCTTCAAAAACTGAAAATAATCCACTGCCAGTTGATCAAAAATTCTATCTTTTAGTTTTTTTTGGTGAGTGATAATTGTCTGAACAGAAGAAGAGTAATTAGGGTCATTCAGATTAATCAGAGCTTTATCATATTCCGCTTGCACCCATTTCTGTCGCATCAACGTTCTTTCAATATAGTCACCTAGAGGATTCTTGAACTTTTTGTTAGCGCTCGTTCTAAATGTATTTAACTGTTGACTAAAAATACTTGTTCCAAGAGGGAGAATATCATCGCGTAAAAAGTTGTTAAAGTCAGAGCTGATCTGTTGTTTCTCTTTTTGTGGTAGATTCCAACAAACTGTCAATTTAGGGTATATCAAAGGAAGGTTTGCTGAAGCTTGAACTATATCTTGAATCAAACTCGTGTCACTATCACTCATCATTGGATTCTTATATTTGCCCAAAAGGTGAAACAACTGATTCAAATCTGAATTAGAGGAAAAAATAGCACGATTAATTTCATTACAACGAGTAAAACTACCTTCTTTATCTGTATCTACAATTTGAGCATCTTCTTTAATTCTTTTAATAATCTGAGTTACCTGATCATTTGCATTAAAAGCCAAATAGTAAGCATTACATTCTGGACAATTTTGAAGTAAGTCGTTTTTCTTGATGTCCATATAAAAGCGAAGTGCATCAAGTTCTTCTGGTCTTCCATCAAGATTAATATAGTCGTTAACATCTTTTTGAATTTCAGAAAATGCACAGAATTGGTTCATGAAAAGTAATTCTTCGTCTGCTTTCTTAAAATTATATGGATGTTTGGCTTTGTAGTACTTATCTATCCCTGTTATGGCCGAAGCAATAATATTACCACCGAGAGAAACAGCCACACCGTAAGGACCAGCAACTCCACCTACAATCGTAGCGACTTCTTTCACAACACCAGAAAGATTAGACATGAAGCTCGCTTTGTTTTTATCATCAAGACATTTTTGATTATTAGAAATTTGATGAATAACATCTGTCAGTGCGTATGAAGCTTTTTCTGAAAGATCTTTAATCTCTTTGATGTCTTCACCTTCTAAATTCATCGCTCCACTTGAAGTAAGAGCGCTCTTCACCGTTTTCCAGGTTCCATTATTGATGACTGAAGAAACGACAGACAACTTTTCTTGAATAGGCTGACATTCTGCTGAAGATTTCAACTGACTTTTTAAATTTTGAATGGAGCTGATAATACTTCCTGCTTCACTTGTAATAGAGGGGCAAACAGCAGATGAGATCACATCACCGGCGATAGCATTAAATGAGATGAGGAATAACAATACATGTTTAAACATAGATGTTCCTAAAAGTTGGGCTTGATTAAGTATGCGTGTAAATACCATAGGTCATCAAATGAGGGTAATTAGGCTGTAAAACTTACTATATTCTGTTATCAATATTTTAGAAGGATAGCGATCGAAGGGTCTCGAGTACAATAGGCAATCCTCTCCGTCGGTTTTATTATTGATCAGTGATCTCAACTATATTATCCGAATGAAGGGACAACTCTTCCTCCCATTGGCAGCATTATTCACCATGCTATCATCTGACAAAATGAAAAAACGAAACATTCATTCGACAAAATTCCCCTTCTTGCCTGAAATCTGCTTATCCTTGATGCTCACAGCTTGTGTGCCGGCAGAAGATACTACGACAGCGAAGCTAGCAGCTGGAGCTGCAGGCTTAGAAACAACTCCGACGCCAACGATAACTCCAACTCTAACTCCGACAGCAACCCCAACTTTGACTCCGACTCCTTCACCGACGGTAACTCCCAGTCCTTCTCCTACTCCTTCTCCCACTGCTACACCAGTGCAAGAACGCATAACGGTTGTGCCTGCCAAGTCTTCTGAAGTTTTGGCCAATCCTTTTAAAGGATATGTTTACTATCTGGATGGTGCTCCCGATACCACCACCATTCCCCTTACACTTGTCTATGATGACGTCACTTGGAGGCAACTAGAGCCGACTAAGGGCCAATTTGATTGGAATAGCTTTGAGCAAGGTTGGAGCAAACAAGTTTCTCTCGGAAGAAAAATTGGTTTTCGTTTTAAGATGGCCGATCCTTGGATTTCCCCTGCCAATGATGTTCCAGATTGGCTCATTAGTGCTGGTGTACCCATGCGCTCTTATTCTATTGATGGCGGTAGCGGTAAAGCACCAGACTGGGATAATGAAATTCTCCTGACCGAACACACCCGGGTCCTAAAGGCCTTAGGAGCACGCTATAATAATGATCCTCGTATTGCTTTTGTGGATGTAGGTTCTTACGGCATCTGGGGCGAGTGGCATGTGTGGATGAATGAAAAACTAGCTGCCACCAACGCCTCCAAACAAAGAATGCTCAATGATTATCTAACCAACTTTCCAAACAAGGAACTGGTGATCGCCTTTGATGATAGTTTTGCCACTAAATACCAAACTGACCGAGGTCATGGTATCAGAAACGATTGTTTGGGCGAGAAGGCGAGCAACGATTGGTACTTGGAATTCTTGAATAATATTTCTTCTACTTTGAATGCCAATCTTTATAAGACAGGCGTGGTAACAGGCGAGTTCTGCGGTGGTTCCGCTGGTGCCTTAGCGGGCCTTAGAGACCGCTTCACTTTAAACCATAATTTCATCAAACAAACCCATTGGTCGTTTATCGGTCCAGCCGGTGGTGAGTTGGCCAGTGTCACCGAGACCACGCAAAAGGCCAATAGTGAAATCCTCCATAAAAGCCTAGGTTACCATTTTGTAATGACAGAAGTTTCTCACGAAAAGTCTTTGCGACCAGGGGACGATTTAAAGTTGGTCTTAAAAATCACCAATGAAGGGATTGCTCCTTTCTATTATCCGTGGCCAGTGGAAATCTCCCTTAAAGATCTCTCCGGAGCCATCGTCATTTCTAAAATAATAAGCAATAGTGCCTGGGACATCCGTTTACTCTTACCGGGTACCAGCACCATTTCCACCACTTTAACCATACCGAATGCACTACCCAAACAAACTTACAAACTGGGTTTTGCCATCATAGACCCAAACACTAATTTGCCAGCTGTCCGTTTAGGAAATACAGGGAGAGATACCAACGGTAGGTATTTTTTCTCTGAATTAAAAATAGAATGAATAAATTAAGCTTGATTATGATAATGCTCTTCCTCTTTCCCTTCTACTCAAAAGGGGCGGACCATTGTGCAAGTTATTCGCTCAAAAATTTCAAAGAAGAAAAACTAGAAGAACGGATCCATCTGGCTGCTCTCAATCACTACAAAAATCTTTTTCCTCGGTCAGCATCTATTGATCTGGAAAAAGTTAAAACTTTCAAAAGTGGAACTCTCTTTGCTAACCAATTCACTCATGGTGATAAAAAAATGGTGCTTTATTTTGATCAACGCTCTCATCTGCTTTCCGTAGTAGAAAATGGGAAATCTCTTTATTGTGAGAAGAAGCCTTGATCAGTCTCTTAACTTTTTTCTTATTTTCTTTTTCTTTGCAGGCCAGTGACTACACCTCAGAACTCAAAAAACTGGGCCAGATGAAAATTGAGGAAGGCCAGTGCCGGGAAATGGAAGCTAAAATAGGACAGCTCTTATACGCCACGGTTTATTTAAAAGGTAACAATCAACCTGAAAATGAAGCGTACATTGACATGGCCCGAGACTTAAATCTTGGAGGAGTCTTACCTCATTATTATGAAAATCCCAGCAATCAACAAATCTATGACTGGAATCAAAAGCTCAAAAGTGCCACTCCTATTCCAACCTTAGTAGGCGTGGATTACGTGTTTAGTTGTGGTCTTGGCTATGGAAAAGGAGTTTTATTTCAAGCTCCAGCTGATTGTAAAAGTCAGTACTATCAACTCCAGGCTGCTTGTCATGCTCATTATGGACTCAATCATGCTTTGGGTCCCACCGTCGAACACAATAGTGAAAATCCCCCCTCTATGAAGTTTGAGAATATAGAAAAAGAAGGCAGCGACCTGATCAAGCAGTTTAATCAATACGGCATCCCCACCACTTTAAAACATTTTCCTTATACTCCTAGCGAATACAATCTTCATTCCCAGTCAAGGGATACCAAACTGACTAAAGAAACAGTGGAACAAAAATTAAAAAATTTTGAAGTACTGGCCCCACAGGCCGATTTCGCCATGTCCACCCATCTCTACAATAGCGCCATCGACAAAATGGAAATGGCGACCTTCTCTAAAACCTGGGTTTCTCTTTTACGCAATCAAGCCAACTTTCAAGGTATTCTCATGACCGATGCTCTTTTTATGATTGAGAGCTATAAAGCGAATATGATTGCCATGAGCCGAAAATGGAATGACAATGAATGGAAAAGAAAACTTAATAACCAGTCAATCTTTGCCGTCCGAGCCCTCTTGGCCGGTCATGACATGGTCTTCCTCGATGCCACCTTCCAAGATACACGGAAAATTTTCAATGATATTCTCTATATCGCCTGTGAAAATACTAAAACGTCTAATGAACTGAGAATGACCATTAAGAACTCTTGGAAAAAAATTACTGACTATAAAAAGGAAGAAAAGCAAGCGCTCCTAAACTCCCCAACATTCAATAATGAATTTTTAATGAAAACCCTCAAAGTTCTTCAAACTGATGGACCCACTTGCCCTCAAATTAATGAAGCGTTGGCCCTGATCAAAAGTGCTCCCACCACTGGCCTTAAGCAGTATTCTTTTAAAAAAGACAAAGACTGTATTGATTGTCAAAAAAAAGAAATTGAGATTGATAAGACCCCTGCTCAAATCAATGAGCTGATTAAAGACATCGAAAAAATAGAAGAACATGATCCTGAAGATCCCACCAATCATGGTGAGCATTAGCTCCAGGAAGCCTTTAGAACTGCCCCACTAGCATGGGGATGTTTTAGTCCTGCCTACATGTCATTTTAAATCAGTTCATATTTTCTTCCCCTCTGTA
>JBMOGR010000039.1:0-4574 GCA_049318265.1 Bacteriovoracaceae bacterium
CCATGAAAATTCATGGCCGACTAAAATTCTGTCCCCACGCAAGTGGGGCAGTTTAAATTTTGTCTAACTAAAGTCATACGATTAACATCCATCGCGACAATAAGATGCCATATATTCGCCATATTCGGCAAGAAGATGCCGAATATGGCGAATATATGGCATTTAGTTGCCGAATATGCTATTATGAATCTGAGGAAAATCAATTATGAAAACACAAAATTTTAACCGTACATTAAATTTACAAAAACAGATGAAGGAAAAATCTCATTTTCTTTTTGGGCCAAGGACCACTGGCAAAAGTTGGCTTGTACGACAGCAGTTACCAAAAGCACAAGTCTTCGATTTGCTTGACTTTGATATCTATGAACGCTTTCTAAAACGACCAAAATCATTGAGTGAGGAAATTGAACATAACTTAGTAGTCATTGACGAAATTCAAAAAATCCCAAAACTACTGGATGAAGTTCATCGATTAATAGAAACAAAAAAAATAAAATTTTTACTAACTGGCAGTTGTGCGCGTAAATTAAAAAGAGGCGGCGCAAATCTGCTCGCAGGACGTGCCAGATCACTCGAACTATTTCCTCTAACCATGGATGAAATTCCGAATTTCAAGCTTGATCATTATTTAAATACCGGAGGCTTACCAGCTATTTTTCAATCAACTAACTTTCATATCGATTTAAAAGATTATGTTAATTTATATATTAGAGAGGAAGTGCAATCAGAAGCATTAGTTCGTAATATTGATCATTTTGTCAGATTTCTAGATGTCATTGGTATGATGTCCGGAAAGGAGCTAAACTACCAAGAAATCGCGAGCGACTCATCAGTTGCCCCAAGAACTGTCGCAAACTTTATTGAGGTTTTAAAAGACACTCTCCTCGCTTTTGAGCTTGAACCATTTATTTTAACCAAAAAAAGAAAAGCTATAACGAAAAGTAAAATTTATCTTTTTGATGTGGGTGTTGCTGGCCATATGTCAGCACGAGGAAATATTGTACCGAGAAGTGAAGCCTATGGTGATGCCTTTGAGCATTTTTGTTTGCAAGAAATAAGGGCCAGACTGAGTTATGGGCAATCTTCTTTGAAAATGAATTATTGGCGAACGCAAAAGGGTGAATTTGAAGTAGATTGTATACTAGGTAAAGAAATGGCAATTGAAATAAAATCAAGTGACCGTTTTCAAGAAAAATACTTGAAAGGACTCAAAGCTTTTAGAGAAGAAGGGATCGTAAAAAGACACATTTTAATTTCCAGAGATCCGATAAAACGAGTGGTTGATGGAATTGAGGTCATTCCCTACGATTATTTTTTTAAGACTAACCTCAGTACATGAGAGGAAGATAATTAAAAAGAGAAGTCAGCCATATTCTATCTAGACTCATCGTAATAACTCTAAGATTTTTACACACCCAGGTCTGGAGCGATTTTTTTCAAGTCATTCAAAAGCAAAGCGTCTCATGAGTAAAAAAGACTTGACTCCATTTTACTCATGAGTGAAATGGACCTATGTCGACTTTACCAACAAGATATATTACCCAATACTTAGTTAAAGACCTTTCGAAAAAAATGGTTTTTTTGGGGGGCCCAAGGCAGGTTGGGAAAACCACCCTCGCCCAAAAACTCATTAAAAACTATCATGTCGGTCACCCAGCTTACCTCAATTGGGATTCCAATATCGACAGAGGTAAAATTAAAAATAGGGATTGGCCCAAATCAGAAAAATTAATCATTTTAGACGAAGTTCATAAATCAAAGAACTGGCGAAATATGATAAAAGGTTTTTATGATACTCTTAAAAATACTCATTCTTTTCTAATAACAGGCTCTGCCAGACTTGATCATTTTAGAAAAGGTGGTGATTCACTTTTAGGACGCTACCACTACTACCGCTTACACCCATACTCATTCCAGAATTAGGAATAAACGCAAAAAATTTGAAAGATTTGTTTCTATTTGGTGGCTTCCCTGAAGCCTTATCAGAAAAAGATGAACGTACATTAAGAAGATGGCACAAAAATCGTTTAACAAAATTAGTGAGAATTGATTTAAAAGACTTAGAACAAGTAAGCGATATTGATAAGGTGGAGCTACTTGCTGAGACCATTCCAAGTAGGGTTGGTTCACCACTCTCAATTAAATCCCTAAGCGAAGTCTTAGAAGTTGATCCTAAAACCACAAAAAGATGGATCGAAATACTGGACTCTCTCTACTACTCTTTTCAAATTGCTCCCTTTGGTGCACCCAAAATAAGAGCAGTCAAAAAAGAGAAAAAAATTTATCTTTGGGATTGGAGTCAAATTGAAGATCCTAGTATTCGTTTTGAAAATATGGTGGCCTGCCAGCTTCTAAAATATTGCCATAATCATGAAGACATTGAAGGTCATACAATGGAGCTTCGTTATATTCGAGATACAGATAAACGAGAAGTCGATTTTGTTGTTCTTAAAAATAAAAAACCTCTTTCGCAGTCGAATGTAAGCTTAAGGAGAAAAGTGTTTCTCCCCATCTTTTCTATTTTAAAGAAAGAACAAATATACCGAAGTTTTACCAAGTCCATTTAGAAGAATCAGAATCACGAGCAACAGATGAAATCACTTTGACTTCTTTTCTAAAATTTTGTCAGTACGAAAAAATGATTTAATGTTTCAAGCACTCCACTATAAATAAGAGAATTTTAAAAAATTATGTCAATCTGTGAATAAAAATTCAAATATAAATACTAAAAGATAGCCCGTAGGGGTTTCCTCGACTATTTGGTTGAAAAGTTCCCCCATTGATCACAGTGGCACTATTTCTTACGGTGTTTGTGACGTACTCATTAAAAGAAATAAGATCGTCCAGTAGTGATGAAAGCTTTAGAACCAAGCTCTAAAGCTGCTACATGGAAAGAACTTATCAATAAATCCCATGAAGTCATTTTCAATAGCTTGAAGAATCGGAGACTTGAGGAAAGTAAGAAGCAGGGATTTTCTCCGTTCATTATTTTTACAAATAAACAACTGGAAGATATAGCGGTTTTAAAACCGAGCACTTTAAACCACCTTTCTCAGATTGATGGGACGGACCTTCAAAAATGGAAAAGTACGGGGAAAAGATTTTAAGATTAGTGGCAAGCTCTCAGGCAAGGATCAAAGAGGATGCTGAATCATAAAATCATGGATTTGGAGAGGGTATATAAAAAATAAAAGGTTTTATCAAAATTGACGATAAGGACTGGAATGGTTTCTTTCGGAAATGGAGGATTTATGAAGTTTACGTTTTTTGCTGCCGCCCTTTCAGTGGCAATGTTGGTAGGATGTTCTCATGTTCAAGACAGTAAAAGGATTCCAGCGTCTGTAAAGGATGTCGGAGTTATTGGTCCTGATGGTGACGTTATCCTCTTTTACAGAGAGGGAGATTATATCATCGTGAAGAACTGCGATCCATATACTATTTTAGAGTTAACGCCTGCCCAAGCAAGATCAAACTGCCAAGGTAAAGCGAATAAAGTTCCGGTCGAATCATTTAAGCAAGCCATTAGAAGTCTTGTTTCTACTCATCGTTTAAATGTTCTTATGCCTCTGACACCGGAAGAGGTTCAAGCATACGCTAAAGACGGTCTAAGTTCAGATCAAATGGAAGCCATGGTCATCGAACTTGATAAAATTTATGCATTCATTACTACATATGGAGCTGAGAACGCTAATCTTGTCCGCACGGAAGAATTAGTGAAAGCACTTTGTTCGCAAGAAACTCGCGAGAATGCTATTAAGAAAATTAATTCTGAAGTTGAAAAAGCTTTGAACTTGATAACGGATCAGACAAAACTGACTTTAACCAAGTTCAACTCGGATAAAGACCAGTTTCTTTATACGGTTTTAAAGAATTTTAACCCATCTCTAAAGTTTCCATGCGGTCTTCAAGGTTCTGTAGATGACCGAATCAGAGACTGCTCAAGCCAATTAACTTCTCAGAAAGAGGGATTCCAACTTGTGACAAGAACTGAAGAGTTCAAAGAAGTGCATAAGGACACTAAAACTGGTCTTCTTTGGGGTGATCGCCTTCCTTCAACTATGAGTCATGATAATGCTGAAAAAGCTTGTATGGCCGACCTTGCTGAAGTGGCAAAAATCTCTGAATTTGCTTGGAGACTTCCTTCCAAAGAAGAATATGAGGAAGCTGAGAAAAACGGAATCAGGAAAGCACTACCGAATATGAACTACTGGTTCTGGTCTTCGTCGGTGAACCTTAAAAACTCTAGCGAAGCGTGGGTGTTCCAGGGCAACTACGGCAGGATGGACTACATCTTCCGCTACGACTTCTACCAAGAAGACATCTCGACTCGTTGCGTAGCGAGGTAGCGCCTGAGCGCGTGGTGATTTGAAGTATGATTTGATGATTTGATTATTGGGACAGCGATTAGCTGTCTTAAAATAGGAGTTAAGTCAATATTATCCATTCAGGAAGAATTTCATTTTAAAAACATATAAGAAGGCAAAAAGCTTCCAGAACTGCCCCACTAGCATGGGGATGATTTAGTCCTGCCTACATGTCATTTTAAATCAGTTCATATTTTCTTCCCCTCTGTA
>JBMOGR010000040.1:0-3500 GCA_049318265.1 Bacteriovoracaceae bacterium
CATTACCTCACTTTGTTTTGAAAATAGGTTCTAACTTGGTACAATAGAGACACCAAAAGAAAAAAGTCTTAACTTGAAATACTTTCAATAATACTGTATATTTTCTTTGCGCTGGGATGGTGGAATTGGTATACACGTTAGTCTTAGGAACTAATGCCGCAAGGCTTGGGAGTTCAAGTCTCCCTCCCAGCACCAGTACTTTTTAATTTTGCCCTAAAGTTTCAGTTGTAGCGGCTCCACGCGCAAACAGTTTAGTATTTCATATAAGACGCAGTATTACATGCCCCTATAGCTCAGTTGGTAGAGCAGCTCCCTCTTAAGGAGACGGTCGTAGGTTCGAATCCTACTGGGGGCACAAACATTATATAATAAGGCTTATTTTGGAAATGAGGCCGATTATCAGGACCACCTCCTTTCGTAAACAGGTCACTGGCTTCAACAACTACTTCAGAGATGCTTTGCTAAACAACAATGAATATTCAAATTTTACTAGAGCAGTTCTGCGATTATTCAACTTCTATCCGGGGATATTCAAAAGATACTGTACGAAGGTACAGATTTGTTATAAAGAGCTTTTGCCGACTTGCAGGGATCAGTGATATCAAACAAGTTACGGAAGATAATGTAAGAACTGTTTTCTATCACGGAAGAATTGAGCGCAAATGGTCGGTAAATACTTTTATTGTCTATCATAAGACATTACTAGTCTTTTTCCGGTGGTGTATTAAACAAAGTTATATGGAGAAAAATCCCATTCTTGATATAGAAATCCCGAAAATGGAGAAACGCTTGCCGTCTAAGCTTTCAAAGTCAGATACCCTAAGATTACTAGAAACCGTATTTAACTTTCCTTATGAATACAAGTTCCTCCGCTTTAGGAATCATGCCATATTTTCGACATTCATTTTCGCCGGATTGCGAAAACAAGAGCTTTTGAATTTGAATTTTACCGACATAGACTTAGAAAATATGACGATTTTCATTAGGCAGGGCAAGGGCGGCAAAGACAGGATAGTACCTATCAGCCATACCCTAGCGCAGAGCCTAGATAAGTATATTGGAGAAAGAAGGAGGCTCAAAAAATGCAATCCTGAATTCTTTTCTTCACTCCGAGGCAATATTGGATTTACTGAAAACGGGCTTAAAAAACTTATTGAGCAAACACGAAAAGCTCTAGGCATGTATTTTAGCGCTCATAAGCTGAGACATACATTTGCAACACAGATGCTTGAGGGAGGGTGTGATATTTACAGCCTTTCGAAAATGATGGGGCACAGTGATATCAAGACGACAACTATCTATCTTTCGGCTACCGCTGAACATTTGAGAAATCAAATTGCAAAACATCCCATGAATGAGTGACTCTACTCCTAGTTCTAGGAATATCTTAATGGCTTCCTAGGGTTACATTTTCAGGATCGCGTCTCTCACTGGAAGCTTGGTCGATCTTATCCGAGTATGCCCAATTTATTAAAGCTTTGTGAGATTTATGGAGTTGAACGGAAATAATTATATCAGCCGATTAACGCTATATTAGAATGGATATATTTTAGGTTTAAGAGTTAAAAACTTAACTAAAATATTATTTCTTCTTTAGATTAATGGTTATGGAACCACAAGAACATCGCAGTGTTTCTTTGCTACCAAAGGCTGGTATTGTATAAAGTAATGAACCACAATCAGGATTACTGCACATTAATGATTCGGTCAATTTTTTATATGATAATGCTACTGGTCGGAAATCTGCTTCCTCTAGATTAATCCACGGATTGAAATGGATTGAACTATTAATTTGCCATTGTTCAATATTCGAAGATGTTACTAATTGGTCGAATTCTTCCTTCCGTTTCTTGATCGAGTCAGCTTCAGCAGTTTGACTCCATCCTCGTGCTGCTTTTTCACCGTCTCCAAGTAGTTGGCTAAATTTTGAAGTTGCAGAGGATAAAAAATCTCCTAAAAGATATTGTCCATCACCCCGATATTCAACGCGTGCCCTTAGCCGATCGCAAGCTTCAGCAGCTATAAATTCCAAATAGTGTCTAAGTATACCCGCTGCACCCTGTATATTGTTTGCAACTATTTCTGTTTCTATTTCATCCCACAAATCTTTTGTGCTCCATTCTGTTGGTCCAAGTTCCACATTCCATTTACGAAAATTCATGGATGCCCCTCCGGGTACTAACCCAGCTGTTTTCATGTGTTTTAACCACACATCATCATGTGTGGTTAAAATGAACTGAGTGTTTGGAAATTTGTCCTTAAGTAAATTACATACCTCTCGGCGATGCCCAGTATCGACAGACATAAGAACATCGTCTAGTACTGCGAAAGTGAAAGAGTCACCTTGTAAATGTTTCATTAAAGCTAAGTATAAACACAAGCCCATTCCATCTTGATGACCTTCACTATGATAAGCTCCTGGTGGAAAATAGCCCCTACCATAAAAATCCACATGAAATCCTAACTTACCAATTGATGGGATTAACTCAGCAGTAAACGCCGACTCATCATCGGAATTTATATATCTATAAAATTCTATAAAATCATTTTCCACCTCTTTGTAGATTTTTTCTAAAAAGTCTGTTGTCACTTTTGCATAAGTGTCAAAAACCGTTGATGTTAGTACAGCGTCATCCTCTGCCTTTTTTAGTTTCGAAGAAACTGCTCTGTAACGTTCTAGTCGTTCCTGGGCAAGACTGAGATAAATTTTCGCTGCGTCTTGATGTGTTGGATCTGGTAAATTGTTGATTGCTTCTGTGATTTCGACAATAGTATTGAGTACCGCCTTTGGTGCCTTACTATAATCGTTTAGCGTTGAAATAGCATCATCAATTGGTATAACTGCTAATAGCTTAGCTCGTTGATTATTTACGACAACGAGGTTTTCTTTAATAGCTATTGTATTGATTTTTAGAATTGTCCCATAGTCCTGAATAGTTGAAAGTGATTGGCCGAGAGTTTTTAAACTCTCGACAAAAGGTAACAGGTCAATTTCAATGTTAGCTCGGGCAATAGAAGCCTGATCAAATTCCTTAAGCTTTTCTCTTAGAATTTCTATTAATTCTGCATTGTCCCATGGTGTGTCACATACTGGACAAAGATCATCAGTTACAAGTTCAATTGCAGATTTCAAGAACTGTTCTCTTACCAGACCCGTCAATAATGTTGCATTCGCTCTTAAACTCTCAAGTTTCTTGATTATCTCTATAATTGTTTCTGATAATTCAGCAGAGGACATTTCTCGCAAAGTTCCTTCCAGTGATTTCAAATCAAACAAAGCCTGATTTTTGGCTATAGCGGGCTTTCCTAAAACTTGAACAACCGTTAATCCGTCACTAAAAGAGGTTGTTGGAGTCATGACTGTAATTGGAGGCAGACCTAGAGTGGTACGTCGAACATTGATTGCTTCAAGTATTTTGTCGACCTTAAATTCTGTTAATTCAAGAGTGCAAGGTACCCCAATCATCAGACACTCATTCTAAATTAACAATTAATCATTT
>JBMOGR010000041.1:0-3118 GCA_049318265.1 Bacteriovoracaceae bacterium
ATGGCCGACTAAAATTCTGTCCCCACGCAAGTGGGGCAGTTTATGTATTTTTTACCTACATTTTTGGCTTTCACACGGTGTCACACCCTCTTTTTTTCAAGCCCATTATTCTAAGGTCACAAAACACTTGCAGATTGAGAAAGCTCTTCTCCCTCTAAAAAGATTAACAAAGCTGATGATCGATATTCATCAGCTAAAAACAGGAGATACCTATGAAAAAGTTCTTTTTAATGGCCTTGATTACTTTTGCCTCAGTTTCTGTGCAAGCGGAATTACCTCTTCCTAAGGCATTTGTTATTACAGATGCGAAAAAGATCGAGGAAATTCTTTCTAATAAACACTTAGAGTTACAAGATCCTTATTGCATTAGAAATGGAGTCCTTTATTCCCCTTATTTCCAATCAGCCATTGCCTCTGGCAGATATGTTAAAAAAGCGTTTATATCTTTCGGTCACTATGATGATGGATCATTATACTTACTTGCTAGGTTTGATGATCAAAATGGAGATAGTATGAGTGGTGCAGTCTGCAATCTTAAATAGTCCTTTTTAAATTAATATATGGAGAAATTATGAAACTACTTACAATAACAACTTTGGCTTTAACTTTTGCTTCTAATGTTTTTGCTCTAGATTTAAAACCAGACTACCTTACATGTGTTGGTCAACTTAATGGTCGCTCTATTGGTTATGAATACAAACTTACTCATTATACCAATAAGGCAGGAGATATTTCGATCAGTGATGAAATGAATATTGATAATTACAAATTGACGATTGATGCTTTTAGAAGTTTTCAGCCAAATTTTACGGGTTCTATTCAGTTTAGTTTTGCTGAAAATCGTGAGAACTCTACTTCTGACGAAATATGTGCAGGAGATTGTTCACCAATGGAAGCGGTCCTCAGTGCTCAAAGCAATTGGGAGATCGGAAAATATGCTCATGTTTCTGGTTATGCTAGTCCTAGTAGCGGGAAGTACCTGAAGCTGAACTGTATTTTGTTCAAAAATGATGAAAATTATAAAATGTGGAAGAGTGGCTATTCCATTCAACCAAGAAATCCATAATTAATTAAAGGAGTATCTATGAAAAAGTTTATGTTCAGTCTTTTATTCTTAAGTTCTTTCAATGCCTTTTCTGGTCAATCGGTTGGTCAATTTAAAAAGGTTACTGTTTACAGTGTAGAAAATGCCAGCATTTCAAAGATGCTCAAAGAAAGTGATAACAGTAGAGCTGTGGCAAGAATTACTGTGGGTTTAATGGTTGAAAGTAATATAAATCAATGCAACCTCAATAAACTCTCAACTCAACTTGACTATCAATGGCAGTTGCCAAATCGACCTACTTTTTTGAACCTCATTACTAGTTCTTGCACCGTAAAACCACTTTCATTAAGCCGCTCAGGAAGCTCATCAGCGTCAGTCCCTGCTAAAGTGGCTGTGACTTATGATGTTGACCTTTATGATGGTAACTCAGAACGCTTAACCATTAAAACGGGAGAAGACGCCGACACTAGTACGGATGTAATGGCATCTTTCAACAATGGCGAAATAAAACTAGAAATTGTCCCTTCACTATAAATAAAAAACTTAAGGAGTAAAAAATGAAAAAGTTAATCATGTGTGCCCTTGTCGTCTGTTCTTTTCATGTTATGGCGGCTGAAACTGTAAAGTATAATTGCCCCAATCGAACTCTCTACTCACTTAATCCGAGTCGCTGTCATATTGATGTTGAGTATTCTGATGATTTGATGTTCGTCACCTTCATTTCTACCTCTGGACGAACTTGCGATGATGCCGGCGATGTTGTGGCTTACAGGACTTCAGATTCAGAAAAAAATAAAGCTTATTATGAAGATGATTTATCAAGCAAAGGATATTCCAATATTCGTTATGCTATTACGACCTCGGATTGTGGACTTGTTACCGTTTCGAATAATGAAACCATTAAGTATAAATACTGAACAAGATATCCAATCCCCTTTTTGAAGCAGGGAAGACCTTTGGGTTATTTTTGAGTATTATTGAGAGTAGTATTGACGGATGTTTTCTATTCAGATTGACCTCAAATTTACATTTCTAAATATTTAAAGAAGGCCCTTACCTTTTATAGATAAGGGCCCTTTCTTTAATTCATCGTAATCGGCGTCTCGCAGTCTTTTAAGAAAATGTTAAAGTGAGCAGCCTGTTCTTGCTCTTTCATATTAACCAATTCACGAGCGCTTTGCGCGCACGAGGCATGCATAATTTCCACTAAATCCCCACACATAGCTGCTCTCTCCGCCCAAAATTCTGTCAAATTTTTTATTTCTAATCCCCCTCTCTAAATTGTAGTATCGATTCAAGAAACAAGACTTTTGAGGAGATCCCATGAGCAAAATGACGATGCTACTTTTCTTTTACAGCATCCCCTTGATCCTTCAGGCTGCCCCTAGGCCGAAAATGGTTGAAGTCAATTTTAAGCAGTATTTTTTGGACCTGCCGTCTTCTTCAGTGAAGCATGCCTATCAAGTGAATCTTCAAGGCAAGAGCATAGGTAAAGTTTGGACCCAAGTGCTACCTCAACCTTATAAAAATTGCTTAAGCCCAAAAGAAGGAGAAGACAGCTTTGATGGGCTCTGTAAGGCCAATTTTCAAGTCTTACCTCAAAGCCAAGAACTCTTAGTGAACCTGCAAGGAACTCAAGGTCAGTTAATCACTAACTCAGAAGCTTCTGAAGCCTGTAAGGCAATTGGTGGAGTACTTCCTCAAGCTGAAGACTACCAAGAGTTGGTGGCCTTTTATCAAGCCTCACCCGCGAAAAATTTTACCAGCGAGGAGAAAGCTTATTTTGCCCTACACGCCTTTCCCGATTTGGATTTTGCAGACTACTCAAGCTACGCCACCAGCACTTGTTATAGTGGATATGGCTCTTCCGGCAAGCTTCACCCTTGTGAGTCGCATATAACGGCCTCCCTCTTGGGAGCTTCCCCACTCGCTTTTGAGTTGCGGTCAAAGGACAGTTATGTTCGTTGTATAAGCCCTTTATCCCCGTAACTATTCTGTCATCAATCAAGAGCACTCAAAAGAGTGCTCTTGGCATTATGAGGTCTATTACTCTGGTTTAATCACAAATTGAAA
>JBMOGR010000042.1:0-3074 GCA_049318265.1 Bacteriovoracaceae bacterium
AAACGAGGGGACTTACTGGGCCAATAACGGTCAAGTCTCTATCAATTATCTATCTGAAGCTTGTAATACAAAATCGAGTGAGGCCTTAAGTTATTATTTAACAAATGATATTCTAACTCTTCATTCGACAAATGGTAGCTTGCTGGATTTTAAAAAGCAGCAAAGTATTGCTTTCATTGAAAAGCGAATTAATTCATATCCAGAAGAAAAAGAATGTACCCTGTTAAGTGAAATATCTAATGAATTAAAACCAATTTATCAAGGTTGTTGCAAAATATGCACTACTGGCAAGGCCTGTGGAGACTCATGTATTTCATCCAGCTATCAGTGCACAAAGGGAGCTGGGTGTGCTTGTGATGGTTAGGTACAAATTTGTCTATTACAAAAAGTAACGAGGAGTAAAATTCCTAAGATAATTTTTTTAGTTTGGATTGTTTGTACAATAGGAGTTTCTGTATGGGCAAGTAGATGGAATAGATCTGGTCTTGCTTGGTTTCTTTTATCATTTCTTTTTTCTCCCTTGGTAGGAGGTTTATGTTTGTTGATTGCAGGTCTTGATGAAAAAGCTTGTCCAAAGTGCGCTGAAAAAATAAAAAAAGAAGCAAACGAATGCAAACATTGTGGCCACGATTTTTCATGAGTTTATAAAATTGTAAAATAACTTAAATTGCACGTGCCCAAAAAAGGCCAACAACTTTTCCATGAAAATCATTTTGTCTTAAGAAATTAATGTAAGCCCTAAAATGGGCCCCTGTAGTCAAAACATCATCTACTACAAATAGAGTGTTTATTTGATGATTTGAAAATCCAGTCCATTCGTAAAAACTTGCAATCTCAGAGGGATCTCTGCTGCCACCAGAGTGAGAAGATTGAACTGTTTGAGTTTGATTGATTGGATAAATGGGAATAATACGTGGCCTAAAAGTTTTAAGTTGCTGAAAAAGATCTTCATATCGAAAGCTATACTCAGGATCCGGTGACTTTCAGGATTGTTGACGGGTAAGACTTTTTTTAATTCAAACTAAATCTTTATAACATCAAACTTATTTTATTGTAAAATATTTTAAAACTCAAATCCTCAAATGCATTGCTTCCGTCACTCTCATCTGTCAATGGTCTTCGATCGCTTCGCGATGGCCTTCGGCCACCATTGACAGATGAGAGTGACGAAAGCCAAAAGGCTTGCGCCCACAAAAACTTTTGTTTTTGTGGATTCAAAAAAATTAAGCAACTAAAAGTCGTTCATTTTTTTTGCCTGAATAATTTAAATTAACTTCTATGGGACTACTCCAATCCCTTGTTTTACCTGACCATCTGTTAGGATTTTTATTTCGAGCAAGCTTATAAACATTGGCCCTCTTTTCTAAAATAATTAAATCATTTCCATTGTGCCTGCTAGAAGGTGTTACAAAATTAATTCCACTATGAAGATGAACTTCATTGTACCAATAAGTAAAGCTATCGACCCATTGCTGAGCTTCCTCCAATGAAGCAAATGGTTTTACAGGATACTCAGGATTGTATTTTAAAGTTTTAAACAACGCCTCTGAATAAGGGTTATCGTTGGAAACTTTCGGTCGACTAAATGACGGGATCACTCCAAGTCGTTGAAGCGTCACAAGCATTGTTGCTCCCTTCATTGGGCCACCGTTATCTGAATGAAGTATCAGTTGATCTTTTACTACATTTTCTCTCACACAAATCTCTGTTATAAGATCAGAAGAATGATTCATATCTTCTGTATGATGTACTTTTTGACCAACTATTTTTCTACTAAAAATATCCATAAACAAATACAAATAATAAAACTTGCCAGAGATTGTTGAACTTAAATAAGTGATATCCCAAGAATATATTTGATTAACTTTTGTTGCGACAAGGGCCTTTGGACTGACATTTGATCTTGGATTCATTTTTCCCCTGTGTGAACACATATCAAGTACTTTAAAGACTCTGTAAAAGGTTGATTCACTTGCAATGTATCTCCCTTCATCTGCAAGTTTTGGAATTATTTTTGACGGTGGAAGGTTCATGTTTTCCTTTGATGTTGAAACCAAAATTATTTCTTTTATTTCATCAATACTTAACTTGTTAGCAGGAGATGTTTTGGGCCCATGTCTTTTATCAACGACAGATTCTTTCCAGCGCATAAAAGTCTTTTCATCAATACCAACATCATCACAGGCCAAGGCCTTCCTACAACCACTAGCAATGGCCTCTGTTATGTTATTGATTGCTTCTGCTTTTAATTCTTCGCTTACTCGTCTTCCTCGCTCTCCCCGAAGAGAGCTTGAGTTTTTTTTAGAAGGATAACTCTTGCAGACATCTCTGCAAGCGCTTTGTTTTTACGAGTTAAATCTTTTTCTAAATCTTTTTTTTCTTTTTTTAGTTGTGAAATTTCTGGATCAATTTTTGGCCGTCCCACTTTTTTAAACGTGGAGATAATCTCTTTTTTCCAAGAATCCAAATCAGTTGAATAAAGTCCTTTCTTTCTAATATACTCACCGAGTTCCTGCTCAGAAAGTGAGGCCGTTTCAATTAGTATTTTGAGCTTTTCTTCGGGGCCAAATTCATTTGATTTTCTCATAATACTATTTTTAGCATACTTTCTTTTCCAACAATAGACAGTCGTTAAAGGAAGGCCATTCTCCTTGGCTAAAACCGCTAAAGATGGTCCATGTGATTGTAAACTTTTTAGAATGAGTGCTTTTTTAAAACCCTCGGAGTACGAAGACATTTGAATTCCTAATCCGCCCTCTAAATAAATTTTATATTGTGAAAATAAAAATTAATTTATTTTCAACTTACCCGACAACTTTCCTGACATAGGGGGTTAAGCGAGCTTGCAACAGGAGAAGCATAACTTCCTTCAAGCCAAACGTAGTCTCTGCCAGTTGTGCCGTAATAAGTATCAGTGAAATTCACTATGCATGAGGACACACCTAGGGTGAAAAGATTGGAAATAGTTAGTGCAGAACAAGTGAGCGTAGCACCTTCCAACGTCACGAGAGAAGTCTTGGGAGCTGAAAAGACGACAGAGGAGCTTATGCTTAGATTTGATCCAACAACATAAA
>JBMOGR010000043.1:0-2407 GCA_049318265.1 Bacteriovoracaceae bacterium
AGTAAAAATGTCTTTTGTTGAGATTTACTCACTCTCTGATCCGAATCTTTTTCTGATAATTTAATCGGTGTCCTGTGAATCTTTTCCATTTCCTTGTCAGAAATCCAAAAAGCTTTTTCGTGAAGATCATTACTTTCTTTTTTCTGAATAACTTTACCTGACAAATCCTGATAATTTGATGGGTCCATTTCTAACTCTGGTCCGCCAAAACTTCCGCCGAAAATAATCACATCATTATGCACTTTATTCTGAATAACGAGGTCAAAGACAAAGAACTGATTTTTACAATAAATAATCATATTCGTATTTTTAGATTCTTGAGAGGTATTAAGCTCCAGCCGCTTTGAGGATTTTTTGGAAATATAAAAACTAATCCCAATTGGGTTTCCAAGAAGAACGTCATCAATATTACATGGAAGCTCTATCGTTGATGCCAGATTTGGAATTAAAAACACTTTACCAGGCTTTGATCTATCGTGATAAACAACCCTTATTCTCTTCGGAGCAATTGAGATGTTGTTTCCATAGACTAAACCATGACTAAGCATAGTTAATAAAACCATAATTCCTAAAAAACTTGAGAGTACCGAGTTTTATCGCTCTTTTTTGATATTTTTTTTCGCTTCTTCCGTTTCAAACTGGCCAATCATCAGCGCTAGACTGATCCACTCGTCTGTTAATTCTTTAAACTTTTTAAAGGCATCGTTTTGTGATTTAATTTTCTCAACAAGTTCTTCTGGTATGTATTCTGATTTCACTTTCATTTTATAAGTATAGCCAAGCTTCCAGTACTCACCATAAATATTTCCATTTCGATCCTTTCGGCTTTGTTTAGCGAGTTTCCCCGGTCGAATTTGACCCAACCCGCAAAGTTCCTTTTTTATTTCTTCAATTCGTTGTTGTGCTTTTTGTATTTTTTTGCTCATGTATGGACTCTACATGAAGTACATATAATCGCAAGTAGATTCGAGATAAAAATGAAGATTTGGCATGATTGGTGGCGTTTAATAAAAGAACTGAGACCTTGCTTTTCAAGGCAGCAAACTTTTCTCTGGTTTGTGGTTATTGCAATGAGCTTCACAGTTCGTGAGGACTTCGCAGGAGTAACCAGTATAATTCGCGCCATGGGCTTCGATAGTTTTTATTATGATCGGATACTTGATTTCTTTCACAGTACTGGCGTTGATTTTCAAATGCTGAAATCTGTCTGGACAAAAATTGTTGTAAAGACTGGTCTTGCATATAAAGTAAATGGACGTGTGATTATTGTTGGAGATGGAATTAAAATTCCTAAAGAAGGAAAGAAAATGCCTGGGGTTAAAAGTCTCCACCAAGATTCGGAAAGCAATTCTAAAGCAGAATACATTATGGGGCATTCGTTTCAATCTGTAGCCATTCTTACATCTGCATTTGATTATTTTTTTGCAACACCTTTAGCTGCTGAGATTCACGAAGGTGTTGTTGAGTCCAATCGCGACACAAGAACCCTATTGGGTAAAATGGCTCTCTTAGTTCAATCATTGGCACTTTCTGTGCCCGCTTATTTTTTAGGTGATGCCTACTATTCAAAACAAACACTTATTCTACCTCTATTAAATGCAGGCATTCATATTGTAACTCGAGTCTCAAAGTCTGCTGTTGCTTATTATCCACCATCCGCGGCCCCTCGAAAAGGGCGTGGAAGACCCAAAATATATGGACGCAAAATTAAACTGCTTAATATTTTCAAAAATACTGAAAATTTTATTCTCGGAGAGGGTTCCATCTATGGTGAAGATAGAGTTCAATTTCGTTATCATCACCTCGATCTACTTTGGAGACCTATAGGCATTCTTGTCCGATTTGTATTTGTCATACATCCAACAAAAGGCAATGCAATATTTCTGTCTACAGATTTGATTGCTCCACTTGAGATCATAAAGACCTACAGTCTTCGTTATAAAATTGAAGTGACCTTCAAGCAAGCTCTCCACTCTATTGGCACATTCACTTATCATTTTTGGATGCGTGAAATGGATAAAATAAAAAGATGCTCTGGCAATCAATATGTTCATAAAAAAACTGAAGAATATAGACAACAAGTAAAACGAAAACTCAGAGCATATCATATCTACGTCCAAACTGGACTTATCGTACAGGGAATCCTGCAAATCATTTCCATGACAATAAATACAGAAGTATGGTTGTCTTTTGGTTCATGGCTTCGAACTATTCGACCAAATGTACTACCTTCAGAGGCCGTTGTTATGAAAGCCATGAGGAATAAGGTTTCTGATTTTCTCTCGAGCAAAGACATCGACCCTGCTCTTGCGAAATTCATCACTGAAAAAATTGATTTTACACGCTCAGAGGGATTGAGACTGCTCGGGTGATTAAATTTCTACCCGAAAATTCGGTTCTCACGAGT
>JBMOGR010000044.1:0-1800 GCA_049318265.1 Bacteriovoracaceae bacterium
GAGGTTTTTCTATAGAAGTAGATTGTGTCATGGACTTGGCCAAATCCACTCGAGTCACTGTGTGCAGAGGTTCTCTTCCATATTATTTCGTTGCAAAAGTTTTCCTCACCAAATACTTCATCAAGAATACATCGGAGTTGATAGTTTTTACGGTAGTCGCAGTGGATAAATAGTGATCCCGTGTCGGCAAGGAGTTCCCGAGCAAGAATAAGTCTCTCGTACATGAATTGTAAATATTCGTCATTTGACCAAATGTCTGAGTATTGTTTTTCTTCAAAAATACTCATGTCGTTAGCCAATGTTTTTGAACCAACCTTAATTTTCTTTTTGTAGTCAGCTTTTGAATCAAAAGGAGGATCAATATAAATCAAGTCGATCTTAGAGCGAAAATCTTTTAATAGATGACTCATGACTTGAAGGTTATCCCCCCAGAATAATTTATTAAACCATTCGGGGTTGTTTTCATCGTAATAACTTTCTTTTAACTGCGCAGGAAAGTATTGAGACATGGTGAAGGGCCTTTTACCTTTCCAGTTCAATCTTGGATATCCTTTGATTGGCTCAAATTTAAAGTTTTCGGATGATTTTGAATTAGTTTCACTCATATTTATTCCTTACGTTTCCAATTTTTATTGCAGTAATTATTCATGTCGCAGTCGGTACAAGTTTTTTCTGGGCGTATGTTGATCATAAAATCATTCTTCTCAATTCGACTTACAACATTATCAAAGCTACTTATAGTTTTGTTAATTGAAATGTCACTCTTGTCAAAGCTCACATACGGCAAGCCATCTTTCTCGCCAGTGAAGTAGAGATGGAGCTTTGAGACTTTTTGGCCTGTTCGCTGCTCGTAAATATGAGCATAAATTTCAAGTTGTCTTCTATGTCTTTCTAGGCGTTCGTTATCATTCTCAATATCGGGCTTTTTCTCGCTTTTGAAGTCCACGATTTCGACTGTGCCATCTTTACCTCGTACGAGGTCAATACTTCCTTTCAAAATGTACTCTGGTTTAACTAGAGAAACTTCAATCTCTGCCTCTTGAACCCTCATCCAGTTCATATTTTCACGATGAAAATATCTTAACACATGATTCAGGGCCTCTTTCTCAACATAAGGTGCAAGGAGAACTCGCTCCGTCTGAGATATGAGTTTGTAATTTTTTTGGAACCATTCTTCGATTTTAGACTCTGTCACGATTTCTTCATTTCCGGCGAGAATCGCCTTATGAATATCCTCGATAGTTTGGTGAACGACCGTTCCGAAGATCATAGGAGAAGTTCTAATGGGGGCAAATTCTAGTTCTTTGAAAAAGCGGTATTGCTGAGCGCACGTTTCATAGAGATTAATGTGAGAGGTAAAAGAATACTCGTTTTTAATATTCACATCTTTAATTGGCTCAAGCGAGAGCTTGGTCATATCAAATGCAGCATCACGCCAACTAATAAGCGGTTTATAGTGCTCATCGAAATATTTAGATGGTGTTTTGCCTTGTCCTGATTTTTCTGAACATGAAAGAACAAGTAGGTTTTGTGCTCTCGAAAAAGCCGTATAAAACAATCGCCAAAAGTCGTAGAACTTGGTGTTTTCAATTGGTTCGAACATTTCTTTAGCAAGATAGTTCTGATCCACTTTTATATCTAGGTCAGTGTATTGCTTACGAGGAACAGCCTCAAGCGACCCTACGATTACCACTGGGAACTCAAGCCCCTTTGATTGGTGAATAGTTAAAAATGATACGCAACCTGAAGGAGCGTACTCGGTATCATCCTCGAATTCACCTAAGCCACCTTCTTTGAGGT
>JBMOGR010000045.1:0-1502 GCA_049318265.1 Bacteriovoracaceae bacterium
ATGCCTCTTCTTCTAATCAGCCGAGTCCAACGGTTGTTGTGGCCCCTGGTCAGAGCTGTAATTCAAAGGGCCCGCTATTCGAAGCGATTGGCCTAGATGGATATAGTGGACCCCATTTCAAGAACGTTTTTTACTAAAAAGTTGTTACATATTTGATCAAAAAACACCTTTGTTTATTTTTATTGAGAACCTGTTAAACTTATCATTAGTGGCGAGAGGATAGAGCTCTGCTGAGGAGCAACTCGAGCGCTTTCCACTCCAACGTTAGCAGAAAGTGCGGTGAATGCCGCGCTTTTTTTATCTGCTTTCGTTGGCCCATGCCTTAAAACCTTCCTCATAGACATCCTCTAAAATGAATACCATGCGGAGTTTTATAATCAAGTGACTGATGAAGTCTTTTAAAATTATAAAAGTGGAAGTAGGTTTTTATTAAATCAAATGCTTTATTCACTGTGAATTCCTTGTATTCTTTTAAGTAAATTTCTTCATATTTCAAAGATCGCCATAGTCTTTCAATAAATATGTTATCAAGAGCACGTCCCTTCCCATCCATGCTGACTTTAATTGATTTCTCTAACAACTTGCCCACATAGTTCTCAGAGGTGAACTGAGAACCCTGATCCATATTAAATATTTCTGGCACCCCATGTTGAAAGGCATCCTCAAGTGCATCAATACAAAATATTGCATCAAGTGAGTTACTCAGTCTCCATGACAAAACAAATCGACTGAACCAATCGATGATTGCAACAAGATAAACAAACCCACCTCTGATACGAATATAAGTTATATCGGTAGACCATACTTGATTGGGCCGATTGATTTCAAAATCTCTTAACAGATACGGGTAGATTTTGTGTTTAAGAGAAGACTTACTCAAACTTTTCTTAGGATAAATGGCCTCAATCCCCATTATGTTCATTAATCTTTGAATTCTTTTTCTATTGCAAGCATGGCCCTCATTATTTAAAAACGCTGTCATCCTTCGACTTCCATAAAAAGGTGTCTCCAAGTATTGCTTATCAATCATATCCATTAAATCTAAGTTGTAATCGCTCATCGGAACTGGCCTGTAGTAAAGTGATCCAGAGGAAATATTTAAAAGTTCCATTTGTTTTCTTATACTCAAGTTTGGATGATCCCATTCAATAGCACTTCGTCTTTGGCTAAGAGTTAAATCCAGATTTTTTTTTAAGAAAATCATTTTCGATTTTCAACTTTCCGATTTCTCTATAGAGATCATCAATCATTGCATCTCTCTCTTTTAAATCTATTTGTCCCTTCAAACCAAATAGTGACGGAAGTCCATCCAGGGCCACTTTCTTCCATGAAGAAATCTGAACTCGATTAAGTTCAAACTTAGAAACTAACTCGGCCATAGTTGCTTCCTCGCGAATAGCGGCCAATGCAACTTTTGCTTTAAAGCCCGCATCATGTCTTTTTTTCATAAAATACCTCCAAGTTGGTGGCATTTTTAGATTAAAAATGTAACTTAGCAAGTG